>NZ_BMVV01000005.1 GCF_014650895.1 Streptomyces omiyaensis
GGCGTTGATTTTTGGCACGCTGTTGAGTTCTCAAGGTGCGGACGCTTCCTTCGTTCCCGTTTCCGGGCCCTCCGGGCGCTTCCTTCGTTTCCGACTCTATCAGACGCTTTTCGGTGCCCGATTCCCGGTCGGCGGGATTCGTCTTTCCGGCCGTTGGGCCGTTCCGACGAGTGAGACTCTAGCGGATTCCCTGACTCCGATGCGAATCGGGGGATTCCTCATTCCGCAAAAGAACACGAAGAGCCGAAGGAAACGAATTACTCGCCGCCGTCGGGCTCTGTGGTTCTCGCGGAATCGCCGTCCGGGGCCGACCGGGGCCGGTGCTCACGTCGGACAACCCAAGAAACGTTACGCCTCCGGGTGGGACGTGTCAAACCAGCGGGCCGGCCCGGTCAGGGGCGGAGGCTGGAGACGACCTCGGCGGTGGCCGCCATGCCGTTCTGGATGGTGGGGGCCATGTTGGTGCCGGCCAGGGAGAAGCCGAGGAGGGCGCAGACGACGGCGTGGGTGACCTTGAGGCCGCCGCTGCGCATGAAGACCACGGCCAGTACGAGGAGGAGCACCACGAGGGAAACGGAAACGGCCATCGCACTCACGTCCTTCTTCTGCCGCACCGGAATTGCGGCGTTCGGCGGACAGTGTGGCGGAATGGGCGGTCCGTCCGGGGGAACGGCGGCGCGGCCATACGGGTGGGATCCGAGGAGACCGGTCAGGGACGGGTCGGGGGCTCTTCGGGCGGCAGGCAGTCCTGCCAGTCCACCGTGCGGTCGCACCAGCGGGTGAGGAGGACGCGGTCGTGGCCCACGGCGAGCAGGCCGGCGCCGGTCTCCTCCCGGTAGGTCTCGACGGCGGCCACCAGGGCGGCGGTGGTGGAGGCGTCGAGCATGGCGGTCATCTCGTCGCAGACCAGCCAGCGGGGGCGGAGGGTGAGGGCGCGGGCCAGGCAGGCGCGCTGGAGCTGTCCGTCGCTGACCGCGTGGGGGCGGCGGGTGAGGAGCTCGGGGGTGAGGCCGACGGCGGGGGCGAGCTCGGCGACGCGGCCTGCGGCCTCGGCCTTGCGGCCGGTGGCGCGCAGGGGTTCGGCGATGAGGTCGGCGAGGGTTAGCCGGGGGTCGGCGGCGGTGCGGGGCTGCTGGAAGACGACGCCGACGGCGGTGCGCTGCTCGCGCGGTGCGCGGTGGCGCCAGGCGGTGACCTCGGTGCCGTCGAGGACGAGCCGGCCGGCGTCGGGGCGGTGGAGGAGGGCGGCGACGCGGGCGAGGGTGGACTTGCCGCAGCCGCTGGGACCGAGGAGACCGACGGACTCGCCGGGGGCGACGGTGAGCGAGGCGCCGCGGAAGACCGGGGTGCGGGGGTGGTAGCCGGCGGTGACGGAGTCGAGTTCAAGCACGGGGGCGCTCCGGATGGTGGCAGGCGACGCCGGCGTGGAGGGCCGGGGCGGTGGCGCAGAGGTCGGTGGCGCGGGGGCAGCGCGGGGCGAAGGCGCAGCCTTCGGGGAGGTCGGAGAGTTCCGGCGGCATGCCCGGGATGGGGGTGAAGGCGCGGTCGGGGAGGGCGTCGAGGAGGCCGCGGGCGTAGGGGTGGTCGGGGCCGGTGGCGCCGAAGAAGCGGTGGGCGGGGGCGGTCTCGACGATCCGGCCGGCGTACATGACGGCGACCCGGTCGGCGATGCGGGCGGCGGCGGTCAGGTCGTGGGTGATGAGGAGGAGACCGCGGCCGTCGTCGGCGTGGCGGCGGAGTTCGTCGGCGGTGCGCTCGACGAGGTCGCGGTCGAGGCCGGTGGTGGGTTCGTCGGCGAGGAGGAGCGGGGCGTCGCCGATGAGGGCGAGGGCGGTGGCGGCGCGCTGGGCGAGGCCGCCGGAGAGTTCGTGGGGGTACGCGTCGAGGTGGGTGGCCGGGAAGGCGGCGCGGTCGGCGGCGTCCTCGGCGGCCTTGCGGCGCCGGGAGCGCGGGGTGGTGGTGAGGGCCCGGACGGTCTCCTCCAGGTGCGCCCGTACGGTGCGGACCGGGGTGAGGTGGGCGGCGGGGCTCTGGGGGACGAGGCCGATGCGCCGGCCTCGTACGGAACGGGCGAGGGTCTTCTCGCCGGCGGCGAGGAGGTCCGTGCCGTCGACGAGGGCCGTGCCGGCGGTCTCGGCGTTGGCGGGGAGCAGGCCGAGGAGGGCGGAGGCGAGGACGGACTTGCCGCAGCCGGACTCGCCGACGAGGGCCAGGCACTCCCCCGGTGCGAGGTCGAAGTCGGCGTCGGTGACGGCGGCGACCGTCCGTCCGCCGCGGAGGCGGAAGCGGACGGTGAGGCCGCGGACGCTGAGGAGGGCGTTCTCGGCGCGCTCGGCGGTGACGGCGTCCAGCGCGCGGGCGACGCGGGCGTTCACAGCATCAGCTCCGATCGGCGGCGGGGGTTGAGGCGGTCGCGCCAGACGCCGGCGAGGCCGGCGAGGGCGAGGGTGGGGACGATGAGGAAGAGACCGGGGAAGAGGGTGGGCCACCAGTCGCCGGCGAGGAGGGAGGAACGGGCGGACTGGACGAGGTTGCCGAGGCTCGCCTGGTGGCTGGGGAGGCCCAGGCCGAGGAAGGAGAGCGCGGACTCGTGCCACATGGCGTGCGGGACCATCAGGACGGCGGCGAGGCCGGCCTGGGGCAGGACCGCGGGGAGCAGGTGGCGGGTGGCGACGCGGCGGCGCGAGGCGCCGCCGGAGATCGCGGCCTCGATGTGGGGGCGGGTGCGCAGCGAGAGGACCTCGGAGCGGACGATCCGGGCGGTGGAGAGCCAGTGGGTGACCGCGACGGAGACGATCACGGGCCAGACGCCGGGGCGGAAGAGGGCGACGACGAAGATGCCGAGGAGCAGGTGGGGCACGGAGGAGAAGGCGTCCACCAGTCGCATCAGGGTGCGGTCGGTCCAGCCGCCGAGCGCGCCCGCGGCGGCGCCGACGGCGGTGCCGAGGACGGTGGCGACGAGGGCGGCGACGAGGCCGACGAGCAGGGAGATCCGGAGGCCGTAGACGCAGCGCAGGAGGAGGTCGCGGCCGACGTCGTCGGTGCCGAAGGGGTGCTCCCAGGAGGGCGGGAGCAGCTTTTGGGAGAGGTCGACGGCCTGTTCGTCGAGCTGGACGAGCGGGGGGACGAGGAGGACGGCGAGGACGACGGCGCCGACGACGAGGGCCGAGCTCCACAGGCGGAGGCGGTGGGTGCGGGGGTCAGCCATCGAAGCCCACCCTCGGGTCCGCGAGGCCGTACAGGAGGTCGGAGAGGAGGTTGCCGAGGAGGACGGCCGCGGTCGCGAGCACGGTGAGCGCGGCGAGGAGCGGGAAGTCGACGGCGGTGGCGGCCTGGACGGTGGCGGCGGCGATGCCGGGCCAGCTGAAGACGGTCTCCACGAGGAGGGCTCCGGTGATCAGTTCGGGCACGCGGGAGCCGATGAGGGTGAGCATCGGGAGCATGCCGGAGCGCAGGGCGTGGCCGGTGAGGACGGTCCGTTCGGCGAGGCCGCGGGCGCGGGCGCCGCGGACCGGGTCCTCGTCGAGGGCGTCGCCGACGCCCTGGCGGACGTACAGGAAGAACCACGGCAGCTGGGAGACGCCGAGGACGAGGGCGGGCAGCACGAGGTGGCGGGCGACCTGGTCGAGGGTGACGGTGTCGCTCGCGGTGTCGGTGAGGCCGCCGGCCGGGAGGACGCCGAGCCGGAGGGCGAAGAACCAGATGGCGAGGAGGCCGAGCCAGAAGGCGGGGGCGGCTTCCAGGGTGTAGGCGAGGGCGCTGACGGTCCGGTCGAGGAGGCCGCCGCGGCGGCGGCCGGCGAGGACGCCGAGGAGGGTGCCGAGCGCGATGGCGACGAGGAAGGCGGTGGCGGCGAGGAGGACGGACCAGCCGAGGCGTTCGGTGACGACGTCGGCGACGGGGCGGCGCATGACGGAGGAGTCGCCGAGGTCGCCGGTGAGGGCCGAGGTGATCCATTCCCACCAGCGGGTGAGGAGGGGCCGGTCGACGCCGAGGTTGTGGCGGAGCTGGTCGAGGTTCTCCTGCGAGGCGGTGAGGCCGGCGGTGCCGGCGTAGGCCTTGACGGGGTCGAACGGGGAGGCTTCGGCGACCGCGAAGACGGCGAGGGTGACGCCGAGGAGGACGGGGACGGCGGCGAGGGCGCGCCGTCCCGTCATCCGGGCCATGGCCCCCCAGGGGAGGCGGCGGCTCACTTCTTCGTGTCTCCGGTGTTCTTCGGCTTCCAGGTCTCGACGTTCCACCAGGGGCCGGCGGCGAGGCCGTGGTCGTGGGGCTCGGTCTGGGTGGTCAGGCCGTCCCAGGAGTCGTTCACGACGTAGAGGTGGTCGATGTGGGTGAGGAAGGTGTAGCCGGGGTCGTCGACGAGTTCGCGCTGGACGGTGTCGTACGCGGCCTTGCGCTTGGCGGGGTCGTTCGTGCGGCGGCCGTCCTCCAGGGCGCGGTCGACGGCCTCGTTGTCGTACCAGGCCATGTTGTTGAAGCCGTCGCCGGCGAGGGTGGACTTCAGGAGGAGGTACTGGTCGAAGTCGGGGTCGCCGGGGGCGCCGCCGCCGGCGAGGACGGCGTCGGTCTTCATGCGGGGCTCGATGACCTCCCAGGTGCCGGCCTGGGTCTTGATCTCGATGCCGGCCTTGCGGGCGTCGGAGGCGTAGGCGAGGGCGTGGTCCTGGCGGAGCTTGTCGCCGGAGAGGTACCAGAGGGGGAAGGAGGCGCGGACGCCGTTCTTGGCGCGGACGCCGTCGGCGCCGGGCTTCCAGCCGGCCTCGTCGAGGATCTTGCGGGCGCCGGCGAGGTCGTGGCGGCGCTCGGTGCCCCGGGCGAACCAGGGGCTGTCGGTGGGGACGGGGCCGTAGGCGGGCTTTCCGGCGCCTTCGAGGATCTTGTCGACCATGGTCTGCCGGTCGACGGCGATGTCGAGGGCGCCGCGGACGGCGGTGTCGCCGGCGACGGGGTTGTGGGTGGGGAGGGTGACCGTGCGGTAGTCGTAGGTGGTGGCCGCGTAGGTCTTCTTCGCCTTGTCGTCGGCGAAGCCGGCGGCGAGGTTGGGCGGGAGGATGGCGCCGTCGAGGTCGCCGGCGCGCAGGCGGGTGGCGCGGACGTCGTCGTCCTTGATGATCGCCATGGTGAACTTCTTCACCGCGGGGGCGCCGTTCCAATAGGCCGGGTTGGCCTGGAAGGTGAGCTTCTCGCCCTTGGACCAGCTGCTGAGGACGTAGGGGCCGGTGCCTATGGGCTTGGTGGTGAAGGCGCCGGTGTTGACGTCCTGCCCGCCGGCCACGTGCTCGGGGGCGATGGCGTGGACGGTGCGCTCGGCGAAGGGCGCGTAGGGGTACTTGAGGTGGAAGACCACGGTGTCGTCGCCGACGGCCTCGACGCTCTTCAGGGCGTCGAGCTCGGTGCGGGAGGGGTTGTTGGTCTTCGGGTCGAGGATCGTGCGGTAGGTGAAGACAACGTCCTCGGCGGTGAAGGGCTCGCCGTCGCTGAAGGTGACGCCGGAGCGGAGGGCGTAGGTGTACGTCAGTCCGTCGGCGCTGACCTTCGGGAGCTCGCGGGCGAGGGCCGGCGTGAGCTTCATGCCGGCGTCGAAGGCGAGGAGGCCGTCGAAGATCTTGGAGTTGCCGTCCTTGCCGTAGCCGAGGAGCGGGCTGAGGGTGTCGGGCTCGTAGGCGATGCCGACGACCGCGGAGTCCTTGGGGCCTGTGGAGCCCGCGCCGTCGGTGCCGGGGTTGGTGCAGGCCGCGGCGGTGAGGGCGAAGGCCCCCGTGGCCATGGCGGCGGTCGCGCGGCGGACGGTTCGGGCGGCCATCGGGTCCACTCCCCTTTTGAAGATCAAGTGCTATTGCGAAGAGTTTGCAATTAAACCTCAAGGGTGGAACGGGGACGTGCGCGGGGTAGTGCGTTCCGGACGTCGACGACACCGGGAGTGACGATGAGCGAGACGCACGAGGAGCGGACCCCCGCGGCGGGGCGGGGCGACGGGGAGGCGGTGCTCGGCGCCGCGGAGCTCTTCGACGGGGTGGGGATCGACTACGAGCGGGCCTTCGGGCGGCTGCCCGCGCAGCTGGCGGCCGTGGAGTGGCTCGACGGCCGGCTCGCCCGCGGCTCCCGCGTCCTGGACGCCGGGAGCGGTACGGGGCGGCCGGTGGCGGCGCTGCTCGCGGCGGCGGGGCACGAGGTGACCGGGGTGGACGTCTCCCGGACGATGGTCGAGCTGGCGCGCGCGCAGGTGCCCGGGGCGCGGTTCGAGCGGGGCGACCTCCGGGACCACACCCCGCCGGAGGAGGGGTACCACGCGATATGCGCCTTCTTCCCGCTCCTGATGATGGAGCGGAAGGAGCAGGTGGCGACGGTGCGGCGGATGGCGTCCTGGCTGGTGCCCGGCGGGCTGCTGGTGTCGGCGACGGTGCCGGCCGACGTCGAGGGCCTGGAGATCACCTGGATGGGGCGCCGGGCGCGGGTCTCCAGCTTCTCCGCCGAGGCGTACCTGGGGCTGCTGCGGGAGGAGTGCGGCCTGGAGGTGCTCCACCACGAGCTGTCGGTCTTCCGGCCCGACGTGCCCGGCGGGGAGCCCGAGGAGCACCTCTTCTGCTACGCGCGCCGCGCTCCCGAAGGGGGCTGACGCGGCGACCGCCCGCCCCGGCCGGGGCGGGCGGTCGCCGTCACGCGGGGCGGGCGACGGACGTCAGGCGGGGGCGGGGAGGTCCACCAGGCCGGCGATCACGTCCTGGTGGTGGCCGGCCGAGCCCAGGGCCAGCTGGTCGGCCTTGGCCCGCTTGAGCGCCAGGTGGGCCGGGTGCTCCCAGGTCATGCCGATGCCGCCGTGCAGCTGGACGCACTCCTCGGCGGCGCGGACGGCGACGCCGGAGCAGTACGCCTGGGCGACGGACACCGTCAGTTCGGCGTCGGCAGCCCCGGCGGCGAGGGCGTCGGCGGCGGCGCGGGCCGCCGCGCGGGCGCCGACGAGGTCCAGCCAGAGGTGGGCCATGCGGTGCTTGAGCGCCTGGAAGGAGCCGATCGGCCGGTTGAACTGGTACCGCTCCTTGGTGTGCCGGACGGTCTCCTCCAGGCACCACTCGGCGAGCCCGAGCTGCTCGGAGGCGAGCAGGCCCGCCCCGGCGAGGAGGCCGCGGCGCACCGCGGCGCGCGCCTCCCCGGCTCCGGCCAGGCGGGTGCCGGCCGCTCCCGCGGTGTCGACGGCGGCGAGCGGGCGGGTGAGGTCGAGCGCGGTCGCCGGAGTGACGGCGGCCTCGGCGGCGGGGACCGCGTACAGACCGTCGGGCCGGGGCACGAGGAAGACGTCGGCGGCGGCCGCGTCGGCGACGGCCCGGGCGGGGCCGGTGGCCCCGAAGAGGGCGTCCGCCGCGCGGGGGGCGGTGGTGAGGGGGGCCGCGAGGACGGCGGTCCGCTCCCCCGCCGCCAGCTCGGCGAGGAGGGCCGCGGCCGGGCCGTCCGTCGCGCCGAGGGCGAGCAGGGTCTCGGTCGCGACGACCGCGCCGGTGAGGTACGGGGCGGGGGCGACCGCCCTGCCGAGCTCCTCCAGGACCACCGCGGCCTCCCGGTGGCTCGCGCCCTGGCCGCCCAGCTTCTCGGGGACGAGCAGTCCGGCGGCGCCGATGCCGGCGGCGAGGGCGGGCCAGAGCCCCGCCGGGTAGGGGTCGCCGGTCTCGATCCGGTCGAGGACGGCCTGGTGTCCGGCCCGGTCGGCGAGGAGGGAGCGGACGGCGTCCCGCAGGGCGTCCTCGGTGTCGGAGTACAGGAGGTCCGGCTCGTGGCTCATCGGGCGAGGTCCTTCCAGGGGACGTCCTTGTCGTTGCGGGGCTCCGGCGGCAGTCCGAGGACCCGCTCGGCGACGATGTTGAGGAGCACCTCGGTGGTGCCGCCCTCGATCGAGTTGCCCTTGGAGCGCAGGTAGCGGTAGCCCGCGTCGCGCCCGGTGAAGTCGACCAGTTCGGGCCGGCGCATGGTCCAGTCGTCGTACACCAGGCCGTCCTCGGCGAGGAGTTCGACCTCCAGGCCGCTGATGGCCTGGTTGAGGCGGGCGAAGCCGAGCTTCATCGCGCTGCCCTCGGGGCCGGGCTGGCCGGCGACGAGCTGCTGGCGCAGCCGCTCGCCGGTGAGCCGGGCGACCTCCGCGTCGACCCAGAGGGCGAGGAGGTCGCGGTGCAGCGCGTGGGTGCGCAGGGCGGGGCGCTCGCGCCAGACGGCGGCGGCCTTGCCGATCATGCCGCCCTCGCGGGGGATGCGGGCGCCGCCGATGGAGACCCGCTCGTTCATGAGCGTGGTCTGGGCGACCCGCCAGCCGTCGCCGGTCTCGCCGAGGCGGTGGGCGTCGGGGATGCGGACGCCGGTGAGGAAGACCTCGTTGAACTCGGCCTCGCCGGTGATCTGGCGCAGCGGCCGGACCTCGACGCCGGGGTCGGTCATGTCGCAGACGAAGTAGGTGATGCCGCGGTGCTTGGGGAGGTCGGGGTCGGTGCGCGCGATGAGGATGGCCCAGCGGGCGGTGTGGGCGCTGGAGGTCCACACCTTCTGCCCGTCCACCACCCAGTCGTCCCCGTCGCGGACCGCGCGGGTGCCGAGGGCGGCGAGGTCGGAGCCGGCGCCGGGTTCGCTGAAGAGCTGGCACCAGACCTCCTCCCCGGTCCACAGGGGCCGCAGGAAGCGGGACCTGACCTCGTCGGAGCCGTACGCGAGGAGGGTGGGGGCGGCCATGCCGAGGCCGATGCCGATGCGCCGGGGGTCGTTGTCGGGGGCGCCGGCCGCGGCGAGCTCGGCGTCGACGACGGCCTGGAGGGAGCGGGGGGCGTCGAGTCCGCCCAGGCCGACGGGGTAGTGGACCCAGGCGAGGCCGGCGTCGTAGCGGGCGCGGAGGAAGTCGAGCCGGTCGGTGGTGGCGGGCGGGTGCGCGGCGAGCAGGGCCCGGGTGCGCTCCTGGAGTGCGGCGGCGTCGGTCATGCGCGGGCTCCTTCCGGGAGGACGACGAGGCGGCCGGTGGTGGTGCCGTCGGCGACGCGCTGGACGGCGTCGGCCGCTCCGGCGAAGGGGACGCGCTCGGCGACGAGCGGCTTGACGGTCCCCTTCGCGGCGAGTTCGGCGAGGGTCTCGTGGCACCGGAGGACGGAGGCCGGGTCGCGCTGGGCGTACAGGCCCCAGTGGAGGCCGAGGACCGCGTAGTTCTTGACCAGGGCGTGGTTGAGGGCGGGGGCGGGGATGGTGCCGCTCGCGAAGCCGACGACGACGATCCGTCCCTCGAAGGCGACGCACTTGGCGGACTGCTGGTAGGCCTCGCCGCCGACCGGGTCGTAGATCACGTCGGCGCCGCGGCCGCCGGTGGCGGCCTTGACCGCGGCGACGACGTCCTCGGAGCGGCGGTCGATGACGACGTCGCAGCCGAGGGCGCGGGCGACGGCGGCCTTGGCGGGGCCGCCGACCACGCCGATGACGGTGGCGCCGGCGGCCTTGCCGAGCTGGACGGCCGCGCTGCCGACGCCACCGGCGGCGGCGTGCACGAGGAGGGTCTCGCCCGCCCGGAGGGTGGCGCGCCGGTGCAGGCCGAACCAGCCGGTCTGGTAGCCGATGTGGAGGGCGGCGGCCTCGGCGTCGTCGAGGGCGTCGGGGGCCGGGAGCAGGCTCGCGGCGTCGGCGAGGGCGTGGCCGGCGAAGCCGCCGTGCGGGAGGGCTGCGGTGGCGATGACCCGGCGTCCGTCCGGGGTCTCGCCGCAGAGCTCGACACCGGGGGTGAAGGGCAGCGGGGGCCGGATCTGGTAGTGGCCGCGGCAGAGGAGCGCGTCGGGGAAGTTGACGTTGGCGGCGCGGACCCTGAGGAGGATCTGGCCGGGTCCGGGTTCGGGGACGTCCGCCTCCTCGCGGCGCATCACCGCGCCGGGTTCGCCGTTCTCGTGCACTCGCCATGCCTGCATCCGTCGAGCCTCCGTCCGTACCGAGCGGTCGGTGGCATACTAAGCGGTCGCTTGCTCCTGGGGGAACAGGCGGGGCGGACTTCCCCGCCGGGGGCTTGCCGGCCGGTAGCTCCCCGGCCCGGGGGGACGAGCGCGGCCGGGGCCCCCGTGGAGGCGGACGTCCAGGCGGTGCCCCCGCCCCCGCCTCCACGGCCGCGGCCGCTCAGTCGGACTTCTTGGGGCGCGCCCGTACGTGCATCCGCTCGCCCTGCGGGCCGAAGAGGCTCAGGAACTCCACCGGGCCGTCGGCGGTCGGGCCGAACCAGTGCGGCACCCGGGTGTCGAACTCGGCCGCCTCGCCGGCCGCCAGGACCACGTCGTGCTCGCCCAGGACCAGGCGCAGCCTCCCCGAGAGGACGTAGAGCCACTCGTACCCCTCGTGGACCCGGGGGTCCGGCTGCTCCGAGGCCTTCTCCTGGATCACCTTGTACGCCTGGAGGCCGCCGGGCTGGCGGGTGAGCGGGTACATGGTGCGGCCGTGGCGGACGATCGGGCGGGCCCGCACCCGGGGGTCGCCGACCGGCGGGGCGCCGACCAGCTCGTCCAGGGGGACCTGATGGGCGCGGGCCAGCGGGAGGAGCAGTTCGAGGCTCGGCCTGCGCTGCCCGGACTCCAGGCGGGAGAGGGTGGAGACGGAGATGCCGGTGGCGGCGGAGAGCTCGGCCAGGGTCACCCCGCGGTCGCGGCGGACCCGGCGCAGCCGGGGGCCGACCTCGGTGAGCACGGCGTCGGTGCGGTCGTCTTCGGTCATGGATCCAGTGTTGCAGAAACGGCAAGATTCCTTGCCGCCCCGATGGGTCCCGGGTGACGCTCGCGGCATGAACGCACTCATGGACGACAACAGCTTCGAGGTCGTGGTGGTCGGCGGCGGGGCGGCCGGACTCAGCGCCGCGCTGATCCTCGGCCGGTCCCGGCGCCGCACCCTGGTCGTGGACGCGGGCGAGCCGCGCAACGCGCCGAGCGGCCACATGCAGGGCTACCTCTCGCGGGACGGGATGGCCCCCGCGGAGTTCCTGGCGGCCGGCCGGCGCGAACTCCTCGCGTACGGCGTGGAGGTCCGGCCGGGCGAGGTCACGGCGGCGGCCGCGGACGGCGACGGTTTCGCCCTCACCCTCGCCGACGGGACCGCGCTGGCCGCCAGGCGGCTGGTCGTGGCCACCGGCCTCGTCGACGAACTGCCGGAGATCGGGGGACTGGCCGAGCGGTGGGGCCGGGACGTGCTGCACTGCCCCTTCTGCCACGGCTGGGAAGTCCGCGACCGGCCCCTCGGCGTCGTGGCGCATCCGGCGATGCCGGCCCATCAGGCACTGATGGTCTCGCACCTCTCCTCCGACGTGACGCTCTTCCTGGACGGCGCGGAGCTCACCGGGCAGGACGCCCGGCTGCTGGCCGCGGCGGGCGTCCGGACCGTGGAGGGCGCGGTCGAGGCGGTCGCCGTGGAGGACGACCGCCTGACCGGGGTACGGCTCGCCGACGGTCGGACCGTCGGCTGCGAGGTGCTCTTCGCGGCGGGCACCCGGCTCCTCCCCCGTGACGGGGTGCTCCGGCAGCTCGGCGCGGAGGGGTACGAGACGCCCTTCGGCACCTTCGTGAAGGTCGACGAGGCGGGCCGGACGAGCGTGCCGGGCGTCTGGGCGGCGGGGAACGTGACCGGCCCCGCCGAGCAGGTCGTCAACGCGGCCGGCGCGGGCTACCGGGCGGGCGCGGTCCTCCACGGCGAGCTGCTCATGGGCGACCTCGCGGCGAGGGCGGACGGCCTGGAGGGCTGACGGATCCCCGGGGCGACGGGAACGCGGGGCGACGGATCCCCAGGGCGACGGACGCCCGGAGCGGCGGGAGGACGGGAACGCCGGGGGCGGTGGGGGGCGGGGGGCGGCGGGACCCGGGAGGAGGGGAGCACCGAACGCCGGGGATCCGGCGCGGCAGGGGTCCGGCGCGGCAGGGGTCCGGCGCGGCAGGGGTCCGGCGCGGCGGGGATCCGGCGCGGCGGGTGCGCCGGTCGGATGAACCGGCGCGGCACCGGTCGCGGCGTCCGGGCGAAAGCCCGAGGATCGGCCATGGTGGCCGGAATCCGGCCCGGACGCAGGACGACGGAAGGACGGCACCGCCCCATGCTCGGCACCCAGTACACCCACGGCTCCCCCTGCTGGATCGACCTCGGCAGCCCGGACACCGTCGGCGCGGCGGAGTTCTACGCCGCCGTGCTCGGCTGGGAGTTCCGCCCGGCCGGTCCCGAGGCCGACGGGTACGGCTTCTTCCAGCAGGACGGGGCGACCGTCGCCGCGCTCGGCCCGCTCACCGAGGAGGGCGCGCGGAGCGCCTGGACCGTGTACTTCCGGACCTCGGACGCGGACACCTCCCAGATGGTGACGGCCGCCGAGGGCGGGCGGGTCCGGGTCCGCGCCACGGACGTGATGGACGCGGGCCGGATGGCGGCGCTCACCGACCCCGCCGGGGCCGAGTTCGCCGTCTGGCAGGCCGGATCGGTCCGGGGCCTGGACCGCACCTCCTCGCGGAACACGCTCGTCTGGGTGGAGCTGCACACCCCGGACCCGGAGGCCGCGCTCGACTTCTACCGCTCGCTCTTCGAGTGGCGCTGGGCGGAGATGGAGGCGCCCGGCATGACGTACCGGGTGGTCTCGACCGCCGAGGGCGACCAGGAGGCGGCCTCCTTCGGCGGCGCCGCCGAGCTCCAGGGGCCCGGCGAACGGTCCCGCTGGATCCCGTACTTCGAGGTCGCGGACGCCGACGCGGCGGCGGACGCGGTGACCGCCTCGGGCGGTGCGGTCCTGCTGCCGCCGGCGGACGTCCCGGACGTCGGCCGCCTCGCCTGGTTCACCGACCCCTCGGGGGCCGAGTTCGCGGTCCTCACGCCGGCTCCGACGGGCTGACGGCGGGCGCTCGGCAAAAGCCACCGGGTCCTGTCCGGGAAGTCGCGCCGTCCGCCCTCCGGGCACGGCCTAACGGGGGAAGACCTCGAAGGTCACCGCCGGGCGGCCGCCGAAGCGGTCGGCCGCGCGGGAGGTGGTGGCGGTGACGAACTCCCGGGCGTACTCCTCCGGTTCCCGGTCCGTCAGGGCCTCGATGTAGGCGCGGTGGCAGAGGAGCGACTCCACCGCCCGCTCCAGGCCCGGGCCGGCGTCGACGGCGTGGGTCGGGGTGCTGGACGCGGCGACGGCGACCCGGCGGACCCCGTCCCAGGGCGCGAGGCCCCGCTCGGCGAGTTCGGGGAAGATCCAGCGGTTGCCCGCGTCCGCCGCCGCGTCGAGGGTCGCGCGGCCGACGGCCACGTGGTCGGGGGTGTTCCGGGGCGCGCCCGGCCCGTCGCCCCAGCCGTCGCGGTGGTTGAGGGTCACGACGAGCTCGGGGCGGTGGCGGCGGATCGCCGCGGCGATGTCGCGGCGGAGCGCGGTCCCGTACTCGATGACGCCGTCGCGGTGGTCGAGGAACTCGACGGTGTCCACGCCGACCACGGCGGCGCTCGCCCGCTGCTCGCGCTCGCGCAGCGGTGCGCAGACCTCCGGGTCGAGCGTGTCGATCCCGGCCTCGCCCCGGCTGACCAGGAGGTAGACGACCTCCTTGCCCTCGTCGGTCCAACGGGCGACGGCGGCCGCGCAGCCGTACTCCAGGTCGTCGGGGTGGGCGACGACCGCGAGGGCGCGCCGCCAGTCGCCGGGGAGCTCGGGCAGGTCGGTGGCTTCGGTGTCGATCATGCCCGCAGGATACGGGCGGCCTCCGCCGCGGTGGGGCGGAACGCTCCGGCGAGGATCACGGAGCGTGAGACGTGGCGCGGACGGTCGGGGTTGAGGCCGCGCCGGGCGGCGAGGGAGACGGCGAGGCGCTGGGCGCGGACCAGGGCGGCGACCGGGTCGACGGCGTCGGCGGTGAACAGGGCGCCGGTGGACTCCACTTCCTCGCGGAGTCCGGCCGGGACGGGGCCGATGCACCAGACGAGGCTGGTCCGGTCGCTGATGCTGATGGGTCCGTGCCGGTACTCCATCGCCGCGTACGACTCCGTCCAGGCGCGGGCGACCTCGCGGAGCTTCAGGGCCGCCTCGTCGGCGAGGCCGACGGTCCAGCCGGTGCCGAGGAAGGTGAACTGGACGCGTCGCTCCCAGTGCGCCGGGAGGGGCTCGTAGAGGGCGAGTTCGGCGTCGGCGACGGAGGGGGCGAGGTCCACCCCGAGTCCGGCGCGCAGGAGTTGGAGGGCGGTGGTGGCGAACCGGGTCTGCACGACGGAGCGTTCGTCGGCGAAGGAGAGGTCGACCACCTGGTCGGCGAGCCGGCCGGCGGGGCTGTCGGGGACCCCGGTGAGGACCAGGGTGGGCAGCCGGCCGGCCGCGCCGGCGAGGAGGTCGGCCACCTCGGTGGTCGTGCCGGAGCGGGTGAGGGCCACGATGCGGTCGTAGCCGCGGCCGAGCGGGGTGCGCTCGGAGGCGGGGAAGGCGTCGGTCTCGCCCGCCCCGAGGGATTCCCGCAGGGCCGCGTAGGCGCGGGCGATCAGGTACGAGGTGCCGCAGCCGACCACAGCGACCCGCTCGCCGGGGCGGGGCAGCCGGTCGGCGAGCGGCCCGGCGAGGGCGGCGGCGCGGCGCCAGCAGTCGGGCTGGCCGGCGATCTCGGCGGTGACGTGTGCGCTCATGGACCGAGTTGTACCGGCCCGCCGCGGGGCGGGCCATGTGCGATCGGGGTCCGGTCCTTGGACTTTCGCACGCGGCCCGCCGCTGCGGGTGGCGGTGTCAGAGCTCGTCGCGGGAGAGCGCGAGGAGGCGGTCCAGGACGCGCGGGCCGCCGGCCCGCACGCCGTCGTGCTCGAACTCGTCGGTGACCCAGGTCCGCAGTCCCCGGATCGCAGCGGCGGTCTCCAGCGAGTGGGCCGTGTCGACGTACATGTCGTCGTGGTAGACGGCGGCGGCCACCGGCACCCGGTTGGCGGCGAGGCGCTCGGGGTCGTAGAGCGGGGTCCAGTCGTCCCGCCGGGCGAGGAGCTCGGCGGTCTCGCGGAGCGGGCGGAGGGCGGGGTCGGTGGCGAAGAGCCAGGGGTGGACGGTCTCGCCGGTGAGCAGGACGGGCCGCCCGGCGGCGAGCGCCCCGGCCGCGTCGAACTCGGGGAAGCCGGCGCGGACCCGCTCGGCGGCCCAGTCGGTGGGGCCGCGGCCCTGGGCGTAGATGGCCTCGTGGAGGACGGCGTAGAGCGGGTGTCCGGCGTACGAGAGGTGGGCCTGGACCTGCTCCAGGAAGGCGTCGGCGAGGACGGGCCCGGTGGGCGTCGGCACGAAGGCGCCCTCCAGGAGGTGGTGGAGCTGGTGGGTGCCGTCGCCGGAGCCGAGGAGGATGCCGAGGGACTGGAAGGCCTCGACGGTGAGGAGGCCGCCGCCGGGGAGGGTGACCTCGTGCTCCAGGAGGTGCGCGGCGATCGCGGCGACGCGCTCGGCGTCGCGCGGGTAGCGGGCGAAGTGGGCCTCGTTCTTCCGGCGGATCCGCGGGTAGGCGGCGGTGTAGACCTCGTCCGCCGTCGCGTCGAGGGACGGCAGGCCGCCGGTGATCAGGACGCGTGCCAGGCCCTCGGGGGCGGTGGAGAGGTAGTGGACGGCGCAGAAGCCGCCGAAGCTCTGGCCGAGGACGGTCCAGGGGGCGCCGCCGGTGAGCCGGCGGCGGACGAGCTCGCAGTCCCTGACGATGGAGTCGGCGCGGAATCGGGTCAGGTACTCCGCCTGCGCGGCGGCATCGCCGCGCAGCGGGAGGGTCTGGCGGTTGGCGGGGGTGGAGCGGCCGGTGCCGCGCTGGTCGAGCAGGAGCACCCGGAACTCGCGGACGGCGCGGCCGATCCACGCCTGCCGGCCGATGAAGCGGCGGGCGCCGAAGCCGGGGCCGCCCTCCAGGTAGAGCAGCCAGGGCAGCCGGTCGCGCTCGGTGTCGCTCAGGCCCGCGGCGGTGATCTCGCGTCCGTACACCTCGATCTGCTCGCCCTCGGGGCGGGCGTGGTCGAGGGGGACGGGGACGTGGTGGTCGGTGACGACGACGCCGGGCTGGCGGTAGGTGGTCAACGGTGCTCCTGCTGCTGTTCCTGCTCCGTGCTCCCCCGCCCGCACAGTGGATCACAGTCCGCCGCCGGGCGCCCCACCGGCCCGTCCGGGCGGGCTCAGCCGGTCTGCATGACCGCGATGACGTTGCCCGCCGGATCGGTGAACCAGGCGATGCCCGCCGGGGCTCCCCCGCCGGTCTCCTCGCCGGGGCGGACGACGCCCCGGTCGTCGGCCCCGAAGCCGGGGTACCGCTCGAAGGTGGTGCCCCGGGCGGCCAGGTCGTCGACGGCCCGGTCGATGTCGTCGACCTCGAAGTTGAGGACGGTGAAGGAGGCGGGGGTGTGGTCCTCCTTCGGGTAGACGAAGACCCGGGCCCCGCCCGGCAGGGTCAGGAACAGCATCCGCATGTCCCCGTCGCCGGTCTCCTCCACCGCGAGACCGAGCCGGTCCCCGTAGAACCGCCGGGCGGCGTCCAGGTCGTCCACCGAGAAGCTGCTGTACGCCGTCGTCTCGCCGAACATGACGTGCTCCCTTCCGGGGCCCCGGTGCGGGGCTCCCGCCCTTCCAGGATCCGCCCGATCGGCGCGGGGCGCTCAGGGTGCGATCGGCAGCTGCCGCTTGTGCTCGGTGAGGTCGTAGCGGCGGACGATGACGGCGTGGGCGGCCTCGGCGAGGGGCTTGCCCTCCAGGAAGTCGTCGATGTCGTCGTAGGTGACGCCGAGCGCGTCCTCGTCGGGCTTGCCCGGGTCCAGGGTCTCCAGGTCGGCGGTGGGCACCTTCCAGACCAGGCCGGCGGGGGCGCCCAGCTCGGCGGCGACGGCGCGGACCCGCCGCTTGGTGAGGCCGGTGAGCGGGACGAGGTCGGCGGCGCCGTCGCCGAACTTGGTGAAGAAGCCGGAGACGGCCTCGGCGGCGTGGTCGGTGCCGACGACGAGGCCGTCCCGGGCGCCGGCGACGGCGTACTGGGCGATCATGCGCTGGCGGGCCTTGATGTTGCCGTGCACGAAGTCCTGGTGGTGGGCGTCGCGGAAGGTGAGGCCGGCGGCCAGGGCGGCGTCGAGCGCGGCGTCGGAGGCCGCCTTGACGTCGACGGTGAGGACCTGGTCGGCGCGGATGAAGTCGAGGGCGGTCTGCGCGTCCTTCTCGTCGGCCTGGACGCCGTACGGCAGGCGCATGGCGTAGAAGGCCGCCTCGTGGCCGGCGGCGCGGGCGCGCTCGACGGCGAGCTGGCAGAGCCGGCCGGCGGTGGTCGAGTCGACGCCGCCGCTGATGCCGAGGACGAGCGAGCGCAGTCCGGTGGTGGTGAGGCGCTCGGTGAGGAAGGCCACCCGGCGCTCGATCTCGGCGGCCGGGTCGAAGGTCCCGGAGACCTGGAGCTCCCGGGCGATCTGCAGCTGGCGGGCGGTGGGCGCCGGGTGGGTCACGGGGATCTCCTCGTCGGGGCGGGTCGGGACGACGGCTCCGACTCTACGGGGTGGGAGGAGGCTCCGGCCGCTCCGGCCTGGGGGTTCGACGGGGAGGGCGCTTCGGTCGCGGTGCGTTCAGGCGGCCGGGGGCCGCGGCGGGGCGGTGGGCGCCGGGGCGCACAGGACCTCGACGCGCTGGACGAGGTTGTTGGCGAAGCCGCCGCGGTTCCAGGGCGGGGCGAGGGGCTGGACGCGGCCGGTGGCGTCGGTGGCGCGGACGGCGAGGTGGCGCAGGCCGGGTGTGGCGGTCCAGGTGGTGCGCCAGGCGGCCCAGGCCCACGGGTGGGCGGGGTCGCGGACGAGTTCGGCGTCGGTCCACGCGGCGCCGCCGTCCTCGCTGACCTCGACGCGGACGACGGGGCCGTGGCCCGACCAGGCCCGGCCGGTGAGCGGGACGGGGCCGGGGCGGACCACCCGGGCGCGGGACATGAAGTCGGGGAAGCCGGGCGGGGCCATGAGGGCGCGGGGGGCGATGAGGGTGACGGGTTCGCCCTCGTCGCCGGGCTCCTGCCGGAGGCGGTACGCGGCGGTCTGCTGGAAGCCGGTGTAGGGGGTGGCGGTGAGGGTGACCTCGCGCAGCCACTTCACGTGGGCCATGCCGTACCAGCCGGGGACGACGAGCCGGAGCGGGCTGCCGTGCTGGGGCGGCAGCGGGGCTCCGTTCATGGCGTACGCGACGAGGACCTCGCGGGCGGGGTCGGCGGCGGTGGCGAGGGGCAGGGACCGCCGGTAGTCCTGCTCGACGCCGCGTTCGACGCCGTGGTCGGCGCCGGTGAAGACGGCCTCGACGGCGTCCTCGGCGGGGCCGGCCTCGGCGAGGAGCGCGGCGAGGGGGACACCGGTCCACTCGGCGGTCCCGACGGCCTCGACGAGCCAGGGCTGGCTGACGGGGCGGGGCCCGAGCAGGGCGCGGCCGTTCCCCGCGCACTCCAGGGTGACGCGGCGGGTGACGGCGGGGCGGGCCCGGAGGCCGGGGAGGTCCAGGTCGAGCGGGCGCAGGACGCGCCCGCCGACGGTGAGCCGCCAGGTGTCGGGGGCGGTGTCGGGGATGTCGTAGTGGACCAGGACGTAGTGCAGGCCGGGTGGGGTGACGTCGTACCGCAGGGCTTCGAGCGGAAGTCCGTGGTTGCGGGTGGCGAGGGCGAGTTCCTGCGCGGAGAGGCCCTCGTCCGGTCCGGCGAGCCGGGCCGGACCGCTGACGGCGCCGAGGCCGCCCGGCGAGGGGTCCATGTCCCCATGGTGCGCCGCGCGGGCCGGGACCGCCCGGTGGGGACGGGGGCGGGCGGGGCGTCAGCCGGAGCCGAGGGCGCGGTCGAGGCCGGCCTGGGGGAGGTCGCCGAGGGCGCGCAGGAAGATCTCCTCGTAGGCGGGTTCGCCGAGGGCGGCGCGGACGCCCGCGGTGTAGTGGGCGTGGAGGGCGCGCAGGCCGGGGAGGCCCCGGCGGGGCTGGCCGGTGGCGCGCCAGTAGGCCTCGCCGGTGCCGGAGACGTCGGCGGCGCGGGCGCCGTCGCCCGCGGCGGCGTAGGCGGTGGCGAGGACGTCGAGGCCGAGGGCGACGCCGAGGCCGGCGCCGAGGGCGCGGGTTCCGGCGAGCATGGCCCGGGCGTGGTCGGCCGCGGCGGCCGGTTCGCCCTCCAGGAGGCCGGTGAGGGCGAGCTGGTACTCCAGGGCGGTGCGGGTCCAGTGTTCGTCGAGGGTGTCGCAGACGGCGCGCAGGGCGAGGGCGTCGGGGCGGGCCTCGGCGAGCCGGCCGAGGCCGGTGAGGGCGAAGACGCGGACGAGGTGGCAGCGGAGGGTGGCCGCGGAGTCGCCGGGGCGGCGGCCGGCCGAGGCGAGGACGTGGTCGACGACGACGAGGGCGGCGTGGGCGCGGCCGGTGGAGAGGGCGAGGAGGCCGGCGAGGGCGGCGGCGTCGAGGGTGAGCTCGCCGGGCCGGTACGGCTCCGGGGCCGTCCCGGGCCGTTCCGGCGGGTGCTCGGTGTGGCGGGCCTCGCGGGCGCAGCGCTCGCTGACCTCCTGGGCGGGGCCGAGGTCGCCCTGGAGGACGAGGGTGACGCCGAGGGCCCAGAGGGCGCGGGTGCGGGCCCTGCCCCGGGCGCCGCTGAGCAGGAGGGCCTGTTCGAGACCGTCGCGGGCCTCGCGGAGCCGGCCGCGGCAGGACCAGGCGAAGGCGACGGAGCCGACGAGGTCGAGGGCGGCGTCGGGGTCGGTGCGCAGCAGCCGGTCCAGGGCGGTGCGCAGGTCGGTGTGGTGGGTGTCGACGGCGCGGTACCAGCGGAGCTGGGGGCCGCCGTGCCAGGCGGCGGCCCCCTCTTCCGCGAGGGCGCGGAAGTGGGTGGCGTGCCGGTCGGCGACGGTGCCGGTCTCGCCGAGGCGGTCCAGCCAGCCGGCGCCGTACTCGCGGATGGTGTCGAGGAGGCGGTGGCGGCCGGCGGCGTCGGCGGGGCGGACGACGGAGGCGCGGACGAGGCCGTCGAGCGCGGCGGGCAGGGTGTCGGCGGTGAGGGGGCCGCCGGAGCAGACGGCGGTGGCGGTGGCGAGGTCGAAGGGGCCGCGGAAGACGGAGAGGCGCGCCCAGAGGAGGCGTTCGAGGGGGGCGGCGAGTTCGTGGCTCCAGCCGATGGCGGCGCGCAGGGTCCGGTGGCGGGCGGGCCAGACGCGTTCGGGGTGGGCGAGGAGGTCGAAGCGGGCTTCGGGGGGTGCGGTGAGGCGGCTGCCGAGCTGGTCGCGGACGGCTTCGGCGCCCTGGAGCCGGATCTGGGCGGCGGCCAGCTCCAGGGCGAGGGGTATGCCTTCGAGGCGGACGCAGATCTCGCCGGCGGGTCCGGTGGCGGGGAGGTCCCGGCCCGCGGCGGTGCGCAGGAGGGCGAGGGCGTCGTCGCCGGTGGGCGGGAGCGGGTCGAGGAGGACGGTGTGTTCGCCGGGGACGCCGAGGGGGCGGCGGGAGGTGGCGAGGACGGTGAGGCCGGGGGCGGCGTCGAGGAGTTCGGCGACGAGCCGTCCGCAGGCGTCGGCGAGGTGGTCGCAGCAGTCGAGGACGAGGAGGAGCCGGGTCTCGGCGAGCCGGCGGCGCAGGGCGCCGGAGTCGGTGCCGGGGGTGTGGTCGGCGAGGTCGACGGAGTCGGCGACGAGGGCGACGAGGAGCCGCTCGCCGTCGAGCTGTCCGAGGTCGGCCCACCAGGCGCCGTCGGGGTGGCGGTGGCGCGCGCGGTGGGCGGCGCGCAGCGCGAGCCGGGTCTTGCCGACGCCGCCGACGCCGGTCACGGTGACGAGGCGGTGCTCCGCCAGCGCGGCGGTGATGCGCTTCAGTTCCGTGCGGCGGCCTGCGAATCCCGGGTTCTCGTCCGGTAGATGTCCACGCACGGGAGCAGTGTCCCTCATGTCCGCGCGGAAAGCTCGGGTGGAGCGGGTTCGTTACGGTTCCCGGCGGTCGGGTCCGCGGGGGGCGTCGGGTTCGCCGGGGCCGGGGGCGGCGAGGTCGTCGACGGCGGAGGCGGTGACGACGGCGCCGGTGGAGCGTCTGCCGCGGCGCAGGCGGCGTTCGAGCCAGGAGGCGAAGGTGGTGAGGGCGAGGTTGAGGAGGACGAAGAGGACGGCGACGACGGTGAAGCAGGCGATGGTGTTGGCGCCGTAGTTGGCGCTCATGGGGCGGACCGAGGCGAGGAGTTCGGCGAAGCCGAGCATGGCGCCGCCGAGCGCGGTGTCCTTGACGATGACGACGAGCTGGCTGACCAGGGCGGGCAGCATGGCGGTGACGGACTGGGGCAGCAGGACGTACGCCATGGTCTGGCCCTTGCGCATGCCGATGGCCTTGGCGGCGTCGGTCTGGCCGGCGGGGAGGGCGAGGATGCCGGCGCGGACGACCTCTGCGAGGACGGAGGCGTTGTAGAGGACGAGGCCGGTGACGACGGCGTACAGGGGGCGGGTCTCGGGGCTGATGTCGGTGAACTCGGCGTAGGCGGCGTTGGCGAAGAGCATGAGGATGAGGACGGGGATCGCGCGGAAGAACTCGACGACGGTGCCGGCGCCGGCGCGGACGGCACGGTGGTCGGAGAGGCGGGCGATGCCGAGGAGGGCGCCGAGCGGGAGGGCGAGGAGCATCGCGAGGCCGGCGGCGACGACGGTGTTCCTCAGGGCGGGCAGGAGGTACGTCTCCCAGGCCCGTCCGTCGGTGAAGAAGGGTTCCCATTTGGCCGCCTCCAGCTGGTTCTTGGCGGCGAGTCCGTCGATCACCCACCAGACGGCGGCGGCGAGGGCGGCGAGGAAGAGCACCGTCCACAGCAGGTTGCGGCGGCGGGCGCGGGGGCCGGGGACGTCGTAGAGGACGGTGGCGGGCTCGCCCGTGCCGGGGCGCTTCCCGGCGCCCTTCCCGGCCGGGCTCCCGGCGTCCTTCCCCGAGCGCTTCCCGGCGTCCTTCCCGGCCGGGTTCCCCGCGTCCCTCGTCGCGTTCTCCGCCGCGCTCGTGCCGGGGCGCTCCCCCGCGTCCTTCCCGGGGCGCTCACCCGCCTCGTCGCCGGAGCGGCTCACCGCTTGACCGCCACCTTCCTGGCGAGCCGGCCGAGGAGGAGGCCGGTGGGGAGGGTGAGGCAGATGAAGCCGAAGGCGAAGATGGCGGAGATGAGGATGAGCTGGGCCTCGTTCTCGATCATCTCCCGCATGAGCAGGGCGGCTTCGGCGACGCCGATGGCGGCGGCCACGGTGGTGTTCTTGGTGAGGGCGATGAGGACGTTGGCGAGGGGGCCGACGACGGACCGGAAGGCCTGCGGGAGCACGACGATGCGGAGGGTCTGGGGGAAGCTGAGGCCGATCGCACGGGCGGCCTCGACCTGGCCGAGGGGGACGGTGTTGATCCCGGAGCGGAGCGCCTCGCAGACGAAGGCGCTGGTGTAGGCGGTGAGGCCGAGGACGGCGAGCCGGAAGTTGATGGTGGTGAAGCGGTCGGCGCCGAGGCTGACCCCGAGGGTCTGGAAGAGGCCGAGCGAGGTGAAGACGATGATGACGGTGAGGGGGATGTTGCGGACGATGGTGACGTAGGCCGTGCCGAAGGCGCGCATGAGGGGGACGGGCCCGACGCGCATGGCGGCGAGCAGCGTCCCCCACACCAGGGAGCCGAGGGCGGACCAGAAGGTGAGCTGGACGGTCAGCCAGAAGGCGCCCAGCAGGTCGTAGCCGTCGAGGAAGTCGAACACGGCGGCCGGCTCACTCGACGATCACGCCGATCTGCGGTGCCGGTTCGTTCTGGTAGCCCGCCGGCCCGAAGTTCTTCTCCACTGCCTCGTCCCAGGAGCCGTCCTCGACCATCTTCTCCAGGGCCGTGTTGATCTTGTCCTTGAGGTCGCTGCCCTTCTGGACGCCGATGCCGTAGTTCTCGTTGCTCAGCTCGAAGCCGCCGAGCTTGAACTTCCCCTCGAACTCCTCCTGCGCCGCGTATCCGGCGAGGATCGAGTCGTCGGTGGTGAGGGCGTCGATGACGCCGTTCTCCAGGCCGGTCAGGCACTCGGAGTAGCCGCCGTACTCCTGGAGCTGGGCGTCGGGGGCGATCTCGTCCTTGACGTTCTGGGCGGAGGTGGAGCCGGTGACGGAGCAGAGCCGCTTGTCGTTCAGGTCGGACGGCTGCTTGATGGAGTCGTCGTCGGCCCGGATCAGGACGTCCTGGTGGGCGAGGAGGTAGGGGCCGGCGAAGTCGACCTTCTCGGCGCGCTCGTCGTTGATCGAGTACGAGGCGGCGATGAAGTCGACGTCGCCGCGCTGGAGCATGGTCTCGCGGTCGGCGCTCTTCGCCTCCTTCCAGACGATCTCCCCGGGTTCGTGGCCCAGTTGCCCGGCGACGTACGTGGCCACGTCGACGTCGAAGCCGGTGTAGGTGCCGTCGGGGGTCTTCAGGCCGATGCCGGGCTGGTCGAACTTGATGCCGATGGTGATCCGGTCGTCGTCCGAGTGGTCGGCGGGCATCGCGCCGTGGGCGAGCGAGGCGGAGCCGAGGGCGAGGACGACGGCCGTGGCCGAGGCCACGAGGGTCCGGGTGGTCCTGAGCGGGTTCATGCTGATCACCCCGTGAGGGCTCAGTGGTGGAGGATCTTGGAGAGGAAGTCGCGGGCGCGGGCGCTGCGCGGATTGCCGAAGAACTCCTCGGGGGTGGTCTCCTCGACGATCCGGCCGTCGGCCATGAAGACGACCCGGTCGGCGGCGGAGCGGGCGAAGCCCATCTCGTGGGTGACGACGACCATGGTCATGCCCTCCCGGGCGAGCTGCTGCATGACCTCCAGGACCTCGTTGATCATCTCGGGGTCGAGGGCCGAGGTCGGTTCGTCGAAGAGCATCACCTTCGGGTCCATGGCGAGGGCGCGGGCGATGGCGACGCGCTGCTGCTGCCCGCCGGAGAGCTGGGCCGGGTACTTGTCGGCCTGGGCGGCGACGCCCACCCGGTCGAGGAGGGCGCGGGCCCGTTCCTCGGCGGTGCGGCGGTCCTTCTTCCGGACCTTGACCTGCCCGAGGGTGACGTTCTCCAGGACGGTCTTGTGGGCGAAGAGGTTGAAGGACTGGAAGACCATGCCGACGTCGGCGCGGAGCCCGGCGAGCTCCTTCCCCTCGGCGGGCAGGGGTCTGCCGTCGATGCGTATCTCGCCGCCGTCGATGGTCTCCAGGCGGTTGATCGCCCGGCAGAGGGTGGACTTCCCGGAGCCGGAGGGTCCGATCACGACGACGACCTCGCCCCGCCGGATCGTGAGGTCGACGGCCTGGAGGACGTGCAGGCTCCCGAAGTGCTTGTCGACCCGGCGCAGCACGACGAGCGCGTCGCCCTCGTCCGTGACGCGGCCCTCCGGGACGGGCATGTCACCCTCCTGGCTCACGCCCCCGTCTGCGGTTTCCTCCCCGGTCTCATGCTCCGCCCTGCGCCGCCGGGCCGCACGCCGGGGCGGTGCGGGGCCGTGCCCGGCGGGCCGCGCCGCCTGCGGTCCGGGCGGGGTGGGCGGAGACTGGGAACGGAGCAGCACGCGCGAGGAGGAGGGCCCGTCATGAGGAGTGCCGCACCCAAGGTCAGTACGCTGCCGGCGGAGCACCGCGAGCGGCTGATGGCCTTCGCCGAGGACGTGTACTTCGACTCCGGCGACCGGCTCTTCGAGGAGCAGGCGCACGCGGAGCGGTTCTGGATCGTGAAGACCGGCGCGGTCCATCTGGACGCCAAGGTGCCGGGCCGGGGGTCGCCGGTGATCGAGACCCTGCGCCACGGCGAGCTGGTGGGCCTGTCGTGGCTGTTCCCGCCCTATCTGTGCCAGTCGGGGGCGGAGGCGATGACCCCGGTCAGGGCGTACCAGTTCGACGCGACGGCGGTCCGCTCGATGTGCCACACGGACCTGGAGTTCGGGGCCGCGGTGTACTTCTGGGTGGGGTCGATCCTGGCGCACCGGTTGCAGGTGACCCGGGTCCGGCTGCTCGACCTGTACGCGCCGCACGGCAGCGGGATCATGGCGTGAGCCGGGTGCGGCACGGGCGTTGACCTCTCACGGGCGCGGCCGTACGGTCCGGACGGTTCTCCCGTCCGGACCGTCAGGAGCGGCGCATGGCCCCGTCCGAACCCGCGCCCGGCCGTCCTGGTGACACGCGCGCCCGGGCGGCGCGGCCCGGCCCGCCCGACGCACGTGAACGTCCCGGCCGGCGTGACCGGTGGGGCGGGCGGCCGTTCGGTGCCGGCGCGGCGCTCGTGCTGGGCGGCGCCGAGATCCTGCTGGTGCAGCGGGCAGGACCCGCGACGCTGCTCGCGTCGGGGGCCGACGTCCGGTACGCGCTGCCGCTCCTCATGTGCCTGTGCGGGCTCCTGCTCGTGCTCCACCCGGGCGGACGGCGCGCGTACGCGGTCGTCGGCGTCCTGGCCTCGCTCGGCACCTGGGTCGCCTCCGACCTCGGCGGTTTCCTACTCGGCACGACGCTCGGGCTCGCGGGCGGCGCGCTCGCCACGGGCCGGGCCCCCGACCGGGCGGAGTGATCTCCGCCGCACCCGTGCCCGGGCCGGCTCCGGGCCTGTTACCCGACGGTACGGTGAGCGGACCGGCGACGGGCGGGAGGCCCCGATGACTGCACCTGGGAACGCGCGCGAGGCACTGGTCCTCGTCACCGACGACTTCGCCGAACTCCCCTTCGCCGGGGAGCCGTCCGACGGGGACGGGCCGATCGACTGGCCGGGCTACGGCCGGTCCCGGGCCGCGGCGGCCGCCCGCTCGGGCGAGGCCGAGTCCGTGGTCTGCGGCACCGGCACGGTCGGCGGGGTCCGGACGGTCCTCGTCTCCTTCGAGTTCGGCTTCCTCGGCGGCTCCATCGGGGAGGGCACCGGCGCCCGGGTCGCCGCCGCGCACGCCCACGCCCGGGAGCACCGGCTGCCCGTGACCGTCCTGCCGGCGACCGGCGGCAGCCGGATGCACGAGGGCATGCGGGCGCTGGTGCAGCTCCAGCGGCTGGCCGGGGAGTCGGCGCTCACCCGGGCCGCCGGACTCCCCCAGCTCGCGGTCCTGCGGGACCCGACGACCGGCGGCGGCTGGGCCACCCTCGGGGCCGGCGCCGACGTGGTCCTCGCGCTGCCGGGCGCGCAGGTCGGCTTCGCCGGCTCCCGGGTCCGGCCCCGGGACGCCGACCCGGCGGCGTACACGGCCGAGTCCCAGCTGGTCCACGGACACGTGGACGCGGTCGTCCCGGCGGCGGAGCTGCGGACGGTGCTGGGGCGCTGGCTGGCGCTGCTCACCCGGCCCGCCCGGGGCCCGGTGCCGCCGCCGTACGCGCTCGGCGGGACGGAGCCGTCCGCGAGCGGTCGGGAGGCGGTGGCCCGCGCCCGCCGTCCCGAGCGGCCCCGGGCGGAGGCGTACCTCGACGAGGTGTTCACCGAGCGCGCGGAGCTCTCCGGGGACCGCGCGGGCGGCACCGATCCGGGGACCCTGTGCGGCTTCGGCCGGCTTCCGGACGGGCGTACGGCCGCCTACGCGGCGCAGTGCGGGACGGCGACCCGGCCGGCCGGTTTCCGCACCGCCGCCCGGCTCGTGCGGCTCGCCGGCCGGCTCGGGATCCCCGTCCTGACGCTGATCGACACCCCGGGCGCCGCCAACGACGCCGAGGCGGAGCGGGCCGGTGCCGGACCGGCCATCGCCGAGCTCTTCGGCGCCGTCGCGGAGGCGCGGGTCCCCGTCACCTCGCTGCTCATCGGCGAGGGCGGCTCGGGCGGGGCGCTGGCCCTCGCCGCCCCCGGCCGCACCTGGGCGACCCCGGACGCGTACTTCTCCGTGATCGCGCCGGAGCTCGCCACGGCCATCCTGAAGCGGCCTCCGGAGGACGCCGACGGGACGGCCGACCTGCTGCGCCTGTGCCCCGAGGACCTGGTGGCCCTCGGCGTCGCCCGGGGCGTGGTCGGGGCCCGGCCGGAGGACGCGTCCGCCCCCGGCCGGGGCTGAGGCCGGAGGGCGGACGGCGAAGGGCGGAAGGACGCCGGGGGCTCAGTGGCCGAGTTTCCGCTTCAGCTCGGCCTTGTTCATCTTCGAGCGGCCGTGCAGGCCGCGGCGGCGCGCCTCCGCGTAGAGCTGGTCGTAGGTCGGGCCCCGGGATCCGCTGTGCGAGCGCAGTCCGCCGCGCCGCGACGAGGAGATGTCCTCGGTGGAGCTCTTGCTCGCCGTCTTCGACTCCCCGGCACGGGCCCGTTCCTTGTTGACCGTGCGGGCGGCGATCTCCTCGGCGCGGTCCTCGCTCTCGCCGCGTTCCAGCGCGCTCTCCTTGATGTGCTCGTACTGCCGCTCGCGCTTGGCGTTCGATCCGCGGGGCATGGTGCGCTCCTCTCGTGGGGTCGTGGGGCCGTGGGGCCGTGGGGTTCAGGCTTCGGGTGTCCCGCCGCCCAGGTGCCGCCGGGTCCAGCGGACCACCAGGCGCAGCAGCAGGGCCAGGGTCGCCACCCAGACGGCGGCGAAGGCCCAGATCAGTGCGGGGGCCGAGGTCGTCACGGCGAGGACGAGCAGGGTGAGCGTCGCGGTCCCGAGCAGCGCGGCGCACACCCCGCCCCGCGCGGTGCGGCGTGGGAGGGCGCGGGGCCGGCGGCCGGCCATGCGCCGGACGAGGGCGTCGTCGGCGCTCAGGTCCTCCTCGATCTCGGCCAGTACACGACGCTCGTACGCGGAGAGCCGGGCCTCGTCCATCGGTCCACCTCCTCCGGTCCGTGCCCCCCGCGACGGGACGGGGTCCGCCGCGGCGCTCCGCGCCGCTCCGTCTCGCCCGTCCCTTCCCGTTCGTCCTTCCGGGAGCGGCTACCCGCCCCGGGGCCGTTCAGACGGAGGTCCGTCCCCCGGCTCGGGCTGCGGGAAGGCGACCTCGCACCAGACCGTCCGGCCGGGGACCCGGGTGTGCCAGCCCGAAGCGATGCCGAGCCGGCGGAGGAGGAAGAGGGCCTGCGGGGCGGGCGGTCCCCCCGTGAACGGGGGGCCGGTGGCGGTGTCGCTCAGCTCGATCCGGACGCCCGCGGTGAAGCGCTCCAGACGGAGCTCGTACGGGACTCCTCCCCGGCGGACGGCGTCGGCCACCAGCTCGGTGAGGAGCAGCATCACGTCCCCGGCGGCCGTCGCGCCCCGGGGCGACAGCGGCCCGTACCAGTCCCCGATCGCGGCCCTGGCGAGTGCGCGGCAGCGGCCGGCCGTGCCCGGGCCGTCACCGAGAGGATGACACCGGGAGCGCCGTGTCGTCGCCCTACGCTCACGTATCTCCATGTACGGCGACTGACCCGGACGGAATGAGTCAAAACCCCTCGACGGGGAATCCTTCCTTCAGGACGTTCGACCGGCGGACCGCGACACCTTCCTCCTCCGAGGCGGGCCCCGGCCCACCGGAACCGTCGAAGGAGTCCGCATGGCCACCGGCCAGGCCGCCCCGTCCGTCCGCACGGACCGGCGCCGTCTCCCGCCCACCCCCGCCGCCCGGCGGCGGGCGCTCGGCCCCCTGAAAGCCCCGGAGCGTCCGCTCGACGCCTCCACCCAGGACGCCCGGACCCTGTCCGTGGCGCTCTTCCGGCGGCTGGGGACGCTCGACGAGGGCACCCAGGAGCACGCGTACGTGCGCAACACCCTGGTGGAGCTCAACCTCAGCCTCGTGAAGTTCGCCGCCCGGCGGTTCCGCGGCCGGCCCGAACCGATGGAGGACATCGTCCAGGTGGGCACGATCGGGCTGATCAAGGCGATCGACCGTTTCGACCCGGGCCGCGGGGTGGAGTTCTCCGCCTTCGCGCTGCCCACCGTCGTCGGCGAGATGAAGCGGTTCTTCCGCGACACCGGCTGGGCCGTGCGGGTGCCGCGCCGCCTCCAGGAGCTGCGGATCGAGCTGGCCAAGGCCTCCGACGCCCTGGAGCAGCGGGACGGCCACCGGCCCGACCGCGCCGCGCTGGCCGGCCGGCTGCACCTCACCACCGAGGAGGTGGCCGAGGGCGAGCTGGCGTCCCACGCCTACACCGCGCACTCGCTCGACGCGCCCGTCGGCGACGACGGGTCCGGCGCCCCCCTGGGCGCGGTCGGCCTGCGGACCGCCGTCGAGGAACCCGCCTACGAGCTGGTCGACGACCTCGACTCGCTCCGGCCGCTGCTGACCCGGCTCGACGAGCGCGACCGGCTGATCCTCTCCCTGCGCTTCGGGCAGGAGCTGACCCAGGCCGAGATCGGCCGCCGCGTCGGCCTCTCCCAGATGCACGTCTCCCGGCTGCTCGCCCGCATCCTCGGCGAGCTCAGGGCGGGTCTGCTGGACGACGGTGCCACGGCGGACGCGACGGAAGGCTGACCTCCAGCCACACCACCTTGCCCTCGACGCCCGGCCCCCGGTCCACGGAGCCCCAGTCCGTCGCCAGCCGGTCGAGCACCATCAGCCCGTGGCCGCCGGGCAGCGCGGGCGAGCGGGGCGCCATGCGGCGCGGATGCGCGGAGCTCCGGTCGGCGACCTCGACGCGCAGCAGCCCGTCCGCGTGCCGCAGGACGAACTCCTCCGGTCCCCCGCCGTGCAGACAGGCGTTGGTGACCACCTCGGAGACCAGCAGGAGGACGTCCTCCACGCGCTCGCGCGCCCGGGGGCTCACGGCGGGCGTCCAGCCCCAGTCGGCGAGCGCCCGCGCCGTGAAGTCGCGGCACCGGGAGACCGCCCCCGCACTCTCCCGCAGCGGCAGCCGGCGGATCTGCGCCGGTGTCCCGTCGCCCTCGGCCATCCCGTCGTCCCGCACGGCCGGCGGGCCCGTCACGCCCGGTCCTCGGGACGGGAGTCCCCCGTCCCGGCGGCGAGTGCCGCGCCCACGTCGGCGTACACCCGGAAGACCCGGCCGGCCCCGGTGATCTCGAACATCCGGTCCACCGGAGACCTCAGCCCGGCCAGGTCGAGGACCGCGCCGGTCTCGCGCGCCCGCGCACGTGCCCTGAGCAGCAGGTTCAGTCCGGTGGAGTCGCAGAAGTCGAGCCCCGCGCAGTCCACGACGATCCGGGCGGCGTCCTCGTGCTTCTCCAGGAGGGCGCGCAGCGGCTCGACCGTGTCGTGGTCGAGCTCGCCGGCCGGGGCGACCACCACGGTCCCGGGATCCGGGGCGGACCGGACGGCGACCGTGAACCGGTCGCGCCGGCCGGCCGCCGGTCCGTCGCCGAACGTGCTCCGCTCGCCGTCCATGCGCACCTCGCCTTCACCGGGTGAGTACCAGTCTCGACCCGCGGGCCCGAGTGTGCGAGGAGAGACGCCCGCCGGAGGCGCGCGGAGGCGGTGACGGACCGGAGGCGGTGCCGGGGGCCCGCGCCCGGCGGGGCCGGTCAGACGGTGGCCGGGGGCGGGGTCCAGCGGCGGTTGCGGGCCACGCCCGCGTCGACGCCGTACTCCTTCCTGAGGTGCTCGGGGATGGCGTAGTGCATCACGCGGCCCCGGGTGAGGGTGGACAGCTCGAAGACCGAGGTGAGGTGGCCGAGCCGGTCGAGCGCCCAGGCGGCGAAGGGCGAGGCGTCCTCCACCGACTCCAGGACGCCGAGCAGCGCGGGCAGCGCCTTGACCGCGGTGTCCCAGCGGCTGCGCGGCACGTCGAGCCAGTCGCCGCAGGTGTCGCCGACGAGGTGGCGGATCAGGGCGGAGACGACCGGGTCGAAGAGGGTGCCGGGGACGACCTCCTCGTACAGGTCGATCAGCTGCCGGGTCAGCAGGACGCCCTCCTCCGAGGGGCCCATGTGGCGCAGCAGGTAGAGGTCGAGGAAGGAGCGCGCCTCGTCGAGGGTCTTCGGCACGGCGGTCTGGTCGACGCCGAGGATCGCGCCGACCACCCGCCAGGCGTAGTAGTAGGCCTCGGCCCCCTCGGTGGACATGTGGATGCCGAGCCGGTGGAGGCTGTCGAGGACGAGCATCGAGAAGAACATCTGCCCGCCGATCATGTCCTCCTGGCAGATCGGCACCCCCTCGGCGGCGGTGTCCCAGCGGTCCGCGCGGACCAGGTGGTGGCGGATGGAGGCGTGCAGCAGGCGGACCTTCTGCGCGGCGGGCACGAACCGGCCGCCGGCCTCGAAGGCGTCGGGCCGCATGAGGTACGTGGTGAACTGCCCGGTCTCCGCCATGCGCTTGCTCGGGTAGCGCAGTCCGTGGGTGGCGGAGAGCAGGCGGGCCACGCGCGGGACGACGTAGCAGGCGGGCATGGCGGCGAAGGAGAGGGCGGTGTTGATGTGGACGTTGTTGTCGGTGAAGAAGAGCCGGGCCTTCTCCATCTCGTTCCAGTCCACCCAGGCGGGCGGCACGGCCGTGGTCTCCAGGTACTCGCGGGCCACGTCGGGAAGGCCGGCGGGCAGTTCCTGGCCGGAGACGGAGACGTGACGCATGAGGGAGTTGAAGAGGCCGACCTGGCCGCGCTCGAAGAGGGTGGCGACGACCGCGTCGGCGAGCTCGTCGCCGCCGAGCCGGAGGGCGTCGAGGTCCTCGTCGGTGTACCGGGCGGGCGGGGGGACGGCGGAGGCGGAAGGGGCGGCGGGGTGCGGGCTGGTCACGGCGGGCGCTCCGGGGGTCAGTGGTGGCGGACGGCGGCGCGGTGGGCCAGGTCCGTGAGGGCGCGGTGGGCCGCGCCGGGCAGGTCGAGCTCGTCGAGGGTGCGGACGGCCTCCTCGACGCGGCCGGCGATCATCCGCTCGACGCGCGCGGGCGCTCCGAGTTCGGCCATGAGCGCGCGCACCTCGCACAGCCGGGCGTCGTCGGGCGGCCCGTCGCCGGCCAGGGCGCGGCGCAGCAGCTCGCGCCGGGCCGGGTCGGCGGCCCGCCAGGTCTCGGCGAGCAGCACCGTGGGCCGTGCGGTGCGGAGGTCGTCGAGCGGGGCCTTGCCGGTGCGGGCGGGGTCCCCGAAGAGGCCGAGCAGGTCGTCGCGGAGCTGGAAGGCCTCTCCGAGCGGCAGTCCGTAGCGGGAGAGCCCCTCGCGCAGTGCGGCGGGGGCGCCGGCGAGGAGGGCGCCGAGGAGGAGGGGCTGCTCGACGGTGTACTTGGCCGTCTTGTAGCGGATCACCTTGAGGGAGGTTCCGGTGTCCGGGAGGCCGCCGGTGTGCAGGATCTCCAGGGCCTCGCCGGCGACGAGTTCGCGGGCGAGCGCGGCCCAGAGGGGGCGGCCCCGGGAGAGGTAGGCGGCGGGCAGTCCGGACTCGGCGTAGAGGCGGCCGGCGAGGGCCATCAGGTGGTCGCCGAGGAGGAGGGCGAGCGCGCGGGCCGCCTGCCGGGGCCGCCGGCCGCGGGGGTGCGGCAGTGCGGCGAAGGCGTGGTGGGCGGTGGGGCGGCCGTGGCGGAGGGGGCTGTCGTCGATGAGGTCGTCGTGGACGACGGCGGCGGCGTGGACGAGCTCCATCGCGGCGGCGGCCCGCATCAGGGCGTCGCTGTCGGGCTGTCCGGCGGCGCGCCAGCCCCAGTAGCAGAAGGCGGCACGGAGTCGTTTGCCGTGCCGGGCGGTGGTGCGGAGGGCCTCGGCGAGCGGGTCGAGGGCGTCGTCGACGGCGAGGAGTTCGGCGGCCTCGTCGTCGAGGAAGCCCGCGAGGACGGCGTCGGTGCGGGTCTTGAACGCCTCCGGCGCCCAGGTGTCACTCACCGGGACCGGCCGCGGCGGCGGCCCGGCGGGCGACGGCCTCGCGGGCGAGGACCTCCATGTGCGCGAGGCCGCCGGGGCCGTCCTGGGCGGGGGCGAGGCGGTCGAGCGCGAGCCGGCCCCTGGCGCGGAGGTCGGCGGCCGCGTCCTGGGCGATGTCGGCGGCGTCGGCGCGGCCGAGGAGCCCGCGGAGCGATCCGGCGGCGCCTCCGATCGCCTCCACCACCAGGTCGGCCAGGCCTGCGGCGAGCAACAGGGCTTGTTCGTCGGGCCGTCGGTCCGGGCTCGTGGGGGGCGTCATGCGGTCCGGCTCCTGGGAGTGCGGGGGGGGTGGCGCCCGCGTCGGGCGCCGTACCGGCCCAGGATGGACCAGGAGCGGGCCGCCGGGGCGGCCCGCTCACTCGTTCAGGTGATCATGGTCGGGAGTTCGGGCGCGAGCGGCCTCGCGGCGCTCTCTGAACCGTCGGAGCCGTCGGAGCCGTCGGAGCTGTCGGGCCGGCGGAGCCGTCGGGGCTGCGGACGTTCTCGGCCGCCCCCGCGCCCGGCGCCACGCGGGCCGGGCACGGGGGCGGGGTGACGGAGCAACGGGGCTACGGGACCCAGTGGTTGCCGGAGGCGGTGATCATCACCTGGAGCTGGATGCTGGCGGAGAAGTAGCTGCCGGTGTCGATCGGGGTGGCGACCATCTTGTTCCACAGGGCGTCGAGCCAGGCCTGGCTGCCGGAGTCGGTCATGGCGGCGACGGCGAAGGGGGCGAAGAAGGCCGCCTCGCTGCCGGAGGAGATCTGGGTGCCGTTGAGCTTGTAGCCGATGGCGATCTTGTTCGGGTCGCCTCCGGTCTTGCCCTTGATCCAGGTGTTGAGCTTGCGGGCGGCGGCGAGGGACTTGGCGTCGCCGCTGGTCACGGCGTCGTCGGCGATGCGCCACGGGGTGCGGCAGGCGTTCCACCAGTACTGGCCGTCGTTGGGGTCCTCCAGGACCTGGTTCGGGGCCGGCTTGGGGCTGGTGCCGGTGTCCACCACGAAGTCGGGGAGGAGACCGGTGCCCGGGGCGTAGCCGGACTGGAGGTTGGCGATCTGCGTCTGGTGGGCGGTGCGGACCGCGTCCCAGGTGGTGTCGCCGGAGGCGGCCCGGAAGGCGCGGAAGTGGTCGACCATCCAGTCCGAGGTGCGGGAGATCCAGTAGTACTGGTCGCCCGAGCTGGACCAGTCGCCGAGCTTGAGGAGCTTGGTGGTGGGGTTCAGCTCGTCCTTCTTGATGGCGGCGATGTGCTTGAGGGCGAGCGCCTTGTAGTCGTACGTGCCGCCGCTGCCCCACTGCTTGTCGGCGAGGAGCAGGCCGTAGGCGACGTCCATGTCGCCGTCGGTGGCGCCGTCGCCGCCGTTCACGCTGCGGCAGTCGACGTCCTGTTCGGCGGCGAGCAGGTCGGGGTTGATGGCCGAGGGGTGGTCGAGCTTCCACTTGACCAGGCCGTCGAAGATCTTCTTGGCGTCGGGGTCGGCGCCGGCCATGGTGGCGGCGATGACCATGCCGTAGCCCTGGGCCTCGGCGACGTAGGGGTGGTCGGCGTCGGGGGAGATCACCTGGTACCAGCCGTTGCCGCAGTTCTGCCGGACGAAGGCGGACTTCCAGCGGTTGTAGTAGTCGACGACCTTCTGGTCGAGCGCCGCCTGGCTGCCGGAGGGCTTGAGCATGCCGGCCGCGTAGGGCCTGAGGTGGCTGCCGAAGGGCACGGCGGGGCCGGTGCCGCCCCCGCCGCCGCTCGGCGCGCCGTAGACCTCGAACTCCCAGAGCGAGTAGCCGTACGCGGTGCCGCGCCCGGTCCCGTACATGCGGACGTAGCGGCCGCTTCCCGAGAGGGTGAGGTCGTCGACGGCGCCGTCGCCCGTCGTCGTCGTGTAGACGTCGGTCCAGGCGGATCCGTCGGCGGAGGTCTGGATGCGGTACGTCTTCGCGTACGCGGCCTCCCAGTTGAGCTTCACCCGCGAGAGGGTGTGGTTCGCTCCGAGGTCGACGCGGATCCACTGCGGATCGACGCCCTCCAGGCTGGCCCAGCGGGTGGCGGCGCTGCCGTCCACCGCGAGGCCGGGGGCGAAGCCCGAGCCCTCCACGGAGGAGGACGTGGCCGGCTTGCCCCCGGAGACGAGGGCGTCGGCCGCCCGGGCCTCGGTCTTCGGCACGAGGGCGAGGGGCAGGGCCAGCAGAGCGGCGAGTCCGAGCGGGATGACGCTTCGGCGGCGCATGACAACTCCCATTCTCTTCCAGTCAATCGCTCGTTAGGAAACATTCCTAACTATCGGCGCGCCGAGCGTAGAGAGCGGCGGGGGCCCCGCGCAAGCCCTCTGCGCGGGGCCCCCGCCGGTGTGGCCGGGAGCCGTCGGTCATCGCGGGGGCGCGAGGGCCCTCGCGAGCGCGGCGGCGAAGCCGTCCGGGTTGTCGAGCATCAGGTTGTGTCCGGCGGCCGGGACTTCGAGGACGGGCACGCCCATCCGTGCCGCCTGCTCCGCCGCGCGGTCCGGCAGGCTCTTCTCCCCCACCAGGAACGCCCGGGGCATCGTCAGCGCGTCGAGCACGTCACCGGCCTCGGGCTCGCCGCCCTCGACGAGCGCGACGGCGCAGCGGTGCACGGCGCGCGGGTCGGCGAGCCGCAGCCGCGCCGCGTGGTCGACCCGGTCGGCGACGGCCAGCAGCGTCGCGAACCCGCTCCGGACGAACTCCTCCTCGGGTTGGCGGGCCACGTGCCTGCTGAACGGGCCCCCGCCCGCGTACAGGTTGGGCTCGGCGACGACCAGGCGGGCGATCCGCCCCGGCCGGGCCGCCGCCAGGTGGATCGCGACGGCGCCGCCCATGGAGTGGCCGACGAGGTCGACGCCGCGCAGATCGAGGTGGTCGAGGAGAGCGGCCACCGCCGCCGCCTGCCGCTCGGGCCGGTAGTCGAAGCCGGCGGGGCGGTCGCTCAGCCCGTGCCCGAGCAGGTCGACGAGGAGGGCGCGGCCGCCGCCCAGCGCGGGGTGCGCGGCGATGTGCGCGAAGTCCGAGGCCGCCGTGCAGCCGAGGCCGTGCAGGAAGACCCGCACGGGCCCGTCGCCGGGGAGGTCGATCCACCGCAGGTACGCCTGCCGGTCCGTCAGGAACAGTTCTCTCATGCGGCCACCCTAGGGAGGCGCGCACCGGCCCCGGCCCGGCACGGGCGCGACGGCCACCGCCGCCCGTACCGGGCCGGGGCGGGGCAGGGCGGGGCGCCTGCCGCCGTCCCCGCGGGGGCCGACCGACGCGGCGGGGCGGGCGCGGTGCGGTGCAGTACGGCGAGGTGAGGCGCGGTACGGCGAGGCGCGGTAGAGCGGGGGACCGGCAGGTGTGACGGGTGCATGTCGAAATGCGCGACGGCTGGGGTACGGTGGCCTTCCATGGCATCGAGCACCGCACTCTGGTCCTTCGCCCTCGTCGTGGGACTCCTCACCCTCACCCCGGGCCTCGACACGGCCCTCATCCTGCGCACGGCCGCGCTCGGCCGCCGCACCCGCGCCTGGGGGGTCGTCCTCGGCATCCAGACCGGCACCCTGATCTGGGGCGCGCTGACCTCGCTGGGCGTGACGGCGCTCCTGACCGCCTCGCACCTCGCGTACGAGGTCCTCCGCTGGGCGGGCGCCGCCTATCTGCTGTGGATGGCGGGGCGCATGATCGCCGAGACCTTCCGGCGCGGCGGGACCGGCACGGCCGCCGAGGTGGAGGCCGGCGGCGCCGACACCCTCTCGGGCGGCTGGCGGCAGGGCACCCTGACGAACCTCCTCAACCCCAAGGTCGGCGTCTTCTACGTCGCCGTCCTGCCGCAGTTCATCCCCGCCGAGGCGCCGCACTTCGCGATGGGCCTCGCGCTGGCCTCCGTCCACGTCGCCCTCGGCACGATCTGGTCGACGGTCCTGATCGCCTCCGCGACCGCGCTGGGCACCCGGCTGCGCGGCCCCCGGGCCCGTCGGGTCCTGGACCGGATCACGGGCACGGTGATCGGCGCGTTCGCGGTGCGCCTCGCGGTGAGCGACTGACGGACGGCCCGCCGCGCCCGGCCCCGGCTACTCGTACTCGGCGAGCTGGATGAGGTTGCCGCAGGTGTCGTCGAGGACGGCGGTGGTGACGGGGCCCATCTCGACGGGGGGCTGGGTGAAGCGGACGCCGAGGGCGGTGAGGCGGGCGTGCTCGGCGCGGACGTCGTCGACGGCGAAGGAGGTCGCGGGGATGCCGTCGGCGACCAGCGCCTCCTTGTAGGGGCGGACGGCGGGGTGGCCGGAGGGCTCCAGGACGAGCTCGGTGCCGTCGGGGGCCTCCGGGGAGACGACCGTGATCCAGCGGTCCCCGCCGATCGGCACGTCGTGCTTGAGGACGAAGCCGAGCACGTCGGTGTAGAAGCGGAGAGCCCGCTCCTGGTCGTCGACGAAGACGCTGGCCAGGTTGATCCTCATGGGGTGTCCTCCGGGGGTGCGGGGGTGAGCCATCGCCTGACGATGTGCTCCAGCGGGCGGGTGTCGAGGTCGTGGAACTTGTAGCGGCCCTCGCGGCGGGCCGTGACCAGTCCGGCGGCCTCCAGCACGGCGAGGTGCTGGCTGACCGCCTGCCGGGAGACGGCGAGGCCGTGGCGGGTCGCGAGCCGGGCGCACACCTCGAAGAGCGACTGCCCGTCGCGCTCGGTCAGCTCGTCGAGGATGAGCCGGCGCGTGGGGTCGGCCAGCGCCTTGAACAGATCCTCCTCCATGCCTCCACGATAGGCAAGCCGTCACTTGCCTATCAAGTCGGGGGCGGCTGTCGGTGCCGGGACCTAAGGTGGGTCGCGCGCCCGGGTCCTCGCGTCCTGGGCGCCCACCGGCCCGCCCCCGACGAGGGAGAAACCTTTGAGCACGGCCCAGCGGAAGGGCGCCCCGTCGTCCGCCGCGCACCTCGCCGACAGCCACGAGATGATCCGCGTGCTCGGCGCGCGGGAGAACAACCTCAAGGACGTCAGCGTCGAGATCCCCAAGCGGCGGCTGACGGTCTTCACCGGGGTCTCCGGCTCCGGCAAGAGCTCGCTGGTCTTCGACACCATCGCCGCCGAGTCGCAGCGGCTGATCAACGAGACGTACAGCGCCTTCGTCCAGGGGTTCATGCCGACGCTGGCGCGGCCCGACGTCGACGTGCTCGACGGCCTGACCACCGCGATCATCGTCGACCAGCAGCGGATGGGCGCCGACCCGCGCTCCACCGTCGGCACCGCCACCGACGCCAACGCGATGCTCCGCATCCTCTTCAGCCGCCTCGGCACCCCGCACATCGGCTCGTCGCGGGCCTTCTCCTTCAACATCCCCTCGGTGAGCGGCGCGGGCGCCGTCACCGTGGAGCGCGGCGGACGGACGGTGAAGGAGCGGACCAGCTTCACCGTCACCGGCGGCATGTGTCCGCGCTGCGAGGGCCGGGGCCGGGTGTCCGACATCGACCTGTCCGAGCTGTACGACGACACCAAGTCGCTCGACGAGGGCGCGCTCACCATCCCCGGCTACACGGCCGACAGCTGGTACGGGCGGATCTACCGCCTCGCCGGCTTCCTCGACCCGGCGAAGCCGATCCGCGAGTACACCGGGCGCGAGCGGGACGCGTTGCTGTACAAGGAGGCGACCCGGGTCAAGGTCGAGGGCGTCAACGTCACCTACGAGGGCCTGATCCCCAAGCTCCAGAAGTCCTTCCTGGCCAAGGACGTCGAGTCGCTCCAGCCGCACATCCGGGCCTTCGTGGAGCGGGCCACGACCACCCAGGTCTGCCCCGACTGCGGCGGCACCCGGCTCAACGAGGGCGCCCGCTCCTCCAGGATCGGGGGCAAGAGCATCGCCGACGCCTGCGCGATGCAGATCAGCGACCTGGCCGCCTGGGTCGGCACCCTGGACGACCCCTCGGTGGCGCCGCTGCTGGAGTCGCTGCGCCAGACCCTCGACTCGTTCGTGGAGATCGGCCTCGGCTACCTGGCCCTCGACCGCCCGGCGGGCACCCTGTCCGGCGGCGAGGCGCAGCGGGTCAAGATGATCCGGCACCTCGGGTCCTCGTTGACCGACGTCACCTACGTCTTCGACGAGCCGACCGCGGGTCTGCACCCGCACGACATCCAGCGGATGAACGAACTCCTGCTGCGCCTGCGGGACAAGGGCAACACGGTCCTGGTCGTGGAGCACAAGCCGGAGACGATCGCCATCGCCGACCACGTGGTCGACCTCGGCCCCGGCGCGGGCACCGGCGGCGGCACGATCTGCTTCCAGGGCACCCTGGACGGGCTGCGCGGCAGCGACACGGTGACCGGGCGGCACCTGGACGACCGGGCCTCGGTCAAGGACGCGGTGCGCACGGCGACGGGTGTGCTGCCGGTCCGCGGCGCGACCGCCAACAACCTGCGGAAGGTGGACGTCGACCTGCCGCTGGGGGTGCTGGCCGTGATCACCGGCGTCGCCGGTTCCGGCAAGAGCTCGCTGGTGCACGGCTCGATCCCGGCGGACGCCGGGGTGGTCTCGGTCGACCAGAGCCCGATCCGCGGCTCGCGGCGCAGCAACCCCGCGACGTACACCGGTCTCCTGGACCCGATCCGCAAGGCCTTCGCCAAGGCCAACGGCGTCAAGCCGGCGCTGTTCAGCGCCAATTCGGAGGGTGCCTGCCCGACCTGCAACGGCGCCGGCGTCACGTACACCGATCTGGCGATGATGGCCGGTGTGGCCACCACCTGCGAGGAGTGCGAGGGCCGCCGCTACCAGGCGGCGGTGCTGGAGTACCGGCTGGGCGGCCGGGACATCAGCGAGGTCCTGGCGATGTCGGTCGCCGAGGCGGAGGCGTACTTCGGCGCGGGCGAGGCCCGCACCCCGGCGGCGCACCGGATCCTGGAGCGGCTGGTCGACGTGGGGCTCGGCTACCTCACCCTGGGGCAGCCGCTCACCACGCTCTCCGGCGGCGAGCGGCAGCGGCTGAAGCTGGCGACCCACATGGGCGACAAGGGCGGGATCTACGTCCTCGACGAGCCGACCACCGGGCTCCACCTCGCCGACGTCGAGCAGCTGCTCGGGCTGCTCGACCGGCTGGTGGACTCCGGCAAGTCGGTGATCGTGGTCGAGCACCACCAGGCCGTGATGGCGCACGCCGACTGGATCGTCGACCTCGGTCCCGGCGCGGGCCACGACGGCGGCCGGATCGTCTTCGAGGGCACGCCGGCCGACCTGGTCGCCGCCCGCTCCACCCTCACGGGCGAGCACCTGGCGCGGTACGTGGGAGCCTGACCGGCCCCCGGTCGACCCGGCCGGGCACCGGCCCTCCCAGGACCGCCGCCGGCGGGAGGAGGGCCGGCGTCCCGGCGGACGCCACCGCCACGACGGCGGAGCGCCGGCCGTCGGTCCACTCCGTGACGCGGTGGACGGCCCCCGCTCCCGGGGGGCCCGCCTTGAAGCGGGCCTCCGCGCGGACCCAGGCGCGCAGGAGCGCCGGGCCCGGGTCGGGGTGTGCCGCCGCCTCCCGCAGGTCGGCCTCGGGGAGGAGCCGGCGGAGGACCCCCGGGGGGCCGGGGCGGCGGGCGGCCGGTTCCACGTCGACGCCGACCGGGCCCGGGCCCGCCGCGGCCGCGGCCAGGCCGTCGGCGTGGCTCAGGCTGACGCCGAGTCCGGGGTGCCCGTCGAGGTACGGGCGGCCGTGTCCGTCCCGGGCGCACCGCGGGCAGCGCTGGGCGAGGCCGGTCTCCTGCGGGGGCAGCCCGGTGAGCCGGGCGGCGCAGAGCCGCAGGAGGAGGCGGGCGGCCAGCACGTCGTCGCGGCGGGCCGGGACGCGGACGGCGTCGAGGCGGCGCAGCTCCCAGGGGGCGAGGAGGTGCGGTCCGAGGCCCGGGTGGCCGAGGACCTCCCGGGTGGTGGCCACGACCGCCAGGGCGCCGGGGGTCACCCGGTGGGGGCGAGGAAGCGTTCCCGGACGCGGGCGAGGGTGCGGAAGTCGTCGATGGTGACCTCCTGGAGGTCGATCGACGTGCCGGAGATGTCCTCCAGGAGGTCGATGAACTCGAGGAAGTCCATGGAGTCGATGAGCCGCGCCTCGATCAGGTCCTCGTCGGTGTCGATGGGCCCGTCGAGGCCGGGGTTCTTCTCCTGGAGCCAGGCGGTGACGCGTTCCATGGGCTGTTCTCTCCGCTCCGTGCTGGTCTGCTGAGGGGTGTCAGGGGGTGGGGGTGACGGTGGCCGCGCGGAGGCGGTCGAGGGCCTGCTCGGGGCCGCCGTGGGCGAGGAGCAGGGCGCGCACCCAGCGCTCGACGCCGAAGGCGACGCAGGCGCTGTAGGCGGGGCCGTGGCTGCCGGCGCGGATGTCCAGGCGCTCGCCGAAGAAGTTGCGGTGGCGGTTGACGGAGGCGATGGCGGTGCCGTCGGGGGCGCTGTACTCGTGCTTGACGGGGTCGAGGGCCATCAGGCGGGCGCGGGAGCCGCCCTTATCGTAGAAGGGGTCGTCGGCGGTGGCGCGGGTCAGGTCGAGGCCGAGGCGCCCGGCGGTCTCCTGGATGAACGCGCCGCCGCGCTCCAGGTGTTCGACGGCGCCTTCCTTGGTGCCCAGGTAGACCACCTCGCGCATGTGGAAGCCCCAGAGGCGGCGCAGGCCGTCGTAGTGGGTCTCGTTGCGGAAGCAGCGGCCTGCGGCGGAGAGCCGCAGGCCCTCCTCGCCGACGTCGGCGCCCTCCAGGGAGAGCAGCAGGCCGTAGCAGGTGGCGGAGGGCAGGAGGTAGCCGGTGGGTTCGAGGGGGCGGTCTCCGGGGGCCTGGCCGGCGGCGAGGACGTCGTGGGACTCGGGGGCGAACCGCCCGGCCGAGACGCCGAGGTGGGGGAAGTTGCGGAAGTAGTCGAGGCGGGCGAGGCCGTCGGCGGCGAGCAGCGGCGGGCCGGTCACCTCGGGGGCGGAGAGCCGGGCGGCGAGTCCGGCGAGGAGCGCGTCGAGGCCGCGCAGCAGGGCGGTGTGCACCGGATCCAGCGTGATCAGTCCCGGGCCGGGGCTTCTGAGGGCGGCGGCGGGCGGGGTCGTGGCGCTGGGTGTGCTCATGGAACCGTTCCCTCTCGGCGTGGTCGGTCGGTCGGGGCGTCGGTCGTGCGGGCGCGGGCCGCCGCCCCCGTGCCGGTGGCGGACGTCGGCGGGGCGGCGGGCGGGGCCCTGCTCTCGGTCGCCGTCGACCGGGGCGCAGCGGTCGGGCCGGGACCGACCGGTCGAGTCGGTTCCGGCTCTGCGCAGTGGCGACAGTAGGCGAGTCGCCCGATGGTTGTCTAGACCAAAGATCCCGCCCCAACGGGGGCGCGGAAGGCGCGATTTCGGGCCATCGGCCGACACGCGCGGCATACCGCCGGGTCACTTGACACCGATCATGGTCTACACCAATTCTGTCCCTCGTCCCCCGCGGTCCCCCCACCGTCGCCAGGTCCGCGCCCCCGTCCCGCCGTGCCCCGCTCCCCCACGCCCGCACGCCGTCCGACTCCCGCCTGGAGGGACCCTTGACGACCACACCCGCCGCCCCGCGCCGCCCGCGCGCCCCCTACCTCCACCGGGCCGCCACCGAGCGCCCCTACTTCAGCGCCGACGGCGAGTCCTACCTCGCCGCGACCACCCTGCGGGAGCTGCGCAAGACCCGGCCGCTGCGGGTGCTCTCCGAGGAGGACTTCGCGCACTGGCAGACGTACGGATACGTCATCGTGCGCGAGGCCATCCCCGCCGCGGCGGCCCGCCGGCTTCTCGACTTCGCCTGGGACTTCCAGGGCCTCGACCCGGACCGGCCCGACAGCTGGTACGAGGACCGGCCGTTCCGCTCCGAGCTGGACCAGCAGCTGCACATCTACGGCTTCGTCGAGGCGTACCACCACCAGCTGCTCTGGGACAGCCGCCAGGCGCAGCGGGTCTACGACGCCTTCGTCGACGTCTGGGACTGCGAGGAGCTCTGGGTCACCCTCGACCGGCTCAACCTCAACCCGCCCAACGTCCGCAACCGCGACCGCGCCCTCATCGAACCCACCGACCGGGGCTTCGACATCGAGCTGCACTGGGACATCGACACCACCCTCGGCGTGCCCCCGCAGCGCGTGCAGGGCATCATCGCGCTCAACGACACCAGCCCCGAGACCGGCGGCTTCCAGTGCGGCCCGGAGCTCTTCCGCCGCTTCGAGGAGTGGAAGCGGGACCAGCCCGCCGGCCGCGACCCGATCCGCCCCGACCTGGACCGCACCGCCTACCCCGTCGTCCGCCCCGACCTGCGCCCCGGCGACCTGCTCATCTGGAACGGCCTGCTCGCCCACGGCGTCGCCCGCAACGCCTCCGCCGACGGCGTCCGCGCGGTGCAGTACCTGTCGATGATGCCCGCCCTGGAGGAGCACGCGAAGCTGCGCCGCTCCCGCGTCGAGTCCTGGCGCCACCTGCGCACCCCGCGCTGGAACCGCACCCTCGTCGGCGACCCCGTGCTGCACGAGTCCAAGCGCTACCCGACCGCCGGACTCACCCCGCTCGGCTCCCGGCTGCTCGGCCTCACCTCCTGGCACGAGGAGGCCGACGCGGCCGAGCCCGCCCCGCCGACCGGGGAGCCCGCGTGCGCCGCGTCTGCCTGACCCTGCCCACCCACCGGGCCTGTACGGCGACGATCGCGGCGGTCGCCGGGGAAGCCGCCTACGGGGCACGGGAGTTCGGCGTCGAGGTGCACCTGCTGATCCTCGACTCCTCGGCCCCCGCCGACCTCGCCGCCCACCGGGCCGCGGTGGCCGCCCTGCCCCCGGCGCCCGGCGTCGTCGTCCACCACCTCGACGAGGACCGGCAGCGCGCCTTCCTGCGCGAGGTCCTGGCCTCCGCCCGGCCCGACGACGCGGACCGGCTGCTCGACCTGATGCTCCCGGCCGGGGTGTCGTACGGCGCCTGCACCAACCGCGCCTTCCTCCTCGCCGAGGCGCTCGGCTGCGCCTCGGTGCACCGCCGGGACTCCGACAGCCGCTACCAGCTCCTCGACGGGGAACCGGTCTTCCCGATCCACCACGAGCTCACCGCGCTCGGCCGGCCGGCGGCGGACGTCGCCGCCGAGGTCACCCGCGGACGGCTCGACCCCGGCTGCGCGGACCGGACGGTCGTCCTGGCCGGCGCGTCCTTCATCGGCGCGCTCTCGGTCGACGTCGCCGAGCTCCGCGCCCTCGACCCGGAGGCGTACCACGAGGTCGTCGGCCTCTCGGTGCCCGCCGGCCACCCGGAGATCTGGCGCCGGAACCTGATCGACGAGGCGTTCCGGGGTGCGGGCACCACGCCGTTCACCACCGACACGACGACGCTCACCCTCGTCAGCCCCACCCGGGTCGACATGTGCAACGTCGCCCTCGGCCGGGAGGTCTACGGCCGGGTGCCGCTGCCGCCCGCCACCGACACCATCGGCACCGACTACTTCCTCCTGCACCTCGTGCGCAACGCCCGGCTGCCCGGCGTCCTGCACAACCGGCACATCGTCAACTACCACACGGAGGAGCGCCGTTCCGACGCGGGATTCCTCGCCTACCAGCTCCGGTTCGCGAAGTACCTGCTCGCCACCGCCCACCTCGACACGGTGTACGCGGGCCTCGCCGCGACCGGTGACGGACTCCTCGACGCCGCCGGCCGGGTGCGGCCCGACGCCGTCGCCGCCCTCGTCCGCGAGAGCACCCTGATCGACCCGGCCGGGAACGAGGCCCGGCTCGACGTCCTCGACCGCCGCTACCGCTCCCTCGGCGGCCGGTACGCCACCGCCGCCGCGCTCTTCGCGGACCGGCGCGACCGGCTCCTCGCCGAGGCCGCCTCCGGCATGACGGACTTCGCCCGGCTCGTCGACGCCTGGGGCTCCCTGACCGCGCACGCGAAAGGCACCGCCGTGAACCACCCGCCGCGCCCCCGGACCGCGCACGCCCCGGCCGTGACGCCGTGACGACCGCGCACGCCCCGGACGGCGTCACCGGCTCCCGCACCCTCACCGTCCGCTACACCGGCGGAGGCGCGCGGCGGGGGCCCGTCACCATGGGCCAGGCGAACATGATCCGCTGCATCCTGCGGGACGAGCCCGACACCATCAACATCCACGACGTGTGGCCGGTCCCGGACGGCACCGGGATGGACCGGGCGCTCGACGCGCTCGCCGCCCTCGCCGTACGCCACGAGGCCCTGCGCACCACCTTCCCCCACGGGCCCGGCGCCGCCGCCCCCGCCGAGCAGGTGGTCGCCCCCGACGGCTCCTTCACCGTCACCGTCCTCGACCACGACGCGCTCCCCGAGGACCCCGACGCCTACGCCGAGGCGTTGGCCCGCGCGGCCCGCGACACCCGCTTCCGCCTCGACCTCGACTTCCCGCTGCGGCTGCGGATCCTCGCCCGCGCCGGCCGGCCCGTCCGCGTCGCCCTCGCCGCCAGCCACGCGGTCACCGACGGTTCCGCCCTCGGCGTCCTGCGGGACGAATGGCTCGCCCTCCTCCGCGGCGAGCCGCTGCCGCCGGTCACCGCGCTCACCCCGCTCGACCTGGCCGCCGAGGAGCACAGCCCGGCCGGGCGCCGCAAGTCCGCCGCCTCGCTGGCCCACTGGGAACGCATCCTGCGCACCGGACCGCAGGCGATGTTCGCCGAGGACGGCGCCGCCGGGACCGAGACGGACACCCCGGGCCTCACCCTGCGCTCGGCGCGCGGCGCCCGGGCGCTCGCCGCCGCCGCCCGGCGCACCGGCGCGCTCCCCGGCACGGTGCTGCTCACCGCCTGGTGCGTGCTCACCGCGCACCGGGCCGGACAGTCCGTCTGCGTGGCCGCCGTGCCCACCTCCAACCGCTTCCTGCCGAAGCTCGCCCGCTCGGTGAGCACCCTCTCCCAGGACGCCCTCCTCGACCTCGACGTGCGCGCGCCGTCCTTCGACGCGCTCCTCGCCAAGGCGTGGGGCGCGGCGATGAACGCGTACCGGCACAGCCGCTTCGACGCGCTGGACCTGTGGGAGCTGATCGGCCGGGTCACGACCGAGCGCGGCAGCCAGTTCGCGCGCGACGCCGTCTTCAACGACATCAGCGCGCTGCCCGCGACCCTGGCGGCCGCGGCGGCGCCCGACGGCGACGCGCCCGAGCTGGAGCTCGTCTGGGGCGCCGGGCAGACGCTGCCGACGCGGCTGCTGACCTTCGTGTACGAGACGGAGCCGGTCCTGCGGTTCGCGACCTGGGCCGATCCCGCGCTGTTCCCCCGGGGCGCGGCCGAGGAGCTGGCCACCGGGCTCGTCCGGCTCCTGGAGGCGGTGGCGGAGTCCGACGTGCCGCTCGGCGCGGCCGGCCCGCTCACCGAGCTGACGGGGGTGCGGCCGGTGGCGCGCGGGCCGGAGTGGGTGCGGGTGGACGGCTGCTGGGTCTCCCCCGCCGCCGTCGCCGAGGCGCTGGCCGGGGCCCTGGGGGGCCGCCCGGTCGAGGTCCTGGTGGAGGACGGGGCGGGCGGTCCGGACGGCCGGGGGCTCACCGCGTACATCGGCGCCGACGAACGGACCTGGCCGGAGGACGAGGTGACGCCCGACGCGGCGCACGCGGCGCTGATGGCGGTCCTGCCGGGGCGTCCCGGGGTGCTCGCCCCGCACCGGTACGTGTTCGTCGAGGGCCCGCCGCGGCAGCCCGCCGCGGCGCAGCGGATTCTCAGGGAAGGGACCGGCCGGGGCCGGGATGCCACATGACCACCGAAGACTCCACCCCGGCGCGGGAGGCCGCGCCGCTGCCCAGCCCGTGGCGGTCCCGTCGCTTCCGGCTCTTCTTCACCGCCCGCAGCGCCTCGCTGCTCGCCGACGGCATGCTGATGGTGTCGGTGACCACCTCGGTCCTCGGCTCCGGGTTCGGCGCCACCGGCGTGGGCTACGCGCTCGCCGCCTGGATGGCGCCGATCGTGCTGCTGATCCTCTTCGGCGGGGTGCTCGCCGACCGGTTCACCCCGCAGGTGATGATGGTCGGCGCGGACGCGGTCCGGGTGGTGGCCATGCTCGTCATGGCCGCGCTGTTCGCCGGGGGCGGCGTACGGCTCTGGCAGATCATGGCCCTGATGGCGGTGAGCGGCGCCGCGACCGCCATGTTCCAGCCGGGCCTGGCGAGCATCGTGCCGCGGGTCGCCGACGACATCCAGCGCGCCAACGCGCTGCTGCGGATCGCCGAGTCGATGGCCACGCTCATCGGCCCGGGCCTGGCCGGTTTCCTGGTGGCCTACGGGGACCTGGCCGGATCGTTCCTGGTGATCGCGGTGGCCTACGCCGTCAGCGCCGCTGGCCTGCTGCCGCTGCGGGGACTCGCCTCCGGGCGCGACGAGGCCGACGGGGACGACGAGAGCTCCGATCCGATGTGGCGGCGGCTCGCCACCGGCTGGCACGAGTTCCGGTCCCGCTCCTGGCTGTGGGGCGTGATCTCGCTGTGGGCGGTGTACGGCCTCTTCGTCTTCGGTCCGTCGCTGCCGCTGGGCGCGGCGCTCCTCACCGAGCAGCACGGCGCCACCGGCTACGGCTGGATCGCGTCGGCCGACGGGCTGGGCACGATCATCGGCGGGCTGCTGGGGATGCGGGTCCGGCCGCGCCGACCGCTGGTGGCGGGCGTGTGCGCGATGTTCTTCTTCGCCCTCAACCCGCTGGCCCCGGCGCTCGGCTGGAACTTCGCCCTCACGGCGGTCACGGGCGCGGTGGCGGGGTGCGGCTTCGCCTTCTGGGGCGTGATGTGGGCGACGAGCGTGCAGTCCCACATCCCGCTGGCGGTGCTGAGCCGGGTCTCCGCCTACGACATCGCCGGCTCGATCATGGTGATCCCGCTGGGCCGGGCGCTGGCGGGTCCGACGGCCGAGTCGTTCGGAGCGGACCGGGTGCTGCTCTTCTCCTCGGCCGTCTCCTTCCTGCTGCTGGCCGCCATGCTCTGTGTGCCCGCCATCCGCGGGCTGCGGCGCCTGGACCGGCCGGCGGGGGACGCGCAGGGGTCCGCGGCCGCGGAGAAGACGCCGGCCGGGGAGAAAGCTCGGGCCGAGGAGAGGACGGCGACCGCGGAGAGGGATCCGGCCGGGGAGAGGACGCCGGCGGCGTCGTAGGCGGTCCCGGGCCGGTCCCCGGCCGGAGGTGCTCCGGCCGGGGACCCTGCGGTCACTCCCAGTCGTCCCAGGACGGCTCGGTCTCGTCCTCGCCGAAGAAGAGCGGCTCGTCCTCCGGGGCCGCGGGGGCGGCGGGCCGGGCCTGCGGGGCGGACCTCCGCGCCGCGGGCGCGGCACCGCCCGTACGGGCCGCCCGCTGGTCCGCCGCCCGGGCGGACTCCCGGACCGGGGCCGCCTCGGGCGCGGGGGCCGTCGCGGCCGCCTCGTCGCTCCGGTCCTCCGGCCCGGGCCGGACCGGGCCGGCGTCCTGTCCGCCCGGCTCTCCCCGGCCGCCGTCCCGGCCGGTGAACTCGGCGAGCGCCTCCAGGAGGCCCTCGCCGTACTTGGCGAGCTTGGCCTCGCCGACGCCGCCGACGGTGCCGAGCTCGGCGACGCTCGACGGGAGCGTCGTCGCGACCTCGCGGAGCGTGGCGTCGTGGAAGACGACGTACGCGGGGACGCCCGCCTCGCGCGCGGTCGCCGCGCGCCAGGCGCGCAGGGCCTCGAAGACGGGCACGGCGGCGGCGGGCAGGTCCACGGGGACCCGGGCCTTTCCGGAGCGGCCGCCGCTCTCCTTGCGGGGCGCCGCGACCTTGGCGGCCTCCTTGCGCATCGGGACCTCGCGCCGGCCGCCGAGGACCTCGCCGCTGGCCTCGGTGAGGACCAGGGTGCCGTAGTCGCCCTCCACCGCGAGCAGGCCCAGGGCGAGGAGCTGGCGGACGACGCCCCGCCACTCCGCCGTGCCGAGGTCGGCGCCGATGCCGAAGACCGACAGGGTGTCGTGGTCGAACTGGATGACCTTGGCGGTCTTCTTCCCCTGGAGGATGTCGATGATCTGGCCGGCGCCGAACTTCTGGCGCCGCTCGCGGGCCAGCCGCCACACGGTGGAAAGCAGCTTCTGCGCGGCGACCGTGCCGTCCCAGGACTCGGCGGGGGCGAGGCAGGTGTCGCAGTTCCCGCACGGGCCGGACTTCTGGCCGAAGTAGGCGAGCAGGCGGACGCGGCGGCACTCGACGGTCTCGCACAGGGCGAGCATGGCGTCGAGGTGGGCGGCGAGGCCGCGCCGGTGCTGCTCGTCGCCCTCGGAGCCGTCGATCATCTTGCGCTGCTGGACGACGTCCTGGAGGCCGTACGCGAGCCAGGCGGTGGCGGGCTCGCCGTCACGGCCGGCGCGGCCGGTCTCCTGGTAGTAGCCCTCGACGGACTTGGGCAGGTCGAGGTGGGCGACGAAGCGCACGTCGGGCTTGTCGATGCCCATGCCGAAGGCGATGGTCGCCACGACCACGACGCCGTCCTCGCGGAGGAACCGCGCCTGGTTGGCGGCGCGCGTGGCGGCGTCCATGCCCGCGTGGTAGGGGATGGCGTCGACGCCGTGCTCCGCGAGGAAGGCGGCGGTCTTCTCCACGGAGGAGCGCGACAGGCAGTAGACGACGCCGGCGTCCCCGGCGTGCTCGGTGCGGATCAGGTCCAGGAGCTGCCGGGTGGGGCTGTTCTTGCCGACGATGCGGTACTGGATGTTGGGCCGGTCGAAGCTGGCCACGAAGTGGCGCGCCTCCTCCAGACCCAGGCGGGTGGCGATCTCGCCGTGGGTGGCCTCGGTGGCCGTGGCCGTCAGCGCGATCCGGGGCACCTTGGGCCAGCGCTCGTGGAGCAGCGAGAGCGCCAGGTAGTCGGGCCGGAAGTCGTGGCCCCACTGGGAGACGCAGTGCGCCTCGTCGATCGCGAAGACGGAGACCGTGCCCCGGTCCAGCAGCCGCTGGGCGCCCTCGGTGCGCAGCCGCTCGGGGGCCAGGTACAGGAGGTCGAGCTCGCCGGCGAGGAAGGCCTGCTCGACGGTCTGCCGCTCGTAGGGGTCCTGGGTCGAGTTCAGGAACCCGGCCCGGACGCCGAGGGCGTTGAGCGCGTCCACCTGGTCCTGCATCAGCGCGATCAGCGGCGAGACCACCACGCCCGTGCCGGGGCGCACCAGGGCCGGGATCTGGTAGCAGAGCGACTTGCCGCCACCGGTCGGCATGAGCACGAGGGCGTCGCCGCCGGCCACGACGTGGTCGATGATCTCCTGCTGCTCGCCCCGGAAGGAGCTGTACCCGAAGACCCGGTGGAGCACCTCCAGGGCGTCGGGGGATCCGCCGGGGCTCGGGGTCGGGGAGGCGTCGGAAGAAGCGTCGATGAGGGCCACCCGAAAAGCCTAGCCGCCCGGACGGCCCCGCCGGGCCGCCCGCCGCAGCCTGTGGACAACTCCTTCCGGCCAGGTCGCCCGGGGGGACAGGGCTCCGTTCCGCCTCGATACTGGGGAGGGAATCCCTCCTCCCCGAGAGAGGACCCGGACCATGTCCCGGAACACCGCGAAGCAGCCGCACGGCCCGGCCACCGTCACGGTCAAGGGGAGGGACATGCGGCTGCGGACCGTCGCCTTCCTGGTGCTCGCCGCGCTCGCCGTCTGGTTCATCGCGGCCAACACCGGATCGGTCACGATCCGCCTGTGGATACCGACGGTCACGCTCCCGCTCTGGATCGTGCTCACCGTCACCCTCCTCGTCGGCATGCTCCTGGGCCTGTACCTCGCCCGGCGCCGCGACCGGCGCTGACGGCCGCCGTCCGCCGCGGCGGCGCCACGGGCCGCCGTCCGGCCCTCCGCGGGCCCCGTGCGGTCACCGGGCGGGGGCGCCGTGCCGGAGCGGACGGCGAGGGTGGGTTCCCTCGCGAGCCGCCGGAGTCCGTCGCCGCGGCGTTCGATCCGCTCCGGGACGCCCACGGGCTGTCCGTCGACGAAGACCTGCGCGCGGTCGTGGACCCGCCCGGCCTCGATCAGGACCGGGCCCCGCACGGGCAGGGCGGTCTCGTGGAGGACGAAGCCGAAGTCCTGCCCCGGCTCCTCCCCGGACAGCGGGCGGCGGGACCCGGCGGCGTCGCCCGGGAGGCCGGCGCGCTCGCGCAGTCCCGCGCTCGCGTCCGGGGCCACGGTCCGGGGGCGAAACCCGGACCCGGGGGGCGAGCCTGGGACCCGGGGGGCCAGCCTGGGACCCGGGGGGCCAGCCTGGGACCCGGGGGGCGAGCATGGGACCCGGGGGCGAGCATGGGACCCGAGGGGCGGGGGACGTCGGACGGGGGGCGGAGGACCGCGCGGGAGGGCGCTTTCAGATGGTCCCGGACGGAAGGACCCGCTTGGCCCCGAGCAGCACGCGATAGCGCTCGCGCGCCGCGAACTCCTCCGCCCGCCACACCGCGGGAAGGCCGGCCTCGGCGCACAGGTGGAGGAGCTTCCCGCCCCCCGCGCACACGGCGACGTGGGCGCCGTACGCGCGGTCGGCGGAGTTGAAGAGCAGGAGGTCGAGCGGGCGGGCGACCGGCACGCGGACGGTGGCCTCCGTGTCCTCCCAGAGCTCCGAGGAGCGCAGCGGCGGAACGTACAGGCCGAAGTGGCGGAGCACCTCGTAGGCGTACAACTGGCAGTTGGCGCCCGGCGCGAGGCCCGGGCGGGCCGCCACGGAGGCGGCACCCGGGAAACGCGAGCCGTCGTAGCGGACGGTCAGGAAGTCCGCCGGAAGACGGGGGATGATCGACTCCATCCCGCCATCATCCCCGGCACGCGGCGGGACGGTTCCCGGACCGGGACCGTCCCGGACCGAGGAGAGTCCTCTCCCGTTCCGGACGGTCTCCGGGACGGGAGAGGACTCTCCTCAGTCCGGGGGGGTCCCCGGGACGGGACGGGGAGGGCCGGGATGCGGCCGGTCGTTCAGGCGGCGGTCCGGCCGGCCGGGAAGCCGTGGGTCCGCGCCCGGACCACCACCACCAGCACGGGGACCAGCAGCACCACCAGCGTCCAGGGGAAGGCTCCGCTGCCGGTGGTGTCGAGGAGCACTCCGCCGAGGACGCCGCCCGCCGCCATGGCCGCGTTCCACAGCGTCACCAGCATGGCCTGGGCGCCGTCGGCCCGGTCGCCGCCCGCCTCGCCCGCGGCCGTCTGGAGCAGGGTGGGCACGCCGCCCCAGCCCAGCCCCCAGAGCACCGCGGCCAGATGGACGAAGAGGGCGTGCCCGGCGAGGACGCCGAGGACCGCCGCCGCCAGCGCGACCAGCAGGGTCCCGCCGATCGTCAGCCGCCGCAGCTCCCGGTGGATCCGGGCGCCCACGATCCAGATGCTCACGAGCGAGGCCGCCCCGAACTCCAGCAGCACCAGGTCCGTGCTGCCGCCCAGGCCGAGGTCGTCGAGGAAGGCCGCCACGTACGCGTACAGGACGGTGTGGGCCAGGACGAAGACCAGCGTCACGAAGAGCACCGCCGGCACGCCCGGCATCCGCAGGGCCCGCAGCATCCCCGGGCGCTCCCCGGACCGCTGCCCCGGCCGGTCGGGCACCGCGGCCGCGATCCATCCCAGGAGCACCAGGGTCAGGCCGGTCACCACCAGGAACGCGACCCGCCAGTCGGTCACCCCGCCCAGATAGGTCCCCGCGGGCACGCCCAGCGAGAGCGCGACCGGGATGCCCGCCATGGCGACGGCGATCGCCCGGCCCTCCAGCCCCGCGGGGGCCAGCCGCCGCGCGTACCCCGCCAGCAGGGCCCAGGCGAGCCCGGCCGCGACGCCCGCGACGAAGCGCGCGCCCATCGTCAGGGCGTACACGGAGGAGACGGCGGTCACCGTGTTGGCGACGGCGAACCCGGTCATGGAGGCCAGCAGCAGCCGCTTGCGCGGCCACCCGGCCGTCGCCGCGGCCAGCGGTATCGCGGTCAGCGCGGTGCCGAGGGCGTAGACGGTGACCGTCTGGCCGGTGGCCGAGGCGCCGACGCCGAGGTCGCCGCTCATCGCGGGCAGCAGACCGGCGGGGAGGGTCTCGGTGAGGCTGGTGACGAAGACGGCGGTGGCGAGGGCCAGCAGGGCGAGGAGGGGCAGCTTCGGGGCGGGGGAGGCCGGTTCGCGGCCGGGGACGTCCGGCGCGCCGCGGAGGGCGGACGCGTCCGGGGCGCCGCCGGGGACGGCGGTGTCCGTTGCGCCGCCGGGGACGGACGCGTCCGGGGCGCCGCCGGGGACGGGGGTGTCCGTTGCGCCGCCGGGGACGGACGCGTCCGGGGCGCCGCCGGGGACGGGGGTGTCCGTTGCGTCGCCGGGGACGGGGATGTTCGTTCCGTCGCCGGGGGCGGGGGTGCCGGGGTGCGTCGCGGACGTGTCGGGTGTCGTGCTCATGGGTGCTCCGGGTGTGTCGGTCGAGGGGCGGGAGGTGCGGGGGCACCACGTCGGCCGCACGGGCGGGCTCCGTCGCCCGCGGCCGTCCGTCCGCGCCGCCGATCCGACTGTGCGCGCGGGCACTTCGGGAATCCTTCGGGTCCGCTTCGGGCACGGACAGCCCCGAACGGACGACCCCGAGCGGAGGGACACCGGAAGCGCCGGGGACGGCAAGGCGACAAGGCGTCGGGGGTCAGGACCTCAGGACCTCAGGACCTCAGGACCTCAGGACGTCAGGACGTCAGGACGTCAGGACGTCAGGACGTCAGGAGCGGCGGATAGGGTGACCGGCATGCGGTTTGGGGTGCTCGGGCCCGTCGTGGTCCGGAACGACGACGGCGAGGAGGTCACGGTCCCCGAGGCCAAGGTCCGCACGCTGCTCGCCGTGCTGCTGGCCCACGACGGCGAGACGGTCGCGGCGGACCGGCTCGTCGACGCCCTCTGGCCCGCCCGGCTGCCCGCCCGGCCGACCGGTTCCCTCCAGGCGCGGGTCTCCCAGCTGCGCCGGGTCCTCGGCGGGCAGCGCGTGGTGCGCCGCCCCCCGGGGTACCACCTGGACCTGCGTCCGGACGAGGACGAGGTCGACGCCTCACGGTTCCGCGCCCTGGTCGCGCGGGCCGGCGGGGCGGCCGGGGCCCGCGAGCGCGTCGCGCTGCTGACCGAGGCGCTGGAGCTGTGGCGCGGTCCCGCGTACGCGGACTTCGCGGACGCCGCCTTCGCGGGGCCGGTCGCCGCCCGGCTGGAGGAGGAACGGCTCACCGCGCTGGAGGAGCGGGCCCGGGCCCGGCTCGACCTCGGCGGCGACCCCGCCCTCGCCGGGGAGCTGGCCGGACTCGTCGCCGCGCACCCGCTGCGCGAACGACTGCACGCCCTCCGGCTGCGGGCGCTGGACGCCGCCGGCCGCCCGGGCGAGGCGCTCGCCGCGTACGCGGAGGTGCGCCGCCTGCTCGCGGAGGACCTGGGCGTCGGTCCGGGACCCGAGCTGGCCTCCGTACACGCCGCCCTCCTCCGCCGGGACCGGGCCCCGGCGCCCGACACGGGCGTACCGCCGACTCGGCCCGCCGCCGGCGGTGCGTCCGCCCCGCCCGCCCCCGCCCTGCCCGCACCGCCCGCCGCGGGCGCCCTGCCCGCACCGCTGACCCCGCTCATCGGCCGCGACGCGCTGCTCGCCCGCCTGCGGCGCCTCCTCGGCACCGCACGGCAGGTGACGCTCACCGGCCCGGGCGGGGTGGGCAAGACGCGGGTGGCGGTCGCCGCCGCGCGGGCCACGGCGCCGGACGCCTGGCTGGTGGAGTTCGCCGGCGTGCGCTCCGGCTCCGCCGCGGACCTGGCCCAGATCGCCGCCACCGCCCTGGGCCTGCGGGACGACCCGCACGCGGCGGGGCCGGGCGGCCCCGGCCGCTCCCCCGTCGGCCGGCTGGCCGCCGCGCTGCGCGACCGCCGCGGCCTGCTGGTGCTCGACAACTGCGAGCACGTGGTGGAGGCCGCCGCCGAACTGGCCGGGCGACTGCTCGCCGCCGCCCCCGGGCTGCGGGTCCTGGCCACCAGTCAGGAGCCGCTCGGGATGCGCGGCGAGACCGTCGTGCCGGTCGAGCCGCTCGCCGCCCCGGACGCGCTCCGCCTCTTCGCCGAGCGGGCCGCGGCCTCCGCGCCGGGCTTCCCCGCCGACCCCGGCGGGCTCGCCGCCGCCGACCGGGCCGCCGCCGAGGAGGTCTGCCGCCGCCTCGACGGCATCCCGCTCGCCCTCGAACTGGCCGCGACCCGGGTCAGGGCCCTCGGGGTGCCGGAGCTCGCCGCCCGGCTCGACGACCGCTTCCGGCTCCTGGCAGCCGGGCGGCGCGGCGGCCCGGCCCGGCAGCAGACCCTGCGGGCGGTGATCGACTGGAGCTGGGAGCTGCTGGGCCCGTCCGAACGCCTGGTCCTGAGCCGCCTCTCCGTCTTCGGCGACGGCTGCGACCTGGCGGCGGTCGGCGCCGTCGCGGCGGGCGGCGGGGTGGCCGGGGCGGAGGTGTGGGAGCCGGTCGCCCGGCTGGTCGACCGCTCCCTGGTGACCGTGACGACCGGCCCCACCGGTCCCCGCTACGGCCTGCTGGAGTCCGTCGCCGCCTACGCCGCGGAACGGCTGGCCGGGCGGGGCGAGCAGGAAGCGGTGCGCGCGCGGCACCTGGCCCACTACCTGGAGCTGGCGGAGCGCGCCGAGCCTGAGCTGCGCGGCCCCGGCCAGCGCGAGTGCCTCGACCGGCTCGACGCGGAGGCGGGCAACCTGCGCACCGCGCTGGACACGGCGCTCCGGTCGCCCTCCGGTCACGCCTCCGCCGCGCGACTGGCCCGGGCGCTCGTCTGGTGGTGGCTGCTGCGCGGACGCCTCACCGAGGCCCGGCGCACCCTGGGCGCGGTGCTCGACGCCCTCCCGGACGCGAGCCCGGAGGGCGCCGAACTACGTCTTCTGCACCGGGCGTTCACCCTCCTGACCGAGGGCCGCGACACCCCCGACGGCACCGGGCGGCCCGTCCCCGACGCCTCCTTCCCCGAGGCCGCGTTCCCCGGCGGCGCCGGACGGCCCGGTGCCGCCGTCCCCGGCCCCGCCGGGGCCGCCGCCCGCCTCCTCCGCGCCCGGTGGCTCTGCGCGTACGGACTGTTCAGCGCGGGCGCGCCGGAGGAGGCCGAGGCGGTCAACTCGCGGGCGCTGGAGGGTTTCGAGGCCCTGGGCGACACCTGGGGCACGGCGGCCGCGCTGAGCCTGCGGGCCCGGCTGGCCCTGGACCGGGGCGCACTCGCCGAGCTGGGGCGCGACGGGACGCGCGGCGCCCGGCTCTTCCGCGAGATCGGCGACCTCTGGGGGGAGTTGCAGACGGTCCCGCCGCTCGCGGTGCTCGCCGAGATCAAGGGCGCGTACGAGGACGCGGGCCGGCGGCAGCGGGAGGGGCTGCGCCTCGCGCGCGAGCTCGGGCTCACCGCCGAGGTGTCCGCCCGGCTCTCCGGCCTCGGCCGGCTGGCCCTGCTGGACCGCGACTGGGACCGGGCCCGGGCCCTGCACCACGAGGCCCTCGCGATCGCCGCCGAACGGGGCTACGCCTACGCGGAGATCCACGCCCGGATGGGCCTGGCGCTCGGCGCGCGGCGGTCGGGGGACCTCGCGGCCGCCGGCCTCCACCTGGAGCTGCTGCGCGACCGGTTCGCCCGGGCCTCCTCCCCGGCGGGCGAGCACCTGCGCCATGCCGAACTCGGCTTCCTCGCCGAGCTGCGCGGCCGGCCGGACGAGGCGGCCGCGCACCATCTGCGCGCGCTGGCGGTGGCGCGCGTCCTCGGGGAGCCCCGGGCCCTCGCCCTGTGCCTGGAGGGCCTGGCGGGGGCGGTCGCCCCGGCCGCGCCGGACGAGGCGGCCGCGCTCCTCGGCGCGGCGGACGCCGAACGGCGGCGCGTGGACGCCCCGCTGCCCGCGGCGGAGCGCGGCGACGTGGACCGGATCACCGGCGCGCTGCGGGCGGCACTGGGCCCGGCGGCGTTCCGCACCGCCTTCGCGCGCGGGGCCGCGGAGGGCGGCGAGACCGTCCTCGCCCGGCTGCGCCCCCCGGGCGCGGCACCCGTCTGATTCCGAAGGAAGGCCCGGGTCCGCAGGGCCGTCGCGGTTCCCGGGAAGGCGGTGCCGCGCGGCGCTTCGCCCGCGCGTCCGGCCGTGGCCGGACGCCCTCGGCCGATCGGGGGCCCGGTCGGGACGGGGCCGGCGCGGAGCCGGTCCCCTCACGGGCGTCCGGAACGGCACGCCCCGTACGCTTCCGGGCGTGACGACTGTTGCCCTGGCCCTGACCGAAGGCATGCTGCACTTCGAACTGTCGCTGGCGATCGAGGTGTTCGGCTCCGACCTGACCCACATCGTCGATCCCTGGTACGACTTCGCGCTCTGCGGCCCCGGTCCCGTCCGGGTGGGCCGCTTCCGGCTGGAGCCCGACCGCGGGCTCGGCCACCTCCGGCACGCCGACACCGTGATCGTGCCCGGCTGGGCCGACGTCGACCGGGACCCGCCGGCCGAACTCGTCGACGCCGTACGGGCGGCGCACGAGGCGGGGGCGCGCGTGGCCTCCCTGTGCACCGGCGCCTTCGTGCTCGCCGCCGCGGGCCTCCTGGACGGCCGGCGCGCGACCACGCACTGGGCGCACACCGGCGAACTGACCCGGCGTCACCCCCGGGTGACGGTCGACCCCGACGTCCTCTACGTGGACGGCGGCAGCGTGCTCACCTCCGCGGGCAAGGCGGCCGCCATGGACCTCTGCCTGCACCTGGTCCGCCTCGACCACGGGTCGGCCGTCGCCAACACCGTCGCCCGGCGCCTGGTCGTCCCCCCGCACCGGGACGGGGGCCAGGCCCAGTTCGTGACCACCCCCGTGCCCGCCCCCGGCAACCATCCGCTGGCCCGGCTCCTCCCGTGGGCGCTGCTCCGCCTCGACCGGGCGCTCACGGTGGAGGACCTGGCCCGCGAGGCCGGGATGAGCTCACGCCATCTGGCCCGCCACTTCCGGTCGGTCACCGGCACCACGCCCCTCCAGTGGCTCCACACCCAGCGCATCCGCCACGCGCAGGAGCTCCTGGAGACCACCGACGACACCGTGGACACCATCGCGACCGCCACCGGCATGGGCACCGCCACCACCCTGCGGCGCCACTTCGCCCGCACCGTGGGGGTCCCTCCGGACGCCTACCGCCGCACCTTCCGCACCCGCGCCCGCCCCGCCCCCGCGCCGCGGGGCTGACCCGGCCGGCGCTAGCGGGGGAAGCGGAACTCGGTGCGGCGGCGGGCGGTGGCGCCGGGGCGCAGGACGGGGGTGGGGTACGCGGGGCGGTTGGGCGCGTCGGGGTAGTGCTGGGCCTCCAGGCAGACCGCGCCGTGGCGGAGGAGGGGGCGGCCGCCGGGGTCGGCCAGGGTGCCGTCGAGCTGGTTCGCCGTGTAGACCTGGAGGCCGGGGGCGGTCGTCCAGACCTCCATGACGCGGGTGCCCCCGGGGGCGGCGAGGCGGGCGGCCCGGCGGGGTTCCGGCGACTCGGCGCCGGCGAGGGTCCAGCAGTGGTCGTAGCCGCCCGCGAGGCGGAGCTGCGCGTCGGCGGGGTCGAGGACGGTGTCGCGCAGGCGGCGGGGGACGGCGAGGTCGAAGGGGGTCCCCGCGGGGTCCTCCGGCGGGCCGAGCGGGATGCCGGTGGGGTCGACGGGGAGGTAGCCGGTGGCGTCGACCTGGAGGGTGTGGTCGAGGACGTCGCCTCCGTCCGCCGCGAGGTTGAAGTAGGCGTGGCCGGCGAGGCTGACGACGGTCGGGCGGTCCGTGGTGGCCTCGTACTCCAGGGAGAGGGTGCCGGCGGCGTCCAGCGCGTACGTGACGGTGACGTCGAGGGTGCCCGGGAAGCCCATGTCCCCGTGGGGGCTGTGCAGCGTGAGCCGCAGGGCGGCGGTGTCGCCGTCGACGACGGGCTCGGCCCGCCAGACCCGGGTGTCGAAGCCCTCGGGCCCGCCGTGCAGGGCGTGGCCCCGGTCGTTCGCGGGGACGTGGTGGGTGACGCCGTCGAGGGTGAAGCGGCCGTGGGCGATGCGGTTGGCGTACCGGCCGACGAGCGCGCCGAGGTACGGGCTCTTCTCGGCGTACTGGTCGAGCGTGCCGAGCGAGAGGACCACGTTGTCCGTGCGGCCCCGGGCGTCGGGGACGCCGAGGGCGTGCAGGACGCCGCCGTACGTGAGGACCTCCGCGTACGCGCCGGAGGGCGACGCCAGGTGCCAGAGGGTGACCTCCTCCCCGGCGGGGGTGGTGCCGAAGGGACGGTGGCGGATGGCGGGTCGGGGCATGGGGGTCCTCGGGCCGGGGGGAAGGGAGGGGGCGGAGCGGGGGCGGGCAGGGGGAGCGGGGAAGGGGCGGGGGACGGCCCCGGGTGGGCGGGGCCCCGGACGGGCGGGGGAACCCCGTGCGGGCTCAGGGGGCGTCGACGGGCGGGGCGGTGGCCGAGGCGGCCTCCGTCGCGGTGACCGGGGTGGCCTCCGTCGCGGCGGCCGGGGTGGCCTCCGTCGCGGCGGCCGGGGGTCCGGCCACCGTGTGGGAGCCGCCGGTGGATTCGCGGACGACCAGTTGGTACCCCGGGCGGATGCGGCGCGGCTCGGTCACCGGCTCGCCCGCGAGGCGCGCCACCAGCCGGTCGACGGCCTGGCGGGCGATGGCCCGCTTGTCCGGGGCGACGGTGGTCAGGCTGATCGCGCCGTACCGGCTCTCCTCGATGTCGTCGAAGCCGACCACGGCGATGTCCTCGGGGACCCGCAGGCCCCGCTCGGTGAGGGTGCGCAGCGCGCCGAGGGCGATCAGGTCGTTGTAGGCGAAGACGGCGTCCGGGCGGACGCCGCGGTCGAGGAGGGCGGCCATCGCGTCGGCGCCGTCGCCCCGGCCGTAGCCGTCGGTGGCGACGACGAGACGGTCGTCGGGTTCCACGCCGGCCGCGGTGAGCTCCTCCCGCCAGCCGCGCAGCCGCAGGTGGGCGGGCTGGCGCTCGCGGCCGGTGCGGGATCCGAGGAAGGCGATGCGGCGCCGGCCGAGGTCGAGGAGGTGCCGGACCGCGCTGCGGGCCGCGGCGACGTTGTCGATGGCGATCTGGTCGTACGGGGCGTCGTACTCCCGCTCGCCGAGGAGGACGAGCGGCGACGTCTCCTGGCGGGCGAGCAGGTCGCCGTTCTCCAGGTGGATGGGGCTGAGGATCAGCCCGTCGATGACGTGGGAGCGGAACTCCTGGCAGACCAGCAGCTCCCGCTCCCGCAGCCCCGCCGTGTGGTCGACGAGCACGGTGTAGTCGTGCTGGGCGGCCGCGTCGATCACCGCTCCGGCCAGCTCAGCGAAGTACGGGTTGCCCAGCTCGGGGACGGCGAAGGCGATGATGCCGGTCCGCCCCTTGCGGAGGTGGCGGGCCGTGAGGTTCGGCCGGTAGCCGAGCTCGTCGATGGCCCGCTGCACCTTGGCCCGCATCTGCGGGGTGACGTGGGGATAGTTGTTGACCACGTTGGAGACGGTCTTGATGGAGACGCCCGCCCTCTGCGCGACGTCCTTGAGGCTGACGCCCACGGGACTCCTCTGGTTCGGCTCTGCCGGCCGGCGTCGGTTCTTCCGTTTTCCGGTGTGTCAGAGCGATTTTCGGGTGCGTGAAACGTACCGCTGGGCGACCACGACCAGGATCAGGAAGCCTCCGCTGACCACCGACTGGTACGAGGAGTTCAGCGAGCCGATCTGGTTGATCAGGTTCTGGATGACGGCGAGCAGCAGGACGCCCCAGAGCGTGCCGGTCACCGAACCGGCGCCGCCGACGAGCAGGGTGCCGCCGATGACGACCGCGGCGATGGCGTCGAGCTCCATGCCGGTGCCGATGATCGTGACGCCGGAGGAGAGCCGCGCGGCGTTGATCGCCCCGGCGAAGCCGGCGAGCAGGCCGCTGAGCACGTACACCGTCACCTTGGCACGGGCCACCGGCAGCCCCATCAGGGTCGCCGCGTCGCCGCTGCCGCCGACGGCGAACAGGGTCTGGCCGAAGGAGGTGCGCTGGAGGACGAGACCGCCGGCCGCGAAGAGCGCCACGGCGATCAGGATCGGGTACCCGAACCCGGCGGCGCTGCCCTGGCCGAGCTCGGCGAACGCCGAGCCCTTCGGGACGAGGTGGGTGGTGGCGCCCTCGTCGGTGAGCGCCAGCAGCAGTCCCCGGGCGCCCAGCAGGGAGGCGAGGGTGACGATGAAGGGGGCCATGCCGGCGCGGGCGATGAGGAGGCCGTTGAGCAGTCCGATCGCACCGCACGCGGCGAGCGGCACCAGCAGCGCGGGCAGCAGGCCCCACGGGGAGGCCCAGGCCGCGAGGACGCCACCGAGGGCGAAGACGGAGCCGACGGACAGGTCGATGCCGCCGGTGATGATCACCAGGGTCATGCCGAGCGCGACGACGGCGAGGAAGGACGCCTGGACGAGGACGCCGCGCGCGTTGTCGAGGGTGGCGAAGGTCGGGTACACGAAGGACGCGACCACGACGACCGAGAGGAGGACGGCGAGCACGCCCTGGCTCCGCACCCCCGCCAGGAGGCGCTCCGCGACGGTGGACGCGGGGCGCGGCCGGGGGCCGGAGGGTCCCCCGGGGGCGGGGAGGGCGGGGGCGTCCGCGGAGGCCGTGGCGGGTGTGCCCGCCGCGGCGGTCCTGGCGGACTTGGCGGTCTTGGCGGTCTTGGCGGCGTACGAGGTCTGCTTCATCGGGACCGGCGCTCCCGTGCGACGTAGACGGCGGCGATGATGATGGCCGCCTGGGCGATCTGGGCGGTGGAGTCGGGCAGGTCGTGCTTGACGAGCGTGGCCCGCAGCAGCTGCATCAGCAGGGCTCCGGCGACCGTGCCCAGGACGCGGATCGAGCCGCCGCTGAGCGGGGTGCCGCCGACGACCACGGCGGTGATCGCGGAGAGCTCCATCAGCGTGCCGAGGGACGACGGGTCGCTCGCGGTGAGGCGGGCGGTGGCGAGCACGCCGGCGAGGGCGGCGAGCACGCCGCACAGGATGTAGACGCCGGTCAGGACCCGCTTGACGGGGAGTCCGGCGAGCGCGGCGGCGGCACGGTTCCCGCCGATGGCGACGACCTGCCGTCCGAAGGTGGTGCGGTGGACGACGAAGGCGACGGCGAGGGCCAGGACGCCGGCGACGAGCACGACGAGCGGGATGCCGAGGAGGCTGCCGGTGCCGAGGGCGAGCAGGTCGGGGTTGACGATCTGCTTCAGTTGCCCGTCCGCCATGACGAGCGCGAGGCCGCGTCCGCCGACGAACAGCGCCAGGGTGGCCACGATGGGTTGGAGCCCGACGACGGAGACGAGCGTGCCGTTGACCGCTCCGACGAGGGCGCCCGAGAGGAGGGCCACGAGCAGTGCGGGGATCAGGCCGTAGCCGAGGTAGAGCGGCAGCAGCGCGGCGGCGAGGGACATCGCGGAGCCGACGGACAGGTCGACGCCCTCGGTGCCGATGACCAGGGCCATGCCGAGGGCCACGATGACGATCGGGGCGACCTGGATGAGCTGGGTGCGGAGGTTGTCGGTGGTGAGGAAGTGGTCGGTGAACAGGGCGTTGAAGAGGAGGAGCGCGGCCACGGCGGCGTAGACGCCGTACTCCTGCAGCCAGGCGGCGGTGCCGCGGCGGCCCAGGAGGCCGCGGCCCCTGGTGCCGGGGAGGCCGGGGCCGGGACCGGCGCCGGCACCGCGGGACTTCCCGCCGGGTCCTCCGTCGCCGTGCTCTCCCTCGCCGCGGACGGGTTCCGCGGTGGCCTGGGCGGTCATCGGGGGTCCTCCTCAGTCGCTTCGACCACTTCGGCCGCTTCCGTCACTTCAGTCGCTTCCGTCACTTCGGCCGTCTCGATCGCCTCCGCCGCATCGGTCGTCTCCGCCGCATCGGCCGTCTCCGCCGCATCGGCCGTCTCCGCCGCATCGGCCGTCTCCGCCGCATCGGCCGTCTCGACCGCATCGGTCGTCTCCGCCGGTGGGGCCGTCTCCGTCGTCTCCGCCGGTGGGGCGTGGTCGGCCAGGGCGGCGAGGAGGGCGTCCTCCGAGACGTTCTCCCCCACGAGCTCGCCGACGGTCCCGCCGTTGCGCAGGACGACGATCCGGTCGGCGCCCTCGACGAGCTCCTCGATGTCGGAGGAGACCAGCAGGACGGCCAGGCCCTCCCCCGCGAGTTCGTCGATGAGGGCCTGGACCTCGGCCTTCGCCCCCACGTCGATGCCGCGCGTGGGTTCGTCGAGGAGCAGCACCTTCGGTTCGAGGCAGAGCCAGCGGGCCAGGAGGACCTTCTGCTGGTTGCCGCCGGACAGTTCGCCGACCTTCTGCTCCGGGCTCGACGCCTTGATGCGCAGCCGCTTCACGAAGATCTCGACCAGCCGGTCCTGGCGCGCCCGGGAGACGACACCGCCGCGCGACAGCCGGGGCAGGGCGGCGAGGACGATGTTCTCCCGTACGGAGAGTCCGGGCACGATCCCCTCCGCCTTGCGGTCCTCCGGGAGCAGGCTGATCCCCGCCCGGATCGCCGCCGCCGGGGAGGAGCGGGCGAGCGGCCTCCCCGCCACCCGCACCTCCCCCGCGTCCAGGGAGAGCGCGCCGGCCAGCGCCTTCGCGGTCTCGCTGCGTCCGGAGCCGAGCAGACCTCCGAGACCGAGCACCTCACCCGGATGCAGCTCCAGTGAGACGCCGTCCAGCTGGTGGCGTCGTACCAGGTTCTTCGCGGTCAGGACCGGGGTCCGGGTGACGTCGTGGCCGTCCGCGCCGAAACCGGTCACGCCGTCGCGGCGCACCTCGGACACCTCGCGGCCGAGCATCATGGAGACCAGCTGCATCCGGTCGAGCTCCGCGAGCGGGCCGGTGTGGATGTGCCGGCCGTCGCGCAGGACGGTGACGCGGTCGCAGATGCGGTAGAGCTCGTCCATGCGGTGGCTGACGTACACGACGGCGATGTTCCGCCGCCGCAGGTCCTCGATGACCCGGAAGAGCGTCTCGACCTCACGCGGTTCCAGGGACGACGTCGGCTCGTCCATGACGACCACCCGGGCGTCGACCGAGACCGCGCGGGCGAGGGCGACCATCTGCTGGGTGCCGAGTCCGAGCGTGTGCAGCGGGCGGCGCGGGTCGACGGTGACGCCGAAGCCGTCGAGGAGCGCGGCCGCCTCGGCGTGCATCCTCGGGAAGTCGATCAGCCGGAGGCGGTTCTTCGGCTCGCGGCCGAGGAAGACGTTCCGGGCCACGCTCATCAGCGGGACGAGGTTGACCTCCTGGTAGATCGTGGAGATCCCGGCGGCCTGCGCCTCGGCGGGACGGGCGAAGCCCACCGGGCGCCCGGCGAGCAGCAGTTCGCCGGCGTCCGGGCGGTGCACTCCGGTGAGCACCTTGATGAGGGTGGACTTGCCCGCGCCGTTCTCGCCGACGAGGGCGTGGGTCTCACCGGCGCGGAGGGTGAACGAGACGTCGTCCAGGGCGACGACGCCGGGGAAGCGCTTCCCGACGCCGCGGGCCTCCAGCACCGTCGGCGCGGACGCGGACGCCGTGCCGCGAGCCGCGGGCGGTGCCGCTTCGGGGGGTGCCATGAGGGGCCTTCCGGGGTCTTGGGGGCGAGAGAAAGCACGAGAAGGGGAGGGGAGGGGAGGGCAGGAGAAGAGGGGCGGGACCGGGCCGAACCGGGAGAGGCACGAACGGGGATGGGCCGGGGAGGGCCGGGACGGAACGCGCACCGGGTGGGGCGGGAGCACACCGGGTGGGACGGCGACCGGTGCGGGACGGCGACCGGTGCGGGACGGCGACCGGTGCGGGACGGCGACCGGTGCGGGACGGCGACCGGTGCGGGACGGCGACCGGTGCGGGACGGCGACCGGTGCGGGGCCGGTCCCCGCCCCGCCCGGTCGTCCGGTGCCGTCGGTCAGTACGCCCCGCCCAGCGACTCCTTGGCGTTCGCCGGGTCGTAGGCGCGGTCGGCAATGATGACGTCCTCCGGGATGCCCTCGCCCGCGTAGAACTTCTGCGCGGTGGCGAAGGCCAGCGGACCGAAGCGCGGGTTGGACTCGATCACGGCGTTCAGCTCGCCGTTGACCAGGGCCTGCACGGCGTTCCGGGTGCCGTCGATCGACACGATCTTGACGTCCTGGCCGGGCTTCTTGCCGGCCGCCTTGAGGGCGGTGACCGCGCCGAGCGCCATCTCGTCGTTCTCGGCGTAGACCGCCGTGATGTCGGGCTTCGACTGGATCAGCTGCTCCATGACCTGCTGCCCCTTGTCGCGGGCGAACTCGCCGGTCTGCTGGGCGACGATCTCCAGGCCCGGCGCCGTGGCGGCGACCTGGTCGACGAAGCCCTTGGTCCGGTCCGTGGTGACGCTGTTGCCGGAGGAACCGAGCAGGATGGCGACCTTGCCCTTGCCGCCGGTCGCCTTCGCCATCGCGTCCGCCGCCCGCTTGCCCTGCTCGACGAAGTCCGAGCCGAGGAAGGCGAGGTAGTCCTTGCAGGCGGTGGCGTTGATCTTGCGGTCGATGGTGAGGACGGGGACCTTCTTGGCCGCGGCGGCCTGGAGGGCCGGCTCCAGGCCGTCGGAGTTGAGCGGGGCGACGATGAGGAACTGGGCGCCCTGGGCGAGCATGTCCTGGATGTCGCTGATCTGCTTCGAGAGCTGGGACTGGGCGTTGGTGGTGAGGAGCTTCTTGACGCCGATCCTGGCGGCCTCGTCCTTGATGGACCGGGTCTCGGCGATGCGGAAGGGGTTGGCCTCCTTCTCGGACTGCGAGAAGCCGACGACGGCGTCCTTGAGGTCGAGCTTCGGCGCGCCGTAAGTGGTGAGGCTGCATCCGGAGCCGGCTTCGGCGGAGGCGGTCGGCGTCTGGACGGTCTGCGCGCCCTGGCCGTCGTCGCCGGCGGCGGTGCCCGGCGTCTCGGACTTGGCGCAGCCGGAGAGTGCGAGCGCGGCGGCGGCCGCGACGACGCAGGCGACGGAGAGCGTGCGGGATCTCTGCGGAAGGGTCATCGGGAGGACACTCCTTGGCGGGGGACAGCACCGCCGAGTGGCGTGCGGTCGCGCGGGGCAGGGAAGCGGAGCGGGACCGCCGCGAGAAGACGGCGGACCTGTGGGGCACAGTCTCGATCAGCCCGGATCATGGCCCTGACCTGGGAAGATCATGGCTCGGAGCAGCCTCCGGGGGTGGCGGCGACTCCGGCTTTACAACGTTATAACCGCGCCGTGGCGAGCTCGGCAAGGGGCGAGGACAACGTTTTCCGGAATCCCGCGCCGCGGCGAAGCGGACGCCGCCCGGAGGAAGTTGAGGCCCTTTCAGCGATGCCGTGCGCGGGGTCTGGACAGCCTCCGCACGGCGTGCTGTCATTCCGCTGCACGCCGTTTTCCAACGTTGGAATGATGGTCGGCCGGCCCTCCGGGGACCCCTCGCCGACCCCGTACGCCGATGCCGTGCCCCGCTTCCGTGCGCCACAGCCGTACGCGGCGGCCCGGCCGGCCCCCGCCGGAGACACCGCAGGCCGGGGACACCGCACGCCGGAGCGCCCCGCCGCGCTCGCGCCACCGCGCTCCGTCCCCCGCCCGGGCCCCTCCTCCCCACCCCCTCCCTCCTCCCCACCCCCTCCCTCCTCCCCACCCCCTCCCTCCTCCACCACCCGCCCCTCCTCCCTCCCCCTCCCCTCCTCCCCCGTACGAGCTCCTCACCCGCACGAGGAAGACGCGATGACACCACGACGACACCCCTTCCGCTCCCGCACCCGGCTCTGGTCCCTCCTCACCGCCGCCGCCCTGGTCCTCCCCGTGGGCGCCCTCACCCCGCCGGCCGCCGCCCTCACCGCCGATCGGGCGGGGGCACCGGCGGCGTCCCGGGCGCCCGCCATCGAGGTCCACGGCCTCAAGGGCGAGTACTTCGCCATGTCCGCTCCCGGCGCCCGCGACTTCGCCCGGCTCGGTGGCACCGCCCTCGACCCGCAGGTCGACTTCTCCGGGCTCACCGGCACCTTCGAGGCGCTGACCGGCCGTTCGGAGCACACGACCGCGCGCTGGACCGGCCGCATCGCGGCCCCGGTCACCGGCGACTACACCTTCCACGGCATCGGCGACAACGGCTTCCGGCTGTTCATCGACGGCGAGCCGGTCATCGACCACTGGGTGCCCGACTGGGACCGGGAGCAGACCAGCGCGCCCGTGCGGCTGACGGCGGGCGAGAAGCACGACTTCCGGCTGGAGATGTTCCAGGACGTCGGCGGCGCCAACATGTTCCTCCGCTGGTCGACGCCGACGATGCCCAAGCAGCTGGTGCCGGAGTCCGCCTTCACGCCCCCGGACGACTTCGCGGTGTACCCGGTGGAGCCGACCGTCCCGGCGAGCGGCCGGGAGCTCCGGCTCCGCTTCGGCCACCGCGTCGCCGGGCTCGACCGGCTCGCGCGGCACCTCACCGTCGAGGCGGACACCACGCCGCTGCCGATCCGCTCGGTCGAGGCCGCGCCCGGCGACCCGGCGACCGTCGTCGTCGCGCTCGACGCGCCGGTCCAGAAGGGGCAGCGGGTGCGGATCGACTACGACGGCGCCGGCGGGCTGACCGACGGCGGCGAGACCGTCCCCCGGCTCCTGCGCTCGGCGTCGAACGCCTCCGCCCACCGGCTCACCACGGAGTGGGGCGACCGGCTGGACCCGAAGGACCCGCTGCCCGAGTACCCGCGCCCGCAGCAGGTGCGATCGCAGTGGAAGAACCTGAACGGCCCCTGGCAGTTCGCCCCGGCGAAGGCCGGCGAGACGCCGGTCTTCGGCGAGGACCTGCCCGAGCGGATCACCGTGCCCTTCCCGGTCGAGTCGCAGCTCTCGGGCATCGAGCGGCACGAGGACCACATGGTCTACCGGCGGCTCGTGGACGTGCCCAAGGACTGGAAGGTCGGCCGGACCGGCCGCGGCAACCGGCTGATGCTGAACTTCGGCGCCGTCGACCACCGGGCCACGGTGTACGTGAACGGCAGGAAGGTCGCCGAGCACACCGGCGGCTACGACGCCTTCGGCGCCGACGTCACCGACGCGCTCAAGGCGAAGGGTCCTCAGGAGATCGTCGTCGCGGTCACCGACACGGGCGGTCCCAACCAGCCCACGGGCAAGCAGTCCACGAACCCCGGCGGCATCTTCTACACCCAGTCCTCCGGGATCTGGCAGACCGTGTGGATGGAGCCGGTCGCGCCCGTCGCGATCGACGACGTCGTCACCACCCCCGACGTCGACACCTCCGCCCTCGCGGTGACCGTGCGCTCCGCGCGGGCCTCGGCCGGCGCCCGCGTCGAGGCGGTCGCCCGGGACGCCGGGGGCAGGGTCGTCGGCCGGGTCACCGGCCGCCCCGGCGCCGAACTGCGCCTGCCGGTGCCGAAGCCGCGGCTGTGGAGCCCGGACGACCCCTACCTGTACGACCTCGACGTGCGGCTCACCGACGGCCGGTCGTCCGACCGCGTCGGAAGCTACTTCGGGATGCGGAAGATCTCGGTCGAGAAGGTCGGCGGCTTCCCGAAGCTGGTGCTCAACGGCAAGCCGGTCTTCTCGCTGGCCACCCTCGACCAGGGCTTCTGGCCGGACGGCCTCCACACGCCGCCGAGCGACGAGGCGCTCGCCTTCGACCTGGAGGCGCACAAGAAGCTCGGTTTCAACGCGGTGCGCAAGCACATCAAGGTCGAGTCGGACCGCTGGTTCTACCACGCCGACCGCCTCGGCCTCCTGGTGTGGCAGGACTTCGTCTCCGGCGACCTCAAGGACGCCGACGGGCAGCGGGCCTTCGTCGAGCAGGGCCGGGAGATGATGCGCGAGCACCACGACTCCCCGTCCGTGATCGGCTGGATCGTCTTCAACGAGGGCTGGGGCGAGTGGGACCGCGAGGAGTCCGGCCGGATCGCCGAGTCGGTGAAGGCGGCCGACCCGTCCCGGATCGTCAATGCCCACAGCGGCGTCAACTGCTGCAACTCCAAGGGTGATTCGGGCAAGGGCGACATCCTCGACCACCACGACTACAACAACACCGACGCGCCCTACCCCGACCACCGGGCGGCGATGGACGGCGAGCACGGCGGCTTCACCCTGCGCACCCCCGGCCACATGTGGCCCGGCGCGCCGACCGTGATCTACAGCGGCGTCACCGACAAGGAGGCGCTGACCCGCAGGTACGTCGAGAACACGGAGAAGTACTACCTGGAGGCGGCCGGCGCCGAGCTGTCCGGCTCCGTCTACACCCAGATCTCCGACCTGGAGAACGAGCTCAACGGCCTCTACACGTACGACCGCAGGGAGATCAAGGTCGATCCGGTCCGGGTCCGCGAGGTCAACCGCAGGGTCATCGCGGCCGGTGCAGCCGCCGGACAGCGCACCCCGGCCCCGGGCGGCGCCTCCTGGGCGCTCGACGAGGGCACCGGCACGACCGCCCTCGACTCCGGACCGAACGGGGCGACGCTCACCCTCGACGGCGACACGGCCTGGACGGACGGCGTCGGCGGCGGGAGCGCGCTGCGCTTCGACGGCCAGGGCGACTTCGCCCAGACGGCGGGCCCGGTGGTCGACACCACCGCCGGCTACACCGTCTCCGCCTGGGCCACGCTCGACTCCCTGCCCGGCAACTACGCCACCGTCGTCAGCCAGGACGGCCGGCGCCGGGAGAACCCCTTCTACCTCCAGTACGGTCAGGGCGCCTTCGCCTTCAGCACGCCGGGCGGCAACCGGGCCCGCTACGCCGTCACGCCCGAACTCGGCCGCTGGTACCACCTGGTGGGCGTCCGCGACCCCGCGCGCGACGAGATCCGGCTGTACGTGGACGGGGCCCTGGTGGCGACGGCCGCGCCGGGTCCCGCGGACGTGAGCACCGGTCCGCTGGCGGTGGGGCGCGCCCGGTGGGGCGGCGGGAACGTCGACTTCTGGAAGGGAGCGGTGGACCGGGTCGGCGTCTACGACCGGGCGCTCTCCACGGAGGAGGTGGCCGCCCTGAACGCCGCGCAGCGGCCGTAGCCCCCGCGCCTCCCCCTTCGGGGCCGGGCCCCGGTCGCCTCGCGGCGGCCGGGGCCCGGTCGTGCGGTCAGGGTGCCCAGGGCGCCTCCAGGGACCAGCTGCTGTCGGCGGTCAGGGTCTGCGGACGGTCGGCGCCGGCACTGCCGGAGCCCGACGCGAGGTACACCGCGGACTCGAAGTGGCGCAGGAAGGAGCCGGGGACGTTCAGGGACTCGAAGGTGACCCCGGTCCCGCCGAGTCCGGGACGGGCGCACCAGGTGGCGTCCTCGCGGAAGAGGGCGGTGCCGTCGGACGGGGAGTTGCGGACCCGGCTCGCGGCGTGCCGGAGGAACCGGCCGGGGTAGTTGACCGACTCGAAGGAGTAGCAGGACGAGTCGGCGAGACCGCGCCGGACGGTGTAGGTGGCGTCCTGCTTGAGCAGGGCGCCGCTGCCCGCGTTCACGACCTCGGTCCAGGCGAGGCTGTCGGCGTGCCGCAGGTAGCGGTCGGTGTGGCCCCAGGTGGTGACCCGCAGGGACCGGCGGACGTCGGTGGGGAGCAGGACGGAGCTGCGCCAGAGGGCGGGTTCGGTGGTGTTCCAGGTGGCGTCGGCGGCGAAGGAGGAGGCGGTGTCCCAGGGGTCGGGGCCGCCGCTGCGGGCGAGGTGGACGGCGTCGGCGTAGTGGCGCAGGTAGGAGCCGGGGAAGTTCAGCGACTCGTACGAGGTGCCGCCGGCGGCGAGGCCGGGGCGGGCGCACCAGGTGGCGTCGGCGGCGAAGGTGCCGCCGGTGTCGGCGTCGACGCGGGCCCGGTCGCCGGCGTGGCGGAGGTAGCGGCCCGGCAGGTTCACCGACTCGAAGGAGAGGCAGCGCGGGTCGGCGAGGCCGGGGACGGTGCGGAAGGAGGCGTCCTGGCGGGCGCCGTCGGCGGAGGCGGGGGTGAGGACGTCGGTGCGGGCGAGGGAGTCGGCGTGGCGGAGGTAGCGGGCGGTGTGGCCGGGGGTGGTGACCCGGAAGGACCGGACGTGGCCGAGGGTGTGGACGGGGGTCGAGCCGAGGTTGCGGGAGGCCGCGATCAGGGTGCCGTGGGCGGCGCGGAGCCGGGCGGTGTCGACCTTCTGGATCCTGCGGTCGTAGGTGAGGAGGCCGTTGTACTCGCCCTCGACGTCGGTGATCTCGGTGTAGACGTAGGCGGAGACGCCCTTCGTGGTCATGAGGCGCTGGACGTCGCGGACCATGCCGGTGTACCGGTCGTCGAGCTGTGCGGCGCTGCCGACCTGCTCGTAGGCGAAGAACTGTCCGTTCGGGCTGTACTCGTGGCCGGGGGTGCGCAGTCCGATGCCGCCGAACTCGCCGAGGACGGAGATCCGGGTGGCGGAGGGGCGGGGGGCGTCGGGGCCGGTGTAGACGTGCCAGTCGATCATGTCGCCGGTGCCGGGATCGCCCTTGGAGGCGCAGCAGTTGTAGCCGCTGTGGGCGTTCATCAGGCGGGCGGGGTCCTGGTTCTCCAGGGCGGTGGTGATCCGGCGGGTGTCGTCGAGGTTCCACTCGCCCCAGCCCTCGTTGAAGGGGACGTAGGCGACGACGGCCGGGGAGAAGCGGTGTTCGTCGACGATCTCGCGCGCCTCGGTCTCGAACTGCGCGATCTGGGCGGGGGTGCGGGTGGAGTCGAAGGCCTGGGTGGAGGGGATGTCCTGCCAGACGAGGAGTCCGAGCCGGTCCGCGTGGTAGTACCAGCGGGCGGGTTCGACCTTGATGTGCTTGCGGACCATGTTGAAGCCGAGGTCCTTGTGCTTGACGAGGTCGGAGGCGAGGGCGGCGTCGGTCGGGGCGGTGTAGAGGCCGTCGGGCCAGAAGCCCTGGTCGAGGGTGCCGATCTGGAAGACGAACTCGCCGTTGAGGGTGGGCCGCAGGACGCCGTCGACGCGTTGGGTGCCGACCTCGCGCATGCCGAAGTAGCTGGTGACGGTGTCGACGGCGGCGCCGCCGGCGTCGCGGAGGGTGACCCGGAGGTCGTACAGGAAGGGGTCGTCCGGCGACCAGCGGCGGGCGTTCGGGACGGGGACGGCGAATTCGGTGAAGCCGCCGGTGGCGGTGGAGACGACCTGGCCGCCGCCGATGGCCTCGGCGCGGACGGTGTGGCCGGTGGTGGAGCCCCGGGTGAAGACCTTCACGCGGGCGGTGCCGGCGGCGAGGTCGGGGCGGATGTCGACGGAGTGGATCGAGGTGACGGGGGTGGGCTCCAGCCAGACGGTCTGCCAGATGCCGCTGGTGGGGGTGTAGAAGATGCCGCTGGGGTCGGTGGTCTGCTTGCCGACCGGCTGCTTCTCGCCGCGGGCGTCGGTGGGGTCGTAGACGCGGACGACGATCTCGTTGGCGGCGCCGGCGCGCAGCTGCGGGGTGACGTCGACCTCGAAGCGGTCGTAGCCGCCCTTGTGGCTGGTGACGCGGGTGCCGTTGACCCAGACGGTGGCCTCGTAGTCGACGGCTCCGAAGTGGAGCTGGACGCGGCGGCCGTTCCAGTCCGGCGGGACGGTGAAGGTGCGGCGGTAGAACATCAGGTCCCGGTCGTCGTTGCGCATGATGCCGGAGAGCGCGGACTCGACGGGGTACGGGACGAGGATGCGCTCCGGGAGGGTCCGGCCGAGCGGGGGCGCGGCCTCGCGGTCGACGTTCCCGGCGCCGTTGGTGGGCGGGTTGAGGAACTCCCACTCCCCGTTGAGGGACATCCAGTCGGGCCGCGTCATCTGGGGGCGCGGGTATTCGGGCAGGGGGTTCGTGGTGGACACCTGACCGGTCCACGGGGTGGTGAGGGGCGGCGTCCTGGGGACGACGGCGGCGGTCGCGGTGGTGGTGGCGGCGAGGACGAGTCCTCCGGCCGTCATCAGCAGGGCCGCGAGAAAGGCGACGATGCGTCGCATCGAACTCCTCCTGGGCAGGAAGGCGCGCGGAGCCCCCGGCGCGCCGGGGGCGTGCGTCCGGCGTGCGGGAGGTCCGTGCGGAGTTGGCGAGCGGCTCGTGCAGGGGGCGAGTGCCCCGCGTCTCGGGGGACCGAGGTGCCGGGGAACCTAACACGGAACACAGATCAACGGAATCCCCCCAGAAAATCCAAGGAATCCAACATTTAGCGCCACAAGGCCCAGACCGGCCGACGCACCTCTATTGACGTGCACACTTCACGCAGTGATGCTTCGATACGGGATTACATCGTTGTACAGCAGGCCGGCCGGTGAACGGGAGCGGTCATGGAGCGTGCCCGGGGGCGAGCCGCGGCGTCAGGCCGGCGGTGCGGTGCTGCTCCGGACCACCAGGCGGGTGGCGAGCTCGACGCGCAGGTTCTCCACGTGCTCGCCGTCGATGATCCGCAGCAGCGTGTGGGCCGCCATCGCCGCCATGTCGAAGAGCGGCTGGCGGACCGTGGTGAGCGGCGGATGCGTCCAGCGCGCCACCGGCAGGTCGTCGAAGCCGACGATGCCGACGTCCTCCGGGATCCTGTGCCCCCGGCTCCTCAACTCCTCGTAGGCGCCGAGGGCCTGGAGGTCGCTGGCGGCGAAGATCGCCGTGGGCGGGGCCTCCCCCGCCGCCTCCAGCGCGTCCAGCAGCCGGGCGGTCTCGCGGCGGCCCGAGGCGTCGTTGAAGTCGCCGTGCCGCACGAAGCCCTCGGGGACCGGCAGTTCGGCCTGCTCCATCGTCGCCCGGTAGCCGTCGGCACGGGCCCGGCTGCACAACAGCTGCCGGGGACCGGCCAGATGGGCGATCCTGGTGTGGCCCAGGCCGATCAGGTGCTCGGTGGCGGCCACCGCCCCGGCCCAGTTGGTGGCGCCGACCGTCGGCACCAGCGCGTCGGCCTGGCCGACCGGGTCGAGCAGGACGAAGGGCACGTCCATCGCCGCGAGCCTGCGCCGCTGCTGCCGGGTCAGATCGGAGACGACGAGGATCGCGCCGCTGCTCCGGCGCGCCGCGAGCTGCTCGATCCACTCGCGGGTGTCGGCGCTGCGGCCGTGGACGGCGGAGAGCACCATGCTCGCGCCGGCCTCGTGCAGCACCTCGTCCACGCCCCGCACGATCTCGATCGACCAGAGGCTGTCGAGCTCGTTGAGCACCAGGTCGACGACGCTGCCCCGGCGGCGGGCCGGACGCCGCCGGTAGCCGAGGGCGTCCGCCACCTCCTCGACGCGCTCCTTGGTGTCGGCCGAGATGTCGGTGCGCCCGTTGAGGACCTTGGAGACGGTGGAGACGGAGACCCCTGCCTCGGCCGCGACCATGTGCAGGGTGACCCTGCCGCCCGGGGCGTCGGTGCGCTCCTCCGCCATGCCCTGCCTTCCGCTCGTCGGGTGGGGGTGCCCACCGGCTGTCCTGCCGAAGCCTAACGGGCGGCGCCGCCGCCGCCCGCCGGGATCCGCACGGGTCACGACCGCTCCCGGTAGACGGGCCGGGTGAAGTCGGCCGGCGCCCGCCCGCCGGTGAGGTCCTGCGCGCACAGTCCGGCGAAGGCGCCCGTGAAGCCCCAGGCCGTGTAGTGGCCGGTCGCCGGGTCGCCCCGGGTCGCGCCCTCGTCGGAGAGCGGTGACACGTCGAGCGCGTCGCCGAGGGGCCGCCAGCGCGCGCCCGCGCCGCTGCCGCCCCCCGCGTCGTCCGCGCCCCGGTCGCCGGCGCCGTCGTGGCTGCCGCCGCCCCCGCCGTCGGCCCCGGCCGGCCGCCAGGAGAAGCGGCCCTCGGCTCCCCGGACCGTGAGCCGCAGCTCCACCGGCCCGTCCCCGGCCGGCAGGGGCGCGGCCGGCTCGCCGTAGCGGCCGTGCGCGCACACGCCGAGCCGGAGCACCCGGCCCAGCTCCTCGTCCCAGGTCAGGTGCGCGTAGTGCCAGAGGGTGGTGTTGTAGTAGTGGACCAGGCCCGCCATCGTCAGCGGCGAGTCGGGGCGGGCGTCGAGGCGGACCGAGAAGTCGAAGTCGACGGCCTGCTGGCGGCGGGCGACGAGGCTCTGCCCGTGCGTGGAGCCGAGCGACTGCCCGCCGTACAGCCGCACTCCGCCGGGCAGCGGCGCCAGCCATCCGGGGTCGGGGTGGCGGCGCAGCGCCGACCACGGCGGCGCGAGCCGGGCCGAGTCCGCGGAGACGAGCGCCTCCGGACCGCCGGACCCGGCCGGCGCGGGCCGCGGGGGCGCGGGGGCGGGAGGTGCGGCCGGCGGGACCGGACGCCCGGCGGCCGGGGCCCGGACGACGGTGCGGGGCAGGGCCTCGCCGCCGCGGACCGGCGCGTCGCCCGCGAGGCGGGGCCAGCCGTCGGCCGTCCACTCCACCCGCTGGAGCGCGGTCTCGCGCCCGAGGACGCAGGCGCCGCGCGGGGTCAGCGGGCGGGCGGTCAGGTGGGCCAGGTACCACTCCCCCTCCGGGGTCTCGACGAGGCTCCCGTGGCCCGCCTTCTGGAGCGGCGCCTCCGGGTGGTGCCGGGAGGTCAGGAGGGGGCCGGCGGGGTCCGCCTCGTACGGGCCGGTGAGGGAGCGGGAGCGGGCGACGGTCACGGCGTGGCCCCAGGAGGTGCCGCCCTCGGCGGTCACGAGGTAGTGGAAGCCGCCCCGGCGGTAGAGGTGCGGTCCCTCGGTGTGGGCGAGGGCGGTGCCGGTGAAGACGCGGTGCACGGCGCCGGTGACCGCACCCCGGACGCGGTCCCACTCCTGGAGCAGGATCCCGGCGAAGGGGTGCCGGCCGGGGCGGTGGTCCCACTCCATCCACACCGCCCAGCTGCGTCCGTCGCCGTCCGGCCCGTCGTCGTGGAAGAGGGAGGGGTCGAAGCCGTGCGAGGGGAAGGGGACGGGGTCGGACCAGGGACCGTCGAGGGAGGGGGCGGTGGTGACGTGGTTGCGGACGTCCTTGAAGGCTCCGGCGAGGTTGGTGACGTCGCTGTAGACGAGGTGGAAGAGGCCGTCGGCGTGCGAGAGGCAGGGAGCCCACACGCCGCCGGAGTCGGGGCGGCCCGCCAGGTCGAGCAGCCGGGCCTCCCTGAGGACTCCGCCGAGCGGGGTCCAGTGCACGAGGTCGCGGGAGTGGTGGACGGTGACGCCGGGCGCCCACTCGAAGGTGGAGGTGGCGATGTAGTAGTCGTCGCCGACGCGGAGGATCGACGGGTCGGGGTGGAAGCCGGGCAGCACGGGGTTGACGAGGACCGCGTCGCCGGGGGCGGAAGGGGCGGTGAGGGGCGGGACGGGGGTGCCGAGGGCGGGCCCGGAGGTCATGTGCTCCTGCTTTCGGGAAGGTCAGCCCTTGACGGCTCCGGCCATCACGCCGGAGACGATGCGGCGGGCGAGGACGGTGAAGGCGACGAGGACGGGGAGGGCCGAGACGACGACGCCGGCGAGCATCAGGGTGTAGTCGGTGTAGTAGCCGGCGGCGAGCTGGTTCAGCGCGATCTGGACGGTGCCGTTCTCCGGCGGGAGGGCGATCAGCGGCCAGAAGTAGTCGTTCCAGGCGAACATGAAGGTGAAGAGGCCGAGCACGGTGGCGGTGGTGCGGACGCCGGGGACGACGACGTGCCAGTACGTGCGCAGCAGTCCGGCGCCGTCGACCCGGGCGGCCTCGACGAGTTCGTCGGGGATGTTCTCCTCGACGGCCTGACGCATCCAGAAGACGCCGACGGCGGAGACCAGCGCGGGCACGATGAGCGCCGACAGCTTCCCGTACATGCCGAGGTCGGTGACGAGGATGTAGAGGGGGATCACACCCAGCTGGGTCGGGACCATCAGGGTCACGACGACGCAGCCGAGGAGGAAGTCCCTTCCCCGGAAGCGGAGTTTGGCGAAGGCGAAGCCCGCGAGCGAGGACAGCAGCACGTTGGAGACGGCGGTGGTGCCGGCGACGAGGAAGGAGTTCCCCAGCGCCTGCCAGAACGCGGACAGTTCGAAGACGCGCTGGATGTTCTCGATCAGATGGCCGCCGGGAACCAGCGACGGGGTGGTGCCGGCGAGGACGGAGTTGTCGTCGTGGGAGGCCACGACGAAGCTCCAGTACAGCGGGAAGACGGAGGCGGCGGTGACGGCGGCGAGGAGCAGGTGGGCGAGGGGGCCCGCCGCGTCGAGCCGCCGGACGCGGCGCGGGACGGCGCGGAAGGGGCCGGCCGGGGCGCGGGGCGGGCGGGGGCGGGTCCGGGTGGGCGGCGCGGAGACGGCCATGGGGTGTCCTCCGGGACGGGGCGGGCGGGTCAGGGGCGGCGCGGGCGGCGGGCGAGCACGAGGTTCACGGCCGCCACGACGGCGATGACGAGGAAGAGCACCCAGGAGACGGCGGAGGCGTAGCCGGCGTCGTTGTTGATGAAGCCGTACTTGTAGAGCATCAGCGTCAGCGTCTGGAACTGGTGCTCCGCGCCGCCCTCGGCGTTGCCCTGCTGGTCGAAGAGGAAGGGTTCGGCGAAGAGCTGGAGCCCGCCGATGGTCGAGATGACGACGGTGAACAGGAGCGTCGGCCGGATGGCGGGCAGGGTGACCTTGCGGAAGGTGAGGAGGCGGGAGGCGCCGTCGATCGCGGCGGACTCGTAGAGCTCGCGCGGGACGGCCTGCATGGCGGCGAGGTAGATGAGGGCGTTGTAGCCGGTCCACCGCCACATGACCATGAAGCTGATGGCGAGGTGCGAACTCCAGGTGTCGGCGGTCCAGTCGACGGGGGCGTCGATGAGGCCGAGCCCCTGGAGGGCCCCGTTGACGACGCCGTAGTCCCGGCCGAAGAGCTGGGAGAAGACGAGGGCGACGGCGACGACGGAGACGTACTGGGGGACGAGCACGAGGGCGCGCCAGACGGTGCGGGCCCGCAGGTGGCGGTCGAGCAGCCAGGCGACGGCGAGGGCGGCGAGGAGCTGGGGGACCGTGGAGAGCAGGAAGATGCTGAGGGTGTTGAAGAGGGCGGTGAGGAAGTCGGCGTCGTCGAGGAGCCGCCGGAAGTTGGCCAGGCCCACCCACTCCCCCTGCCCGGCGAGCCGGTCCCAGTCGTGCAGGGAGACCCAGAGCGTCTGGAGGAGGGGGTAGGCGCCGAAGACGGCGAAGAGGAGGAAGAAGGGGGCGACGAAGAGGTACGGGAGCGGGCTCCGCCCCGGCCGCCGGCGCGGGCGCGGCGGCCCCGGTCGGCCGGTCGGGAGCGGGCGGGTCTGGACCGCCATGGGGGCCTCCGGGGAGGTGGGTGTCGGGTGGGAGCGGGGACGGGGCGCGGGAACGGGAACGGGGTACGGCGTCAGGGGCCGGGGTGCGAGGACGGGGCCGGGGCCGGGATCGGGGCCGGGATCCCGACCCGGTGGCCGGGTCAGGGGTACGGGTACGGGGTACGGCGTCCCGGAGCGCGGGGCGGGGCGCGGGCCGGCCCGCCGTGAGCGGCGTGGTGATGCGGCGGGCCGGCGGTCTCGGGGGGGCGGGGCCGGTCGGCCTCGTCAGCGGAGGTTCTTGGCCGCCTCGGCGAGCGCCTTGTCCCAGGCGGCCGCCGGATCGGCCTTGCCCTGCTCGACGAGCTGGAGGGCGTTGCCGAACGGGATGCGCGCCTGCTGGTCCTTCGTGCCCCGGTAGTTGGGCTTCAGGGACTTGGCCGAGGAGGCGAAGATCTCGCCGGTGGGCGCCTGGGAGAACCAGTCCTGCGCGGCCCCCTCGACCTCGGGGTCGTCCAGGACGCCGACGAGGGAGGGCAGCGCGCCGACGGGACCGGTGAAGATCTTCTTCTGGGCGGCGGCCGAGGTGAGGAAGTCGGCCAGCTCGGCCGCCTCCTTCACGTGCTTCCCCTGCTTCGGCACGGTGAGGAACGAGCCGCCCCAGTTCCCGCCGCCGCCCGGCACGGCGGCGATGTCCCAGGTCCCGGCGGCGGACTCGCCCGCGGCCGTCTTGATGAGCCCGGTCATCCAGGCCGGACAGGTCATCGTCGCCATCCGGCCCAGCTTGATGCCGGTGTTCCACTGCTGGCTGAAGGGCTGGAGGTTGGCGGACTGGCCGGCGGCGGTGGCCCGCGCGGTGGCGGTGAAGAACTCCTTCACCTTCGGGTTGGAGTCGCCGATGTACCGGTCCCCGGCGTCGAAGAAGCCGAACTCGGTCTGGTTCATCATCGCCGTGAAGATGTTGCCCGAACTGTCGAACCACGCCTTGTCCTTCACCTTGGCGCGGAACTTCTCGCCGGTGGCGAAGTAGGCGTCCCAGGTGGGCCAGAGGGCGGAGACGGCGGCGCGGTCGGTGGGCAGTCCGGCCCGCGCGAAGAGGTCCTTGCGGTAGCAGACGGCGAGGCTGCCGACGTCGGTGCCGTAGCCCATGACGAAGTCGGAGGTGCCGAGGGTGGCCTGCTGCCACTTCCAGTCGAGGTACTCGCCGCGCCGGTCGTTCGCCCCGTGGTCGGCGAGGTTGGTGAACTTGTCCTTCACCGCGCGGAACTTGGGGAGGTACCCCTCCTCGATGGCGACGACGTCGGCGGCCCCGCCGCCGGAGGCGATCTGCGTCGACAGCTGGTTGTGGTGCTGGTCGAACTGGGAGACGCGCTCCTTGATCACCACGTTCGGATGGGTCCGCCGGTACTCCTCGATCAGCGGCTTGTAGCCGAAGTCGCTGAAGGTCGCGACGGTCAGCGTGATCGTGCCGTCCGCCTCCGCTTCCCCGCCGCCGCAGGCGGAGAGGGCGACGAGCGAGGTGGCGGCGGCGAGCGCGCCGAGGGTTCTGCGGGCACGGGTACGGCCCATGGTGGTCCTCCGGGGAGAGGGCGACGGGTGAGTGCCACCAAGGTCGGGGACGACCGAAAACACTGTCAAGGTTTTCGCGAAAACTTCCGACAAGAGATCCCACTCATCCTTATCGAGCCAGATCCAGCAGGGATTTCGCTACGAAAATTTTCGTAGAGCCAAGCTTTTGACCTGCTGTGCCGTACGAAAATCGCGCGGGCCGTTGACCGGCCCCCGCCGGGACCCCACCATGCGACCGCCACCGGCTCCCGTGCCGTCGGCGCCCCCCTTCCCCGACTCCGGAGGCTTCCGCATGTCCCGTCCCGCACCCCCGCTCCGGCGCGCCCTCGGCGCCGCTGCCGCCGCCGTGGCCGCCCTCCTCGCCTTCACCGCCCTGCCCGCCCCCGCCGGAGCCGCCACCTCGGCCGCGGCACCGCCCGGCCTCCCGCCTGCCGGCAAGGTGAGCCTGGTGCTCGGGCAGGACAGCGACACCCTCGGCGACTACCGCCGCGACGTCCTCGGCAACGCCTCGCTCGGCGCCCCCGCGCCCGGCGCGGTCACCCTCTACACCAACCTCGTCCTCGGCGGCTCGCCCGCCCCGCTCGCCGGGATGGACGGGGCGGCCGACTGGGGCGCGGGGACGGTGGACTTCGCCCGCACCCTGGCCGACTACCCCACCTCCTCGCTCGCCGTGGGCCTCTACCTCTCCGACGCCACCTCGGGCTGCGGCAACCAGCCGCTGCGCGCGATCATCGGCCGCCAGGACGCCGACGTCACCGCCGGCAACCCGAGCCTGACCAGCCGGTACCGGGCCAAGGTCGACGAGATGATCAACCGGTTCAAGGCGTACGACCGGGACGTGCTGCTCCGCATCGGCTACGAGTTCGACGGCCCCTGGAACTGCTACAGCGCCGACTTCTACAAGGAGGCCTTCCGGTACGTCAAGGGCAGGATCGACGCCCTCGGCGCCACCCGGATCGCCACCGTCTGGCAGAGCGCGGCCTGGCCCGTGAACACCCACCCGGACCACCCGGAGTGGAACTACGTCGTGACGAACCCCGCCCACCTCGACACCTGGTACCCGGGCGACGCCTACGTGGACTGGGTCGGGCTCTCCTCCTTCTACAACTCCCGCTCGGTGGGCACCCAGTGGGGCTGCGGCTCCTACGACACCGACCCGGTCGGCCTGCAGAACCGGATCCTGGACTTCGCCCGCGCCCACGGCAAGCCCGCGATGGTCGCCGAAGCCGCCCCGCAGGGCGCGCGAACCGGCGCGAAGACCAGCAGCTGCATCTTCCGCAACAACCCGGCGGCGAGCAGCGGGCAGGCCATCTGGGACGGCTGGCACGCCGGCTACTTCGACTGGGTCGACCGCAACAAGGACGTCGTCCGCGCGGCCGCGTACATCAACACGAACTGGGACGCGCAGACGCAGTGGCAGTGCGCGGCGGGCGCCCAGGCCGGCGGCCCCGGCTGCGCCAACGGCAACTGGGGCGACTCCCGCGTCCAGGCCGACCCGACGGTGCTGAGCCGCTTCCTCGCCGAGATCAGGAAGCCGCTGTGGACCAACGGCTCCGCCGGCCCGAACCCGACGCCCACGCCGACGCCCACGCCGACCCCCACGCCCACCCCGACACCGACGCCCACCCCGACCGCGCCCGGCCCGCAGGGCTACGCGCAGGGGGTGGCCGGCGGCGCCGCGAACGCCACGCTCTGGTTCGCCCCGCAGGGCTTCGACGCCACGTTCGTCACGGTGCAGTACCGCGTCGACGGCGGCGCGCCGCAGAACCACTTCCTCGCGTACGACTCCGCCGACCGCCGCTGGGAGCTGTCCCTGCGGGTCCCGGCCGGTGCCACCGTCTCGTACTTCTTCCACTACCAGCCCACGGACCGCACCAGCCAGCTGACCACGCCCTCCTTCACCTGGCGGGCCGCCTGATCCGGCGGTCCGGGGTCGGACGCCGCCGCACCCGCGGCGGCGCCCGGCCCCTCCCTCCCGCCGCCCCTCCCCTCTCCTCCCCCACCCGACGGGAGCAGTCACGATGCCGCACCCCCGCCCCCCGAGGACCGCCGCGCGGCTCCTCGCCGCCCTCGCCCTCGCCGTGCTGGCGGCCCTGCCCGCGGGCCCCGCCACCGCCCGCGCCGACGCCGGTCCGCGCACCCCCGCCGCACCCCGCACCGCCACCGCCGCCGCGCCCGAGCTGCTCATCGGGCAGTCCACCCGGACCGCCTGGGACGACTTCCAGAGCTACGGGCAGGACGCCGACGGCGGCTCCGTCTACTACGAGCTGCGGCGCGGCGACTGGGTGGGCGACCACCACCGCGCCTACGCCACGATGCTGGCCCGGCAGGGCCGGACGGTCCAGGTCGGGATCAGCTGGAAGGACAACCCGCCCGGTTTCCCGGGCGGCGACGAGAACGCCAAGGCGGCCCGCTCGCGCGCGGTCACCGCCGAGATCGCCGCGGGCGGCCACACCGCCGCCCTCGACCGGCTGCTCGCCTTCGCCGACGCCCATCCCGCCGCCCGGTTCACGCTGCGCCTCGACTACGAGGTCAGCTCCTTCCACCACTGCACCGACGCGAGCTGCTCCTCGTACAAGAACGCCTTCGCCCGGCTCGCCGCGCACCTGGACGCCCGCTCCCGCGCGCACAACCTGGAGTACGTCTTCCACCCGGTCCGGGGCGAGTTCGAGGCGATGTACCCCGGGGACGCCGCCGTCGACTGGATGGGGGTGTCCGTCTTCGCCCACGAGCTGTGCCTGCCGATCCACGACCGCGGCTACCTCTACAACGGCACGCCGCCGCAGAACTACGACATCGCGGCGAGCCAGTGCCGCAACGCGTACATCGGCACCGACGCGCACGGCAATCCGGCCGCCGTCTGGCGGAACTTCGACCACGACGGCAACGTCCTGAAGCTGGTGAAGTTCGCCCGCGACCACGCCAAGCCGGTCGTGCTCTCCGAGGCCGGGCTGATGAACTTCACGGCGGACGGCACCGCCACCGACGGCATCGAGCAGGTCCGCGCCGAACAGTGGGTGAACCGCCTGTTCTCCCTCCTGGACTACCGGGGGCCCATCCCCAACCTCCCCGGCGAGCACGACCTGCGCGGCGTGATCCGCTCGGTGGTCTACATCGGCCTCGACTTCCGCCACGGCTGGGACGGCGTCGACGACGGCACCTTCGACTTCCCGCCGGACACCACGTGGTTCGTCGACGGCCGGCTGTCGCGCTACGGCCCCGCCAGGGCGGCCTTCTGCCACGGCCTCGCGGCGAACGGCTTCACCGCCCGCTGCCGCTGACCCCCAGGGGCACCGCCGCCGTCCGGAGGTCGCGGCGGAGGTCTCAGCCAGGGTCCGGGGGGAGGCCCCGGGGGAGCAGCTCGTCCACGAGGGAGGCCACCTGGGCCACCTCGATGAGGAAGCCGTCGTGTCCGCAGGGCGATTCCAGCATCCGCGGACGGTCCGCGGAGGGGATGCCGGCCGCCAGCTCCGCCTGCTGCGCGGGCGGGTACAGGCGGTCGGTGTCCACGCCCGCCACCAGCGTCCGCGCGGTCACCCGGCCCAGGGCGGCCCGCGTGCCACCGCGGTCGCGTCCGATGTCGTGGCTGTTCATCGCCTCGCTGAGGACGACGTAGCTGCCCGCGTCGAAGCGGCGCACCAGCTTGTCCGCGTGGTGGTCGAGATAGGACGCGACCTGGTAGCGGCCGCCGTGCCACGGGTCCTCGGCCCGCTGCGGCGAACGGCCGAAGCGCCCCGCGAGCTCCGGCTCGCTGCGGTAGGTGACGTGGGCCAGCCGCCGTGCCAGTCCGAGTCCGGCGTGGGGGCCCCTCCCGGTGTCGTGGTAGTGGCCGCCGCGCCAGTGGGGGTCGGAGCGGACGGCGTGCGCCTGGATGCCCGCCCAGGCGATCTGCTCGGCGCTCGCGGCGGCCGTCGTGGCGAGCAGCAGCAGCGCGTCCACGCGCTCCGGGTGCGCCACGGCCCACTCCAGCGCCCGCATGCCGCCCATCGATCCGCCCGCCACCAGCGCCCACCGGTCGACACCGAGCGCGTCGGCGAGCAGGGCCTCGGCCGCGACCTGGTCGCGCTGGGTCAGGAAGGGGAAGTCGCCGCCCCAGCGGCGTCCGTCCGGACCGGGCGACGACGGCCCCGTGCTGCCCTGGCAGCCGCCCAGCACGTTCGGGGCCACGACGAACCAGCGGTCCGTGTCGAGCGCACGCCCCGGACCGACGAGACCGTCCCACCAGCCCGGCGTCGGATGCCCGGGGCCGGCCGGGCCCGCCACGTGGCTGTCCCCGGTCAGGGCGTGCAGCACCAGCACCGCGTTGGAGCGGTCCGCCGCGAGCCGCCCCCACGTCTCGAACGCGAGCCGCAGGCCCGGCAGTTCGCCACCGGCCTCCAGCGGCAGCGGCCCGTCGTGGACGTACCACCGGCGGCGCCCCGGCGGGTCCCCCTCCCGCCAGGCCCCGGAGGCCGGCGGGAGGGGGACCCCGGACGGCGTCACGACGGTGTTCAGGACGCGCCCTTCGCCGCCCTGAAGCCGGCCTCCAGGTCCGCCTTGAGGTCGGCCAGGTTCTCGATGCCGACCGACAGGCGCACCAGGCCGGGCGAGGTGCCGGTGGCCACCAGCTGCGCCTCGTCCAGCTGGCTGTGGGTCGTGGACGCCGGGTGGATGATGAGGCTGCGCACGTCACCGATGTTGGCGAGGTGGCTGAAGAGCTCGACCGCGTCCACGAACCGCTTGCCCGCCTCGACTCCGTCGCGCAGCTCGAAGGAGAGCACCGCGCCCGCACCGCGCGGGAGGTAGCGCTTGCCCGCCTCGTGCCAGCGGTTGGACGGCAGGCCGGGATAGTGGACCGCGGCGACCTCGTCGCGCCGCTCCAGCCACTCGGCGAGCGCCTGCGCGTTCTGCGAGTGCCGTTCGATGCGCAGGCTCAGCGTCTCCACGCCCTGGAGCAGGAGGAAGGCGGAGTGCGGGGACAGCGCCGGGCCGAGGTCGCGCAGCAGCTGCACCCTCAGCTTCACCGCGAACGCGCCCGGCCCGAGCGCGGGCCAGTACCGCAGGCCGTGGTAGCTGGGGTCGGGCTCGACGAAGTCCGGGAAGCGCTCGCCGTGCGCACCGAAGTCGAAGGTGCCGCCGTCGACGACGACGCCCGCGATGGCCGTGCCGTGTCCGCCGAGGAACTTCGTCGCCGAGTGCACGACGATGTCGGCGCCGTGCTCGATGGGCCGCAGCAGGTAGGGGGTGGGCACCGTGTTGTCCACGATCAGGGGCACGCCCGCCTCGTGGGCCACGTCCGCGACCGCCCGCACGTCCAGGACGTTGCCGCGCGGGTTGCCGAGCGTCTCCGCGAACAGCGCCTTGGTGGTGGGCCGGATCGCCGCGCGCCAGGCCTCCGGGTCGTCGGGGTCGTCCACGAACGACACCTGGATGCCCAGCTTCGGCAGCGTGTGCCGGAAGAGGTTGTACGTGCCGCCGTACAGCGAGGTGCTGGAGACGATGTGGTCGCCGGCGCTCGCCACGGTCAGGATCGCCAGCGTCTCCGCCGCCTGCCCGGAGGACAGCGCCACCGCCGCGACCCCGCCCTCCAGCGCGGCGACGCGCTGTTCGAAGACGTCCTGCGTGGGGTTGTGGATGCGGGTGTAGATGTTGCCCGGCTCGGCGAGCGCGAAGAGGTCGGCGGCGTGCCGGGTGTCCCGGAACACGAACGACGTCGTCTGGTAGATCGGCGTCGCACGGGCCCCGGTGGTCGGGTCGGGCGAGGCGCCGGCGTGGATCTGCTTGGTCTCGAAGGACCAGGCCGAGGTGTCGGGACCGGCGGGCTCGCCGTCGGGCGTGTGGCCGGCGGCGACGGAGTCGAGGGGCTGGCTCATGTGGGTTTCCCTTGTACGTCGGGCTGCGGGTGGGGAGCGGGGCGACCCGCGGGGCGGGTGCGGCCGACGCGGACGGCCCGGGAGCCGGGGGCGCGGGAGTCCGCGGGCCCGGGGGCCGGCGGCTCGGGAGGGACCGAGGGCGCGGCGCCGGAGGAGGGGCGGGGTGAGGTCAGTGCGCGGCGCGACAACAGGTCGCGGTACGGGACGCGCGACCCGCGTGGCGGCGGGACGTGGGGACGATCACCCCGCTACGTAAACACAGTGGCGGGGCACGGACCAGCGACAGGGACGGCGTGACATACAGCGTTCACGAACCGGCCCGAAACGGGGCAGCCCGCGCACGGAGGCCGCGGTTCCGGCGTCACCGCCGTCCGCGTCCCCGCTCGCGCCGGGCCGAGTGCGTGCGAATAGGGGCGCGAACCGGGGGCACAGGAGGATCCGTCCGGGGCCCGGGGTCCGACACCGGGAGCGATAGGTTAAGTTAGGCTTACCTAAGTTGATTCTCGCTCCTCTCGTGTCCCTGGAGGGATCCATGCGACTTCGCACTGCCCGCGCCACGCGGCCGACCCCCGCCGAGCGCATGCGGTCGGTCATCGCGGTGGCCCGCTCCATGACCGTCGTGACGGACGGCCTCCGCCACGAGGTCCACGACACCGACGGCACCCCCGCGACGGGCCGCCTCCATCTCCACGGGCCCACCGACGACTTCGGCGACGGGGTGCCCCGGATCCCGATCCGCGTCGAGCTCACCGACATCGCCCCCACGCCCGTGCGGGACCGCGTGCGCGCCCGGGTGACCCTCACGGGCCTCGTCACCTCCCCCTACGGGCCGGAGGCCGCCGGAAGCACGTGCGTGACCCTCGGTCAGGCGGTCCTGGAGGACGCCGACGGGCGCACGTACGTCCCGCTCGACCGGCTGGCGACGGCGGAGCCCGACCCCCTCGCGGGATGCGAGGCGGCGATGCTCCACCACCTCGTCGCCGACCACCCCGACCTGGTCACCCGGCTGCTCCGCCTCGCCGCGTCGGACCTCAAGCGCGACCTCGTCCGCGCCCTGCCGCTCGCGATCGACCGCTACGGCATCACCCTCCGCCTCGAACGCCCCGGCGGCCGGCACGATCTTCGCCTGCCGTTCCCCACGCCCCTCGCGGACGCCGACCAGGTCGGCCCCCGCATCCGCTCCCTGCTGACCACGGCGCGGCGCGCGTCCCACTCCCGCCTGTTCGCCTGAACCGGCCCCGCGCATCCCGGCCCAGAGATTGTGATGTGCGTCACGTTCCGCCTCCATCCCTAGGCAGTCCGCGAGGTGCAACTAAGGTTAGCCTTACCTCAATTGAGGCTGGTTCGGCTGCTCGCGCGCCCTCGCCCGTCCGCCCCCGTGTCCGTTCGCCCCTTCGTCCGCAGGGAGTCCCGTTGAGCACGCATGGCACCGTCGCCCCCACCGGGCCGAGCGCGGCGGAGCACGTGCGCACCGTCCTGGCGCGCGCGGTCTCGCTGTCCCTCAGGACCGCCGGGCAGGAGTACGACCTGATCGGCATGCACACCGTCGGCCCCGACGGGGCCATCACCCTCCACCTCCGGAACGACACCCCGCCGGACCGTGACCCCGCCGAGGCGCCCCGCGGCGGCCGGGCCGCCCTGCTGGAGTTCACCGACATCGCCCCGGCCGCCGTCCGCCGCCGCGTACGGGCGAGGGTGAGCGTCTTCGGCCGCCTCACCCCGGCGGACGGCGACGACCTGCGCCTGGAGGCCACCCTCGTCCGGCTCGGCACTCCGGCGGGAGCGGTGGACGTGGGACCCGGGGAACTGGCCCGGGCGGAGGCCGACCCCCTCGCCGTCGAGGAGGCCGCCCTGCTGACCCATCTCGCCGACGCCCACGCCGACCTGACGCGGCGGCTGCCGGCCCTGGCCGGACACCGGCTTCCCGCCGGCGTCGTCCGGGTCGTTCCCTACGCCCTGGACAGCCGCTCGCTCACGCTCCGCTGCGAGTACGACGGCGGCCACCGCGACCTCCGTCTGCCGTTCCCGGCCCCCGCCCGCGACGCCGCGGAGGCGGGCGAGCGGATCCGGCGGCTGCTGTCGGCGCCCTGCCGGTGCCCGCACCACTCCTCCGCGCGGTCCCGTCCCTGACGGAACCGCCGCCACCCCGTCCACGCCACGGCCGGCGCACCGCACGTCGCCGGCCCCACCCACCAGTTCGGTTCCACGGGCTCGACCACGAGCCGGTTCGCCGGGGAGGGACCCTTCATGGGCTTGCCTGTCATCGAGTCCTACCCCATGCCGGACCGGACCGCGCTCCCCCGCTCGTGCGCCTCCTGGAGCGTCGACCCCGCGCGGGCCGCGCTCCTCGTCCACGACATGCAGCACCACTTCGTCCGGGCCTTCCCCGCGGGGCGGTCGCCCGTCGTGGAACTCGTCGAGAACATCGCCGCGCTGCGGGAGCTCGCGGGCACGCTCGGCATGCCGGTCGTCTTCACCGCCGAACCGGCGGGCCAGTCGCCCGGCCGGCGCGGCCTCGTGGGCGAGGTGTGGGGCCCGGGCATCGGGGACGACCCCGAGGAGTCCGCGTTCGTGGCCCCGCTCGCCCCCCGCACCGGCGAGCACGTGCTGCCCCACGTGCGCGCCAACGCCTTCCTCCGCAGCCACCTCGGCCGCGTGCTCCGCGAGGAGGGCCGCGACCAGCTGATCGTCTGCGGCGTCTACGCCCACCTCGGCGTCCTGCTGACCGCGGCGGACGCCTTCATGAACGACATCCAGCCCTTCGTCGTCGCCGACGCCGTGGCGGACTTCTCCGCCGAGGAGCACGCCATGGCCCTGCGCTGGGCCGCGCGCAGCGGTGTGGTCTGCACGACCGACGCGCTCCTGCGCGACCTGCTGCTCGGCCGCGCCCCGCGCGACGCGTGACGGCGTCCCCTTTCCAACCGCACCTCGACAACAGGAGACGGAAGAACATGGCCCTACGGGTCGCGGTGGCCGGAGCCAGTGGCTACGCCGGCGGAGAGATCCTGCGTCTGCTCACCTCGCACCCCGAGGTGGAGATCGGCACCGTCACCGCGCACAGCAGCGCGGGCCGGACACTCGGGGAGGCACACCCGCAAGCGCACAGCCTGGCCGACCGGGTCCTGGAGGAGACCACGGCGGAGAACCTGTCCGGGCACGACGTGGTCTTCCTCGCCCTCCCGCACGGCCAGTCGGCCTCCCTGGCTGCGGAGTTGGCACCGGACACCCTCGTCATCGACTGCGGCGCCGACTTCCGCCTGCGCGATCCGGCCGCCTGGCGGCGGTTCTACGGCTCCGCGCACGCGGGCACGTGGCCGTACGGACTCCCCGAACTCCCGGGCGCCCGCGACGAACTCGAGGGCGCCACCCGCATCGCCGTCCCCGGCTGCTTCCCCACCGCGGTGACCCTGGCGCTGTTCCCCGCCTACACGCACCGCCTGGTGGAACCCGAGGCCGTGGTCGTCGCGGCCAGCGGCACCTCGGGCGCCGGACGGGCGCTCCGCCCCCATCTGCTCGGCGCCGAGGTGATGGGGTCGATGACGCCGTACGGGGTCGGCGGCGGTCACCGGCACACCCCCGAACTCACCCAGAACCTCTCCCTGGCGGCCGGCGAGCACGTGACCGTGTCCTTCACCCCCACGCTCGCCCCCATGCCGCGCGGCATCCTCGCCACCTGCTCGGCCCGGCTCCGGCCCGGCACCGCCGGCGGGAGCGAGGAGGAGGTGCGCGCGGTCTACGAGGCGGTCTACGCCGACGAACCGTTCGTCCAGGTGCTCCCGCCCGGCCGGTGGCCCTCCACCGCTTCGGTCCTCGGCTCCAACACCGCCCTGCTCCAGGTGGCCGTGGACCCCGGGGCGCGCCGCCTGATCTGTGTGAGCGCGATCGACAACCTGACCAAGGGCACCGCCGGTGGCGCGGTGCAGTGCATGAACGTCGCCCTCGGCCTGCCGGAGCGACTGGGCCTGCCCACGGACGGAGTGGCTCCGTGAGCGGACACCTCCCCACGCCCCCCGCGGGTGCGGGCCCGTCCGCGGATCCGCGGACGACGAAGCCAAGGTCCCCGCGCCACGCGGGCGAAGAAGCGAACGGAGAGGCACTGTGACCGTCACCGCTGCCCAGGGGTTCCTCGCGAGCGGCGTGGCCGCCGGGATCAAGGAGTCCGGGAGCCCCGACCTCGCCCTGGTGGTGAACCGGGGACCGTCCCGCGCCGCCGCCGGGGTGTTCACCTCGAACCGCGTGCAGGCGGCGCCGGTCCGCTGGTCCCGGCGCGTCCTCGCCGGCCGGCGGGTCTCCGCCGTCGTCCTCAACTCCGGCGGGGCCAACGCCTGCACCGGCGAGGCGGGCGCGCTCGACACCAGGGCCATGGCCGAACGCACGGCGGACGCGGTGGGCGTGGACCCGGACGAGGTCGCCGTCTGCTCCACCGGCCTGATCGGCGTCCGGCTGCCCATGGACCGCGTCCGGGCCGGCATAGGCACCGCGGCGGACGCGCTGTCGCCCCTCGGCGGCGGGGACGCCGCCAGGGCCGTCATGACGACGGACTCGGTGCACAAGACCGCCGCCGTCGCACGGTCCGGCTGGACGGTCGGCGGCATGGCGAAGGGCGCGGGCATGCTCGCCCCCGGACTCGCCACGATGCTCGTCGTCCTCACCACGGACGCCGACGCGAGCGGCGCGCTGCTCGACTCCGCGCTGCGCGCGGCCGTCCGCACGACCTTCGACCGGGTGGACTCGGACGGCTGCATGTCCACCAACGACACCGTCCTGCTGCTCGCCTCCGGCGCCTCGGGCGAGGTCCCGGACGCCGGCGAGTTCACCGAGGCCGTGCACGCCGTCTGCGCCGACCTGGCGCGGCAGCTCGTCGCGGACGCCGAAGGGGCGTCGAAGGAGATCGAGATCGAGGTGGTCGGCGCGGCCACGGAACGGGACGCCGTCACCGTCGGCCGCTCCGTGGCCCGCAACAACCTCCTCAAGTGCGCGCTGCACGGGGAGGACCCCAACTGGGGCCGGGTGCTCTCGGCGATCGGCACGACGGACGCCGTCTTCGACCCCGACCGGCTGGACGTGGCGATCAACGGCGTCTGGGTGTGCCGGGACGGCGCGGCGGGCGAGCCCCGGGAGAAGGCGGTCCTCTCCGGCCGCCGGATCACCGTCACGGTCGACCTGCGCGCCGGTGACGCCTCTGCGGTCGTCTGGACCAACGACCTCACGGCCGAGTACGTCCACGAGAACAGCGCCTACAGCTCGTGAGCGGGAGGGGGACACCGATGGGTACGACAGTCGCGCGCCCGGTCGCGCCGGCCGCCCCGCCGGCCGCGGCGGCCCGCTGGCGCGAGGAGCTGCGGGGCCGCACGGTCGTCGTGAAGTTCGGCGGCAACGCCATGGTGGACGGGGCGCTCCTGGAGGCGTTCGCCCGCGACGTCGTGGAGCTGTGGCGCGCCGGCGTGCGGCCGGTCGTGGTACACGGGGGCGGACCCCAGATCAGCGCCATGCTCGACCGGCTCGGTCTGGAGACCAGGTTCGAGGCGGGGCTGCGGGTGACGACGCCGGAGACCATGGACGTGGTCCGGATGGTGCTGACGGGGCGCATCCAGCGCGAACTCGTCGGGGCGATCAACGCCCACGGCCCGCTCGCCGTGGGCCTGTCGGGAGAGGACGCGCACACGCTCACCGCGGTGCGGCGCCGCGCCGAGGTCGACGGACGCCCCGTGGACATCGGCCTGGTGGGCGAGGTCGTGGCCGTGGCGCCGGACGCCGTCCGGGCCTTACTGGGCGGGGGCCGCATCCCGGTCGTCTCCCCGATCGCGCGGGGGGACGACCACCAGGTCTACAACGTCAACGCGGATCTCGCGGCCTCGGCGCTGGCGGTCGCGCTCGGCGCCGACCGGCTCGTGGTGCTCACCGACGTCCGGGGGCTGTACGCGGACTGGCCGCACAGCACCGAGGTGATCGAGCGGCTGACGGCCGCGGAGCTGGACGGACTGCTGCCGGGCCTCGCGAGCGGCATGCTGCCGAAGATGGAGGGCTGTCTGCGGGCGGTGCGCGCGGGCGTCGGCAGGGCCCAGGTCATCGACGGCCGGGTGCCGCACGCGCTCCTGGACGGCATCGCCGCCGAGCACGGCCCCGGCACGACGGTGGTGCCGGACGACACGACCGGGCCGGCCGGGCCCCGCGCCGAGGAGGACCACGCATGATTCCCGACAGCACGACGCCGGCGCTCGCCGACCGGTGGCGCGCGGCGATGATGGACACCTACGGCACTCCCCCGCTGGCCCTGGTCAGGGGTGAGGGCAGCACGGTGTGGGACGAGTCCGGGCGCGCGTACACCGACTTCACCGGCGGAATCGCGGTCAACGCCCTCGGCCACGCCCACCCGGCGTTCGTCACGGCCGTCCGCGACCAGGCCGCCCGGCTCGGGCACGTGTCGAACCTGTTCGTCTCCGAGCCTCCCGTCGCCCTCGCGGAGCGGCTCCTGGAGCTGCTGGGCGCCCCCGGGCGCGGGGGGCGGGTGTTCTTCGCGAACTCGGGGGCCGAGGCGGTCGAGGCCGCCTTCAAGATCGCCCGCAGGACGGGGCGTCCGCACCTGGTCGCGGCCGAGGGGGGCTTCCACGGGCGGACCGTGGGAGCGCTGGCCCTCACCGGCCAGCCCGCCAAGCGCGCGCCCTTCCTGCCCCTGCCGGGAGAGGTGACGCACGTCCCCTTCGGCGACGTGGCGGCGCTCCGCGCGGCCGTCACGGAGCGGACCGCGGCCGTGGTGCTCGAACCGGTCCAGGGCGAGGGCGGGGTCCTTCCCGCCCCCGAGGGGTACCTGCGCGCCGCGCGCGCGATCACCCGGGCCGCGGGCAGCCTCCTCGTCCTCGACGAGGTGCAGACCGGGATCGGCCGCACCGGCCGGTGGTTCGCGCACCAGGCGGACCCCGGCGTCGACCCCGATGTGGTCGTCCTGGCCAAGGGGCTCGGCGGCGGACTGCCGATCGGCGCCGCGGTCGCCTTCGGCGCGGCCGCGGAGCTGCTGACCCCCGGTCAGCACGGCTCCACCTTCGGCGGCAACCCCCTGGCGTGCGCGGCCGGGCTCGCGGTCCTGGAGACCATCGAGAAGGAAGGGCTGCTCGCCCGGGTCGCGCGGGTGGGAGCCCTGCTGCGGCGCGGCGTCGAGACGTCGGGGCACCCCCTGGTCCGCGAGGTGCGGGGGGCCGGGCTGCTCCTGGCGATCGTCCTCGCCGAGCCGGTCGCCGAGCGGGTCCGGCGGGCCGCGCAGGACGCCGGCTTCCTGGTGAACGCGGCGGGACCCGCCGTCGTCCGGCTGGCCCCCGCCCTGACGCTGGAGGAGGAAGAGGCCGCGGCCCTCGTGTCGGCCCTCCCCGGGATCCTCGACGCCTCGGCGGACGGCGGCACCTGACGGCGGCGCGAGCGGACGGGCCGTGACACCGCGGCCCGCCGGCGCGGCCGGCATCACGGCACCTCACCGGACGGGGCGACCCGCCCGGTGAGGTGCCGTCGGCATGCCCGCGGGACCGGGGGCGGAAGGACCGGACCCGGCGGGGCCACGGGACCGGGAGGCCGGACCCGGCAGAACCACCGCCGGAGGAGCCGGGCACGGCGGGGCCACACGACCGGAAGGCCGGACCCGGCAGGCCACGGACGGAGGGACCGAGCCCGCCGGAGCCACAGCGCGGAGGGGCCGGGCCGGTGCCGGCCCGGCGGGCGGGGTGCTACGCGCAGGGGCCGCCCGGGTAGTCGTCGGTCTCCGGGGCTCCGGCCGTCCGCATGCGGCGCAGGACTTCCGGGAGGAGCCGGTCGTCGACGTCGACCGGGAGGTTGGAGCTCCGGTCGAAGACCATCGGTTCGTCGGCGCCCGTGTGCCAGATGACCCAGCGCGGCGGCACGGCCGGGGGCTCCCACAGCTCGGCGAAGCGCTCCGGGAGGTTTCCGTCGCCGCTCACGGCCTGGCCTCCCCGGTGGCCTCGCGGCCGTCGACGACGGTCGACACGACCTCGATCCCGCCGATCCGGGAGGGGTCGACGCGCCGCGGGTCGTCCCCCAGCACGACGAGGTCGGCGCGCTTCCCCGGGGCGAGGACGCCCGCGCTGTCGTCCCAGCGGCAGGCGTACGCGCCGGCGACGGTGTAGGCCCGCAGCGCCTCGTCCACGGTGACGGCCTCGTCGGGTCCGATCGGCCGGCCGGAGACGGAGGTGCGCTCGACCATGAACTGGACGGCGCGCAGCGGGGAGCCGTCCGTGACGGGCCGGTCGGAGCTGCCGACGAGGGTCACGCCGTGGTCGAGGAAGCCGCGGCCCCGGTACATCCAGGGGGCCCGCCGCTCCCCCATGACGTCGGCGTAGTCGTCGCCGAAGTAGCGCAGGAAGTTGGGCTGGACCACCGCGCTGACGCCGAGCCGGGCGAAGCGCGGGAGCTGGTCGGGGCGGATCAGCCCGGCGTGCTCGACGCGGTGCCGGGCGTCGGGGCGGGGGCGCGCCTTCTGCGCCTGCTCCAGGGCGTCGAGGGCGAGGTCGGCCGCGCGGTCGCCGATGGCGTGCACGGCGAGCTGCCAGCCGGCGAGGTGGCCGTCCACGATGAGGTCGGTGAGCCGTTCGGGGTCGTCCTGGAGCTGTCCGGTGTGCTCCGTCCCCTCGTACGGCTCGGTGAGGGCGGCCGTCCGGGCCATCATCCCGCCGTCGGTGTAGATCTTGAGCGCGCCGACGGAGAGCCAGTCGTCGCCGAAGCCGGTGCGCAGACCGAGGTCGAGCGCGCGGGGTATGCCGTCGTGCTCGTGGGCGCGGACCGGCTTCAGGGTGTCGCCGCCGGGCATGAGCTGGACCCTCAGGGGCAGCCGGCCCTCGTCGCGCAGGAGCTGGTACGCGCCGAGCTCGACGGCGCTGTGCCCGAGCAGCCCTCCGCCGATGCCGGCCTCGGCGCAGGCCGTGATGCCCTCCGCGAGGCAGGCGCGGCCGGCGTGCTCGATGGCGTCGGCGAGCTCGGCCTGGGAGTACGGCAGCCGCAGCTTCCGCGCGGCGCCCATGGCGCCCTCCACGAGGAGGCCGTCCTCGTGGGGGACGTCGGCAGGGAGCAGGTCGAGCACCGCGGTGTTGACGACGCAGGCGTGGCCGGAGTCGTGCATGAGGAAGATCCGGCGCCCGTGGCCGACCCGGTCCAGTTCGGCGGCGGTGAGGTGCCGGCCGAGGACCCGCTGGTCGTAGCCGCCGATGGCGACCCAGGAGCCGGGTCCGCCGCCGCGCGTGGCCGCCTCCTCCACGGCCCGGAGGACCTCCTCCACGCGGGTGAGCCCGGCGATGCTGGGGGTGCGCGCCTTGAGTCCGGCCCACGAGAGGTGCACGTGGCTGTCGATGAACCCCGGCAGCACGGTGGCCCCCTGGAGGTCGACGACCTCCCGGGCGGGCAGCGAGGTCACGGCCTCGTCCACGCCGACGACGCGGCCCCGCCAGATGCCCAGGTCGCGGGCGACCGGGTGGTCCGGGTCCATGGTGAGGATGTTCGCGTTCGTCAGCCTCGTACAGAGCATCATGGGCTGTCCGTCCTAACGGGGTTCGGCCATCACGGATTCGGGCGACCGGCCGTGCCCTTCGCCGTCCTCGGGCGCGAACCGCCGGGGTGCGGCGGGGATCATGAGGGGGGTGCCGGTCTCGGGGTCGTCGATGATGCGGCAGGCCAGGCCGAAGACGTCCTCGACGAGTTCCGCGGTCATGACGTCGGCGGGGGCGCCTTCGGCGGCGACGGTGCCGCCGGGGCGCATGACGACGAGGTGGGTGGCGTAGCGGCAGGCCTGGTTGAGGTCGTGCAGGACGGCGACGACGGTGTGGCCCTTGCGGGCGTGGAGGTCGGCGCAGAGGTCGAGGACGTCCACCTGGTGGGCGATGTCGAGGAAGGTGGTGGGCTCGTCGAGGAGGAGCAGCGAGGTCTGCTGGGCGAGGACCATGGAGAGCCAGACGCGCTGGCGCTGGCCGCCGGAGAGGTCGTCGACGGGCCGGTCGGCGAGTTCGAGGACGCCGGTCTGCCGCATGGCGTCGACGACGGCCGTCTCGTCGTCGGCGGACCACTGCTTGAGGAGCCCCTGGTGGGGGTAGCGGCCGCGGGCGACGAGGTCGCCGACGGTGATGCCGCCGGGGGCCGTGGAGGTCTGCGGGAGGAGTCCGATGCGGCGGGCGACCTCGCGGGAGCGGTACGAGGCGATGGCGGCGCCGTCGAGGTAGACCTGCCCGTGGCGGGGCTTCAGCATCCGGGCGAGCGCCTTGAGGAGGGTGGACTTGCCGCAGGCGTTGGGTCCGATGATGACGGTGAAGGAGTGGTCCGGGATGTCGACGCCGAGGTGGGTGGCGACCGTCCGCTGGTCGTAGGAGAGCGTCAGGTCCTCGGCGCGCAGCCGGGGCGTGGGGGTGTGCGTTGCTGTCATGCGCGGCTCTTTCGCGACTCGGTGATCAACAGCCAGATCAGGTACAGCCCGCCGATGGTGCCGGTGGCCGTGCCGACGGGGAGGAGGGCCGGGGCGAACAGGCGCTGGGCGGCGAGGTCGCTGCCGGCGAGGAGCAGCGCGCCGGTGAGCGCGGCGGGCAGCAGGGCGGGGCCGGCGGTGCGGGTCAGGCGCCGGGCGAGCTGGGGCGCGGCCAGGGCGATGAACCAGATCGGGCCGGTCACGGCGGTGGCGAAGGCGGCCAGGGCGACGCTGACGACGAGGAGCGTCGCGCGGGTGCGGGTGACGTCCACGCCGAGGGCGGTGGCGGTGAGGTCGCCCATCTCGACCATGGAGAGCCGGCGGGAGAGGACGAAGGCGGGCGGGAGGAGGACCGCGCAGGCCAGGAGGATGGCCTGGGCGTGGATCCAGCCGCGGTTGCCGAGGCTGCCGATCAGCCACGCCTGGGCCTCCAGGGCCTCCTGGAAGGTCGCCCGGGTGATCAGGTAGGAGTTGACGGCGAGGAGGAGGGCGCTGACGCCGATGCCGGTGACGATCAGGCGGAAGCCGTGCAGTCCGCGGCCGAGCATGAGGAGGTGGACGGCGGCGGCGGTGGCGAGGCCTCCGACGAGGGCGCCGGCCGCGATCTGGGTCATGCTGCCGTGCATCAGGATGATGACGGTGAGCGCGCCGACGGCCGAACCGTTGGTGAAGCCGATGACGTCCGGGCTGCCCAGCGCGTTGCCGGTCAGGCTGGTCAGGAGCGCGCCGCTGACGGCGAGGGCGGCGCCGACCGCGAGGGCGGTGAGCAGGCGGGGCAGGCGCAGGGTGTTGACGATGAAGTCGGCGCCGCCCGAGTCCTGTCCGGCCAGTGCCCGGACGACCTCGCCGACGGACAGCTCGTAGTCGCCGGTCGTGAGGCTGACGAGCGCGACCGCGACCAGGGCGGCGAGGGCCGCGGCCGTCACGACGAGGGCCCGGCCCCGTACCCGTACCGACAGTCCGCCGGCGCGCAGGACGGTTCCGGTGATCACGCGCGGCCGGTGGACCCGGCGGCCTGCGGCGGTCGCGGGCGCCGGAGGGGCGGGGGGCGTGTCGTGTGCGGTGCTCACAGCATGACCAGCTTTCGGCGTCGGCACAGCGCGAGGAAGACGGGTGCGCCCAGGAACGCGGTGACGATGCCCACCTGGACCTCGCCCGGCGCGCCCATCACCCGGCCCAGGACGTCCGCGCCGATGAGCAGGACGGGGGCGAGCAGCATCGAATAGGCGAGCACCCAGCGCTGGTCCGGGCCGACGACGAAGCGCGCGAGGTGCGGGACGACGAGGCCGACGAAGGCGATCGGTCCGGCGGCGGCGGTCGCGGCGCCGCAGAGCAGCATGACGCCGACGGCGCCGAGGATCCGGGTCCGGTGGACGTTCACGCCCAGCGCCCGGCCCATCTGGTCGCCCAGGGCGAGGGCGTTGAGCGAGGGGCCGAGCAGCAGGGCGATCACCAGTCCGGTCGCCACGAACGGCAGGACCACGTACACGACGTCGAGGTACCGGCCGGCGAGCGAGCCCACCGTCCAGAAGCGGAACTGGTCGAAGGCGCGCGGGTTCAGCAGCAGGACCGCCGAGTTGAAGGCGTACAGCACCGCCGTCACCGCGGCGCCGGCGACCACCAGGCGGTCGGGGGTCGCGAGCTGGCGTCCGGCCGAGCCGAGCAGGTGGACGACCGCGGAGGCGAGGGCCGCGCCGAGGAAGGCGAACCACACGTACCCGAGGACGGATCCCACCCCCAGGAAGGCGATGGCGACGACGACGCCGGCGGAGGAGCCGAGGCTGATGCCGAGCAGTCCCGGTTCCGCGAGCGGGTTGCGGGTCAGCGCCTGCATGAGCGCGCCCGACAGTCCCAGGGCCGCGCCGACGAGCAGTCCGAGCAGGGTCCGGGGGATGCGGTAGTCGTGGATGATGACCGAGGTCTCGGATCCGTCGGGGTTCCAGAGCGCGCTCCACGTGGCGGAGAACGCGATCCCCCGCGTGCCCGTCCACACGCTCAGCAGACCCACCAGGACCAGCGCGGCCAGGACGACGAGCAGTCCGGCGCCCCGCAGCGCGGTGGCGCCGCGGCGTGGTGCGGGCAGGGCGGCGGGGGCGGCCTCCGCGTCGGACACCGCCCGGATTTCGACCGGCAACGACTTTTCCCCCTGACGGCGGTGCGCGCGTACCACGGGCGTTCGCGCGCTGTAGGGATGAGGTGGCGGTTCGACGCACCCGAGGCTTGCAACTTAGGCGAGGCTAACCGAACGTGGTCGGTGGGTCAACGCGCCTGCGCGCAGGGCGAGATGGCCCGTCAGGGCGCTCACCCGCAGGAACGTTCGGCCGCACCACGCCTGCTCGACCTTCAGGATAGCCTTACCTAACTTTCCCATGACTCCGGATGGAGGGTCCCATGCCCGTTGGAGGACCGACCGGAGGACTCGTCCTCCGCGAGGCGATCAGAGGCCAGCGCCGAAGGGTCGTCCCGGCGTCCGCGCTCGGCATGATCCACCAGGCGTGCGAGGCGCTGGTCCCCGTGGTCATCGGCGCCGCCATCGACTCGGCGTTCGCCACCGGCTCCACCCAGGCCCTGCTGCGCTGGCTGCTGCTCCTGGGCGTCCTCTTCCTCGTGCTGTCCACCTGCTACCGGACGAGCGCCAGGATCGCCGAGGGCGCCGGGGAACACGCCGCCCACCGGCTCCGCCTCGAACTCGGCGCCCGCGTCCTCGACCCGCGCGGCGGCGCCGACGCCGACCGCCTGCCCGGCGCGCTCACCAGCATCGCCACCAACGACGCCCGCCGCGTCGGCTCCGTCGCCACCGTGCTCCCCTACGGCTGCGCGGCGATCGCCGCGCTCGTGGTCAGCGCCGTCGCCCTGCTGAGGATCTCCGTCCCGCTCGGCCTGCTCGTCCTCCTCGGCATCCCGCCCCTGCTCTGGCTCGGCCACCGCATCAGCCGGCCCCTGGAGCAGCGCAGCGAGACCGAGCAGGAGAGCGCCGCGCACGCCTCCGGCGTCGCCGCCGACCTGGTCTCCGGCCTCCGCGTCCTCAAGGGCATGGGCGCCGAGTCCGCGGCCGTGGCCCGCTACCGCACCACCAGCCAGGAGTCACTGGCCGCGGCGCTGCGGGCGGCCCGCAGCCGCGCCGGCCACGAAGGCGCGCTCCTCGCCCTGACCGGCGTCTTCATCGCGGTCATCGGCATCGTCGGCGCCTACCTGGCGATGAACGGCAGCATCAGCGTCGGCGACCTGGTCGCCGCGGTCGGACTCGCGCAGTTCCTCCTCGCCCCCTTCCAGCTCCTCGCCTACGCCAACGCCGAGTTCGCCCAGGCCCGGGCCTCCGCCCGCCGCATCGCCGAGGTCCTCGCCTCCCCCGCCGCCGTCACCGGCGGCGAGCGGACCCCCGACGGCGCCACCGCCGGGCACGTCCGGCTGCGCAACGTCCACCTGGGCGACCTGCGCGGGGTCGACCTCGACCTCCCGGCCGGCAGCCTCACCGGCGTCGTGACCCGCGATCCGGCCGCCGCCCAGGACCTCCTCCTCGCCCTCGCCCGCGAGACGGACCCCTCCGACGGGCACGTCGAACTCGACGGCGTGCCGCTGACCGAGCTCGACCCGGACCTGCTGCGCCGCCGCGTGCTCGTCTCCCCCCACGACGCCGACCTGTTCGAGAGCAGCCTCCTGGACAACGTGCGGGCGGGGGCCGCCGGCCCGGAGTCGGTCGAGGCCGCCCTGACCGCCTCCACGGCGGACGAGGTGACCCGGCTGCTGCCGGACGGCGGGGACACGGTGCTCGCCGAGCGCGGCCGGTCCCTCTCCGGCGGGCAGCGCCAGCGCGTCGCGCTCGCCCGGGCGCTCGCCACCGACCGCCCGGTCCTCGTCCTGCACGACCCCACCACGGCCGTGGACACGGTCACCGAGTCCCGGATCGCCGCCCGCCTGCGGGAGAGCCGCCGGGGGCTGACCACCGTCCTGGTCACGACCAGTCCGGCGCTCCTCGCGGTGACGGACCGGGTGGTCGTCCTCGACGGGGGGACCGTGACGGCCGAGGGACGGCACGCCGAACTCGTCACCGCGAACGAGACCTACCGCAGGGCGGTGCTCGCATGACCGCCCTGCACGACGACCGCGCGGACGTCACGGAGACCACGCCCCCGACCGGCGACACGCAGACGGAGACCGACATGAGCGGAACCAGCACGGACCACGCGGGCCGCGCGCTCCTCCCGACGGCCGGCGGCGCGGAGAGCCTGGCGGCGCTGCGGGTGATCCTGCGCGGCCACCGGCTCCTGGCCGTCGCCGCCGCCCTCGTGCTCGTCGCCGGCACCGGGATCGGCCTGCTGACCGCCCCGCTGCTCGGCCACATCGTCGACCTCGTGGTGGAGCGCGAGGGACCGCGGGCCCTGACGGTCCCGCTGGTCCTGCTCGTCGTGGTGGCCCTGGCGCGGGGCGCCGCGGCCGTGGCCGGCGGCGTGCTGGTGGCCCGGCTCGGCGAGACGGTGCTCGCCACCGTGCGCGAGCGGTTCATCGAGCGGGCGCTGCGGCTGCCCCTCGAACGCGTCGAGGCGGCCGGCTCCGGGGACCTGGTCTCCCGGGTCACCAGCGACGTCTCCATGATCGCCAAGTCGGTGCGCCAGGCGCTCCCGGAGTTCACCCGCTCCGCGCTGACGATCGTCCTCACCCTGGCCGGCCTCGCCGTCCTGGACTGGCGGTTCCTGCTGGCCGCGCTCCTCGCGGTGCCCGTCCAGATCCTGTCCGTCCGCTGGTACCTGCGCCGGGCCGCGCCCGTGTACGCGAAGCACCGCGTCGCCACCGGAGCGCTCCAGCACCAGCTGCTCGACAGCATCGGCGGGGTGCGCACCGTACGGGCCTTCCGGCTCAACGGGCCGCACGCCGCGCTCCTGGAGGAGCGGTCGGGGGCCGCGCGCGACGTGGCGCTGCGCGGGCTGCACATCGTCACCGGGTTCTTCTCCCGGCTGAACCTGGCCGAGTTCCTCGGCCTCGCCGCCATGCTCGGCACCGGCTTCCTCCTCGTCCGGAACGGGTCCGTGAGCATCGGCACCGCCACCGCCGCCGCCCTGTACTTCCACAGCCTCTTCAACCCGGTCAACGCCGCCCTCTACCTCATCGACGACGCCCAGTCCGCCGGCGCGAGCTTCGCCCGCCTCATCGGCGTGGCGAACCTGCCCGCCGAGCGGACCCCGGAGGGCGGGAGGGCACCGGCCGACGGCGCCGTCCGGGTGACCGGCCTCGGCCACGCGTACGCCGACGGACGCCCGGTGCTGTCCGGCATCACCCTCGACGTGCGCGGCGGGGAGCGGGTGGCGCTGGTCGGTGCGAGCGGCGCGGGCAAGACCACCCTGGCCAAGGTCATCGCCGGCATCCACACGCCGACCGCCGGATCGATCTCCCTCGGCGGGGTCGACGTGCGCGAGCTGGGCCCGGAGGGCGTCCGGCGCGCGGTGACCCTCATCAGCCAGGAGGTGCACGTCTTCGCCGGTCCGCTCGGCGCCGACCTGCGCCTGGCCCGGCCGGACGCCACCGACGAGGAGCTGCGGCGCGCCCTCGCCACGGTGGGCGCCCTCGACTGGGCGGAGGCCCTGCCCGAGGGCCTCGCCACCGTGGTGGGCGAGGGCGGCCACCGGCTGACGGTCGCGCAGGCCCAGCACGTGGCGCTGGCGCGGCTGGTGCTGGCGGATCCGCCGATCGCCATCCTGGACGAGGCGACCGCCGACGCGGGCAGTGCCGGCGCCCGGGTGCTGGAGGAGGCGGCCGAGCGCGCCCTGGAAGGCCGTACCGGCGTGGTCGTCGCCCACCGCCTCCCCCAGGCGGCCGCCGCCGACCGGGTCGTCGTCCTCGACGGGGGCAGGGTCGTCGAGACCGGCACCCACACCGAACTGGTCGCGGCCGGAGGCCGGTACGCGGAGCTGTGGGCCGCGTGGTCGGACAGCCGGCAGGAGGCGGACGTCCCGTTGGCGACGGGCGCGCGGGCGGCCGGTCACGCCACCGCGGACGTGCCCGCGCCCGGCCCCTCGGACCGCTCCGAGGCCGGTTCCGCGCTCGGCGGGGGCCGGTAGGCCCCCCGCCCGGCGGGCCGTCCGCACCGGCCCCCACGCACGACCGCGGCCCGCGGAGGTCTCCCTCCGCGGGCCGCGGTCGTGCGTGGGGGCCGGTCACTCCTGCCGGGCGGCCAGGCTCGCCGGGCGCAGGTCGGTCCAGTGCTCCTCCACGTACCCGAGGCAGGCCTCACGGGTGTCCGGCCCGGCGACCGTGCGCCAGCCGGCCGGGACGTCGGCGAAGGACGGCCACACCGAGTGCTGGTTCTCGTCGTTGACCAGGACCAGGAAGGTGCCCTGCGGGTCCTCGAACGGGTTGGTCGTCATGCGTGGTCGCTCCTCGGGGACGATGCGGTGAACAGCTCGGACAGGGACTGCTCCGGACGGGCCGCCACGGTGCGCAGCAGCCGCTGGAATTCGTCGGCGAGCCTCCGGGCCCCGTCGGCGCCGAGCAGGCCGGTGGCGTGGGTCAGGGCGCAGTGCACGGGGCCGTCGCCGCGCGGTTCGTGGAAGCCGAGGGTCAGCTCGGCCCGGGACCAGCCGGTCGGCACCACGTCCAGCGTGCCCGCGCCGCCCTCCAGCAGGGCCGTGTCGGCCTGCTCGTGGTGGACCACCATGACCTGCGGTCCCCCGACGGGCAGGCCCGTGGCGCGGGCGACCTCGTCGTAGGGGACCTCCTGCCGGTCGAGGGCGCGCAGCGTGGTCTCCCGGACCCGGGCCAGCAGCTCGGTGAAGGTCGGGTCGCCCGCGGTGTCGGTGCGCAGCACGACCGTGTTGAGGAAGCTGCCGACGAGGTCGGCGAGCCGGTCGTCGGCGCGGCCGGCGACCATCGTGCCGATGGGCAGGTCGGTGCCCGCGCCGTGCGCGGTGAGCAGGGCGGCGAAGGCCGAGTGCAGCACCATGAACATGCTGGTGCCGGTGGCCCGGGCCAGCTCGTCCACGGCCGCGTGCAGCTCCGCGTCGAGCACGAACGCGACCTGCTCCGCGGACCGGCGCGCCGGGTCCGCGGCGGCCGGGCGGGCGCCCTCGGCCGGGAGGGCCAGCCGGGCCGGGGCGTCCGCGAGCGTCTCCCGCCAGTGGGCGAGCTGGCGCCCGCCGCGGCTGTCGGGGTCCGCGGGGTCGCCGAGGACCTCGTGGGCCCAGCGGGTGTAGTCCGCGTACGAGACGGGCAGCGGCTCCCAGGCCGGGGCGAGGCCCCGGGTGCGGGCCGTGTAGGCCGTGGTGAGGTCGCGCAGGAGCGGGACCACGGACCACTCGTCGACCGCGAGGTAGTGCAGGGCGAGCAGCAGGGCCTGGGCGCCGTCGGGGCCGGTCAGCAGGTGGACCCGCAGGGGGGCCTCCCGCGTCGGGTCGAACGTCCCGGCGGCCAGCTCGCGCAGGCGGGTCTCCGGGTCGGCGCAGGACTCGGCGGTCGGCTCCGGGGCCGGGGCGGGCCGCTGGAGCACGACGCCGTCGCGCTCCTCGAAGGCGGTGCGCAGCGGCTCGTGACGGCCGGTCACGTCGTCGAGGGCGGCGGCGAGCGCCGCCTCGTCGAAGCCGTCCGGCGCGCGCAGGACCAGGGCGTGGTCGAAGCCGGGACGGCTCCGGTACGCCTGCCACCGGGAGCGCTGGCCGGGTGCGAGGGGCAGCGGCCCGTCGCCGCGCGCGGCGGGGCGCAGCGGCGGGCGGGCGGCCGCGGCACCGTCGAGCCTGGCCGCGAGGCGGGCGACGGTCAGCGCGTCGAAGACGTCCCGGATGCCGAGCTCGACGCCGAAGCCGGCGCGGATGCGGCCGAGCAGTCGCATCGCGGCCATGGAGTGGCCGCCGAGTGCGAAGAAGTCGTCGTGCACGCCCACGGAGTCCAGCCGGAGGATCTCGCGGAACATCCCGGCGAGGCGGGCCTGCGACGCGGTGGCCGGGCGGACGTCTCCGGTCATCGCCGACCAGTCCGGCGCGGGCAGCGCCTTGCGGTCCAGCTTGCCGTTGGGGGTCAGCGGCAGCGGGCCGTCGAGCGGCACCACCAGCGCGGGGACCATGTACTCGGGCAGCACTCCGGCGACGTGGGCGCGCAGCTCCTGCGGGTCCGCCTCCCCGGCGGCTCCCGGCTCCGGGACCGCGTAGCCGATCAGGCGGACGATGTCGCCGTCGCGGTCCGGCAGGACGGCGGCCTGGGCGACCGCGGGGTGTCCGGCGAGGGCCGCCTCGATCTCCCCGAGCTCGATCCGGAAGCCGCGGATCTTGACCTGGGTGTCGACCCGGCCGAGGAAGTCGAGGTTGCCGTCGCGGCGCCAGCGGGCCCGGTCGCCGGTGCGGTACATGCGGCTGCCGGGCGCTCCGTACGGGTCGGCGACGAACCGCTCCGAGGTCAGCCCCGGCTTGCCGAGGTAGCCGCGGGCGAGGCCGCGTCCGGCGACGTACAGCTCGCCCACCACGCCGGGGGGCACGGGCCGCAGGTTCCCGTCGAGGACGTAGGCGCGGGTGTTGGGGTCGGGGCGGCCGATGGGGACCCGTCCCGCCGGGGTGCCGCCGTGCTCGCGTGCGGGCCACAGCGTGGAGTTGACCGTCGCCTCGGTGAGTCCGTAGGCGCAGATCAGGTCGGCCGTGGCGCCGAACCGCTCGAACAGGTCCGGGGGCACGGTCTCGGTGCCGACGAGGACGGTCGAGCCCTCGGGGAGCTCGCAGCCGGGCGGCAGCGCCGAGACCAGCGACGGCGGCAGGATCATGTGGGTGATCCGCTGGTCCGCGAGGAAGTCGGTGAGCGCCGGTCCGGCGACCCGCGCCTCGTCGGTGATCAGGACGAGCCGGCCGCCGTGGCACAGCGCCATCGCCAGCTCGAACGCGAAGACGTCGAAGCCGATCGAGGCGAACTGGAGCACGCGGCTGTCGGGACGCAGGCCCATCCGGTCGACGGCGGTCGCGACCAGGCTGGAGATGCCCTCGTGGGAGACGACCACGCCCTTGGGGCGGCCTGTGGAGCCGGAGGTGTAGATCACGTACGCGGCCCGGTCGAGGGCGGCCCGGCCGTGCTCCGGGGGCGGGCCGGTGAGCGCGTCGAGCTCGGCGGCGGTGCCGGGGGCGTCGAGGAGCACGAGGGGGACGCCCGGTACGCCGGGGATCTTGCCCGCGACCGGCTCGGTGGCGACCACGAGAGCGGCCCGCGAGTCCTCGATCATGTAGGCGAGCCGGTCGGCGGGGTGGGCGAGGTCGAGCGGCAGGAAGGCGGCGCCCAGCTTCAGGACGGCCAGCACGGTGGCGACCGTGTCGACGGAGCGGGGCACCGCCACGCCGACGACGCTCTCGGCGCCGACGCCGCGGGCGGCGAGCAGCCGGGCGAGGCGGTCGGAGCGGGCGTCGAGCTGCGCGTACGTGACGGAGCGGGCGCGGTCGACGACGGCGACGGCGTCGGGCCGTTCGGCGAGGCGCCGGGCGAAGAGGCCGGGGAACGTCTCCTCGTCGACCGCGCGCGGTGCGCCGTTGAAGCCCTCCAGGACGAGCCGCCGTTCGTCGCCGGTGAGGACCTCCACCTGCGACAGGGGCCGTTCGGGCGCCGCGACGACGGCGGCGACGAGCCGGCGGAGCCGGGCTCCGAGCTCCTGCGCGGTCTCCCGGTCGAAGAGCTCGGTGGCGTACTCCAGGCGGCAGGTCAGGGAGCCGGGGGCGCCGTCGGCGGGGGTGTGCTCGGTGAAGCTGAACACCAGGTCGAACTTGGCCGAGCGGATCCGGAAGGGCACGTACTCCACGGCGAGGCCGGGCAGGGCGAGCTCCTCGCCGGTCCGGGCGTGGTAGCCGACCATGACCTGGAAGAGCGGGTTGCGGGCGAGGGAGCGGGTGGGGTTGAGCGCCTCGACGACGGCCTCGAAGGGCACGTCCGCGTGGGAGAACGCGGCGAGGTCGGTCGCGCGGACCCGGGCCAGCAGTTCGGTGAAGCCGGGGTCGCCGCTCAGGTCGGTGCGGAGCACCAGGGTGTTGACGAAGAAGCCGACGAGGTCGTCGAGGGCTTCGTCGGTCCGTCCGGCGATCGGCGAGCCGAGCGGGATGTCGGTGCCCGCGCCCATGCGGTGCAGCAGGGCGGCCACGGCCGCGTGCACCACCATGAACATGCTGGCGCCGGTCTCCCGGGCGAGCCGCCGCAGGCCCTCGTGGGTCCCGGCGTCGAAGGCGATGTCCAGCTCGGCGCCGGTGAACGCCGGGCGGGCGGGCCGGGGCCGGTCGGTGGGGAGCTCCAGCTCCTCGGGGGCGCCGGCCAGCGCCGTCCGCCAGTGCTCCAGCTGCCGGGCGGCGAGGCTGTCGCCGGCCGTCGGGTCGCCGAGGAGCCGCTGCTGCCAGAGCGCGTAGTCGGCGTACTGCACCGGCAGCGGTTCCCACGCGGGGGCGCCGCCCCGGGTGCGTGCCGCGTAGGCGGCGGCGAGGTCCCGCAGGAAGGGGCGGTCCGACCACTCGTCGGTGGTGATGTGGTGCAGCAGCACGACCAGGACGTGGTCCTCGGGCGCCAGCTCCACGACGGTGGCCCGCAGCGGGAGTTCCGCGGCGAGGTCGAAGGGGCGGCTGACGGCCGCGGCGACGAGGCCGGGCAGCTCGTCCTCCGTGGCGCGCACGGTGTCCACCACGGGCCGTGCCTCGCCGGCGGGCAGCACCCGCTGGACGGCGTGGCCGTCGGGGGTGGTGAGGAAGAGGGTGCGCAGCGGTTCGTGGCGGCTCGTCACGTCGGCGAGGGCGGCGCGCCAGGCGTCGGGGTCGAGTGCGCCGCGCACGCGCATGACCAGCGGGAAGTTGTAGGCGGCGGAGGTGCACTCGATCTGCTGGATCATCCACAGCCGCTGCTGGGCGTGGGACAGCGGCAGCTCGTCGGGGCGGTCGGCGGCCGTGAGGGCCGGGCGGACCGCGCCGCCGGAGCGGTCGGCGCGCTCGACCAGTTCGGCGACGGTGGGCGCCTCGAAGAGGTCGCGGATGGCGAGTTCCGCGTCGAGCGCGGTCCGGGCGCGGCTGACGAGGCGGGTGGCGAGGAGCGAGTGGCCGCCGAGCTCGAAGAAGTCGCCGTCGATGCCGACGCTTCCCTCGGGCAGGCCCAGGACCTCGGCGAAGAGGCCGCACAGCGTCTCCTCGCGCGGGGTGCGCGGCGGGCGGCTGACGGCGGTGCCGGCGAAGTCGGGGGCGGGCAGGGCCCGGACGTCGAGCTTGCCGTTGACGGTGAGGGGCAGGGTGGTGACGGTGACGAGCGCGGACGGGACCATGTAGTCCGGCAGGGCGGCCTTGAGGTGGTCGCGCAGCCGCTGGTGCAGTTCCTCTCTGGCGTCGCCCCCGGACTCGGGGACGACGTAGCCGGCCAGGCGCTTGACGCCGGTGGACTCGTCGACGACGACGGCGGCGTGCGCGACCGCCGGGTGGGCGGAGAGGGCGCCCGCGATCTCGCCGAGCTCGACGCGGTAGCCGCGGATCTTGACCTGGTCGTCGGTGCGGCCGAGGAAGTCGAGCAGCCCGTCGGGGCGCTGCCGGACGAGGTCCCCGGTGCGGTACATGCGCTCGCCGGGCTCGCCGAAGGGGTCGGCGACGAAGCGCTCGGCGGTCAGGCCGGGCCGGTCGTGGTAGCCGCGGGCGAGGCCGGTGCCCGCGATGTACAGCTCGCCAGGGGTGCCCGGCGGGACGGGCCGGAGCATGGCGTCCAGGACGTGGGCGCGGGTGTTGCGGATCGGCACGCCGACCGTGGAGGTGGCGCTGTCCGCCGTCGACCCGCCGAGCGTGTTGATGGTGTACTCGGTCGGCCCGTACAGGTTGTAGCCGTAGGTGCCCTCGGTGCGGCGCAGCCGGTCCCAGACCGTGTCGGGGACGGCCTCGCCGCCGAGCAGGACCAGGGCGGGGCGGTGCCTGCCCGCCGTCTCGTCCCGGTCGAGCAGGCCCTCCTCGATGAGGAGCTGGGCGTAGGTGGGGGTCACGTTGACGACGTCGACGCGGTGGGCGTCGCAGTAGGCGACCAGGGCCTCGGCGTCCCTGCGGAGGTCTTCGTCGCAGACGTGGACCTCGTGGCCCTCGACGAGCCAGAGCAGCTCCTCCCAGGACATGTCGAAGGCGAAGGAGACGGTGTGCGCGATGCGCAGCCGGCGTCCGCCGGCCGAGGCGATCGCCGGGTCGAAGATCTCCTTCTGGTGGTTGAGCTGCATGTTCGTCAGGCCCCGGTAGGGGGTGACGACGCCCTTGGGGCGGCCGGTGGAGCCCGAGGTGTAGATGACGTACGCCGGGTGCTCCAGGCGGCCCGGGACGCCGTGCGCGAAGGCGGGCCGTTCGGCGTCGGTGACGTCCTCGCCGGACAGGGCGGCCAGCTCGGCGGCCACGGCCTCGTCGTCCAGGAGGATCTCGGGGGCGACGGGGCCCGCGGGGCCGCGCAGGGTCGGGGCGACGGCCGCGGTGGAGACGAGGCAGAGCGGTCCGGTGTCCTCGGCCATCATCCGCAGCCGGTCGGCGGGGTGGTCCAGGTCGAGCGGCAGGTAGGCGGCGCCGGTGCGCAGGACCGCGAAGAGGGCCGCCACCATGTCGAGGGAGCGGGGCAGGGCGAGCGCCACGGCCTTCTCCGGTCCGGCGCCGCGGGCGAGCAGCAGCCGGGCGATCCGGTTGACGCGCGCGTCCAGTTCGGCGTAGGTGAGGGCGTGCTCGCCGAAGACCAGCGCCACCTCGTCGGGGGTGCGGGCCACCTGGGCGGTCAGCATGTCGGCGATGGTCTCGTCCGGCACGTGTCCGCGGCTGCCGGACCGTCCGGCGGTCAGGGCGGCGTGCTCGGCGGGCAGCAGCAGGTCGACGCCCACGGTCCGGGCCGTGGCGGCGCCGGGGGCGTCGAGGAGTGCGGCGAGGCGTTCCAGGACGGTCGTGAACCGGCTCAGGACGGTGGCGGACGCCGCCTCGTCGAAGAGGTCCGGCCGTGCCGCCAGGGTGACCCGCAGCCGGGTCTCGGGGGTGACGATCAGGGTGAGGGGGAAGTGGGTGCCGTCCACGTTCGACACCTCGGTGATGCCGTGCCGCCGGCGCAGTTCGGCGGCACGGTCCTCGCCGTCGGCGGAGCGGAGCACGAAGAGGGTGTCGAACAGGCGGCGGTGGCCGGTCTCCTGCTGGAGCGTGCCGAGGCCCACGTACTCGTACGGCATGACGGCGGCGCGCTCGGTCTGGGTCCGCCGCAGCAGGTCGAGCAGCGGCTCGTCCGGGGCGAAGGCGATCCGGGCGGGGACGGTGTTGAGGAACATGCCGATGATGCCGGCCGCGTTCGGCACGTCGGCGGGCCGTCCGGCGACCGCGGTGCCGAAGGCGACGTCGGCGCGGCCGGTCATCGCGGAGAGGACCAGCCCCCAGGCGGTGGTGAGCACGGTGTTGAGGGTGAGGCCGTGCCGGCGGGCGAGGGCGCGCAGCCGGTCGCCGGTCTCCCGGGACAGGACGGCGTGGTGGTCGGCCGGGATGACGGGGCCGGCGTCGCGGCCGGTGGGGGCGACGAGCGTCGGCTCGTCGAAGCCCGCGAGGGAGTCGCGCCAGGCGGCGAGGGCGCGGTCGGTGTCCTGCCGGTCCAGCCAGGCCAGGTAGTCGCGGTACGAGCCGGGGGCGGTCAGGCCGGTGGTGTCGCCGCCCCGCTCGTAGAGGGTGAACAGCTCCTCCAGGAACAGCCAGGCGGACCAGCCGTCCCAGAGGATGAGGTGGTGGGTGACGACGAGCCGGTCGCGGCCGTCGCCGAGGCGGATCAGCCGGAGGCGGCAGAGCGGCGGCGCGGACAGGTCGAAGCGCTGCCGGCGGTCGGCGGCGAGGAGCTCGCCGACCCGGTCGTTCCGCTCCCCGGGGTCCAGTGCGGTCAGGTCGGTCACGGTGAGCGGGATCTCGGCGCCGTCGGCGATGAACTGCACGGGACGGGGCAGGCCGTCGCTGGTGAAGCCGGCGCGCAGGCTCGTGTTGCGGGCGAGCAGGGCCCGGCAGGCGGCGCGCAGCCGGTCGGCGTCCAGCGCGTGGTCGAAGTCCAGGGTCTCCTGGGAGAGGTAGACGTCGAGGGCGTCGCCGGAGTCGTAGGTGGCGTGGAAGTACATGCCCTCCTGGAGCGGGGAGAGCGGCCACACGTCGGCGACGGGGAGTCCGGCGGCGGCCTCGACGCGGGCGGTCTCCTCCGGGGTCAGTGCGAGGCCGCCCAGCGGCGCGGCGGCCGGGGGCTCCGCGTGGGAGGCCGCGGCCAGCCGGTCGAGGAGGGCCTTGAGGGCCGGGTCGACCGGCGCGCCGGAGAGGGCCTGGGCCGCGAGCACCGCCTGGAGGGCGGCGGCGGCCTGGCCGGCGTCGGCGGCGGAGACGGTCACGTCGGCGGCCGGCGCCCCGGGGGCCGGTGCGGCGGCGGGCTCGTCCGGCACGTCCGCGGCCGTCGCGGCGAGCGCGGCGGGCGTGCGGTGCTCGAAGACATCGCGCGGGCTGATGGTCAGTCCCCTTTCACGGGCCCGGGTGGCGACGGCGATCGAGGTGAGGCTGTCGCCGCCGAGCATGAAGAAGTCGTCCTCGGCCCCGATGGACTCGATGCCGAGGACCTCGGTGAAGATCCGGCAGAGCGCGCTCTCCCGCTCGTCGCGGGGCGCGCGGCCGTCGGCCCTGGGGGCGAGCTCGGGCGACGGCAGGGCGTTCTGGTCGAGCTTCCCGCTGGGCGTCAGCGGCAGCTCGTCCAGGAGCGTCACGGCGCCGGGCACCAGGGCGGCGGGCAGCGCCCCGGCGAGCGCGGCGAGCAGGGCCGGGCCGTCGGGCGCGGCGCCGGGTGCCGGGACGGCGTAGCCGAGGAGGGTGTCGTCGCGGACGATCACGGCGGCGCGGGCGACGCCCGGCAGGGCGGCCAGCGCGGCCTCGACCTCGCCGGGTTCGACGCGGTTGCCGCGGATCTTGACCTGCCGGTCGGTGCGGCCGAGGTACTCGACGGCACCGTCGGCGCGGCGGCGCACCAGGTCGCCGGTGCGGTACATACGCGTGCCGGGCGGGCCGGACGGGTCGGCGACGAACCGCTCGGCGGTCAGGGCGGCGCGGCGGTGGTAGCCGCGGGCCAGCTGGACTCCGGCGAGGTACAGCTCGCCGGGGACGCCGTCGGGCACCGGGCGCAGGAAGGGGTCGAGGACGTGCAGGCGGGTGTTCCAGACGGGCCGTCCGATGGGGACGGCGAGCTCGGTGCCGCCCTCGTAGGGGAAGTAGGTGACGTCCACGGCGGCCTCGGTGGGGCCGTAGAGGTTGTGCAGCGGCACGGGTCCGTGCGCGGAGCCCCCGGTGAGCTCCCGCCAGCGTCCGGCGTCGGCGCCGGTGAGCGCCTCGCCGCTGCAGAAGACCCGCCGCAGGCTCGCCGCCCAGTCGGGCCGGGCCGCGGTGCCCTCCATGACCCGGGTGAAGGCGGCCAGCATGGAGGGGACGAAGTGGAGCGTCGTGATCCGTCGCGCGCGGATCAGCTCGGCGAGGTAGGCGGGGTCGCGGTGGCCGTCCGGGCGGGCGAGGACGACGGTGGCGCCGGCGGTCAGGGCCCAGAAGAACTCCCAGACGGACACGTCGAAGCTGGACGGCGTCTTCTGGAGCACCCGGTCGTCGGGAGCGAGCCCGTACGCGTCCTGCATCCAGGCGAGCCGGTTGACGACGGCCCGGTGGGTGACGGCGACGCCCTTGGGGCGGCCGGTGGAGCCGGAGGTGTAGATGAGGTACGCGGGGTGGTCGGGTCCGGCGGCCGGTCCGGGGCCGCCGGACGCGGCCTCGGCGTCGGCGGGGTCCGCCAGGTCGAGCACGAGGGGGTCGAGGCCGTCCGCGCGGGGCAGCCGGGCGGCCGCTCCGGCGGTGGTCACGACCGTGCGGGCGCCGGAGTCGGCGAGCATGAGGGCGACGCGGTCGGCCGGGTAGTCGAGGTCGACCGGCAGGTAGGCGGCGCCCGCCTTGAGGACGCCGAGGAGGGCGACCATCAGCTCGGCCGAGCGGGGCACGGCGACGGCGACGTAGGTCTCCGGTCCGGCACCGCGGGCGCGCAGCCGGCCGGCCAGCGCCTCGGCGCGCCGGTCGAGTTCCGCGTAGCTGAGGGTGGTGTCGTCGAAGACGACGGCCGGGTGGTCCGGGGTGCGGGCGGTCTGCGCGGCGATCAGGGAGACGAGGGTGGCGTCGGGGACGGCGTGCCCGGTGGCGTGCGACGCGGCGAGGTGGCCGCGCTCCCGGTCGGAGAGCACGTCCGTGCGGGCGACCGTGCGTCCCGGGTCCGCCGCCAGGGTGCGCAGCAGCGTGGTGAAGCGGGTGGCGAGGACGGCGACGGTGAGGCCGTCGAGCCGGGCGGCGTCGTGCTTGAACCGCAGCTGCAGGCCGTCGCCCGGTTCCACGACGAGGGCGAGCGGATAGTGCACGGCGTCGAGGACCTCGGTGCCGGTGACGCGCAGCGCTCCCGGTGCGCGTCCGGGCGCGGGCTCGCCGGCGGGGAAGTTCTCGACGACCACGAGCGTGTCGAAGAGCTCCCCGCCGCCGGCCAGCCGCTGGATGTCGGCGAGGCCGAGGTGGTGGTGGTCGAGGAGGGCGGCGTGCTCGTCCTGCACGCGGCGCAGCAGGGCGCCCAGCGGCTCGTCGGGGCGCAGGGTCACGCGGACCGGGACGGTGTTGATGAAGAGGCCGACGGCCGCGTCGACGCCGGGGACCTCGGTCGTCCGCCCGGACACGGTGGTGCCGAAGACGACGTCCCGGCGGCCGGTGAGCGCGCCGAGGAGCAGGGCCCAGGCTCCGTTCAGGACGGTGCCGAGGGTGACGCCGTGGGCACGGGCGAAGGCGTTCAGCGCGGTGGTGAGGTCCTCGGGCAGCCGGGTGTCGACGTGCTCGGGCCTGGCGGGGAGCCGGTCGGGGTCCGCGGCGCCGGCGGGCGCGGCGAGGCGGGTGGGCCCGTCCAGGCCGGCCAGGGCGCCGCGCCAGGCGTCGCGGGCGGCGTCCCGGTCGCGGGCGGCCAGCCACGCCAGGTAGGGGCGGGGGTCGACGGGCTCGGGGAGCGCGCCGCCCTCGTAGGCGGTGGCCAGTTCGCGCAGGAGGAGGGCGACGGACCAGCCGTCGGCGACGATGTGGTGCAGCGTGAGGAGGAGGCGGTGGCGCCTGCCGTCGCGGATCAGGGTGGCCCGCACCAGCGGCGGTCGTGCCAGGTCGAAGCGGGCGGCCCGGTCGGCGGCGAGCAGTTCGGCGAGGGGGGTGGCGGTGGTGTCGGCCTGTCGCCACGGCAGCGTGACGTGGTCGGCGAGCCGCTGGACGACCTCGCCGCCGGGCAGCTGGCGGTAGGAGGCGCGGAGCAGGGGGTGCCGGTCGAGCATCAGCTGGAGGGCCCGGCGCAGCCGGTCGGGGTCGACGGGGCCGTCGAGGTCGAGGAGTTCCTGCACGACGTAGAGGTCGGCGGCCTCCTCGTCGAAGGCGGCGTGGAAGTAGAACCCCTCCTGGAGCGGGGAGACGGGCAGGGCCGTCCCGTCCAGCTCGACGGGGGCGGCGGCGGCCGGGGCCGTCCGCTCCGGGACCCGGGCGAGCGCGGCGACCGTGCGGTGCCGGAAGACCTCGCGCGGGGTGAGGACGAGGCCCGCCTCACGGGCCCGGTTGACGAGCTGGATGGCGACGATGCTGTCGCCGCCGAGCTCGAAGAAGCTGTCGTGGACGCCGACCGAGGGCAGGCCGAGGAGCTCCGCGAAGAGGCCGGCGAGCACGGTCTCCACCGGGCCCTCGGGCGCGTCCGTGCCGCTCACCGCGGTCCACCGGGGCTCGGGCAGGGCACGCCGGTCGAGCTTGCCGTTGGGGGTGAGCGGCAGCGGTCCGTCGAGCACGACGACCGCGGACGGCGTCATGGAGTCGGGCAGGGTGTCGGCGACCCGGGCGCGGGCGGCGGAGACGGCGGACTCGGGGTCCGTCCCCTCGTCGCCCACCAGGTAGGCGACGAGGCGCTTGACGCCCCGGTGGTCCTCCCGGGCGAGGACGGCGGCCTGCGCGATGCCCGGGCAGGCCATGAAGGCGCTCTCGATCTCGCCCGGTTCGATCCGGTGGCCGCGGATCTTGATCTGGCCGTCGGCCCGGCCGAGGAACTCCAGATTGCCGTCGGCGCCCCAGCGCACCCGGTCTCCGGTCCGGTACATGCGGCTGCCGGGTGCGCCGTAGGGGTCGGCGACGAATCGTTCCGCCGTGAGGGCGTGCCGGCCCAGGTAGCCGCGGGCGAGGCCGCGTCCGGCGACGTACAGCTCGCCCTCGGCCCCGACGGGGACGGGGCGCAGGGCCGTGTCGAGGACGTAGGCGCGGGTGTTGGGGTCGGGGCGGCCGATCGGGGCGGCGCCGGGCCGGTCCGGGTCGGCGGGCCACAGGGTGGAGTTGACGCTCGCCTCGGTGAGTCCGTACGCGACGACCACCCGGACCCGTCCGGACCAGCGGGCGACGAGCTCGCCGGGCACGGCCTCGGTCCCCACGATCAGGACGGCCCCGTCGGGGAGTTCGCACTCCGGGGGCAGCGCGGAGACCAGCGACGGGGGCAGGATCATGTGCGTGGCCCGGTGCCGCGCGATGTACTCGGTGAGGGCGGGTCCGGCGACGCGGCGTTCGGCGGGGACGACGATGATCCGGCCGCCGACGCACAGGGACATGATCAGGTCCCAGACGGTCACGTCGAAGCCGACGGAGGCGAACTGGACGACGCGGCTGCCGGCGGTGATGCCGATGCGGTCGGTGGCGGTGGCGATGAGGCTGCCGACCCCGTCGTGCGGGACGACGACGCCCTTGGGGCGGCCGGTGGAACCGGAGGTGTAGATGACGTACGCCGCCTGGTCCAGGGCGACCGGCACGCCGGGGCGGGTGTCGTCGAGGCGCGCGAGGGCGTCCTCGGTGGCGGGGGCGTCGAGCAGCAGGCGGGTGACGTGCGGCAGCTCGGGGAGCTCGCCGGCGAGCTCGCGCGCGGTGATGACGGTGCGGGCGCCGGCGTCGTCCAGCATGTAGGCGATGCGGTCCCGGGGGTGGTCGGCGTCCAGCGGCAGGTAGGCGGCGCCGGCCTTCATCACGGCGAGCAGGGCGACGACGAGTTCCGGGGAGCGCGGCAGGGCGACGGCGACGACGTCCTCGGTCCGCGTGCCGCGGTCCACGAGGTGGCGGGCGAGCCGGTTCGCGGCGGCGTCGAGTTCCGCGTAGGTCAGCTCGCGCTCCTCGCAGACGAGGGCGACGGCGCCGGGCGAGCGGCGCACCTGCGCCTCGAAGGCGGCGGGCCAGGACAGCTCGGCCGTCTCGCGCGGCGCCACGCCGAACTCGTCCAGCAGGAGGCCCCGTTCGGCCTCCGAGGTGAGGTCCAGGCGGCCGACCGGGCGGTCCGGTTCCTCGGTGAAGACGCGCAGCAGGGCGAGGAAGCGCCGTTCGTGCGCGCGCAGGGTCTCCTCGTCGCAGACGGCGGCGTCGGCGTCCAGGTGCACGGAGGTCCCGGTCCCGCCCGGGTGCTCCCCGAAGCCGAAGGCCAGGTCGCTGACCGGGCCCAGCCACTCCGGCCGGAGTTCGGCGGCGAGGTCCGCGAAGCGCAGGTCGTCGGAGCGGGGCAGGACGTTGACGGTGGGGCCGACGAGTTCGGCGACGCCGTCGACGAGACCCAGGTCCCTGGCGAGGTCCTCGGCGCGGTGGCGGCCGTGCTCGACCGCCTCGGCGACGGCGTCGCGGACGTGGGCCACGAGGGCGGACGCGGTGGTGGCGGGCCGGACGGTCAGGCGCAGCGGGACGATGTTGGAGACCATGCCGGGGACCCCGGCCGCGGCCTCGTCCTGCCGGGCGGCGACGGGCAGGCCGAGGACGAGGTCCTGCTCTCCGGTCACCCGGTGCAGGTAGGCGGCCACGGCGGCGATCAGGACGCGCGAGGCGCGGGTGTCCGCGCGGCCGGCGGCCCTGTCCAGCCGTCCGGTCTCCTCGGCGGACAGCCGCACCGAGCGGCGCAGCCGGCGGGTCGTGAGCGAGGAGGTCCGCTCGACCAGGCGGGCGGGTTCGGTGCGGCCGGCCATCCGCCCCCGCCACCAGGCGCGGTCGGCCGCGTACCGCTCGGAGGCGCGGTGGGCGCGGTCGGCGTCCACCAGCCGGTTCAGGGACCAGTCGGGGCCCGCCGGGGCCCGGTCGCCCAGGGTGTACAGCTCGCCCGCACGCCGGGAGATCAGCGCGACACCCATGCCGTCCACGAGGATGTGGTGGTAGCGCTGGTGCCACCACACGCGGTCGTCGGCGAGCCGGAGCAGGGCCTGGGCGAAGAGCGGCCCGCCGGCCTCCAGGTCGACGGGCCGGTCGCGGTCGGCGGTGATCCAGGCGGCGGCGGCCTCCTCCGGGACGGCGGCGCCGCGCAGGTCGACGACCGGGACGTCGAAGGCGGCGGCGACGGGTGTCTGGAGGGGCGCGCCGTCCTTCCCCGGTGCGATGCGGACGTGGAGGCAGTCGGCCTCCGCGACGGTCCGCCGCACCGCCGCGCCGAGGCGTTCCAGGTCGATGTCGCCGCGCAGGTCCAGGGCGAAGACGATGTTGTAGGCGGAGGTTCCCGGCTCTAGCTGCTGGGCCAGCCAGATGCCGTTCTGCCCGCCCGTCAGGGGCGTTCCGGCTGCGGGCGTCGGATCCGACTCGACGTCAAACATCGTGCGTGGTGGCCTTTCCCTGGGGTGCGGCGGCGAGGGGCGGGGTGCAGGACCGGCCGCGGGGGAGGCCGCCCGCGTCCGGCACGGCGTGCCGGACGTCGGTGCCCTCCCCCGCCCCGCCTCGGCGGTGGGGTGCTACTTGACGGCGGTCAGCAGCGGCTCGATCTCGTCGATCGCGTACGGGATCGACAGGACGGTGTTGAAGGAGAACGCGGCGCCGATGTCCGGGTCCTGGTAGGGCACGAACAGGTCGCGCTTCTCCTGGTTGACCTTGAGCTTCTTGTAGAGCGGCTCGGCCTTGATCCGGGTGTTGGCGTCGGTGCTGGAGGTCACCCAGACCAGTCGGTCGACGTCGAGGACGTTCAGCTTCTCGGCGCTGAGCTCGGCGACGTTCCAGCCGGGCTTGGCGAGCGTGTCGATCTCCGGCTTCAGCTGGAAGCCGAGCTCCTGGAAGAAGATCGACTTGGGGTCGGTCTTCGTGAACGCCGAGTACTTGCCGGCCTCGAAGCTGTCGGCGACCGCGAGGGTCTTCTGCGCCCACTCCGGGTGCTTGCCGCGCACGGCCTCGAAGCGCGCGTCGATGCCCTCGATCAGCTTCTCGGTCTCGTCCGCCTTGCCGAGGGACTTGCCGATCTGGCGGGTCATCACCTGCCACGAGGCGCCGTAGTCGGGCACCCCCTTGGGCTGGGCGACGACCTTGGTGAACTTCGAGAGCGTGTCGTACTGCTCCTTCTTCATGCCCGAGTACTGCGCGACGACGAGGTCGGGCTTGAGCGCCGCGATCTTCTCGATGTTGTACTCGTCGCGCTCACCGACAATCTCCGGCTTGTCGGACCCCCACTTGTCCTTCGTCCAGGGCCACTTGCCGTACGGGTCCTCCTTGAACCAGTCCACCGCCCCGACCGGCTTGACCCCCAGCGCGAGCACCGCGTCCTGGTCCGACAGGCCCAGCGTGACGATCCGCTTCGGCTCCTCGTCGATGGTGGTGCTGCCGTACTTGTGCTCGACGGTCACCGGGAAGGCGGACGACGCGGTGGTCGCGTCGGTGCTCTTCGGGGCGCCGGGCTTCGGCTCCGCCTTCTCCGTTCCGCCCCCGCAGGCCGACAGGGCGAGCACGGCGACCGCGGCGAGGGCCACGCCCGGCAGGTGTCTGCCGGAGCTCCGCGGGGTGGGACGCGTACCAAGGGACACGGACGTTCCTTTCGAAGGTTCTCACGGTGCATGCCTCGCCCGCCGGATGCGACGGCGCCGCCCGGCGGGAGGGGTGGGTGTGGGGGGGGCCGGCCAGGGTGTGGCCCCCGGCGGCTCTAGCGCGGCGAGCCGATGCCGTCGGCGACCGGCCGGGGTTCGCCCGGCGCGGGCGTCCGCCCCTGGTCGAGGAGGGAGTCGAGGATCTCGCCGACCCTGATCGCGGTGTTGGAGAGCAGGGAGGACGTGATGCCGTGGGTGTGCTCGGTGCCGCCCTGGAGGTAGATGCCGCAGCGCAGTTCGGGGCCGGTCGTCAGCCGGTAGTCGCGCTCGACGCGGACGCGGCCCTCCTCGTCGCGCCGGCAGTGCTCGGCGACCGGGCCGAGCAGTCCGACGGGGTCGGCGGGGCTGTAGCCGGTGGCGTACACCACGACGTCGGCGTCCAGGAAGCTCTCCTCGCCGGTCACCAGGGAGGTGATGGAGGCGCGGACCCTCTCGCCGTCGTCCTCGACCCCGGTGAGCCGGGAGACGTTGATGAAGCGGAGGCGTTCGGTGCCGAGGACCTTCTCCTGGTACGCCTGGCGGTAGAGGTCGTCGATCAGGTCGATGTCGACGACCGAGTAGTTGGTGTTGCCGTGATAGTCCATCAGCTTCTGCTTCACGTCGCCGGGCGCCGTGAAGTACTCGTCGACGGCGGCCGGGTCGAAGATCCGGTTGGCGAAGCTGCTGTCGTCCGCGGGGCTGTAGCCGTAGCGGGAGAAGACGGCGCACACCTCGGCCTCGGGGAAGCGGCGGTGGAGGTAGGCGACGTTCTCGGCCGCGCTCTGGCCCGCGCCGACGACGACGAAGCGCGTGGGGTTCGTGCCGTCCAGGGTGTCGACCCTGGCGAGGAGTTCGGAGTTGTGCCAGACGCGGTCCGTGCGCGCGACGCCTTCGGGCATCAGCGGGCGGAGGCCCGTGCCGATCACGAGGTTCCGGGCCCGGTGGACCACGGTCTCGGTGCCGGTCCTGGCGGTGACGTCGAGGTACTCGATGACGCCGTCCCGTACGACGGGTTCGATCGCGACGACCTCGTGGCCGTAGGAGACCATGTCGTCGACCTTGGCCGCCGCCCACTCGAAGTAGTCGTGGAACTCGACGCGGAGCGGGAAGAGGTTCTTGTGGTTGACGAAGTCGATCAGGCGGCCCCTGCTCTGCAGGTAGCACAGGAAGCTGTACTCGCTGGTCGGATTCCTCAGCGTCACGAGGTCCTTGAGGAAGGAGACCTGCATGGTGGCGTCGTCGATCAGCATCCCGCGGTGCCAGCCGAAGCCGGACTGCCGCTCGAAGAAGTGCGCGGTGACGGCCTCCTGCCTTCCTACGCCGGCGTTGTGCTCACTGAGCGCTATCGCCATGGCCACATTGGACGGCCCGAAGCCGATGCCTATGAGGTCGTGGACCAGAGGGGCGTCGCCAGGAAGACCCTGAGACATGTCACTCCCATCGTGCGGAACTGCCGCCTGTGAGGCGTGGGACGAAAAGAGCGCGACAGCGGACCGGTGTCATCCGCAGGCCAGCCGCAACTTAGGTAAAGCTAACCTGACCTGAGAGGGACTGTCGACAGGGCAAAACGGACATGCGACGAATGGAGCAAGTCAACTGGCCTGAAATAAGCGGTACTTGCACATCTTAGGTAAGCCTTGCTTTACTTGGCGCGGCCATTCGTTCCACCGAGGAGGAAGTCCTTATGCGGGTCGTCATGTTCGGTTACCAGACATGGGGTCACCGCACCCTGAAGGCACTCCTGGAGTCCGAGCACGATGTCGTGATGGTCGTGACACACCCCAAGAGCGAGCACGCCTACGAGAAGATCTGGAGCGACTCCGTCGCCGACCTGGCCGAGGAGCACGGCGTACCCGTCGCGATCCGCAACCGGCCCGACGACGACGAGCTGTTCGACCTCCTCAAGGCCGCCGACCCGGACATCATCGTGGCCAACAACTGGCGCACCTGGATCCCGCCGCACATCTACTCGCTGCCGCGCCACGGCACGCTCAACGTCCACGACTCGCTGCTGCCCAAGTACGCCGGCTTCTCGCCGCTCATCTGGGCGCTCGTCAACGGCGAGTCCGAAGTGGGCGTCACGGCCCACATGATGGACGAGGTGCTCGACGCCGGCGACATCGTGGACCAGCGCGCGGTCCCCGTGGGGCCGACCGACACGACCACCGACCTGTTCCACAAGACGGTCGACCTCATCGCCCCGGTCACGATCGGCGCGCTCGCCCGGATCGCCGCCGGGGAGACCGAGTTCACCCGGCAGGACCGTTCGCAGGCCAGCTTCTTCCACAAGCGGGCGGAGGAGGACATCCGCATCGACTGGGGCTGGCCGGCCGACGCCCTGGAGCGCCTGGTCCGCGCGCAGTCCGCGCCCTACCCCAGCGCCTTCACCTTCCACCGGGGCAAGCGCCTGGAGATCCTCTCCGCCGTCGTCTCGGAGGGCCGCTACGGCGGCACCCCCGGGCGGATCTTCTACCGCGAGGGCGCCGGCGTCGTGATCGTCGCCGGCTCCGACGCCCGCACCGGCCGCAACCACGGACTCGCGGTCACCCGGGTCCGCACGGAGGACGGCCGCGAACTGCCGGCCACCGAGTACTTCACCTCCATGGGCGGCTACCTCACCGGCCGCCCCTGAGCGCAGGGGCTCCGGCCCCCGCACCCCGTCGCCCCTCGGACGGTCCTGAGGGGCGACGGTTTCATGACGACATAAGTAGGTTAGGCACACCTCACTCACTCCGCGATCAAGGGACAGCCCCATGGAACGACCGGCCGTCTCCGGCGTCGCGCACGACGCGTCCGGAGCCGCATTCGCCGTCGTCGGCATATCCAGTCTGCCGACGACCGACTGGGCCCAGATCTTCAGGGCACTGGCCAACACCGACCTCACGATCCAGGGCGCCGCCCTGCCCGGCACGCCGCGCCCGGCTCCCGCGCCGGACCCGGCACGCGCCGCCGCGGGGCCCGGCGCCGGGCCCTCCGGGCCGCCCCGCCTGAGCATGACGCCACCGAGCGTGCTGCACCTCAACGCCTACCTCCTGTACGCGCTCGGCAAGGCCGCACGCCGCCGGCTCACCGAGCGACTCGCCGCCCACAACCTGCGGTTATGGCATCTGACCGTGATGGCGCTCGTCGCCGATCTCGGCCCGCAGATGAAGACCGTCCTGGCCGCGCGGCTCGACATGAACTCCAGCGACCTGGTGAAGATCGTCAACGACCTGGTGCGGACCGGGCACGTCGACTGCGCCCGCGACCCGGCCAACCGGCGCCGGGTCCTCGTCCGGCTGACCCCCGAGGGACGGACCTGGCTGACCCGCCTCAACGCGGAGATCGCCGCGACGGACGACGAGGTCCTCGCCCCGCTGAGCGAGGAGGAGCGCGTCGTGCTCGCCTCCCTGCTCCGCCGGGTCCACCGGCACCTCGAACCGAGCCCCGCGGGCGTGGTCCACGACCCGCCGCGGGACGTCGAGATCCTGGCCGGCGGCTCGGACGAGGACGGCCGCATCGACTGGACGCACCCCGCTGAGGCCGTCGCCCGCTTCGTCGAGACCCGGCGGCCGCTGCACCCGACCGCCTTCACCCACCACGCCGGCCGACGGCTCGACGTCCTCACGGCGACGGTCTCCCGGGGCCTCCACTCCGGCGAGCCGGGCCTCATCCTGCGGACCGAGGACGAGGGCGTGGTCGTCGTCACCGGCGCGGACCTCGGCGGCGCCGGCCGGCCGGGGCTCGTGCTGGGCCGGGTCCGGGCCGAAGGAGCCGGCGAGACGGACGCCGAGGAGCACTTCGGCACGGGCCGGACGTGACGGGGAACGGACGTGACGAGAGCCGGACGTGACGAGAGCCAAACGTGACGAGAGCCAAACGTAACGAGGGCCGGACGTGACGAAAGCCGGACGTGACGAGGGCCGGACCGGCGACGCGCCGGTCCGGCCCCCTTCCGGCGCTCAGGAGACGCGGCGGGCGAGCGTCCAGAGGCGGTGGTCCCAGCCGACGTCGGCGCGGGAGAGGACCCCGAGGCCCGCGCGCCCGGCCAGTGCCGCGATCGCCTCCGCGTCGCGCACCCCGGAGCCGAAGGCGCACTTGAGGCGCAGGTGGTGCAGGACCTCCTCCATGTCCTCCGGATCGCCGGTCGCGACCTGCTCGACCAGGAGCAGGGTGCCGTCCGGCGCGAGGGCGCCGGCCGCCTCGGAGAGGGCGTGCACCGCGTCCTCGTCGTCCAGCCACTCCAGCTGACGGGAGATCAGCAGGGTGCGCGTGCCGGCCGGTACGGCGCCGGAGCCGGCGACCAGGTCGATCCGGGGCAGCAGCTCCTCGTCGAGGACCGCCTCGCGCAGCACCCGGAGCACCGAGGGCATCGCGACGATCCGCGCCCGCAGGTGCGGGAACTCCTTGACCAGCGTCTCGACGACGGTGGCCGACCCGTGGCCGGTGGCGGTCAGCTCGGTGACGGCCGACCAGTCGTGGGCGCGCAGCACGCCGGGGGCGGTCCAGCGGGCCTCGTCCTCGACGGCGGCGCGCGCGGTGTCGGCGATCCGGGACTCCCGGGCCATCTCCTCGGTCAGGGTGCGGCCCGCGAGGGTGCGGTAGCCGGCCCGGCCGGTGCGGACGGTGCGGAGCAGACCGGAGAGGGAGGCGTCGAGCGCGGCCTGGGCGCCCTCCAGGTGGTACTCCTCCGCCGAGTGGTCGTCCTCGACCAGCTCCTCGCTGATCGGGGTGAGGCTGTAGCGGCCCTCGCCGTCGGTGGCGAGCAGGCCGATCCCCACGAGGTAGTCGAGGAGGGCCCGGAGGGTGGCCGGGTCGGCCCCGGCGCGGCGGGCCAGTTCGGCGGCGTGCCGCACGCCCCGGTCGACCAGGTCGAAGACGCCGAGGGTGACGGCGGTCCGGATGGCGTACGGGGGCGCCAGGTCGGTCAGCGCGTGGAGGCGCTCGTGCGCGTCGTCCCCGTCCTCCTCCGCCTCCTGGACGGCAACGGCGCCGGAGGGCGCGTCCCCGGCGGCGACGGCGGGCGCGGTGCGGCGCCAGTAGCCGGTGATGTGCGTCTGCTCGCGCGGGACCTGACGCTCCGTCGCCAGGTGGCGGCGGATGCCCTTGAGGGTGACGGCCTCGCCCGCGACCCAGGCGAAGACGGTGCCGGGCAGCCACTCGGCGGTGCGGAGGGCCTGCTCCAGGAGGTCGGTGGTGCCGGCCGGGGCGCCCTTGCGGGAGAGCCAGACGATCTCGGCGTCGGCCTCGGTCGGCAGCTCCTGGCGGTGGCTGTCCTCGCCGACCTCGACGAAGACGCGGGCCTTGGTGCCCGCCGGCATCTCGGCGAGCCAGCGGCCGATGGCGGGCAGGGCGGTCTCGTCGCCGACGACGAGGATCCAGTCGGCTCCCTCGGGGTGGCTGTGGGACATCTTCGGGCCGGCGATCCAGGCGGTGTCGCCCGGGACGGCGTTCTCGGCCCAGGTGGAGGCGACACCGCCGTCGTGGCGGACGAAGTCGAAGTCGATCTCGCCCTTCCCGGGGTCGTGGCGGACCGGCGTGTAGTCCTTGGCGACGGGCCGCCCGTCCGACCAGTCGAGGCTGCTCACCCGCTGCCGGGGCAGCACCAGGCGCCCCGTCTCGTCGGCGAAGAAGAACTTCACGTGGTCGTCGAAGCCCTCGGTGCGCAGGGCCGGGAGTTCCAGACCGTCCTTGGCGAAGGCGTCGAGCTGCGGCCCGCCGAGGGTGAGGCGGCGCATCCCGGGGGTGACGTTCTCGGCGCGCAGGACGGTCAGCTCGCGCAGCACGATGGGGAAGGTGACGACCGAGCGGGGGCTGCGGGTGGGCATGGGTACTGCTCCTTCGGACGCGGCGCCGGACGGGCGCCGCGGGACGGACCTGCGGGCCGGGCGGGCCGGTGGCGCGGTGCGCCCGGCCCGTCCGGCCCGTGAGGGTGGCGGTGGGTGCTCCCCGGAGGGAGCGGGGGTCACGTGCCGGCGACGGCTCCGGCGAGGATCGGCGTCAGCTTCTCGACGATCCAGGGGGCGCTGAGGGCGTCCGGGTAGGCGACGGCGGAGGAGAGGGTGTTCTCCGAGGGGATGACCGCGTAGTGCTTGCCCTTGACGGCCTTCAGGGACTGGAAGAGCTTGTTGCCCTCCAGCTCCTTGGCGCCGAGCAGGCCGTTGTCGCCGAAGGGGTAGGTCATGAGGAGGACGTCGGCCTCCAGCTCGTCCAGCTTCTCCAGGCTGACGGCGTTCTTGTCGGCCGTGTAGGCCTTGGCCTTGGCCGTCTTCTCGAAGCCGAGCTGCTCGAAGACGCCCGGGTCCTGGTCGGCGTAGGACATGAAGGTGATCTGCTCGGGGTGGACGACCGCGTAGGTGTAGGTCTTCCCCTTGAACTCGGGGTGCGCGGCGGCCGCGTCGGCGGTGGCCTTCTCGTTGGCGGCGATGACCTTCTCGGCCTCGGCGCTCATGCCGAGCGCCTTGGCGGCGGTCTTGAGGCGCTCCTGCCAGGTGAGGGTGTCGGCGTGCGCCTCGTCGGTGAAGGTGACGACCGGCGCGATCGGCGCGAGCTTGGCGTAGTCGGCGTCCATGGACCAGGTGTTCATGCCGAGGATGACGTCCGGGGCCTCGGCGGCGATGGCCTCGTAGTCGGTGCCGTCGGTGTCGTCGTACGTCCTGAGCTTGCCGGCGCCGAGCTTGTCGATGGCGCGCTGCTTGTACTCGGGGACGGGGCCGCCGTCCTCGGCGTCCGGGGTGATGACCGGGACGAGGCCGAGGGCGAGGGCGATGTCGGTGTCGCCGTCGGAGACGGTGGCGACCTTGAGCGGCTTCTTCTCGACCTCCGTCGTGCCCCAGGCGTTGGGGAGGGTGACGGGGAAGGCTGCCTCGGCGGCGGCCGCGGTCGCGCCGTCGGAGGGCTTCGCCGCGTCGGTCTTCGCCTCGCCCGTGCCGCCGCAGCCGGCGAGGAGGGCGCCGCACGCGGCGGCGGCGAGGAGGGTACGGGCGGCGGAGCGCCGGGCGAGCGGTCTGGCAAGGCGGTTCACGGTCGGTTCTCCTGCGGGTGGTGACGGCGGCCGAGGGGGAAGATCTGCGGCCGTGCGGTGAGGGGGTGGGGTACGACGAGGCAGCGGAGGCCGAAGACCTCGGCCACGGTGCTCTCATCGAGGACCTCGTCGGGCGGGCCCTGCCGGATGACGCGTCCGTCGCGCAGGGCGACGATCGTCGAGGCGTACAGGGCCGCCTGGTTGAGGTCGTGGGAGACGAGCACGATGGTCTTGCCCGTCTGTTCGTTGAGGTCCGCGAGGAGGTCCATGACCTCGATCTGGTGCGCGACGTCCAGGTAGGTGGTGGGTTCGTCGAGCAGCAGGGTGGGGGTGTCCTGGGCGAGGGCGAGGGCGATCCACACGCGCTGGCGCTGGCCCCCGGAGAGCTGGTCGACCGGGCGGTCGACGAGTTCGGCGGTTCCGGTGGCCTTCAGCGCCTCGGCGACGATCACGTCCTCGTGCGCGTCGCGGTGCCCGCCGAACCGGCGGTGCGGATGGCGGCCGCGCCGGACGAGGTCGCCGACGGTGATGGACTCCGGGGCCACCGGGGACTGCGGGAGGACGCCGAGCCGGCGCGCCACCTCGCGGGTGGGCAGGCGGTGGATGTCGGCGCCTTCGAGGAGGACCGATCCGGCGGCGAGCGGCAGGAGGCGGGCGATCGCCTTGAGGAGGGTGGACTTGCCGCAGGCGTTGGGGCCGACGAGGGCGGTGATGCGGCCCTTCTCGATCCGGAGGTCCAGGCCCTCGATGACGGGCGACCCGCCGTACCCGGCGCTGATGCCGCGGGCTTCGAGCTGGTGGGTCGCGGTGGCTTCCGGGCTCTCGGCCCGGGGGGTCACGGTGGGGGTCACGAGGCTCCCTGCCTGCGTCGGAGGATCAGCCAGACGAAGTAGGGGGCGCCGAGCAGCGCAGTGAGGACACCGGTGGGCACCGGACTGATCAGCGGTGCGTGCTGGGCGAGGACGTCGGCGCCGAGGACGATGACGGCGCCGGTCGCGGGGGCGAGGAGGGTGGAGCGCTCGGTCCCCACCAGGCGGACGGCGACGGGTCCGCTGACGAGGGAGACGAAGCCGATGGGGCCGACGACGCTGGTGGCGAGGGCCGCGGCGGCGGCGCCGACGAGCAGGACGCCGACCCGGGTGGCGGTCACCCGGGTGCCGAGGCCGGCGGCGAAGCCGTCGCCCAGGGTGAGGGTGGCGAGGGGCCGGGCGAGGAGGAGGGCGGCGAGCGCGCAGGCGGCGAAGCCGACGGCGAGGGTGGTGACGCCGTCCCAGTCCGCGTCGTTGGTGGTGCCGACCGTCCAGCGCAGGGCGATGGCGAGGCTCTGCCGGTCCGCCGCGAGGAAGAGGTAGTTCGTGTAGGCGGTGCAGACCGCGCTGAGCCCGATGCCGACGAGCACGAGCCGGTACGTGTCGACCCCGCCGCGCCAGCTGAGCCCCTGGACGGCGGCGACGAGGACGAACGAGCCGATGACGGCGGCGACCGGGACGCCGAGGGCGAAGGCGGCGGGCGCGTAGAACAGCGCGGTCGCGGCGCCGGCGCCGGCTCCGGCGGAGATGCCGACGATGTCGGGGGTGGCGAGCGGGTTGCGGATCAGCCGCTGGTAGAGCGAGCCGGCCAGGCCGAAGAGGGCTCCGGCGAGCAGCGCGGAGAGCGCCCTCGGCATCCGCAGCTGGAAGATCGTGTAGTCGGCGAGGCCGTCCCGCAGGCCGAAGGCGGCGGGGAGCACGTCGGCGGGGTCGAGCCGGCCGACGCCTCCGAGCAGGACGGAGGCGGTGGTGAGTCCGAGCAGCGCGGCGGTGAGCACGCCGCCGGTCAGGGCGGCACGGCGGTCGCGGGCGCGGCGGTCGGCGCGCAGGCGGGCGACGACGGCGGGCGTGGCCGGTGCGTCCGGCTTCGGGGGCCGGAGGCCGAGTGGGGTCATCACATCCGCACCAGGTCGCGGCGGCGGGCCAGCCAGACGAAGAAGGGGGTGCCGATGACGGCCGTCATGAGGCCCACCTGGACCTCGCCGTGGTCGAGGACGAGCCGGCCGGCGGTGTCGGCGCCCGTCAGGAGGACGGCGCCGGCGGCCATGGAGACCGGCAGCGACCAGCGGTGGTCCGGTCCGACGAGGAGCCGGGCGCAGTGGGCGGCGACCAGTCCGACGAAGGCGACGGGGCCGACGGCGGCGGTGGCGGCGGCGCAGAGCAGCACGGCGACGGCCGCGGCGGTGAGGCGGGCGCGTTCGACCCTGACGCCGAGGGCGCGGGCGGTGTCGTCGCCGAGGCCGAGGATGTTGAGGGTGCGTCCGAGCGGCAGCGCGAGGAGGAGTCCGACGAGGACGAAGGGCAGGAGCCTGCCCAGGACCTCCGCGCGGCCGGTGAGCTGGCCGACCGACCAGAAGCGGAGGTGGAAGAAGGCCTCCTTGTCGCGGACGACGAGGAGGGTGATGAGGGAGGACATCACCGCGGCGAGGGCGACGCCGGCGAGGACGAGGCCGACGGCCGAACTCCCCGCGTCGGTGCGGGTCCCGATGAGGTGGACGAGGGTGGCGGTGACGGAGGCGCCCAGGAGGGCGAGCCAGAAGTAGTCGCCGGTGTCGGTGACGCCGAGGAGCATGATGCCGAGGACGACGAACATCGAGGCGCCCTGTTCGACGCCGAGGACGCCGGGGTCCGCGAGGGGGTTGGCGGTGAGGGCCTGCATGACGAGACCGGCGGCGCCGAGCGCCGCGCCGACCGCGAGGCCGAGGAAGGTGCGGGGGATGCGCTCGGTCCACAGGACGTGCGTGTCGAAGGCCTGTTCCCCGGGGTGGAGCAGGATGCGGACGACCTCCAGGGGCGAGATGTCCCGGGCGCCGAGCCCGATGCCCGCGACGAGGGTCGCCCCCACCGCCACGACGGCGAGGACGGCGACGGTCGTGCCCCGCGAGGTCCGGGTGCGGGCCGGGGAGGCCGGGGGCCGCTCCGGTATCGAGGGGTTCACCACCGATGTGGGTGGTTGTGTCATGTCTCGTCCTTGTTCTCACTACTCGTACGGCAACTTAGGTTACCCTTGCCTAACCTTCGGGGATCCAACCCCGGGGCCGACCGATCACACCGAGGGGTCGGGGTCCGACCGCCCCTCAGACACCGGGGGGTGGCCGTCATGGCCGACCGCATGACGCAGACGACGGACGAGGACCTCATCACCGCGACGGGGCACCCGACGCACGCGCACGACTACCACCAGCTCCTGTACGCACCCCTGGGACGGATCACCGTCACCACGCCGGACGGCGAGCACGAGCTGACCTCGCCCCTGGCGCTCTGGCTCCCGGCGGGCACGCCGCACAGCGCCCGGTTCGACCCCGAATCCCTCGTCCTGGCCGAGTCGTTCGACCCCGCCCTGCACCGCCTGCCGTTCGCCCGGACCACCGCGGTCCATCTCGACGGTGCCGCCCGCCGGCACCTGCTCGCCCGGACCCGCGGGGAGGGGGCGGAGGTTGACGACGCGGTGATGTTCGCCGCGCTGACCTGCGCCCGGAACCACCGCGACGCCCGGCTGCCGCTGCCCCGCCCGACCAGCGAGGCGGCCCGCGCCGTCGCGGGGACCCTGCTGCGCAGCCCCGACGACCAGCGCACCGCGACGGAATGGGCCGAGAGCCTCTACGTGAGCGCGACCAGCCTGCGCCGGGCCTTCCGCGCCGAGACCGGGATCGCCTTCTCCGAGTGGCGGACCCGGGTGCGCCTCAATCACTCGCTCGCGCTGCTCAGCCGGGGGCACCAGGTCGGCGCGGTCGCCGCCAAGGTCGGATTCACGAGCACGAACGGCTACATCCTGGCGTTCAGGCGGCACTTCGGGCGCACCCCGGGCGTCTGGATCAAGGAGCACGAAGGGCGCTCCCCCGCACCTTCCGGGCGGGCCCGGAGCGCCCCCTCCGCGCGAAAGCCGGTCGCCGGGGAGTGACTTGACAGCCACCGCACCCTAGGTGATTTTAGGTAAGCCTTACCTAAACGCCCAGCTCCTGGGCGCCCCATTGACCCGAACCCACGGCCCCCCGCGCTCCGCCCCGAAGGGCGCGGCACGCGGGGCCGTCCCGGCGCGAGGAGAGACCCATGACCGCGACCAACCCCTTCGAGGACGACGACGCCCGCTACTACGTGCTCGTCAACGCCGAGAACCAGCACTCGCTCTGGCCGGCCTTCGCCGAAGTCCCGGACGGCTGGACCGTGGTGCACGGCGAGGACTCCCGGCAGGGCTGCGCCGCGTACACCGAGGAGCACTGGACGGACCTGCGCCCGGCGAGCCTCGCCGCCCGTTCCTGAGCCGTCCCCCACCCGAGCCACCCGGCTCACCCCGTCCGCCCCCGAGCCGTCCCCCGCCCACCTCCGGCCGCCCGCTCCCGGCGTCGTCGCGCACCGGCCGGGGGCGGGCCGGACGCGGCCGCCTCAGCCCAGGACGCGGGTGAGGATCCGGGAGCCGCGCGCGGGGTCGAGGGCGGCCCGCCACGCGGGCGGCGCCTCCTCCTCGCGGCCGGCGGCGAACCCGTGCCGCAGGAACAGCAGTCCGCTGCCGACGGTCGCCGCGAAGACCCGGCCCGCGCCCCGCGCGCCCGCCTCGCGGAGCACGGCGTCGAGCAGCGCGGAGCCGATGCCCCGCCCCTGATGCCCGGGCGCCACGCAGAAGTTGTAGAGCACGACCGCCGCCCGGCCCCGCGCGTCGGCGCAGGGCCGTAGCCCCGCACAGCCCACCGGCCCCTCGGCGCCCGCCTCCACGACCAGGAAGTCCGCCGCGCGGCGGGCCAGTTCGGCGAGCGTCCGGTCGCGCAGGGCCCCTGCGCGCACGAACGGCCGCGACAGGCCGTGGACCGCGCCGGCGTCCCCGGCCCCGGCCGCCCTGACCTCGGCGAGGGGCAGCGGCGGACGCGCCGGGCGGGACGGTGCAGTGTTCAACGTCTTCTCGCTCTCTGACAACTGACGGATCGCCGTGAGATCACGGCACGCGTTTGACTGCACGATAGCTACTTAGGTAAGCCTTACCTAACCAACTCCAACCTGCACCACCGGAACGGGAAGACGAGGACCCACCCATGGCCGACACGGCCGGACAGCAGACCTTCGCCCTGGAGCGGCTCGCGCGTGACGTCGCCGACGTGCTCCACGTCGACGCCGAGGAGGTCGACCCGGACGAGAGCCTGCTCGACCAGGGCCTCGACTCGATCCGGCTGATGGCCCTGGTCGAGACGTGGCGCGCCGACGGCGCCGTGACCGGCTTCGTCGAACTCGCCGAGCGCCCCACCCTCCGGGAGTGGGCCGCCCTCCTCGGGCAGCCGTCGGGAGCGTCCCGTGCGGGCCGGTGACCTCCTCCTCGACATCGGCCCGCTGCGGGCCAGCCGCGACTTCCGGGCGATCTTCATCGCCCGGATCGTGTCCCTCTTCGGTCTCGGCATGGCCATGGTGGCGCTGGCCAAGCAGGTCTACGACCTGACGGGCTCCACCTTCGGAGTCGCCGTCTCCAGCATGATCATGAGCGTCACCGTCCTGCTCGGCTCCCTCTGGGGCGGCTGGGCCGCCGACCGGAAGGACCGGCGGAAGCTGATCCTGTGGGGCCGCTCCTCCGCCGCCCTCGCCTTCGCCGGACTCGCGGTCAACGCCTTCCTGCCCGACCCGCAGCTGTGGACGGTCTACCTGTTCGTCGCCCTGGACGGACTCGCCACCGGGGTCAGCGTCACCGCCCTGATGGCCGTCGCCCCGACCCTGGTCCGGCCCGACCAGCTGCCCGCCGCGGGCGCCCTGATCTCCCTCACCGGCGAGCTCGGCTCGATCGCCGCCCCCTTCCTCGGCGGTGTGGTCCTCGCCCTGACCGGCGGCCCCGGACCGGTCTACGCCTTCACCGCCGTCACCACCGGCGTCACGACCCTCCTGCTCCTCCGGCTCCGCCCGCTCCCCCCGGTCGCGGACGCGGACGGCGAGGAGGACGGCCCCGAGGACTCCGGCTCGCCGCTCGCCGCCTTCCGGTTCGCCGTGCGCAACCGCGTCGTCGGCGGCCTCCTCGCCCTCGGCGGGATCAACGCGCTGTTCAGCATGCCGGTCGTCGTCTTCCCCGAGCTGGTGGACAAGCGGTTCGGCGGCGGCGAGATGATGCTCGGCCTGCTGTACACCGCCCCGGCCGTGGGCGCGATCCTCGTCTCCGCCACCAGCGGCTGGATCGCCCGCGCCGCCCGGCCCGGACGCCTGCTGCTCACCGCCGCGTTCACCGGCGGTCTGGCCGTCCTCGGATTCGGGCTCAGCGGCAGCCCCGTGCTCGCCTTCGCGACGCTGGCCGTGGGCGGCGCCGCCGGCACGGTGTACGAGATCCTCGAGTACGCCCTCGTCCAGCACAACACCCCGGACCGGCTGCGCGGCCGCATGGTCAGCGTCCTCACCGCCCAGGGCACCACCGGCGGCATCGCGGGCGACGTCGAAGTCGCCCTGGTGGCCAAGTGGTTCAGCCCGGCCGGCGCCGCCGTGGTCAACGGCGTGGTGTGCGCGGCGGCGGCCGTGGCCGTCGCCCTCGCGGTCCCCGGACTGCGGCACGCCACCCTCCCCGGGGAGGAGCCCGAGGGCGACGGGCCGCCCGAGGACGACGTCCTCGCGAAGACTCCCGCCCCCGCCGGGCGGATCGACGCCACGGGGCCGGCGGGCGGCTGACCCCGCCCGCCGGTGCCGCCACGCCCTCCCCCACCCCCCTCTCTCCGTCCCGTCCCGCGGCCGGCCCAGGCCGCCGCGGGTGAACCCTGGAGCAAGATCCATGACCGAGCGTGCCCAGCGACGCCTCGCCCTGACCGGGGCCCAGACCGGAGTCTGGTACGGCCAGCGGCTCGACCCCGACTCCCCGGTCTACAACGTCGGCCAGTACGTCGCCGTCGACGGGACGCTCGACGCGGACCTCTTCGCCGCGGCCCTGACCCGGGTCGTCGGGGAGTGCGAGGCCCTCACCGTCCGCTTCGAGGAGGACGCGCACGGACAGCCCGTCCAGATCCTCGCCGACGCGCCCCCGGGCGGCCCCGTCGTCACGGTCGTGGACCACCGGGACGCCCCGGACCCGGAGGGCGCCGCCCTCGCCCGGATGCGCGCCGACATGGCCGCCCCCGCCGACCCGGCCACCGCCCCGCTGTTCGCCTTCGTCCTCCACCGGGTCGCCCCGGACCGCACGCTCTGGTACCAGCGCGTGCACCACATCGCGCTCGACGCCTACGGCTTCTCCCTGCTGTCCCGCCGCACCGCCGAGGTCTACACGGCGCTCGCGCGCGGCGAGGACCCCGCCCCGTCGCCGTTCGGCCCGCTCTCCGCCGTCGTCGAGGAGGAGGCCGCCTACCGCGGCGACGAGCGGTGCGCCGCCGACCGCGCCCACTGGCTGGACCGGCTCGCGGAGCCGGGCGACCACGAGCCGCTGGCCGGCGCCTCCTTCCCCGCCGCCCCCGGCTTCCTGCGCGTGGAGGGCGCGCTCTCCCCCGAGGCCACCGCGGGGGTGCTCGCCCTGGCCCGGACCGCGAAGGCCACCTGGGCGGACGTCGTGACCGCCGCCTTCGCCGCCTTCCTGCACCGCTCGACCGGGACCCGGGACGTCCTGCTCTCGCTGCCCGCGATGGCCCGCCTGGGCTCGGCCGCCCTCTCCGTCCCCGCGATGGTGGTCAACGTGCTGCCGCTGCGGGTCGCGGTCCGCCCGGACCTCCCCCTGGCCGGACTGGTCTCCGAGGTCGCCGCCGGCGTCCGTGACCTGCGCCGCCACCAGCGCTACCGCGCCGAGGACATCCGCCGCGACCTCGGCCTCGTCGGCCGCGACCGGGGCCCGCTAGGGCCGATGGTCAACGTCAAGGCCTTCGACGACGCCCTCGACTTCGCCGGCGCCCCCGGCACCGTGCACAACGTGGCCGCCGGACCGGTCGACGACCTCACCCTGGCCGTCCGCCACGACACGGCCGCCGGCCGGATCGCCTTCGAGCTCGACGCCAACCCGCGCGCCTACGACGCCGAGGGCCTGGACGCCCGCTGCGCCGAGTTCGTCCACTTCCTCACCGAGGCCGCCGGAGCCTCCCCCGACACCCCCCTGGGCCGCCCCGACCTCCTCGACGCCGGCGCCCTGCGCGCGCTCGCCGAGCGGGCCGCCGCGACCGGCCGCGCGATCCCGCCCGGCACCGTCGTCGACGCCTTCGCCGCCCGCGTGCGGGAGCACCCCGGGGCCGTCGCCCTCGTCGCGGGCGCCGAGGAGCTCACGTACGCCGCACTCGACGCCCGGGTCGACCGGCTGGCCCGGCTGCTCGCCGCGCGCGGCGTCGGCCCCGAGCGGTTTGTCGGCATCGCCCTGCCGCGCGGCACCGAACTGGTCGTCGCCCTGCTGGCCGTCCTCAGGGCGGGCGGCGCCTATCTGCCGCTCGACCTCGAATACCCGGCCGAGCGGCTGGAGTTCATGGTCCGCGACGCCCGCCCGGTCTGCGTCCTCACCACCCTGGCCGCCGCGCCCGACGCACCCGACGTACCCGGCACCGAGACCCTCGTCCTGGACTCCCCCGACGCCCTGTCGGCCCTCGCCGACCTCGCCGGCGCTCCCGCCGCGCCCCTTCCGGCCCCCGACGGCGCCCACCCGGCGTACGTCATCCACACCTCCGGCTCCACCGGCCGCCCCAAGGGCGTGGTGATCCCGCACTCCGCGCTCGCCAACTTCCTGCGCGTGCAGGCCCACGAGCTGGCCATGGCGCCCGGCGACGGACTCGTCGCCGTCACCACCGTCTCCTTCGACATCGCGGCCCTGGAACTCCACGTCCCGCTGATCAGCGGCGCGGCGGTCGTCCTCGCCGACCGCGACACCGTCCGCGACCCGGCGGCCCTCGCCGCCCTGGTCGAGGCCCACCGCCCGGCCGTGATGCAGGCGACCCCGTCGCTGTGGCACGCGCTCCTGGAGGAGGGCGCCCCGCGCGCCCTCGCCCGCACCAAGGTCCTCGTCGGCGGCGAGGCGCTGCCCGCCGCCCTCGCCGAGCGCCTCGCCCGCACCGCCGCCTCCGTCACCAACGTGTACGGGCCGACCGAGGCGACCGTCTGGGCCACCTCCTCCGTGCTCTCCCCCGACCACACCGGCACCCCCGACATCGGCCTGCCGTTCTGGAACACCCGCGCCCACGTCCTCGACTCCGCCCTCCGCCCCGTCCCGCACGGCCGCCCCGGCGAGCTGTACCTCGCCGGCGACCAGCTGGCCCGCGGCTACCTCGGCCGCCCGGCGCTCACCTCCGAGCGGTTCGTCGCCGACCCCTACGGCCCCGCCGGCTCCCGCATGTACCGCACCGGAGACCTGGTGCGCCGCCGCCCCGACGGCGTCGTCGACTTCCTCGGCCGCGCCGACGACCAGGTGAAGGTCCGCGGCTTCCGCATCGAACCCGGCGAGATCGAGACCGCCCTGACGGACCGTCCGGAGGTGGACCGGGCGGTGGTCGTGGTCCGCGAGGACGTCCCCGGCTCCCCGCTCCTGGTCGCCTACGTCACCGGCGCGGGCGGCACCGCCCCCGACCCGGCCGGGCTGCGCACCGCCGCCGGCGAGCGGCTGCCCGCCCACATGGTGCCGTCCGCCGTGGTGGTCCTGGACGCCTTCCCGCTCACCGCCAACGGCAAGGTGGACCGGCGCGCCCTGCCCGCCCCGGACCTGGCCGGCCTCGCCACGACCACCGGCAGGGCACCGCGCGACGCCCGCGAGGAGATCGTCGCCGGCGCCTACGCCGACGTCCTGGAGCTCGCCTCGGTCGGTCCCGGCGACGACTTCTTCGGCCTCGGCGGCCACTCGCTGCTCGCCGCGCGCGTCGCGGCCCGGCTGCGCGCCGCGCTCGGCACCGACTGCGGCGTGCGGGACGTCTTCGAGGCCCGCACCCCCGCCGCCCTGGCCGAGCGGCTCGCCGCCCGCACCGCGACCGGCCCCCGTCCCGCGCTCACCGCCGGGGAGCGGCCCGAGGTCCTGCCGCTCTCCGACGCCCAGCACCGGCTCTGGTTCCTGCACCAGCTCGAAGGCCCGAGCGCCACCTACAACATCCCCTTCGTCGCCCGCTTCGGCACGCTCCTCGACCCGGCCGCCCTGGACGCGGCCCTCGGGGACGTGGTGGCCCGGCACGAGGCGCTGCGCACCGTCTTCGGCGAGCGCGACGGCGAGCCGTACCAGCGGATCCTCGACCCGGCCGACGCCGGGGTGCGGCTCCGGGTGGCACCGACCGCCCCCGACCGCGTGGACGCGGCGGTGGCGGCGGCCCTCGGCCACCTCTTCGACCTGTCGGCCGAGGCGCCGGTGCGGGTCACCCTGGTCCGCGACGGCGAACGCGGCACCGACGCCCTGGTCGTGCTGCTGCACCACATCGCGAGCGACGAGTGGTCGATGGGCCCGTTCCTCCACGACCTCGAACACGCCTACGCGGCCCGGCTCCGCGGCGAGGCTCCCGCGTCCGCCCCGCTGCCGGTGCAGTACGCCGACTTCGCGCTCTGGCAGCGCGCGGCCCTCGGCGACCCGGCCGACCCGGGGTCCCCGGCCGCCCGGCAGGCCGCCCACTGGCGCGAGGCGCTCGCCGGTCTGCCGGCCGAGGCCACCGCGCCCACCGACCGGCCCCGCCCCGCCGAGCCCGACCACGCGGGCCGCCTGACGCACCGCGCGGTGCCCGCCGCCCTCGCCGCCGGCATCCGCGGGCTGGCGCGCGACTCCGGCACCAGCGTCTTCATGGTCGTCCACGCGGCCGTCGCCACCCTGCTCCACCGGCTCGGCGCCGGTGACGACATCCCGCTCGGCAGCCCGGTCGCCGGCCGCTCCGACCCGGCCCTCGACGGCCTCGTCGGCTTCTTCGTGAACACCGTGGTGCTGCGCGCCGACCTGTCCGGCGACCCGACCTTCGCCGCCCTCCTGGAGCGGGTGCGCGCCACCGACCTGGCCGCGCTCGACCACGCCGACCTGCCGTTCGACGCCGTCGTGGAGGCGCTCAACCCGGAGCGCTCCCTCACCCGGCACCCGCTCTTCCAGACCATGGTGTCGCACAGCACCGTCACCCAGGACGTGCGCGCCCTGTTCGGCCTGGACGCCACCGTGGACCGGACCGACCCGGGCGTCACCAAGTTCGACCTCGACGTCACCTTCTCCGACAGCGCCCACGGCGACGAGCTCGACCTGGAGGTCTTCTCCTCGTCCGCCCTCTTCGACGCGGAGACGGCCGACGCGCTCGCCGACCGGCTGCTGCGCCTCCTGGAGCGGGCCGTCGCGGACCCGGACGCCCCGGTCTCCTCGTACGAGCTGCGCTCCGGGGAGGAGCGGGCGCTCCTGGAGCGGTGGAACGACACCGCCGTCGGCCACCCCGGCGCCACCGTCCTGGAGGTCCTGGCCGAGCGCGTCCGCGCGACCCCCGACGCCACCGCCCTGGTCTGCGGCGGCCTGCGGCTCACCTTCGCCGAGCTGGACGACCGGGTCACCCGGCTCGCCCTGCTGCTCGCCGGGGAGGGCGCGGGACCCGACGCCGTCGTGGCGCTCGCCGTGCCCCGCTCGGCGGAGTCCGTCGTCGCCGCCTTCGCCGTCCTGAAGGCCGGCGGCGCCTACCTGCCGCTCGACCTGGACCACCCGGAGGAGCGCCTGGCGTACATGCTGGACGACGCCGCTCCCGTCTGCGTCGTCACCACCCGGGCCGTGGACGCCCGGGTCCCGGACACCCCGGGCGCGACCCGGCTCGTCCTGGACGATCCGAAGGTGCGGGACCGGCTCGCCGCCGCCGACGGTCCGGCGCCCGCGGCGCCCCGCCCGGACGACCTGGCGTACGTCGTCTACACCTCGGGATCCACCGGCCGCCCCAAGGGCGTCGGCCTGCACCACGCCGGCCTGACGAACCTGTACCGGGACCACGAGCGGCAGCTGTACCGCCCGGTCGCGGACCGGCTCGGGCGGCGCGTGCGGGCCCTGCACACCGCCTCGTTCTCCTTCGACTCCTCGTGGGAGCAGCTGCTGTGGCTGATCGCCGGCCACGAGCTGCACGTCCTCGACGAGTACGGGCGCCGCGACGCCGAGGCCGTCGTCGCCCACGTGCGGGAGGCACGGATCGACGCGCTCGACGTCACCCCGTCGTACGGCCGCCACCTGCTCGACGCGGGCCTGTTCGCGGGAGCGCACCGGCCGCCGCTGCTCCTGCTCGGCGGCGAGGCCGTGCCGCCCGCGCTGTGGACGGAGCTGCGCGCGGTGCCCGGCGTGGAGACGGTGAACTACTACGGTCCCACCGAGTTCACGGTGGACGCCCTCGTCGCCCGGGTCACCGACTGCGCGACCCCGGTGGTGGGCCGTCCCCTCGACAACACCCGCGCGCACGTCCTGGACGCCCGGCTGCGGCCGGTGCCGCCCGGCGTCCCCGGCGAGCTGTACCTCGCGGGCGTCCAGAACGCCCGCGGCTACCTGGGCCGGTCCGTGCTCACCGCGGAGCGGTTCGTCGCGGACCCGCACGGTCCCGCCGGCTCCCGCATGTACCGCACGGGCGACCTGGCCCGCCGCCGCGCCGACGGCCTGATCGAGTTCCTGGGCCGCGCCGACGACCAGGTGAAGATCCGCGGCTTCCGCGTCGAACTCGGCGAGGTCGAGGCCGAGCTGACGGGCTGCGAAGGGGTCGCCTCGGCCGCCGTCCTGGTCCGCGAGGACGTGCCGGGCGTACCGCGCCTGGTGGCGTACGTGACCGGCGGCGCCGACCCGGACGCGGTGCGCCGCGAGGTCGCCTCGCGGCTGCCGGAGTACATGGTCCCGGCGGCGGTCGTCCCCCTGGACGTGCTGCCGGTCAACGTCAACGGCAAGCTGGACCGGGCCGCGCTGCCCGTGCCCGCGGTGACGTCCGCGGCGCCGTCGCGGGCGCCGCGCGGCGAGGCGGAGGAGCGTCTCGCGGAGGCGTTCGCCGATGCCCTGGGCCTCGCGTCGGTCGGCGCCGAGGACGACTTCTTCGCGCTCGGCGGGCACTCCCTGCTCGCGACGCGCCTGGTGGCCCGGGTGCGGGCGGCGGGCCGCGCCTGCTCGGTGCGGGACGTCTTCGAGGCGCGGACGGTCGCGGCGCTCGCCGCCCGGCTCGCGGAGCGGACCGCCTCCGCGCGGCCCGCGCTCGCCCCCGCCGTACGCCCCGAGCGGCTGCCGCTCTCGTACGCGCAGCGGCGCCTGTGGTTCCAGTACGACATGGACGGCGCGAGCTCCACGTACACCGTCCCGCTGGCCCTGCGACTGCGGGAGCGGCCCGACGCCGACGCGCTGCGCGCCGCGTTCGGGGACCTGGTGGCCCGCCACGAAGTGCTGCGGACCGTGTTCGCGGAGGCCGACGGCGAGCCGTACCAGCGGATCCTGGCACCCGGCGAGGCCGAAGTGCCCTTCGCGGTGCGGGAGGTGGCCCCCGGGTCGCTCGCGGACGCCGTGGAGGCGGCGGTCGCCGGGCCCCTGGTCCTGGAGGACGAACTCCCGCTGCGGGCCACCCTGTTCGGCACGTCCGACGACGAGCACGTACTCGTCGTGCTCCTGCACCACATCGCCACCGACGAGTGGTCCACCGGACCGCTCCTGGCCGACCTGGACACCGCGTACACGGCCCGTCTCGCCGGCCGCGCCCCGGAGTTCCCCGAACTCCCCGTCCAGTACGCCGACTACGCCCTGTGGCAGCGCGCGCTCCTCGGCGAGGCCGCGGACGCCTCCTCGCTCGCCTCCCGCCAGTCCGCCTTCTGGCGCGAGGCCCTGGCCGGACTCCCGGAGGAACTGGCGCTCCCCACCGACCGGCCCCGGCCCGCCGTCCCGACCCACCGGGGCGACACCGTCACCGCCGAGCTCCCCGCCGGCCTCGCGGTCCGCCTCGACCGGCTGGCGGCGGACTCCGGCGCGACGGTGTTCATGGTGGTGCACGCGGCCGTCGCGGCCCTGCTGCACCGGCTCGGCGCCGGCGACGACATCCCCCTCGGCACCCCGGTGGCGGGGCGCGGCGACGGCGCCCTCGACGGGCTCGTCGGCTTCTTCGTCAACACGGCGGTGCTGCGCACCGACCTGTCCGGCGACCCGTCCTTCACGGAACTCCTCGGCCGCGTCCGTACGGCGGGCCTCGCGGTCCTCGACCACGCCGACCTGCCCTTCGAGGCCGTCGTGGAGGCCGTGGCGCCGGTCCGCTCGCTCGCCCGCCACCCGCTGTTCCAGACGATGGTGGCGTACGAGGGCGACGGGCCCGGCCTCTCCCGGCTGTTCGGCACGGACGCCGGGGAGTTCCCGGTGCGGGGAGGAGCGGCCAAGTTCGACCTGGAGATCCTGTTCCGGCGCACCCGGGGCGCGGGCGGCGACGGACTGACCCTCGGTCTGCGCTACGCGACCGACCTGTTCGAGCGCGAGAGCGCCGAGCGCCTCGCGGAGCGGCTCGTACGGCTCCTGGAGGCCGTGGCGGACGCTCCCGGCGCGCCCGTCTCCGCGGCGGCCCTGATGGGTGACGGGGAGCGGCGCGCCCTGGAGGGGTGGAACGCGACCGACCGTGCCGTGGAGGGTCCCCGGACCCTCGCGGACCTGGTGGAGGCGGGGGCCGCGAAGGCCCAGGGGCCGGCGCTCGTCTTCGAGGGCGAGGAGCTGTCCCGTACCGACTTCGACGCCCGCGTCAACCGCCTCGCCCGGCTGCTCGTCGACCGGGGCGTGGGCCCCGAGTCGATCGTCGCCGTGGCGCTGCCCCGCTCCCTCGACCTGCTGGTCGCGATCCACGCCGTCGTGCGGGCCGGTGGCGCCTACCTGCCGCTCGACCTCACCCTGCCCGCCGACCGCCTCACCCACATGACGGACACCGCGCGTCCGCTGTGCGTCCTGACGGACCTTCCGTCGCTCGGCGCGCTGCCGGGCGGGACGGAGGCCGAGCCGGTGGTCCTGGACGCGCCCGAGGTGCGCGCGGAGCTCGACGGGTTCGCGGACACCGGGATCACGGACGCGGACCGGCGGTCGCCGCTGCTGCCGCGCCACCCGGCGTACGTCCTCTTCACCTCCGGCTCCACCGGACGCCCCAAGGGCGTGATGGTCGAGCACGAGGCCATCGTCAACCGTCTGGCCTGGATGGAGGACACGTACCGGCTCGCGTCCGGCGACCGCGTCCTCCAGAAGACCCCGACCACCTTCGACGTCTCCCTGTGGGAGCTGTTCTGGCCGCTCGCGCAGGGCGTGCCGCTCGTCGTCGCACGCCCGGACGGACACAAGGACCCCGAGTACCTGGCCGAGCTGATCCGCGAACAGCACGTCACCGTCCTGCACTTCGTCCCCTCGATGCTCCAGGCGTTCCTGGACTCGACGGACGTGGCGGACTGCCCGAGCCTGCGGCTCGTGGTGTGCAGCGGCGAGGCCCTGCCCACCGAGCTCGTGGACCGGTTCCACGTCTCCGCCGGGAAGCGCACGGTCGCCCTGGAGAACCTGTACGGCCCCACCGAGGCCGCCGTCGACGTCACCGCCGCCACCGCCCACCCCGGCGCCACCACCGCCTCCGCTTCGATCGGCTCCCCCGTCTGGAACACCCGCGTCCACGTCCTCGACGCACACCTCCGGCCCGTCCCCGTCGGCGTCCCCGGCGAGCTCTACCTCGCCGGCACCCAACTCGCCCGCGGCTACCTCGCCCGGCCCGACCTCACCGCCGAACGCTTCGTCGCCGACCCCCACGGCCCCGCCGGCACCCGCATGTACCGCACCGGCGACCTCGCCGTCCGCCACCCCGACGGACGACTCCACTACCTCGGCCGCACCGACGACCAGGTCAAACTCCGCGGCCTGCGCATCGAACCCGGCGAGATCGACGCCGTGCTCTCCGGGGCTCCCGGGGTGGCCCGTGCCGTCACGCTGGTCCGCGAGGACCGGCCCGGGGTGCAGCGGCTCGTCGCCTACGCCGTACCGGCGGGCGACGGACCGCTCGACCCGGAGGCGCTGCGGGCGCACGCGGCGACGCGGCTCCCGGAGTACATGGTCCCGGCCGTGTTCGTGGAGATCCCGGCCGTGCCGCTCTCCCCCAACGGCAAGCTCGACCGCCGCGCCCTGCCCGCGCCGCCCGACCCCCGCCGCGCCACCCCCGCGGCGCCCGCGCCGACGGCCGTCTCCGGGACCCCGGCCGAGCTGCTCGCGCGGCTGATGGCCGAGGTCCTGGGGCTTCCCGAGGTGGGCCCCGAGGAGAACTTCTTCGAGCTGGGCGGCGACAGCATCGTCTCCATCCGGTACGTCAGCCGGGCCCGCAAGGCCGGGTTCACGGTGACGGCCCGGCAGGTCTTCCAGCATCCGACGCCGGCCGGTCTGGCCGCCGTCGCCGCGCCCGCCGCCCCGGCGGGCACGGCCCCGGAGCGACCCGCCGAGCAGGCGACGGGGCCGCTGGTCCTGCCGCCGGTGGCGCGCTGGTTCGCGGAGCGCGGCGGTGCGTACCGGCGGTTCTGCCAGGCGCGTCTGGTGCTGCTGCCCGCCGGGGTGCGGCACGCGGACCTGGAGACCGCGCTCCAGGCGGTCCTGGACCGGCACGACGGGCTGCGGCAGGTGCTGACCGTGGCGCGGCCCGGCGTGTGGAGCGCCGGGATCGCCCCGGCCGGCTCGCTGACGGCCGGTTCGGTGCTGCGGACGGTGGACGCCGCCGGGCTCGGCGCGGAGGCGCTGCGGGAGCTGGTCTCCCGCGAGTCGGACCGGGCCGCCGGAGAGCTGGACCCGGAGTCCGGCCGGACGGTGCGGGCCGTGCGCTTCGACGGCGGGCCCGGTGAGCCGGGCAGGCTGCTGCTGGTCGCCCACCACCTGGTGGTGGACGAGGTGTCGTGGCAGATCCTGCTGCCGGACCTGCGGGTCGCGTGCGAGGCGGCGGCGGAGGGGCGGACGCCCGCCCTCGACGCCGTGCCGACGGCGCTGCGCACCTGGACGGCGGGGCTGCTCGCCGAGGCGCACAGCGCCCGGCGGACCGCCGAGCTCGACCGGTGGCTCGCCGAGTCCGCGACCGGCGGGCGGCTCCTGACGGAGCGTCCGCTGGATCCGGCGCGGGACACGGTGGCGAGCGCGCGGCGGCTGACCGTGCGGCTCTCCGCCGAGCGCACCGGACCGCTCCTGACGGCGGTGCCGCAGGCCTTCCACGGCACGGTCAACGACACGCTGCTCACCGCGCTCGCGCTGGCCGTGGGCGACTGGGCGGCCCGGCACGGGAAGCCGGCGGACGGCCTGACCGTCGAACTGGAGGGCCACGGCCGGGAGCAGGACCTCGTCCCGGGCGCCGACCTGACCCGTACGGTCGGCTGGCTCACCGGCGTGTACCCGCTGCGGCTCACCGCCGACTCGTACGACGCGCGGGCGGTCGTGGGCGGGACGCAGGACGCCGGGGCGGCCCTGAAGGAGATCAAGGAGCGGATCCGCGCGGTCCCCGACGGCGGGATCGGCGCCGGGCTGCTGCGGTACGCCAACGCCGCCACCGCCGGGCTGTTCGACCCGGGGGACCGCCCCGAGATCCTGTGGAACTACCTGGGCCGGCAGACCGCCGCCCGGGAGTCGCCCTGGGGGCCGGCCGGGGAGTCCGACGCGCTCGCCGTCGGCCCGGAGCCGGCCGCCCCGCTCGCGTACCCCCTCCAGGTGGACGCGGAGGTGGAGCACGGCCCGGACGGGCCGGAGCTGGCCGCCTCCTTCCTGTGGGCGGGCGGCGCCCTGTCCCAGGACACGGTCGCGCAGCTCGCGGACGGCTGGACGGCCGCCCTCGACGCGCTCGCCGCCTGGGCGGCGGGCGGGGTCACCGGCGGGCACACCCCGTCCGACCTCGACCTGCTCGACCTCGACCAGAACCAGATCACCATGCTCGAAGAAATGTGGAGGGCCCAGCAGTGACGCAGGCTCGTATCGAGGACATGCTGCCGCTGTCCCCCCTTCAGCAGGGCATGCTGTTCCACTCCGTCTACGACGACGGGGCGGCGGACGTGTACACCGTGCAGGTGTCGGTGGGGCTCGCGGGCCCCGTCGACGCCGGCCGCCTGGAGCGGGCGGCGGCGGCGCTGCTGCGCCGGCACCCGAACCTTCGGGCGGGCTTCTGGCACGAGGGGGTGCCGCAGCCGGTGCAGTTCGTGCCGGCGGAGGTCTCCTTCGGCCTGGAGCGGGCCGATCTGACGGAGGCCGGTGCGAAGGGCGCGGCGGGCGCCACGCCGGAGGACCGGCTCGCGGTGCTGCGCCGGGCCGAGCTGGCCCGCCGCTTTCCGCTGCACCGGCCGCCGCTGCTGCGGCTGGTGCTCGCGCGGATGGCGGAGGACGACCACCGCCTGGTCATCACCGTCCACCACATCCTGGTCGACGGCTGGTCGATGCCGCTGCTCGTCGGTGATCTGCTCGCCCTGTACGCGGCGGACGGGGACGCCTCCGGGCTGCCTCCGGTGCGTCCGTACCGGGCCTACCTGAAGTGGCTGAAGGAGCAGGACGCCCCGGCGGCGGAGGCGGCCTGGCGCGAGGCGCTGGCCGGGGTCGAGGAGGCGACGCTGGTCGCCGCGCCGGATCCGGCGCGCGTCCCGGTGCGGCCGGGCGTCCGGTCGCTGGAGCTGTCGGAGGAGGCCACCGCCCGGCTGACGGCGGCGGCCCGCCGGCTGGGCACGACGCCGAGCACGCTGGTCCAGTGCGCGTGGGGGCTGCTCCTCGGCGGTCTGACGGGCCGTCGGGACGTGCTGTTCGGGCTGACCGTGTCGGGCCGTCCGGACGAGATACCCGGCGTCGAGTCGATGCTCGGCCTGTTCATCACGACCGTCCCCGTCCGCCTGTCGGTGCGGCACGAGGAGACCGTCGAGGGGCTGCTCCGCCGCTTCCGCGACGAGCAGAACGCCCTCCTGGCCCACCACCACTTGGGGCTGCGGCTCATCCGGAAGCAGAGCGACGCGGGCGAGCTGTTCGACACCCTCGTGGTCGTCGAGAACTACCCGGTGGACCCGGCGGCGCGCGAGACCGTCGCCGCCGGGGTCCGGGTGACCGGCGTCGAGGCCGAGGACGCCACCCACTACCCGCTGACCCTCGCCGTCTCCCTGGACGAGCGGGCGCTGCTGCGCCTGGAGTACCGCCCGGACGTCTTCGACGACCGGCGGGCCGGGCTGATCGCCGACCGGCTCGCGCACGTCCTGGACCGGATCGCCGACGAGCCGGGGACGAAGGTCGGGGCGCTGCCCCTGCTGCCCGGGGCGGAGTCGGCGCGGGTGCGCGGCAGTTGGCCGGGGGTGGTGCGGGACGTGCCGGCGGGCACGGTCGCGGACGTGTTCGCGGAGCGGGCGGCCCGCACCCCGGGCGAGGTCGCGGTGGTGTGCGGCGGCGAGTCGCTGACCTTCGCGGAGGTCGACGCGCGGTCCGCGCGGCTCGCGTCGCTGCTGGCCGGGCGGGGCGTGGGTCCCGAGTCGGTGGTGGCGCTGGCGGTGCCGCGCTCGGCGGAGACGGTCGTGGCGATCCTCGCCGTGCTGCGGGCGGGCGGCGCGTACCTGCCGCTGGACCTGGACCATCCGGCGGAGCGGCTCGGTCTGATGGTCGACGACGCGCGTCCGGTGTGCGTGGTGACCACCGCGCGCGGTGCGGGGCTGCTGCCGGAGGCCGGCGACGGGCCGGAGCGGCTCGTCCTGGACGCGCCGGAGACGGCCGCCGCGCTGGCGGCGGCCCCGGTGGAGTTCGTCTCCCCGCCGGTGGTGGACGGGCATCCGGCGTACGTCATCTACACGTCCGGTTCCACCGGGCGCCCCAAGGGCGTCGTCCTCACCCACGGCGGTCTGTCGAACCTGTACGCCCACCACGTCGCGGACGTCTTCGGCCCGGTGGTCGAGGCGACCGGCGGGCGGCGGCTGCGCGCCCTGCACACGGCGTCGTTCAGCTTCGACACCTCGTGGGAGCAGCTGTTCTGGCTGATCGCCGGGCACGAGCTGCACGTCCTGGACGAGGTGGGCCGGCGGGACGCCGAGTTCGTCGTGGCGTACGTGCGGGAGCACCGGATCGAGACGATGGACGTCACCCCGACGTACGCGCTGGGCCTGCTCGACCAGGGGCTGCTCGACCCGGCGGCGCACCGGCCGGCGCTGCTGCTGCTGGGCGGCGAGGCGGTGCCGGAGGCGCTGTGGTCGGCGGTGCGGGCGGCGACCGGCGTGATGTCGGTGAACCTGTACGGGCCGACCGAGTACACGGTGGACGCGCTGGCGGCGGACCTGGCGGCCTCGGCCACGCCGGTGGTGGGCCGGCCGATCGGCAACACGCGGGCGTACCTGCTGGACGCGGCGCTGCGGCCGGTGCCGGCCGGGGCGACCGGCGAGCTGTACCTGGCGGGGCACGGCATCGCGCGCGGCTATCTGGGCCGGTTCGCGCTGACGGCCGAGCGGTTCGTCGCCGATCCGTACGGCGCGCCGGGGTCGCGGATGTACCGCACGGGCGATCTGGCGCGGCTGCGGGCGGACGGGGAGATCGAGTACCTGGGCCGGGCCGACGACCAGGTGAAGATCCGGGGCTTCCGGATCGAGCCGGGCGAGGTGGAGTCGGCGCTGGCGGCGGTCGCCGGGGTCGGCGCGGCGGCGGTGGTGGTCCGCGAGGACACGCCGGGGGTGAAGCGGCTCGTCGGCTATGTGACGGGGACGGCCGATCCGGTCGCGGCCCGCGAGGAGCTGGCGGCCTCGCTGCCGGACCACCTGGTGCCGGCGGCGGTCGTGGTGCTGGACGCGCTGCCGTTCACGGTGAACGGCAAGCTGGACCGGGCGGCGCTGCCGGCGCCGGTGTTCGGCGGCTCGGAGGGGTCGCGGGCGCCGGAGGGGGAGCGCGAGGAGGCCCTGTGCCGGGTCTTCGCGGACGTCCTGGGACTCGCGTCGGTGGGCGTGGACGACGACTTCTTCGCCCTGGGCGGCGACAGCATCGTCTCGATCCAGCTGGTGACCCGGGCCCGCAAGGAGGGCCTGGTCCTGACCCCGCGCGACGTGTTCGAGCGGCGGACGGTCGCGGCGCTGGCGCTCGCGGCCCGGACGCCGGAGGAGAAGGAGGCCGGTGCGGCGGTCGACGCGGACGCGCCGCTGGTGGTCCTCGACGAGGCCGGACGGGCGGCCCTGGAGCGGGTGTTCCCGGGCGCCGGGGAGGTGCTGCCGCTGGCACCGCTCCAGGAGGGCCTGTACTTCCACGCCCAGTACGACGACCGGGCGCTCGACGTCTATCTGATGCAGAACTTCGTGGAGCTGCGGCACGCCGTGGACACGGCCGCGCTGCGCTCGGCCTTCGACGCGATGCTGCGCCGCCACCCGAACCTGCGCTCCGCGTTCTGGCACGAGGGCCTGCCGGGCCCGGTGCAGGTGGTGCCCGCGGAGTGGGAGCTGCCGTGGGAGGTCCGTGACCTGACGGCGCTCGACCGGGCGGGGCAGGACGAGGCGCAGCGGGAGTTCTCGCTGGCCGACGCGGCGACCCGGTTCGACCTGTCGGTGCCGCCGCTGATGCGGGTGACGCTGCTGAAGTTCGCCGAGGAGCGCTGGATGCTGTGCGTGACGCAGCACCACATCCTGACGGACGGCTGGTCGGAGTCGCTGTTCTTCGAGGAGCTGTTCGCGCTGTACGGGGCGGGCGGGCGCGAGGAGGTGCTGCCGCCGGTCACGCCGTACCGGGAGTACCTGCGCCGGCTGGCCGGCACGGACCGGGAGGCGGCGCGGGCCGCGTGGCGCGCCCATCTGTCGGGCCTCGACCAGGCGACGCTGGTGGCGCCGGCGGATCCGGCGCGGCGGCCGGTGACGGCCGAGGTGGTGGACATCGCGCTCGGCGAGGAGGCCAGCGACCGGCTGCGGTCGTTCGCGCGGGGCTGCGGCGTCACCCTGAACACGGTCCTGTCGGCGGCGTGGGCGCTGTCGCTGTCCGGTATGACCGGGCGGGACGACGTGGTGTTCGGCGCGACGGTCTCGGGCCGTCCGGAGGACGTGCCGGGCGTCGACCGGATGATCGGCATGTTCATGAACACGCTGCCGTTCCGGGTGACGCTGCGTCCCTCGGAGACGCTGCGGGACCTGCTGGTCCGGATGCAGGGCGAGCACGCGGAGCTGCTGCCCCACCACTACCTGGGGCTCGGTCCGATCCAGCAGGGCACGGGGATCGGGCAGCTCTTCGACACGCTGTACGTGTTCCGGAACACGCCGCTGGACGACGCGGCGCGCGAGGAGGCGGTGGAGCGGTACCGGATCGGCCGGACGCACAGCGTCGACGGCACGCACTACCCGCTGACGCTGGCGGTCACCCCGGGGCGGTCGCTGGAGCTGAGCCTGGCGTACCGGCCCGACCTGTACGACCGGGAGGCGGCCCGGCGGCTCGCGGGCCGGCTGCGGCTGCTCGTGGAGCAGTTCGCGGCGGGCGGGGCGACGCCGGTGGGCCGGCTGCGGACCCTGGAGACGGCCGAGCGGGACGCGCTGCTGGCGCTGGGCGACGACACCGGGCACGAGGTGCCGGACGTGCCGCTGGTGGAGCTGTTCGCGCGGCAGGCGGCGCGGACGCCGGAGGCCACGGCGCTGGTCTTCGAGGACGAGCGGCTGACCTACGCGGAGCTGGACGAACGGGCCAACCGGCTGGCGCGGGCGCTGATCGCGCGCGGGGCGGGCCCCGAGCGGACGGTGGCGCTGGGGCTGCCGCGCTCGGCGGACTTCGTGGTGGCGCTGTTCGCGGTCCTGAAGGCGGGCGCGGCGTACCTGCCGCTGGACCTGGACCACCCGGTGGACCGGCTGGCCGCGATGGTCGAGGACGCGCTGCCGGTCTGCCTGGTCACGGTGGACGCGGTGGCGGGCCGGGTCCCGGTCGTGGACGGGGTGCCGCAGCTGGCCCTGGACGCCCCGGCGACGGTCGCGGAGCTGGCGGCGCTGTCCGGCGCCCCGGTCGCGGAGGAGGAGCTGACCGAGCCGCGCGACGGCCGCCACCCGGCGTACCTGATCTACACCTCGGGTTCGACCGGCCGCCCCAAGGGCGTGGTGGTGCCGGGTTCGGGTCTGGTGAACATGCTGCTCAACCACCGGGAGCGGATCTTCGACCCGGCGGTGAAGCCGGCGGGCGGGCGCCGGATGCGGGTGGCGCACACGGTGTCGTTCGCGTTCGACATGTCGTGGGAGGAGTTCTTCTGGCTGGTCGACGGGCACGAGGTGCACGTGATCGGCGAGGAGCTGCGGCTCGACCCGGCGGCCCTGACGGCGCACTACGACCGGGTCGGCATCGACGTCGTCAACGTCACCCCGTCGTACGGGCAGCAGCTGGTCGACGCGGGTCTGCTGGACGCGGACCGGCACCGTCCCGCGCTCGTCCTGCTGGGCGGCGAGGCCGTGCCCGACTGCCTCTGGACGCTCCTCAAGGAGACCGGGGGCACGAGGGGCTACAACCTGTACGGGCCCACCGAGTACACGATCAACGCGCTCGGCGCCGACGTGGAGACCAGCGTCTCGTCCTGCGTGGGCCGCCCCATCTTCAACACCCGGGCCTATGTCCTCGACAGCGCGCTGCGGCCGGTGCCGCGCGGGGTGCCGGGCGAGCTGTACCTGGCGGGCGCGGGCCTCGCCCGGGGCTACTTCGCTCGGCCGGCACCGACGGCGGAGCGGTTCGTGGCCGACCCGTTCGGCGCCCCGGGCACGCTGATGTACCGCACGGGCGACCTGGTGCGCTGGCGCGAGGACGGGCAGATCGACTACCTGGGCCGGGCCGACCACCAGGTGAAGATCCGGGGCTTCCGGATCGAGCCGGGCGAGATCGAGTCGGCGCTCGCCGCCGCTCCGGGGGTGGCCGCCGCGGCGGTGGTCGTGCACGCCGGGGCGAACGGCGTGAAGCGGCTCGTCGCCTACACCGTGCCCGCGTCGGACGCGGTCCGCGCCGGCCCGGAGACGGGGACGGCCGCGCTGCGCGCGCTGCTGTCGGCGACGCTGCCGGAGTTCATGGTGCCGTCGGCGTTCGTCGAACTGGCGGCGCTGCCGCTGACGGTGAACGGCAAGGTCGACCGGGCCGCGCTGCCTGCCCCGGTGTTCGCGGACGCGGGCGGCGGGCGGCCGCCTGGGGACGCCCGGGAGGAGCTGCTCTGCGGGATCTTCGCGGACGTGCTCGGCCTGGAGCGGGTCGGCGTCGAGGACAACTTCTTCGAGCTGGGCGGGCATTCGCTGCTCGCGATGCGGCTCGTGGGGCGGATCCGCGACGAGCTGGGCGTGCCGGTCCAGGTGGCCACGGTGATGTCGGCGCCGACGGTCGCGGACGTGGCGGCCCGGATCGGGTCGGACGCGCGCCGGGACGCGCTGCGGGTGCTGCTGCCGCTGCGCGAACGGGGCACGAAGGAACCGCTGTTCTGCTTCCACCCGGCGTCCGGCTTCAGCTGGCAGTACACGGGCCTGCTGCGCCACCTGGACGCGGACCGGCCGCTGTACGGCGTGCAGTCGCCGGGGCTGGCCGGGGAGCTGCCGGAGGTGGCCGACGTGGCGGAGCTGGCCGGGCTGTACCTGGCGGCGATCCGGGAGGTGCAGCCGGAGGGTCCGTACCACTTCGCGGGCTACTCCTTCGGCGGGACGGTGGCGCACACGCTCGCCGCGATGCTCCGGGAGAGGGGCGAGGAGGTCGCCTTCCTGGCGCTGCTCGACGCCTATCCGCCGGAGCGGGACGACTGGTCGTACCTGGACGGTCCGGACTGGCGGGAGCTGCTGGAGCGGGAGGAGAACGGCTTCCTGCTCTCGGTGGCCGGTCTCGGCGCGGAGGAGTCCGGCCGGGACGGGCTGACGCGGGAGGAGGCGGTCGCGGCGATCCGGGACAGCCAGGGCCTGCTCGCCGGGTTCGACGAGGAGCTGCTGCGGTCGATCGTGGACACCCACGTGCACTGCGTGCGGCTGCTCTCGCGCAGCACGACCCGTCACTTCGACGGTGACGTGCTGTTCTTCACCGCCTCCCGCACGACCGCGCCGGGGGACGTGCCGGGCGCGGTGTGGCCGGCGCACGTGTCGGGGGTGCTGACCGAGCACGTCCTGGACCGGGGGCACGACGAGCTGATGGCCCCCGAGGCGCTGGCGGAGATCGGCCCGCTCCTGGACGGGGCGCTGCGCGCGGTGGCGCTCCGGCGGGCGTCCGGGTCCCGGCCGGCCGCGGCCGGCCGGCGGAACTGACGGACAATCAACACGACTTAAGTTAGGCTTACCTAAGTAAGGAGATCGGTATGGACGACTACGCGCCGCGCGCCACCGGGCCGGGCGGCGAGTTCGCGGGCCGCGTGGCGCTGGTCACCGGCGCCGCCCAGGGCATCGGCGAGGCGGTGGTGCGCGCGCTCTCCGCGCGCGGGGCCACCGTGGCGGCGACCGACCGCTCGGAGCCGGAGCTGTGCCGGAGCCTCGCACGGCTCGCCGCCGGCGCCGGCACGGACCCCGCCGCGGGGCCGGTCGTCCCGTACCGGCTCGACGTCACCGCACCGGACGACGTCGCGGCGACGGTCGCCCGCGTCACCCGCGAACTCGGCCCCGTCGACGTCCTGGTGAACGTCGCCGGGGTGCTGCGGACCGGCCCCGCCGTCGAGGCGACGGACCGCGACTGGGCGGACGTCTTCGCGGTCAACACCACCGGGGTCTTCCACCTCTCCCGCGCCGTCGTCGCCGGCATGGCCGCCCGGGGCTCCGGCTCCGTGGTGACCGTCGCCTCCAACGCCGCCGGCATCCCCCGCGCGGACATGAGCGTGTACGCCGCCTCCAAGGCGGCCGCCGTCGCCTTCACCAAGTGCCTGGGCCTCGAAGTGGCCGCCCGGGGCGTGCGCTGCAACGCCGTCTGTCCCGGCTCCACCGACACGCCGATGCAGCGTGCCCTGTGGGAGGGCGAGTCCGTGCCCGGCAGCGTCCTCGACGGAGACCTCGCCGCCCACCGCACCGGGATCCCGCTGCGCCGCATCGCCCAGCCGGAGGACGTCGCCGAGGCGGTCGTCTTCCTCGCCTCCGACCGGGCCCGCCACATCACCATGCAGGACCTCTACGTCGACGGCGGCGCCACCCTGCGCTGACGGTCCGCGGCCGCCACCGCACCGCGTCGCCCACCCACCTCACCGAACCAAGGAGCCCACCCGTGTCGACGGTCCCCCAGGTCGCCGCGCATCCGCCGGCGCCCGCCCCCATAACCGCCCCCTCCCCCACGCCCACCTCCTCCGCCGTCGGGGCCGCCACCGGCCTGCTCGACGCCTACCGCGCCGGCGACCGCTTCCTCGCCACGCCCACCCGGACCCTGCTCGCCCACGGCGTGCTGGAGGAGGTCCCGCACGGTGCCGGACCGATCGCCGGACGGGTGGCCGACGCCCTCGCCGAGGCCCGCGCCGGCCGGCGCGCCGCCGCCGTCGTGATGGGCGCCATCCCCTTCGACCAGGACGCGCCGGCCGCGCTCGTCGTGCCCGGGACCGTCCGCACGGGACCGGCCCTCGCCTCCGACCCGCTCGTCGCGCTGCCCGCCGGGGCCCCCCGCGCCGGCGCCTGGACCGTCCGCCCGCATCCGGCCCCGGAGGAGTACGCCCGGGGCGTCGGCGCCGCCGTCGACCGCATGTGGAACGGCGAGTTCAGCAAGGTGGTCCTCGCCCGCACCCTGGAGCTCACCGGCCCCGGCGAACCGGACGTCGCCGCCATGGTCCGCCGGCTCGCCCGCCGCGACCCGCTCGGCTACACCTTCGCGCTCCCCACCCGCCCCGGCCGCACCCTGCTCGGGGCCAGCCCCGAACTCCTCGTGTCCAGACACGGCGACCGGCTGGTCTCCAACCCGCTGGCCGGCTCCACCCCCCGCAGCGACGACCTCGCCGAGGACGTGCGGCGCGCCGCGGCGCTCCTGGAATCCGCCAAGGACCTCCACGAACACGCGGTCGTCGTCGACGCCGTGCACCAGACGATGGCCCCGTACTGCTCCGCCCTCCACGTCCCGGCCCGGCCGTCGCTGATCCGCACCGCCACCATGTGGCACCTCTCCACCACGGTCACCGGCACCCTGGCCCGCCCCGAGGTGTCGGCCCTGGAGATCGCCTCCTCGCTCCACCCCACCCCGGCGGTGTGCGGGACCCCGACCCCCCTGGCCCGCCGGGTCATCCGGGAGACCGAGCCCTTCGACCGCGGCTTCTTCACCGGCATCGTCGGCTGGGGCGACGCGGACGGCAACGGCGAATGGGTCGTCACCATCCGCTGCGCCGAGGCGGAGGAGCGGACCCTGCGCCTCTACGCGGGCGCCGGCGTCGTCGCCGCCTCCGTCCCCGAGGACGAGACCGCCGAGACCGCCGCCAAGTTCCGCACCTTCCTCGACGCCGTGGGGGCCTCCCTGTGACCGCGCCGACCCCCGCCCCTCCGGCCCCCGGCACCGGGTCCGCCCCGTACGCCGCCCCCACCTGGCCCGCCGCGTTCGCCGAGCGCTACCGGGCGGCCGGCCACTGGGAGGGCCTCACCTTCGGCGCGATGCTCCGCGGACGCGCCTCGGCCCACCCCGACCGGGTCGCCGTCGTCGACCGCGCCGGGCCCGGCGGGACCCGGCGCTCCTGGACCTACGCCGAACTCGACCTGCGCGCCGACCGGCTCGCGGCCGGTCTCGCGGCCCGCGGCATCGGCGCCGGCGACCGCGTCGTCGTCCAGCTCCCCAACGTCGCCGAGTTCCTCGAAGTGATCTTCGCGCTCTTCCGGCTCGGCGCGCTGCCGGTCTTCGCGCTGCCCGCGCACCGCGAGTCGGAGATCACCTACTTCTGCTCCTTCACCGGCGCGGTCGCCTACGTCGTCCCGGACACCCACGCCGGCTTCGACTACCGCACCCTCGGCACCACGGTCCTCGCCCGCTGCCCCGAGCTGCGGCACGTCCTCGTCGCCGGCGGGGACGCCGGTCCCTTCGAGGCGCTCTCCGACGTCCCCGCCGAGCCGGTCGACCTGCCCGACCCCGACCCGTCGGCCGTGGCCTTCCTCCAGCTCTCCGGCGGCAGCACCGGCGTGCCCAAGCTCATCCCCCGGACGCACGACGACTACGTCTGCTCGCTGCGCGGCTCCGCCGAGATCTGCGCGCTCGACGAGGACAGCGTCTATCTGTGCGCCCTGCCCGCAGCCCACAACTTCCCGCTCTCGTCGCCCGGTTCGCTGGGCACGCTGTACGCGGGCGGGCGGGTCGTCATGTGCCCGCAGCCCGCGCCCGACGTGGCCTTCCCGCTGATCCAGGACGAGGGCGTGACCGTCACCGGCCTCGTGCCGCCGCTCGCGCTCGCCTGGATCGACGCCGCCCCCGGCTCCGCCCACGACCTCTCCACCCTCGACGTGCTCCTGGTGGGCGGCGCCCGGCTCTCCGACGAGGCGGCCCGCCGGGTCCGGCCGGCCCTGGGCTGCACCCTCCAGCAGGTCTTCGGCATGGCCGAGGGGCTGGTCTGCTACACCCGCCTCGACGACGACCCGCGGACGATCGTCACCACCCAGGGCCGGCCGATCTCACCGGACGACGAGATCAGGATCGTCGACGACGCGGACGAGGACCTGCCCGTCGGCACCACCGGCCACCTGCTGACCCGGGGGCCCTACACCATCCGCGGCTACTGGAACGCCCCCGACCACAACGCCCGCGCCTTCACCGAGGACGGCTTCTACCGCACCGGCGACCTCGTCCGGCTCACCCCGAGCGGCCACCTGGTCGTCGAGGGACGCGCCAAGGACCAGATCAACCGGGGCGGCGAGAAGATCGCGGCCGAGGAGGTCGAGAACCACCTCCTGGCCCACCCCTCGGTCCACGACGCCAACGTGGTCGGCGAGTTCGACCCGTACCTGGGCGAGCGCAGCTGCGCGTACGTCATCCGCCGCCGGGGCGCCGAGGAGGTGCGGGCCCTCGCCCTCAAGCGCTTCGTCCGGGACCGCGGGCTCGCCGCCTACAAGGTCCCCGACCGCATCGTCTTCGTCGACGCCTTCCCGACCACCGGCGTCGGGAAGATCTCCAAGAAGGACCTCCGCGCGGAGAGCGCGGACACCTGACCGTCCCCTCCCCCCTTCCGCCCCCCTCCGAAACGGACCGCCATGAGCCTCCCCGCCGTCCCGCCCTACCCGATGCCCCGCCCCGGCGAGCTGCCGGCCAACCGCGTGGACTGGACCGTCGACCCCGACCGCGCCGTGCTCCTCGTGCACGACCTCCAGAACCACTTCCTGGCCCCCTTCGACGACGGCGCCGAACCGCTCACCGCCCTCCTCGGCAACCTGAACCGGCTCCGCGAGGAGGCCGCCCGGCTCGGCGTGCCCGTCGTCTACACCGCCCAGCCCGGCGGCCAGACGCCCGAACAGCGCGGCCTCCAGCAGGACTTCTGGGGCCCCGGCGTCCCGGACGACCCGCACGCCGTCGCCGTCGCCGACGCCGTCGCGCCCGAGCCCGGCGACATCCGCCTCACCAAGTGGAAGTACAGCGCCTTCGTCCGCACCGACCTCCTGGAGCTGCTGCGCGCCCACGGCCGCGACCAGCTGGTGATCACCGGCGTGTACGCGCACATCGGCGTCCTGATGACGGCCTGCGACGCGTGGATGCGCGACGTCCAGGCCTTCGTCGTGGCGGACGCAGTGGCGGACTTCTCCGAGCGGGAGCACCGGATGGCCCTGGAGTGGGCGGCCGGCCGCTGCGCCGTCGTCACGACGACCGACGGCGTCTTCTGACCCGCCGCCCCGCCCCCGTCCGGTGGGCCCACGGGCCACTGCGGCCGACCCCACCCGAGGCGGCTCACACCGGCGTTCCGGCCGGAGCCCGACAGCCGACGCCGGCTGCCGGGCGCGCCGGCCTCCTGGCGGTCAGTTGACGGTGACCGCCCGCTGTGCGGTCACCGTGCGGGAGTCGCGGGCGACGACGAAGGTGTAGAGGCCGGGGACGAGCTTCCAGGTGCCGGCGCTCCAGATGGTGAGGTCGTCGGCGGGGACGGTGAAGGTGATGCGCTGACTGGCGCCGGGGGCGAGGGCGACCTTGCGGAAGGCGACGAGGCGGCGCGGTTCGGCTGCCGCCGCGGCCGGGAGGGTCGCGTAGACCTGGACGACGTCGGTGCCCTGGCGGGTGCCGCTGTTGGTGACGGTGACGGAGAGGGTGACCGTCTTGGCGACGGTGTTGTAGGCGGCTTCCAGGGAGCCGTGGGCGAAGGACGCGTATGACAGGCCGTGCCCGAAGGGGAAGAGGGGCTGCTGTCCCTTGGCGTCGTAGTAGCGGTAGCCGATGGCGGTGCCCTCGTCGTAGGAGACGGTGGCGTTCGCGCCGGGGTAGGTCGCGGTGGTGGTGCCGGGGCCCTGGGCGGTGCCGGCGGGGAAGGTGACGGGCAGCCGACCGGAGGGGTCGCTGTCGCCGAAGAGGACGGCGGCGAGCGCGGTGCCCATGCCGCGGCCTCCGTACCAGGCCTGGATGACGGCTTCGACGTCCCCCAGCCAGGGCATCGCGACCGGGCCGTCGGTGTTCAGGACGACGATGGTACGGGGGTTGGCGGCGGCGACGGCGGTGATGAGCTGGTTCTGGTCCGCGGGGAGGGCGAGCTGCTCGTGGTCCATCGCCTCGCCCGCCATGCGGTTGACGAAGACGACGGCGGCGTCGGCGGCGCGTGCGGTCTGGACGGCGGCCGGGATGAGGGAGGCGGGCTGCCAGCCGAGGGTGAGTCCGCAGGTGCTCCGGCCCATGGCGTCCGGGTCGGCGTTGGCGTTGTCGTAGGTGAGCTCGATGGTCGCGGCCTGGCCGGCGGTGAGCTCGATGGTGCCCTGGAGGGGGTAGTCGTGGGTGCCGAGGAAGAAGCGGCGGGTACCGCGGGAGCCGGAGACGACGGTGGCGCCGTCGATCTTGAGGGTGGCGGTGCCGGCGGGCAGGAGGGAGAAGCGGTGCAGGCCGGTGTGGGTCGGGGTGAGGGTGCCGGACCAGGTCGCGGACCAGACGGTGGGGAGGTTCTCGACCGGGGTGCTGGTGAAGTCGACGACGGGGTCGGTGCGGGTGGCGACCGGGGTGCCGGTGGGCTGGGCGGAGGCGTAGTAGCGGCCGGTGAGGCCGGCGGTCCCGCCGGGGGTGCGCAGGACGGTGGAGGGAACGGTGGTGAGGGGGATGTCGCCGGTGGTGCCCTGGGCGTGGGTGACGGTGATGGTGCTGCCGGCGCGGGCCTTGATGGCCTGGAGGGGCGTGGTCCAGGTGCCGGGGTCGACGTAGGTGGAGCCGGCGACGCCGGTGAGGGCGTCGGTGCCGGCGGGGCCGATGACGGCGAGCGACTTCAGGGTGGCGGGCAGGGGAAGGGCCGCGGCGCGGTTGGCGAGCAGGACGGTGGAGCCGAGGGCCGCTTCGTGGGCGAGGCTCTTGTGTTCGGCGGTGCTGACGTCCTGGGCCGGTGCGGGGAGGGGGTTGTCGATGAGGCCGTTGGCGAACATGGTGATGAGGATGCGACGGGCGGCGTCGTCCAGGCGTGCGGCCGGGATGGAGCCGCCGGTGAGTGAACCGGGAGCAAGCTTGACTCCACCGGGTCCGAGGCCCGCGAGGTCCATGCCCGCCTTGGCGGCGGCGACCTGGTCGGCGCCGGCCCAGAAGTCGGGGACGGTGTAGCCCTGCAGGCCGAGGCGGTTCTTGACGTCGCCGAAGAGTGCGGGGCTTTCGGTGGCGAAGGTGCCGTTGATCTTCGGGTAGGCCATCATCACCGAGGTGGTGGGGGCCGCGGCGATCACGTGGCGGAAGGGCTTCTGGTAGGTCTCGTGCAGGGCCCGGTCGGACACCAGGGTGTCGGTGAAGAAGCGGTTCACCTCCTGGGTGTAGGCGGCGAAGTGCTTGACGGTGGCGGTGACCTGACGGCTCTGCATGCCGGTGGTGAGGGCGGCCCCGAGCCTGCCGGCGAGCAGCGGGTCCTCGCCCAGGCTCTCGGCCTGGCGGCCGAAGTGCCAGGTGCGGGTGAGGTCGATGGTGGGGCCGAGGAGGGTGTTGTAGCCCTTGGCGCGTCCTTCTGTGCCGATGGCGGTGCCGATGCGGCGGGCCAGGTCCTCGTCGAAGGCCGCGGCCTGCGCGAGGGGAACGGGGAAGGCGGTGACGTTCCGCTCGCCGCGCAGTCCGGCGGAGGCGTCGACCATGGCCAGCGCGGGGATGCCGAGGTGGGCCAGAGAGGCGAAGTCGCATCGGACGAGCGACTCCTTCTCGGCGGCCGTCATCCGCGCGAGGAGGGCGTCGGCGCGGTCGAAGGCGCGGGGATCGGTGGCGGCGAGGGCCTGAATGGTGGCTCCAGGGGTCAGGGTGGCGACTGCCGCTGTGGCGATGGCGGCGGACAGGAAGGTACGTCGGTTCACGGCGACTCTCCGGGCGGTGGGGGTGAAGGGGCCGGCGCCGCAGAATCGACTGCCGCTCTCCAGCCCGTGGGGATACGCCAGGCCGATCGACACCCTCCGGAAAGCCTTCCCGAGTCCCGCGGGAGCCTTCAGGTATTTCAGGTGTCGCAATCAGCACTTCACGCAAGCCGAAAAATATGACCAAGGGCAGTACCGGTCAACCCTCGGGGTTCCATTAATTCGGTGCATGCACTCTGAGCTGCGCAGATATATCAACCATTTACGAGCATGAACAATTTCAGCAACAGATCGACGAGGCATCTTCGCGCCACCATGCACATATCGAATATCCCTCATCGATCGCATGGATGAGGCCACTCTTTTCGTGCCCATGCACGCGTTCCCGACATGGTTGGAATTCCATGCCGGGTACGCTCGAATTGTTGAGTTGTCGCTCGCTATCTCGGTGTGACGTCCGAGGAGTGGAGGATGTGCGTGCCTGGGGCGAGCGTGCCGGGTTCGCCTCCGGGCAGGTCGACGACGGCCGTGCAGTTCGGGGGGACGGTGATCTCTGCCTTCATCCCGTCCGCGGTGGCCTCCCAGAACAGGGACGCGGTGCCGTGGGGTGTCTCGTGGCGGGTGCGTGCCCAGGTGATCCCGCCTCCGGGGCGGGGCCGGAAGACGAGGGTCCGGGCGCCGGGTGCGGTGACGGCGATGCCGCCGACGACCCGGTGGAGCCAGTCGGCGACGGCGCCGAGGGCGTAGTGGTTGAAGGAGGTCATGCCTCCCGGGTTGAGGGCGCCGTCGGGTCGGAGGCTGTCCCAGCGTTCCCAGATCGTGGTGGCGCCCATGGAGACGGTGTAGAGCCAGGACGGGCATTCGGTCTGGAGCAGCAACCGGTAGGCGGTGTCGAGGTGGCCGGTGTCGGTCAGCGCGTCGCAGATGAGGGGGGTGCCGACGAAGCCGGTGGCGATACGGGCGCCGTCCTGCTCGACGAGTTCGGCCAGGCGGTCGCCGGCGGTCCGGCGTCGGCTCGGGTCCAGGAGGTCGAAGGCGATCGCGAGGGCGTAGGCGGTGGGGCTGTCGCTGGTCAGGCGGCCGTCGGGGCGGAGGTAGCGGCGGCGGAAGGCCGTGGTGACCTCTTCGGCCAGTGCGGCGTAGCGGGCGGATTCGGCGGTGTCGCCCAGTTCGCGGGCGGCACGGGCGAGGTGGTGGGCGGAGTGGGCGAAGTAGGCGGTGGCGACGAGGTAGCGGTCGGTGCGTCCGGCAGCGGGGTCGTCGGGCGGGGCAGCGGGGTCGAGCCAGTCGCCGAGCTGGAAGCCGGTGTCCCAGAGCCGGTCGGGGCCGGCGAGCTTCTCGACGAGGTCGACCCACGCCTTGCCCATGGGGTAGTGGCGGCGCAGGAGTTCGAGGTCTCCGAAGCGCTGGTAGAGGGTCCAGGGGGTGAGGGTGGCGACGTCGCCCCAGGCGGCTCCGGGCTGGATGGGGGTCCACATCGGTTCGCCGGGGATGACGGGGACGTACCAGGGGATGGTGCCGTCCGGGAGCTGTTCGAGTCCGACGTCGGTGAGCCAGGAGTCGAGCATGCCGGCGCAGTCGTAGAGGAAGCTCGCGGTGGGAGCGAAGACCTGGATGTCGCCGGTCCAGCCCAGGCGTTCGTCGCGCTGGGGGCAGTCGGTGGGTATGTCGACGAAGTTGCCGCGCATGCTCCACAGGACGTTCTCGTGCAGGCGGTTGACCATCGGGTCGCTGCACTCGAACCAGCCGGTGCGGCGCATGTCCGTGTGGTACACGCGGGCGGTGACGGCCTGCGGGTCGAGCTCGCCGGGCCATCCGGAGATCTCGGCGTACCGGAAGCCGTGCAGGGTGAAGCGGGGCTCCCAGGTGTACGGCCCGGTGCCGGGCAGGATCAGGGTGTCCGCGGAGTACGCCTCGCGCAGCGGGCGGGTGGCGAGTTCTCCTTCCTGGAGCACCTCGGCGTGCCGGAGGGCCAGGGTGGTGCCGGCGGGACCGTCGGCGGTGACGCGCAGGCGGCCGACGAGGTTCTGTCCGAAGTCGAGCAGGTGGCGGCCGTCGGGGGTGCGGGTGATCGAGACCGGCGCGATCTCCTCGGTGCAGCGGACCGGGGGCCCGTCGGGCGCGACGAGCGTGCGGGGGTCGCGGGTGCCGGTGCGCACGGGGGTCCAGCCGTCCGGCGAGGCGGCCGGGGTGGCCCAGTCGGCGTCGTCGAGACGGGCGTCGAAGGTCTCGCCCTCGTAGAGGCCGCTGGTCAGGATCGGTCCGGGAGCGGCGTGCCAGGTGTGATCGGTGGCGACGACGGTGGTGGTGCCGTCGGTGTAGGTGATCTCCAGTTGGGCGATGAGGGACTGGTCGGTGCCGTAGATGTTGCGGGTGCCGCCGTCGAAGCCGTACTTGCCCCGGTACCAGCCGTCTCCGAGCCAGGCGCCGATGGTGTTGGCTCCGGGCGCGAGGAGGCCGGTGACGTCGTGGGTGCGGTAGCGGAGCCTGTGGGGGTAGACGGTCCAGCCGGGGGCGAGGGCTTCGTCGCCGACGCGGACGCCGTTGATCTCGGCCTCGTACAGGCCGTGGGCGGTGATGTAGAGCCGGGCGCGCTCGATCGGCTTGTCGTCGGGGCGGAAATGCTTGCGTACGCGGGCCGGGCGGCGTTCCGCCGTGGGGTCCTCGTCCCAGGCGGCGCCCACGGGCACGGCGGACCAGTCGGTGGCGGCGAGCAGACCGGCCTCGACGGTGCTGGGCTCGCTCCACTCCGACGGCTCGCCGTCGCCCGCCGACCAGGTGCGGACGCGGACGACTGCGTGTTCGCGGGAGGTGAGCGGTTCGGCGGGCCAGGCGACGAGGACGTGGTCGGAACCGGTGACGCGGCCGGTGCGGCGGGTGTGGCCGTGGCGTTCGATGTCGACTTCGTAGGCGTGCTGGTCGCCGGCTTCGGCGGCGGGGGTCCAGGAGAGCCGGGGGGCGGCGGTGCCGATGCCGAGACCGTCCGTGAGGTGCTCGAAGCGCACCGGGGAGGGCGGGTGGGGGTGCAAGGAAGGGGCCTTTCGTGTGCTCGGGTGTGGGCCGGAGGGCGTGTGCTCAGCCCTTGACCGCTCCCGAGGTGAGGCCCTTCATGACCTTCTGGTTGAGGAAGAGGTAGATCACGAGGGTGCCGAAGACGTTGATGCAGATGGCCGCGAACAGGGGGCCGTACTGGGTGGCGCCGAAGTCGCCGGTGAAGTTCAGCAGGCCGACCTGGACGGTGCGCAGGTCCTGGCTGTTGGTGAAGGTGAGGGCGATCAGCAGGTCGTTCCAGATGAAGAAGAACTGCACCAGCCCGACGGTGAGGAGCGCGTTGCGGACCACGGGGAGGCTGATGGTCCAGAAGGCGCGCAGGATGCCGGCGCCGTCGAGGGTGGCGGCCTCGAAGAGTTCGCGCGGGACGGTCTTGTAGTAGGTGGCCATCATGAAGACGGTCAGGGGCAGACCGGTACCCGTGTAGGTGAGGATCAGCGGCCACAGGGTTCCGGAGAGGCCGGTCTGGAAGTAGAGGGTGAACAGGGGCAGCAGGATCATCTGCGGGGGGATCATCATGCCGGCGAGGAAGACGAGGAGGGTGAGGCTGCGGCCCTTCCAGACCATGATCTGCAGGGCGAAGCCGGCTGCGGTGCCGAGCAGGAGGATGAGGGCGAGTGCGGGGACGACGGCCAGGAGGCTGTTCTTGACGTAGAGGCCGATGTTGCCGGTGGTCCAGGCTTCGGCGTAGTTGGCCCATTCCCAGGTGGCGGGAAGGCTCCAGGTGGAGTTGTTGAGGTAGTCGCTGTTGGACTTGACCGAGGTCAGGAACATCCAGATCAGCGGATAGACCTCGACGACGAGGAGGAGGGCGACGGCGAGCCTGACCCACAGCCGTCCGCCGGCCTTGCGGGCGGCGCGGAGCGGCGGCTGCTTCGGGCGCTTGTGACCGCTGCCGGTGGTCTTGTGGAGGGTGTCGATGGCCATGGCGTTCAGCTCTCCGTGTTGTCGCGCCGGGAGACGCGGTAGACCGCCAGGCTCACCAGGAGGCAGACGACGGTGAGGAGCAGTGCGATGGTGCTGCCGTAGCCGTACTCGCTGTAGGTGAACGACGACTGGAACATGTACAGGGTCAGGGGGGTGGTGCCGTTGCCGGGACCGCCGTTGGTGAGGGCGACGACGGAGTCGAAGACTTTCAGGGTGCCGTTGATGCTGAAGATCAGGGACGACATGAGGACAGGCAGCGAGAGCGGCAGGACGATGTGGCGGATCAGGCGCAGGCCGGAGGCGCCGTCGAGGCGGGCGGATTCGAGGACCTCGTCGGGGATGTCGACGAGCCCGGCGAACAGCAGGACGGCGTAGAAGCCCATCGACCGCCAGATGTCCATGATGATCAGGACCCAGAAGGCGCTGCCCGCGTTGCCGAAGAAGTCGATGGACTCCAGGCCGAAGGCGTTGAGCAGGGAGTTGACGGGGCCCGGCTGGGGGGCGACCTGGAAGAGCTTCTGGAAGAGCAGGCCGACGGCGACGGTCGGCAGGATGACGGGGAAGAAGGCCAGGGTGCGGATGAGCGCGGAGGCCTTCTTGAGGAAGAAGACGTAGAGCAGGGCCAGGAGGTAGCCGGCGATGACCTGGCCGGCGGTGACGATGACCGCGTACTTGAGGGTGAACCAGAGGGCGTCGTGGACGGCCGGGTCGTCGAGGAGCCGGGTGAAGTTGTCCAGGCCGCTGCCGGTGAAGCCCTCGATGGAGTTGCCCTTGGTGAAGGAGTACCCGAGCGACCACACCATCGGGACGAGCATGATCAAGGTGTAGAGGAGGAGTGCGGGACCGAGCAGGATCATGATCGCCCTGCGGTCACCGAGTACGCGGTGCATGAGTGGTGTCCACTTCGTTTCTGTGAAGGGCCGGCCAGACGATGACGGGCGGCGCGCCTTGGGCCGGCGGGCCGCCCGCCTCACGGGGTGTTACTGGCTGCCGAGCGCGTCCTGGACGGTGGCCATGAACTTCTCAGGGCTGATGCTGCCGTTGACGAGGCCGGGGGCGCTGGTGTTGCTGATCGTGGTGGCCTTGGTGCTGAAGAGCGCCTCGAACCACAGGACGTTCTGCTTCGAGCCGCTGATCGTCTTGCGGACGGTGCCGGCGACCTCGCTGGTGTCCTTGACCGGGGTGTTCACCTTGAAGCCGGTGATCGTGCCGTGGTCCTTCAGGGCGGTGCTGCCGAAGTTCTTGGCGATGCAGCCGACCCAGGCGCCGGTCTTGTCGCCGAAGCTCTTGGAGCCGAGGGTGACGGCCAGGCCGATGTTGGAGGGGTACTGGTCGATGGAACCCTTGCCGCCCTTGACGGCGGGGAAGGGCATGAAGCCGACGTTCTCGGTGCCGACCTTGTTCTGCTTGGGGTCCGCGATGTTCGCCAGGGCCCAGCTGCCCATGTAGAACATGCCGGACTTGCCGGTGAGGAACTGGTTCATCGCGGTGTCGTAGTCGATGGAGCCGACGCCCTTGCCGAAGTAGCCCTTCTTGCCGAGGGCCGCGACTTCCTCGGCTGCCTTGACGTACTCGGGGTCGGTCAGCTTGGCGGTGCCGGCGTCGACCTTGTCGAGGGCGTCGGGGCCGAGGCTGCGGTAGAGGTAGCCGCTGATGAGTCGGGTGAGGGGCCAGCCCTGGGCGCCGGAGGCGGAGAACGGCTGGACGCCCTTGGCGTTCAGCTTGTCCGCGGCGGTCAGCAGCTCGTCCCACGTGCCGGGGACGGCGATGCCGTTCTCCTGGAAGAGCTTCTTGTTGTAGAAGATCCCCTCGATGTTGTACTCGTACGGCAGCGCCATCAGCTTGCCGCCGTACAGCGCCTTGATCGTGGAGACGGCGGCCGGCTCCAGCTGGTCGAGCACTCCGAGACGCTTCAGCTCCAGCTCGATGTCCGCGACCTTGTTGCCCTTGGCCAGCTGCTTGGTCAGCGCGGGGGCGTTGCCCGCGGCGAACATCGGAGGCAGCGCGTCCTGGCCGGCGAGGAGCTGGAGCTTCTGGTCGAGCTGCGCCTGGGGGATGGTCTCGACCTTGAGCGGGAGGGCATCGTTCTCGGCCTTGCAGGTGCTCGTGGAGAGCGTGGTGAGCGCCGTGCGGGTGGTCGTGTTCTCGGTGACGCTGAGGTACGTGAAGTCCTTGGGCGCCGCGGAGGTGCCACCGCCGTTGCTGCCGCCGCAGGCGGTGGCGAGGAGGGCCAGGGACATGACGCCGGCCGAGGTGAGGGCGAGGCGGCGGGCGCGGATCGTGCGGTGGGGCACTGGAGACTCCCAGGATCGTGAGAGAAGAAGGGGCGCTCAGCGGGCGCAAGGGGCGGCGGGGAAAACCGGCCGCGCAGAGACGGAGCGTGTAGAACGTTCTCCATCCGAACTGGCAACACCATGACGCCATCCCTCTGGCGTCGTCAAGACACAGACGCGTAACATCGCCTTTGCCTGGTCGAATAAGGGAATCCCCTTAAGACCAAGCGTGTAGAACGTTGCACTACGTGTGAGGAGGCGGGGTCCTTCATGACTCCGGACAGCTCGTCCAGGAACACCAAGCGGGTGACGATCACCGATGTCGCGCGCCATGCCGGCGTGTCCACCGCCGCCGTGTCGAAGGTCATGCGCAACGCCTACGGCACGAGCCCGGCCATGCAGGAGCGGGTCCGCACGGCGATGGCCGAGCTGGGATACCGGCCCCATGCCGCCGCGCGGGGAATGCGCGGCAGGACGTACACGATCGGCGTGCTGCTCGACAACGTCCGCAACGCCTTCTTCGCCGACGTCCTGGACGGCATCCACGAGGAGCTGCAGGACAGCGAGTACACCGTGCTGATCGGCGCGGCCGGATTCGGCGCCGACGAACAGGCGCGCACGATCCGCTCGCTGGTGGACCGTCAGATGGACGGCCTGGTCCTGATCGCCCCCGGAACTCCGCGCGCCGAGGTTCTGGCGACGGCACAGGCGACGCCCACGGTGGTCATCGGTCACCACGACGCCTCCGATGTCCACGACTCCGTCGTCGACGCGGACGACGTCGGCGCGGGCCTGGTGGTCGACCACCTCGTCGCGCTCGGCCATCGGGACATCGCCCTGGTCGCGGCAGCGGGCAGCAGGACCGGCCGCTGGCAGCGGACACCGGAGATCGCCCTGGCGGACGGATACCTGCGGGCGATGGACCGTCATGGTCTCGCCGGGCACGCACGGGTTCACCACGCCGCGTACTCCGACGACGGCGGCCATGCGGCCGGCCTCGCCCTGCTGTCCGGGCCCGACCGGCCCACGGCGATCCTGACCGGCGCCGACGTCGCGGCGCTCGGCATCTACCGCGCCGCCGACGAACTGGGACTGTCGATCCCGGCGGACGTCTCCCTCGTCGGCTACAACAACACCGCGATCGCCTCGCTCGCGCCCGTCCAGCTCACCAGCGTCGATCAGGCCGGACACACCATGGGAGCGACGGCCGCGAGGATGCTGATCGAGCGGGTCGAAGGGAGGCGCGACCGGTCCATGCAGACCACGATGACTCCCCGGCTGGTGGTGCGCCGCAGCACCGGTGCCCCGCACGTGCGGTAGGCGCGGACCTGAGCCGAGGGGGCCCGGCCGCTGCGACGGGCCGGCACCGGGTTTCCGTCGGCGCCGCTGCTGCCGGGACGGGAACCGACAGGCGTAGCGGGCATGCGTCCGGGCCGTCTGCTCACGGAGCACACGGCCCGGACGGGCTATCAGGTTCACGCTCACGAAGTGCCGGCGCCCGGTATCGCGGTACGGCGCTCCGAACTGGGTGCGGCTTCGCGGCAGGACAGCGTCATCACGGGTCGCCGACCGGTACGACCGAGTGCGCTCGGCGTCGGGCCCGGGGCAGCAGGGCGGCGGCGAGCAGGGCGGTCGCCGCACCGAGGACGCCGACGGCGGCGGCGAGGCTGCCGACCGCTTCCTTGCCGGCCAGCAGGGCCAGGGGGCAGAGGAACTCGCCGAGGAAGAAGGCCGCGGTCCACAGGCCCATGCCGCGGCCGCGGTCGGCGAAGTCGAGCCGGTCCATCGCCCGGGTCACGAGCGAGGGGAGCAGCATGCCGGTGCCGATGCAGTTGAGGACGGCGCCGGTGATCAGCAGGGGCAGGTCGTCGGCGAGCCCCATCAGGAGGAAGCCGAGTGCGCACAGGGCGAGGAGCGCCGGCAGGGGCCGCCGGTGCGGGGCGAGGCGGGTGAAGAGGATCGAGCCGAGAACGGTGGCGGCACTGGCGACGGCGGTGACGGCGCCGATGGTGCCGGTGGAGTCGGTACCCAGGTCGTCGAGGAGGTAGGCCATCTCGACGGGGACGGTGTAGAAGACGACGGCTCCGAAGACGGTGAGGAGACAGATGCCCGCCATGCGGCGTACGGGGAAGGAGCGGGGGGCGGTCCGCGCCCGCGTCTTGTCGTCCTGTGCCGGCGGAGCGGGGGTGGGCAGGACCCGGGCCATGACGGGGGCGATGAGCAGGCCGACGGCGTAGAGCCAGAAGGGGGCGCGCCAGTTCGCGGCTCCGAGGGCTCCGCCGAGGACGAAGAAGAGGGTGGCGGAGGCGGAGGCGCACATGGTCTGCAGGGCGAGGTACCGGTCGCGGAGTCGGCCGTCGTAGTAGTCGCCGATGAGGGTGGTGCAGGCGGTCATGATGGCCGCTTCGGTGACGCCGACGAGGACGCGGCTGATCAGGATGGCGTGGAGGGAGTCGAGCCAGAGCGGCGCGGTGCCGAAGACCGCGTAGAGGGCTGTGGCGGCGACGAGGAGTCGCTTGCGGCCGAGCCTGTCGACGATCATGCCGGCGAAGGGGGCGAGGAGGGCGAGGGCGAGCGCGGGGATCGTCAGGACGACGGGGACGAGGGCCGCGCTGCCGGGCACGTCGGCGAAGTGGTCCTGCATGCGGGGCAGGACGGGGGCGAGGAGGACTGCGCCGAGGACGGGCAGGCAGCTGCCGGTCATGAGGACGGCGGCGGGGAGGCGCCCGGCGGGGGCGCCGATGTGGTCGGGGGACGGCGGTGCGAGGGGTGCGGGCACGACGGCACTCCAGAGCGCGAGGGAGGTGGAGGCGCCCGGTCGGTGGCGGCAGGTGTGTAGGGAGCGGTGCCGGGACCGGGGGCGGAGGTGCCCTCGACTATGCGTGCCGGTGAGCGTGGTGCCCACCCCCCTGGTCATCCAGGTTCGCGATGGGTCGGATCCACCGGGTGGATAGGGGCTGAGCAGGGGTTTGGGTGTCATGGGGGGTGTTTCGCCGGTGCTGGGGCGGTTCAGGTGTCGGCGATGCGCCGGCCGACGCGGGCCGCGGTCTCCCTGAGCCAGATGTGGGCGGCGTCGTGGGTGTGGACCGGGTGCCACCACAGGGCCTCGCGCAGGGGGACGGCTTCGTAGGGGGGTTCGAGGAGCCGGACAGGGGCCAGGGGGGCCATGAGGCGGGCGAGGCGCGCTTGGACGAGGGCGATGCGGCGGGTGCCGGCGACGAGGGCGGGCAGGGCGTGGAAGCTGTCGACGGAGACCTCGACGCGGGGTTCGATGCCGAGCATCCCGAGCTGGCGCACGGCGGGGGCGTCGTAGGTGCGCTGGTAGGTCACCCAGGGGAGCCGGGCGAGGTCCTGCCGGGTGAGGCGGTCCTCGATGCTGGGGTGGTCGTCGGCGACGACGAAGACCCACCGGTCGTCGTAGAGGTCGGTGGCGGGGAAGTCGCTGATGACGCCGTGGGGCATCAGGAGGCCGTCGGTGGCGCTGAGGAGGCTGGCGGTGTCATCGACGACGGTGAGGGGGGTGCGGGTGAAGCGCAGGCGGATGCCCGGGGCTTCGTCGTGGATGACGCGGGCGAGTTCCACGCCGAAGACGTCGACGGCGTAGTCGGAGGCGACGAGGCGGAACTCGCGGGTTTCGGTCGCCGGGTCGAAGGCGGCCTGGCTGGTGAAGAGCCGTTCGAGGACGTCGTAAGCGGTGGCGGTGCGGTCCAGGAGGACCTGGCCGAGGGCGGTCAGTTCGTACTGACTGCCCACTCTGGACAGGAGCTCGTCGCCGAAGTGGCGGCGCAGCCGGCCCAGGGCGGCGCTCATGGCCGGCTGGCTGAGGCCGACGCGCTGTCCTGCTTTCGTGACGTTGCGTTCTTCGAGAAGGGCACGGAGGGCGACGACGAGGTTGAGGTCGAGGCGGGCGAGATTCACGGGATTGCCTCCGTTGGGTGTGAGCCGGTCAGGAACTATTCGCCAGGCAAATGGCGAGCATCCACATAATCGATTTCCCTGATTGCTTGGGGCGGGTCCAGATTAGTCCCATCGCAATCAGGAGGACATGTCGGTGAAACCTGAATCCGCTTCTGAGCTTTTCTCCGGGCCTTTCGCTCTCGGTACTTTCTCGGCCGCGAGCGGTCCGGCTTTCCCTGGTCTCATCGACCGCGAGGGGCAGGTCCTGGACCTGCGGACGGCTCTGTCCGACCCGGCGCTGACGATGCGGGGTCTGCTGGAGCGCTGGTCGGCCGTTCTCCCGCAGCTGCGCGAGCTGGCCTCCAGCTCCGAGCCCGTACGGCGCCCGCTGGAGGAACTCCGTGTGCTCGCGCCCGTCGAGCCGCGGCAGATCTTCCAGTCCGGCGCGAACTACCGCCAGCACGTCATCGACCTGCATGTCGCTCATCGGGCTCCGGACGACGACCGCCCCGAGGAGGAGCGGCGCGCCGAGGCGGCCGAGATCATGGACCGCCGTGCCGCGGAGGACCTGCCCTACGTGTTCATCGGGCTGCCCAGTTCGGTCACCGGCCCCTACGACGACGTCACGCTGCCGGCCTGGGCGGCGAAGCCGGACTGGGAGCTGGAGCTGGTCGCGGTGATCGGCCGGCCCGCCCATCAGGTCTCCGTCGAGGAGGCGCTGGAGTACGTCGCGGGCTACACGATCGCCAACGACCTGACCGACCGGGCGACGGTGTTCCGCAGGGACATGCCGCAGATCGGCACGGACTGGCTGCGCAGCAAGAACGCCCCCGGGTTCACCCCGCTGGGGCCGTGGATCGTGCCGGCCGAGTCCATCGGCGACACCGGCGACCTGCAGCTGACCTTGAAGCTGAACGGCGAGGTCATGCAGGACGAGTCCACCAAGGACATGATCTTCGACGTCGCGCGCATGGTGGCCTACGCCTCCCAGACGGCGCGGCTTCTGCCCGGCGACCTCGTGCTCACCGGTTCCCCCGCGGGCAACGGCATGCACTGGGGCCGGCTGCTGCGCGACGGCGACGTCATGGACGCGTCCATCACCGGTCTCGGTGCTCAGCGCACCCGCTGCCTCGCGGAGGAGTCGTGAACCGTACCGATCCCGAGGGCGCGATCGCCCAGGCCGCCAAGGAATGCTCCAACTGGGGCCGCTGGGGGCAGGACGACCGGCTGGGCACCGTGAACTTCCTGGACGAGGCCAAGCGCCGCGAAGGTGCGGCGCTCGTCAGGCGCGGCGTCAGCTTCTCGCTCTCGCAGCGCTTCGACATCGACGGCCCGCAGAAGGGCTGGCGGCGCCGGACCAACCCCGTCCACACCATGCTGGACACCGGAACCGACGCGGCCCTGGGCAACCAGGGACTCCCCCACGGCATCGGCGGCGCCGACGACGTGATCGCGATGCCGCTGCAGTGCTCCACGCAGTGGGACGGGCTCGGCCACATCTTCGACCACGGCAAGGCGTGGAACGGGCGGCCCGCGGAACAGGTCGTCACCTCCGACGGCGACCAGGTCACCGGCATCGAGCACATGGCCCCGCACGTCGCCGGCCGTGCCGTGCTCCTCGACGTCGGCCGCGTCGCGGGCGAGGACGGCGAGCTGCCGGACGGGTTCGCGATCACCGAAGAACACCTGACGGCCGCCGCCGAGGCCCACGGCGTCGCGGTCGGGCGCGGCGACATCGTCCTCGTACGGACCGGGCAGCTCGCCCGGGTCCGCCGGAATGGCTGGGGCGACTACGCCGGCGGCGCCGCCCCCGGTCTGTCGTTCACCACCGCGTCCTGGCTGCACGGCAGCGAGATCGCCGCGATCGCGACCGACACCTGGGGCTTCGAGGTGCGGCCCAACGAGTTCGACCACGCCTTCCAGCCCCTGCACCAGGTCGCCATCCCGCACATCGGCCTGTTGATCGGCGAGATGTGGGACTTCGAGGCCCTCGCCGAGGACTGCGCGGCCGACGGCGTGTACGCGTTCTGGCTCACCGCGGCCCCCCTGCCCATCACCGGCGCCGTCGGGTCCCCCGTCAACCCCGTCGCCGTCAAGTAGTCCCGGGGCCCACAGCCCGAGGAACAAGGGAGTTCCCCATGAGCACACCCCGCAAGGTCCTGGTCGTCGGAGGCGGAGCGGCCGGCAACGCCGCCACGATCCTGCTGCGCCGCGCCGGGATCGACGTCGACCTCGTCGAGGCGAAGGACGACTGGAACGCCACCGCCGGCTCCGGCATCACCCTCCAGGGCAACGCGCTGCGCGTCCTGCGCGAACTCGGCGTCTGGGACGAGGTGAAGGCCTCCGGCTTCCCCTTCGGATCGGTCGGCATCACCGCGCCCGACGGCACCGTCCTGCACGTCCAGCGCGACCTGCGCACCGGCGGCGACGACCTGCCCGCCACCGTCGGCATGCAGCGGCCGCGGCTCCAGCAGATCCTGATCGACGCCGTCCGCGCCAGCGGCGCGACCGTCCGCCTGGGCACGACCGCCACGATCCAGGACCAGGACGCCACCGGTGTCTCGGTCCTGTTCGGTGACGGCAGCGAGCACCGCTACGACCTGGTGATCGCCGCCGACGGTCTGGGCTCCGCCACGCGGGCCCAGATCGGGATCACCGACAAGCCCGAACCGACCGGCATGGCCATCTGGCGCGTCGCCGCCCCCCGGCCCGCCGGGGTCCAGCACACCGACCTCGCCTACGGTGGGCCCGCGTTCATCGCCGGCTACTGCCCCACCAGCGACACCACGCTGTACGCGTACGTCGTCGAGAAGAACCGCGACCGCTCCTCCATACCCCCCGAGTCCTACGCCCGGGAGATGGTCCGTCTCGCCTCGGCCTACGGAGGCGCCTGGCCGGAGATCACCGCGACGATCACCGACCCGTCGAAGGTCAACTACACGTGGTTCGACCGGCTGCTCGTCGAGGGAGCCTGGCACCGCGGCCGGGTCGTGCTCGTCGGGGACGCCGCCCACTGCTGTCCGCCCACGATGGCGCAGGGAGCGGCCCTGTCCCTGGAGGACTCCTGGGTCCTGGCCCAGATGCTGATCGCCTCGGACACCTGGGACGACGAACTGCTCCAGGCCTACTACGAACGCCGGATCGCACGGGTCCGCCCGGTCGTGGAGGGCTCGGTCCAGATCGGCCAGTGGCAGCTCGACGGCGTCCGCGACGCCGATGTCCCCGGGCTGATGGCCCGCACCATGACCATGCTCAGGGAGCTCCCGTGACCACCCCGACCGTGGACGTCCACGCCCACGTCCTGCTGCCGCAGATCGAGGCGCTCGTCGCGGGCCTTCCCGGACACGCCGAGGCCAAGGCGCTCGACGCCCGTCGCAACGGGCCCGACGCGCTCGCCGTCAGCGGGCCCATGGTCCGCGACCGCATCCCGGCCCTGACCGATCCCGCCGTCCGGCTCGCGCGGATGGACGCCCAGGGCGTCGACGTGCAGCTCGTGAGCCCTTCGCCGTCGCACTACCACTACTGGGCGGACGCGGACACAGCGGAGAAGGTCTACCGCCTGGCCAACGAGGCGACCGCCGCGCACTGCGCGGCGGCACCCGCCCGGCTGAAGGGCCTGGGGCTGGCCCCGCTCCAGCACCCCGAACTCCTCGTTCCCGCCCTGGACCACGCTCTGGAGCAGGGGCTGGCCGGAGTGGAGATCTCCAGCCACGCCCCCGGCCGGGAGCTGTCCGACCCGGCCTACGAGCCGCTGTGGGCGCGCACCGAGGAGACCGGGGCCGTCATTTTCCTGCACCCCTTCGGCTGCACCCTCGACGAGCGCATCAGCCAGTGGTACCTGTCCAACACCGTGGGCCAGCCGACCGAGAACGCCGTCGCCCTCTCTCACCTGATCTTCTCCGGCGTCCTCGACCGGCACCCCGGGCTGCGGATCGTCGCGGCTCACGGAGGCGGCTACCTGCCCACCCACATCGGGCGCAGCGACCACGCCTGGCGGGCCAGGACCGACGCGTCGGCCGGATGCGCCGAGCTCCCCAGCAGCTACCTGCGGCGCCTGTACTTCGACTCGCTCGTGCACGACCCGAAGGTGCTGCGGGCCCTGGTGGAAGCGGCCGGCGCGGACCGGGTGGTGCTCGGCTCGGACTTCCCCTTCGACATGGGATCCGACGACCCCGTCGGCGCGCTGCGCGCGGCGGACCTGTCCGAGACCGACTTCCACGCCGTCCGCGGCGGCAACGCCGCCGCCCTGCTCGACCTCTCCCCCGCCTGAGGAGGCACCCCATGACGAACAACCGCCTGCTCACCCACCTGCGACACGTCGACCTCGCCGTGCCCGACTACGACAAGCAGCTCGACTTCTACGCCGGGGTGTGGGGGCTGACCAAGGTCGCGGAGGACTCCGGCATCTCCTTCCTCGCCGCCGAGGGCAGCCCCGAGCAGTACGTCGTCCGGCTGCGCAAGGCCGACGAGAAGCGTCTCGACCTGGTGTCCTACGGCGCCGCGGCCCCGGCCGACGTGGACACCCTCGCCGAACAACTCCTGGCCGGCGGCGTGCAGCTGGTCTCGCGGCCCGGCACGGTCGACACCCCCGGCGGCGGCTACGGCTTCCGGTTCTTCGACATCGACGGCCGCACCATCGAGGTCTCCGCCGACGTCGCGGTCCGCCGGCACCGCAAGATCGAGGAGAAGGAGGCGATCCCGGTCAAGCTGTCGCACGTCGTGCTCAACTCCCCCGACCTGGAGCGCACCCGCGCCTGGTACGAGCGGCACCTCGGCTTCCGGCTGTCCGACACGCTCAGCTCGCCCCACATGGGCGAGGTCATGCACTTCATGCGGATCAGCTCCCAGCACCACTCCATGGCACTGGCGAAGGGCCCGCACACCTCCCTGCACCACATCTCCTTCGAGATGCGCGGCATCGACGAGTACATGCGCGGTTCGGGCCGGGTCCTGCGGGCCGGCCACACGAAGATCTGGGGGCCGGGCCGGCACATGGCCGGCGACAACACCTTCACCTACTTCCTCGACCCGCACGGCAACACCGTCGAGTACACCACCGAGCTGGAGAACCTCGACGAGGACACCTGGCACCCCCACGTCTACGACTTCTCCCAGCCCGAGGTCACCGACCAGTGGGGCACCGCCAACGCGATGAACGAGCTCGTCGCGAAGGAGTCGTTCAACGACCCCGACCGCGGCTGCTTCCTCGCCCCGCCGGTCTAGTCCGACAGCCGGCGTCCGGCCGGCCCGGCCTCCGGCCGCCCGATCCCCGGGAACGCGGCGGACCCTGTCCGCCCTGACTGCCACCGCCGCGTTCCCGGCTCCGGTCCACGGGACCGGGCCGCCCGAAGAAGGCCGGCAACGGGCCTTCCCTCCGTCCCGGACGGCCCGGTCCCGTGTCCCCCGTTTCTCCACCTGGGAGCCGCACCATGCGCTTCGCCGCTTACGCATACCGGCACCGGAACCGCGTCGCCGTCGTCGAGGACGACGGCACCCTGTTCCCGCTGCCCGGAGTCACCTCGCTCACGGACCTGATCCGCGACACCGACGGCCTGCCGGGCCTCCTCTCCGCCGGAGCCGCGGCCCTGGACGTTCCGCCCGGACCGCACGTCTCCGAAGTCCGGCTGCTCTCGCCGCTCCAGCCCTCCTCGATCAGGGACTTCGTCACCTTCGAGGAGCACGTCGAAGGCGTGCGCCGCTCCGTCAGCGGCGAATCCGGTGTGCCCGCCCAGTGGTACGAGGCACCCACCTACTACTTCACCAACCCCCACGCCGTCTTCGGCCCCCATGACGACGTCCCCATGCCCCCCGGGTCGTCCGTGCTCGACTTCGAGCTGGAGGTGGCGGCCGTCATCGGCCGCGAGGGCCGTGATCTCACCCCGGAGCAGGCACGGGAGCACATCGTCGGGTACACGGTCTTCAACGACTGGTCGGCGCGGGACCTGCAGTCCGCCGAGATGAAGGTCGGACTCGGCCCCTGCAAGGGCAAGGACACCGCCACCACCCTCGGCCCCTACCTGGTGACGGCGGACGAGCTGGAGCCCTACCGCGATGCCGACGGCTTCCTGCGGCTGGCCCTGACGGCCGAGGTCAACGGCGAGAAGGTCGGCAGCGACCTGCTGTCCAACATGAGCTGGACGTTCGAGGAGATGACCTCCTACGCCTCGCGCGGCACCCGGATCGCCTCCGGCGATGTCCTCGGCTCCGGGACCTGCGGCAACGGCGGGTGCCTCGCCGAGCTCTGGGGCCGCAACGGCCGGCAGGCCCCGCCGCCGCTCAAGCCCGGCGACACCGTCACCCTGACCGTGGAGGCCATCGGCTCCCTCACCACCCGCGTGGTCCCGGGCACCGAGCCGGTCGCGCTGCCCAAGGGCCGGCGCCGTAACCGGGAGCGGCCGTGAACGGCGGGCGCCTGGCGGGCAAGGTCGTCGTCGTCACGGGCGCCGCCCGCGGCCAGGGCGCGGCCGAGGCGGCAGCCCTGGAGCGCGAGGGTGCCACGGTCGTCGCCACGGACGTGAACAGCGGGGAGGGCGTCCGCCGGCTCGACGTCACCCTGGCCGACGACTGGGCCGACCTGGCCGACCATCTGCGGGACGCCTACGGGGCCGTCCACGGCCTGGTCAACAACGCCGGCATCACCTGGCGGGCCCGGCTGGACGAGGTCACCGCCGAGGACATGAGCTGTGTGCACGCCGTCAACGTGAACGGCCCGCTCCTGGGCATCCAGCACCTCGCCCCGCTGATGCCGCCGGGCTCGTCCGTCGTGAACGTCGGCTCGTCCGCCGCGCTGACCGCCCACTACCCGGTGGCGTACACGACGAGCAAGTGGGCCCTGCGCGGGCTTTCGAAGACGGCAGCCCTGGAACTGGGCCCGCGGGGAATCCGGGTGAACACGATCCACCCCGGATTCATCGAGACCGAGATGACGGCCTCCGCCGCACCGGCCTTCCGCGAGTCGAACATCCGCGAGACGCCGCTCGGCCGTGTGGGCACGGTCGACGAGGTGACCCCCCTGGTGGTCTTCCTCCTGTGCGACGACTCGTCGTTCATCACCGGCGCGGAGATACCGGTCGACGGCGGCCTCACCTCGCACGGCGGGGTGAAGTCGGTGTCCGACGCCCTGCTCGACGGAGCAGGCCGATGAAGCGGCTGGAGGGCAAGGTCGCCCTGATCTCGGGCACCGCCCGCGGGCTGGGGAAGGCCGCGGCGCTCCACTTCGCCGCCGAGGGCGCCCTGGTCGTCGGCGGAGACCTCCTGCACGACGAGGCGCTGGAGACGCAGCGGCAGATCGGCCGTGAGGGCGGCACCGCCCTCACACCGGGGCCCTTGGACGTCACCCGGCCCGATTCCGTCGAGACCTGGGTGGCGGAAGCGGCCGAGGCGTTCGGCGGCGTCGACATCGTCCTCACCCACGCCGGCTCGGTGCGGTTCGGATCCCTGACCGAGCAGCCCTATGCCGACTACACGACCACCGTGCGCTCCGAACTGGACTCGGTGTGGCTCACCGCCCGCGCCGCGTGGCCCCATCTGACCCGCAGCCGCGGATGCGTCGTCACCATCGGTTCGACGGCCGGAATCAGGGCCTCGCTGTCCAACCACCGCACCGCGCACTCCGCCGCGAAGGGAGGGGTGATCGCCCTGACGCGCCAGCTGGCCGCCGAGGGTTCGGCGCACGGCATCCGCGCCAACTGCATCAGCCCGGGCCTGATCGACACCGAGGGCGCACGCGACAACCTTCTCGCGGAGACCCATCCCCTGCGCCACGCCGCCCGGCACATCCCCCTCGGCCGCCTCGGAACCCCTCAGGACATCGCCCGGGTCGCGGCCTTCCTCGCCTCCGAGGAAGCCTCCTACGTCTCCGGCGCCCATCTCGTCGCCGACGGCGGCTGGTCCGCCGTGCTGCCGGGCCCCCTCACCTGAAAGGACACCCGGAACCGTGGACAAGGTCGTCCGGAAACCCGCCGACGCCGTCGCCGACGTCCCCGACGGCGCCTCGCTCGCCGTCGGCGGGTTCGGTCTCAACGGCATCCCCGAGACCCTGATCCGTGCCCTGCACGCCCTGGGCGTGACAGGCCTCCAGGTCGTCTCCAACAACTGTGGCGTCGACGACCGCGGTCTCGGCATCCTGCTCGCCGCCGGGCGCATCAGCCGGGTCACCGGCTCCTACGTCGGCGAGAACAAGGAGTTCGCCCGCCAATACCTCAGCGGAGAGCTGGAGGTCGAACTCGTCCCGCAGGGCACCCTCGCCGAGCGCCTGCGCGCCGGCGGCTGCGGAATCCCCGCCTTCTACACCCCGGCTGGAGTCGGCACCCAGGTCGCCGACGGCGGCCTGCCCTGGCGCTACGCCGCCGACGGCACGGTCGCCCTCCCCTCCCCCGCCAAGGAGACCCGGGAGTACGACGGCCGGCCCCACGTCCTGGAGCGCGGCATCACCACCGACTTCGCCCTCGTCCGCGCCTGGCGCGGCGACCGGCACGGCAACCTCGTCTTCCGCCGCGCCGCCGCCAACTTCAACCCGCTCGCCGCGATGGCCGGTCGGACCACGATCGCCGAGGTCGAGGAACTCGTCGAGCCCGGCGCCCTCGACCCCGACCAGGTCCACCTCCCCGGCGTCTTCGTCCAGCGCGTCGTACCCCTCACCCCCGCCCAGGCGGCCGACAAGCAGATCGAGAAGAGGACGGTGCGCGCCTGATGTCCTGGAACCGCAACCAGATGGCCGCCCGGGCCGCCGCCGAGCTGACCGACGGCTCGTACGTGAACCTCGGCATCGGCCTGCCGACCCTCATCCCCGCGTACGTGCCGGCCGGCGTGCACGTGGTGCTGCACTCCGAGAACGGCATCCTCGGCACCGGCCCCTACCCGTCCGAGGACGAGGTCGACCCCGACCTCATCAACGCCGGCAAGGAAACCGTCACCGTCCTGCCCGGGGCATCGTTCTTCGACTCGGCGCTGTCGTTCGGGATGATCCGCGGCGGGCACATCGACACCGCCGTCCTGGGCGCCATGCAGGTCTCGGCGGCCGGCGACCTGGCGAACTGGATGATCCCCGGCAAGATGGTCAAGGGCATGGGCGGCGCCATGGACCTCGTCCATGGCGCGCGCCGGGTCATCGTGCTGACGGAGCACACCGCCAAGGACGGCAGCCCGAAGATCGTCGACGAGTGCGCCCTCCCCCTCACCGGCCGCGGTTGCGTCGACCGGATCATCACCGACCTCGGCGTCCTCGATGTCACAACCCGCGGCCTCGCTCTGGTGGAGACCGCACCCGACGTCACCGTCGAGGACATCCGCGCCCGCACCGGCGCCTTCGTGCACGTCGACAGCACCGCCGCCGCCTGCTGACCGTCCTTCCACCCCTGCGGGCCCGCGCACGGACCCGCAGGAGTTCCCCGCTGCTGCCCCGATGGTCCGTACACCAATGATCCCGACGCAGAAGATCCACCGGGTCGGGAGGCAGATCGACCCCCGTCCTTCAAGGAGGCACCTACCCGTGACGCCCTCGCCCCTGCACATCGCCGTCGTCGGCGGCGGCATCGGCGGTCTGGCCGCCGCCCTCGCCGTCGCCCGCTCCGGTCACCGCGTGACCGTGGTGGAGCGCGCCGCCCGGTTCAGCGAGATCGGGGCCGGCCTCCAGCTGGCTCCGAACGCCTCGCTGGCGCTGGAGGAGCTCGGCGTCCTCGACGCCGTGCGGCGCTCCGCCGTCGCCCCGCCCCGGCTCGTCATGATGGACGCGCTCACCGGCAAGCAGGTCACCGCCCTCGACCTGCGTGGCGACGCCTACCGCAGCCGCTTCAAGCACCCCTACCTCGTCACCCACCGCACCGACCTCCACGGCGCCCTCCTCGCCGCCTGCGAGGAGCACCCGTCGATCACCCTGCTCACCGGACGCACCGTCACCGACGTGGCCCAGACGCCGGCCGAGGTGCGCCTGCACTTCGCCGAGACGCCCGAACGGCTCGCGGCGGACGCCGTGGTGGCCGCCGACGGCCTGCACTCACGGCTCCGGCAGATCCTCGTGAACGACGGCGCCCCCGTCTGCTCGAAGTACGTCGCGTACCGCGGCGCCCTGCCCGTCACCAGCATGACCGGGGCGATGGCGCAGCACGCCACGACGGAGTCGGTCATCGTCTGGGCCGGACCGCGCATGCACCTCGTGCAGTACCCGGTGCGCCGCGGCGAGCTCTACAACCAGGTCGCCGTCTTCGAGAGCGACCACTACGACCCCGACTCCGACGACTGGGGCACCGAGGCCGAGCTGGAGGAGCGGTTCGCCGGTTCCTGCGACGCCGTGCGCGACGCCCTGCCCCTGGTCGCCAGGGACCGGCGCTGGCCGCTGTTCGACCGGCTCCCGATCACGGACTGGGTGCACGACCGCATCGTGCTGCTGGGGGACGCCGCGCACCCGATGCTGCAGTACCTGGCCCAGGGCGCCTGTCAGGCGCTGGAGGACGCGGTGGCCCTCGGCCGCGCTCTGCGCGATCACGGCCGTCCGGAGGAGGCGTTCGCGTCGTACGCCGCCCTGCGAACCGGGCGGGCCGCGTCGATCCAGACGAACGCGCGACGGTTCGGCGAGATCTGCCACCTGGACGGCATGGGCGCCTTCCTGCGCAACCAGCTCTTGTCCGACCGCACCCCCGAGGACTTCGACGACATCGCCTGGGTGTGGACCTCCGCCGGCGACCTGCAGCCCGCGCCCACCCCGTGAGCCACCACCGCGAGGAGACACCATGACCGACGACCCCGCCTACAAGGCCCTCGACGAGCTCGGCGCCGCACCGCTGTGGCGGTTCTACGGCAACCTGTTCCCCGCCCAGCCCCGCAGCAGGGCCGTCCCCTACCGGTGGAGCTGGAAGGAGCTGCGGCCGCACCTGCTGCACTTCTCGCGGACCCTGTCGCTGGAGGAGGCCGAACGCCGGGTCCTCATGCTGGTCAACCCCGGGCTCACCGACCCGCCCGCCACGGTCAACACCCTGTACGCGGGCCTGCAGATCATCCTGCCCGGCGAGACCGCCCAGGCCCACCGGCACACCTCCAACGCCTTCCGCTTCATCCTGGAGGGCGACGGGGCCTGGACCACCGTCAACGGCGAGCGCGTCTTCATGTCCCCCGGCGACCTGCTGCTCACCCCGGGCTGGCACTGGCACGACCACACCCACGAGGGCGACGCGCCGATGATCTGGCTCGACGCCCTGGACTACCCCCTGGTCAACGCGCTGGAGGCGGGCTTCTACGAGAAGTACCCGCAGCGGCTCCAGCCGGTGACCCGTCCCGACGACGCCGGCAGCCGGCAGTTCCTCCACGGTCGCCTGACTCCCACTTGGATCACGCCCGCCGGGCCGAACTCACCGGTCACCCGCTACACCTGGGCCGAGACCAGCCGGGCCCTGGAGGCCATCGCGGACACCGCCGAAGGCAGCGACGTCGACGGCATCGTCCTGGAGTACACCAACCCCTGGACCGGCGGCCCCGTCATGCCCACCATCGGCTGCCGGATCCAGCGGCTGCGACCGGGCTTCCAGGGCGCGGGCCGCCGCCACACCGCTTCCACCATCTTCAGCGTGGTCCGCGGCGAAGGCGCCACCGTCGTCGACGGCAAGCGCCTGGACTGGGCGGAGAACGACACCTTCGCCGTCCCCGGCTGGGCCTCCTACCGGCACCTGAACACCTCGAAGTCCGCCGACGCGGTCCTGTTCTCGTACGGCGACGAGCCCGTGATGCGGTCCCTGGGCCTCTACCGCAGCGAGACCGCCGACCCCGGCGCCTGATCACTCCCCCACTTCTCCCACACCACCAAGGAGGCCACGATGCGCCTGGCCCTGTTCGACAAGGGACGTCTCGGCATCGTCGACGGCGACACCATCACCGACGTGACCGAGCAGGTCACCCGCTCCTCCGCCGGTCCGGCCGGCGTGCTCCAGCAGTACATCGAGGCGCTGTCCGACGCCTCCGCTCCCGTACTCGACCCGGCCGTCGGGCGCCGCGTGGCGCTCGCCGACGTGTCGCTGGAGGCCCCGCTGCCCCGCCCCGGCAAGATCATCGGTGCTCCGGTCAACTACCTCGACCACAAGGCCGAGATGGACTACCCCACGTCCATCGCCGACCTGGGCGTCTTCCTGAAGGCCAACTCCTCCGTGATCGGCCCGGACCAGGACGTCGTCCTGCCCTACTCCGACGTCCGCACCGACCAGGAAGGCGAACTGGCCGTCGTCATCGGCCGGACCGCGTCGCACGTCAGCGCCGACGAAGCCCTCGACCACGTCTTCGGCTACACCTGCCTGCTGGACATCACCGTCCGCTCCGGCGAGGACCGCTCCACCCGCAAGTCCTTCGACACCTTCACCCCCCTCGGCCCCTGGATCGTCACCGCCGACGAGATCGCCGACCCCGACCGGCTGGACCTGCGCTGCGACGTGGCCGGCGAGACCCGGCAGAGCACCAACACCGCGTACCTCATCTTCGGCGTGCGCGAACTGGTCGCCTACGCCTCCTCGGTGATGACCCTGTACCCCGGCGACGTGATCGCGACGGGCACCCCGGCCGGAGTCGGGCCGCTCAGCGACGGGGACCGCGTCGTCGTCGAGATCGAGAAGATCGGCCGGCTCGAAGTCGGGGTGGACGGGTCCCGGGCCACCCCGTACGCGTCCCGCCCCGGGCACCGCCGCGGCTGATCCCCTCCTCGCGGGCCGGAGCCGGCGCGACCGGTGCCGGCCCGCACGACTTCACGAGCGGAAGGCCACCGTGACCGAAGCCCTCGACCTGGACCGCTACGCCGGTCACCTGATCCGGCGCGCCGAGCAGGTCCACACGTCGCTCTGGAGCAGGTTCGTCTCCGAGACCGTGACCTCGCAACAGTTCGCCGTGCTCAACGCCGTGCGGGACAGGGAGGGAATCGACCAGAGCACCGTCGCGCAGCTGACATCGCTGGACAGGTCCACGGCCCACCACATCGTGCGCAGGCTGAGCGACCGGAACCACCTCAGCCGCACGCAGGACCCGGCGGACCGACGGCGGACCCTGCTGGCCCTGACGGACGAGGGAAGGCGACTGCACTCCGCCCTCGCTCCGGCCGCGGAAAGGATCAACGGTGAACTGCTCGCCACCTTCCCGTACGAGGAGCGGGACGAGGTGATGCGCATCCTTTCCCGCCTCGCCCAGCACGGTCCCCTGCGGACCGGCGACCCCGCCCGACCCGCCGGGGAGAGGGCGAGCGGGGTCTGACATCAGGGCTGCGGAGTGCTCGACCTGCGGACGACGAGCTCCGGCCGGAGCACGATGCCGGTGTGCTGATGGCCGCGCTCCGGGTCCGGCGGCTCGATCTCCCGCAGCAGGAGCCCGGCTGCCAGGCGGCCGATCTCCGCGGCCGGATGGCGCACCGAGGTCAGCGGGATGAGGCTCGCCTCCGCGAACTCGATGTCGTCGTAGCCGACGACGGCGAGGTCGTCCGGGACACGCACGCCCGCGTCGAAGGTCGTCTGCATGACGCCGAGGGCCAAGAGGTCGTTCGCGCAGAAAACAGCCGTGGGCCGGGGTGAGAGGCCGAGGAGTCGCGCTCCGGCGTCCCGGCCGGCGCTGACGTCCAGCCTTTCGGCAGGGATGTCGACGATCGCGTCGGTGCCCAGCCCCGCCTCCTCCACCGCGCGGGCAAGCCCCTCACGCCGGTCCCGGACCTGCTGCAGATGGCCGGGGCCGTGCACATAAGCGATGCGTCGATGGCCGGCGGCGAGCAGATGCCTGCCCGCCAGACCGCCTCCCAGGACGTCGTCAGCAGCCACTGAACAGGCGGTCCGCGTGTCGACCGCTCGGTCGACGACGACGAAGGGGATGTTCGCGCGCCGCAGCGCTTGCCACGGTTCACCGTCAGAGGCGACCGGCGCGAACAGGACACCGCGAAGACGCTGCTCGACGAAGAGCGACAGATAGCCCTGCTCGGCCGCGGCGCTCTCGGCACTGTTGCACACCATCACGCCCAGGCCCGCCTCGGCGGCCACCTGTTCGGTTCCTTGGGCGAGGACGGCGAAGAAGGGGTTGCCGGTGTCCATGACCAACAGCCCCAGCATGCGGCTGTGGCCCGCGCGGAGCTGCCGCGCCGACTCGCTCCGGACGTACCCCAGCAGGTCGATCGCCGCGTGGACACGGGCCCGGATCTCGTGGGAGACGCGTTCGGGCCTGTTCAGGACGTTGGAGACCGTCCCCACGGACACGCCCGCCTGGCGCGCCACGTCCTTGATGCCCACCACTGCCGACCATCCGTTCGCATCGAAATCCGTATGCCCGACATCCTAGGGCGACCTCACGTCACCTGAGTGAATCGTTTCATAGCATTTCGATCGCAGCTCCTTGACCAGCGATCGATTCCGTGTTTCGGTGTGAGTGAAACGATTCATACCGCCGTCGCGTATCGCGCGGCCCTGGTTCCGAGGTTGCCCAATGACTGTCGTACGGGACGCCGTGAAGGCCGCGCTCAAGGCCCAGCGCATCGAGACTCCCTCCTGGGGCTACGGGAACTCCGGCACCCGCTTCAAGGTGTTCGCGCAGTCCGGCGTCCCGAGGACCCCGTGGGAGAAGCTCGACGACGCGTCGAAGGTTCACGAGTTCACCGGTGTCGCGCCGAAGGTGTCCCTGCACATCCCGTGGGACCGGGTCGAGGACTACGCCGCCCTCGCGGCGTACGCGAAGGAGCGCGGCCTGGAGCTGGGCGCGATCAACTCCAACACCTTCCAGGACGACGACTACCGCCTGGGCAGCGTCTGCCACCCGGACCCGAAGGTCCGCCGCAAGGCCGTCGGCCACCTCCTGGAATGCGTCGACATCATGGACGCCACCGGCTCCACGGACCTGAAACTGTGGTTCGCCGACGGCACCAACTACCCGGGCCAGGACGACATCGCCGGCCGCCAGGAGCGGCTCGCCGAGTCCCTCGCCGAGGTGTACGCGCGGCTCGGCGAGGACCAGCGGATCCTGCTGGAGTACAAGTTCTTCGAGCCCGCCTTCTACACCACCGACGTCCCGGACTGGGGCACCGCCTACGCCCACTGCCTCAAGCTCGGCCCGAAGGCACAGGTCGTGGTCGACACCGGGCACCACGCGCCGGGCACCAACATCGAGTTCATCGTCGCCCTGCTGCTGCGGGAGGGACGGCTCGGCGGCTTCGACTTCAACTCGCGCTTCTACGCGGACGACGACCTGATGGTCGGCTCCGCCGATCCCTTCCAGCTGTTCCGGATCATGCACGAGGTCGCCAAGAACGGTGGGCTGCGGACCGAGACGAACGTGGCCTTCATGCTCGACCAGTGCCACAACATCGAGGCGAAGATCCCGGCCGTCATCCGTTCGGTGATGAACGTCCAGGAAGCCACCGCCAAGGCTCTCCTCGTCGACCGCGACGCGCTCACCGCCGCACAGGCCGCCGGTGACGTCCTCGCCGCCAACGCGGTGCTCATGGACGCGTACAACACGGACGTCCGCCCCCTGCTGCGCGAAGTCCGCGAGGAGCAGGGCCTGCACCCCGACCCGGTCGCCGCGTACGCGGCGTCCGGGTGGCAGGAGCGGATCGCCTCCGAGCGCGTCGGCGGCGAGCAGGCCGGCTGGGGCGCCTGACAGCTCTGCTCCTCCCGCAGGCCCGCCGATCCGAACGGCTCTCGCGCCGCGCAGGCGCCCCTCACTTCCTCCTCCGCACGCTGCACACCGAAGGACCGATCTCCCATGGCCACGCATCCCGAAGTCGCCGCCCTCCTCGGCCGCGCACACCGGCTGGGCTCCGACCCCCGCAACACCAACTACGCCGGCGGCAACGCCTCCGCCAAGGGCTCCGTCACCGACCCTGTCACCGGCTCCGACACGGAGCTGATGTGGGTGAAGGGCTCCGGGGGCGACCTCGGCACCCTCGCCGAGGACGGCCTCGCCGTCCTGCGGCTCGACCGGCTGCGGGCCCTGAAGGACGTGTACCCGGGCGTCGAGCACGAGGACGAGATGGTCGCCGCGTTCGACTACTGCCTCCACGGCAAGGGCGGGGCCGCTCCGTCCATCGACACCGCCATGCACGGCCTGGTGGACGCCGCGCACGTGGACCACCTGCACCCGGACTCGGGCATCGCGCTGGCCTGCGCCGCCGACGGGGAGAAGCTGACGGCGGAGTGCTACGGCGGCAAGGTGGCCTGGGTGCCGTGGCGGCGGCCCGGCTTCCAGCTCGGCCTGGACATAGCGGCGATCAAGGAAGCCCACCCCGAGGCCGTCGGCGTGGTGCTCGGCGGGCACGGCATCACCGCCTGGGGCGCCACCTCCGAGGAGTGCGAGACCAACGCGCTGTGGATGATCCGCACGGCGGAGACGTTCCTCGCCGAGCGGGGTAAGGAGCAGCCGTTCGGCGCCCCGCTGGACGGCTACGCGGCGCTGGACGAGGCCGAACGCCGCGAGCGGGCCGCCGCGCTCGCCCCGGTGATCCGCGCCCTGGCCTCCCAGGACCGTCCCCAGGTCGGGCACTTCACCGACTCCGAGACCGTCCTGGACTTCCTCGCCCACGACCGGCATCCGCGTCTGGCGGCCCTGGGCACCTCCTGCCCCGACCACTTCCTGCGCACCAAGGTCCGCCCCCTCGTCCTGGACCTGCCGCCGACGGCCCCGCTGGAGGAGGCCGTGGCCCGGCTCAAGGCACTGCACGTCGAGTACCGGCAGGAGTACGCCGCCTACTACGCCCGCCACGCCACCGCCGACTCGCCGGCCATGCGCGGCGCGGACCCGGCGATCGTCCTGGTCCCCGGCGTCGGGATGTTCTCCTTCGGCAAGGACAAGCAGACCGCGCGGGTAGCGGGCGAGTTCTACGTCAACGCCATCAACGTGATGCGCGGCGCCGAGGCGGTGTCGTCGTACGCCCCCATCAAGGAGGCGGAGAAGTTCCGCATCGAGTACTGGGAGCTGGAGGAGGCCAAGCTGCGGCGGATGCCGGAGCCGAAGCCCCTCGCCACCCGCGTGGCGCTGGTGACGGGCGCGGGCTCGGGCATCGGCAAGGCCATCGCACAGCGGCTGGTCGCGGAGGGCGCCTGCGTCGTCGTCGCGGACCTGAACGGCGACAACGCCGCCTCGGTCGCCGAGGAGCTGGGCGGGCCCGACAAGGCGGTGGCGGTCACGGTGGACGTGACCTCCGAGGAGCAGATCAGCGCCGCGTTCCGCGAGGCCGTCCTCGCCTTCGGTGGCGTCGACCTCGTCGTCAACAACGCCGGCATCTCCATCTCCAAGCCCCTGCTGGAGACGACCGCCAAGGACTGGGACCTCCAGCACGACATCATGGCCCGCGGCTCCTTCCTGGTCTCCCGCGAGGCCGCGAGCATCATGATCGAACAGGGCCTCGGTGGCGACATCGTCTACATCGCGTCGAAGAACGCGGTCTTCGCCGGTCCGAACAACATCGCCTACTCCGCCACCAAGGCCGACCAGGCCCACCAGGTGCGGCTGCTCGCCGCCGAGCTCGGCGAGCACGGCATCCGCGTCAACGGCGTCAACCCCGACGGCGTGGTGCGCGGATCCGGGATCTTCGCCGCCGGCTGGGGCGCCCAGCGCGCCGCCACCTACGGCATCGAGGAGGAAAAGCTCGGCGAGTTCTACGCCCAGCGCACCCTCCTCAAGCGCGAGGTGCTCCCCGAACACGTCGCCAACGCGGTCTTCGCCCTCACCGGCGGCGACCTCACCCACACCACCGGCCTCCACGTCCCCGTCGACGCCGGTGTCGCCGCCGCCTTCCTGCGCTGAAGGCCCCTCGACCGCGCCTGGGGCAGGTGACTGACGCACCCGCCCCAGGCGCACCCGCGGACCGGCGGCACGAAGCCGTACGGGAACCGGCCCTGACACCGCGCCCCAGGCGCCGCCGGTCCGCCCTTTCCCTGTCCTTCCCTGACGCCCCGCCCGTAGCACAGAGGTATCCACGTGACCACCACTCCACCGTCCTCCGCCTTCGCGTCCGCGTTCGCCGCGGTCGATCTCGGCGCCACCAGCGGACGGGTGATCGTCGGCCGCGTGGGCCCGGACAACCTCGACCTCACCGAGGTCCACCGCTTCCCCCACACACCCGTGCGGCTGCCGGACGGCCTGCGCTGGGATGTCCTGGCCCTCTTCCAGGGCACCCTCGACGGACTGCGTGAAGCCGCCCGCTCCGGGGGCGTCGCCTCCGTCGGCGTCGACACCTGGGCCGTGGACTACGGGCTCCTCGACGCGGACGGGGCCCTGCTCGGCCATCCGTTCCACTACCGCGACGGCCGGACCGACGGCGCCGCCGCTCACGTCTGGGCCGAAGTCGGCGCCGAGGAGCTCTACGGCATCACAGGACTGCAGCACCTGCCGTTCAACACGGTCTTCCAGCTCGCCGCGAGCGCGGACACCGCCCAGCACGATGCCGCCCGCACCCTGCTCCTCGTCCCGGACCTGCTGATCCACTGGCTCACCGGCTCTGTCGGAGCCGAGGAGACCAACGCCTCCACCACAGGTCTTTTCGACGCCCGTACCGGCACCTGGTCCAAGGACCTTCTGAACCGGCTCTCTCTCGATCCTGGTCTTTTCCCGCCGCTCCGCGCCCCCGGTGACCCCGCCGGCACCCTGCTCCCGCACGTCGCCGCGTACACCGGTCTCGACCCGCGCACCCCGGTGACGACGGTCGCCTCACACGACACCGCCTCCGCCGTCGTCGCCGTGCCCGCGACGGAGCCCGACTTCGCGTACATCTCCTGCGGAACCTGGTCGCTGGCCGGGCTCGAACTGGACGCGCCGGTGCTGAGTGAGGAATCCCGGGCGGCGAACTTCACCAATGAGCGCGGCATCGACGGCACGATCCGCTACCTGCGCAACATCATGGGCATGTGGCTCCTGGAGGAGTGCCGGCGCACCTGGGAGAAGGAGAAACTCCCCACGCACATCCCCACACTCCTCGCCGATGCGGCCCGCGCCGAGCCCTTCGCCTCGATCGTCGACCCGGACGCCCCGGAGTTCCTCGCTCCCGGCGACATGCCGGCCCGCATCCGGAACTACTGCGCCCGCACCGGGCAGCGTTCTCCCGGCAGCCAGGGCGCGGTGGTGCGCTGCATCCTGGAAAGCCTGGCGCTCGCCCACCGCCGCACCTTGCGGCAGGCCGCCGAGCTCTCCGGCCGGGACATCACCCGCGTCCACCTCGTCGGCGGCGGATCGCGCAACGACCTGCTCTGCCAACTCACCGCCGACGCCACCGGCCTGCCCGTCGTCGCCGGCCCCACCGAGGCCACCGCGCTGGGCAACATCCTCGTCCAGGCCCGCGCCGCCGGCCTGGTCGGCGACCTCGCCGACATGCGCCGCCTGATCGCCTCCACCCAGCACCTGCGGCACTACACCCCCCAGGGCGACGCCGCCGCCTGGGACGCGGCCGCCGCCCGACTCGCCCCCGCCCCGAGGAACCCCTGATGCGTGTCGCCCTCTTCGCCACCTGCGTCAACGACGCGCTCCACCCCTCGACGGCCGTCGCGACCGTCCGGCTTCTCGAACGCCTCGGTGTCGCCGTGGACTTCCCGGCGGCGCAGACCTGCTGCGGTCAGCCCCAGTTCAACACCGGCTACCGACGGGAGACCGAACCGCTGGTCCACCGCATGGCCCGGGCCTTCGAGGGCTACGACCACGTCGTCACCCCGTCCGGCTCCTGCGTCGCCATGATCCGCGACAACTACCCGCGGATCGGCAGCAAGGCCCGGGCCGAAGGACGCGGTGACACCCTCGCGCAGGCGTCGGACTCCCTGGTTCCCCGGACATACGAACTGACGGAGTTCCTCGTCGACGTGCTGGGCGTGACAGATGTCGGCGCGTACTTCCCGCACAAGGTCACGTACCACCCGTCCTGTCACGGGCTGCGGATGCTCGGCCTGGGCGAGCGCCCGCGCCGACTCCTGGAGGCGGTGAAGGGCCTGGAACTCGTCGAGCTGCCGGGGGCGGAAGAGTGCTGCGGCTTCGGCGGCACCTTCGCCGTGAAGAACCCCGATGTGTCGACCGCCATGGGCGCCGACAAGATTCACCACTCCCTGTCCACCGGTGCCGAGGTCCTGTGCGGCGCCGACAACTCCTGCCTGATGCACCTCGGCGGGATGCTGCGCCGCCAGGACGCCCCGCAGCGAGCCCTGCACCTCGCGGAGATCCTCGCGAGCACGGAAGAGGAGCCCTTCGCATGAGCGGGACCTTCATCGGCATGCCGGCCTTCCCGAAGGCCGCACACGAGGCCGTACGCGACACCACCCTGCGCGCGAACCTGCGCCACGCCACCCACACCATCCGCGACAAGCGGGCGGTCGCCGTGGCCGAGCTGGCCGACTGGGCGGAGCTCCGCGAGGCGGGCAAGCAGATCAAGACCGAGACCCTGCACAGCCTGGACACCTACCTCGTGCAGCTGGAGGAGGCGGTGACGGCGGCGGGCGGCACGGTGCACTGGGCGGCGGACGCGGCCGAGGCCAACCAGATCGTCACGGACCTCGTGAAGGCCACCGGCGAGAGCGAGGTCGTCAAGGTCAAGTCGATGGCCACCCAGGAGATCGGCCTCAACGAGCACCTGGAGGCCGAGGGGATCCGGGCCTACGAGACCGACCTGGCCGAGCTGATCGTGCAGCTCGGCGAGGACCGGCCCTCGCACATCCTGGTCCCCGCGATCCACCGCAACCGGGGCGAGATCCGTGACATCTTCACGTCCGAGATGGGGAAGTGGGGCCGAGAGGCACCCGACGACCTGACCGACAGCCCGGTGGAACTGGCGGAGGCAGCCCGGCTGCACCTGCGGGAGAAGTTCCTGCGCGCCAAGGTCGGGATCTCCGGCGCGAACTTCATGGTCGCCGAGACCGGCACCCTGGTGGTGGTGGAGTCGGAGGGCAACGGGCGGATGTGCCTCACCCTTCCCGAGACGCTGATCTCGGTCGTCGGCATCGAGAAGGTGGTGCCCACCTGGCGGGACCTGGAGGTCTTCCTCCAGACCCTCCCCCGCTCCTCCACCGCCGAACGCATGAACCCGTACACCAGCACCTGGACCGGAACGACGGACGGGGACGGCCCGAGCGCCTTCCACCTGGTGCTCCTCGACAACGGCCGCACCGACGCCCTCGCCGACGAGGTCGGCCGGCAGGCCCTGCGCTGCATCCGCTGCTCCGCCTGCCTCAACGTCTGCCCGGTCTACGAGCGGGCCGGCGGGCACGCCTACGGCTCCGTCTACCCCGGCCCCATCGGCGCGATCCTCACCCCCCAACTGCGCGGCACCACCAGCGAGGTCGACGCCTCCCTCCCCTACGCCTCCTCCCTCTGCGGCGCCTGCTACGACGTCTGCCCCGTCGCCATCGACATCCCCGAAGTCCTCGTCCACCTCCGCGAGAAGGTCGCCGGCCAGGGCGGGAAGGGGCACCGCCTCGAAAAGGTTGCGATGAAAGCCGCCGGGTGGGTCCTCGACCACCCTGGGGTCCTCGCGGCCGGCGAGCGCGCTGCTTCGAAGACCCGGGCCCTGCACCCGAGGAAGCTGCCCGGCCCCGGCGCCCGCCAGTGGACCGAGAGCCGTGACCTGCCCGAACTGCCCGCCGAACCGTTCCGCGACTGGTGGAAGAAGAACCGCACGTGAAGCAGAACTCCCGCGCACGCGTCCTGGGGCGCATCCGCCAGGCGCTCCTCGACGCCCCGCCCTCTCCGGAACCGGCACGCGACTACCTCACCGCCCACACCGCCGACGACGAGGCCGTGATCCTGGACCTCCTGCACGAGAACCTCGCCGACTACCGCGCGAACGTCCACCGGACCACGGAGACCGACCTTCCCGCTCTGGTGGCAAAACTCCTCGACCGGCACGGTGCCCAGACCATCGCCGTGCCCCCCGGTCTGCCCATCGCATGGCTGTCCGAGACGACGGCCCGGCAGCACCACGACGCGGATTCCCTCCTCACGCCGCACGAGCTGGACACCACGCACGCCGTGGTCACCAGCTGCGCCCTCGCCATCGCCGAAACCGGCACGATCGTCCTGGACGGCGGCCCCGGCCAAGGCCGCCGTGCCCTCACCCTCGTCCCCGACCTGCACATCTGCGTCGTGCGCGCCAAGGACCAGGTCGTCGGCTCCGTCCCCCAAGCCCTGCCGCGCCTGGACCCGACCCGCCCTCAGACCTGGATCTCCGGCCCCTCCGCAACGAGCGACATCGAACTCGACCGCGTCGAAGGCGTGCACGGGCCAAGGCGGCTCGATGTTGTGATCGTCACCCGCTGACGAGACGACGGAACCTCAGCGTGGGGCGTCCGCGGCCTGCTCCCAGCGGGCCGCCAGGCTGAGGTGCGAACGGTCAGGCGTAGGGGTTGCAGACGAGGTAGTCGTCGGGGAATCCGCCGCCGTCTTCAGCGCCGGCGTCGTCTTCCCGCACCCTGGAGGACCCGGGACGACCCATACCGACACCTCTCCCCCTGCCGGGGTCCGTTCCGCGGCTTCCCGCAGGAGCGCCGGCTCCGGTTCGCGCCCCGTGAAGTCCCCACCGACGGCGGCGGCACGACCGTGCCCGCCACCGCGACCGCGCGCGTCGGACGCGCGGCCCGCGCCGTGGTCAGCAGCGCCTCCCACTCGTCGTCCGTGAGACCGAGGCCCTCCGCCGGCGCCACCACCGTGCGCCGCTGCGGAACCAGACTGCGCCCCGCTCCATCTCGCCGATGGCCCGGACACTCGCACCCGACGCCTCGGCCAGCTCCTCCATCGTGAGACGGCCTCGCTGCCGCAGGCCACGCAGAACGGCACCGAAGGACTTCTTCCCGTACACAACTCCCCTTCCCGGCTTGGTCGGTCAGCTCGTCGCCCGTACCGCGGCCTTGATCAGGTCGGCGACCCTCCTCGGCTCGGAGAGGGCGACGGCGTGCGAGGCGTCCGGGAGTTCGACGACGACGGCGCCGGCCCGTGCGGCGCCGAAGCGCTGGACCTCGGGGCTGATCGTGCGGTCGGCCCCGGCCACCAGGACCCAGGACGGTTTCGTCCGCCATGCCGCCACGGACGCGGTCTCGGTGAACGCGGCTGTGGCGAGTGGGCGTTGGGCCACCGCCAGTACGCCGGCGACGTCCCCGGGCACGTCCGCCGCGAAGACGGAGGGAAATGCCGTCTCCTCGATGGTGACCTCGACCGCCTGGGCGCCGTCGTGGAGCGGGTAGGTCCACTCCTTCAGGCTGTCCGTCAGCGGAGGACCGGGGAAGCTCTCCTGGAGCCGGCCGAGGCTCTCGCCCTCGTCGGGCACATAGGCGGCCACGTAGACGAGCCCCACGACGTTCTCCGCGGCGCCGGCCACGGTGATCAGCGCACCACCGTACGCGTGGCCGACGAGTACGGCCGGACCCTCGACCTGCGTCAGGACGGAGGCGAGGTAGGCGGCGTCCGATGCCAGGCCCCGGAGCGGGTTCGGCGGGGCGATCACCGGGATACCGCTGCTCCGCAGTTCAGCGATGACGCCTATCCAGCCGGTCGCGTCGGCGAAGGCACCGTGCACGAGGACGACGGTGGGGTGGGGCATGCGAGTTCTCTTCTCGGTGTCGGGCATGACGGAGCGCACGCGTCTCAGCGCCGTCGCTCGTCCTGGGCGTCGGCGGTCATCGGAGCGAAGGCCGAGGTCGCGAGGGCCTGCCATTCGCTGGGGCTCATGCCGTAGGCCCCGCGGAACGTGCGGCTGAAGTGCGAGGGGCTGCTGAAGCCCCAGCGGTGTGCCATCGCTGCCATCGTGATTCTCCGGGTGGAGCGGCCCAGTTCGAACCGGCAGGACTCGAGCCTGCGCTGCCGCACCCACTGGCTCACCGTGGTGCCGTCGTTCTGGAACAGCTTCTGCAGGTAGCGGACGGAGATGTGGTGGGCGCGTGCGATCGACTCCGGTGAGAGGTCCGGGTCCCTCAGGTGCTCTTCGATGTGGGCGTGGATACGGGACAGCATCTCGTTGACGGCCCCGGACGCGTCGTCGGCCGCGTCCGTCGTGTCCGCTTCGAGGAGCTCCATGACCAGGACGGAGAGGAGGCGCACGGCCGTGCGGGCACGCCGGTCCCCGATCGTCGACCTGCGGAACTCCGCCTTGGCGGCGAGCGCGGTCAGGAAGTCGGACGCCAGCGCCCCGATGCCCTCCCCGCCGCGTACGGGGACGCCGAGCACCTGGTCCAGTTCCGGCTCCGAGGCGCCCAGATGGCAGCGGGGAACCCGGAAGAAGATCATCTGACAGTCCTCGCCGAACCGCAGCAGGTGCCGTCGGGCCGGGTCGCAGAAGACCAGGTCGTTCGGCTCCAGCGGGGTCTCGGCACGCTCGTGGACGACGGTGACGGGCCCACGGACGTGGACGCCGAGGTAGATGTGGTTCCGGTCGTTCGTGTCGGGCATCTCGGAGAGCATCTGGACCAGCCGCCCCGAGCGGGAGGAGGGCGAGGTCGGCGCCGTCGCCTGCCGGGGCACCCGTTCGGGCGCACGTGACATGAGTGTGAGGGTCATGGTGATTCCTAGCCGTGGGTTCGTGCAGGCGGAGGGCGGGGTCACGCCCCTCTCGCCGGCTCCTCGGCCAGGAACTTCTCCACCACGGCGTTGAAGGCCGGCGGGTTCTCCAGGAAGGGGAAGTGCGAGCTCGCCACGTCGGGGGCGAAGACGTGCAGGCGTGCGCCGGGAATCCGCTCGGCGACGAAGCGCTGCGAATCGGGGTGCACGTGGCTTCCCTCGCAGCCGATCACCAGGGTCGGCACATCGATCCGGGGGAGCACGTCCCGCCAGTCCTGCGCGCAGTGGTCGAACAGCAGCGGCACGCTCGCGTGGGCGGGTGTCGACCTGATCTCCTCGGCGACGAACGCCAGCACCTCGGGGTCGGGCTCACCGGAGAACATGCCGCGCACGAAGTCGGCGAGGACCGTGTCGCCCTCGGGACCCGCGAGGGCCGCGCCCAGGTACAGCAGCCCCGACACGTCGAAGATGGCGCCGGCGTCCCGCTGATCCCGCTCGGTCATCCAGGGCACGGCGGCCACCGCCGCGGGCTGGTCGACGGCGACGAAGCGCCGGATCCGTCCGGTTCCGTGCTGGTCGACGAAGCTCCACCACACCGAGACGCCCATGGACCAGCCCAGTGCGTCGAAGCGGTCGAGACCGAGATGGTCGACGAGTTCGAGCACGTCGCGGGAGAGCCGGGCGATGCGGTAGCCGTGACGCGGCTTTCCGGACTTTCCGTGGCCACGCAGGTCGACGGTGACGACGCGCCGACCGGGCGCAAGACCCTCGATCTGGTGACGGAACATCGCCTGCGTCTGCCCCCAGCCGTGCAGCATCACCAGCGGGACACCCCCGCCGCCGGTGTCCTGGTACGCGAGCCGTGCGCCGTCCGTCGTGATCAGTTCCTTCATGTCCTCTTCCCTGGTCAGAGGCGGTACGTCGTCCCCGCCCGTCTCGAACATCATCAAATGGGGCCCGCCGCCCGCACCACCGCGAGCTGTAGGAATCGGGCCGTGGATCCTCCTCGCTTTGTCGAAAGCGAGTCCGGGGTCAGACGGCTCCGACGGCGCCGGGTTCGAGGAGTTCCCCGACCCGGAGGCCGAGGTGCAGAGTGAGCCGGTGGGCGCCGTCGTCGAGGTCGAGTCCGGTGATCTCCTGGATCTGGCGCAGGCGGTAGTACAGCGAGGTGCGGTGGATGCCCAGCGTCTCCGCGGTCTTGGGGATCGACCCGGCGTGTTCGAGGAAGCAGCGCAGGGTGTCCCGCAGGCGGTCGCCGCCGTGAGCCTCGGTCAGGGTGCGGAGCGGCTTCGGGACCAGCGACGCGTTCAGGGCGTGCTCGGGGAGCTGGAGCAGCACGGCGAGCTCCCCGAGGAGTTCCCAGTCACCGGTGCTCTTCAGGGAGGGCAGTCGGCGGGCCGCGCGGGCCGCCACGAGCGCCTGCTCGTACGACGTCCACGCGTCGTCCAGGCGGGCGTGCCGGCCACCGACGCCGATCACGGGTTCCGCCGACGGGGCCAGGAAGGTACGGAGTTCACCGAGGATGCGGGCGGACTGGGCGGAGACCTCGTCCGGGTGCGGCGGCCGGTCGCGGAGCTGGAGCAGTATCGCCCGCTCCTTGCCGATCGCGATGAGGCCCTGGGCGGAGCGCGTCTGCCGGTAGCCCTCCAACGCCGCCCACAGGGCTGCCTCGGAATGCCGCACGAGCTCCGTCCCGCAGCTCAGCTGGACGACGGTGACCAGTACGTGCTCCGCCGCGCCGAGCAGCCCCATTTCCTTGCCGCGCCGACGCGCGGTGGTGCGTGCGGCGACGTCGGCGCCGACGAGTTCGAGGGCCAGGTCCCGCTCGTCGGCCCTCCGGGTGTCGGCGGCGATCTGCTCTCCGTGCATCTGGGCCGACATGGCGTCCGCGGCCCGGGCGATGGCCGTCGTCTCCTGCTCCCCCAGTGCCTTCTCGGGCACGACCACCACGAGCAGCCCGAGGAGGTGCCCGCGCTCGCGCAGCGGCACGACGTACCGGGGCAGCAGTCCGAGATCGTCACGGCCGTCGATGAAACCGGGCCTCGACCACTGGGTCACGCCCTGGGCGAGGACGTAGCGGATGGCCGCGTTGTCGGCGCGGCCCTGCAGCAGGGTGCCGATGCGCACCGGGTCCTCGTCCCCGAAGTGGCGGCTCGTGCAGACCATGCGGACCAGCGGGTCGTCGACGGCTACGGACCGGCCGAGCCGCTCCGCGAGCTCGTCGACGAGGGCCTGGAGCTCGGGGCTGCCGGGGCGGGCTCGCTGGAGCCTTACGGTCATGCGCTGTTCCTCTCTCGATCAACTGTCCCCGCGGACTTCTCCATTCCGCGGTTCTTGATCAGTCTGAGGAAACGACGACGTCGGCACATCGCACGAATCGTCCATTGCCATGACGCCCACGTGGGATACGAAGCGACTACTCTCCGCTGTCGCGATGCTTCACCAGCCGGGTCAGCTCCGCGCGCGAGGTGACGTCCAGTTTGGTGAAGGCCCGGCGCAGGTGCGAACTCACCGTGTGCGGTGAGAGGGAGAGCTGCTCGGCCACCTGTTGGTTGGTCAGCCCCCGGGCCACGAGCCGTACCACCCGTGCCTCCGCCGGCGTCAACTCGGGCCATGCACCGTCGAGTCGGGCCGACGAGGGCCGCTTGCGGACACCGGCGGCCCGCAGGCGCCGGCGCGCCCGTGCGACGTCCCGTTCGGCGCCCGCGCGCGCGTAGAGCGCGAGGGCCGTCTCGAAGTACGGCACCGCTTCGGGCTTGCGGGTGGCCGCCAGCTTGCGTCCGGCGTCCTCCAGTGCCGACGCCCGGGCCAGCTCCCGGGGGCAGTCCTCGTACAGCCGGACGGCGCGTACGAGAGGGGCGAGGTCGTTGTCGAGGAGCCCCCGGGCGTGCGCGGCGGTGGCGGCGAGGAACGTGAGGTCGGGATTGAGTGCGGCTCGCCGCTCGGCCTGGGCGACCGCCTGCGCGGCCCGTTCGAGCGCGCCCGCCCTCAGCGCCAGACGGACGAGCACCGGGGCGTCGGCGGGGTCGATCAGGCCGGCGTAGGCGGGCCGGTCCTCGGCGGGTGACGTCATCACCCCGTCGAGTTCGGCCATGGCACGGTCGGGCCGGCCTTCGAAGTCGGCCATCAGCGCCAGCATCCAGGAGCCGAAGTGCCGGACGACGGGTGCGCCGTCGCTCCGCATGCGCCTCGCCTCCGCCGCGTACGCCTGTGCGGTCCGCCGGTCGCCGGTGTGGAGCGCGACGCGCAGCATCACGTACCGGAGCGTGACGTCGGCGAGGTTGCCCGGGCCGGGATCGTCGGGCGCGGACGCGGCTTCGCAGTCGGCCCGGGCGTCCGCCAGCCGTCCGGCTTCCAGAAGGACGCGGGAGCGGGTCATGAGCCACATGCGGGTGGCGGCGGTCCGGCCCTGCTCCCCGGTGATCCGGATGCCCTCCTCCGTGACGGCGAGCGCCTCCGCGGTGCGTCCGGTCGTGTTCGACAGGAGGGCGTGCCACAAGGCCTCCGGAACCCACAGCGAGGTGGTGACGCCCAGGGCGTCGGCCAGCGCGGCGGACCGCTCGGCCTGCCGGAACGCCTCCGTCAGGTCCATGCGGTGGAAACTCACGGCCGAGCGGACCGTCGTCAAGGTGGCCTCGGCAGTGCGGTCCCCCGCTGTCGCCGCGGTCTCCCACGCCTCCGCGGCGACCTGTTCGGCCGCCGCGTGCTCGCCCGACATCGACAGGCCGACGGCGAGCACGGCGAGCAGTCGCCCCTTCGCGGTCGCGGGGATCCCGGGCAGGGCCGCTCCGGCGCGGGCCTGCCGGACGGCCTCGGAGAAGTCGAACGGTACGGCGAGGCGTGCCAGGGCGAGGCGTATGCGCGCCTCGTCCTCGGGCCCGAGACCGCCGGCCGCCAGGGCGGAGGCGCCCAGCTCACGCGCCTGGGCGGCCCGGTCCGTCTGCCACAGCAGCGGGATCGTCTCGGCGATGATCCGCGGCCGCTCCGGAGCGTCCGCCGTGGTGAGTTCCAGGGCCTTGAGGCTGCGCTCTGCGGCGGGTCCGGGAGCGGTGGCCGCGAGTTCCGCCGCTTCGGCGCGCAGCCGGTCGGCCTCCGCGGCGTCCCCCGGCGCCGGCCTCTCGGCCTCCGCGGCATCAGCCGGTGCTCTCCCCGGCGGCAGCCCGGCGGCCTGTCGGTGCAGGGCCTGGCGCAGGGGCAGGGGGAGGCCGGCTTCCACCGCCTCGCGGATCAGGTCGTGGCGGAAGGCGAGGCGATCGCCGCTCTCGGCGAGCAGATCGGCGTCGAGGGATTCCCGTACGGCTGTGATGAGCGCCGCCGAGGACCTGCCGAGCAGTTCGGCAAGGAGCGCGACGGTGACCGTGCCGCCCACGGCGGCCGCCGTCCGCACCAGCTCCCGCGCCTCGTCGGACAGCTGGTCGAGGCGGCGCGCGACAGAGGGGAGTTGCCGTGGGGCGGGGGGTCCGGCCGGTAGCCCGGCCATGCCGTTCTCGATCGTCACCGCCTCCTCGCGCACCGGGCCGAGCAGCTCGACCAGCAGCTGGGGTACCCCCTCGGCGCGGTGGGCGAGGCGGAGGACGTCCGGGTCGGGAGGGGCGCCGAGGACGTCCTCGGTGATCCGGGCGATCGCACGGTCCTCCAGCGCTTCGAGGACCAGCTCGTGTGCGCCCGCCTGACGGATCCTGTCCAGGGTGGTGCGCACCCCGGACGGCACGCTGCCGGCGTGCACGGCGACCAGCCACAGGATCGGGTGCGACGAGAGTCCCGCCGCGAGGGTGTGGAAGGTGAGCAGGGTCAGGTCGTCGCACCACTGGAGGTCGTCGAGGACGACGAGCAGGGGTCCGTTCCGGGCCGCCTCCCGCAGGCGGTCCCCCAGCTCCTGAAGCAGCCAGAACCGCTGGCCGGGTGTCGTGGCGAGGTCCCGGAGACGTTGGGCGCCCGACAGCGGTTCCTCGCCGGAGAGTACGCCTTCGAGGAGCGGCCCGAGCGGGGCGAACTGTTCGCCGGGGTCCGCCGCCCCCTCGAACACCCGCGTGCCGCGCCGCCTCGCGGCCGCCGCGGCCTCGGCGAGGATCCTGGACCTGCCGATTCCGGCGGGGCCCTCTACGCGGACGATCCCGCCTTCGCCGCGGCCGAGCGCGTCGAGCCGCTCCTCGACGAACGCCAGTTCGGCGTCCCTGCCCCGGAGGGGTGTCCGTACGCCGTCGAACTCCTCGGGCACGGTCCTTGTCGTCACTCGGTTCACGCTCATACGGCGGAACAGTATGAACCATGTGAACCACCCCGGCGTCGCCCGGCCCGGGGCCCCGTCTCAGTCGAAGCGCAGGTCGGCGAGTTGCCGTTCGAGGACGGTGACGTCGTCCTCGGGCTCTTCTCCGACCGGGCGCGCCGCCATGAGCGCGGCAAGCCCGGCGCCGGCGCGGCGGACGCGGCCGGGCAGGCCGTCGGTGTACTCGTCTCCCCCCGAGCCCCAGTCCTCGGAGGCCGCGAACACGGCGGTGGGGACGACGACGGCGCGGAGATGGGCGAAGAGCGGGCGCACGGCGTGCTCCAGGACCAGGGAGTGGCGGGCGGTTCCGCCGGTCGCCGCGGTCAGGACCGGCTTCCCGGAGAGGGCGTCCGGGTCGATCACGTCGAAGAAGGACTTGAAGAGACCGCTGTAGGAGGCCGCGAACACGGGAGTCACGACGATCAGACCGTCGGCCGCCGTCACGGCGTCGATCGCGGCGCTCAGTCGCGGGGGTGGAAATCCGGTCACGAGGTGGTTGGCGATGTCGCCGGCCAGTTCGCGCAGCTCCACGACCCCCGTCGACGCCTCGTGCCCCCGGGCGGCGAGTTCGTCGCGGGCCGATCCGGCCAGCCGGTCCGCGAGCAGGCGGGTGGAGGAGGGGGTGCTCAGCCCCGCGGAGACGACGGTCAGCTTCATGCGGCGGGCACCTCCCCGAGGGCTCGGAGCGACGCGTGCGCGGGGGCCTCCGGCACATCGACCGGACGTCCCTTCGCGAACTCCCTCCGCAGGACGGGCACGACCTCCTCGCCGAGGATGTCGAGCTGTTCGAGCACGGTCTTCAGGGGCAGGCCCGCATGGTCCATCAGGAACAGCTGGCGCTGGTAGTCGCCGACGGTCTCCCGGAACGACAGGGTCCGCTCGATGACCTGCTGGGGCGAGCCCACCGTCAGCGGGGTCTGCTCGGTGAAGTCCTCCAGCGACGGTCCGTGGCCGTACACCGGCGCGTTGTCGAAGTAGGGACGGAACTCCCGTACGGCGTCCTGGGAGTTCTTCCGCATGAAGACCTGTCCGCCCAGGCCGACGACGGCGTCCTCCGGCCGGCCGTGACCGTGGTGCGCGAACCGGCGGCGGTACAGCCGCACCATCCGCCGGGTGTGGTCGGACGGCCAGAAGATGTTGTTGTGGAAGAAGCCGTCGCCGTAGAAGGCGGCCTGCTCCGCGATCTCGGGGGACCTGATGGAGCCGTGCCAGACGAAGGGCGGAACGCCGTCCAGGGGCCGCGGTGTCGAGGTGAAGGCCTGGAGCGGCGTACGGAACGTGCCCTCCCAGTCCACCACGTCCTCGCGCCACATCCGCCGCAACAGCGCGTAGTTCTCCTTGGCGAGGTCGATGCCCTGGCGGATGTCCTGTCCGAACCACGGGTAGACGGGACCGGTGTTGCCGCGGCCCAGCATGAGGTCGACCCGGCCGTCGGCCAGGTGCTGGAGCATCGCGTAGTCCTCGGCGATCTTCACCGGGTCGTTGGTGGTGATCAGCGTCGTGGACGTGGACAGGATCAGTTTCTCGGTGCGGGCGGCGATGTAGCCGAGCATGGTGGTCGGTGACGACGGTACGAACGGCGGGTTGTGGTGCTCGCCGGTCGCGAAGACGTCAAGGCCGACCTCCTCGGCCTTGAGCGCGATCGCGACCATCGCCTTGATGCGCTCGTGTTCGGTCGGGGTGCGACCGGTGGTGGGGTCGGGGGTCACGTCCCCGACGGTGAAGATGCCGAACTGCATGGGGTGTCTGCTCTCCTGGCTGGTCCGGTTCCCGCGCCGGAGAACCGGGGGCCGGGGTGACGCCGGGGGGTCCGGCGTCACCCCGGCGGGTCAACGGTGGGGCGTCACTTCGCCAGGAAGGCGAGGAGCGCGGTGTTGACCTCCTCGGCGTGGGTCCACAGCAGACCGTGCGGGGCGCCCTCGATCTCGACGTAGTCCGCCGACGGGAGCGCCTTGTGGAAGGGACGCGCGGTGCCCTCGGCGGGCAGGATGCGGTCGGCGGTGCCGTGCAGGATCAGCGCCGGCACGTCGACGGCGGGGATGTCGGCGCGGAAGTCGGTGTACCAGGTGGCCGGAGCGGCGGAGGCGGCGAAGGAGCCGCCGCGGGCGGCGGTGTTCCAGCTGTTGCGGACGGCCTCCTCGCCGATGCGGGTGCCGAGGTTCTCGTCGAGGTTGTAGAAGTCCTCGAAGAAGGCCGTGTAGTAGGCGTACCGGTCGGCCTTGACGGCGGCGACGACGCCGTCGAAGAACTCCTTCGGGGCGACGCCGTCCGGGTTGTCGTCGCTCTTGAGCAGGCACGGCTCCAGGGAGGCCAGGAAGGCGACCTTGGCGACGCGCTCGGAACCGTACGTGGAGACGTAGCGAGCGACTTCGCCGGTGCCCATGGAGAAGCCGACGAGGACGGCGTTCCTCAGGTCGAGGCTCTCCATCACGGTGTTCAGGTCGGCTGCGAAGGTGTCGTAGTCGTAGCCGGTGGTCGGCTGGGAGGACTGCCCGAAGCCGCGGCGGTCGTACGTGATCACCCGGTAGCCGGCGTCGAGCAGAGCGGCGCTCTGGCGCTCCCAGGAGTGGCCGTCGAGCGGGAAGCCGTGGATGAGGACGACGGGCTGCCCGGCTCCCTGGTCCTCGAAGTACAGCTCGACGGGGTTGGTGTTCTCCTGGCCCACGGTGATGTACGGCATGGGTGTGCTTCCTCGATTCGGGTGGCGGGTCCGCGCGTCGGAGCGGCGCGGTGTGCCCGTCACGCTAGGACCGGTCGGGCACCTCCCGTTGCCGTACCGCGCACCACACCTTGCACGGGGGCGCAGAGGTCGCGCTCAGCCGTCGATCGCCGCTCCGGCGTCGTCCTCCGCGAGGACGATCCGGGCCAGGTGGACCCTCGACCGCACCGCGAGCTTGCGGAAGATCGACGCCAGATGGGTGTTGACCGTGTGCGGGGAGACGACGAGGGTCTCCGCGGCCGACCGGTTGGTGTGACCCGCGGCGATCAGCCGGGCCACCTTGCGTTCCGAGGCCGTGAGCGCGTCCCAGCCCTGGTCGGTGCGGGGCCGGAGACGTCCGGTGCGCCGGCCGGGGCGGCGTGTGGCCCGTTCCAGTTCGGCCCGGACCCGGTCGGCCTCGGCGTCGGCCCCCGTCCGGGCGTAGATGTCGTGCGCCCGGGTCAGGGCGGCTGTCGCTGCGGCGTCGCCCGAGGTCAGGAGCGCGCGCCCCAGATCGGCGGACGCGGCGGCGAGGGGCATCGGCCGGGGGCCGTTCAGGAGGATGCCCAGCGCCCGCTCCAGGAGTCCGTGGTCGGCGTTCACCAGGGCGGACGCATGGGCGGCCGTCCCCTGGGCGGTCGGCACGGTGGGGTTGCGGGTGGCGTGTGCGGCGGCCTGTGCCGCGAGGTCCTCGGCCAGCTTCCGGTCCCCGCCGCGGAGGGCGATCCCCACGGCCTGGACGACATGAGGGCGCAGGAGCCGCCACCGGAGGAAGGGGTGGTCGCGCTGCACCGACCGGACGAGTTCGGCCGCTGCCGCGTGGTCGCCGTCGGCGTCGGCGACGACGGCCTCGAAGTACCGGTGCGTGGCGTGGTTGCCCGTGTTCGGCCGGTCGGCGACGGTCGTCCGCACGACGTCCAGGTGTTCCCGCGCGGCCTCGCGGTCGCCGCGCAGCATCGCGAGGAGGCCGCGGTTGACGCGGATGTTGACCAGGTTGCCGGGCACGTGGAGGTCCGCTTCGAGACGCTCGGCGGTGACGAAGTCGGCGTCCGCGTCGTCGAGCAGCCCGAGCCCCATGTTCAGGGTTCCCTGGGTCCAGATGAGCATGGCGGGGCGCAGGGGAACATCGCCCGCCGTCCGGAGCAGTCGTCGTACGGCGTCGAAGTCGTCCATGTGGATCAGGGCGACGGCCTCCTCGGGAAGGAAGGCCGAGTCGAACACGCTCAGCGCCGTGTGGTGTTCGACGGCGGCGGCGCAGTCGCCCGCGTTGAGGGCTGTCTCGCCGAGACCCCACAGGGCGAGGACGCGGGCCTCCCGGTCGCCTGCTCGCTCCGCCTCGGCGAGCGCCCGTTCGCCGGTCTCGCGAGCGGCCCCGAGGTCGCTCCCGCGAGAGCGGGCCAGGGCGTGCCGGGCGGTCAGCCGGGCGCGGATCGCCGGATCGGTGACGGCTGCCAGCGCCGTCGTCGTGCGACGGGTCAGCTCGTGGACGTCGTCGAGGTGCCAGAGCGCGTCGCCGAGTGCGGACTGCAGACGGGCGAAGACGTCCAGGGGCGGCTGCCGGGCGAGCAGCACGTCGCCGGTGTCCCGTGCCTGCGTGTAGCGGCCCGCGCGGGTCAGCGCGACGATGGCCCGCTCCCCCACGTCGTACGCCGTGGGCGCACGGGTCGGTACGAGTTCCAGGGCCCGTACGGCCAGGTCGGCGGCGAGGTCGGGCATCACCGCGATCACGTCCTCGGCGGCTGTGCCGAGCAGCGCGATCGCCTCCATGTCGCCGGGTTCGGCGCTCTTCAGCAGATGCGGGACCGCGTCGCCGGAGCTCCGGCCCGCCGCGACGAGCCGGCTCGCGGCCTCCCGGTGCAGTGCCCGGCGCACGGAGGGGGCAAGGTCGGCGTACACCGCCTGGCGGAGCAGGTCGTGGCGGAACAGGAGGCGTTCGCCGTCGTCGTGGAGGAGAGCGGCGGCGATCGCCTCGTCCACTTCGGCGCTGAGTCCGGAGGCGGGCCGGCCGCACAGGGCGGCTGCGTCGGCGAGCGAGAACGCGCGGCCGAGGACCGAGCCGATCCGCAGGAAGTGCAGGGTGTCCGGCCGGAGGTCGGCCAGTCGGCCGCGTAGGCCGAGGACCAGCCGCTCGGGCGGTTCCGGCCCGTCCGCGCCCGTCGCCGCGATGCCCGAGAGCATCTCGGCCGCGAGGAAGGGGTTGCCGCCCGCCCCGTCGAGGAGCTCCTCGACCTGCGCCGGCAGGTCCCCGCCGAGGGCGTCGCGTGCCAGCTCGGCCAGGGCCGACTCGGACAGCGGCCGCAGAGGGAGGGTCATCGTCAGCGGCCCCTGCCCGTACAGCTCCGGGTCCTCCCTGCTCGTGAGCAGCCAGAGGACCGGGGAGCTGAGCAGCCGTGCCGGCAGGACGCTCAGGGCGAAACGGCTCAGCGGGTCGGCCCATTGGACGTCGTCGACCGCGATCAGCACGGGCGTGCCCGCCGAGCGTTCCTCGATCAGCTGGGCCAGTCGTTCGACGAGCCAGATGCGCTGGTCGTGGTGGCCGGCGAGGTCCGCGAAGTCCGCTCCGGAGAGCAGCGGGCGGTCACCATGGAGGAGGCCCGAGGCCAGCGAGGCGAGCGGTGCCAGCTCGTGCAGCTCCTCGGCGCATCCGTGGCTGACGAGGAACCCCCGGGCCCGCGCGAGCGAGACGGCCTCCTGGAGCAGCGCGGTCTTCCCGATCCCGGGCTCGCCGAGGAGCAGCGCGACCGCGCCTCCCTCGCCGTCGCGCACCGCTTCGACCAGGGCGCGCAGCTGCTCCAGTTCGGCTTCGCGGCCCCGAAGGCCGGGCCGGCTCAGCCCCGTCGACACGCCTCGCTCGTCGGGCCGGTCGGGGCTCATCCCTTGACCGATCCGGCGAGCAGTCCCCGTGCGAAGTGACGCCGGAGGGCGAAGAAGACGAGCAGCGGGAGGAGCGCCGCCACGAAGGCTCCCGCGGTGAGCCGCTGCCACTCGTTGCCGTAGGTCCCGGCCAGGCTCGCCAGTCGGACCGTCATCGGCGCGGTCTCGGCCGTTCCGCCGGACAGTGTCAGTGCCACGAGGAGGTCGTTCCACACCCAGACGAACTGGATGACGGCGAAGCCGACGAGGGCCGGGCGGGCCAGCGGCAGCACGATCCGGAGCAGCAGCGTCCCGTGCGACGCACCGTCGACGCGGGCGGCCTCGATCAGGTCCCGGGGCAGCGATGCCAGGAAGTTGTGCAGGAGGAACACCGCGAACGGCAGCGCGAAGACCGTGTGGGCGAACCAGACCTGGCCGAACCGCGCGGGACCGGTGAGGTGCCACGCGGGCAGGAACAGCCAGCCCTGGGAGAAGAGCTTCAGGAGCGGGACGAGCGCCATCTGGAGCGGCACGACCTGGAGCGCGAAGATGCCGACGACGAGCGCGTCGCGGCCCCTGAAGTCGATCCAGGCCAGGGCGTACGCCGCGAAGAAGGCCAGGACGAGCGGGAACAGCACCGAGGGGAGGGTGATGACGACGGAGTTGACGAAGTGCTCCGCGAGCCGTCCCGACCCGTTCGCACCGCCGGAGAGCACCTCGCCGTAGTTGTCGAGCGTGAGGTGCGGCGCACCGAACACGGTCCACCAGCCCGTCGTCTTGATCTCCTCCTCGGGGCGGAGCGAGGAGAGCAGCAGACCGAGGGTCGGTGTCGTCCAGAGGATCGCGATCACCACGGCGACCGACGTGAGGGCGCGGGAGGCCAGACGCTCCCGGACGCCGTTCACCCCGCCCTCCGCCGCGCCCGGACCTGGTGGGCGACGAAGGGGGTGACGAGGAGGAAGAGGAGCACGGCGAGCGCCGCGCCGCGGCCCGTCTCGCCGTAGCGGAAGGCCTGGTCGTACATCTCGTGGGCGATGACGCCCGTGTCGAACTGTCCGCCGGTCACGGTCTTGACGATGTCGAAGGCCTTGAAGGTGCCGATCGCCTGGGCAAGGAGCACGACGAGCAGTGTGGGCCTGATCGACGGCAGGGTGATCCGCAGGAAGATCTGCCCGGAGGACGCGCCGTCCAGCCGGGCCGCCTCGGTCAGCTCCGCGGGAACGCCCCTGATCGCGCCGGCCAGCAGGACGGCCGCGAAGCCCGCCTGTGTCCACACCATCGCCACGATGAGGAACAGGACGTTCGAGGGGGAGTCCACGAGCCATTGCCTCGGTTCGCCGCCGAACGCGACGACGAGCTGGTTCAGCAGCCCGATCTGCCCGGCCCCGGTCGGACGGTAGGCGTAGACGAACTTCCAGACGACGCCCGCGCCGACGAACGAGATCGCCATGGGCGTCAGGAGGAGGGACAGCGCGAACGTTCTGAACCGCGACCGGGCGACGGCCGCCGCGTAGAGCAGGCCGACCACGGTGGACGCCGGCGGCACGAGCACCACCCACGCCAGGGTGTTGCGCAGCGCCACCAGCGCCCCGTGGTCGGTGAACATCCACACGTAGTTGTCGAAGCCGGCCCACGTGTCTCCCCCGCTGTCGGTGAACGACAGCGCCAGGGTGCGCAGACCGGGCAGGAGGATACCGACCGTGAGCAGCAGCAGAGCGGGGGCGAGCAGGAGGAGGGCCGCGGCCCTCCTCCGGACCGGCCCCCGGTGCAGTGCAAGCAGGATCAGGGAGACCACCGCCGCGAAGGCGGCGACGCCCTGGAGCAGGTACAGCAGCTTGGGCTGCTGGGCGACGGCGTCGAACGACATCAGTGGCTCGGCCAGGACCGTTCGATGGAGTCCGCGACCTGCCGGGTGCCCGCGCCGCCGATCCAGTCGACGGCTCCCCTCCAGAACGTGCCGACGCCGACCGACGCCGGCATCAGGTCCGAACCGTCGAACCTGAACTGCGTCCGGGGGTCCTGGAGCAACTGGATCGAGAGCCTGTCGACCGGGGTCGCGGCGTTCGCCGGGTCCACGCCCTTGTTCGCCGAGACGAACGGGCCCTTCTTCATGCGCGCGTTCGCGAAGTCCGCGGAGGCCAGGTACTCCTGGAACGCCCGCACCTCGGGGCGGTCGGCGAACGCCGCGGTGAACACTCCGCCGCCCAGTACGGGACGGCTGGCCGCATCGGCTCCCGGCAGGAGGAAGGTGTAGACGTCGTCGTCCGGTCCGATCTCGGTGCCCTCCGGCCACATGTCGGCGTAGAACGAGGCCTGACGGTGCATCGCGCAGTCGCCGGAGAGGACCGGGGTGCCGGCCTCCTGGAAGGAGATCGAGGCCATCGACCGGGCCGGACCGAAACCGCCGTTGGCGTACCGGTCGTTCTTGAGGATGGACCCCACGGTGTCCATGGCCTCGATCACCCGCGGGTCGTTGAACGGGATCTTGTGGGTGACCCACTGGTCGTAGACGTCCGTGCCCTGCTGGCGCAGCAGGACGTCCTCGATCCAGTCCGTGACGGGCCAGCCGGTCGCCTCGGCGGACTCGATGCCCGCGCACCACGGTTTGACGCCCGACGCCGCGGCCTTCTCGGTGACGGCCATCAGCTCGGTCCAGGTGCGGGGAACGCTCAGTCCCTTGTCCCGGAAGAACTTCGGGGAGTACCAGACGAACGACTTCACGTTCGCGACCAGCGGAGTGCCGTAGAGGGTGCCGTCCACGGTGGCGTAGCCGTTCCAGTCCGCCGACCAGCCCTGCTTCGCGAGAGCAGCGACGCCGGCGCTCACGGGCTTGAGCCTCCCCGCCCGCGCGAAGCGTTCCAGGAGGCCGGGCTGGGGGAAGAAGGCCAGGTCAGGGGCGCTTCCACCGTCGACCCGGAGCTGGATCTGGGCCTCGAACTCCCCGTCCCCCTCGTACCGGACGTCGATTCCCGTGCAGTCGGCGAAGTCGGCCCAGGTCTCTTCGAACAGGTCGGCTTCCCGGTCCCGGTTCTCCGCGTAGACGGTGACCTCGGTGCCGGGATGCTTGGCGTAGCGGGCGTACGGTGCGCAGTCCGCGGTGGTCTGCGACCGCGAACCGCTGTCCTGCGGGGTGCCGCAGGCGGTGGCGGTGACGGCGAGGGTGATGACGGCGAGCGCGAGCCTCGCGCCGAACCTCATGGGTGTGCTTCCTCCGATCGCCCGCCGCATGTTCTCGGCGGACGTTTCGGAAAGCTACCCCGTTCGAACGGCATAGACCAATCGTTCGATGCCCAAGCCCCGGATCAGTGCCCCGTGGGCCGGGCCGCGGCCAGGATCGGCCCCGTCACGGCCTTGGGCTGGGCGAGCATGGCCAGGTGGGAGGAGTCGACCTCGACGGTGGTCTTGCCGGCCCGCTCGTACCCGTACCGCTCCACGCCGGGGTTGATCGGGCGGTCGGCGGAGGCCACCAGGACCCATGAGGGCTTGGTCTTCCACGCCGCGACCGGCGCCGCCTCTCCGAAGGCCCGCGCGGCCAGGGGGCGCCGGGAGACGGCGAGCACCGCGGCGAGCTGCGGCTCGACGTCGGCCGCGGTCGGTTCGGGGAGGACGCGGGCGAAGCCGGAGGCGTCGGCGAGGATCTCGTACCGGGACTTCTCCGGCCGGTCGATGACCCGGGGTTCCATGGACATTCCCGTCCGGTCGCGGAGTTACGGAGGTCAGTGGCCGGGTCAGAGGGTGCGGCGCACGCCCGCCTGGCGTTCCAGGTTGCGCAGCTGGACGGCCAGGTCGCCTTCCACGGCGAGGTGGGCGGGACCGCTGCGGCCGATGGGCAGGACCTGCTCGCCGCGCATGTCCTCGAGCATCAGGGCGAACGCCGTGTACATCGCGGCGAGCGCCACCACGAGGCCGAGCGCCCCGGACGTGCGCGTCAGCCATTCGGCGCCGGTGACGCCCGCGAGGCCGGTGGCCGCCCAGCGGGGCAGGGAGACCGCGAGGACGAGCCACAGCGCCCGCTTGGGCCCGGTCACGGCGGTCATCAGCGCGCCGAAGCAGAGGAGCGCCAGGTTGAACACGCCGAGGACCTTCGGGCCGTCGGCCGCGCCGCTGAGCATGATGAGCGAGTAGGGCAGCCAGCTGCCGGCGAACACCGCCATCAGGGTCGCCGCGATGACGTCACGGGCTCCGAAGGCCAGGAAGCTCACCAGGAGTTGGAGGACGGAGGCCGGCAGCACCGTGAAGGCGACGGCGGCACGGGCCTCCTCCCCGAGGACCCCGAGCTGGAGGCAGCCGGTCATCACGGACGCGATGGCGATCGTGAAGAAGCCGAGCGGCATGGGTGAGGCGATGGGGCGCAGGTTGATCCGTGTCATCGACCGGAGGTCCGGCTCGAAACGGCGTCCCGGGGGCGCGGCCGGATCCTGTTCGTCGCCGTCGGCGGCCGGGGAGGCGGCAGTCATCGGTTGTCTCTCTTTCAGTGATCGAAGCAGGGGTCGACGAAGGACGGCGTCGTCTCGGGTACGGAGCCGCGCGCGACGCGCCACCGGCGGTGCTGCTCGGACTCGGCGACGGCCTCGGCCACCAGCGATGCCTGGTGGGCGCCCCCCTGGCCCGACTGGTAGCCGCCGAAGTGGGCCACGGGGCACCATGCGGGGCTCACCGGCGGGACGGCCTCGTCGAGGCCCTCGTACTCCGCGGTCGCGTAGACGATCCGGCCGCCGACGACGGTGAGGACGGACTCGATGTCGGGAATGACGTCCTCGGGCACGGTGAGGAAGTCGTCGGACAGGATCGCGAGGTCGCCGTAGCAGCCCTCCCGCAGGGTTCCCTTGACGTCCTGCTCGCCGGTGAGCTGCGCTCCGCCCCGGGTGTAGAGGCGGAGGGCGGTCTCCCGGTCGATCAGGTTCCCGGCCGGGGAGAGCACGGTGCCGCCGACGGTGCGCCCGGTGACCAGCCAGTGGAGGGCGACCCACGGGTTGTACGAGGAGACTCGGGTGGCGTCGGTTCCGGCGGCAACGGTCAGGCCGCGGTCGAGCATGGCCCGGACCGGCGGGGTGTGGGCGGCTGCCTCGGCGCCGTAGCGGTCGAGGAACGCGGCGCCCTGGAAGGACATCCGGTTCTGGATTGAGACGGCGCCGCCGAGGGCGGCGATCCGGTCGAGGCTGCCGGCCGAGACCGTCTCCGCGTGGTCGAAGAGCCAGCGGTTGCCGCCGGGGAAGAGTCCCTCCGCGGCGAGCTTCTCGAAGACGGCCAGGTCGCGGCGGATCGTCTCGTCGTAGGTCGCGTGGAGCCTGAATCCCCAGCCGTTCTCGAGGAGGAGCCGTACGGCGTTCTCGAACTCGGCCTCGTAGCCCGCGGCGAGCTCGGGGCGGGGCTCGGAGAAGTTCTCGAAGTCGGCGGCGGCCCAGGTCAGGTTCTCGCCGGCGCCGTTGAGCCGGAGCCACTCGTCCCCGTCCCCGGGCTCGACCATCTCGGTCCAGCGCTTGAGGTCGGCGAGCTCCTGCCCGGCCGTCTGCGGGAAGAGGTGGTAGGCGATCCGGAGGGTCAGCTCCCCCGACCCGGCGAGGTCGACGACCGTGGCGTAGTTGTCGGGGAAGTTCTGGAACCCGCCGGCGGCGTCGACGGCGGACGTCAGCCCGAAGCGGTTCAGCTCGCGCAGGAAGTGGCGCGTCGACGTCCGCTTGTCGGCCTCGTCGAGGGCCGGCGCCTTCGCCAGGGTCGAGTAGAGGATGAGCGCGCTCGGCGCCGCGAGCAGCACTCCGTTGGGTTCGCCGTCCCGGCCCCGGACGATCTGCCCGCCGCGGGGATCGGGGGTGTCGCGGGTGAATCCGGCGGCCTTCACCGCGGCCCGGTTCATCAACGCCGACTGGTACAGGTGGAGGACGAACACCGGAGTGTCGGGGGCGGCGGCGTTCAGCTCGGCGACGGTCGGCATCCTGCGCTCGGCGAACTGTTCGGCGGTCCAGCCGCCGACGACCCGGATCCATTGCCCCTTGGGCGTGCGGCCGGCCTGCTCGCGCAGCATCGCCAGGGCCTGTCGGAGGCTGCGTACGCCGTCCCACCGCAGCTCCAGGACATAGTTCAGCCCGCCCCGGATGACGTGCAGGTGCGAGTCGTTCAGGCCGGGGATCACCCGGCGGCCGAGAGCGTCGACGACCTTGGTGCCGGGCCCGACGAGGTGGGCGAGGTCGTGGTCGTCGCCGAGGGCCGCGACCCGGCCGTCGCGGATCGCGACGGCGCGGGCTTCGGGACGGTCGGGGTCACCCGTGAACACCTTGGCGTTGCGGACGAGGAGATCGGCGTGGTCGAGTTCCCGCCGCGGGGCGGGCACGAGGCCCGCCACCGGCATGCTGGTCGACGGCCCGGTCATGCGAGGGCCTTGCGGAGGATGTCGGTGGCGACACCGATCGCGAGTTCCGCGGCCTGCGTCTCGCGCAGCGCGTTCAGCATCACGAAGTCGTGGATGACGCCCTGGACGCGCAGGGCGGTGACGGGGACGCCGGCGGCGCGGAGCTTCGCCGCGTACGCCTCGCCCTCGTCGCGCAGGACGTCCGCCTCGGCGGTGATGACCAGGGCCGGCGGCAGGCCGGTGAGCTGCTCGGTGGAGGCGCGGAGCGGCGAGGCGGTGATCCGGGCGCGCTCGGCCTCGTCCGTCGTGTACTGGTCCCAGAACCACTTCATGGCGTCGCGGCGCAGGAAGTAGCCCTCGGCGAACTGGTGGTACGAGCCGGTGTCGAAGCCCGCGTCCGTGACCGGGTAGAAGAGGACCTGCTGGACGAGCGTGACGTCGCCGCGCTGCTTGGCCATGAGGGTGAGGGCGGCGCTCATGTTGCCGCCGACCGAGTCGCCCGCGACGGCGATCCGCGTGCCGTCGAGGTCCTTGCGGTGTCCCTCGCGGGCGACCCACTGGGCGACGCTGTAGTTCTGCTCGATCGCGACGGGGTAGCGCGCCTCGGGCGAGAGGTCGTACTCGGGGAAGACCACGGCCGCCCGGGTGCCGACGGCGAGTTCGCGGACGAGCCGGTCGTGGGTGTGGGCGTTGCCGAAGACCCAGCCCGCGCCGTGGAGGTAGAGGATGACGGGAAGCCGGCCGGTGGCACCGCGGGGGCGGACGATCCGGGCGCGGACGTCGCCGGTCGGGCCGCCGTGGACGGTGATCCACTCCTCGTCGACCTCGGGCAGGGGGACACCCTCGCCGCTCTGGACGTCGTCCACGGCCTTGCGGCCTTCGGCGACGGGGATCTGGTAGAGGTACGGCGGCTGGGCGGTGGCGTCGGCGAACGCCTGGGCGGCGGGTTCGAGGACCGGACGGTTGCTCATGAGGGGTTCTCCTTCGGGAGGTGCGGGAGGGGAGTTCGGGGGGCTCAGCGGGTCGCCCGCGCGGCGGCGAGGATCACGTGGGTGACCACGGCCGGGCGGGAGACGGCCACGGCGTGCGACGCGTCCACTTCGGTGACGTGCGAGCCGGCGCGCCGGGCCATCCACTGCTGGGCAGCCGGAGGGATGTTCTTGTCGGCGGTGGCGATCAGCGCCCAGGACGGGATCGTCCTCCAGGCCGCCTCGCCGGACTTCTCCTCCAGCGCGGTGGTGGCGACCGGGCGCTGGGCCGCGGCCATGACGGCCGCGTCGGCGGTGGGGACGTCGGCGGCGAACTGCCCGTGGAACTTGGTCCGTTCGATGACGAGTTCGGTGCCGGTGCCCCCGCCTGGCACCGGGTACGACTGCGGGTTCACGGTGTCGCCGAGGGTGGAGCCGGGGAACCTGGCGGCGAGCTCGGCGGCGCACTCGCCCCTGTCCGGGGTGAACGCGGCGATGTAGACGAGGGCCTTCACCCGGCTGTCGCCCACCGCGGCGCCGCTGATGACGGCGCCGCCGTAGGAATGGCCGACCAGGACGACGGGTCCGTCGACGGCGGCCAGCACGCTGCGCAGGTAGGCGGTGTCCGCGGCGAGACCGCGCAGCGGGTTGGCGGGGGCCAGGACGGGGTAGCCGGCGCGCTGCAGCCGCCGGATCGTGCCGCTCCAGCCGGAGGCGTCCGCGAACGCTCCGTGGACCAGGACGATCGTGGGCTTGGGATCGTGCCGGTCGGTGCGGGCGGCGGCCGGACGGCTCGCGGGTGCGGCGCCGATCAGGGTGGCCAGCGCCGCGGGCACGGCGAGGGCGAGGGTGCGCCTCGTGAGATGCATGGGCGGGTGATTCCTTGTCGGGTGGTGAAACGTTCGGGTGTGCTCGGTCGAGCGGGAGGCGGTGCGCCGCTCGGGCGGGGGGCGCGCCGCCCGGCGGGACCCGGCTCGGGAGAGGCGGACCGGGCCTCAGAGGCCGTACGCCTCCAGGAGCCGGAGCCAGACCTCGCTCACCGTCGGGAAGGCGGGCACGGCGTGCCACAGGCGCTCCAGGGGAACCTCGCCCACGATGGCCACGGTGGCGGTGTGGATGAGCTCGGTCACCATCGGGCCGGTAAGGGTGCAGCCGACGACGACCCCTCGGGTCTCGTCGACGACGAGCTTGGCGAGGCCGCGGTAGTCGTCCGCGTGGAGCGCGGCACCGGCGACGTCGTCGATGCGGTACTCCACCGTGCGCACCGCGAGACCCGCTTCGCGTGCCGCGCGTTCCGTGAGACCGACGCTCGCGACCTCGGGACGGGTGAATACGGCCTGCGGGACGGCGAAACGGTCGGCTTCCGCGCTCCACGGCTGCCGGCCGCCGGTGACGGCCGGGCGCCCGGCGGCTCGCTCGGCGATCGCCGCCGCGCAGGCACGGGCCTGGTACTTGGCCATGTGGGTCAGCGGCGCACGGCGGTTGACGTCGCCGACGGCGTAGAGCCAGTCGCCCTCGACCGCGGTGACCCGACAGGTGTCGTCGACCGGAAGCCGGTCGCCCGCGGGCAGTCCGACGGAGTCGAGGCCGAGGTCCACGGTGCGCGGGCGCCTGCCGACGGCGGCGAGGACCTCGTCACAGACGTGGGCGGCGCCGTCGTCGGTGTGCACGGTCACCGTGCGGGTGTCGTCGTCACGGGCGACCCGGACGGCCGACACCCCGAAGCGGACGGTGACGCCCAGATCGCTCAGACCCCGGGTGACTTCTTCGCCGACGCACGGCTCCCATCCGGTCAGCAGGGCCTGATCGCGAACCAGCAGGGTGACGGAGGAGCCGAGCGAGCGCCACGCGGTGGCCATCTCGCAGGCCACCACTCCCCCGCCGATGACGACGAGCCGCTCGGGCACCGCATCGGCCGTGGTGGCCTGCCGGTTGGTCCACACACCGATCCGGTCGAGCCCCTCGACCGGCGGAAGGGCGGGTTCCGTGCCGGTGCAGACCACGACCGCGCGCCGGGCCCTCAGGGTACGGACCATGCCGTCGGCCCCCGTCACCTCCACCCGGCGCTCACCGGCGAGCCGTCCGTGCCCCCGTACGAGCGCGATGCCCGCACCGTCGAGCCAGTCGGCCTGGCCGGTGTCGTCGCCGCGCCCGGTGAAGCGGTCGCGACGGGCCAGGGCGCGTGCCGGGTCGAGTGCCGCCGTGACCGCCTGCCGGGCCCCGTCGACCGATCGGGCCTCCGCTCGGGCGGCGCCGGGTCGCAGCAGGGCCTTGCTCGGTACGCAGGCACGGTAGGAACACTCGCCGCCGACCGCCTCCGCCTCGACGACGACGGCGGTCAGCCCCGACCGGACGGTCCGGTCGGCGACGACCTCGCCGGCCGGTCCTCCGCCGACCACGACGACGTCGTACGTGTCCATCAGCCGTGCACCAGAGGGGTGTCCACGAGGTGCTCGGCCAGGAACCACACCTGCGCCTCGCCGGTACGGATGACATCGGAGACGAGCAGGTCGGCGCTGCCCTCGTCGCCCTCCCCGGAGAGCCGGGCGGCGGCGTCCCGGGCGTCGATCAGGATCCGCTCGTGCGCGTCGAGGAGCCGCGACAGCATGACGGGCACCGGCTCGACGCCGTCCGGCGGCCGGGGGACCGACGTCAGCTCCGCGACGTGGCGCGGGTCTCCGACGGCGACGCCGCCGAGGCTCTGGACCCGCTCGGCCAGCCCGTCCACGATGGCCAGTTGGGCCTCCGCGTGCTTGTCCAGCATCAGGTGGAGCGAGTAGAAGGTCGCCCCGCGCATGAGCCAGTGGTGCTTCTTGTAGAGGGAGTAGAGGATCTGCGTGTCGGCGAGGACGCGGTTCAGCCGCTGGCAGGCGTACATGCGGGTGTCGTGGCCGAGGCCGATCGGCAGCTGCTTGAGCGTGCCGAACGCCTGGGTCTCGGCGCCCTTCTGGTGCAGCAGCGGCTGGCCGCCGCCGTGCGGGGTCGTGAGGGTGTCCATCGGGTGCTCCTGTTCGGGAGAGAGGGTGGGAAGGGCCCGGCCGCCCGGTCGGGGGTACGCGGACGGCCGGACCCGGTCCGCGCGGCGCGCGCTCAGCGCTCGGCGTTCGCCGGGGCGGGGAGCCGGTGCAGCGCGAGCCGGGTGAGGAGTCCGCTGCCGAGACCGGCCGCGAGCGCGAGGGCGGCCCACCACAGGGGGTACGGCGTGAGGCCGAGGGCCGCGTCGAGGGACCAGGCGCCGGGGCCGGTGGCGGCGAGGGCGGCGGCGGTGCCGATGAGGACGAGCGGGTACTCGTATCCGTCGTTCTGCACCCAGAGCCCGTGGCGCCATTTCACGGTGAGCGCGACCGTCATGACCCCGATGGTGCCGGTCACGGCAAGCGGGGTCAGAAGGCCGGCGGCGAGCAGCAGGCCCGAGCCGATCTGGCCTCCGCCCGCCGCGAGGGCGGTGAGGGCTCCGCCGCGGAACCCGTCGGCGCGGAACTCCTCGGTGCCGCCTTCCAGCCCCCTGCCGCCGAGATGCGAACTGACCTTCTGCACCCCGTGCCCGGCGACGAGCAGCCCCACCAGCAGACGCAGGATCAGAATGCCGGTGTCCACAGGGGTCAGCCGGCCGCGTGCGCGCCGATGACGCTCTGCGCGTACACGACACCCAGGCCGTACGCGCCCGCGTGGGCCTTGACGATCTCCATGACGTCGCCGTACGTCTCCTGACGCGCCCAGTCGCGCTGCAGCTCCAGGAGCACCTGCACCCAGGTCACCGGGACGGCGCCGGCGGCGATCATCCGCTGCAGGGCGTGCTCGTGGGCGGCCGGGCTGACGCCGCCGGAGGCGTCGGTCACGACGTACACCTCGTAGCCCTGCTCGAGCGCCGAGAGCGCGGGCAGCACCAGGCAGACCTCGGTCCACAGACCCGACAGGATGATCTTCTCGCGACCGGTCGCCTTGACCGCCGCGACGAGCGCCTCGTCCTCCCAGGCGTTCATGGTGGTGCGGTCGATGATCTCGTTCTTGGGGAACACCTCGGCGAGCTGCGGCAGCAGGGGGCCCGAGAAGGACTCGGCGGCGACCGTGGTCAGGACGGCCGGAACGTCGAACGCCTTGGCCGCCTTGGCAAGACCCACGGTGCTGTTGATGATCGCGGCACGGTCGCCGCTGCCCGTGCCGAAGAACATCTGCGGCTGGTGGTCCACGAAGAGCATGACCGAGTTGTCGGGCGTGAGCAGGTCCTTGCTCGGAGCGGCCTGCACCTTGTCGATGTCGAGCATGAGGGGTCCTTTCGAAGCAATCGGTAACGTGCCCACCACCTCCGCGGCTCGGCACTTCCTCAAGCTACGAGCGACCCGACCGACCGAGTTGACCTCCCGCGCCCAGGGGTTGGCACGACAGCGCACAACCGGTCAAGGACGAGAGACGTCGGGTCGGCTTCACGGCTGGGTGTGCTGCTCGGCAGCGTCGAACGCGGGCGCGAGCGGGGCCCGTGCCGGAGACACTGGCCGTCGACATCGCGACCGCCCTCGGCGCTCCACGTCCATCGCCGCGCTGTCACGGTTGGTGCGCCGCGAGCCGGGCGGCCGCGCAAAGCGGGGCGCGGACGCCGCGCGACTGCGTGAAACCGCCCTGGTCCGCCTCGAGCAAGGCAGCATGGCCAAGGCCGCCGAATCGCTGAGCTTGCACACGAGCACGGTGCTCCCTCGAATGCGGCAGGTCGAGGGAGTGCTGCCGCAGCCGCTCGACGAACGGAGGATGGCTTGTGAGGTCGCTCTCCGAGCGGTGGCCACGCTCGGTGAACGGGCGCTTCCGGAGTGATCCCCGAACGGCCGCCACAGGAAAAGCGCGGCAGCCGTCGCTCCTCGGTCAGGAGGTGAGAGCTCCGCAAGCGGAGCCGGCAGGCACTCCGGCGGGCCGGCCCGCCGCCCCACCCTGCTCCGCACCGCCGAGGGACCTGATGCCCTGTCGACAAAGTCGGCGAAAGGTCGGCGTGCAGCCGACCAGACCCGCTCGCACACGAGCACGCCCTGGAAACACACCCGCCGACCGCGCGACCGTGGGACTGCGGTACGCCGCCTCCCACGGTCGCGCCGACAACCACAGGCAGGGCCGAACGTCACCCGTCCGCGCATCAGCTTGGAGGAAAATCCCCGGATCAGCGCACGCGACCCCGCGCCTTGAGCGGGGTCGGTGGGACCTCGGGGGCATCCAGCCGGCCCCCGTCGTAGCCCTTGACCTCGCCGAAGCGCTCGGACGTCATCCAGTCCTCCCGCGCCTCGCGGATCTCCTCGTCCGTGCGGCCCACGAAGTTCCACCACATGACGATCTCCTCCTCGAAGGGTTCGCCGCCGAGGAGCATCAGGCCCGCGTCGGAGGCGGCGCGGAGCGGGAGGGCCGTGCGGCCGCAGCCGAGGTAGAGCATGGAGCCGGGCAGGACGGGGACGCCGTCGACGTGGGCCTCGCCGGACATGGCGAGGACGGCGTACTCGAAGTCCGGGTCGAGCGGGAGCTCGGCCTCCGTCCCGGCGGCGAGCGCGAGGTCGGCGCCGACGATCGGCGTGTACGCGGTGCCCGGCGAGGTCGCGCCGTCGAGGGAGCCGAGGACGACCGTGGCGGTGAGGCCGGGCGCGGTGACGGTGGGCAGGTCGGTGTGGTGCTGGAAGTGCGGCTCCACGTGCCGGTGCGCGTCGGGCAGGGCGACCCACAGCTGGGCGCCGTGCAGGAGGCGGGCGTGCGGGCGCGGGCTCTCCTCGGAGTGCGAGATCGCCCGGCCGGAGGTCATCAGGCCCAGCTCGCGCGGGCGGATCGTCTGGAGGCTGCCGGTCGAGTCGCGGTGCAGGACCTCGCCCTCGTGCAGCCAGCTGACCGTCTGGAGGCCCATGTGGGGGTGGGGCGGGACCTGCATGCCGGGTTCGTCGGCGATGTCGTCGGGGCCGTAGTGGTCGACGAAGGCCCACGCGCCGACCATCCGCCGGCCGAGGTTCGGCAGCAGGCGCCGCACCTCCGTGGACTCGCCGAGCCGGACGTGACGGGGGCTGAGGAGTTCGCGTACGGGCTCGGCGACGACGAAGCCGCGGCCGCCGCACACCGCGAGTTCGGCCTGGCGGTCGAGATTGCTCATCGGGATCGACACCTCTCCAGTGGGGGGAGATCGGGAGACAAGGGGTGGATCGGGAATTCAGGGGGTGGATCGGGAGACCGAACGAGTGGTGGAATGTTCAACTACTCGTCGGCGTTGACGAGGGCGGACCACCTCACAGGGTGGCAGATCGGGCCCCTCGGAACAGGGAGAGCAAGTGAGCGACACGTACTACGAGTTCGGAACGGCCGCCGACCGCTGGAGCCGCGCGCAGCTGTTCTTCGACGCGAAGGAGTACCGGACCGCCATCCGCATCCTGCGCGGCCTCGTCGCCGAGCACCCGGACCAGACGGCCCAGCGGCTCCTGCTCGCCCGCGCCTACTACCACTCCGCCCAGCTGAAGCCGGCCGAGACCGAGCTGCTCGCCGTCCTGGAGCGCGACCCGGTGGAGCACTACGCCCGGCTGATGCTCGGCCGCACGCTGGAGCGGCAGGGCCGCGCCGCCGAGGCCGCGCCGCACCTGCGGCTGGCCGCGGCGATGAGCGGCGAACTGCCCTCCTGACGCGGAACCGATACCCCGGCACGGTATGGTCGGGACCAGGAGGTCCCGATCATGCCCACACCCCGGCCGCGCCACGGCGAACGAGCGGGAGGTGCCCTCGCGCACCTCCTGCTCGTCGTCGTGCTCGCGCTCGGAGTGGTGATGATGCACTCCACGGGCCACCCCGAGGCGCCCTCCGCCGGCCCGGTCGCGACCGCGGCGGCGCACGCCGCGGGCCCCGCCGCCGGCCACGGCGCGGAGCAGCGTTCCGAGGAGGGACACGCGCCCGGCTCGGGGATGGACATGACCACGCTCTGCGTGGCCGTCCTCGCCGGCTGGCTGCTCGCCGGACTGGTCCGGGCCGCGCTCGGCCGCCGCCCCGACTGGCTCGTCCTCCTCCTCGCCCGGCTCGCGCCCGCGCTCGCGCCGCACGCGCCGCCGCGCCGCCCTCCCGACCTCGCCCGGCTGTCCGTCCTGCGGATCTAGGCCGTACCACCCGCCGCGGGCCGCTCCACGCCGCCCGCGCGCCCTTCGGCACGAGCCCATGACCGTACGTACAGCACACGAGGTATCACCATGCGTACTTTCCGGAAGCGCACCACCCGCACCCTCGGCCTGACCGGCGCCGTCGCCGCGGCCGCCCTGCTCCTCGCCGCCTGTGGCGACGACGGCGCCATGAGCGGGATGGACCACGGCGGCACGACCGCCCCGGCCACCGCCACGGCCACCCCCGGCGCCGACGGCTCCGCCGCGCCCGCCGCCCCGGCCTCCGGGGCCTTCAACGACGCGGACGTGATGTTCGCGCAGATGATGATCCCCCACCACCAGCAGGCCCTGGAGATGGCGAAGCTCGCCGACGGACGCGCCCGGGACGCCGGCGTCAAGAAGATCGCCACCGCCGTCGAGCAGGCCCAGGACCCCGAGATCCGCACGATGCGGGCGTGGCTGAAGGGCTGGGGCGCGCCCGAGTCCGCCGGGACGGGCCACTCGATGGCCGGGATGATGTCCGGGCAGGACATGGAGGACCTCGCCGCCGCCCGGGGCGAGGACTTCGACCGCACCTTCGCCGAGCTGATGATCGCCCACCACGAGGGCGCGGTGACGATGGCGGAGGAGGAGCGGAAGAACGGCGCCCACCAGGAGGCGAAGGCGCTGGCCGCCGAGGTCGTCCGGGCCCAGACCGCCGAGATCACGGAGCTGCGGAAGATCCTCGCCCGCCTCTGACCCCATCGGCCCGGACGGGCTCGGACCGGACGCGGACGGGCATGCACGGGCCCGCACGGGCTCGGGCCGGCTCGGACGGACTCGGGCCGAGCCCGTCCGCCTCGCACCGGCTCGGACCGGGCTCGCACCGGGCCCGGACCGGCCCGTCCGCCCGCCCGCGCCGCGTCGGGACGCGGTGTCGCCCGCCGGCCTGTACCGCGCCGGATCGCGCCCGCCCGGTCGGCGCGCGGATCCCGGCGCGCAGAGCCGGGGCCGTCGCGCCGGGCCGGGCCCTCGCGAGCCCTGACGGACCGTCCGGACCCCGAGCGAAATCGCCCTGGGGCTCGCCGGGGCGACCGCGTTCGGGCGAACCGACCGGGGACGGCCCGGTCCGCGCGCCGGAACGGGCCGCCCCCCTCGGGGCGCCCGACCCGGCCGAACCGCCACGGGTCCCGCCCGACACGGTCCCGCCCGACACGGTCCCGCCCTGCGCGGTCCCTCCGGGCGGACGGGACCCGGTCCGTGCGCCGTCCTGCGGCTCCCCCTTCCCGTCTCCCCCCTTCCCGTCTCCCCCCTTCCCGTCTCCCCCTCTTCCCCCCTTCCGGCTCCCTCCCGGTGAACGAGAGAACCATGCCCAAGACCCGCCTCCCCCGGGCCGCCGCAGTCTCCACCGCGGCCGTCCTCGCCCTCGCCCTCGCCCTGACCGCCTGCTCGCGGAAGACCGGCGAGGCCGGCGCGACAGCGGCCTCCGCCCTCTCCCACGTCCACGGACTCGGCCTCCACGAGGAGATCCTGTACGTCGCCACCCATCAGGGGATCCACTCCCCCGGCGCCGACGGCGCGCCCGTCCTCGTCGGCGACCGGCGCGACGACTTCATGGGCTTCGCCGTCGCCGCCGACGGCACCTTCCTGGCCGGCGGCCATCCCGCCCCCGGCGGCGGCGGACCCGCCGACCTCGGTCTGATCTCCTCCGCCGACGCGGGCCGCAGCTGGACGGAGGAGTCCCTCGGCGGCGAGGTCGACTTCCACGCGCTCGACACGGCGCCCGGCGGCCCCGTCTACGGCTACGACAGCGCGAACGGCCGGCTGCGGGTCACCCGCGACCGGGCCGTCTGGGAGGACCGGGCCGCGCTCCGCGCCCTCGACATCGCCGTCTCGCCCGCGGCACCGGACACCGTGCTCGCCACCACCGGGAGCGGCGTCGCCCGCAGCACCGACGGCGGCAGGACCTTCGCGCCCGGGGCCGGACCGGTCCTCTCGTACGTCTCCTGGGGCGCGGCCGACGCGCTGTACGGCGTGGCGCCGGACGGGGTGCTCTTCCGTTCCGGCGACGGAGCCGCCTCCTGGACCCGGATCGGCCCGGTGCCCGGCGGCGGCCCGCAGGCGCTGACCGCCGTCGACGCGCGCCGGCTGCTCGTGGCGACCGGGGACGGGGTGTACGAATCGCGGGACGCGGGCCGCACCTTCGAGCGGCGGATGGCGGTGACGTCCGGGGAGGACGGGCACGGAGAGGCGTCCGCCCCGCACCGCTCACACCGGGAGGCCCGCTCCGCACGGCTCACACCGCGGCGGTCTCCGCCACCACCTCGCCGCCGACGACGACCGTCTCGGCCACCGTGCCCGGGATCTCCTCCGGCGCGATCCGCAGGATGTCCCGGGAGAGGACCACGAAGTCGGCGAGCTTGCCGACGGTGAGCGAACCCCGCTCGCGCTCCAGGAAGTTGGCGTAGGCGGAGCCCATCGTGTAGCCCTCGACGGCCTCGGTGACGGTGAGGGTCTGCCCCTCCGTCCAGGGCTCGCCGCCGGCGAGCGGCCGGCGGGTGACGGCGGCGTGGATGCCGACCATGGGGTCCATCTCGGCGACGTTCCAGTCGCTGGAGAGGGCGAGGACGGCGCCGGCCCCGCGCAGGTCGCGCAGCGGCCAGGCCTTGTGCCAGCGCTCGGGGCCGACGTTCTCGGCCCAGTCCCGGCCGGGGCCCGCGATGTCGGGGGCGGCGTGCCTCGGCTGCATGCAGGCGACGACGCCGAGCGCGGCGAAGCGCGGCGTGTCGGCGGGGTCCAGGCACTCGACGTGGACGACCTGGTGGCGGGCGTCGCGCGGGCCGTTGACGGCGCGGGCGTGGGCGACGGCGTCGAGGACGGTCCGGATGCCCCGGTCTCCGGTGGCGTGCACGAAGCACTGGAAGCCGCGCGCGTCGAGGCGGGCGAGCAGGCCGGCGAACTCCTCGGGCGGGTAGAAGGTGTCGCCCCGGTGGTGGGCGCAGCCCGCGTACGGTTCCAGGAGGGCGGCGGTGCGCGGTTCGACGACGTCGTCGATGTACAGCTTCAGGGGGCCGACCCGGAACCGCTCGTCGGCGTGTTCCCGGGCCGCCGCCTCGAAGGCGTCGAGGTCGGCGTCGGTGGTGCCGCGCGGGTGGAAGAGGGCGGCGACGATCCGGGAGCGGAGCCGCCCCTCCTCCCGGGCGCGCGTGAAGAGGGCGAGGTCGTCGAGGGAGTTCTGGGGTTCGACGACGGTGGTGATGCCGAAGCCGATCGCGTCGTCGAGGCTCTTGGCGAGGCGTCCGTACTGGCGGTCGGGCGAGGCCCAGGGGACGCCGAGCTCGCGCAGCGCGCGGTGGCCGTCGCGGGAGAGGCCCTTGACGGCGAAGTCCTTGACGAATCCGGTGGGTTCGCCGGTGGCGGGGTCGGTGACGGCGGTGCCGAAGGGGAGGTCGGTGTGGTCGCGGTCGACGCCGAGGGCGCGCAGGGCGGCGGTGTTGAGCCAGGCGGTGTGGACGTCGTAGCTGAGGACGAGGGCCGGGGTGGTGCCGGTGGCGGGGTCGAGGTCGGCGGCGGTGGGCATCCGGCCGCCGGGGATCGCGGAGTAGTCGAAGGCCTCGGCCTCGATCCAGGCGGCGTCGGGGTGGGCGGTGTGCCAGGCCCGCACGCGCGCGTGGATCTCGTCGAGGGTGCGGGCGCCCGCGAGCTGCACGCAGGCGTCGTCGGAGCCGAGCCGGACGTGGTTGTGGGCGTCGACGAAGCCGGGCAGGACGAGCCGGCCGCCGGCGTCGAGGACCCGGGTGCCGGGCCCGGTCCAGGCGGCGGCGTCCGCGTCGGCGCCGAGCCAGACGATCCGTCCGTCGCGCACGGCCATCGCCTCCGCCTCCGGGAGCGCGGGGTCGACGGTGTGGATGCGGGCGCCGGTGAGGAGGAGGTCGGCGGGGGCGGACGCGGAGGTGGTGCCGTTCATGCGGGGTGCGTTCCTTGTCGTACGGGAGGGGCCGGGGGACGGCGGAGGAGCCGGGGGCCGGGGGACGGCGGAGGGGCCGGGGGCCGGCGGGGGTGACGGCGGTCGCGGTCAGGCGGCCGGGTGGGGGGCGGCGGTGCGGCGGGCCAGGAGGACGTACACGAGCGCGGCGACGGGGGCGCCGAGGAGCGTGAGGTCGGCGCCGCCGAGGGGGGCGACGAGGGGGCCGGTCCAGAGGGTGGAGTCGCAGGTCAGGGCGGAGAAGAGGCCGCCGGTGAGGAGGGCGGCGGCGCCGGCGGGGTGCCAGCCCGCGCGGTACCAGTAGGCGCCGCCGGGGCCGGTGCGGTGGAGCGCTTCGGAGTCGTACCGGCAGCGGCGCAGGACCATGTCGGCGAGGAAGACGCCGCCCCAGGGGGCGAAGACGATGATCAGGAGGGAGAGGAAGGAGAGGAGCGAGGTGGTGAAGTCGGTGAGGAAGAGGGCGCCGACGGAGCCCGCGGCGGTGACGGAGGCGCTGACGGCGAGGGCGCGGGCGCGGTTCCAGGGGATGCCGAGGACCTGGAGGTTGAGGCCGGAGGAGTAGAGGGTGATGACGGAGTTGGTGACGGAGCCGCCGAGGACGAGGGCGAGGAAGACCGGCCGGAACCAGCCGGGCAGCAGGCCCTCGGCGCCCGCCACCGCGTCGGTCATGTCCGTCCGCGTGGCGGCGGCGACGCCCGCGACGCCGAGGGCGACCGAGGAGAGGAAGCCGCCGAGGGCGCCGCTGACGGTGACCGCTCGCAGGCTGGTGGTGCGGGGCAGGTAGCGGGTGTAGTCGGCGGGCATCGGGAGGTACGAGAACGGGCCGGCCAGCATCACCACGAAGGCCAGGCTCCAGCCGGCGGCGCCGGGGCCCGTGGCGGGCGCGGCGGTGTCGGCGCCGGGCACCAGGAGGACGACGAGGACGCCGAAGCCGACGGCGAGGACGTACGCCATCCAGCGCTCGGCGAACTGGACGGTGGCGTGGCCCCAGAAGGAGATCGCGAAGGTCAGCGCCAGGGTGACGGCGAGGGCCAGGGCGCGGGGCAGCGGGCCGCCGGACCAGCCGAGGGAGGCGAGGAAGGCCTCCAGGGCGAGGGTGCCGACGACGGTGTTCACGACGGTGTAGCCGATGCTGACGATCCAGTTGAGCGCGCCGGCGGGGCGGTTGCCGCGCGGGCCGAAGGCGGCGCGGGAGAGGACGAGGGTGGCGGTGCCGGTGCGGACGCCGCCGAGGCCCGCGGCGCCGATGACGAGGAAGGAGAGGCCGCCGATCACCACGACGGCGGTGGCCTGCCAGAAGGAGAGGCCGAAGGCGACGGCGAGGGCGCCGTTGATGACGTAGGTGAAGGTGAGGTTCGAGCCGAACCAGACCCAGAAGACGTCCTTGGCGCTGCCGTGGCGCTCCGCGTCGGGGATGGGGTCGATGCCGTGCTCCTCGACCCGGAAGACCTCGTCCCGGGTGGTGGTCATCGGCGCCGCCGTCTCGTGGTCGAGCACATCACGCTCCTCTGCTCGCAGGCCCGGTCCCGCGCCTGGATCTTGAATGTCGTTCTAAGTTCTTGAATGGCATTCAAGATGAGTGAAAGGTTCCGGCCACGTCAAGACCCCGGCGCAGATCCGGTTAGGGTCGAGGGCGTACGAGGACGGGCAGCAGCGAGGAACGGGGTGCGGCGACGGTGGCAGGGGCGGCACGGCGGCGCGACGGACACGTCACCCAGGAGCGGATGCTGGAGGAGGCCATGGCGGCGATCGCCGAGGACGGCCTCGCCTCCCTCACCATGTCGGCGCTGGCCGAGCGGCTCGGCACCAGCGGCGGGCACATCCTGTACTACTTCGGCTCCAAGGACCGGCTGCTGCTCGCCGCGCTGCGCTGGAGCGAGGCCGCGCTCGCCGAGGAGCGCCGGGAGCTGCTCGCCCGGCGGACCGCCGCCGAGCGGAAGCTCGACGACTTCCTGCGGCTCTACCTGCCGCGCGGCCCCCGCGATCCGCGCTGGACGCTCTGGATCGAGCTCTGGGCCAGGACCCCCGGCAACCCCGAACTCCGTTCGGCTCAGCAGGAGTTGGACGGCGACTGGCAGCGCGACCTGGAGTCGCTGCTCGCCGCCGGCGCGGCCCGCGGCCGCTTCGCGCCGCTCGACGCGCCGGCCCGGGCCTCCGAACTCCTCGCCCTCCTGGACGGACTGAGCACCCGCGTCGTCCTCGGCCAGGACTCCGCGCCCGGCGCCCGCCCCGCCCTGGCCGCCGCCCGGGCCGCGGCGGCCCTGCTCGTCCCCCGGGCATGAGGGAGCCTCCTCCCCTACCGCTCCCGGACGCGAGGGCCCCCCTCCGTACCGCTCCCGGGGGCGAGATCGCCTCCCGTACCGCTCCCGGAGGCGAGGTCGCCCTCCGCGCCGTGCCCCGACGGGACGACGGTCCCGGACGGGGACTACGGTCCCGGACGGGGACGACGGTCCCGGACGGGCGGGCCTCACGCCACGGAACCGTCCGGGAACCGGCCGGGAGGCATCCGGGAACCGGCCGGGAGGCGGCCCGCGAGCGCCTCGGGGCCGGCTCGGGGGTGCCCCCGGGACTCACACGGTGCCGGCGCCGTCCCGGTACGCCTCCAGGAGCCGCAGCCACACCTCGCCGAGCGTCGGGTACGAGGGCACCGCGTGCCACAGGCGGGAGACGGGGACCTCGGCGGTGACGGCGACGGTGGCGGCGTGCAGGAGCTCGCCGACGGCCGGGCCGACGAAGGTGGCGCCGAGGAGGACCTCGCGTTCGAGGTCCACGACCATCCGGGCCCGGCCGCGGTAGCCGTGGGCGTAGAGGCCCGCTCCGGCGACCGAGCTCATCTCGACGTCGACCGCGCGGACCCGGTGCCCGGCGCGCTCGGCCTCGGCGAGGCTCAGCCCGACGGCGGCGGCCTCCGGGTCGCAGAAGACCACCTGGGGGACGGCCGCGTGGTCGGCGGTGGCCGCGTGCGAGCCCCAGGGCGCGGCGTCCTCAAGGGCGTCGCCCGCCGCCCGGGCGGCGATCGCGGCGCCCGCGATCCGCGCCTGGTACTTGCCCTGGTGGGTCAGGAGGGCCCGGTGGTTGACGTCGCCGACGGCGTAGAGCCAGTCGCTTCCGGTGACGCGGAGGCTGTCGTCGACGTCGAGCCAGGAACCGGGTTCGAGGCCGACGGTCTCCAGGCCGACGTCCTCGGTGCGCGGGGCGCGGCCGGTCGCGAAGAGGACCTCGTCGCCCTCGACCGTGTCGCCGCCCTCCAGGACCACGGTGACGGGTCCGCTGCCGCCGTCCCGGACGACGGCCTCCACGGAGGCGCCGGTGAGCACGTCGGCTCCGCGCGCCCGCAGGGCCTCGGCCACGCGCTCGCCGACGAAGGGCTCCATGCGGGGGAGCAGTCCGTCGCCCCGGACGAGGAGGGTGACGTGGGAGCCGAGGGCGTGCCACGCGGTGGCCATCTCGACGCCGACGACGCCCCCGCCGACGACGATCAGGCGGCCGGGCACCCGGTCGGAGCTGGTCGCCTCGCGGCTGGTCCAGGGCCGGGCGCCGGCGAGGCCGGGCAGCGGGGGCAGGACCGCCCGGCTGCCGGTACAGACGGCCACCGCGTGGCGGGCGGTCAGCGCGTGCCGGTCGCCCTCGGGGCCTTCGACGGTGACCCGGCGGGGCCCGGACAGCCGCCCGTGCCCCCGGTAGACCCGTACGCCGATGGAATCCAGCCAGTCGACCTGTCCGTCGTCCTTCCAGTGCCCGACGGTCTCGTCCCGGTGCGCGAAGACGTCCAGCGCGTCGAGCGGGCCGTGGACCGCCCCGCGCAGTCCCGGGACCTTGCGCGCGTCGGAGCGGGCGAGGACCGGGCGGAGCAGGGCCTTGCTCGGCATGCAGGCCCAGTAGGAACACTCCCCGCCGAGCAGTTCGGCCTCCACGATCGCCGCGGTCAGGCCGGCCGCCCGGACCCGGTCGACGACGTTCTCGCCGACCGGTCCGGCCCCCAGGACCACCACGTCGTACTCGTGCTCGTGCTCGTTCTCCACCGTTCGCGTCATGGGGAACAGTCTGGCGGGTGGGGGCCGGAATAGCGCGGCCCGATAGGCCGTTGTGCGGGGCGAGTCCCCAGGGGACCGTGAGGACACCACCGGAGACGGGAAAGGCGGAAGGCATGAGCACCATCGAGCTCACCAAGGACAACTTCGACGAGGTCGTGAGCGGGAACGACTTCGTCCTGATCGACTTCTGGGCTTCGTGGTGCGGCCCGTGCCGCCAGTTCGGTCCGGTCTACGAGGCCGCCTCCGAGCGCCACCAGGACCTGGTCTTCGCCAAGGTCGACACCGAGGCGCAGCAGGAGCTGGCCGCCGCCTTCGAGATCCGCTCCATCCCGACCCTGATGATCGTCCGGGAGAACGTGGCCGTCTTCGCGCAGCCGGGCGCGCTGCCGGAGGCCGCGCTGGAGGACGTCATCGGGCAGGCCCGGAAGCTCGACATGGACGAGGTCCGCAAGGCGGTCGCCGCGCAGCAGCAGGGCGAGTGACCGCAGGGCCCGGCATCCGGTGGGAGCCCCCGTTCCGGCGGGGGCTCCGCCGTGTCCGGGCACCCGCGCGCCCGCCGGGCGGTCACGCGGCGGGGGCCTCCCTGACCAGGGCGACCAGGCCGTAGTCGAGCTCCCGCCCGTCGACGAGCAGGGCCTCCACCGTGCGCGTGGCCGGGTCGACGTCGGCGACGATCCCGTGCCCCTCGTAGAGGGGGTAGCCGGACTCGCCGTACCGTCCGGTCAGCTCCACGACGGCCGTCCGCACCGCGCTGTCCTCGACGGCGGCCCCGCCCCGGTCCTCGACGTGCGCGGGCACCAGCAGGATCTCGTAACGCTTCGGATGAGTGCTCATGCCACGACGCTAAGCGCTTCCCGCTCCCCGCGCCGCCCGCCGGAGGGCCGCGCGGGTCGCGTGCGTCAGCTGGACTCCCGGCGGATCACCCGGGAGCCGGAGAGCAGGCGGCGGGTCGCCCCGCCGGCGGTTCCGTCGATCGCGCGGTCGACCAGTTCGGCGAGCTCGTGGCCCCCGATCATGTCGATGCGCACGGTGCTCAGGCGCGGACGCAGGAGACGGCCGAGGAGGAGGTCGTCGGCGCCGACGACGGCGGTCTCCCCCGGCACGTCGGTGCCGGCGTCCTGGAGGGCGCGCATGAGGAGCATGGCGTACTCGTCGTTGTAGGCGAAGACGCCGTCGAGGGCGAGCCCGGGCCACCGCGCGGCCAGCTCCTCCGCGGACTCCTCGGTGTACGCGAGGGGCAGGGGCACCACGGTCGCCCCTGCGGCCCCGGCGGCACGGCGGGCGCCTTCCAGACGCGGTCCGGAGAACATGCCGAGACCCGGCTCCTCCGGCACCACCACGCCGATCCGGCGCCTGCCGGTCGCGATCAGGTGCTCGACGGCGGCCGCGCCGACCCCCGGCTGGTCGAGGACGAGGGAGTGGGTGCCGTCCGCGTCCCGGGTGCCGATGGTGATGACCGCCTTGACGCCGGAGCGCCGGAGGATCTCGACGGCCTCGGGCGTCACCTCCACCTCGCCGGTCGAGACGACGGCGGCGGGGCGCAGCTCGGCCCAGGCGCGGGCGGCGGCCTCGGGGGCGAGGCCGACGCTGCCGTACTGGACGACGGTGTAGTCGAGGCGGCGCAGGGCCCACTGGAGGTCGTTGAAGAAGCGGCTGTACAGCGGGCCGATGGGCACGTGGGCCGCGGGCAGGAGGACCATCCGGCTGTGGCCCGCGCGCAGGGTGCGGGCGGCCGCGTGGGGGACGTACCCGAGCTCGCGGGCGGCCTCGCGGACCCGCTCGCGGGTCGGTTCGCTGATGCGGACCGCGGAGGTGTTGTTCAGGACGTAGCTGACGGTGGCCCGGGAGACGCCCGCGAGGCGCGCCACGTCGGCGCTGGTCGGCACGGCACGGGCGGGGGTGCGGCCCGGGGTGCCGTCGGCGGGCTGTTCGATCGACTGACTCATCGCCTCGGCATCTTTCCAGAACAATCCGGCACCGGATCTAGCGGATGGCCGGAAGCGGGTGCTACACAATGCTGACACGCGTCACTGACACGTGTCACTACCCCAAAATCATCCGCTTTCCGCCCCCTCATCGGGCGTTCTCCTCTGGAGGGCAACGTGGCCCTTTCCTCCCCCGGAGCCGGAGCCGGCACGGGCTCCGCCCCCGCCGCCGGCCCCGACTCCCCCGCCGCCCCCCGCCCCACCCGTGGGCTGCTGCCGCTGCTGCTCCTCGGCAACAGCGCGATGTACGCGCTCTACGTCGGCGTGGCGGGCATGCTGCTCGCCCTTCAGATCGAGGCGATCGACCCGGCCTCGAAGGTGGCGAACTTCGGGCTCGTCGCCGGCATATCCGCGATCTTCGCGACGGTCTTCAACCCGGTCGCGGGGGCGCTCTCCGACCGCTCCGGACGCCGGAACCCGTGGATCCTGGGCGGCGGCCTCCTCGCGGTGCCGGTGATGCTGCTGCTCGGCAGCGTGCACACGATCCTGCTGGTCACCCTCGCGTGGTGCCTCGGGCAGGCGGTGATGAACGTCTACCAGGCGGCGATCACCTCGGTGGTGCCCGACCGGGTCCCGACCGCCTCGCGCGGCAAGGCGTCCGCGGCGGTCGGCCTCGGCCTGCCGATCGGCTCCACCGTCGGCGCCCTGGTCGGCGCGGCCTTCTCCGAGGACTACCGGACCGGTTACCTCGTCTTCGGCGCGATCATCGCGGTGACCTCCGTCGTCTTCACCTCGCTCGCCCGCGAGGAGCGGATGCCGGCCCGGCCCCCGCTGCCGGTCAAGGCCCGGATCGCGGCCTTCGGCAGCGCGCTCGGGGACCACGACTTCCGCTGGGCCTTCATCGGGCGGGCCCTGCTCGTCCTCGGCTACTTCGCGGTCTCCGGCTTCCAGCTCTACATCCTCAAGGACCACACCGACCTGCCGGCCGGCCTGTCCGCCGAGGAGGCCGTCGCCCTCCTGATGCCGCTCAACTCCGTGGCGATGGTGGTCTCCACGGTCCTCGGCGGCTGGCTGTCCGACCGCTTCGACCGGCGCAAGCTGTTCGTCGGCGCGTCGGCGGCGCTGGCCGCCGTCGCCCTCCTGATCCCGGCGGTCTCCAGCAGCTGGACGGCGATGCTCGCCTTCTCCGTCGTCAACGGCCTCGGTTTCGGCTGCTACATGGCGGTCGACACCGCCCTGGTGACGATGGTCCTGCCCGCGGCGGAGGACGCGGCCCGCGACATGGGCGTGCTGAACATCGCCAACGCCGGCCCGCAGATCGTGGCGCCGTTCGTCGCCTCCGCCGTGGTGTCGATCGGCGGCGGATACACGCCCCTGTTCCTCGTCGCGGCCGTCCTGTCGGTCCTGGGCGCCCTCGCGGTGCGCCCGATCCGCTCCGTCCGCTGACCGCGGGACCGTCCGAACCCCTCCGGAGCAGCGGGTTCTGACGTACCGTTCACCCATGGACGAGTCGATGGACAGCTCGATGGTGGGACTGCTCGGCCGGGTGACCGGGACCATCGGACCCGGGCTCGTCGGCGAGGTGATCCTGCGGATCCGCGGCGGGGCCGAGCACTTCCTCGCCTACGCCGCCTCCCCCAAGCAGCGGATCGAGATCGGCGCGCTCGTCACCGTCATGGAACACCTCCCTCCGCGCACCGTCTACGTCACAGCCGTGTACGACGTCTGACACGACCTCCGGCACACCCGTTGAGCCGCGTCCGCCGCGGGCGCACACTCCCCTCACCGGATCCGCACGGCTCCGGTGAAGGGGGACCCATCCCATGGGCATCGGCATTGTGGCGGGCGCCGTCGGCGCCTCGCTCGTCGTCCTGATCGTCCTGTTCAAGATGATGTGGCGCGTCGCGGAGCCCAACGAGGCGCTCATCATCTCCGGTTCCAACCACAAGAACGAGGGCCTCGGCGACGGCATGGGGTTCCGCATCGTCACCGGGCGCGGCACCCTCGTGGTGCCCGGCGTCCAGGCGGTGCGCAAGCTCTCGCTGGACCTCAACGAGACCCAGCTGTCCGTCGAGTGCGTCACCCACCAGGGCATTCCGCTCAAGGTCCGGGGTGTGGTGATCTTCAAGGTGGGCGACGACTTCGTGTCGATCGCCAACGCGGCCCGCCGCTTCCTCGACCAGCAGAAGCTGATGAGCGAGCGGGTCCACATCGTCTTCGCCGGCCATCTCCGCGCCATCGTCGGCGGACTGACCGTCGAGGACATGATCCGCGACCGGGAGAAGCTGACCGGGCAGGCCCGCTCGGCCTGCGGCACCGAGATGGAGAAGCTCGGCCTGATCGTCGACTCGCTCCAGATCCACGAGATCGAGGACCCGACCGGCTACATCAAGAACCTCGCCGCCCCGCACGCCGCCGCCGTCCAGCGCGATGCCCGCATCGCCCAGGCGGAGGCCAACCGGCGGGCGACCGAGGCCGAGCAGCAGGCGGCGGCCCGGATGTCGGAGGCGACCCGCGACAGCGAGATCCTCCAGGCCGGATACCAGGCCGAACGCGACCAGGCCAGCGCCCGCGCCCGGCAGGCCGGCCCGCTCGCCGACGCCGCCTCCCGCCAGGAGGTCGTCGTCCAGGAGACCCGGGTCGCGGAGCTGGAGGGCCTCCGCAAGGAGCAGCAGCTCCAGGCGGAGGTCCGCAAGCCCGCCGACGCCATGGCGTACGAGACCCGGACGCTCGCCGAGGCCGAGCGCGACGCCCGGATCTCGGCCGCCCAGGCCAAGGCGCGGGAGACCGAGCTGGCCAGCGCGGCGACGGCGACGGCGACCCGGGTCACCGGTGAGGCCGAGGCCGCGGCGGCGCACGCCAAGGGGCTCGCGGTGGCCGAGGCGACCCGCGCCAAGGGCCTGGCCGAGGCGGAGGCCATCAAGGCGAGGGCGGCGGCCCTCGCGGAGAACCAGGAGGCCGTGGTCGCGCAGCAGCTGGCCGAGAGGTGGCCGGAGATCGTCGAGGCCGGCGCCTCCGCCTTCGGGAACGTCGACCAGATGGTCCTGCTCAACGGCGCCGACGGCATGGCGGAGATGTTCGCCAAGGCCCTGACCATGGGCGGGACGGGGCTCGGCCTCGCCCGTCAGCTGCTGGCCACGATGGGCCCGAACGGCGCCGAGCGGCCGGCCGCCGCCGTGCCGGCCGCGCGGGGCGGCGAGGAGGTGACGACGGTGGAGATCACCGTCGGCGACGACGCGTGACCCGACCGCGGGGCACACGGGCCGGGCCCGGCACCTTCACGGTGCCGGGCCCGGCCCTTCTCCGACTCCCCGGTTCCCCGTCTCCCCGGTACCCGCCCGGCCCGCCCGTCCCGGTCGCGGAGGGCCGGGCTCGGCCGTTGCCGCTCGCGGCGGACCGGGGTCGGTCGTTGCCGGTCTGTCGCGGCAGGTCTGTCATGGCGGGTCTGTCGCGGCCGGTCTGTCGCGGCCGGTCGGTCGTGGCGGGTCTGTGGTACGCCGGTCAGTTGTGGCCGAACTTCCGCTCTCTGCGGTGGGACGCCGTCTCGATGACGGACCTCGGCGACTCGGCGGCGGCCGCGCTCCCGCTCTTCTCCTTGGCGGACGCGGTCTCGCGCTGCTCGTGGCCGCCCGTGCGGGCGCCCTTGTTCACCCGGGTCTGTTTCTTGCCCACGATCCTGCCTCCCGTGCGACGGCTCTCGGACGCGCTTGCGTGTCCTCCCAGGCTCGCACGGGGGCATGAGGGCCGCATCACGGGACGGATCGGGCGGCGGGCTCCAGGACGCGGCGGAAGGCGGCGAGGGTCGGGGTGCCGGAGGCCCGGTCCAGCACGGCGAAGACGGTCTCGTCGAAGTGGCCGGCGAAGCGTCCGTCACCGGTCAGCAGCGCCCTGAAGGCACCGGCCACGTCCGCCGGGGCGTTCCGGAAGACCCCGCAGCCCCAGGCGCCGAGGACGATCCGGCGGTACCCGGCGGCCGCGGCCGTCTCCAGGACCCGCTCGGCACGGGAGGCGAGGACGGCGGGCAGCCGGTGGGCCCGCTCGGGCTCCCGGCGGTGGACGACGCCCGCGTTGGGCGCGGGCGAGGTCAGGAAGCCGACGGTGAAGGGGTCGGCGAGCAGGGCGCCCCGGTCGTCGCGGAAGACCGGCACCCGGGGCGAGTGGATCACCCGGTCGGTGTAGAAGGCGTCCCGCTCGCCGCGGTGGTGCGCGTAGAAGGCGGGGACGCGCAGCAGCGTGGCGTGCAGGGCGGAGGAGCGGCACAGCGCCTCCTCCTGGGCCTGGGCCCCGTTGAGGTAGCCGCCGCCGGGGTTGCGCGCGGAGGCGAAGTTCAGGACGGCGACCGGGGCGCCGGCGTCGGCGCCGGTCATCCGGCGGGCGGCCCGCAGGCTGCTCTCGCCGGTCACCTCGATCCGGCCGGCGCGGCCGGTGCCGGGGGTGACGGGGACGGGCTCGGGGCCGTACATCCGGGTTCCGGCCAGGGCGGCCGCGAGGTCCTCGCGGAGGGAGACGGTCCGCCCGTCGGGGGCGGTGTAGGAACCCGCGGCGACGATCGCCTCGGTCTGACGCGCGATCTCGCGCAGTCGTGCACTCATGTCCGCAGAATGATCGTTTCAGCCGTTCCGGGACAAGTGGATTTCCGTCGCTCCCGGTCGCTCCTGGTCCCTCCGGGCCCGAACGTCGCTTTACGGACGTTCGGGGGCACCGGGGGCGCGCGCCGGAGCGGCGAGGCGCTCTTGCACGCTGCCCGGCGGTGGCTTTAGGTGGAGACAGCGGCTTCCCGAACGGTTCCGCGACCAGCACCAGGAGGTGCACGGATGACGACCGGCGGCACCCCGCGCGGCGGCCCGCCCCTCACCGAGGAGGCGGCGGAGGACCTGTTGCGCTGCATCTGTTTCAAGACCGGCCCGCCCCGCACCGTCGGAGCGGAGCTGGAGTGGCTCGTCCACGATCTGCGCGACCCGCGCGAGCCGGTGCGTCCGGCCCGGCTGGCGGCCGCGCTCGACGCCGTGCGGTCCCTGCCGCTGGTGTCGGCGCTCACCTTCGAACCGGGCGGGCAGCTGGAGCTCAGCTCGCGTCCGGCCGGTTCCCTCATGGAGTGCCTGGACTCGCTCGCCTCGGACCTGACGGCGGTGCGCGGGGCGCTCGGCCCGCTCGGCCTGACGCTGAGCGGGTACGGGGTCGACCCCTGGCACGCGCCGCGCGACCGGGTGCTGCGCGAGCCCCGGTACGACGCGATGGAGACGGCGCTCGGCCGGACGGGCCCGGCGGGCCGGGCCATGATGTGCGAGTCGGCCTCGGTCCAGGTCTGCCTGGACGCCGGCCACGAGGAGCCGGGTCCGCTCGGCTACGCGCGCCGGTGGGAGCTGGCGCACCTGTTCGGCGCGGTGCTGGTGGCGGTCTTCGCCAACTCCCCGCAGCACGGCGGGCGGCGCACCGGCTGGCGCTCCACCCGGCAGGCGCTGTGGGCGGAGCTGGATCCGCTGCGGACGCTGGCGCCGCCGGCGGACGGGGAGCCGCGCGCGGAGTGGACCGCGCACGTCCTGGACACGCCGGTGCTGTGCGTGCGCGCGGAGGAGGGGCCGTGGCTGGTGCCGGAGGGGCTGACCTTCCGGGAGTGGCTGCGGACCGGACTGCCGCGGCCGGCCGACGCCGACGACCTGAGGTACCACATCACGACGCTCTTCCCTCCGGTGCGGCCGCGCGGCCATCTGGAGCTGCGGATGATCGACGCGCAGCCGGGCGCGGACGGCTGGATGGTGCCGGTGGCGCTGACGACGGCGGTCTTCGAGGACGCGGAGGCGGCCGAGACGGTCCACCGGGCGGTGCGGCCGCTGGCCGAGCTGTCCGGTCCCGATCCGGCGCCCCGCAACCCGCTGTGGCTGCGGGCGGCCCGGGACGGCCTCACCGATCCGGCGCTGCACGCGATCGCCGTGGAGGCCTTCGCGGCGGCCGGTCCGGCGCTGCGCCGGATCGGGGCGGGCGAGCGGGTGCGGCGGGCGGTGGACGTCTTCCGGGAGCGGTACGTGGACCCCGGGGGCTGTCCGGCCGACGAGCTCCAGGCGGTGACATCGTGACCGCCGCGCCCGGCGACCGCGCCACGGCGGATCCGGAGGCGCTGCGGGCCCGGGCCCTGGAGGCCCTGACGGCGGCCCGGACCCGCACCGGCCTCCTCACCGGCTGCGTCGAGGACGGCGAACTCGTCGCCCAGCACTCGCCGTTGATGTCACCGCTGGTCTGGGACCTGGCGCACATCGGGAACCAGGAGGAGCAGTGGCTGTGGCGGGAGGTGGCGGGCCGGGAGGCGCTGCGGCCCGAGATCGACCCGCTGTACGACGCCTTCGCCCACCCGCGCGCCGACCGCCCCTCCCTGCCCCTGCTGTCGCCCGCCGAGGCCCGGGCGTACGCCGCCGACGTGCGGACCCGGGTGCTGGACGTGCTCGCCGGGACGCGCATGGGGGGACGGCCGCTGCTCGACGCGGGCTTCGCCTTCGGGATGATCGCCCAGCACGAACAGCAGCACGACGAGACGATGCTGATCACCCATCAGCTGCGGAAGGGGCCGGCGGCGCTGACCGCTCCCCCGCCGCCGGTCCATCCCTCCGGTCCGCTCCCGGCGGAGGTCCTCGTGCCCGGCGGGCCGTTCACCATGGGCACCTCGGACGAGCCGTGGGCGCTCGACAACGAACGCCCCGCGCACACCCGTGCCGTGCCCGCCTTCCACATCGACACCGTGCCGGTCACCAACGGCGCCTTCCTCGCCTTCATGGCGGACGGCGGCTACACCGAGCGGCGCTGGTGGCGCCCCGAGGGATGGGCGCAGATCCGCGAACACGGCATCGTGGCACCGCTGTTCTGGCGACAGGAGGCCGGACGGTGGCTGCGGCGCCGGTTCGGGGAGACCGAGCCGGTGCCGGAGGACGAGCCGGTCGTCCACGTGAGCTGGTACGAGGCGGACGCCTACGCGCGCTGGGCGGGCCGGCGGCTGCCGACGGAGGCGGAGTGGGAGAAGGCGGCCCGGCACGATCCGGTGACCGGCCGGTCCCGCCGCTACCCGTGGGGGGACGCCGACCCGGGCGCGGACCGGGCCAACCTCGGCCAGCGGCACCTGCGGCCCGCGCGCGCCGGGAGCTATCCGGCGGGCGCCTCGCCGCTCGGGGTGCGCCAGCTGATCGGCGACGTGTGGGAGTGGACGGCGAGCGACTTCACGGCGTACCCGGGGTTCCGCGCCTTCCCGTACAAGGAGTACTCGGAGGTGTTCTTCGGCTCCGACCACAAGGTGCTGCGGGGCGGTTCCTTCGCGGTGGACGCGGTGGCCTGCCGGGGCACCTTCCGCAACTGGGACTACCCGGTGCGGCGGCAGATCTTCGCGGGCTTCCGCACCGCCCGCTCCGCGGAGCTCGACTGATGTGCCGCCACCTCGCCTATCTGGGCGATCCGGTGGCCCTCGGCGAGCTGCTCGTGCGGCCGCCGCACGCGCTGCTGCGCCAGGCGTGGGCGCCGCGGACGCAGAGCAGCGGCGTGGTCAACGCGGACGGGTTCGGCGTCGGCTGGTACGCGGACGGGGACCCGGTCCCGGCCCGGTACCGGCGCACCGGTCCGATCTGGGGCGACCTGTCCTTCGCGGACCTGGCCCGGGTGGTGCGGAGCGGGGCGCTGCTCGGCGCGGTGCGGGGGGCGACGCTGCCGGGGGCGGACGGGGAGGCCGCCGCGGCGCCGTTCGGCTCCGGGCCGTGGCTCTTCAGCCACAACGGCGCCGTGCCGGGGTGGCCGGGGGCGCTGACGCCGCTGGCGGCGACGCTGCCGGCGGCCGAGCTGCTCGACCTGGAGGCGCGCACGGACTCGGCGCTGCTGTGGGCCCTGGTGCTGCACCGGCTGCGGGCCGGGCAGGGGCCGGGGGACGCGCTCGCGGGGACGGTGCTCGCCGCGGCCGAGGCCGCTCCGGAGGCGCGGCTCAATCTGCTGCTGACCGACGGCGGCCTCGTCGCGGCGACGGCGTGGGGGAACAGTCTGTGGTGCCTGTCGGGCCCCGGCCGGGTGGCCGTGGCCTCCGAACCCTACGACGACGATCCGCACTGGCGGGAGGTGCCCGAGCGGACGCTCGTCACCGCCTCCCGGGCGGAGGTCGTCCTCACCCCGCTCGAGGAGTCGTCCGCGTGAGCACGTTCCAGCTGACCCGCACCCTCGCCCCGGACGCGGCCGCCGCCGACCTGCGCGCCGACGTCCTGCAGGGGCTGACCCGCTCCCCCAAGGAGCTGCCGCCGAAGTGGTTCTACGACGCGCGCGGCAGCGAGCTGTTCGACGAGATCACCCGGCTGCCCGAGTACTACCCGACGCGGGCGGAGCGGGAGATCCTGATCGCGCGGGCGCCGGAGGTCGCGGCGGCGACGGGGGCGCGGACGCTGGTGGAGCTGGGGTCGGGGTCGTCGGAGAAGACCCGGTTCCTGATCGACGCCCTGCTGCCGGGGCTGGCGGCGTACGTGCCGGTGGACGTCAGCGAGTCGGCGCTGACGGGGGCGGCGGAGGCGCTGCTCGCCGACCGTCCGGAACTGCGGGTGCACGCGCTGGTCGCCGACTTCACCCGGGGGATCGCGCTGCCGGACACCCCGGGGCCGCGGCTCGTCGCCTTCCTGGGCGGGACGATCGGGAACCTCCTGCCGGAGGAGCGGCGGGCGTTCCTGGGCTCGGTGCGGGCGATGACGGCGCCCGGTGACGCCTTCCTGCTCGGCACCGACCTGGTGAAGGACGAGTCGACCCTGGTGGCCGCGTACGACGACGCGGCCGGGGTGACGGCGGAGTTCAACAAGAACGTGCTGGCCGTGATCGACCGGGAGCTGGGGGCGGACGCGGATCCGGCGGACTTCGACCACGTGGCCCGGTGGGACCGGGAGCGGGAGTGGATCGAGATGCGGCTGCGGGCCCGGCACGCGCTGACCGTGAAGATCCGCGATCTCGATCTGGTGGTGCCCTTCGAGGCGGGCGAGGAGCTGCGGACGGAGGTGTCGGCGAAGTTCCGTCAGGAGGGGGTGCGGGCGGAGCTGGCCGCGGCGGGGTTCGAGCTCGCCCGGTGGTGGACGGACGGCGGGGGCCGGTTCGCGCTGTCGCTGGCGACGGCCCGGTAGGCGGCCGCGGCGAGCCGCCGCCGGTCCGGATGGCGGACCACGGGTATCGGGTCCAGTATCCGGATCTCGGCGGCGAGGTCCGGGGTCCGCACGACCCGCCACAGCGACGCGCCCAGCGCGTCCTCCCCCACGTACGCCGCCGCTCCCTGCGGCCGGTAGCCGATCCGTACCGGCTGGACGTCGGCTCCGGTGTCCACGGCGGCCTGGAAGAGGGCCCGGCGGAACCGCCCGCCGGCCCTCCCGCACCAGGTGGAGCCCTCCGGGAAGGCGACCACCCGGCCGCCCGCGGCCAGCGCCCCGGCGGCCTCGCGCACGGTCCCGGGCAGCCGGCGCAGGCCGTCGCGGTCGATGAAGAGGGTGCCGCCGAGGGCGGCGAGCGGGCCGAGCACCGGCCAGCCGCGCACCTCCCGCTTCGCGACCATCCGGCCGGGCAGGACCGCGGCGACGACCGGGATGTCGAGCCAGGAGACGTGGTTGGCGACGACGAGCGCGGGCCCTCCGGCGGGCGGCCTGACCCCGGTGACGGCCAGCCGTACGCCGAAGGCCCGGACGACCGCCCGCGCCCAGAGGCGTACCAGCGCGAGCCTCCCGGCGGCCGGCAGCAGGGCCGCCGCCGGGAGCAGGGCCACCCCGAGGAGGACGGTCGCGAGCCCGGCGGCCAGCCGGGCGCAGGCCAGGGGCGGGGACACGGTCCGGGCGCCGGTCCCGGTGGCCGGCGCGGGGTCCGGGTGGGCGGCGCAGCGGCGGCCCGGGGTGCACGGTGCCGTGGGGAGCCACGGCGGCGGGGCCGGGACCGCGCGGTTCACGCGGCCGGGACGAGCGAGAGGAAGTGGCGCAGGTAGCGCGGGTGGGTCCGGCGGAGCGAGAGCAGCACGTAGAGGTCGGCGACGCCGAACTCGGGGTCGTGGGCGGGCGCGCCGCAGACCCAGGCGCCGAGCCGGATGTACCCCCGGAGCAGGGCGGGGAGCTCGGTGCGGCCCTCGGGGCGGCGGACGGCGTCGGCGTTCCACAGCTTGTGCGGGGTGACCCAGTACTCCTCGGGGGCGAGGTGCCTGGCCTTGACGGTGTCCCAGGTGGCGGCGGCGAGCGCGCCGCCGTCGGCGAGCGGGACGGAGCAGCAGCCGGCCAGCCACTCGTGGCCGGTGCGGGTCATGTAGCGGGCGAGGCCGGCCCAGATGAGGGCGATGACGGCGCCGTTGCGGTGGGCGGGGTGGACGCAGGAGCGGCCGACCTCGACGAGGTCGTGGCGGAGGGGGGCGAGCCGGGTGAGGTCGAACTCGGTCTCGGAGTAGAGGCGCCCGGCGGCGGCGGCCCGCTCGGGCGGCAGGATCCGGTAGGTGCCGACGACCTCGCCGGTGGTCTCCTCGCGGACCAGGAGGTGGTCGCAGTGGGCGTCGAAGGCGTCGGTGTCGAGGCCCGGCTCCGGTCCGTCGAGCCGGGCGCCCATCTCTCCGGCGAAGACCAGGTGGCGCAGGCGCTGGGCGGCGCGGACCTCGTCCCGGTCGCGGGCGAGCCCCACGACGTAGCGGGGCTCGGGTCCCGGACCGCGGTCCGGACCGGGCTGCGCGGGCAGACCCACGGCGGGCAGGATCCCGGCCGGCACGGGGACGGCCGGGGCGAGGGAGTCGGCGAGCGCGGGCGAGGGTGCGGGCATGGCGGTGTCCTCCGGCGTACGGAAGGTGAAGGGTCGGCACCGGTCCGCGAGCGGTGCGGGCCGGCCCCTCGTTTCTTCCGCCGCCGGCTGGATTCGACATGACCGTCCGGGGGATCGCGGGTGTGGGAAGGCTGAATGCTGCGCGGCGCCCCTCGGGGCGCCGCGCGGAGGACCTGCGGCACGCCGCGCGGGCGGGCCTACTCGGCCAGGGAGTCCGTGATGGCCTCCGAGGCCTTGGTGGCCGCCTTCTTGGCGTTCTCGCCCTCCAGGACGGCGGTCATGAAGGGCTTGATCGGGTTGTCGGCCTCGACGTCGGCCCACTGCGGGGAGTTGGGGGTGGCGCGGCCGTTGGCGGCGCCCGCGGCCATGGCCGCGGTGGCCTCCTCGCCGGAGACGACGGAGGCGAGGCCCTTCTTGTTGGGCACGTAGCCCATGGACCGGGCGAGGTCCGTCTGCCACTTCTCGCCCGCCAGCGCCTTGACGACGTCGAGGGCGGCGCCGCGGTCGGGCGCGTTCTCCGGGATGATCAGGTCGGAGCCGCCGGTGAAGACCGCGCAGGGGGTGCCGGCCTTCTTGCCGGGGATGGGGAAGTAGCCGAGCTTGTCCTTCAGGGCGGGGTTGGCCTTGAGGATCGCGGAGACGGCGCTGGGCACCGCGACGATCTGGGCGACGTCGCCGCGGGCGAAGACCTCGGCCTGCGGCGGGTTCTGCTCGTCGGCGTTCTTCGGGCCGGAACCGAGCGACTGGAGCTCCTTGTAGAACTCCATGCCGCGCAGCGCCTCGGGGGAGTCGAGCGTGCCGGTCCACTGGCCGCCCTTGTCGACGGCGAGCTCGCCGCCCTCGTCCCAGATGAATCCGGCGAGGGTGTACCAGTCCTGGCCGGCCAGGTAGATGCCCTGGGAGCCCTGGCGGTTGAGCTTCTCGGTGGCGGCGAGCCACTCCGCGCGCGTGGCGGGCGGCTCGGTGACGCCGGCCTGGGTGAAGAGGTCCTTGTTGTAGATCACGATGCGGTTGGCGGCGTACCAGGGGATGCCGTACTGGGAGCCGCCGACGCTGCCGGGCTCGGCGAGACCGGGCAGCCAGTCCTCGCTGCCGAGGTCGCGGACGGACTCCAGGGTGAGGTCGAAGAGGCGGTCGGTGTCGGCGTACTGGGCGACCTGGGTGTTGCCGACCTCGATGACGTCCGGACCGCCGCCGCCCTTGATGGCCTCGGTGACCTTCTTGCCGATGCCGGTCCAGTCCTGGATGGTGACGTTGAGCTCGACGTCGTCGTGCTCGTCCTCGTAGGCCGTGGTGAAGCGCTTGAGGAAGTCCTCGCTGACGCTGTCCCGCATGAGCCATATGTCGACCGTCCGGGTGTCGCCCCCCGTACCGGGCAACAGTCCGCAGCCCGCCAGGGCGAGTGCGGTGGCGGCAGCCAGCGGGCATGCGAGCAAGCGGTTCTTCACGGAGGTCACCTTCGGTTCAGCACACGGCGGTGCGGCATGGGGGGCTGACCCGACGTGGGGGGACCGAACGGGTTGTTCGCGCGGGTATGTGGCCTGGATTCTGGTCTGGACCAACGAAGTGGTCAAGTCCTTGACCATCTCGTTCCCGGATCGGGCGGGGCAATCGGCGCGGTTACCCCCGGGTACGGGCGAAGGGGGCCGGACCGGGCCCGCCGTGTCGCGCGCTCCCCCGGCCTGGGGCACGGTGGAGGGAGCCCATCGAGGGCACCGAGAGGAGTCCGGCCCCCATGTCGAACCACACCTACCGCGTCACCGAGATCGTCGGCACCTCCACCGAGGGAGTCGACCAGGCCATCCGCAACGGCATCGAGCGCGCCTCGCAGACCCTGCGGGGCCTCGACTGGTTCGAGGTCACCCAGGTGCGCGGGCACCTGGTCGACGGGCGGATCGAGCACTACCAGGTCGGCCTCAAGGTCGGCTTCCGGCTGGACGAAGGCGCCTGACCGTCCGTACGCCGCGCCCGCGGCCGGATCAGGTCCTGCCCTCGCGCTCCTGGGCCTCCCCCAGCACCTCGGAGGGGGTGGCCCAGTGCGCGCGGACGACCCGGAAGCCGGCGGCCCGCGCGGCGTCGCAGACGAGCAGGTCGTCGTCGACCAGCATCCGGACCTCCCGGCCGGCCCCGAGCCGCCGCAGGACCTCCAGCTTGGTGACCCGCGCGGGCCGGAAGTCGCGGTGCCGCCGCATGTGGACCGGCCCCTCCGGCAGCCCCTGGGCGGCCAGCCAGGCCAGGGTGTCGCGGCGGCAGTGCTCCGGGCGGCCCGTCAGGTAGACCACCTCGCACTCCTCGGCGGCCTCCCGGCACAGGGCGACGCCCTCGTCGAGCGGCGGGTCGTCGGGGGCCGCCGCGAAGAAGGCGTCCCAGTCCTTCGGGCGGCGCTCCAGGAAGCGCTGGCGGTGGGAGGTCGCGGCGAGCGTGTTGTCGAGGTCGAAGACGGCCAGCGGCCGGAGGTCACCTGTCACACGGCCAGCCTAGGAGCCGCCGCCGACAGCCCGGGACGGCCCCGCCGTCCGCGCCGCGTCGTCCGCGCCCCGGGGAGACGCGGCCCGGCGGGCGCGGCGCGCGGGCCACGGGTCAGAGGCCGAGGTACGCCTCCCGGACCGCCGGGTGGGCGCGGATCTCGGCCGGCGTCCCCTCGGCGAGGACCTCGCCGAGGTCGAGCACGACGACCCGCGAGCACAGCTCCCCCACGAAGGCCACGTCGTGCTCGACGAGCAGCACCGCGCACCCCTCCCCCGCCGCCCGGCGGACGACGGAGGCGAGCCGGCCGCGCTCCTCGGCGGTCGTCCCGGAGGCGGGCTCGTCCAGGAGCAGGACCCGGGGCGGGTCGGCCAGCGCGCGGGCCAGCTCGGCCATCCGGGCCTGTCCGACGGGCAGGGCGCCCGCGTACGCGCCGCCGAGCGCGTCGATCCCGCACGACGCCAGAACGGCGGCGGCCCGCTCCCGGTGCCCGCGCGCCGCCGGGCGGAGCCCGCCGCGCCACTCCCGCGCCACGACGAGGTTGTCCTCGACGGTCAGCTGGCCGAAGAGCTGCCGGCGCTGGAAGGTGCGGCGGATCCCGTGCCGGGCCCGCCAGGCCGGGGAGCGGCGGGAGATGTCCGCCCCGTCGTACGCGACGGTCCCCGCGTCCGGCCGCCGCATCCCCGACAGGACGTCGAAGAGCGTCGTCTTGCCCGCCCCGTTCGGTCCGATGAGGCCGCAGATCTCGCCGGGGCCCACGGAGACGGTGACGCCGCGCAGGGCGTGGACGCCGCCGAAGCGGACGTCGACGCCGGCGGCGCGCAGCAGCGGCTGGTTCATCGGCGGACTCCCGTCCCCAGGTAGGCCTCGGCGAGCCGGTCCCGGTCGGCCTCGGACCGGGGCCCGGACCAGACGACCTCGCCCTGCGCGAGGCAGGCGACGGTGTCGGCGACGCCGAGCGCCTCGGCCGCCCGCTCCTCGGCGAGCACCAGCGCGGTGCCCTGGTCGCGGAGTTCGGTCAGCAGCCGGAAGACCTCCTCGACGACGCGCGGAGCGAGTCCGAGGGACGGCTCGTCGGCGACGAGGACGGCCGGCGGCCGCTGGAGGAGCGGGGCGAGGGCGAGGAGCTGCTGCTCGCCGCCCGACAGGGCCCCGGCGGGGACCGGACGGCGGGCGGCGAGCGCGGGGAACCGCGCGTACACGGCGTCGCGGTCGTCGGCGGCGGCCAGCTGGAGGGCGAGGTTCTCCTCGACGGAGAGCCCGGCGAAGATCCCCCGCCCCTCGGGGGCCAGCCGGACCCCGCGGCGCGCCCGGGCGACCGCCCCGTCGCGGCCGGCGTCCTCGCCGCGCACCCGCACGAGGCCGCCGGTCGGGCGCAGCAGTCCGGCCGCCACCCGGCAGAGGGTGGACTTCCCGGCCCCGTTGGGCCCGAGCAGCAGGACCACCTCGCCGCCGCGCACCGCCAGGTCCACGCCGCGCAGCACGGGCGCACCGGCGTACCCGGCGTGCACACCGGCGAGTTCGAGCGCGTGCGGCTGCCCGTCCGAGACGCCGTCGCCCCTGACCCCGCCGCCGGGCCCCGGCGCGGCGGCGCGGGCGGCGCACGCCGCCGGGTACGGGGCGGCGGGGGCCGCTCCCGCGCCCGGGGCGCGGAGCTCCTCCGGCCGCCGGGGCCCCGGCGGGGCCTTCCGCGGGGCGTCCGGCGCGGTTGCCGGCGGATCCTGCCGCGCCCCCTCCGGCGGGTCCCGCCGGGCCGGGGCCCGTGGGGCCTGCCCTGCCGGTGCCGGCGGGGCCTGCCGGTCCGGCAGCGGCGGCTCCTGGCGTCCCGGCTCCGGCGGGGTCCGCCCCGTGCCGGCCGCCCGGGCCGCGGCGCGGCGGGCCGCGCGCCTCGACGGCAACGCGGCGCAGTATCCGTCCGGGTCGTTCGCGAGCGCGAGGCCCGCCAGGCCGAAGAGGATCACCGGCAGGTGCGCGGACTCCGTGACGTACTGGGCCATCAGGTGCGGGACCACCGCGAAGACCAGCCCCGCCACCACCGCGAACTGCGGCCTGCGGACCCCCGCCGCGACCACGACCGCCAGCCACACCAGGCCCGTCATCGCGGTGAAGTCCGTCGCCGTGATGCGGGTGTTGTACGAGGCGTGGAGCACCCCGCCGAAGCCGGCGAGGCCCGCCGACACCGTGAACAGCAGGAGCTTCGTCCGGACCACCGACACGCCCGACGCGGCGGCGGCCTCGGGGGCGGAGCGGACGGCGAGCGCGGCCCGGCCCCAGCGGGAGCCGCGCAGCCGGGTCAGCAGCGCGACGAGGGCCGCGCTGAGCAGCACCAGGGCGAGGCCCAGCGCCCGGTCGTCGCCCAGGTCCACCGGACCGGCGACCGGCCGCGGCAGCTCCCAGCCGGTGTCGCCGTTGCGCAGCCATCCGATCTGGAAGAGCACCTGGTCCGCGAGGAAGGCGAGCGCGAGGGTGGCCAGGGCCAGCGATCGGCCGCCGAGCCGCAGGGCGGGCAGCGCGACCAGCGCGCCGAGCAGGGCGGCGGCGGCCGTGCCCGCGGCCGCGGCGGCGGCGAAGGGCCAGCCGTGGCTGATCAGCAGGCCCGCGACGAGGGCCGCGCCGGTCACGAAGGTCGCCTGGGCCAGCGACACCATCGCACCGAGGCCGGTGACCACCGTGAAGGACATGAACACGATTCCGATCGCGAGTCCTTGGGCCAGGATCCCGCTCCAGAAGGGCGTGGTGACGGTGTAGAAGGCCGCGCCGAGCAGGACGGCGGCGGCCGACCACGCGCCCCAGCGGCGGGCCCGTCCCCGGCCGGCGAGGTGGTCGGCCGGAGGCGGGTCCGCCGCCGCCGTGCCCGCGCCGCGGCGGCGGCGCACCAGGACGACGAGGCCGGCGAAGAGGACGAGGAACGGCACGGCGGTGCGCAGTCCGGTGATGTCGTCGGTGAAGGACGCGTATCCCGCCACCAGGTTCTGCAGCACGCCGAGTCCGAGCCCGCCCGCGAAGGCGAGCGGCACCGACACGAAGCGCCCGAGGACCGCCGCGGTGGCCGAGACGAAGAGGAACAGCGTGTAGTCGTGCGCGGAGAGCCCGAGGAGCGGGGTGGCGAGGACTCCGGCGAGTCCGGCGAGACCGGACGACAGCATCCAGGCGATCGAGGAGAGCCGGTCCGCGTCGATGCCGCGCAGCCCGGTCAGTTCCCGGTCGTCGACCGACGCCCGCAGTTCCAGGCCGAGTCGGGTGCGCCGCAGCAGGATCCAGAGTCCGGCGGCCACGAGGGCGGTCGCGATCCAGGTGATCAGCTGGTCGGAGTCGATCCCGACGCCGTCGAGCGGCTGCCAGGAGACCGCCGGGCTCGGGCCAACGCCCGGCAGTCCGAACTGGTTCTCGGCGGGCTGGACGGGGGCGCCCATCCGCTCCAGGAGTTCGACCAGCCAGAGTCCGGCCGCCGGCAGGGCGACGAGCAGGCCGATCGTGGCCACGATCTGCGCCGTCTCGCCGACCCCGGCGAGCTTGCGGAACATCAGCCGGTCCAGGCCCCAGCCGAGTGCGGGCGCGCCTCCGCACACCAGCAGCAGCGCGGTGGGCACGGCCGGCCAGCCGAAGCCGGAGTGGAGTTCGTGGAAGGCCAGCGCGCACAGGTAGGCGGTGGCCCCGTGGGCGAAGTTGAAGAGCCCGGAGGCCGAGGAGGAGAGGACGAGGCCGGTCGCGAGCAGCGCGTAGAGCGCGCCCGACACCAGTCCGCTCAGGACGAAGCCCAGCAGGTCACCCACGGGGCGCGCCCCTCAGCCGAAGGGGATCGGCGGATGGCACCGGAAGGGCACCGCCACCTCGTACCGGCCGTCCTTCAGGCGGACGAGCGCCCCGCAGCCGAAGCTCTCCTTCTGCCCCTTGGGCTCGGCGCGGTCGCCCACCAGGGTCCCGGTGTCGGAGAACCCGTCGGCGGCCTTCTGGAAGGACTCCACGGTGAGGTCCTCGCCGGCCCTCTCGGCGATGGAGAGGAAGAGGTCGGCGCTCATGTAGCCGGTCATCATGTGCATGTTGAGGGGTACGTCCCGGCCTCCGGCGGCCTTCTTGACGTCCTCCTTGAACTGGCGCATGGCGGGACCGTCCGACTCGAAGGGCTGGAACTGGAGCAGGACGTACACCCCGTCGAGGGCCTGCTTCGTCGCGTCCTTCGCGAGCAGTCCGGGGTCGTAGTCCGTCGGGTCGGAGAGGATCCCGCGGTAGCCGGAGCGCTTGAGGGCGGTGAAGAGGCCGATGTTGTACGGCGTCTGCATCACGGAGATCACGGCGTCGGGCGCGCCGCCGCCGGGGCCCGAGCGGAGGATCTCCTTCGTGTACGCCGACCAGTCGCTGGGCATCGAGGTCGCCGGGACGACGGCCTTGGCGTACGGGACCTGGAAGCCGGCCGCCTTGAAGCCCTGGGTGAAGGTGCGGATGCCGAACTTGCCGGCGTCGTTGTCGCCGGCGATCAGCGCGACCGACCTGCCGCGGGCGCCGCCGAGGACGGAGGCGAGGCTCTCGGGCCAGGTCTGGTTGAGGGTGCCGCCGGGCGTCGGGACGAGGCAGCCGTTGAAGCCGTAGATGTGGCGGGGCCCGCAGAAGGAGGGGAGCGTGCCCCAGCCCACCGTGGGCACCTTCTGGGAGTCGAGGAAGTCGGCCCCGGCGAAGGTGACCGAGCTCATGGGCGAGACGGCGAAGACCTTCTCCTGCTGGACGAGCTTGCGGGCCGCGGCCAGGTTCCTGGAGGGGTCCTGGCCGTCGTCCTCGGCGCCCAGGTACTCGATCCTCCGGCCGTTGATCCCGCCTTCGGCGTTGGCCCGGTCGTAGCGGGCCCGGGCGCCGAGGTCGGTGTCCTTCTTGGAGTAGCCGCTGGCGGTCGTCATGGAGACGATGCCGCCGACCTTGACGGTGTCGGCGGTGACCCCGCGCACGGAGGAAGGGGTACCGCCGCCGCCGGAAGCGGAGTTGCAGGCGGTGGCGAGGAGCAGGGCGAACACGGCGGCGACGGCGCGCGACGGTCGAGGCACGGGCGATCCCTCCATCGGGTGACGGCATTCTGTGACCGACCTGACGAACCGTCAATAACTGACGCTTCGTCAATTCGCGAACCCGGAAGTCATCCGGAGATCCCCGGGAACCTCCCCGCACACCCCGGCGCGCCGCGCCCCGCCACCTCCCGGCCGCCGTCCGCGCACGCCGCGGGACACGCCGGAACCCGGGGACGGCGCCCCCGACCTGCGACGAAACCGATATTGGATAAAATCCACGCATGCAGGATCCAGTTTCCGGTCACGACCGGTTCGTCCGCGTCCGGGGCGCCCGCGAGCACAACCTCCGGGACGTGGACGTCGACATCCCCCGCGACACCCTCACCGTCTTCACGGGCGTCTCCGGCTCCGGGAAGTCCTCGCTCGCCTTCGGGACGGTGTACGCGGAGGCCCAGCGCCGCTACTTCGAGTCGGTCGCGCCCTACGCCCGCCGGCTCATCCACCAGGTGGGGGCGCCGCAGGTCGGGGAGATCACCGGCCTGCCCCCGGCGGTCTCCCTCGAACAGCGCCGGGCCACCCCCGGCGCCCGCTCCTCCGTCGGCACGGTCACCACCCTGTCGAACTCGCTGCGCATGCTGTACTCCCGCGCCGGGGACTACCCGGCCGGGGCGGACCGGCTCGACTCCGACGCCTTCTCCCCCAACACCGCGGCCGGCGCCTGCCCGTCCTGCCACGGACTCGGCCGGATCCACGGCACCAGCGAGGAGCTCCTCGTCCCCGACCCCGGCCTGTCGATCCGGGAGGGAGCCGTCGCGTCCTGGCCCGGCGCCTGGCAGGGCAAGAACCTCCGGGACGTCCTCGAAGCCCTCGGGTACGACGTCGACCGGCCGTGGCGGGAGCTGGCCCCCGAGGACCGGGAGTGGATCCTCTTCACCGACGAACAGCCGGTGGTCACCGTGCACCCGGTCCGGGAGGCGGGCCGGATCCAGCGCCCGTACCAGGGCACGTACACCGGCGCCCGCCGGCTCGTCCTGCGCACCTACTCCGATTCGAAGAGCCCCGCGCTGCGGGCCAAGGCGGAACGCTTCCTCACCAGCGCGCCGTGCCCGGTGTGCGGCGGGAGCCGGCTGCGCCCGGAGGCGCTGGCCGTCACCTTCGCCGGCCGGACCATCGCCGAGCTGGCCGCGCTGCCGCTGACCGAGCTGGCCGAGGTGCTGGCCCCGGCGACCGCGCCCGGCGCCCCCGAGACCGCCCGCGTCCTCGCCGGGGACCTGCTCGCCCGGATCGCCACGGTCACCGAACTCGGCCTCGGCTACCTCGGCCTCGACCGCACCGCCCCCACCCTCTCCAGCGGCGAGCTCCAGCGGCTCCGCCTCGCCACCCAGCTCCGGGCCGGTCTCTTCGGCGTCGTGTACGTGCTCGACGAGCCGTCCGCCGGTCTGCACCCCGCCGACACCGAGGCCCTCCTCGTGGTCCTCGACCGGCTGAAGGCGGCGGGCAACTCGGTCTTCGTCGTCGAGCACCACCTCGACGTGGTCCGGCACGCCGACTGGCTCGTGGACGTCGGCCCGCACGCCGGCGAGCACGGCGGCCGGGTCCTGCACAGCGGCCCGCCGGAACTCCTCGCGCACGTCGAGGAGTCGGCCACCCGCCGCTTCCTCTTCGAGAGGCCCCCCGTCCCCGGACGGCCCGCCCTCGCCCCCGGCTCCTGGCTGCGCACCGGGCCCGTCACCCGGCACAACCTGCGCGGCGTCGACGCCGCCTTCCCCCGCGGCGCCCTCACCGCCGTGACCGGCGTCTCCGGCTCCGGCAAGTCCACCCTCGTCGGCGCCCTCACCGAGGGACGGGAGGGTGCCGGACGGTCGGTGACCGTGGACCAGAAGCCGATCGGCCGCACCCCGCGCTCCAACCTGGCCACGTACACCGGGCTCTTCGACGTGGTGCGGAAGCTCTTCGCGGAGACCGAGGAGGCCCGGGCCCGCGGCTACAAGGCCGGCCGCTTCTCCTTCAACGTGCCCGGCGGGCGCTGCGAGACCTGCCAGGGCGAGGGCTTCGTCTCGGTGGAGCTGCTCTTCCTGCCGAGCACGTACGCGCCCTGCCCGGACTGCCGCGGCGCCCGCTACAACCCGGAGACCCTCGGGGTGCGGCTGCGCGGACTGACGATCTCCGAGGTCCTGGACCTGACGGTGGAGTCGGCGGCGGAGTTCTTCGCCGAGGTCCCGGCGGCGGTCCGCAGCCTGACCACCCTCCTCGACGTCGGCCTCGGCCACCTGCGCCTGGGCCGGCCCGCCACCGAGCTCTCCGGCGGCGAGGCCCAGCGGATCAAGCTCGCCTCCGAGCTCCAGCGGCCGCGCCGCGCGCACACCCTGTACGTCCTCGACGAGCCGACCACCGGTCTGCACCCGGCCGACGTCGAGGTGCTGGTGCGGCAGCTGCGCGGCCTGGTGGACGGCGGCCACACGGTCGTCGTCGTCGAGCACGACATGGACGTGGCCGCCGGGGCCGACTGGGTGATCGACCTCGGTCCGGGCGGCGGCGGGGCCGGCGGCCGGATCGTCGCCGAGGGCCCCCCGGCCGAGGTGGCCCGGACGCCGGAGAGCCGCACCGCCCCCTATCTGGCCCGGGCCCTGGGAATCACCCGCGGGTGAGACGGGCCCCGCGCCGGCACGCCACGGACGGACCCGCCCCGGCGGCGGGTCCCGGCGCCCGGGGGCGGGGAGGGGTCAGAGGCCGGCCTGGAGCCGGAGGCCCGCCAGGGTGAGGTCCAGGGCCGAACGGAACTGGTCGACGTCGTCGTGGCCGTCGAACTCGTCGACGATCTCGTGGATGAAGGGGAACTCCTCGGGGGCGAGCTCGCGCCAGGTCCGGGCGAAGCGGCCGAGGAACTCGTCGCGGTCCACCGCGCCGTCGAGGATCTCCTGGGGAGGCTCCTGGCCCATGTCGACGGCCGAGCCGACGACGACGCCGACGACCGCGGAGACGGCGTGGAAGCGCTGGCGGGCGGTGAGGTCCAGGCGGAGGGTCTGCCGGCCGAGCTTCTCGTAGATGCGCAGGGAATTGCCCTGGACGTCGGTGTTGCGCATGAAGTACGCGCCGAGCCAGGGGCGGCTCACGACCGCGTCGAAGAGGGTGACGGCCATCGCGCGCAGGTCGTCGATCGCGTCCTCGCCGGGCGGGAGCTTCTCGATGTCCGCGAGGACGCCGGCCATGACGTGGTCCGTGGCCAGGTCCAGCAGCTCGTCCTTGTTCGCGACGTACCAGTAGATGCTGGCGACGCCTCCCCCGAGGCGCTGGGCCAGGGCCCGGAAGGTCAGCGCCGGCGCTCCCGCCTCGTCGAGCAGGGCGACCGCCTCGCCGAGGACGGACTCCATCGAGTGGGAAGCGCGTCGGCGTCCGCCGCCGGAGCGGGTCGGCTGGCGTGCCATGGCGTGGCCCCTCACTTTTGCATCGGATCGAACGTTGTTCTATCGTACCGGATGGAACATCGTTCGATAACCGAACTGCGTTCGATCGAAAGGAGTGCGCCATGACCACCGCCACGTTCACCGACCCGCCCCGCACCTACCCGTCGCTGCGCGCGGCGTGGATCCCCCTGGCCGCGCTCTGCCTGGCCTTCTTCGTCGAGATGGTCGACAACACGCTGCTGTCGATCGCGCTGCCGACCATCGGCCGCGACCTGGGCGCGGGCACCACCGCGCTCCAGTGGGTGACGGGGGCCTACTCGCTCACGTTCGGCGGGCTGCTGCTCACCGCCGGATCCGTCGCGGACCGGTTCGGGCGCCGCCGGGTGCTCCTGATCGGACTCGCGGTCTTCGGCACGCTCAGCCTCGGCGTGCTCCTCGTCTCCTCCGCGAGCGGACTGATCGCCCTGCGCGCGGCGCTCGGCATAGCCGCCGCGGCGATGGCGCCGATCACCAACTCCCTGGTCTTCCGGCTCTTCGACGACAAGGCGCTGCGCATGCGCGCCATGACCGTGATGATCGTCGTCGGCATGTCCGGCTTCGTCCTCGGCCCGCTGCTCGGCGGTACGGCGCTGGCGCACGTGTCATGGGAGTGGCTGCTCCTGGTCAACGCGCCCCTCGCGGTGATCGCCTGCGCCGGTGTGCGGCTCGGCGTCCCGGCCGACCGCCCGGAGGACCTGACGAAGGACTCCCTCGACGTGCCGGGCGCCGTCCTGAGCGTCGCCGCCATCGGCCTCGCCTGCTACGCGCTCACCAGTGGCGTCGAGCACGGCTGGCTCTCCACGGTCACCCTCGCGTCGGTCGTCGGCGCCCTCGCCGCGGCGGTCTGGTTCGTCCGGCACGAGCACCGCACGGCCTCCCCCATGCTCGACCTGCGCCTCTTCTCCCGCGGGACCGTCCGGGGCGCCGCCCTCGCGCAGACCGGCACGTCCATCGCCATGGCGAGCGTGATGTTCGGCCTGATCCTGCACTTCCAGTACGCCTACGGGTGGAGCCCCGTCCGGGCCGGCCTCGCCAACCTGCCGGTCATCGCGACGATGCTCCTGGCGACCCCGCTGTCGGAATGGCTCGCGCGCCGCTTCGGGCACCGCGTCGCCTGCCTGGTCGGCGCCGGGTTCCTCGCGGGCTCGCTGGCCGGGCTCGCCTGGGGCGTCGAGCACGGCTACGCCGTCATAGCCGTCTGCATGGTCCTGATGACCATCGGCCTGCGCACCGTCATGACGATCTGCGCGGTCGCCCTCGTCGAGGCCATGCCGGACAACCGCACCTCCATCGGCGCCGCCCTCAACGACACCGCCCAGGAGGTCGGTTCCAGCGTGGGCACGGCCGTCGTCGGCACCCTCATCGCCGTCCTGGTCACCACCCGGCTCCCCGACGGCGTCTGGAGCGGCGGCCTCGTCGCGTCCTTCTTCCACGGCGAGCGCGTCACCTACGCCCTCCTCGCCGTCGTCGTCGGCCTGATCGCCGCCGGCGGCGCCCTGAGCCTCACCGACTCCCGCTCGGTGGAGGAGCACCCGGTGGAGGAGGCCGCCTGAGCCGTCCGGGCCGGCGCGGGGCGCACGCGAGCGGCCGCCCGGCCGCCGGAGCGTTCCTTCCGTTCTTTCCGGGGAGCCCGGAAAGAACGGCCCGGCCCCGCCGGAACGGCCTAGGCCGTTCCTTCCGGATCCCGCCGGCCGGACCCGCGTCCCGTGTCGGCACCCGGATCGTGGCCCGTGGCGGCGCGTGCGTACGCGTGCAGGGCGGCGATCACCTCGGCACGAACACGACGGCCGGCCAGGACCTCCATCTGATAGCCGTCCTCCATGGCCACGAAGTTGGCGGCGATGAGCCGGGGAGGGTCCTGGAGGACGAAGTGGCCCTGGGCCCGGCCGAGGGTGAGGATCTCCGCGTAGACGGCGATCTGACGCTCGGTCAGGGCGCTGTCGAGGGCGGCCGCCCTGGCGTCGCGCAGGCAGCGCGGCCAGTACTCGAAGAGCAGCCGGGTCAGCGCGTCGTCCGGTCCGGCGGCCACGCCCTTGTCGATGCAGGCCCGGAGCTTGAGGCGGGCGTCGTCGAAGCCGTCGGCGGCCGCCTCGCGATCCTGGCTGTAGCGGGTGATGGCCTGCTGGTAGGTCTCGTGGACGAGGGCGTCGAGGTCTCCGTAGTAGAGCACCGCGGCCGGAGTGACGCCGGCCTCGTCGGCGACGTCGCGCAGTCGCAGCCCTTCCAGTCCGCGGGTGAGCAGGGCCCGCTGCACCGCCTCCGCCAGCGCCGCCCTGCGCGCTTCCCGGCCGCCTCCGGCGCCCTTCCTCGTCCCCCCGGACTTCGCCGCCATGAGGCCCCCTCCTCTCCCGAATGATCTATACAGCGATTCAGATCATATTCATCCAGGCCTTGACGTGCACGTTGACCAGATCTTAAATCTGCGTTTAACAAACTCCTCCCTCCCCAGGAGCACGTCATGACGACGACGCACCCGGACGAGACGGACAAGGGCCTGCGCAGCGGCTCCGTCGGTCTCCTCGCCACCGTCGCACTCGGCCTGTCCTCCACGGCTCCGGCCTACAGCATCACCGTCACGCTCGGCTACGTCGCCCTGGTCGTCGGTGACCTCGCCCCGGCCGCGCTCCTCCTCGGCTTCGTGCCGATCCTGCTCACCGCCTTCGCCTTCCGCGAGCTCAACCGGGAGATGCCCGACTGCGGCACCACCTTCGTCTGGAACACCCGCGCCTTCGGTCCCCGAACGGGCTGGTTCGCCGGCGGCTGGGTGCCACAGATCGCCACCCTCATCGCGATGGCCGCGCTCGCCCAGGTCAGCTCCGGCTACCTGCTCGGCCTCCTCGGTCTGGAGGGGGCGGAGGACCCCCTCGTCGTCGCCGCGGTCGCCGTACCGATCGTCGCCGGCCTCACCCTCGTCGCCCGCCGGGGCCTGCGCGTCGCGGCCGGCCTCCAGTACGTCCTGCTCGGCCTCCAGCTGCTCGCCCTCATCGGCTTCGGGGCCGCCGCCCTCGCCCGCCCCGGCGTCTCCAGCCCCTCGCCGAGCTGGCTCGACCCCCTCGCGATCGACGGCTTCGACTCCTTCGCGCAGGCCGTGCTGCTCTGCCTGTTCATCTACTGGGGCTGGGACGCCCTGATCACCACCAACGAGGAGACGCGCGACAGCGATCGCGTCCCCGGCCAGGCGGCCGTGATCTCCACCGTGGTGCTGCTCGGCACCTACCTCTTCACCGCCTTCGCCGTCGTGTCCTTCGCCGGTACCGGTACCACCGGCTTCGGCCTCGGCAATCCCGACAACGCCACCGACGTCCTCGCGTCCCTCGCCCCGCCCGTCCTCGGGGACGCCTTCGCCAAGGTGATGGAACTCGCGGTGTGCGTCTCCGCCGCCTCCGCCCTGCTGACCTGTCTCGTCAGCAGCCCGCGCGGCAGTCTTTCCATGGCCTCGCACGGCGCCCTGCCCGCCGCCTTCGCCCGCGTGCACCCCCGGTACCGCACGCCCTCCTTCGGCACGGTCTTCTACGGCGGCGCGACGGCGGCCGTGCTCCTCGCCCTCTCCCTGCTCTCCGACGCCTTCCTCGGCGACGCCATCCTCTGCGTCGGGCTGCTCATCGCCTGCTACTACGGCACCACCGCACTCGCCTGCGTCTGGTACTTCCGCAAGCGCCTGCGCACGTCCCCGCGAGCCCTGCTCCTGCGCGGCGTCCTGCCGCTGGCAGGCGGCCTGCTCATGCTCGGCGCGTTCGTCCGCAGCGCGTACGACATGGTCGACCCCGCCTACGGCACCACCTCCTTCCACGGTGTCGGCGGCGTCTTCCTGCTCGGCGCCGGCTCGCTCGCCGCGGGAGCGCTCGCCGTGCTCACGGCCCGGGCCGCCTACCCGGCCTTCTTCCGCGACGGGCGCGCGACCGTCGCCTCCCGGCTCGTCACCACGGACGACTGACCCTCGTGCGCCGCCTCGCCGTCACGCCGAAGGCGACCCCCCGACCCACCCCACCGACAAGGACCGATCCCATGCGCACCCTCGCCATCGCGGCCCTCCAGACCGCCCCCGTCCCCTACGACCTCGAAGCGACCTGGCAGCGGTACGCCGGCCAGGTCCGCGCCACCCTGTCCCTCTTCCCGCACGTGCAGCTCGTCGTCGTGCCCGAGCTGCTGCTCGCCGCCGAGGGGCCGCTGCTCGGCCCCGCTCCCGAAGGCTGGATGGAGCGGACCGCGGAACCGATACCGGGACCGACCACCGACCGGCTGTGCGCGCTCGCCCGGGAGACCGGCCTCTGGCTGGTCCCGGGCAGCCTCTTCGAGCGCGGCGAGGACGGCCGGTTCCACAACACCGCCGTCGTCGTCTCGCCGGAGGGCGAGATCGTCGCCCGCTACCGCAAGGTCTTCCCCTGGCAGCCGTACGAGAGGACCGCCCCCGGCGACGGATTCACCGTCTTCGACCTCCCCGGCGTGGGCCGGATCGGACTCGCGATCTGCTATGACGGCTCCTTCCCCGAGACCGTCCGCCAACTCGCCTGGCTCGGAGCCGAGATCATCGTCCAGCCCACCCTCACCACCACGCGCGACCGGGAGATGGAGCTGGTCTGCGCCCGCGCCAACGCGTGGACCAACCAGGTGTACGTCGTCAACGTCAACGCCGCCGACCCGGCGGGGGTCGGGACCAGTGCGATCGTCGACCCCGAAGGCATCGTCCGCCAGCAGGCCGGCTCCGGCGAGGAGGTCCTCGTCGACGTCCTGGACCTGGACACCGTCACCCGGGTTCGCGAACAGGGCTCGGCCGGCCTCAACCGCCCCTGGGCGCAACTCGCCCGCTACGGCGAGGAGATCCGCCTTCCCATGTACGGCGGCGCCTTCCGCACCCCGGAGTGGGCGCGGAAGTGGACCCCCAGGCCCTGAGCGCCCGGAGGAGGGCACCCGTACGGCGGGTGCCGCTCCCCCGTCCGGCCCGGTCCCGGGGAACGGCCTAGCCGTTCCGGCCGGTGGTCGAGCCGAAGCCGAGCCAGGTGTGCCGGTTGTTCCACCAGCACCAGCCGACCTTGGGCGCGCCCTTGCGCTCCTTGCCGTCCCGGCCGGTGCCGTTGCTGATCCAGACGGCCGGAGTGCGGGCGTCGAAGGCGCCGTTGGCCTTGCGCAGGCGCGAACCGATCGTCATGAAGCACTTGTTGCGCTCCAGGACCTCGGGCCGCTGGAGCAGCCAGTGGATGCCCTCGGTGAGGACGAGCGGCGTCCGGCCGGCTCCGGTGAGGGCCGGCAGGGCCTCCTCCGGACTCCAGTTGCCCATGTGGTCGCCCCGGTCCAGGTCGTGCACCAGGTAGAACGGCCCCTCGGGGAGCTCCACGCCCTGCGGCGCGAAGGCGTCGACGTCCTCCATGTCGACCACGAGGAAGCCGGGCCTGTCCGCGAGCCGGAGCAGCGGGGTGAGGACCGAGGCGGGCGCGGCGTCCGGGTGGACGGCGAGGAGGGAGCCCTCCGGCGCGTCGGCGGCGGCCTTCTCCGCGAAGGCCCGCAGCTCGCCGGCGTCGATGCCGGTGAGGGCGGGCAGCCCGAGCGCGATCAGCCGCTCGGCCTGGTCGGCGAGCGGGGGCAGCGGGAACCGGCTGGTGTAGGCGTCGGCGGACGGAGCGGCGGTCTGTGCGTCGGGCAAGGTTCTCCTCGGTCGGAACGGCGTCGGCCCGGTGAGAACGGCCCGGGCCGACGCTTTGTTCCCTCTTTCCGCGCGGAACGCGGATTCCTCCTGCCGCGGGGACGTTCCGCCGCCGGAAGGACCTCCGCGGGAAGGCCCTCCGCCGGAGGGGTCTCCCCGGGAGGGGTCTCCCCGGGAGGGGTCTCCCCGGGAGGGGCCGCTGCCGGAGGGGCCTCCGCTCACTTCACCTTGCGACGGGCGCGCAGCCACTCCTTGTTCATGGCCGCGATCGACGGCAGCGGGATGCCCTTCGGGCAGGCCGTGGCGCACTCGCCGGTGAGCGTGCAGCCGCCGAAGCCCTCGGCGTCCATCTGGGCGACCATGTCGAGGACCCGGGTCTCGCGCTCCGGGGCGCCCTGGGGCAGCACGTTGAGGTGGTTGACCTTGGCGGAGGTGAAGAGCATCGCCGAGCCGTTGGGGCAGGCGGCCACGCAGGCCCCGCAGCCGATGCACTCGGCGTGTTCGAAGGCCGAGTCCGCCGCGGCCTTCGGCACCGGGGTGGCGTGGGCCTCCGGCGCGGCGCCGGTGGGGGCGGTGACGTAGCCGCCGGCCTGGATGATCCGGTCGAAGGCCGTGCGGTCGACGACGAGGTCCTTGACCACCGGGAAGGCGGAGGCCCGCCAGGGCTCGACGTCGACGGTGTCGCCGTCGCGGAAGGAGCGCATGTGGAGCTGGCAGGTGGTGGTGCGCTCGGGGCCGTGGGCGTCGCCGTTGATGACGAGGCTGCAGGCGCCGCAGATGCCCTCGCGGCAGTCGTGGTCGAAGGCGACGGGGTCCTCGCCGCGCAGGATGAGTTCCTCGTTGAGGGTGTCGAGCATCTCCAGGAAGGACATGTCGGGCGAGATGCCGTCCACCTCGTAGGTGGCCATGGCGCCCTCGGCGCCGCTGTTCCGCTGGCGCCAGACGCGCAGGTTGAGCTTCATGCGTAGCTCCGCTGGGTGGGGTGGACGTACTCGAAGGCGAGTTCCTCCTTGTGGAGGACGGGGGCGGTGCCGGTGAACTCCCAGGCGGCCGCGTACGAGAACTCCTCGTCGCGGCGGGCGGCCTCGCCGTCGGGGGTCTGGGACTCCTCGCGGAAGTGGCCGCCGCAGGACTCCTCCCGGTTCAGGGCGTCGAGGCACATCAGCTCGGCGAGTTCGAGGTAGTCGACGATCCGGTTGGCCTTCTCCAGGGACTGGTTGAACTCCTCGCCGCTGCCCGGCACCTTGATGCGGCGCCAGAACTCCTCGCGGATCTCCGGGATGCGGCGGAGCGCCGTGCGCAGCCCCTCGGCGGTGCGGGCCATGCCGCAGAACTCCCACATGACCTCGCCGAGTTCGCGGTGGAAGGAGTCGGGGGTGCGGTCGCCGTCGACGGAGAGGAGGAGGGCGAGCCGGTCCTCGGTCTCGGCCAGCACCTCGCGGACGGCGGGGTGTTCGTCGGTGACGGGCTCGGACTTCGGGTGGCGGGCCAGGTAGTCGTTGATGGTGGCGGGCAGCACGAAGTAGCCGTCGGCGAGGCCCTGCATGAGGGCGGAGGCGCCGAGCCGGTTGGCGCCGTGGTCGGAGAAGTTGGCCTCGCCGATGGCGAAGAGGCCGGGCACGGTGGTCTGGAGGTCGTAGTCGACCCAGAGTCCGCCCATCGTGTAGTGGACGGCCGGGTAGATCCGCATGGGGGTCTCGTACGGGTTCTCCGCGGTGATCCGCGCGTACATGTCGAAGAGGTTGCCGTACCTGGCCTCGACGGCGGCCCGGCCCATCCGGGCGATGGCGTCGGCGAAGTCCAGGTAGACGCCCTGGCCGCCGGGGCCCACTCCCCGGCCCTCGTCGCAGACGTTCTTGGCGGCGCGGGAGGCGATGTCGCGGGGGACCAGGTTGCCGAAGGAGGGGTAGATCCGCTCCAGGTAGTAGTCGCGCTCGTCCTCGGGGATCTCGGCGGCGGGGCGGGTGTCGCCCTTGGCCCTGGGGACCCAGATGCGCCCGTCGTTGCGGAGCGACTCGCTCATCAGGGTCAGCTTCGACTGGTGGTCGCCGGTGCGCGGGATGCAGGTGGGGTGGATCTGGGTGAAGCAGGGGTTGGCGAAGTAGGCGCCGCGCCGGTGGGCCCGCCAGACGGCGGTGGCGTTGGAGTTCATCGCGTTGGTGGAGAGGTAGAAGACGTTGCCGTAGCCGCCGCTGGCGAGGACGACCGCGTCCGCGTAGTGGGTGGAGATCGCGCCGGTGATCAGGTCGCGGGCGACGATGCCCCGGGCCCGCCCGTCGACCACGACGAGGTCGAGCATCTCGGTGCGGGCGTGCATCTCGACGTTCCCGGCGGCGATCTGCCGGGAGAGCGCCTGGTAGGCGCCGAGGAGGAGCTGCTGGCCGGTCTGGCCGCGGGCGTAGAAGGTGCGGGAGACCTGGACGCCGCCGAAGGAGCGGGTGTCGAGGAGGCCGCCGTACTCGCGGGCGAAGGGGACGCCCTGGGCGACGCACTGGTCGATGATCTCGACGGAGATCTGGGCCAGCCGGTGGACGTTGGACTCACGGGCGCGGAAGTCGCCGCCCTTGACCGTGTCGTAGAAGAGGCGGTGGATGGAGTCGCCGTCGTTGCGGTAGTTCTTGGCGGCGTTGATGCCGCCCTGGGCGGCGATGGAGTGGGCGCGGCGCGGCGAGTCCTGGAAGCAGAACTGGACGACGTGGTAGCCCTGTTCGGCGAGGGTGGCGCCTGCGGATCCGCCGGCGAGGCCGGTGCCGACGACGATGACGCGGTGCTTGCGCCGGTTGGCGGGGTTGACCAGCTTCGCCTCGAAGCGGCGGGTGTCCCACCGTTCGGCGATGGGGCCGGCCGGGGCCTTGGTGTCGGCGATCGGGTCGCCGGTGCGGAAGTCGAGGTATTCCATGGTCAGTTCACCACTCCGGTCATGACGCCGACGGGGACGGCGATGAAGCCCGCGGTCAGGACGAGCGCGAGGCCGTTCGCCAGCAGCCGCAGGACGCGTTCGCGCCGGGCGTTGCCGACGCCGAGGGTCTGGGCGGCGCTCCAGAAGCCGTGCCGGACGTGCAGGCCGACGGCGAGCATGGCGACGATGTAGATCGTGTTGCCGTACCAGGTGGAGAAGGTGTCGATGACGTTCTGGTAGGGCTTGCCCTCCTCGAAGCCGCCGGGGTGGACGGTCCCGGTGGTGAGGTCGAGGATGTGCCAGACGATGAAGAGGCCGAGGATGATCCCGCCCCAGCGCATGGTGCGGGTGGCGTAGGACGAGCCCTTGCGCTTGCGCGCGTACCGGGTGGGGCGGGCCCTGATGTCGCGCCTGCTGAGCTGGTACGCGGAGACGGCGTGCGCGCCGACGGCGGCGAGGAGCGCGATCCGGGCGATCCACAGCCCCCACTCGTGGTGGAGGACGGGGGCGCCCATCACCCGCAGCCAGTGCGCGTAGCCGTTGAACTCCTCGGGGCCGAAGAAGACCTTGAGGTTCCCGGCCACGTGCGCGACCAGGTAGGCGAGCATGATCAGGCCGCTCACGGCCATCACGGTCTTCTTGCCGATGGTCGACGACCAGAAGCCGCGGGACGGGGTGCGGGACGGCGGACGTGCGGGGGACGCGTCCCGGGTGGACGCCGAGCCCTTCGCGGTCGCCGTGTCCTTGCTGGGTGCCAGAGCCATGCCGTCGACGGTAGGGCCGAAGGACCCCAGAGGTCCAAGACATGGTCCGGCTGATCTCGATAGGCTGAAGCTATGCGTGTGCCCTAGGCTGGGCTCATGCAGTTCCAGCAGCTCCTCTACTTCGTGGCCGTGGCCGAGACCCGGCACTTCACCCGGGCAGCCGAGCGGGTCCACGTCTCGCAGCCCTCGCTCTCCCAGCAGATCAAGGCGCTGGAGCAGGAGCTGGGCGCGGAGCTGTTCAGCCGGGCCCGGGGAAACATCGCGCTCACCGACGCCGGCGAGGCCCTCCTGCCGCTGGCCCGCCGGATCCTCGCCGACACCGAGACCGCCCGCCGCGAGGTGCAGGAGCTCGCCCAGCTCAAGCGCGGCCGGGTGCGGCTCGGCGCGACCCCCAGCCTCTGCACCGGCCTCCTCCCCGACGTCCTGCGCACCTTCCACGACCTGCACCCGGGGATCGAGCTGCTCATCGAGGAGGGCGGCTCGCACGACCTGGTGCGGGAGCTGGCCCGGGGCGCCCTGGACCTGGCGCTGGTCGTGCTGCCGCTGCCCACCCCCTCCCCCGCGCTGACCACGGTGGAGCTGCTGCGCGAGGACCTGGTGGTGGTCTCGGCCGCCTCCGCGCCGCCGCCGCGCCGCCCGGTGCGGATCCCCGACCTGCGCGACCAGCCCCTGGTGATGTTCCGGCACGGCTACGACCTGCGGGAGCTGACCGTGGGTGCCTGCCGGGCGGCCGGTTTCGAGCCGGCGTTCACGGTCGAGGGCGGCGAGCTGGACGCGGTCCTCGGTTTCGTGCGCGCCGGGCTCGGGCTCGCCGTCGTCCCGGCCATGGTCGCCGCCCGGGCCGGCCGCGACCTGCGGGTCACCGCCCTCGCCCGGCCCGGCCTGCGCCGCACGATCGCCCTGGCGCACCGCAGCGACGTGGCCCCGCCGCGCGCCGCGCGCGAGCTGCAGAAGCTCCTGATGGCGTCACGGCGCGGAAAGCCGGCCCCCGACGGCACCTGACGACCCCCGACCGCACCTGACCCCGCCCCCTCCTCGTACCCCCACGCCCCCCACGCCCCGCGCCCCGGCGGACGAGTCCCGGACAGAACGCATATGCGCCCCTTTCCGGGACCTTGTCGGCGGCGGCCGGGGCCACGACGATGTGCGCCGGGAAGCCGTACGTCCTCGATGGGGAGGTCTGTGTGAGCGAGGCGACGACGCGGAGGAGCGGACCGCGCGAGCCGGGGGCGGAAGCGCGGCCGGGGGCCCGTCCGGCGGTGCGGAAGCTGGTCGCGGAGTCGTGGCGGCGGTCCGAGCGGGCCCGGGTCAGCCGGGACGGGGCGGCGTCGGTGGAGCTGGACGAGGAGGACCTCGCCGCGTACCGGGAGGGGCATCCGCTGGCGGCGGCGATGCCGGTGATCAGGGAACTGCTCGGCGCGGACGCCCGGGACGGCGGCCACCTGCTCGCCGTCTGCGACGCGGCCGGACGGCTGCTGTGGGTGGAGGGCGACCCGGCGACGCTGCGGCAGGCGCGGCGGATGAACTTCGTGGCCGGCGCCGGTTGGGCGGAGTCCGCCGCCGGGACGAACGCGCCGGGGACGGCGCTCGCCGTCGACGGGCCGGTGCAGGTGGTGTCGGCAGAACACTTCCGGCCACCCGTACGGGACTGGACGTGCGCCGCGGCCCCCCTGCACGACCCGCACAGCGGGCGGCTGCTCGGCGCGGTCGACCTCACCGGCGGTGCGGGCCTCGCCCACCCGCACAGCCTCGGCCTGGTGCGGGCGGTGGCGCGGGCGGCCGAGACCCAGCTGGCGCTCCTCGCCCCCGCCCCGGCCCCCGGCCGGGCCCGGCTCACCGCGCTCGGCCGGGACGAGGCGCTGCTCGCGGTGGACGGCCGGCGGCTCCGGCTGAGCCGCCGGCACAGTGAGATCCTGGTGCTGCTGGCCCACCACCCGGAGGGGGTGCCGGGCGACCGGCTGCTGACGCTCCTCTACGAGGACGAGTCGGTCCCCCCGGTGACGCTCCGCGCGGAGCTGTCCCGCCTGCGGGCCCTGCTCGGCCCGGAGCTGCTGCGCTCGCGTCCTTACCGGCTCGCCGTCCCGGTCGACGCCGACTTCACGGTGGTGGACCGCCGGCTCGCCGCCGGGGCGGTGGCCTCGGCCGCCGGGGAGTACCCGGGCCCGCTGCTGCCGGATTCGGCCGCGCCCGGGGTCGTACGGCTCCGGGAACGGCTGGCGGACCGGCTGCGGGCGGCGCTGGTGGCCCGGGCGGACCCGCGGCTGCTCGCGGACTGGGCCCACAGCCCCTGGGGCGAGGAGGACCCGGAGGTGTGGCGGGCGCTGTGCGCGACGGTGCCGGCGGCGCAACTCGCCCCCGTACGCGCCCGGCTCGACGCCCTGGAGGCCGAACTGGCCCGCGGTGCAACGGGACTGCAACGTCCGCTTCCGCACACTCGGCGGTGAGAGCGCGCCGGTCGGGACGACGGGCGCGCGCCGTCCGGCCACCGCCGCGCACCCCGCCCCCGGCGGCGCCGGCGGCCCGGAACCGTCCGACCCGCAGGGAGGTCCGCCCATGACCCGTTACGCCGCACCCGGTACCGAGGGCGCGCTGATGGCGTACCAGACGCGCTACGACCACTGGATCGGCGGCGCGTACGTCGCCCCGGCCGAGGGCCGGTACTTCGAGAACCCGAGCCCGGTCGACGGCCGGCCGTTCACCGAGATCGCCCGCGGCACCGCCGAGGACGTCGAGCGCGCCCTGGACGCGGCGCACGCGGCCGCCCCCGCGTGGGGACGCACGCCGGCGGCCGAGCGGTCGACGGTGCTGCTGCGGATCGCCGACCGGATGGAGGCGAACCTGGAGGCGCTGGCGGTCGCGGAGACCTGGGACAACGGCAAGCCGGTCCGGGAGACGCTGGCGGCCGACATCCCCCTCGCCATCGACCACTTCCGCTACTTCGCGGGGGCGCTGCGGGCCCAGGAGGGGACGCTCAGCGAGCTCGACGACGACACCGTCGCGTACCACTTCCACGAGCCGCTGGGCGTGGTCGCGCAGATCATCCCGTGGAACTTCCCCATCCTGATGGCCGTGTGGAAGCTGGCCCCCGCGCTGGCGGCGGGCAACGCGGTGGTGCTCAAGCCCGCCGAGCAGACGCCGGCGTCGGTCCACTTCTGGCTGAGCCTGGTCGCGGACCTGCTGCCGCCGGGCGTGCTGAACATCGTCAACGGCTTCGGCGAGGAGGCCGGGAAGCCGCTCGCCTCCTCGCCGCGGGTGGCGAAGATCGCCTTCACCGGCGAGACGTCGACCGGCCGCCTGATCATGGAGTACGCCACCGCGAACCTGAAGCCGGTGACGCTGGAGCTGGGCGGCAAGTCGCCGAACATCTTCTTCGACGACGTGTGGGCGGCGGACGACGACTTCCGCGACAAGGCGCTGGAGGGCTTCACCATGTTCGCCCTCAACCAGGGCGAGGTCTGCACCTGTCCCTCACGGGCGCTGGTGCAGCGCGGCCACTACGGCGAGTTCCTGGAGGCGGCGGTCGCCCGCACCGAGGCGATCGTCCCGGGCCACCCGCTGGACCCGGCCACGATGATCGGCGCGCAGGCGTCGGCGGAGCAGATGAAGAAGATCCTCTCCTACCTGGAGATCGGCCAGCGGGAGGGCGCCAAGATCCTGACCGGAGGTCAGCAGGTGGGCCACGGAGGCGACCTGGAGGGCGGCTACTACATCCAGCCGACCGTCTTCGAGGGCGACAACCGCATGCGGATCTTCCAGGAGGAGATCTTCGGCCCGGTCGTGGCGGTGACCTCCTTCACCGACTTCGACGACGCGATCCGCACGGCGAACGACACGCTGTACGGCCTCGGCGCCGGCGTCTGGACCCGCGACGCCAACACCGCCTACCGCGCCGGACGCGCCATCCAGGCGGGCCGCGTCTGGACGAACTGCTACCACGCCTACCCGGCCCACGCCGCCTTCGGCGGCTACAAGCAGTCCGGCATCGGCCGCGAGAACCACCGGATGATGCTCGACCACTACCAGCAGACGAAGAACCTCCTCGTCTCGTACTCCCCGAAGAAGCTCGGCTTCTTCTAGGGGCACAAGCCCGGTGCCCAGCGGGGAGATCGCCCCACCGGACACCTCGCGCTCCGCGCACGCTGCGCTTCCCCGGGCCTGCGTCCCTGCCCGGGGAAGCGCGGCGGCACGCGCCCCCGGCATGGCGTTCACCGCGGCGGACGCCGCCTCGCCACCCGGCGGGGCCGACGAGAGCGCACGGCCGACGGCCCGGGCCCTCGCACCGGTCGCCGTCCCCGGCGCCCGTTCGGCGGACTCGCCGAGCGGCGGAGGGTCCTGACTCATAGCGTCGGGCCGGAACGGGGATCGTCCTCACACCTGGAGCAGCCGATGGCGGAGGAGTCGACGGAAAAGCTGGCCCCGCGAGCCCGCCCTCACCGGTGAAGGGAACCCGCCCGCCTTGCGACGTACCGGCTGAATCCCCCGCACCGCTGCGTCAAGCGGCCAACTGGTAGACGCTCCGGGCCGTCAGCCACAGGCCGGCGGCCAGGGAGAGGGCGACGATCAGCTGTTCCTGGTGTCGGCCGAGCCAGTTTCGCAGGGCGTTCAGCCGGGCGTTCGCGACCGCGGGGGCCCAGACCACGTAGGTCTCCATGACGATGAGGCTGAGCGTGGCCAGCAAGCAGTAACCGGCCAGTGCGAGCCAGTCGGCGGGGGTGGAGAGGTCCGCGTCGACGACGGTCGCGGCGCCGGCGGCGACCAGTCCCCAGGGCTGCAGCAGCCATGCCAGCCCGGCCGCCGCGCCCGGGGAGGCGTTGTCGACCCGGGCGGTCCAGCGGGGCGGGCCGTGCGGGCGGGGCGGCCGATGGTGCCGATACGCCCCGTACGCCACCAGTGCCAGACCGATGACGAGTTTCGCGGTGATCGCAGCGGTCGAGGGCACGCTGTGACGGGCCGGGGGCTGACCGCCGGTCAGAAGGACCACGAGGGCGATCACCGCCACCAGGTTGGCCAGCCACGACAGCAGGAACGCCAGACCCTGACGAACTCCTCGCCGCGAGAAGAGCAGCAGGATGAAGGCGCTGTTGTGCAGCGGCCCCAGAGTGACGGCCGTACCGATCACCACCAGGTCGAGGATCACCGGACCAGTCACTCCTGCGGGTCGGTGCCGTCCCCGCCCCAGGTGCAGGAGGGGGCGGACGGCAGGGGGACGGGGCGCTGCCGGGACACCGCGTCCCGGCTCTGCAGGCGGTGGGCCGGCCGGTCGGACGAGCCACGCCGACGGTGACGGAAAAGGCTCAGTAACCGGTGCCGCGCTTGACCTGGGCCCGCTCGGCGTCGTGCGTCGCCCCCTTGTCGTCCAAGGTGCGGCACGCGTCGGTGATGTCCTGGCTCAGGCGGTCGATGTGTTCCCGGCTCAAGGTCTCCTTGACGAGGGCACGCATGATCTTCACCCGCTCGGCGTTGGGCGGGAGCGTGTACGCCGGCACCATCCATCCGCGCTCCGCGGAAAGCTGCCAGGCGATGTCGGACTCGTCGTAGGAGTGCTTCCCGGCGAGGCGGAACGCGACGAGGGGCAGCTGTTCGAGGTCGCTGCCGATCACTTCGAAGCGGCCGCTGTTCCGCAGGTTGTCCGCCAGGACACGGGCGTTCTCCTGCATCATCTTCATGACGTAGGTGTAGCCCTGGCGCCCGAGCCGCACGAAGTTGTAGTACTGCGCGAGCACCATCGACGCGCCGGTGGAGAAGTTCAGCGTGAACGTGGCGTCGGTCTTTCCCAGGTAGTTCTCGTAGAAGACGAGGTCCTTGGCCAGGTCGGTCTCCTCGCGGAAGACCAGCCACCCGATGCCTGGATAGACCAAGCCGTACTTGTGGCCCGAGACGTTGATCGAACGGACCTGTTCGAGCCGGAAGTCCCATGCGGAATCCGGGTAGAGGAAGGGCCACACGAATGCGCCGCTGGCGCCGTCGACGTGGATCGGGATGTCGAGGTCCCGCTTGTCGCGAACGTCCCGCAGGAGCGCGTCGATGCCGACGACGTCGTCCTTGTGGCCGGTGAACGTGGTGCCGAGGACGGCGACGACACCGATCGTGTTCTCGTCGAGGTGGGGTTCCACGTCCTCCGGGCCGATCGTGTACTTGCCCTCCGCGAGCGGCACGATCCGCGGCTCGACGTCGAAGTAGCGACAGAACTTCTCCCACACCACGTGGACGTCCCCGCCGAAGATCAGGTTGGGCCGGTCGGCCGACAGACCGGCGGCCCGGCGACGCTCGCGCCACTTCCACTTCAGCGACAGCGCTCCGAGCATGATCGCCTCGGACGAGCCCTGGGTCCGGCATCCGGCGGCCGTCCCGCCCGGGGCGTGGAAGAGATCGGCGAGCATGCGCACGCAACGCTGCTCGATCTCGGCCGAAATCGGATACTCCGCGTGGTCGATGAAATTGCGATGGAGGTTTTCGGCGATCAGCCGTTGTGCCTCCGGCTCCATCCACGTGGTGACGAACGTGGCCAGATTGCGCTGCGGGTCGCCCTCCATGGCGAGATCCATGTCCACGAGCCTCATCGCGTCCGTCGCGGTCATGCCCCCCTCGGGAAACGTGTCCGAGGGAGCGGGTGCGGTCAGGAACCGGTTTCCGAAAAGAACCGCTTCATCACGATTTGCCATATAAAGATTCAAACAGTACGAGTTCCCCCTCCGGCGAGGGACACGCCGGGACGGGCGGAGCGTCCGTACCGCCGAAACGCGCTGCCACGGCGCCGGTCCGCCTCAGGCCGGCGATCGGCGTCCGACCCGGTCGGTTCCCGGTCGGGCGCCTCCGGGTGCGGCCGGAACGAGCTGCCCCGTGGTCGGGCGTGTCCTGAGGTGCGCGGCACGCGAGGGAGGCCGACAGTGGAAGGGACCCGATCGGCCGGACAGGGAGCAGGTCCGCGCACGACCGCACGCCGACGAGGAGGATCCGGTGACGACGAGCCGCGTGGGCGGGCCGCGCTCAGGTGGCGCGGAGCGGAGCTCCGCGCGGTCCGGCGCGGGCGGCGGCCGGGGTGCCGGTGCGGGACCCGCCGGTCCGCCGACCGGCGGACCTCCTCCGGAGCCCGTACGCGCCGTTGCGGGCCCTTGCCCCGATCGCGATCCGGGCGGCCCGTCCGCTCCGGCCTCCCCGTACGAAGGCCCGCCCCCACCCCCCGGAGGACATGCGCCATGTCCACTGCATCCGACACCCCCGTCCTGGACACCCTCGCCGCCATGACCGTCGACTCGGTGGAACGCTGCGGACTGGCCCCGGACGTGCTCCTCATCACGCGGATCGCGGCCCTCGCCGCCTCGGACGCCCCGCCGATCTCGTACGCGGCCCACATCGAGCCCGGCCTCCGGGCCGGCCTGACCGCCGAGCAGGTGCAGGACGTCCTGGTCGCCATCGCGCCCATCGTGGGGACCGCCCGCGTCATGACGGCGGCGGGCAACATCGCCGCGGCGCTCGGCATCGCCATCGCCGTCGCCGATGCCGAGATCGAGAACTGAGAGCGGAGAGCGCGCGCTGAGCGCGCGCCCACCCGGCATCGCCGGCCGGCTCGTCCGCCACCGGAGGAGCCCGCGGAGCCCTTCCGGCCGCCCCCGGCCGGTGCCGGACGTCCCGACGGCCGCACGGCCGGGCAGGAGGGTCTTCGATGTCCCGGAAGTCCAGCACGGCACTGCGTGCCGCGCCCCACGCCACCCCCGAGGAGCGCGCGGCGCTGGGCAAGGAGGCGAGGCGTCGCGCGCCGCGGTCCGGCCACGCGGTGTACGAGCCGTCCCCCGACCGGCCCGACCCGCTGAAGATCCTGGAGGCGCAGTCCGCGACCCGGGTGCCCGAGCTCGTACCCCTCCGCTACGGCCGCATGACGGAGTCCCCGTTCCGCTTCTACCGGGGCGCCGCCGCGATCATGGCCTCCGACCTGGCCGCCACCCCGCGCTCGGGATTCACGGCCCAGCTGTGCGGGGACGCCCACCTGCTCAACTTCCGCCTCCTCGCCTCGCCGGAACGCCGCCTGATGTTCGACATCAACGACTTCGACGAGACGCTGCCGGGTCCCTGGGAGTGGGACGTCAAGCGGCTGTCGGCGAGTTTCGTCATCGCCGCCCGGGCGAACGGCTTCGACGACGCCGAGCGCGACCGCATCGTCCGGCACACGGTCCGTTCGTACCGCGAGGCGATGATCGGCTTCGCGGCCATGCGCACCATCGACGTCTGGTACGCGAAGATCGACGAGGACCGCCTCGAGTCCCTGGCCGCGGACCGGCTCCACGAGGGCGGCCGGAAGAGCCTGGCCCGTGCCCTCGGGAAAGCCCGCGGCCGCGACAGCCTGCAGGCCTTCGACAAGCTCACCGAGACGGTCGGCGGCCGGCCCGTGATCGCGGCGGATCCCCCGCTGCTCGTCCCCGTCGGCGACCTGCTGCCGGACGTCGAGCGCCACGCCCTGGAGCGCCGGTTCCGCAGCCTGGTGAAGCGGTACGGCTCCACCCTGGCGTCCGACCGGCGCACGCTCCTGTCGGACTACCGCCTGGCGGACGTCGCCCGCAAGGTGGTCGGCGTCGGCAGCGTCGGAACCCGCTGCTGGATCTTCCTGCTCCTCGGCCGGGACGACCGGGACCCCCTCTTCCTCCAGGCCAAGGAGGCCGACACCTCCGTGCTCGCGGCGCACGTCGGCGCGAGCGCGTACCGCAACCAGGGCGAGCGGGTGGTCTCCGGCCAGCGGCTGATGCAGGCGGCCAGCGACATCTTCCTCGGCTGGGAGCGCGTGGACGGCATCGACGGCAGGAAGCGCGACTTCTACGTCCGCCAGCTGCGCGACTGGAAGGGCATCGCCCTTCCCGAGACGATGAGTCCGAGGCGCATGCGCGCGTTCGGCGAGCTGTGCGGGGTCACGCTGGCGCGTGCGCACGCGCGGTCCGGCGACCGGATCGCGATCGCCGCGTACCTGGGCGGCGGCGACTCCTTCGACCGGGCCCTCGCCACGTTCGCGGAAGCCTATGCCGACCAGAACGAGCGCGACCACCGGGCCCTCGTCGACTCCGTGGCCGCGGGCCGGCTGCCCGCGGAGCGACCGCCGACGGCCTGAGGCGCACGGCCCCGCCCCCTCGGCCCCGCTCCGCGGGAAGCGCGTCGTCGGCGCGCCGCGGCGGAGCGGTGGTGCCGCTGCGGCCCCGGGGACCGGCGCGGCGCGCCGGTCCCCGGGGTCCGTCTCACGGCATCGCCCGCGCCGCCGTTCCCCGGGGGCTCGTGGCGTCGGTGGGCGGGAGCCGCCGCTGGGCGGGGGGTCTGCGCCGCTCGGCCCACTGAGGTGCGAGCCAGTCGAAGACCAGGTGGTTGTGCCAGCGGCCCTCCTTGAAATCGACCTCGCGGAAGAGCCCCTGCTCCTGCATGCCGAGGCCGAGGTAGAGGCGCCGGGCGTTGGTGTTGTCCTCCCGGCACATGCACCAGAACCGGTGCAGCCCCAGTTCCTCGAAGCAGAAGGCCGCCGTGAGCCGGGCCGCCTCGGCGCCGGCGAGGGACAGGTTCCGCGCCTGCGGGTGCAGGACGAACGAGTGGACGTACGCGCTGCTCCTGCCCTCCCGGTTCACCGCGACGCTGCCGACGAGGGTGTCGTCGTCGGGCTGGGCGATCGCCAGGTGGTAGGTGCGCCGCCGGGGCGAGGCCGCCGACCGGAGGGCCTCGCGGAGGGCTTCCGCGGCCCCCTGCCTGCTCATCGGATCCGCGGTGAGGTAGCGCGTGGCCCCGGGGTCGCCCCACATCTCCGCCGCGCGGTCCAGGTCGGCCGTCGCCAGCTCCCGGAGGACGACGAACCGTCCGCGGCGGTGCACGGGTCGCCTATCCACGGGCAGCACGCCCACGGGCCGGGGGCAGTCGCGTCATGCGGGCCGCCCCTGCAGCTCCGACGCGCCGAGCGGACGGCAGTGGGGGATGACCCCGCTGTCGCGGCCCAGGTGGGAGGCCACGATCTGCCCGTACTCGTCGGGGCGTTCGACGTGGATCATGTGACCGGCGTCCTCGACGACGACGAACCGTCCGCGCGGGTAGCTCATGGCCAGTCGGTGGGCCTCGCCGGGCGGGGTCAGGATGTCGTCGACCCCCGTGAAGACCAGGACCGGCACGTCGGGCGGGGCCTGCGCCGGGGTCCCCGGGGGAAACCACTCGCGGTAGAGGTGGCTCCTGAGGTCCTCGAGGACGCCCGGGTCGAGCGATCCGATCCGCTCCCTGAACTGCGGCACGGGGCCTTGGCCGGCCTCTGCGCCCGCGTCCGCCGCCACGCCGAAGAAAAGACGCGTCGCCACCTCCAGCAGGGTGGCGCGGTCGCCGCGGTCGCTGGCGACCTCGGCGCTCTGGAGCCGGGCCTTCAGCTGCGGACCGGGCCAGGGACCCGCGCACACTCCGGAGAGGACGACCCGGCGCACCCCGGGCCGGGCCTGCCGCAGCATCTGCTGCACCACGAAGCCGCCCAGGCACTGGCCCACGAGGTCGTACCGCGCGAAGCCCAGGCTCTCCACCGCCCGCCAGGCGGCTCCCGCCAGGAAGGAGGCGTCGTGGGTGGGGGGCAGGGGGTCGGCCGCGCCGAACCCCGGGAGGTCGACGGTGACGACCGTGGTGCCCGGGGGCAGCGTCCTCTCCAGCCTCCGCGCCCATCCGTGGTTGCGGTGCAGCGCGCCCCCGAAGAGGAAGACCGGCGGGGCGGCCCGATCGGACCGGTGGTTGACGCGACAGGAGTAGGCGAAGCCCTCGTGACGCAGCCTCAGGATCTCCTCGCTCACAGCGCCTCCCCCGGTGCCGGAGGGGCGGGAGGGCCGGCCGGGTCCTGGTGACGGCCGGCCGCTTCGCAGGAGGGCGCCGCGGGGGCGACGCGAGGGGGCCACGGGGATGGGCAGGTCACGCCGGGGACGTTCATGCCCGGCCAACGAATCGTCCCGAGAACGGATACGGCGTTGTCCAGTCTTCGCCATAATACGGATTTTTCAGGCAGTTCACCTGATCATCGGACGGCGAGCCCGACGGGTGCGCCACGGCGGTCCTCCGCCCCCGCCCGCCGCCGACGGGGGGTCCCGTCGGCGGGCCGGTCCGGCGCCGCCGCGGTCGCGGAAGCTCCTCGCGGCGGTCGCCTCCGCCGGGAACGCCGGTCCGCCTGACACGATGTCCGCATGGAGCCGCTGCCGACCCCTTGCCCCGCCCGCCTCGTCCCCGACGCCACGGGCGCCGGCAGCTTCGACGCCGCCTACCGTCAGGCCAGGTCCCGGCACGCCGTGTTCGTCGCGATCGAGAGCCAGGGGGAGCGGTGGACGGTGAAGGCGGACACCCTCACCGCCGGCCCGGGACACACCGTCGACGACGTGGTGGCGGACGCCGCCCGGGACGCCGTGCTGCGCCTGGTCGCCGCCGGCGAGGTCCGCTCGGACGCCCACGCGGGCCCCGTCTACTACGTCCTGCACGGCGTGGACAGCGAGGACCGGGCCCGCGAGATCGCCGCCGCCCTCCACGCGGCCCTGTACGGGGACCCCGGACCGCTGACCCGCGTCGCACCCGAAGCGCCCTGACCCCTCGCCCGGGCCCGAACCGCGCCTCCGGGAGCGCGGACCCGGGTACGGCGGTCAGGTCCGGAGCCGGGCGTCACGGCGGTTGTGGGGCAGCCGGGCGAGGAGGGCGGCCATGCCGCAGGTGCCGGTGACCGCGGAGAAGGCCAGACCGGCTCCGATCGCCCCGGAGAGCAGGACGAAGGCGGGGTGCGCGAGCAGTCCGAGGAGCACGCCGGACACCACGGTGCCGCCGGCGGCCAGGCGGACCTGGCGCTCCATCGCCCAGACCGCCCGCCCGGCCCCGGCGGGCCGGTGCAGAGGGTGGCCGGCGGCCGTCCAGGCGCGGGTGCCGCCGGTCAGGCCGGAGGCGGGGACGCCGTGCGCGGCGAGCTCCCCGACCGCCTCGCCCGAGCGGCCGCCGGAGGCGCACACCACCAGCAGGGGCGCCCGCCCGGCGGCCTCCCGCAGCTCCGGCAGGCGCGGCGCGAGCCGGTCGAGGGGCACGTTGAGGGCGTCCGGCAGATGACCGCCGGCGAACTCGCCGGGGGTGCGGACGTCGACGACGGTCAGCTCGTCGAGGCGCTGCCGCGCCTCACTGACTCCGATGGCACGGGGAACGGTCATGGCACCACAGGTCCTTGCGGAGAGCGGGGGCGGGGAGCAGGGGCGAGGAGGGACCGGGGCGCGACGGCCGCGATGCGGAGGCGGCCGGATCGCGCCTCGCCCGGGGGCGAGGAGGCCCCGTCCGGGATACCAGGCACGGCGGCGACCCGCGTCAGGGGGCACCGCGCGACTGCCACGAGCCCTTCATGCGGCGGCAACAACCCCCCGCCCGCGGCCCCGGCGCACGCGCGGGACGCGCCGGGTGGCGGCCGGCCGGATTCTCGGCACGCGGAACACCGAGGTCCAGTATCCGGACCGCGCTTGCGTGCGCCGGAGCCGCGTCGCCAGGATGCGGCCATGGCCCCCGTACTCGTATCGCGTCGTCACGTGGATCTGCTGCGTGTCTCGACCATGCTGTGTCGGGCCGGCTTCCCGCGTGCGTACGGCCGCTGATCCGTCGATCCGCCGGTAAGCCGATCCACTGATCGGCTGATCCGCCGGTCCCTCGGTAAACCGGTCCGCCGGTCCGCTGATCGACCGGTCCGCCGGTCCGGCGCTCCTCACCCCGCACGCGACGACCGCGCGTTTCCCCCGCCGCTCGTCCCGTCCGTCCCCCTGCTCGCGTCCACGCGTCACCGGCCCTCCGCGGCGGCGCGTGTCGTGCCGCTCTGCCGCCGCTTCGACGAGGTCCCCTCATGCCGGAAGACCCCCTGCTCCTCCACTGGTTCCTGCCCACCGGCGGGGACGGCCGCGACCCCGGCGGCGTCACCGCCGTCCAGGGCCGCACCGGATCCGCCACCCGCCGGCCCGCGGACATCCCGTACCTGACCCAGGTGGCCCGGGCCGCCGAACAGGCGGGTTTCCACTCGCTCCTCACCCCCGTGGGGCTCGGCTGCGCGGACCCCTGGATCCTCACCTCCGCGCTCGCGCAGCACACCACCCGCATCGGGTTCCTCGTCGCGTTCCGCACGGGTTTCGCCAGTCCCACGCTGCTCGCCCAACAGGCCGACGCCTTCCGCAGGTTCGCGGGCGGTCGGCTCGCACTGAACGTGGTGACCGGCGGCGATCCCGCCGAACAGCGCGCCTACGGGGACCGGTTGGGGCACGACGACCGGTACGCCCGGACCGACGAGGTGATGACGGTCCTCCGCACCCTGCTGGAGGGCGGGACGGCCGACCACCACGGCACCCATCTGCACATCGAGGGCGCCCGGCTCACCGATCCCGAACTGCGCCACCCCGTGCCCCTGTACTTCGGCGGGGCGTCCCCCGCCGCGGAGGAGGTCGCCGCGCGGCAGGCCGACGTGCACCTGCTGTGGGCCGAGCCGCCCGCCGCCGTCGCCGCGCGCGTCGAGCGGCTGCGGCAGGGGGCCCGGGCGGCCGGCCGGGCCGTGCGGTTCGGGCTGCGGCTGCACGTCATCAGCCGGGACACGGCAGCCGAGGCCTGGTCGGAGGCGGACCGGATCCTCGCCGGGATCGACCCGGAGGCCGTACGGGCGAGCCAGGAGCGGTTCGCCGGCATGGACTCCACCGGGCAGGCCCGGATGACGGCACTGCACGGCGGTGTCGCGGACGCCGCCCGCCTCACGGTGGCGCCGAACCTGTGGGCGGGCATCGGCCTGGTCCGCGAGGGCGCCGGCACCGCGCTGGTCGGTTCGCACGACGAGGTGGCCGCCCGGCTCGCCGAGTACCGCGCCCTGGGCATCGACGAGTTCGTCCTCTCCGGCTACCCGCACCTGGAGGAGGCGTACCGGGTCGGCGAGGAGGTGGCGCCCCGGCTGCGCGCCCTGACCGCGGCGGACGCCGCGTGAGCGCCCTGACGACGGCGCCCGCCGGCACCGGCCGCGCGCCCGGGCCCGGCACCGCCCGGACACGGCCGGTGCCCCCTCGCCGCGGAGCGGCCGCCTGCGCGAGGCACTGCGCTGGGGGGCGCTGCGGACCGTGGCCCTCGCGGTGCTCCTCGCCGTCTGGCAGGCGGTGGTCTCCGCCGAGGTGTGGCCGCGGGTCCTGGTCCCCTCCCCCGGTGACGTGTGGCGGCAGTTCGTCCTCGCCTCCACCGTGCACGACGGGGTGCGCGGCTACGGCGGCCACCTGCTGGTCGAACACCTGGGAGTGAGCCTGGGCCGGATCGCCACCGGTTCGGCGTACGCCGTCCTGGCCGGGGTGCCGCTGGGTCTGCTGATCGGCACGGTCCGGCCGCTGGCCGTCGTCCTGGAGCCGGTGGTGACGTTCCTGCGGACGCTGCCGCCGCTCGCGTACCTCTCCCTGCTCGTCATCTGGTTCGGCATCGACGAGGCCCCGAAGATCTGGCTCCTGGTGATCGCCGCCCTCCCGCCGATCGCCGCGGCCACCGCGGCGGCCGTGCGCGCGGTTCCCGGTCATCTCGTCGAGGCGGCACGGGCGTTGGGGTCGGGCCCGACCGCCCTGCTGCTGTCCGTGCGGTTGCCCTCCGCGCTGCCCGAGATCCTCACGGGCGTCCGCATCGCCGTCGGCGTCGCCTACACCTCGGTCGTCGCGGCGGAGACCGTCAACGGCGTGCCCGGCATCGGCGGCATGATCCGCGACGCACAGCGCTACAACCAGACCGCACTGGTGATCGCGGGCATCCTCGCCGTCGGGCTGTCCGGGATCGTGCTGGACGCGCTCCTGCGGCTCGTCGAGCGGACCGCCGTTCCGTGGCGCGGCCGCACCTGACCCCGCTCCCGTCCCCGCCCTCCGCCCTTCGTACTCCTCCCGTTCCCTCTCGCCGTCCTCGGCGTCCCGTCCCACCACCGGAGATCCGCCATGCCCGCACGCCCGTCCCGCCGCACCCTCCTGCTCGCCGCGGCCGTCGCCCTGACGGCCACCGCCGCCACCGCCTGCGGAGGTGGCGGCGACACGGCCGACGGCTCCTCCGGCCGCGTCACCGTACGGATCGCCTACCAGGCGATACCCAACGCCGACCTGGTGGTGAAGAACCAGAGGCTGCTGGAGAAGGCCCTCCCCGACGCGGACGTGAAGTGGGTGAAGTTCGAGTCCGGCGGCGACGTCAACACCGCCGTCATCGCCGGGGCCGTCGACCTGGGCCTGGCCGGGTCCAGCCCGGTCACCAAGGGGCTCTCCGCGCCGCTGAACATCCCGTACAAGGTGGTCTGGATCCACGACCTGATCGGGGACAACGAGGCGCTCGTCGCCAAGCCCGGGATCGGCTCGGTGAAGGACCTGGCGGGCCGGAAGGTGGCCACCCCGTTCGGGTCCACCGCCCACTACTCGCTGCTCGCCGCGCTGGCCGCCGCCGGCGTCGACCCGTCGTCCGTGCGGACCGTCGACCTCCAGCCCCAGGACGCGCTCGCCGCGTGGAAGCGCGGCGACATCGACGCCGCCTACGTGTGGACGCCGACGCTGAGCGAGCTGGCCGAGGACGGCGAGGTGCTCATCAGCAGCCGGGAGCTGGCGGAGCAGGGCAAGCCCACGGCGGATCTGGGCGTGGTCACCGACGCCTTCGCGGCCGAGCACCCGGAGGTGGTCACCGCCTGGATCAAGGCCCAGGACGCGGCCGTCGCACAGGCGCGCACCGCCCCCGACACGGCCGCGAAGTCCATCGGGGCGGAGCTGGGACTGCCGGCGGACGAGGCGAAGCGGCAGCTGTCCCAGCTGGTGCTGCTCAGCGCGGAGGAGCAGGCGGGGCCCGCGTACCTGGGCACGCCGGGCGCCCCGGGCGGGCTGGCGGCGAACCTGCGCGACGCCGCCCTGTTCCTGAGGGGGCAGAAGGCGGTCGACTCGGTGCCGGACGAGGCCGTCTTCGGACGGGCGCTCGCCGTGGAGGAGCTCGCCCGTGCCGCGAAGTGACGGGCCGGAGGCCGACGCGCCCCGCACCGGCCTCACGAAGGCCGACGGGTCCCGGACCGACGGGTCCGATGTGCCCGACGCATCCGAGGTATTCGGCGCGTCCGGCGCGTCCGGCGCGGAGCTCGCGGTCGTCGACCTGGCGGGGGTCTCGGTCCGCTACGGGTCGCCGAAGCAGCCGGTGACGGCCCTCGAAGGGGTGGACCTGCGGATCCGCGCCGGCGAGTTCGCCGTCCTGGTCGGCCCGTCGGGCTGCGGCAAGACGAGTCTGCTGCGCGTGGTCGCGGGCTTCGAGCGCCCCGCCTCGGGCCGGGCCCGGGTCCGGGGTGCGCTCCCCCGGCCGGGGGCGGGCGCCGGGGTGGTGTTCCAGCAGCCCCGGCTGTTCCCGTGGCGCACCGTCGGCGGGAACCTCGCCTTCGCGCTGGCCCGCGCGGGGGTGCCGCGGGCCGACCGGCCCGCCCGGATCGCCGGACTGCTGGAGCGGGTCGGGCTGGCGGAGACGGCGGGCAGGCGGACGTGGGAGCTGTCGGGCGGCCAGCAGCAGCGGGTGGCGCTCGCCCGCGCGCTGGCCGCGGAGCCCGAACTCCTGCTCATGGACGAGCCGTTCGCCGCGCTGGACGCCCTGACCCGGGAGCGCCTCCAGGAGGAGGTGCGGGCGCTGGCCGGGCGGCTCGGCACGACGGTGCTGTTCGTGACGCACTCGGCGGAGGAGGCGGTCCTGCTGGGCTCCCGGGTGCTGGTCATGGCCGCGGGACCGGGGCGGGTGGTGGCGGAGCTGCCGGTGGGACTGGCCCGGGAGCCGGACACAGACGTGTCCGCGCTGCGGGCCTCGCCCGAGTTCGCCCGGCTGCGGGGCCGGCTGGCCGGGATCATGCGCGGCTGAGCGGGGTCCGCCCCCGCGAGGGGGCTGGCGGGGACGGGCCGACAACGCGCCACCGTCTTGCGCAAGATGATGAAATTTCTTGCACGGAAGGGTTGACCGGCGCCGTCGCAGGGGAGAGGGTCGGCCCCATGCCCGCACACGTGCCCCCCGTCGCCGACGAGCGCGACGGCCTGCTCGCCTATCTCGCCCAGCAGCGCAGGAACCTGCGCGTCACCGCCCACGGACTGTCGGATCATCAGGCGCGGATGACGCCGACCGCCAGCGGGCTGAGCATCGGCGGTCTCGTCAAGCACGCCGCGCGCTGCGAGGCCGGCTGGACCGATCTGATCCTCCAGCGGCGGCGCGGCCCGCGGCGGACGGCGGACGAGAGCGACTCCGCCGAGTTCGCGCTCACCGCGGAGGAGACCCTGGCGGACGTCCTGGAGCAGTACGGGGCCGCGGCCCGGGAGACGGACGCGGTGATCGCCGGGATCGCCGATCTCGGCCGGCCCGTCCCCGTCCCCCAGGGGCTGCCGTGGTTCCCCGCCGACGTGCCGAACTGGTCCGTCCGCTGGGTGCTGCTGCACCTGATCGAGGAGACCTCACGGCACGGTGGTCACGCCGACATCATCCGCGAATCCATCGACGGCGCCACCCTGTTCCCGCTGCTGGCCGCCGCCGAACGGTGGGCCGATCCGTGGTTCGAGCCCTGGCGGGCCCCGGCCGGCTGAACGTCCCGCCCCGCCGGCCGCACCGGACGCCCTCCCCCCGTCAGGGGTGTCCGCGCCACTGGAGGACCCTGAGGGCCGCTCCGACCTCGACCGGGTGCTGCGCCAGGGGGCGCGGGAGGAGGCGGTCGGCGCGGGCGAGGCGGCGGAGCAGGGTGTTGCGGTGGGTGAAGAGGCGCGCGGCGGCCCGGGTGGCGTTGCACTGCTCCTCCAGGAAGACGCGGAGCGTCTCGGCGAGTTCGGGAGGCGCGGTCTGCAGCGCCCCGAGGGTGCGGGCGACGAACCGGTCGGCGCGTTCGGGGTCGGTGGTGAGCAGGGCGACGAGCTCGACCTCGTGGTGGAAGGCCAGCCGGGAGGGCGAGGTGAGGCGGGTGAGCACCTGCTGGGTGGTCAGGGCGTCGAGGTGGCTGCGGCGGAAGCCGTCGACGCCCGGCGCCGTGGAGCCCAGCGCGACCCGGACGTCGGGCAGCGGGTCCAGGGCGGCGCGCGCCCGGTCGGCGTCGGGCCGGCCGTGGACCCACAGCCAGCGGGTGGCGGCCCCGGCGATGACGCTCAGGGGGCGCAGCCCGCCGGCGGCCTCGGCGAGCGCGTCGGCGGCCCGGTCCAGCTGTCCCGGATCGGCGTCGGGCGCCTCGGTCCAGACGATCGCGGCGGTGTGCTCGGGCCGCAGCGGGTATCCCAGCCGGGCCTCGGCGCGCTGCGGGGTGATCGGCGCCCCCTCCAGCAGCAGGGCGACGGTCTCGCGGCGCTCGGCGTGGGTGCCGCGGGTGAGCTCGTCCCGCTCGACGCGCATCCGGGCCGAGATCGCGCCGACGGTGTCGTCCACGAAGGCGGCGATGGAGCGCAGGGACACGTCGAGGAGTGCGCGCAGCTCCTCCGGGTCGTCGGTGAGCGTGCAGGCGATCTGGGTCCACCACCGCGCGGCGACGCTCTCGCCGACCCGGTAGGCGTCGAGGGCGGACTCGTCCAGGCCGCGCCGGACGATGTCCCGGGCGACGGCCAGCGGCGCCTCCGTGTCGTTGGCCGGGACCGGCTCGCCCGGGGCGCGGACGTTGGAGGCCGCCCAGAAGAGCAGGTTGGAGCGGTTGGTCCGGCGCGTCCCGGCGGCGAGCACCGGGTCGGCGGCGATCTGCCGCCTGGCCTCGCCGGAGAGGGTCGCCGCGTCGAGCTCGGCGAGCCAGTCCGGGGAGGGGGTGAGCGCGATCTCGGCTCCCCGGCGGATGAGCTCCCGGATCCTGGGTGGGGGCGGCGGCCACGGCATGCGGGCATCGTACGGGTGCGGATCGCCACACCGGACCGGTCCGGACGGTGCGATGTGCACGTTGCCGCCGCACCGGGACGGCACCACGATGGACGCACCCGCCCACCGACCACACCGGGAGCCGCCCGTGTCCCCCTCCCCTGCCGGGTCCGCCGCCGAGCACCTCGACGTCCTGATCGTCGGGGCCGGGATCTCGGGCATCGGCGCCGCGCGGTACCTGAAGACCGGAATGCCGGCGAAGAGCTTCGCGATCCTGGAGGCGCGCGGGGCGTCCGGCGGGACCTGGGACCTGTTCCGCTACCCGGGCATCCGCTCGGACTCGGACCTGCACACCTTCGGGTACGAGTTCAAGCCCTGGCGCGACGAGCAGTCCATCGCCGACGCGTCCCGGATCCTCGCCTATCTGCGGCAGACGGCCGCCGAGAACGGCCTCGAACCGCACACCAGGTACCACCACAAGGTGCTCGGCGCGTCCTGGTCGACCGACCGGGCGCGGTGGACCGTCGAGGTCGAGCGCGCCGACACGGGCGAGCGCACCACGCTGACCTGCGGCTGGCTCTTCTGCGCGGGAGGCTACTACCGCTACGACGAGGGCTTCACGCCCCGCTTCGAGGGCCTGGAGCGGTTCGGGGGGCCCGTCGTGCACCCCCAGCACTGGCCGGAGGAGCTGGACCACGCGGGCAAGCGCGTGGTGGTGATCGGCAGCGGGGCGACGGCGGTCACCCTGGTGCCGGCGATGGCGGACACCGCCGCGCACGTGACCATGCTCCAGCGCACGCCGACCTACGTCGTGCCCGTGCCGCGCGCGGACCCGCTCGCCAACACGCTGCGGAAGGTGCTCGGCGCGCGGCGCGGGTACGCGCTGACCCGGCGCAAGAACATCGCCCGGCAGCGTCTGGTCTGGCGCTTCTGCCAGAGGCACCCGAAGGCCGCGCGACGCCTGATCCGCTGGGTCAACACCCGCCTGCTGCCGGCCGGTTATCCCGTCGATGAACACTTCAATCCGCCGTACGACCCCTGGGACCAGCGGCTGTGCGCCGTCCCGGACGGCGATCTGTTCCGGTCGATCCGCGAGGGCCGGGCCTCGGTGGTCACCGACCGGATCGCGACCTTCACCGAGCGGGGCGTCCTGCTGGAGTCCGGCCGGGAGCTGGAGGCCGACGTCGTCGTCACCGCCACCGGTCTGAACGTGCAGGCGTTCGGCGGCGTCCGCCTCACCGTCGACGGCCGGGAGGTACGGCTGCCGGACGCCCTCGCCTACAAGGGAATGATGCTCTCGGGCGTCCCCAACTTCGCCTTCGCCATCGGCTACACCAACTCCTCCTGGACGCTGAAGATCGGCCTGCTGTGCGAGCACTTCTGCCGGCTGCTGGCCCACATGGACGCCCACGGCCACGACGTCTGCCGGCCCGAGCCGGCGGACCCCGGCATGGCGACCCGTCCGCTCCTGGACTTCGGGGCCGGCTACGTCCGGCGCGCCGTCGACTCGCTGCCCCGCCAGGGGGACCGGATGCCGTGGCTGACCTCCCTGGACTACCACGACGACGTCAGGCTGCTGCGCTCCGGCGGCGTCGCCGACCCGGAACTGCGCTTCTCCCGGGCGACCGCGCGGACGGAGGCGAAGGCCTGAGCGTGGGGCGGCCGGTGCGGGACCGCGGGAGCGGGTGTCGGACCGACGGCATATCCTTCCGACTTCCGTACGCCGACTCGGAGGACCAGAGAATTGACCGGCCCGACCGCTTTCCCCCTGCCCTTTCACGCGTCCCGCTCCCTCTCCTTCGCGACGCCCCGGACGCTGCGGGAACTGGAGATGATGCAGTGCAGCGCCCACCTCCGGGCGAAGCCCGGGTGGGCCGAGAAGAGGAACGACGCCGACGTCGTCGCCCGGTGGACGCGGGAGGCGGTCGAGCAGGGCCTCACCGAGGCGCAGGTGCGGTACGTGCTCGCCGAGCTCGCGCACTACGCCGCGCTGCGGGACGGACGGACCGGCGTCGAGGTGTCCGCCGTCGACGGGGTGTGGCAGTCGGACGCCCTGGTCGACGAGGGGCTCCGGAACCGGCTGCGCGAGGCGGTCCGGGTCCTCGAAGAGGTCCCGGAGACGGAGAGGGACTGGCACCCGGGGTCCGGCGGGCAGGTGCTCGACCTGGTGCACCCCTCGCTGTTCTGCCTGGTGAGGGAGGTGAGCGGCGGGCCCGAGCGGGCGTGGCGGAACCCGACGGACCGCTACTCGAAGCACGAGTTCTCGGAGCGTTTCCAGTGGCTCCCCACGGACGTCGAGGTCGATGACGAGGGCGGGGTCTCCCTCCTCTCGTACGTCAACAACGTCCACCCCGAGAACCATCGCGAACTGCTCGCCGTCCTGCCGGAGTTGTTCGGGCGCATGCGCCCGCTGCTGGAGAACGTGCTCACCGACCTGCGCCATCCGAGGCCCCTGCGGATCGAGGCCGATCCCTACGGGTGGTACGGCTCCGAGCCGGAGCGTCCGGCCCGGTCCGCCTTCGACGACGAGGCGGCCCACGCGGAGGCCCTGCGCGCGTGGAGCCGGGCCCAGGACGAGTGGTGGGACAACCGCGTCCCGATCGTGCCGGACGCCCCGGAGTTCACCGCGCCCGTCCCGCCCGACGCGTCCGCCCGGGTCGACCTGCGCGGCCGCCGCCTCCAGGTGATCGTCAAGCTCGCCACCATCCACCTCACGCCGGAGAAGCCCGAGTACGCCGGCGGCTCCTGGCACGTCGAGGGGATGCTGAACGAGCGCATCGTCTCGACCGGCATCTACTACTGGGACGGCGAGAACACCACCGAGAGCCGGCTGAGCTTCCGGACGGCGCTCGACGACCCCGAGTACGAGCAGAGCGACGACGACGGCATGCGCGAGGTCTACGGCCTGGAGAACGAGGACGCGCTCAACCAGCTGCTGGGATCGGCGGCGACCCCGGAGGGCCGCTGCCTGGCCTTCCCGAACATCCTGCAGCACCGCGTCGGGTCGTTCCGGCTCGCCGATCCGACCCGCCCGGGGCACCGCAAGATCCTCGCCTTCTTCCTGGTCGACCCGGAGCATCCGATCGTCTCGACGTCCGACGTGCCGCCGCAGCAGCCCTGGGCCGCCACCTCGACGATGACGCCGGAGCAGGCGAAGGGCTACCGCGAAGAGCTCATGAAGGAGCGGAAGTTCTTCGTCGACGAGCACAACGAGCAGCTCTACGAGCGGGAGTTCTCCCTCTGCGAGCACTGAGCGCCCGGCCCCGCGGGGCGCGGTCCGGCCCGGTGCCCCCCGGCGGGGTACCGGGCCGGACCGCTTCCCCTTCGATCGGTCTCAGCAGTCGCAGCAGCACTTGCACGGGTTGCAGCAACCACCGCCGCCGTCACCGCAGCCGCCGCCCGATCCACCGCCGGAGCCGCCGGACCCGCCGGAGCCTCCCGATCCGTACCCGCCTCCCGAACCTCCGGACGGACCGCCCGAGTTGCCGCCGCCCCCACGTCCGCCGAACCAGCCGTCGCCCCCGGAGCCGTCCCGTCCCGAGCCGCCGTCCCGTCCCGAGCCGCCGTCGAACTGCACGGGCTCGACCTCGGCGTCGCCGGGGTCGTCGTCGCAGCGGCAGCAGTCGTAGCACAGCCGGCAGTCGGGACACAGACGGCGCCACTCGCGGCAGCGCCTGCACTCCCCGTCCGGCGGCCGGTTCGCCGCCGTCGCACCGCCCTCCGGGGCCGCCGCCGTGAGCGCCCCGACCCCGCAGGCCTGCTCCGCGCCGGTCCCCGGCGACGGCTCCGCGGGGCGCCCCGGCCAGGGCAGCGCGCGCAGGCCGCTCCGCGTCCGGGTGCGGGTACGGTGGACGTGGTGGCGGTGCCGGGGGTCGAAGGCGCGGTCGACGGCACGCTCCAGCTCGCCGCCGAGCAGGGTCCGCACCAGGCGTCCGTCGACGAAGTCGGCCTCGGACAGGGCGAGTCCGATGCCGTGGACGGCGTCGTCGCACAGTCGTCGCACCTCGGCGCGGCCGGTGCCCGTGACGGCGATCGGGTTCCACGCGCCCGACGCCGCGTCCGCCTCCAGGTCCTCCACCGCGTCCAGCAGGTGCGCCAGGCGGCCGAAGAGACGGCCGGCCTCCGCGAGGGGTTCGGCGTTGCCCGGGCGGCCGGTGAGCACCGCGGTGTGGGCGAAGGCGGCCGCCGTCGCCGTCTCCGTCGGCTCCGTGACCGTCAGCAGCGAGCCGCCGCGGCCGGTGGCCCGCTCGATCTCCGGCTGGCGCTCGACCGCCCCGAGCAGCACGGCGGTGTCGAAGCCGAGCCGGTCGCCGCCCGCCGCGCCCGCGCGGTCCCAGCCGCGGGCGACCCGGCGTGCCGCGAGGGCCACCGGACGGCGCCCCACCAGCCCGTCGCCGTCGGCCACGTGGTCGCGTATCTTCGCCGCGGCCAGCACCAGCGACACCGTCGCCGCCAGCCGCGCTCCCTCGCCCTGCGCCACGTCCGCCGACCGCATCCCGCGCAGCGGGCACGGACCGGCGGCCCGCCGCCAGTCGCCGGTGCGCTCCGACTGCGCCTCGGTCAGCACCGAGACGATCAGCCCGTCGTAGTTGGTGGCCACCCTCGCGAACTGCCCGTACTCGCCGCGCAGGGCGAGGCACAGCCCGCACAGGTGCGCCATCCACTCGGTACGCAGTCCCTCGCCCAGCCGATGACGGCACGGCCTGATGATTCCGAACACCGAAGCTCTCCCCCGTAGACACGACCCCGCCGGCACGATGCCGCCGGCACGACCCCGCCGGCACCGCTTCGCCGGCACGACTCCCGGGCGCGTCCCGTCGGACGCCCCGCGGATACAGGATCCTAGAGGGTCGCCTTCCGGGCGGTGCCTGCGGAGATTCCCGCGGACGCCCCCGGCCCGGACTGTATTTTGGCGCCGTGGACCACTTGAAGGCACTTCGACGTGAACTGGACGCGTTCGGCGCCGCATTGGAGGGGGACCTGTCGGCTCCCGTCGAGCACTGCGGCGACTGGCGGCTCGTGGATCTGGCCGTGCACATGGGGGCGGGAAACCTCTGGGTCGTCGCCGCGGTCGAGGAGGGGCGCGGCGACCGCTACGACGAGGACTCCCCGCCCCGGGACCCGGAGGGCCTGAGGGCCTGGTACGCCGGGACGGCGGACGCGCTCGTGCGGACGCTGTCGGCCGACCCCTCGGCCTCGGCGTGGAGCTTCTTCCCGCCCCACACGGTCGGCTTCTGGCGCCGGCGCCGCAGCCAGGAGACGCTGATGCACCGGTGGGACGCCGAGCACACGCGCGGTGCGACGACGCCGATGGATCCGGCGCTCGCCGCCGACGGCGTCGCCGAGGTCTTCGACACCATGGCGCTCCGCATGATCGACAGGGGCGCCGCCCGCCTCCCCGGCCAGGCCGTGCGGATCACCGCCACCGACACCGGCGACGGCTGGACCTTCGGGACCGGCGAGCCGGTCGCGGAGCTCTCGGGCACGGCCGAGGAGCTGCTGCTGACGCTGTGGGGGCGCCTGCCCCGGGACACCGGGTCGGTGGCCTGGGCCGGGGACCGCGAGGCGGGGGCGCGGGTGCTGGCCGGACCGCTGACGCCCTGACACGGCGCCGGGCGGCGCCGCCGGTCCCCGCCGGTGTGCGGCGCCCGGGTGCCGCACGCCGCGTCACGGAACGGGGGACGGGGGCTGCGGCACGCGCCTAGGCTGGGCCGATGACCTCACTGAACCTGCGTCACTCGGTGCGCGCGATCGTCCTCGACGAGGAGGACCGGATCCTGCTGTGCAGGTTCTCCCTCCCCGGGAGGTCGGTCTGGGCGACGCCGGGCGGAGGCGTGGAGCCGGGCGAGACGCCGTACGAGGCCCTCCGCCGCGAACTGCGGGAGGAGACCGGACTCGCGGTCGAAGGGTCGCCGCCCCACGTGTGGCACCGGAGGGTGGTGGCGTCCGACTACGTGCAGGGGTACGACGGGGCCCTCCAGGACTACTTCCTGGTCCGCACCGCGGCCTTCGACCCGGAGGGGACGCTCTCGCGCGCCGAGCTGCTCGCGGAGAACATCACGGGGTTCCGCTGGTGGCGCCTGCCGGAGATCGCCGACCACCCGGGCCCGGATCTCTTCGGCCCGCGCGATCTCGCCGTCCACATGGGCAGGCTGATCGAGGAGGGGGTTCCCGCACGGCCTCTCGCCATGGGCCTGTGAGCCCGCGGGCGCCCGGCGCCCCACTCCGCCGAACGGGCCGGGCCGGCACCCCGGTCGTCACCGCAGCCGGTGGCGCGGCCGGGGTCCGGTGGCGCGGCCGGGGTCCGGTGGCGCGGTCGGGGTCGGGTGGCGCGCATGGGGTCCGGTGGCGCGCACGGGGCTCGGTGGCGCGCACGGGGCTCGCGGGCGGCTCGCGGGTGGCGAAGGGGGACGCGGCCGGACGCCTCGCCGCAGGCGACGGGTCCGGCGACGCCGGTGATCGCTTCCGGGATACTGGGCGCCCATGGATGAGGTCGAGGTCCTCGTCGCCCACTCCGAGCGCGCCACCCTGCGCGTCGGCGAGGTGTTCCTGAAGGTGGACGCCGATCAGGCGCGCATCGACGCCGAGGTCGAGGCGATGTCCCTCGCGCCGGTCCCGACCCCGGAGATCCTGTGGCGCAGGCCGCCCGTCCTCGCGCTCGCCGCCCTCCCGGGGACGGCGCTCGGGCGCCTCGGCGGGCCGTCGACCGGATCGCCGGCGGCATGGGCCGCGGCGGGCGCCGCCCTCCACGAGCTGCACGACGCGCCGCCGCCCGCCCGGGAGGGACGGGCCGGGCGGAGCGGCGCCGCGCTGGCGGCGGAACTCGACGACGAGTGCGAGCTGCTCGTGGCGAGCGGTCTCCTGCCCGCCGGCCTGGTCACCCGCAACCGCCGGGCCGCCGAGGCCGCGCTCCGGCCGTGGACCGCGGCGTTCACCCACGGCGACCTGCAGGTCGCGCACGTCTTCGTCGACGGCGACGAGGTGACGGGCGTCATCGACTGGTCCGAGGCGGGCCGGGGCGATGCCCTGTACGACCTCGCCACCCTCACGCTCGGGCACGAGGAGCACCTCGACGACGTCCTCGCCGGCTACGGCACCGGCGTCGACCTCGACGTGGTCCGTGCGTGGTGGTCGCTGCGAAGCCTGCTGACGGTCCGCTGGCTGGTCGAGCACGGCTTCGGACCCCTTCGCACCGGGCTGCGAGGTCGACGTGCTGAGGTCCCGGACGTGAGGCCGCGCGGACCCGGCGCCGCGCACGCGTCCGGAAACGCCGCGCGGCCGCCGTGCCTCCACGGCCCGCCCTGGTCGAACGGCCCGCCCTGGTAGAACAGCCCGCCCCGGTCGAACGGCCCGTCCTAGTCGAACGGGTCGAGCGTGACGTACGCCTGTTGCGGGTCGCCGTCGTGCACCAGGGACTCGTGCGCGCCGACGTCGTCGAAGGCGAAGCCGTAGGCCTTGCCGTCGGCCATCCGCTCGTGGATCACGCGGGAGTAGTGGTTGGTCACCGCGTCCTTGTAGAAGGAGGCCGGCGAGGTGTCGGGCTGGTTGGGGTTGGTGAGCAGGGTGGAGCGGTTGTAACCCGCGCAGAGGGTACGGGAGATGGGGCCCCGCACCTGGTCGTTCGGGGCGTCCAGGAGCTTGTAGCAGCCGAAGACGCTATCGGAGTCGGGCTTCTGGAAGGAGGTGACGACGGCCCCGGAGCCGTTGGTGAAGTTCATGACGTTGCCCGAGACCCTGCCGTAGTACTTCACGGAGGGCTGGTTGGCGAAGGGCGTCACGGTCAGGGTCGAGGTGGCGTACTTGGTCCAGACGCGGTTGATGTAGTCGTTCATCACCCCCGCGGGCAGGGCGCCGGCCTCGATGCCGTGGCCGGGCGCCAGCGCGCGCAGCACCGTGCCGTCGGCCCGGGTCTGGACCAGGCCGGCCCAGCCGCCGGGGCGGGCGCGCAGGGCGTCGTAGATCCCCCGGTAGCCGCCGGGCTTGAGGCGGCCGGTGGTGGCGACGGAGCCGTCGGGGCGCTTCACGCCGACGGCGTACGGCGCCGAGACCATGTCGACCTGGGTGCTGTTGAGCCACAGGCCCGCGTCGTTGAGGGTGTACTCGGACCAGTTGAAGAGGATGTTCCGGTTGGGGTCGGTGGGGTTCTGCACCGCGGGCTGCACGAGGCCGCCCGTCGCCAGCTTGAAGACCAGCTTCTGTCCGTAGCTGAAGTAGATCCGGCCGGAGAACTTCGGCAGCCGGATCGTCATCGACCGGCCGGCGGCCGGGCCGGTGATGGCGGCGTCGGGCGCGGGCACCGGGGTCGAGCCCCCGGCCGGCCAGGGGTGGAAGGTGCCGTTCGCGTCCGCCCAGCCCTGTCGGCCCGTCGAGAGCTCGGTGCCGAGGTTGTAGACGTAGACCTGCTCGCCGCGACCGGAGTTGTTCGTGAAGGTGAGCGGGATCGTGGCGGGGACGGCGGCGGAGGCCGGGTCGGGGTCGGCCGTTCCGACGACGGCGACGGTGGTGCCGATGAGGGCGGCGGCGGCCAGGGAGACGAGCCTGACGGGGGTGCGCCGGTGCCGTGGGGACATGGGGGCTCCTCGGAGGTGGGGACTCCGGACAAGGGACGAAAGCTCGTGAGAGCGCTCTCAAGAATGGTGACGATGAGATGAACCTGTCAACCGCTGAGACGGGAAGGGAGGGCGGGACGGGGACGCGACGGACGGAGAACCGCAGGTCGCCGACGCGGGAGCCCGCCAAAGGCGAGGCTCACGGGGGGAGGTTCGCGGGCCGCCGGCGCGAGTGCCGCGGGCGGGCGCTTCGGACCCTCGGCGCGAGGGCCGGTCCGACGCGGAAGCACACCGAGGGGAGAGAGACGGGCCGCGGGCGGGCGCTTCGGGGCCTCAGCGCGAGAGCCGGTCCAGCGCGGCGAGCACCGGCGCCACGCCGTCCTCCGCGGCCAGGCGGTCGGCCAGTGCGCGGGCGCGCTCGCGGTGGACGTCGTCCCGCGTCGCGCGGCGCAGCGCCGCGGCCAGGTTCGCGGAGGTGAGGCGCCGCAGCGGTACCGCTCCGGGAGCGGTGCCCAGCACGGTCAGGCGGGACGCCCAGAACGCCGCGTCGAACTGGACCGGCACCGGCACGGTGGGCACCCCGGCCCGCAGGACGGCGCCGGTCGTGCCCGCCCCCGCGTGGTGGACGACCGCGGCCGTGCGGGGGAACAGCAGGGAGTGCGGCACCTCGCCGACGGTCAGGATGTCGTCGTCCCCGGCCGCGAGGCCCGCCCAGCCGCGCTGGACGATCCCGCGCACCTTCGCCGCGCGCAGCGCGGTGACGACCTCGCGGCTGACCCGCTCGGGATCGGGGACGGTGGCGCTGCCCAGGCCGACGAAGACCGGTGGGGGTCCGGCGGCGAGGAAGTCCTCCACCTCGCGGGGCAGCCGTCCGGTCTCGTGCGGCCACCAGTATCCGGCCACCTCCAGCTCCGCCGGCCAGTCCCGGGGGCGGGGGACGACGAGCTCGCTGTAGCCGTGCAGCACCGGCCGCGCCGGCCGCCGGGACCGGCCCGCCGGCCGGATCCCGTACCGCCGCAGCGACCGTACGGCGTCGGAGAAGAGCAGCTCCACCGTGGCCGTCACGACCCGTCCGCCGAGCCGGTTCCCCACCGCTCCCAGGGAGCGCGTGCCCAGGACCGGGGCGGGAAACTCCCCGGTCGGATGGAGCGGCTGGAGGTGCAGCCCGAGGGAGGGCACGGACAGGCCCTCGGCGAGGGCGTGGCCGAGCGGCCCCAGTGCCCCGCCGACCAGCAGGACCTCGCCCTCGCGCGCCGCCTCCACCAGGTCCGCCGTCATCGCGTCGACGGCCCCCCGGGCCATCGACGCCAGCCGCACGAGCTTGCCCGCGCCGGTGCGCGCGTCGTGCAGGCGCCGCCCCCGCGCGGAGTGCAGCTCGGCGCGGGGATCCACGGGCAGTGGCCGAAACCGCACCCCCGACCCCGCCACCAGGGGTTCGAACACCCCGTGCGCCGCCAGCGTCACCTCGTGCCCGGCCCGTACGAGACCGGCGCCCAGACCCGTGTACGGCGCGACGTCACCCCGTGAACCCGCCGTCATCATCACGATGCGCACGCCGCCAGTGTGCCCCACCCGGACGGGGCCGCGCGGCACATCCTCGCCCGCCGACCGGAACCCCCGTGTACTGATTCATCCTCAGATCTCTTCATACACAAGGATGTTCAGGTGCAAGTCGGTGGGGCCCTACGCGGACATGGGGGCTGATTCCGGGCGGTGGACGACTCTTGACGGTGCTGGGGCGGTGTGCGAATCTCTCGACAGGTCTGGACCATTGGGCTGCATCGGGCGGGGCCGGAGATACCCGGCACCTCCGGGCATCCCGGCATGCCCGGCGATCCCGACCGCCCACGGCCGTCGGCCGGTCCCCGGGGGGAGGACCGGCCTCGTACGACGGCCGGTGCCCTTCCGCCGCACCCGGCCGCCCCGGACCGCCGACCGCGTCCGACGCGCCGGTGCGCGGCGGCCCGCGACCCGTCCCGCTGCCGCACGTTCGCCCACAGCACCTCCGCCACTCCGCTCCGACGTCCTAAGCGAGCCGCCGATGTCCGAAGTCCTCTCCCGGTCCGACCGCATACCGGCCTCCCCCGCCCAGCGAGGGGTCTGGCTGACCGATCGGCTGGGACTGGCCCGCGAGGCGTTCCACATGCCCCTGCGGATCTCCTTCGACCGGGTCGACACGGGCGCGCTGGACCGCGCCGTGACCGCCGTGACCAGGCGCCACCCGGCCCTCTCCGCCCGCCTCGTGGAACACGACGGCGAGGTCTGGCAGGAAGCCGCGGCCCGGTGCCCCGGGCTCGTCGTGCTCGACGCGCCCGCCGACGAGGCCGAGCTGGAGCGGCGGCTGGAGGAGGAGGCCGCCCGCCCCTTCTCCCTGGAGACCGGCCCGCTCAGCCGCTTCACCCTGCACCGGCGCGCCGACGGGAGCGCAGAACTCCTCTTCACCGCCCACCACGCGGTCTTCGACGGCAACTCCAAGGACGTCCTGGCCAGGGACCTCGCGGCCGCGTACGGCTCGGCGCCCCCGCCCGGGGCGGCGGTGCCGACGGCGGCCGGATCCTCCGCGCGGGCGGGAGGCCCTGGACGAGCCGGGGCTTTCGCACCGGACGCACCGGCTGGGCCGTTCGAGCCGCACCGGCCTTCCCCGCCGGACGCCGATCCGGAGACCGTGCGGCGGGCCGCGGCGTGGTACGGGCCGCGCTGGGCGGCCGCCACCGAACCGGTGCTGCCCGCCGCACCGCGCACCCCGTCCGGCACGGGGGCCGGCGGGACGGTCGAGTGGCACCTCGACGGGGCCGGCGCGGGCGAGCTGGCCGCCGCGGCCGCCCTCGCCGGCGTCACGGTCTTCGAATTCCTGCTCACGGCACTGCACGCGCTGCTGCGCCGCTACGGCGGCGAGGCGGTGCCGGTGTCCGTCCCGCTCTCCACGCGGACGCCCGAACTCGCGGACGAGATCGGCATGTTCGTCAACGAACTGCCCGTCCACGCGCCCCCGTCCGACGCGCCGAGCCCCACCGCCGACACCGGCGTCCCCGCCCCCGCGGCCCCGGACACCGCCGCCTTCGCCGCCTTCGCCGCCGCCGTCCGGGCCGAGCTGCGCGCCGGGTACCCGTACCGCCGGGTGCCCTTCGGCTCCGCCGTGACCGGCCTCGGCCCCCGTGTCGGCCTGACCGCCGTCTCGCTCGGCTACCGACGGCGCGGGGCCGATCCGGAGTTCGCCGGCACCGGCGCCCGGATCGCCTGGGCCGTGTACAACCGCGCGGCCCGCAACACCCTCCACCTCCAGATCGTCGAGGCGCCCGGCACCGCCGAAACCCCCGGTGGCGGGCTCGACTTCAGCCTCCAGTACGACCCCTCCGCGCTCGACCGGGAGACCGCCCGCCGGATCGCCGGCCACTACCGCACCCTCCTCGGCGGCGCGGTCGCCTCCCCCGGCGCCCCCCTCGCCGACCTGCCGCTCCTGAACGCCGCCGAACTGCGGGCCGTGACCACCGGGCCGAACGCCACCGCCCGGCCCTACCCGGCCGACCGGACCGTGCTCGACCTGGTCCGCGCCCAGGCCGCCGCGACCCCCGGGGCCCTCGCGGTCAGCGCGGCCGGCACCCACCTCAGCTACCGCGAACTCCTGCTGCGAGTCGACCGGTTGACGTTAGACCTGCGCACGGCGGGGGTCCGGCCCGGCGATCTGGTCGCCCTCCACCTGGACCGCACCGCCGACCTGCCGGCCGCCCTGCTCGCCACCCTCGCCGCCGGCGCCGCCTACCTGCCGCTGGACCCCGGCTACCCGGCCGAGCGCCTCGCCCTCGTCCTGCGCGACTCCGGAGCCGTACTGCTGCTCGCCGACCGCGAGCCCGCGCCCGAGGTCGCCGACGCCGCCCCCGCCGTCCTGCGCCTCCCGGCACCCCGGCAGGACCCCGCCGGGACCGGCCCCGGGGCCCCCGCCGGAACCCCGCCCGGACCCGACGACGTCGCGTACGTCCTCTACACCTCCGGCTCCACGGGCCGCCCCAAGGGCGTCTCGGTCGGCCACCGGGCGCTGGTCAACCTGCTCACCTCCTTCGCCGGCCTGCTCGGCTCCGGCCCCGGGCACGCCTGGCTCGGGCTGACCTCGCTCTCCTTCGACATCTCCGCGCTGGAGCTCTACCTGCCGCTGATCACCGGCGGCCGGCTGGTCCTGGCCCCGGACGGCCTCGCCGTCGACGGCCCCGGACTGCTCGCGCTGATCGGCACCGAGGGCGTCACCCACGTCCAGGCCACCCCGTCCGGATGGCGGGTGATGCTCGCGGCGGGGACCGGGCCCGACGCGCTCTCCGCCGTCACGGGCCTGGCCGGCGGCGAGGCGCTGCCCCTGCCGCTCGCCCGCGAACTGCGCGCGCGCACGGCCCGGTTGTTCAACGTGTACGGCCCCACCGAGACCACCGTCTGGTCCACCTGCGCCGAGCTCCCGGCCGCACCCGAGCGGGTCACGATCGGCCGCCCGATCGCCAACACCCAGGTCTACGTCGTCGACGAGCGGCTGCGGCCCGCCCCGCTCGGCATCCCCGGCGAGCTGCTGATCGGCGGGGACGGCGTCGCCCACGGCTACCTCGGCCGGCCGGGACTCACCGCCGAGCGCTTCGTGCGCAACCCGTTCGGGCCGCCCGGCACCCGGCTCTACCGCACCGGGGACCAGGCCGTCCTGACCCCCGACGGCGAACTCGTCTTCCTCGGCCGGATCGACGACCAGGTCAAGATCCGCGGCCACCGGATCGAACTCGGCGAGATCGAGTCCGCCCTGCTGGAGCACCCGGGCCTCGCCCAGGCCGCCGTCGCCGTCCGCACCGAGGAGGACGGCGAGCCCTTCCTCGCGGGCTACCTGGTCCCGGCCGCGGGCGCCCGGCCGCCCGCCCCCGCCGAGCTGCGCGACCACCTCCTGCGCACGCTGCCCGCCGCGATGGCGCCGCAGCGCTGGCTCGCCCTGGAGCGCCTGCCGCTCACCCCGAACGGGAAGCTGGACCGGCGGGCCCTGCCCGTGCCTCCCCGCGAGTCCCCGGCGCCCCCCGTCACCGGCGGCGCCGGGGACGGCGACGACGGCGACGGGACGACCGGCACGGTCCGCCGGATCTGGGCCGAGGTGCTCGGCCTGCCCGACGTCGGCCCCGAGGACGACCTCTTCGACCTCGGCGGGCACTCGCTGACGGTGGTGCGGATCGCCGCCCGGATCCGCGACGCGCTCGGCGTGGAAGTGGACCTCGACGTCTTCTTCGACGTCCCGACGCCGGCCGGCATCGCCGCCGCCGTCCGCGCCCTCCGCTAGACCGTCCCCTCCGGATCCCGCCCGGCCCGCACCGCCCGCCACCGCACCTCGAAGCGTCGCCGGGACACCCGGGTACGTCCCCCGTACACGGGCACCGCTCCGCCTCGCGGTGCACGGCACCGGGCGACGCGGGCCCGACCGGCGGGATCCGGGGGCGGACGGCCCGGCCCGCACGTCCCTCGCACCGGGCGCGGCCGCAGCGCCGCGCCCGGGCCCCGCCGTGCCCGCACCCCTCCGCTCACCTCACCGCACGCCCGAACAGGAACCCCATGACGGATACCCAGGACCTGCCCGCCGGCTGGTCCGAGACCAAGCGCGCCCTGCTCAGCCGGAGGCTGCGCGGCGCCGCGGCCCCCGCCCGGGTGGTGGACCCCCGTCCGGCGGACACCGCGCCGCCCCTCTCCAGCGGCCAGGAACGGCTCTGGTTCATGGACCAGTTCGCCCCCGGCTCCACGGCGTACACGCTGGCGCCCGCCCGCCGCCTCCGCGGGCCCCTCGACCGCGCCGCGGTCGACGCCGCGCTGACCGACCTGGTGACCCGGCACGAGAGCCTGCGGATGACCTTCCGCACCACCGAGTCCGGCACCGCCGAGGTCCGGGTCGCCGAACCGGCGCCCTTCGCCGCCGCGTACCGGGACGCCGGCGCGGACCCGGACCCGGAGGCGCGCGCCGCCGCCGAACTCGGCGCGCTCATCGCCGAGCCCTTCGGCCTCGGGACCGGACCGCTGCTGCGCGCCCTGGTCGTCCGCGTCGCCGAGGACGACCACGTCCTGGCCCTGGTGATGCACCACATCGTCTGCGACGGCTGGTCGATCGACCTCCTCCACCGCGAGTTCGACCTCCGCTACGCCCACCACGCCCACGGCGAACCCGGCGAACTTCCGGCTTTGGAAGTCCAGTTCGGCGACTACGCGGTCTGGCAGCGGGACCGGATCGACAGCGGGACGCTCGACGCCTCGCGGGCGTACTGGCGCGGCGAACTCGACGGCGTCCCGGCCCTGGAGCTGCCCTCCGACTGGCCCCGCCCGCCGCTCCTCACCTTCGACGGGGCGGCGGTCGAGTTCCGCTGGAGTCCCGCGCTCTCCCGGCGGATCGGCGAGGTGGCACGGGCCCACGGCGCCTCCCCGTACATGGTGCTGATGGCCGCCTTCCAGGCCCTGCTGGGACGGCACTCCGGCAGCCGCGACTTCGCGGTCGGCTCCGCCGTCGCCGGCCGCCTCCACCGTGAACTGGAGAACGTGGTCGGCGCGTTCGTCAACATGCTGCCGATCCGGGCCCGGCTCTCCCCCGACCTCGACTTCGGCCGGCTGATCAGCCGGGTCCGGGAGACCACGCTCGACGCGTACGCGCACCAGGAGGTGCCGTTCGAGCAGATGGTCGGCGACCTCGCGGTGGAGCGCGACGTCAGCCGCGCCGCCGTCTTCCAGACCACCTTCGCCTTCCAGAACTACGGGGACCGCTCGGCCACCTCCGCCGGGGCCGCCGGCCCGGCCGCCGAGGGCTTCGGCTACGAGGCCACCACCACCCACGCGGACCTCGCCCTCTACATGCGCGAGGAGGCGGACGGCGGCCTCTACGGCCTGCTCACCTACCGCACCGACCTCTTCGACGCCGGCACGGTCGAGCGCCTCGTGGAGCGGTTCGAGCTGCTGACCGCGGCCGGTGCCGCCGACCCCTCGCTGCCGGTCGACCGGCTCCCGCTGCTCGGCGCCGCCGAGCGGGCCGCGGTCCTGGAGGAGTGGGCCGCCGGTCCCGCGCTCCCGGAGGGCGGCCCCGCCACCCTCACCCGGGCACTGGCCGATGCCGCGGCCCGCACCCCCGACGCGCCCGCGCTGGTCTTCGAGGACCGCACCGTGACCCACGGCGACCTCGACCGCCGCGCCACCGCCCTGGCCCGGCGGCTGCGGGCGCTCGGCGTGGGGCCGGACGACCGGGTGGCCGTCTGCCTGGAGCAGTCCGCCGAACTGGCGGTCGCGCTGGTCGCGGTCCTGAAGGCGGGCGGCGGCTACCTGCCGCTCGACCCCGAGCAGCCCCCCGCCCGCCTCGCCCGCCTGGTCGCCGACGCGGGGGCCAAGGTCCTGGTCACCGACAGCGCGCTGCGCCCCCGGTTCGGCGACCACCCCGCGGCGGACCTGCTGACGGACGGCGGCGACGGCGCGGGGGACGACGGCGGCCGGCCCGCGGAGGAGGGGGACGGGGCGCCCCTGGAGGAGCTCTCGGGCGCCGACCACCTCGCGTACGTGATCTACACCTCGGGCTCCACCGGCGCGCCCAAGGGCGTGGCGGTGCAGCACCGGCAGTTCCTCAACTACCTCGCGGGCGCGGCCGAACGCCTGCGGATCGAGCCCGGGGCCTCCTACGGACTGGTGCAGTCGCTCGCCTTCGACTTCAGCATGACCATGCTCTACCTGGCGCTCACCACCGGCGGCCGGGTCCACCTGCTGCCGCGCCGCATCGCGGGGGTGGAACTGGCCGCGGAGATCGAGCGGGCGGGCATCGACCACCTGAAGATGACGCCCTCCCACCTGGCCGCGCTCACCGCCGACGCGCCCCTCGAACGGCTCCTGCCGCGCCGGTCCCTGGTCCTGGGCGGCGAGGCCAGCTCCTGGTCCTGGGCGGCGGGCATCGCCGCGCTCGGCACGTGCGCGGTGTTCAACCACTACGGGCCGACCGAGGCGACGGTCGGCATCACCGTCCACGAGGTCACCGCCGAGGGCCTGTCCATGCCGGGCAGCACCCCGATCGGCAGCCCGCTGGCCGGCGGACGCTGCTACGTGCTGGACGCGGCCGGCGCACCCGTGCCGCCCGGGGTCACCGGTGAGCTGTACGTCGGCGGGGACCGGCTGGCCCGCGGCTACCTCGGGCGGCCGGACCTGACCCGCGAACGCTTCCTGCCGGACCCGTACGCCGGTGCGGACCACGGCCTCCACGGCCTCGACGACGGTCGGGCCGGTGCCGGTGCCGATCCGGTCGACACCGGTACCGGGACGGACACCGGTGCCGATACCGGGACGGGTACCGGCGGACCGCGGATGTACCGCACCGGCGACCTGGCCCGCTGGCGGGCCGACGGGACCCTGGAGTACCTGGGCCGCGCCGACGACCAGATCAAGGTCCGGGGCCACCGGGTCGAGCCGGGCGAGATCGAGGCCGCGCTGACCGCCCTGCCCGGCATCACCCAGGCGGTGGTCCTGGCCCGGGGCGAGGGCGTCCGGCAGAACCTCGTCGCCTATCTGGAGCACCCCGCCGGCGACCCGCCGCCCGCCACCGCCGAGCTGCGCGCCGCCCTGGGCGAGGTCCTGCCGGACTACATGGTCCCGGCCCGCTACGTGACGCTGGAGCGGCTTCCCCTGCTCCCGCACGGCAAGGTCGACCGCAAGGCGCTGCCCGAGCCCGCGGACGGCCCGGCGGACGGCGTCCACGTCCCGCCCGAGGACGGGACGGAGGAGGTGATCGCCGCCCTGTGGGCGGAGCTGCTGGGGGTCCCCCGGGTCGGCGCGCTGGACGACTTCTTCGAGCTCGGCGGCCATTCCCTGCTCGCCACCCAGGTGGTCGCCCGGATGCGCCGGGCCTTCCCCGGCCTGGCGACGCCGGTCGGCGTGATGGACCTCTTCACCCACCCGACGGTCCGCCGGCTCGCCGCCCGGGTGACCGCCCCCGAGGAGGGGACCGGGCCGCGCCGGCTGCTGCACCGGCTCACCCCCGAGCGCCGCCGGGTGAGCGCCAGCGTGGTCTGCGCCCCCTACGGAGGCGGCAGCGCGCTCATCTACAAGCCGCTCGCCGACGCCCTGCCCGCGGACTGGGCCCTGCACTCCCTCGCCGTCCCCGGCCACGAACTGGGCGAGGAGGCGATGGACACCGACGAGGTCGCCCGGCTCTGCGCCGAGGAGATCCTCGCGAACGTCCCCGGACGCCTGGTGCTGTACGGGCACTGCGGGGTCGGGGTCCGGCTGACGGTCGAGATCGCCCGCCGGGTGGAGGCCGCGGGACGGGAGATCGACGCCGTCCACCTCGGGGGCATCTTCCCGTTCGCCCGCCCGCGGGGCCGCGGCGCCGCGCTGGCCGAGCGCTTCGCCGAACTGGCCGCCCGCCTGCGCAGCGACCAGGGCATGATCAACGCGCTGGCCGCGGCGGGGCTCGACGTGGACGAGGTCGACGAGGAGCAGCTGAGGCTGATCGTGCGCAACCGCCGGATCGGCACGCAGGACGCCGAGCGGTACTTCGGCGAGCTGTACGAGAGCGAGGGCGGCACCCTCAGGGCGCCGGTCATCGCCGTCTGCGGCGACCGCGACCCGGCGACCGAGTTCTACGAGGAGCGGTTCCGCGAGTGGCACCGGATCTCCCGGACCGCCGCCGTGGTGGTCCTGGACGAGGCCGGGCACTTCTATCTCAAGTACCGGGCGGCGGAGCTGGCGGACATCCTGACGGAGGTGCACCGCTCCCTCGCCGCCGGGACGGAGGCGCGCCACGGCCGCACCGCCGACGCCACGTGGTGGCTGGCCGGCCTGTCCCACGAGGACGCGGGTACGGAGGCCGCGACCGCTCTGCGTACCGGAACCGCTCTCCGTGCCGGGGCCGGGCTCACGGCCGGTGCGGAGGCCGCGACCGCCGCGGCGTCCGGCGGGACCGGCGCGGACGATGCCAACGGAGCGGACGCCGTCGCAGGAGCGGACGCCCTCGCAGGGCCGCGGTCCGCGTCCGGAACGGGCTCCCCCGCGTCCGGAACGGGCTCCCCCGGTGGGCCGACGGCCGCCGGGCCGACGGCCGACCGGCCGGGGAGGGCGGCGGGCAAGACGCGCGAACGGCGGCCCGTGCGGCCGACGATGGGCCGGTTCCTGGCGATCGCCACCGGGCAGCAGCTCTCGATGATCGGCTCGGCGCTCACCGAGTTCGCCCTGCCGATCTGGCTCTACCTCCAGACCGGTTCGCTGGCCCAGCTCGGGCTGCTCGCCGCCTTCGGCCTCGTGCCCGGCGTCGTGGTCGCCCCGCTGGCCGGTGCGGTCGTCGACCGCGGCGACCGCCGCCGGGTGATGCTGTGGGGCGACGTCGCGGCCGGCCTCACCCAGGCCGCCCTGCTGGCGCTCCACCTCGGCGACTCGCTGGAGGTCTGGCACTGCTACCTGATGATCTCGCTGCTCTCCGCCGCGCTCGCCTTCCAGCGCGTGGCCTGGGGTTCGGCGGTGCCGCAGCTGGTGCCCAAGCGCTTCCTGGGCCGGGCGAACGGCGTCGTCCAGATGGCCCTGGGCCTCGCCCAGTTCCTCGTCCCGCTGATCGCGGTCGGCGTGCTGCACGTGGTCGGTCTCGGCGGCATCCTGGTCTTCGACGTCGTCACCTACCTGCTCGCCACCGGCGTCACCCTGGCGGTCCGCTTCCCCGACGCGATGGCGGCCACCCGCCGCGAGAGCGTCGGCGCCGAGATCCGGGCGGGCTTCCGCAGGGCGCTGGGGAGCCGGCACTTCCGGGCCATGCTGTTCTGGTTCGCGGCGCTGAACGTCTTCCTCTCCCCGCTCTTCCTGCTCGTCACCCCGCTGGTGCTCTCCTTCTCCTCGACGGCGGCGGCGGGCTGGGTCTCCACCGCGGCCGGCCTCGGTGCCGTCCTCGGCGGACTGACCCTGCTGGTCTGGGGAGGCCCCCGGCGGATGCGGATGCGCGGTGTCCTCCTCGCCGCCCTCGGTCTCGCCGCCGCCTGCTTCGTCACCGGACTGCGGCCCTCGGTGGCCGTGGTCGCCGCGGGGGCGTTCGGCATGACGTACGGGCTGGCGCTGCTCAACGGCATCTACGCGACCGTCGTCCAGACCAAGGTGCCGATGCGCTTCCACGGCCGGGTGATCGCGGTGAACACCATGGTCGCCTGGTCGACCCTGCCGATCGGCTTCGCCCTGGTCGCCCCGGCGGGTCCCGGACTGCTCCAGCCCCTCATGGACGAGGGCGGCGCGCTGGCGTCGACCGTCGGCGCGGTGATCGGCACCGGCGACGGGCGCGGCATCGGCCTGCTCTACCTGGTGTTCGGCCTCGCCATGGCCGCACTGGCCCTGATCAGTTTCTGCGTTCCCGTCCTGGCCCGTTTCGACAGGGAAGTCCCGGACGCCGAGTCCGACGACCTGATCGGCCTGGAGACCCTGAAGGCCCGCGCGAGAAGCGAGAGAGACGCATGACCTCCCCGACCACGACCACGAGCACAACCCCGGCCACGGCCACGGCCACACCCCCGACGCCGGCCCCGGCCCCGGCCCCGATCGCCCGCCACCCGCTCACCGACGAGCAGCGCCGCCTCTGGTTCCTCCAGCAACTGGACCCGGGGGACGCCGGGTTCAACATGTACCTGACCCGCCGGTGGAGCGGTCCGCTCGACGCCCGGGCACTGGGCGCGGCGCTCACCCGGCTGACCGCCCGGCACCACGTGCTGCGCACCCGGTTCGCCATGGAGGGCGAACACCCCGTCCAGCTCGTGGAACCCGTCAGGGACGTCGCGCTCGACCGGGTGCCGGTCCCGGACGCGGCCGAGGAGTCCTTCACCGCGGCCTGCGCCCCCTTCGTCAACGCCCCCTTCGACCTGGCCGAGCGGCCACCGCTGCGGGCCGTCCTGGTCAGCGCGGGCGAGCACGAGCACGCCCTGGTGCTGGTGGTCCATCACATCGTCTCCGACGGCTGGTCGTTCACCGTGCTGTGGCGTGAGCTGATCGCCCTGTACCGCGAGGAGACCGGCGAGGCGCCCGCCGAACTCGCGGACCTGAAGCTCCAGTTCGGCGACTTCGCGGCGGCCGAGCGGAACCGGCTGGACGGCGGTGCGGCCGAGGAGGCGTTCGCGTACTGGAGCGGACGCCTGGCCGGCGTCGGCACCCTGCGGATGCCGCTGGACCACCCCCGGCCCGCCGAACCCGCCCACCCGGCGGGCTTCGTCGACCTCGCCCTCGGAGCCGGGCAGGTCGCCGGGATCGACGCCCTCGCCCGCGAGCAGCGCTGCACCCCGTTCATGGTGCTGCTCGCCGCCTACCAGTGCGTGCTGGCCCGCTGGAGCGGCTGCCACGACTTCGCCGTCGGCACCCCGCTGGCCGGCCGCAACGAGACCGCGCACGAGGACCTGCTCGGCTACTTCTCGCGCACCGGGGTGATCCGCGCCGACCTCACCGGCGAGCCCGGTTTCCGCACCGTGCTGCGCCGGGTGCGCGCCGCCACGATGGCCGCGCTGACCCACCAGGACGTCCCGGTCGAGCGGCTGGCCGCCGGACTGGGCCTGCCCGTGCTGCCCGGCGCCGGCCCGCTCCACCGGGCGGTTTTCGTCCACCAGAGCCAGTACGAGCCCGCCGGTGCCGACGGGCGGGCCGCACTGCCCGCGGGCGTCCGGACGGCGGACATGGACTCCGGCTTCGCCCGGGCCAAGACCGATCTGCTGCTGGACAGCTGGCGCACCCCGGACGGCGGGATGACGCTCTCGTTCTGCTTCGACCGGGAGCTCTTCGAGCGCGCCACGGTCGAGGCCCTGGCGCGCCGGGTCCGCCGCCTGCTCGCCCGGGCCGTCGAGGACGTCGACGTACCGCTGCACGGCGACTGGCTGCTGTCCGGCGAGGAGCGCTCCGCGCTGCTCGCCCTCGGTGCAGGGCCCGCCGTCGCCGAGGACGCCCGTCCGATCCTGCGCGGTTTCGCCGAACAGGTCGCCGCCCGCCCCGGCGCCCCCGCCCTCGCGTGCGCCGGACGCGTCCTGTCGTACGCGGAACTCGACCGCGCCTCGACCGAACTGGCGCTCCGTCTGGGGCCGGTGGCCGGCCGTGCGGTGGGCGTCCGGATCGATCCCTCCTTCGAGCTGGTCGTCGCGCTGCTCGCGGTCTGGAAGGCCGGTGCGGGCTATCTGCCGCTCGACCCCGCGCACCCGGCCGAACGTCGGCGGCTGATGCTCGACGAGGCGGACGCGGCCCTGCTCCTCACGGGGGACGCGCCCGACGAGGCGGACGGCCGGGAATCGCGGCCCGGGGAGTCCCGGGCGGTGGACCCGGAGGCCTCGGCCCGGGGCGTCCCCGTCCTGCGCGTCCCCGCGCCGGCCGCGGCGGCCCTCCCGGAGCCGCCCACCCCGCCGCCGTCCCCCACCGCCGCCGGCACGGAGGCCCGGCTGCCGGGGACGGACCCCGGCGGTCTCGCCTACCTCCTCTACACCTCGGGCTCCACCGGCACGCCCAAGGGCGTCGCCGTCGAGCACGCCGCCCTGGCCGAGCGCGTCCGGTGGATGGCCGGGCCGGAGGGGTACGGCCTGCGGCCCGGGGACCGGATCGTCCAGTTCGCCTCCCTCGGCTTCGACACCCACGCCGAGGAGCTCTGGCCCGCCCTCACCGCGGGCGCCTGCGTCGTCCTGCTGCCGGGCGGCGGCCGGACCCTGCCCGACCTGCTGCGCACCGGCGCGGGACGGGCCGTCACCGTGCTCGACCTGCCCACGGCGTACTGGCAGGAGCTGGTCTCGCTCGGCGACGCGGTCCCGTGGCCGCCGGCGCTGCGCCTGGTGGTCCTGGGCGGTTCGGAGGCCCGCGCGGACACCGTCGCCCGGTGGCGGGAGCGGCACGGCGACGCCGTGCGGCTGGTCAACACCTACGGTCCGACCGAGGCCACCGTCATCGTCACCGCGGGCGAACTCGGCGGGGCGCCGGCCGGCGGGTCCGGCGCCGGCCGGCGTCCGCCGCTGGGCCGGCCGCTGCCGGGGGTGCGGCTCTACGTCCTGGACGAGCGCGGCGGCCTGCTGCCCGCCGGGTCCGAGGGCGAGCTGTACATCGGCGGCCTCGGCCTGGCCCGCGGCTATCCGGCCCGGCCCGGGCTGACGGCGGAGGCCTTCCTGCCCGACCCCTTCGCCGACGCCCCGGACGGCCGGATGTACCGCACCGGCGACCGGGTCCGGTGGTGCGTCGACGGGCAGCTGGAGTTCCTCGGCCGGGCCGACGACCAGGTGAAGATCCGCGGCTACCGGATCGAACCCGCCGAGATCGAGGCCGCCCTCGCCGCCCACCCGGCCGTCGGACGCGCGGTCGTGACCGTCCGCGACGGACGCAGGCTGATCGCGTACGCCGTCCCGGAGCAGGCCGCCGGGCGGGACGCGGGGGCCGCGCCGGGGGCGGACGAGCTGCGCGAGCACCTGGCGCTGCGGCTGCCGGCCTTCATGGTGCCGGAGGCCGTGGTGCTCCTGGACACCCTCCCGCTCACCTCCAACGGCAAGCTCGACGCGGCGGCCCTGCCCGACCCCGCCCCGGCGGGCGCGGCCCGGCGCGTGGCGCCCCGCACCGAGGCCGAGGCCCTGGTGGTCGGGCTCTGGCAGGAGGTGCTGGGCGTGCCGGAGGTCGGCGTGCTGGACGACTTCCTCGCCCTCGGCGGGGACTCGCTCCTGGTGACCAGGGTGGCCGCGCGCATCCGGGCCGACGTCGGTCTCGACGTGTCGATCCGCGACGTCTTCGAGAGCCCCACCCCGGCGGCCCTGGCGGCCCGGATCGAGGCGCTGCTGATCGCCGAGATCGACGCCCTCAGCGAGGAGGAGGCCGCCGACCGCCTGGGGTGACCCCGCGCCGACGGTCCGGGAGCGGAGGGCGGGCCGGCCCGCCCTCCGCTCCCTCCCCCGACCGCCCCCTTCCCCCTTCCCCCTTCTCCCTTCTCCTCCTCCACCCCCCTCCCACCGCATCGCACCGGAGAACGCCATCGCCAGCACCGTGCCGCCCGCCCCGACCACCGTCCCGGAACTCCTCGACGCGCGGGCCCTCGAACACCCGGACCGGACGGCGCTGCGCGTCGTCGGCGGCGGGGAACTCACCTACCGGGGCTGGCGCGAGGAGGCGCTGCGGGCCGCCGCCGGGCTGGCCGCCGCCGGGGTCGGGCCGCGCGACAGGGTGCTGCTGCGCTTCTCCGACGCGCGCTGGGAGCGGTACGCCGTCGCCTTCCTCGCCGTCCAGTACGCGGGCGGGGTCCCCGTGCCGGCCCGTGAGGACCTGTCCGAACCCGACGTCGCCGCCCTGGCCGCCCTGGCCGAGGCGGACACCGTCCTGACGGACGGCCCGTTCCCCGCCGTACCGGGACGGGTGGCTCTGCGGCTGGACGCGCTGCTGGCGGAGCGCCCCCGGCCCCCGGCGGAACCGCCGTACCGGGTCGGGCCGGACGACCCGGCCCAGGTGATCGGGACCTCCGGCACCACCGGCGCGCCCAAGGGCGTGGTCGCCGCGCACGGGAGCCTGACCGCCGGCCTGACGGCGCACCCCCGCCGCCGCGCCTACGCGCACTCGCGGCACTCCCTGCACGCCTTCCCGATCGGGACCAACGCGGGCCAGGTGATGCTGCTCACCGCGCTGACCGCCGCGCCCACCACCCTCAGCCTGCCGCGCTTCGACGCGGACCGGTTCGGCGCCGCGGTCGAGGAGTGCGGGGTGGGCACCGCCTTCCTGGTGCCGTCGATGGTGATCGAGCTGCTCAACGCGGGCACGGCCGGACGGTACGACCTGAGCGGTCTGCGCCTGGTCAACTCCTCGGCGGCCGCGCTGCCGGTGCCGGTGGCGGCGGCGCTGGCCGCGGTGCTGCCGGACGTGACGCTGGTCAACACCTACACCTCCGCGGAGGCCTCGCCCGCGCAGGTCTCCACCGTGGTGGACGCGCGCAGGCCCGGTTCGCTGGGGCGCCCCGCGGATCCCGGTGCCCTCCGGATCCTCGACGCGGACGGGGCTCCGGTGCCCGCCGGGCAGGTCGGCGAGGTCTGGCTGCGCCAGCCGGGGCCGCCCCGCGCCTATCTGGGCGCCGCCGGGCGGAGCGCCGGGGTGTTCCGGGACGGCTGGGTGCGGATGGGCGATCTCGGGCGCCTCGACGAGGACGGGTACCTGTACGTCGTCGACCGGGAGAGCGACGTCATCAAGAGCGGCGCGCTGAAGGTCTCCACGCTGCGCATCGAGGAGGCGCTGCACGCGCACCCCGCGGTGGCCGACGCCGCCGCGCTCGGCCTGCCGCACCCCGTGATGGGCGCCGTCCCGGCGGCGGTCGTGGTGGCGGGGCCCGGTGGTCTGGACGTGGACGCGCTGCGGCTGTTCCTGAGCGCCCGGCTGAGCCGGGCGGAACTGCCGGTCCGGATCCTGCTCGCGGACGACCTGCCCCGGAACCCGAGCGGCAAGGTGGTCAAGCACCGGCTCCGGCCGCTGTTCGAGGCGCCCGCGGAGCCCGCCGGTCCGGCGGTCGCCCCGGCGACCCCGACGGAGCTGCGGCTGGCGGAGCTCTGGCGGCGCCTGCTCGGCCGGCCGGTCACCGACGTGGCCGCCGAGTTCTTCGCGCTCGGCGGCGACTCGTTCCGGGCGGTGCAGCTCGCGACCGGCATCGGCGAGGAGTTCGGGATCCGGGCGGGCACCGCCGTGGTCTTCGAGCGGCCCTCACTGCGCGCCCAGGCGGCGTGGGTGGACCATCCGGACCGCCGCTCGCCCGCCGCCGCCCCGCCCCCCTCCGCCGCGGGAGCGCCGGCCGGAGCCTCCGCGGGCGCCGGCACCGTCACGCCCTACCTGGCCGCGCTCCGGGCGCAGCCGCACGCCGTCGCGCTCACCTCGCAGCAGGAGAACTTCTTCCGCTGGATGGCCGAAGCCCCCGGGCGGGACGCGGGCGCGGTGGCGGCCCTCTTCCGGGTCACCGACCGGCTCGAACCGGAGACCCTGGGCCGGGCGCTCACCGAGGCGGTCCGGCGCCACCCGGCGCTGCGCACCCGCTTCGTGCCGGTCGCGGACGGGGTCGTGCGGGCGGTGCTGGACGAGGAGCCGCGGGTGCGGATCACGCTGACCCGGGCGCCGGGGGCCTCGGACGCGGAGGTGGACGCCCTGCTGCTGTCCGAGCGCGACCGCCTCACCGACCTGGCCCGTGATCCGATGGCACGCCTCCTGGTGGTGAGCCGGTCGGAGACCGACCACGTGGTGCTGGTGGCGACGCACCACATGGTGTCCGACGGCTGGTCGGTCGGCGTGCTCCTCTCCGAACTCGGCGTCCTGTACTCCGCGTTGCGCCGGGGCCGGCCGGTGCCGCCGGTCCGGCCGGGGCCTGGCTACGGGGAGCTGGTGGACCGGTCGAACGCCCACTGGCCGGTCTCCCGGGCCCACTTCGCCTCGGCGCTGGCCGCCGCCCCGGAGGCCGTCGAGCGGTTCGCCGGCCGCCGGGAGGTGGAGGAGGTCCTGACCGAGGCGCACGAGTTCGAGATACCGTCGCCGCTCGCCGGGGCCGTACGGACCAGGGCGGCCGAGCTGGACGCCACGCCCTTCCTGGCCGTCGCCGCGGCCTGGGCGGGTCTGCTCGCGCGCCGCGGCGGGCAGCCGGACCTGGTGGTGATGACCCCGGTGCCCGGCCGTCCCCGTCCGGACTCCGAGCGGACGGTGGGCTGTTTCGTGCAGTCGCTGCTGCTGCGGGTGGACGCGAGCGGGGGCCCGGGCTTCGCCGAGCTGGTGGACCGGCTGCGGGTGGTCTACGGCGAGGCGCTGGACCACCAGCTGTACCCGTTCGCCGAGTTCAGTCCGTCCGTGCCGTTCGCGGCCTGGATCCGGTACGAGGCGTGGGCCGCGCCCGCGCAGCTGCCGGGCCTGTCCTGCGGGCCGTGGGAGCTGCCGCGGGGCAGCACCGTCCCCTGGCCGCTGCCGGGCGGCGACCGGGGCGTGCCGGAGCTGACCGTGGTCGAACGGCCGGACGGCGGCCTGCGGTGCTGGCTCCAGTACAACGCGCTGGCCTTCGCCCCGTCCGCGGTCGCCGAACTGGCCGAGGAGTTCACCACGGCCCTGACCACCGCCTGCCGCTGACCACCGCCGGGTCCGGGGCGGACGGGTGGGTGAGGGCGCCCGGGTCCGGTGTGTGCCGGGTCCGGGCGCCCTCGGGCGCGGGGCTCAGCCGGTGCGCGTGGAGAGGGTCACGCCGCTGAAGTCCTGTGCGGCGGCGAGGCTGAAGTAGACCCAGCCGGACGGCGGGTCCTCGATCGTCAGGGTCTCGCCGTTCCCGGCGGCGGTGGACTTCGCCAGGTGGCTGCCGGGGGTGGCCCAGCTGCCGCCGCCGTAGTAGAGGTCGGCGTTGCCGGTGCCTCCGCTGCTGGTGATCGTCAGCCTGTCGACGCCGGCCGGCAGGTGGACGAAGTGGTAGCTGAGGTCGCCGGCGGTGGCGGCCAGGTTCTCGCGGCGGCAGTTCCCGTCGAACTGGCGGGTGTCGGCGAGGGTGCAGAGCGGGGCGGCGGGCCGGGCGTCCGGCAGCGGACCGCAGTCGGCCGTCGCGCAGTCGGTGGTCAGCCAGGTCGCGAAGTCCGCGTCGTAGCGGGTGCCGATGGTCTGCTTCAGGAAGGCGCGGGCGCCGGTCCAGTCCCCGGTGCGGTACTTGCCGAGCACCGTCTCGACGTCGGCGGGGTGCTTCTGGAGCATGTAGCGGACGGCGAGGAAGCCCCAGCGGTAGACCCGGTGGGAGTTGACCTCGGGGTCCTCCTCCTGGCCGTAGACGGTGTCGAAGAGGTCGCTGAGCCGGTAGGTCAGCCGGCCGGCCTCGGCGATGGCGTCCGCGTTGCGCTCGCCGCGGTAGCCGAAGGAGATGTTCTCGGCGATGCCCTCGACCCACCAGATGGTCGGCGTGGTCATGCCCGCCTCGAAGTCGCCGTGCATGTTGTAGCGGCCGTCGAGGTAGTGGGTGTACTCGTGGTGGAGGTTCCAGATCTCGAAGGCGGGGCGCAGCCAGCTGGCCTCGTGGGCGATGAAGCGGGCCTGGTTGCCGGCGGCGGAGGGGTCGCCCTCCTCGTACATGCCGCCGTTGTCGACGTCGATGTCGTAGATGGCCCAGGCGTAGAGCGCGTACTGGGTGTAGTCGTCGAAGGCGACGACCTCCAGGTCGGTGTTCACGTCGCCGGGGACCGCGCCCTCGTCGCCGATGATCCGGTGGAAGTAGGCGTCCTGGTCGATCAGGCTGGTGCAGGTGCTCGCCAGCTGGCCCGGGGACATGTCCTGGGCGCGGATCTCGATGCCGGCGTTGCAGGTGTGCCGGATCGGCAGGACCAGCGGGAGGACGCGCTCGCCGAGGTCGCAGAGGGCGTAGGCGGCGCAGTTGCCCCGGTCGAACTGGCGGGTGGCCCAGCCCAGGTTCATGGTGAGCGGCGCGGTGGGGCCGACGTTCGGGTAGCGGTGGACGAGGTCCTTGACCAGCGGCCGGACACGGTCCTTGAGCTCGGGTATGTCGAGGGCGTGGCCGAGGTGGCGGCCGACGTTGCTGACGACGTCCAGGCGGTTGAGCTGCGCCTCGTTGCGCCGGACGAAGCCGGCCCAGGTGTCGAGGACGGAGGGGTCGGCCTTGAGGGCGGCCCGCCAGCCGCGGCTGTCGTCCTTCGCCTTGAAGCCGTTGTCGACGACCCATTCGACGTGCTGCATCGCGAGGTTCATCTGGCCGGGCCAGGTGCCGTCGTAGCCGCCGAGGAGCCACTTCACGACGCCGGCGTACCGGCCGGCCTCCCGGGTGCTGTCGATGAGGGTGACGACCTCGTTGAGGATCGCCCCGTTGGCGTCGGTGACGTCCTTGCTGCGGGGGTTGGCGAAGAAGGCGTCGAGGGCGCCGCGTGCCGCGCCGGCCAGTGCCGGGCCGTACGCGCCGACGGTGGCGGCGTTGTTGTCCTGCACGTAGTAGCCGGCGCGCAGGAACAGCACGAGCTGTCCGAGGGAGCCGGAGTTGTCGCCCCGGTACGCGGCGGAGCCGGCGCGCAGCGCGTCGGCGACGGTCACCATCTGGGCCTCGCGGAAGGCCTTGCGCGCGTTCTCCCCGGTGAGGCCGAAGAGCGGGTACGTACAGGTGATCTGCGGGAGCGCCTTGAGCCGCTGGACGAGGGTGGCGCCGGTGGCGTCGATGACGCCGGAGAGGTCCGGGCACGGCTCGGCGGCGGAGGCGGAGGCGGACCCCTTGCCGGTCCTGGCGGCCGGGGCCGCGGGGGCGGGCGCGGGTCCCGTCTCCTCGGTGCCGTCCTGCGAGGAGAGCCGGAAGCGGGGCCGGTCGCTGAGGGCGTGGGGCGACTTGGGGACGGGGAGGGACCGCCGTGCCGCCGGGGCGGCGGCCGGGTCCGCGTGCGCGGCGACGGGGGTCGCGGCCCCGTCGGGGGCGGCCTGGGCCTGCGGTGCGAGCAGGCCGAGCGCCATGAAGACGGCCGCGCCGAGGACGGGAAGTCTTCGCGCGCGGTGGGTCGTTGTCCGGAAGGGATGCATCTGCGGGGGCCTCCGCGGCCGTCGTGGCCCCGTGCGGGAGAGCACACGGGGCTGCTGTCATGTGACGTGTAAAATTTCACATGTCGCATTGTTCTGGAAGACCCCCGGCAAGGATTCGTCGGACGGTGCGGGGAAAGGGGGCGCGCGGGGACGGCCCTCAGGGCTCGATGAGCCCCGCGCGGATCGCGTACCGGGTCAGTTCGAGGCGGTCGCGCAGCCCCAGTTTCTGGAGGATGTTGGCGCGGTGCCGCTCCACCGTCTTCGGGCTGATGAAGAGCAGGTCGCCTATCTCCCGGGAGGTGTGCCCCTCCGCGACCAGCTTGAGGATCTCCTCCTCCCGCTCGGTGACCGGCCGTTCCGGCAGCCCGGCGCCGGACCGCACCCGGTCCAGGTAGCTGCGGATGAGCGCGGTCTCCGCGCCCGGATAGATGAACGGTTCGTCACGCAGGGCCGCCCGGCAGGCCTCCACCAGGTCCCGGTCGGCCACCGACTTCGGCACGTACCCGTTCGCCCCGGCCCGCAGCGCCTCGAAGAAGTACTCCTCGTTGTCGTACATCGTCAGCATCAGGACGCGCAGCCCGGGCCGCAGCCGGGCCAGCTCACGGGCGGCCTGGAGCCCGGTCATCCGGGGCATCGCGATGTCCAGGACGGCCAGGTCCAGCCCGTCGTCCCGCCGTGCGGCCGCGACCGCCTCGGCCCCGTCCCCCGCCTCGGCGACGACCTCCAGATCGGGCTCGGCGTCGAGGATGAGCCGCACCCCCCGCCGCACCAGCGCGTGGTCGTCGACGAGGAGGATCCGGGCGGGAGGGCGTACGGGGGAGGTCATCACGCGCGTCCAGGAGTCGGGTCCGAAGGGGCGGGGGACGGTACGGGGCCGGGCCCCGGGGCCACGGCGGGATCCGAGGCCGCGGCGGGGCCGGGTGCCGCGGGCCCGCCCCGGGCCGGGGGCTCCGGCGGCCGGCGTTCCGGCAGGTCGAGGCGGACCTCCGTGCCGCCCTGCTCGCCCGCCCCGACCCACAGCCCGGCACCGACCAGCAGGGCGCGCTCCCGCATGCCGCCGATGCCGGCGCCCTCGGCGGCGCCGCCCGTGCCGCGGCCGTCGTCGCGGACGAGGAGGCGGGTGCCGCCGCCCGGGGCCGGGCCGAGGCGGAGGGCGACGTGCCCGGCTCCGGAGTGCCGGGCCGCGTTGGTCAGACCCTCCTGCGCGACCCGGTAGACGACGAGCTCGGTCGCGGGGTCGAGCGGGACGGTGCCCGGGGCGAGGTGCGTGGTCACCCGGAGCCCGGGGGTGGAGAGTTCGCCGGCGAGGGAGCGCAGCGCGCTGTGCAGGCCCAGCTCCTCCAGCACCCCGGGGCGCAGCCGGCGGGCGATCCGGCGGATCTCCTCCAGGCTCGCCCGGGTGGTCTCCTGCGCCTGCCTCAGGTCCTCCCGGAGCCCGTCCGGTGCGTGGTCGGCGGCGTGCTTGAGCTGGAGGAGGACGGCGGTGAGGGTCTGCCCCACCTCGTCGTGGAGCTCCCGCGCGATCCGCTGGCGCTCCGCCTCCTGGGCGGTCAGGACCCGGCCGCTGCTGGTGGCCCGCTCGGCCTCCAGGCGGTCGAGCATGGCGTTGAAGGCGGCGGTCAGGTCGGCGATCTCGCCGCGGCCGGTGACCTCGGGGCGGGTGCCCGGCTTGAGCAGGTCGGCGGTGGCCATGGCGCGGCCGAGCCGGCCCAGCGGGGCGAGCCCCACCCTCAGCAGCGCGGCGTTGAGGACCAGCATCAGGACGAGGCCGCAGACGACCACGACCGCCTCGCCGAGGAGCACCGGGGTGGAGACCGTGACGGGGCCGAGGAGGAGCCCGGCGGCGAGGACCAGCACGGCCGCGTTGAGCAGGAAGATCCGTCCGTACAGTGACACCGACCCGCACCCCCGCTTCCGCTGGAACCCTCCTGACCTGCGCAGAAGCCTATGCGCCGTTCCATCCTCCGGGTGCGCCGGGTCCCTGTCCATCCGTGCCGGCACCCATGTGCGAAGGCCCCCGGGGATGGCAGCATGGTGCGGCCGCGGCCCCGGACCGCCCGCCCGCGCGGAGGGCCACCGGCCTCCTCGCCGCGCGCCCCCGCAGAGACGAACACGAGGAGTCCGGGCCGTGCCCACTTCACGGATGAGCTCGACGCCGCTGCCCGGCGTCGGCGTCCAGTACGACCTCACCACCCGGGAACACCGCCACCTGTCGGTGATCGCCCACCGCGACGGCACCCGCAGCATCAACGTCTACCGCTCCGACGACCCCGAGGCCTGCCTGCAGTCACTGCACCTGACGGCCGGGGAGTCCGCCGCGCTCGTCGACGCCCTGATGCCGGCCCACCACAGCCCGAACCTGCTCCACACCACCGAGCTGGGGCTGGTCGCCGAGCGGATCGAGCTCTCGTCCTCCTCGCACTGGAACGGCCGGACCCTCGGCGAGACCCGGATGCGGACGGAGACGGGCGTGTCGATCGTCGCCGTCCTCCGGCGGGCCGACGCCGTCCCCTCCCCCGGCCCCTCCTTCCGCCTCTCCGGCGGAGACACCCTCATCGTCATCGGCACCCACGAAGGCGTCGACGCCGCCGCCGCGATCCTTGGAAGGGAGTGATCGGTGCATTCTTCCGCCGTATTCCTCATCGAGTTCGGAGCGATCATCCTCGGTCTCGGGCTGCTCGGCCGGATGGCCGGACGGCTGAAGTTCTCGCCCATACCCCTGTACCTGCTCGCCGGACTCGCGTTCGGGGAAGGCGGACTGCTCCCGCTCGGCGCCAGCGAGGAGTTCGTCGCCATCGGGGCCGAGATCGGGGTCATCCTGCTGCTCCTGATGCTCGGTCTGGAGTACACGGCGACCGATCTGGTCTCCAACCTGAAGACGCAGTACCCGGCCGGACTGGTCGACGGGGCGCTCAACGCGCTGCCCGGGGCGGCGATGGCGCTGCTCCTCGGGTGGGGGCCGGTGGCGGCGGTGGTGCTGGCGGGGGTCACCTGGATCTCCTCGTCCGGCGTCATCGCCAAGGTCCTCGGCGACCTGGGGCGGCTGGGCAACCGGGAGACGCCGGTGGTGCTGAGCATCCTGGTCCTGGAGGACCTGGCGATGGCCGTCTACCTGCCGATCGTCACCGCGCTGCTCGCCGGAGCGGGGCTGGCGGCCGGCAGCGCCACGCTCGCCATCGCGCTCGGCGTCGCCGGTCTGGTGCTGTTCGTGGCCGTCCGGTACGGCCGGCTGATCTCGCGCTTCGTCTCCAGCGACGACCCGGAGAAGCTGCTCCTGGTCGTCCTCGGCCTGACGCTGCTCGTCGCGGGCCTCGCGCAGCAGCTCCAGGTCTCCGCGGCGGTCGGCGCGTTCCTCGTCGGCATCGCGCTGTCCGGGGAGGTCGCCGAGGGGGCCCACAACCTGCTGAGCCCGCTGCGGGACCTGTTCGCCGCCGTCTTCTTCGTCTTCTTCGGCCTGCACACCGATCCGGCGAGCATCCCGCCGGTGCTGCTGCCCGCGCTGGCGCTGGCCGTCGTCACCGCCGGCACGAAGATCGCCACCGGGTACTGGGCGGCGCGGCGCAACGGCGTCTCCGCCAAGGGCGCGTGGCGGACCGGCGGGACGCTGGTCGCGCGCGGCGAGTTCTCCATCGTCATCGCGGGCCTGGCCGTCTCCGCCGGGATCGAGCCCTCGCTGGGCCCGCTGGCCACCGCGTACGTCCTGATCCTGGTCGTCGTCGGCCCGCTCACCGCCCGCTACACGGAGCCCGTCGCCACCTGGGTCACCGCCCGCCGCGGCCGCCCGGGGGCCGGTCCGGACGCCGGCCGGGGCCCCGCGCAGGAGCGGCTGCCGCTCGCCGAGCCCGTCCGTCACGAGAGCTGAGCGGAGACCGCCGTGGGGGAGGCGACGGGGGGAACCGCGCCGGAGCGGACCATGCTCGTCCTGGGGGACGACGCGCTGGCGCACCGCCTCGCGCGGGAGCTGGCCGAGGTGTACCGGCGGGACGTCGTGCTCGTCGCGCCCGGGGCCGGATCCGCCCCGGCGGGCCCGGACCGCGTCCGGCACGTGACGGGCACCGCGCCCGACGAGGAGACCCTGCTCCGGGCCGGGTTACGGGACGCGGAGGCGCTCGCGCTGCTGTACGAGGACGACGAGGCCAACATGCGGGCGGCGTTCCTGGCCCGCAGGCTCGCGCCGGACGTCCGGCTGGTGCTGCGCATGTACAACCGCAACCTGGGGCACCGGATGGCCGATCTGCTGGACCGGGCGGGCGAGCAGCCGGCGGCCGCCGGGGCCTTCGCCGGGGCGGTGCCGCGCGACGCCGCCACGATCGTGCTGTCCGACGCGGACACCGCCGCGCCCGCCCTGGCGGCCACGGCCGTCGCCGGGACGCGGAAGGCGGTGCAGGCGGACGGGGTGCTGCTGCGGGCCGCCGAGCGGCTGCCCGAGGACCCGGACGCGCTGGCCGAGCCCGGTCTGGCGACGCTCGCCCTGCTCTCGTCGACCAGCAGCGACCCGGCCGGCGCGGACGGTTCGGACCGCAGCGGCGGGCTCGCGCCACTGCTGCTGCCGGACGACGCCGAGGTGCGGGCGGCGGCGGGGCGGGGCGCCGTCGTCCTGGAGGCGATCGGCCGGGAGCCGCGGCTCCCCCGGCGGCGCGGGAGCCGCGGCGCCTCGCCGCGCGAGCTGCTGTCGCCCCGGCTGCGCCGGGCGCTCGCCGGCGTCGTCGCGGGCGTCACCGCCCTCACCGTGGCGGCCGTCCTCGCCACCGGCGCCCACCCCCTGCACGCCGCCTACCTCACGCTCCTGGACCTCTTCGCGATCGGCGACCCGGCGGTCGGCGAGGAGACGGCCCGTCAGGTGCTCCAGCTGCTGGCCGGCCTCCTGGGCCTCGCCCTGCTGCCGCTGCTGATCGCGGGGACCCTGGAGGCGCTGGGCGCGTACCGCAGCGCGGCCGCCCTGCGGCGCCCGCCGCGCGGCCTCGACGACCACGTGGTGCTGCTCGGCCTGGGCCGGATCGGCACCCGCGTGCTGGTCCGGCTCCGCGAGCTGGGCGTGCCGGTGGTCTGCGTGGAGGAGGACCCCGAGGCGCGGGGCATCCCGCACGCCCGCCGGCTCCGCGTCCCCGTCGTCCTCGGCGACGTCACCCAGGAGGGCGTCCTGGAGGCGGCGAAGGTCCACCGGGCACACGCGCTGCTGGCGCTGACCAGCTCCGACACCACCAATCTGGAGGCCGTGCTCGCGGCCCGCACGCTGGCGCCGGACCTCCTGGTCGCGCTGCGCCTGTACGACGACGACTTCGCCACCACCGTCTACCGCACCCTGCGCGCCGCCCACCCGGGCGCCCTCACCCGCAGCCGCAGCGTCACCACCCTCTCGGCCCCGGCCTTCGCCGCCGCCATGATGGGCCGCCAGATCCTGGGGGCCATACCGGTGGAGCGGCGCGTCCTGCTCTTCGCCGCCGTGGAGGTGGCGGGGCTGCCCGGTCTGGAGGGCCGGACGGTGGCGGAGGCCTTCCGGCCGGGCGCCTGGCGCGTCCTGGCCCTCGACACCGGCGGGGGCCAGGGGGACGGGCGGTCCGCGGAAGGCGGCGCCGGCGCGGCGGAGCCGCCGGCGCTCCTGTGGGAGCTCCACCCCGGGTACGTGCTCCGCCCCGGCGACCGCGTGGTGGTGGCGGCGACCCGCGCCGGCCTCCCCGAGCTCCTCGGCGGGGCGGGCGGCCCGGCCCCGGCACCGCCGCCGCCTTCGGACCCGGCCCCGGACGCGTCACCGTCCCCGCCCGACGTGGGCCCGAGCGCCTGAGCCCCCGTCCGCGCGAGCCGGCTCCCCGCGCCTCCCGCCCGCTCCCCGCCCGCCCGAAATCCGCGTGCGGAGCGGCCGGGAGGACTGCGAGCATCACGGGATGGACCACACCCTCGAACGCCTGCTCGTCCGGCACGCCCTCCGCCTGTCCGTCCCCGCCGGCCCCGCCGGGGACGGAGCCGGCGCCGCCCTGCGGTTCGACGCGGCGCTGCGGACGGCGGGGTTCGCCCTCTCCTCCCCCCTGCTGGGGGAGCTGTCGGGGCGGTCCTCCGAGACCGTCGTCGAGGTGGCCCGGTGGGCGCTGGAAGCGGTCCGCGAGCGCGTCGGCGACCACGTCCGGCACCACACGTACTTCCTCGACTTCCCCCACAACGTCCCCGACACGCGGGAGTTCTGGCTGGAGTGCGTCCGGAAGGCGCTGGAGGACCCGGAGGCCCGGGAGGCGGTGGAGGCGCAGCTGAGCACGGGGGTGCTGAACCTGCTGACGCTGCCCTCCTACGGGCGCTGCCCGCACACGTACGAGGAACTGCTCGCGGCGCACGCGGAGCTGACCCCCGCGGCCGGCGACCGGCTGACCGTCCTGCACCTCGGCGGCGCCCCCGAGGAGGAGACCGGGGCCCTGTACCTGTCGCTGGCGGGGGCCGTCACACCGCTGAACGACGAGCACCTGGCCGATCTGGCGGTGCTCGCCGCGCACTGCGCGGACGGTCCGCAGCCCGCGGAGATCCCCGTGCGGGAGAACCGGGCGGTGGTCAACGCGGCCCGGCTGCGGGCGGGCGCCGCGCCGCTGCTCGACACGGTCACGGACGTGCTGCGGCTCGCGTGCGCGCTGTCGGGCGGCGATGTGACCCTGCGCGAGCGGACCCGCTTCCGCGCGCTGTCCCGGCCGCTGCGGCGGGCGCTGCTCGCGGGGCTGGACGGCGTCGTGGCGGGGGCTCCGGAGAAGCTCGCCGACGTGGGGCCGCACCGGGAGGCGTGGAAGCGGCTCGGGGAGCGGCTGCACCCGCACGAGTACCCGGCGTGGCCGCACGCGGCCGGGGTGTTCGCGGTCGCCCGGGGCGAGGTCCTGGTCCCGTCGCCGGACGCGCGGGTGGAGGCGCTGCTCGCGCGGGGCGACGTGCCGGGTGCGGCGGAGCTGCTGGCGGTGACCCCCGGGCGGCTCTTCCGGGCGCTCGACCGGCTGCTGCGCTCCGCGGCGGACGAGGCCGGGCGGGAGGCCGTGCTGGCGGCGGCGGAGCGGGTCGCGCCGCGGGTGGCGGGCCGGGTGGTGCTGTCGGTGCGGGAGCACCTGCAGAACCGGCACGACCGGTCGGGCGCCCCCCGGCGCCTGTTCGTGAACCGCGGCGGCAGTGCCTGGGTGACGGCGGACACCCGCCGCGACCTGCCGAGGGACGTGCAGCGGCGGCTCCTCGCGCTGGTCGACGGGGAGACCCGGCGGCGGCTTCCCCCGCCCGGTCGCGTGCTGGTCGACCCGGGGATCCTGGACGTGGCGCTGCCGCTGAGCGGCCGGGCCTCGTCGGGAGGGTTCGGGGTGCTGCCGCGCGGCTCGGTCTCCGCGGTCGACGGCGAGCTGCTGCGGTTCTTCATGTACTGGAAGGAGGCGCGGCGCACCACCGACCTGGACCTGTCGGCGCTGCTCCTGGACGAGCGGTACGCGACGATCTCCTGGCTGTCGTACACGGAGCTGACCACGGTGGAGGGCCGGCACTCCGGGGACGTGACCGAAGCCCCGGACGGTGCTTCGGAGTTCATCGAGCTGCGGCTCGGCGCGGTGCGCGGCACGTTCGTGGTGCCGCACGTGCACGTGTACGCGGGCGAGAACTTCGAGGAGGTCGCCGAGTCCTTCTTCGGGTACATGCTCCGCGAGGGCGAGCAGGGCGGCCGTCCCTTCGAGCCGCGCACGGTCCGGATGAAGTCGGACCTGCGCGGGCCGGGGCGGGTGGCGCTGCCGGTGGCCTTCCGGCGGGACGGGGAGGGGCGGTGGCACGCGCACTGGCTCCACCTGTGCCTGCGGGGCACGCCGTCGGCCAACCGGGTCGAGGACCACCGGGTCTCGATGGCGGTCCTGCTGCGCGGGGCGGTCGAGCACGCACCGGTGACGGTCCGTCATATGGTCGGTCTGATGAGGGAGTCGGGGGCGGAGGTCACGGAGTGGTCCGGCGGCCCGGTGCCGGAGGAGCCGGTGACGTACCTCGGTCTCGGCCGGCCCGGGGGGCTGGCTCCGGGCTCCCGGGTGGTGACGCCGGAAAATCTGCGCGACCTGGTCCCCGCCTGAGTGCTACGGTCGTTCCGGGGCGAGGCCATGAAGGGGCTTCCTTCTCATACTCCTGATGACATAGTCCCTTCGCTCTCCTCGCCCCCTCGCGCTTCACCGGTGTGGGCCCGGTCCTCGGGAGGACCGGGCCCGCACGCGTGTCCGCCCCCGTCCTCACACCGCGTCGGCCAGCACCAGCGAGTGGATCCGGTCCGGGGCTCCGGGGCGGGCGTAGTACCAGCCCTGGGCGGTGTCGCAGCCGAGGTCGCGGAGGCGTTCGGCCTGGGCGGCCGTCTCGACGCCCTCGACGGTGACGGCGAGTTCGAGGCTGTGGGCGAGCGAGACGATGCCCTCGACGATCTTCAGGTCGACGGGGTCCACCGGGTGCTGCTGCATGCCCCGGGTGAAGGAGCGGTCGAGCTTGAGGACGCTGACCGGCAGGCGGCGCAGGTTGGCCAGGTTGGAGTAGCCGGTCCCGAAGTCGTCGAGGGCGATGTCGACGCCCATGTCGGCGAGTTGGCGCAGCGGCTTGAGGAGGTCCTCGTCGGCGCCGATCAGGGCGGACTCGGTGACCTCCAGGCAGAGCGCGCCCGGTTCGAGGCCGGCGCGCTCCAGGACGTCGACGGTGTCGGCGACCAGCCGGGGGTGGTGGAGCTGGGTCGGCGACAGGTTGACGTTGACGCGGAGCGGGGTGCCGGTGGCGGGGTTCTCCAGCTGCCAGGAGCGGGCCTGCCGGACGGCCTCCTGGAGGACCCACCGGCCCAGCGGCACGATGAGCCCGGTGTCCTCGGCGAGCGGGATGAAGCGGTCGGGACCGAGCACGCCGTGCTGGGGGTGGCTCCAGCGGACGAGGGCCTCGGCGCCGTGCACGCTGCCGTCGTCGAGGTGGACGAGCGGCTGGTACTCGATGAAGAACTCGCCGCGCTCCAGGGCGGTGGGCAGGGCCGTGGTGAGGCCGTGCCGGGTGATGGCGCGGGCGTCGGCCTCGGGGTCGGCGAGCGCGAAGCGGTTGCCGCCCGCGGACTTGGCCCGGTACATGGTGATGTCGGCGCTGCGCAGCACCTCGGCGGCGGTGCGTTCGCCGGCCGGGCCCTCGACGACGCCGAGGCTGCCGCGGACCGCCAGGTCGCGTCCGTCGACGCCGACGGGGGTGGCGAGGGCGGCGAGGATGCGGTCGGCGAGCGCGGTGGCGTCCGGCTCGCCGCCGGTGCCGGTGGTGAGGGCCACGAACTCGTCGCCGCCGAGCCGGGCGACCATCTCGCCGGGGCCGGTGGCGCAGGCCTGGAGCCGGTCGGCGACCTCGACGAGCAGCCGGTCGCCGACGGAGTGGCCGAGGCTGTCGTTGATGGCCTTGAAGCCGTCGAGGTCCAGGTAGCAGAGGCCGAAGCGGGTGTCCGCGCCGGCCGAGCCTGGGGCGAGGGCCTTCTCCAGGCGCTCGAAGAAGAGCGTCCGGTTGGGCAGTCCGGTGAGGGCGTCGTGGGTGGCCTCGTACCGCAGGCGCAGGTGGAGCAGGCGCCGTTCGGTGATGTCCTCCATGAGCGCCAGCTGGTACTGGGGCCGGCCCTCGGCGTCGCGGAGCAGGGAGACGGTGAGGTTGGTCCACAGGACGGTGCCGTCGCCCCGGTAGTACGGCTTCTCCACCCGGTACTGCTCGCGTTCGCCGCGCACCAGCTCCTCGTAGAGCCGCCAGACGTGCGGCCCGTCCTCGGGGTGCACCCACTCGCTGACGTTGCGGCTGCGGACGTGGGCCTCGACGCCGCCGAACATGCGGGTCATGGTGTCGTTGATCTCGACGAGCCGGCCTTCGAGGTCGGCGATGCCGATGCCGATGGCGGCTCCGTCGAAGACGGCCCGGAAGCGGCTCTCGGTCGCGTGCAGGGCGATCTCCGCGGCGCTGCGGGCGGAGAGCGCGGAGCGGGCGATGGCCTCCTGCTCGGCCCGGGTGCGCTCGCGCAGGGCCTGGGCGTAGCCGGTGGCCATGGCGTGCTGGAGGCGGGCGCAGCGGGCCCGCAGCTCCTCGGCGGGGAGCTCGGCGTCCGTACCGCAGTAGAGGACGAGGTAGGAGTCCACGACGCCGAGGCTGCGGCCGAGCGCGTCCGGGTCGGTGCAGTGGGCGTCGACCAGGCCGGCGCCGACGCGCTGGGCGGGTCCGGTGTCGAAGGGCCGGGCGAGGAGCGCGTCGCACAGCACGCGGGCGAGCGGGAGGAGGTGCCCCTCGAACTCGGCGCGGGTGAGGGAGGTGGCGGTCACCGGGAAGATGGCCCGGCCCCAGATGGTGACGAACCGCCTGAGTCTGTCCTCCGGGCCGCCGGCTTCCGCGGTGTTGCCGGACGGCTGGGACGGCACCTTCACGCCTTGCGCCCCACACCTGCGAACCCGGAGAAGGCGTACGGGTCCTCCTCCTCGGCCGGGCCGTCCGGCCGCCAGTGGGGCATCGAGACCAGGCCGGGCTCGACGAGGCCGGTGCCGTCGAAGAAGCGGGCGATCTCGTCCCGGGAGCGCATCACCAGGGGGTTGCGGGTGCTGCGGTAGACCTCGACGGTGCCGCCGGCGCGTTCCTGGTCCACCGGGATGCCCTCGTACGAGGCGTGGGTGACGACCAGGAGGCTGCCGGGGGCCAGCGCGTCGAGGAGTTCGGCGACGGCCTCGCGCGGGCGGTCGGCGTCCTCCAGGAAGTGCAGGACGGCGACGAGGAGCAGGGCGACCGGCCGGTCGAGGTCGAGCAGGCCGGTGACCTCGGGGCTGCGCAGGATGTCGGCCGGCTTGCGGAGGTCGGCGGGGACGACGGCGGCGCCCTCGACGCCCTCCAGGACGGCCCGGCTGTGGGCGACGGCGACCGGGTCGTGGTCGACGTAGACGATCCGGGCGGCGGGGTCGGCGGCGAGGGCGACCTCGTGCACGTTGCCGAAGGTGGGTATGCCGGAGCCGATGTCGAGGAACTGGGTGACGTCGTTGTCGACGGCGAAGCGGACGGCGCGGCGCATGAACGCCCGGTTCGCCTGCATGATCTTGGGGAGGCCCGGCAGGAACTCCATGGCCTTGCGGGCCGCTTCCCGGTCGACTTCGAAGTTGTGCGAGCCGCCCAGATAGAAGTCGTACATACGGGACACGCTGGGTACCGAGATGTCGATACCCGGCGGAGCCCAGGCGGGACGCTCCATCAATGTCTCCAACAAGTCGCCACGGGGGATGCGGCCCGGTGTTCGCGGCCGTGTTCGAGGTGAGGCTACTGATCGCCCGTCGAGAGAGCGAGTAGAAACGGAAATTCGCGGTCCGTTCTTGGTCACACGCCTTTGGCGCGTCCACGCGGAACGAAGAGTTCACGCCTTCAGGCCGTGCACATTCACGTGCATATGATCGTGCGCCGGCTCTCCGGACGGAGATCGCGCGAGGCCCGCGCGCCCCGCGCACCGGCCCGCACCTCGGCGGTCGGCCCGGCCGGACCCCGCGGTGCACCAGGAGTACACCGCGAAAGCGGATCTCCGACAGGACGACAACCGGACAGTTCTGCCGAACGGGCGCCGAGATGACATCCGTCGGCCATTTCCCGTCCCCCGGAAGGCCTTCACACCGTCCGGATTGCGGCCTTCCGGCCGCCCGGCGTCAAACACGTGCATCGCGAGGTCCCCACCATCCGGGGAATCCGACCGCATTCGGCCCCCGGTTCGGCGTCCATGTGTTCAAGCTCGTCGGCGTGTCTCTGTACGGATCACCCCTCACGCGGTCGCTGGCGGCCGCCGCGCTGGTGTGGCTGCTCGCCGCACCCGCGCCGGCGGCCGCCGACTCCTGCGCCTACGCCACCGTCGGGCCGAACGGCTCGCACACGTCGGTGGCGGTCTCCGGCCCGGGTGCGTGCTCCCCGCCGCCGAAGCCCCCGAAACCCACCAAGCCGCCGAAACCCACCAAGCCGCCGAAACCGACGCCGACGCCCGTGCCGGTGCCGCCGAAGCCCCCGAAGCCGGTCGTGCCGCCGAGGCCCCCCGTGCGGCCCGCACCGCTGCCGCCGCCCTCCGTCCTCCCCGTGCCCGCGCCGCCTCCGGCGCCGGCCCCCGCGCCGCCGCCCGCCGCCACCCCGGCACCGCGGCCCGCTCCGGCACCCCCCTCCCCCGCGCCCGCGACCCCGGCGCCCGAGGAGGCACCGGCTCCCGCTCCCCCGGCCCCGGCCCCCACCAGGGCGGTGCCGCGCCCGGCTCCGCCCGTCGCGCTCCCGCACTACCGGAGGGCGTCCCGGCCCCAGCCGAAGAGCACGCAGTCGCCCGTCACCACGATGCTCCTCATCACCGCGCCCGCCGTGATCGCCACCGCGATCCTGCGGCCGCGCTCCCGGTGACCCGGCCCCGCGCCACCCGATGCCCCCGAGCTCTCCCGAGCTCCCCCGAAACTCCCGTGAGGAAGACCGAGCAACCATGTCCGAATGGCTCGTCCTGACCCTGGCGATGGCCGCCGCCTGCGCCGTCGTCCTGGCCATCGTCGTCATCAACCACCGCCGGATCCCCGAGGACGACGACCCCAACGAGACCCCCGACGTCATCGAGTACATGACGATGATGATCGGCGTGATCTACGCGATCGTCCTCGGCCTCGCCATCGCCGGCGTCTGGGAGGCCCGGGGCGCCGCCCAGGAGGTGGTGCGCCAGGAGGCGCAGGCGATGCACGAGATCTCCGAACGGGTCGAGGTCTACCCCGTGCCGGTGCGCGCGCAGATCCGCGCCGACGTCGACGCGTACGTCTCCTACGTGGTGAACGAGGAGTTCGCGCACATGGCCGAGGAGGGCGAGGTCACCGAGGAGGGCGACGCCCTGCTCGGGAAGGTCCGCCGGAGCGTCACCGACTACGAGCCCGCGAACGACTTCGAGGGCCAGGCCTACCAGCCGCTGGTCGACCAGGTGATGGTGGCCGACGACGCCCGCGGCGCCCGCGGCCAGAGCGCCGGGGAGACCATGCCGGGGGTGGTGTGGTTCGGTCTGATCATCGGCGCCCTGGTGTCGGTGGGGCTGATCTTCACCCTCCAGATCCGGCGCACCGGCCGCGAGCTGCTCCTCGCGGGCCTCTACAGCGCGCTGATCGCCTTCCTGCTCTTCCTCATCTGGGACTTCGACGCGCCGTTCGGGCGCGGGCTGTCCGCCACCGCCGCGCCGTTCACCGATCTGTTCCCGCAGGTCACGGAGTGACCCACGGGGCGGCGCTGGGCCGCCCGGGGGACACGCGTGCCCCATTCGCCCGTCTGGGATCGCGGCCGTGGTAGTGCGCTCCTAGCGTGTCGGGCAACGAGGTGCTTGCAGGCTCCTCGCGGCCACTCCGCCGCGGCCGGCCCTCGGGACCCGGAGGAATCACCATGCGCGCGATACGTGCCGCGTCCACCGCCCTGCTGGGGGCGGCCGCCCTCGCCCTGGCCGCCCCCGTCACCGTCGCCCACGCGGCCGACGGTGCGCCCGCGCCGAACCCGCGGGTGCGGGGCGCCCAGGCCCCGGGCGATTTCGTCGTCTCGCCGTCGCTCGTCGCCCCCGGCGGCCGGGTGACGCTCAGCGCCCCCGGCTGCTCCAGCACGGCGACGGCGACGGCGGGCATCTTCGACACCGTCCAGATCGCGCCGGGTTCGGCGGTCACCGCCACCGTGGACACGGACGCCAAGCGCGGCGCCGTGTACACGGTGGCGTTCAACTGCTCGGGCGGCGTGCAGGACACCGTGGACCTGACGATCAGCGGGGTGTCCACGGCGACGCCGACGACCGGTTCGACGGTGCTGCTCACCCCGCGCGGGGTGCAGGGCGGCCTCGGCGGCTCGCAGGGCGGCCTGGAGTCGGGCGAGGTGGCGGCCGGCACCGCCCTGGTGCTCGTCGCGGCGGCCGGTTCGGCGTACGCGCTCCGGCGCCGCGCGAGCGCCCGCCGGCACTGACCCCCGGCGCTCCGGCGGGGGACCGCGGTCCGTCCCCGCCGGAGCGGTCGCCGGACAGCCCGCCGCCCCCGGGTCCCTTCCGGAACACGGGGGCGGCGGGCACAGTCGGCCGACCGGGAGGTTCGGCCGGTCAGACGCCTGCGCCGGTCATGCGGCGGCGACGGAGCACGAAGACGCCGCCGCCGAGCGCGGCGGCCGCGACGAGGCTGCCGCCGACGGCCATCTCGGTGGAGCTGGGCGCCAGCGAACCGCCGAGACCGCCCTGGGCGCCGCGGCCCGCGAGCACGCGGAACGGGTGCGTGACGACCCGGGAGTTGTCGCTGCACTTGACGGCCAGGTTGTAGTTGCCGGGCGTGGCGTTGTTGTAGACGCGGGCGATCGCGCTGGACAGGCCGTTGGAGTTGACCGAGAGGTTGGTCTCCGGGAAGGCGTTGGACGTGACCGTGCCACCGTGGCCGCAGCCCTTGGCGGTGATCGTGATCGTCGACCCCGCGTGGACGTCGTAGGGGTTGACGGAGACGTTGCTGGGACCGCTGGTGGCGGCGGAGAGGGGCGCGGCCAGGGCGACCGCCGCGAACGCGGTGGCGGTCACCGCCAGAGTGCGTGCAGCACGCATGGTTGAACCTCCAGTGGAAGACGCCCCGAAGCGGTGCTCCGGGAGATTCGACGAGTACGCCTTCCATGACGAACCATCACAACTCGGACCCCTCCCTGCACCTCGGCACTGGGCCGGTCCGGTGAGCTCCCGTGCCGCCGATCGAGTTGCTCCGGACGGAACAACCGCAGGTCAGAGCCGCGCGAAACGATTGTCTGACGAGTACTCGGATGGGTCAGCCCGCCGTCACCCGGGACGAGCAGCGGCGCCCCGGACGACGGCCTCCGCACGCCGTCCGGAGACCGCCCCCGCACGGCTTCTGACGGTCCGTCGGGCCGCGGGCGGGATGGCGCCGGCGCGGCGCCACCCGGACGGCGGCGGGGGGTTACCCGTTCGGGCCGTCCGGAGCGCGGGGACGGCCGGTCGCCCTTACCGTTCACACGTCGCCACGAAGGGAGAATCATGCCCCCGAAGGACTTCCGCGTCCCCGAGCGCAGGAGACGACACCCCTGGGGCGTCCTGGCCCTCGCCATGCTGTCCGGACTCGCGATGATGCGCAACGGGGTGGACCTCGCCGGGGGACCGCCCCAGCCGGCCGCCGCGGCCCGCCCGGTGGCGCGTCCGGTCGTCGCCCCGCCCGCGGAGGCGTCGGCCGGCGTCCGGCCGCTGCCCTTCGCGCCCGCGTCGCGGATCCGCATCCCCGCGATCGAGGTCGCGGCCCCGGTGATGGACGTGGGACTCGACGCGGACGGGTGGGTAGCGGCCCCGCCCCCGCAGGACGCCAACATGGCCGGCTGGTACCAGAACGGCATCGCGCCCGGCCAGCGCGGCACCTCGGTGATCGTCGGACACGTCGACAACGCCAGCGGTCCGGCGGTCTTCTACGGCCTGGGCTCGCTGGAGAAGGGCCAGCACGTCGAGGTCGAGCGGTACGACGGACGGGTGGCCGTCTTCGAGATCTACGGCATCGAGGTCTACTCCAAGCAGGACTTCCCCGGCCCGCAGGTCTACGGGGACACCGGCCACCCGGAGCTCCGGGTGATCACCTGCGGCGGCGGCTACACCCGGGCGAAGGGGTACGACGGGAACGTCGTGGTGTACGCGCGGATGGTCGGCTCCCGCTGAGGCGGCCCGCCCCGCCGGGAGGACCCGCACCGGCCCGCCCCGCCCGGCCGCGCGGGCGGGGCGCGCCGGACGGGCGGTCCCCTACGACTGCTTCGCCATCTCCTGGACGTCGTGGGCGATCTCCCCCAGGACGGCCTGGGGGTCGGCGGAGGGGGCCACGGCCTTGCCGATGTTCCGCTTGATGGTGTCGCTGACCTTCAGCCACGACGGTTCGTTGACCGGGTAGAGCTCGGCGCCGCGCAGGGCGTCGAGGAACTGGGTGTCGGCGGGGTCCGCCGCCGCGCCCTTGGACGCCCGGTTCGCCGAGACCGTCGAGGGCAGCAGGTGGTAGCGGTCGGCGAACTCGTTGAGGTTCTCGTCCTCGTAGACGAACTCCAGGAAGGAACCGACCAGTTCGCGGTTGCCGTCCCGCTTGAAGGCCATCATCCAGTCGGCGACGCCCGCCGCGGGCGGCACCTGCCCGTCCTCCAGCGTTCCGGAGACCGGCATGCTGAGCGTGCCGACCTTGATCCCCTTGGCCCGGGCCTCGTGCAGGAGCGACGGATAGCCGTTGAGCATGCCCACCTGGCCGCGCAGGAAGGCGGCGAAGGCGTCCCGCCGGTTGAGTTCGCCCGGCGGGACCGGACCGGTGAGGCCGGGAGTGGTCAGGTTGTCCCTGATCCAGCGGAAGGTCCGGGTGTTCTGCTCGGAGGCGATGCTGTAGCCGCCGTAGCTCCCCGCGTACCCGCCCCCGTTGCTCAGCAGCCAGATCAGGGCCTCCGCGTGCGCCTCCTCGGGGCCCAGCGGCAGGGCGTACGGGTAGGGGACGCCCTCCTTCTTCAGCTTGCCGGCCGCTTCCTTGAGGTCGGCCCACGTCCGGGGCGGCTCCGCGCCCGCCTTCTCGAACAGCTCCTCGTTGTAGAACAGCAGCCGGCTGCTGGCCACGAACGGCAGGCCGTAGAGGGCGTTGTCGAACGAGCCCGCCTCGGCGAGCGGCGGCAGGAAGTTGGCCTCCGCCCTCACCGACAGCAGCTCGTCGGCGGAGTAGAGGCGGCCCTGCGCCGCGAAGTCGGAGTAGGCGCCCATCAGGGCCACGTCCGGGGCGTTGCCCTCCTCGACCAGGCGGGTGACCTCGCGGTCGACGTCGTCCCACGGGTAGAGCGTGACCTCGACCTTCTTGCCGGGGTGGGCCGCGGCGAAGGCGGCGGTCAGCTTGTCCCAGTAGGCCTGTGAGCCGGTCGCCGGACCGGTGCCGTACTCGGCGGCCACCAGGCGCAGGGTCGTCCCGTCGCTTCCCGCGGAGGAGCCGCAGGCGGTGAGGAGAGAGCCCAGCAGGCCGGCCGCGGCCGCGCAGGCGGTCGCGCCGAAGAGTCTTGGTCGCACGGATGTTCCTCTTTGCTTTTGGACAGTGCGTCCGGAATTCTGCCCTGGCGCGGGGCGTATGGCGCCCCGCGCGGGCAGGTTGTGGCCCTTGCTCCAACCCCACCGCCCGGACCTGGTGCCTTCGACCAGGCAATGGTCCGGACCGCGCCCCTCCCGGTCCGGACCGGGAGGGGCGGGGGCGGGTCCGGACGGTCCGGTCGTTCGCGGACCGGAACACCGCACGCGGGCTCCCGGGCCCGCGCCGCACGCCCCGTCCCGGGTCCCGGTGGGCGCGGACACCCGGGAAGGCGCCTCCGTCAGCGGTGCGGCACGGTCACGGTGTAGCCGGCGTCGAGGAGGGCCGGCAGGTAGCCGCGGAGGGCGGCGACGCTCTGCGAGCGGTCCCCTCCGGCGTCGTGCGAGAGGACGATGACGCCGGGCCCCGCGCCGTCGAGGACCCGGCGCACGATGGTGCCGGTGCCGGGCTCCTTCCAGTCAAGGGTGTCCACGGTCCAGGCGAGCGGCTCCATGCCCAGCTCGGCGCCGATCTCGAAGGAGTGGCGGTTCCAGGCGCCGTACGGGGCGCGGTACCAGAGCGGCGCGGCGCCCAGGGTCCGCTCCACCACCTCGCTGGTGGAGCCCAGTTCGTCCCGGATGCGGGAGGGCCGCAGCCTCGGCACGAGCGGGTGGGACCAGGAGTGGTTGCCGACCACGTGTCCGTCGGCGGCCATCTCCCGCAGCAGGTCCGGGTGGGCCGCCGCCATCTCGCCGCAGACGAAGAACATCGCCCGGCAGTCGTGGCGGCGCAGGGTGGCCAGGATGGCGGGGGTGTAGCGGGGGTCGGGACCGTCGTCGAAGGTGAGGACCATGGAGCGCCCGACGCCGGTGAGCGAGAGGAAGGGCCGACGCCGGACCGGCGGGAGGCCCCGCGGCCGGACGGCGGGGGCGTACGCGGTCATGGGCTGGAGCCGGTACGCGGAGGGGCGCAGCCGGGGCGCGGCGGCGGGCGGTCCCGCGGCCGGTCCCCCGGCGCCGGGCGGGCCCTGCGGCGGGCCGGCCGCGGCGCCGGCCGCGTCCCCGCCGCTCCCGAGCCGGTCGACGGCGAGGGCGCCGGCCGTGACGGTGACGCCGAGGGCGGCGGCCAGCCGCAGCACCGACCGGCGCCCCGTGGGCATCTGATCGTTTTTCATGACCAATGGTTCGTCCGGGGAGGGTCCCGGGGCCCTCACCGACACCGGACCGCCGCCCGATTGCACCCGATGGGCCGATCCCCGGACGGCGACCGCGGACCGGCCCCGCCTCACCGGCCGAGCGTCAGCCCGTCCTCGTCGGCACCCCGGCCGAGGACGACCTGGCGGATCGTCTCGCGGATGCCGGCGTGGCGGGGGTCGGAGCCGTCGGAGGCGGTGAGGTCGACCACGCGCCCGCGCTCGGTGTCGAACCACTGGGGCAGGAACTCGGCCCTGGTCACCTCCCAGCGGCCGCCGGGCCGCTTCGGCGGGGCGAAGGTGAAGCGGCCGATGCTGCTCTGGTTGCCGCGCGGGTCGGAGACGCCCTCGTGGTTGATCATGTCGCCGGCGATCTGGTCGCCCATGCCGTAGATCACCCAGGTGCCGTTGACCTTCTCGTACGCCTGGGGCACGTGGGCGTGCGTGCCGGCGATCAGATCGATGTCGGGGCGGCCGCCGGTGCGGGAGGCGGTCAGCTCGCGGGCCAGCGAGAGCTGCCGCTCGTCGGGCTCGGTCTGCCACTCGGAGCCCCAGTGGACGCTGACCACGACGACGTCCGCGCCGGCCGCGCGGGCCGCGCGGGCGTCGGCGATCACCTTGTCCCGGTCGAGGAGGTTGACCGCCCAGGGCTTGCCCTCGGGGAGGGGGTAGCCGTTGGTGTCGTAGGTGTAGGCGAGCTGGGCGACGGTGGCGCCGCCGGCCTTGAGCAGCGTGGGCCGGGCGGCCTCGGCGGCGGTGCGGGCCGAGCCCGCGTGCCGGACGCCCGCCGCGTCGAGGGCGTCGAGGGTGCGGCCGAGCCCTTCCGCCCCGTCGTCCAGGGTGTGGTTGGAGGCGGTGGAGCAGGAGTCGTAGCCGGTGGCCTTCAGCGCCGCCGCGACCTCGGGCGGCGACTTGAAGGCGGGATATCCGGTGTAGGGCCCGCCCTCCTCCCCGTACACCGTCTCCATGTGGCAGAGGGCGAGGTCGGCGCGGGAGACGACGGGCTTCGCCCCGGCGAACATGGGGCGGAAGTCGTAGCCGCCGCCGTCGGCGTCGGCCGCCGCGCGGCGGATGATCGAGTCGTGCGGGAGGACGTCGCCCGAGGTCACCAGGGTGAAGCCGCCCGGCTTCGGGGCGGGGGCGGCGGGGCGCGGGGCGGTGGAGCCGCCGGGCGGGCCGCCGGCCGAGGGAGCGTCGCCGCCGGTTCCGCCCTGGCCGCACGCGGCGACGACGGCGAGCAGGGAGCCGGCGAGGACGGTGGTGCCGGCGCGGACGAGTCGGGCGCGTGCCGGTCTGCTGCCTGCGGTCATGACGACTGCCACCCCGATCATAGGAAGAACATCTGTTCTGCCGAATTCATCCTCCGGGGGACCGTCCGTCAAGGCGGCCTGCCGGTCCGGGCGGCGAACCCCACCGAATCGGACGTACCTCCGCCACTCGACCGCCGCCCGACCGTTCGGCGCGCCATTCGCCGCTCGTTACGACCGTTCGTCGCAGACCGTTGTCCGTTCCCTGTCCCCGTCCGCCCGGATGCGTTCGGATACGCCGCGGACGACGAACCGCGGAGCGGGCGGGGAAGGGTGGCACTCATGACGACGGCGACGGCGACGAAGGCGACGACGACGACCGACGAGCGGACGCTGGAGGAACTCCAGCGGGAGCACGGCCCCGCCCTGCTCTCCTTCCTGCTCGGCCTGACCTACGGGGACCGCCAGCGCGCCGAGGACCTCGTCCAGGAGACCCTGGTGCGGGCCTGGCTCCACCCCGAGGCGTTCAGCGGCGCCTACGCCTCGATGCGGCCCTGGCTGTTCACCGTGGCCCGCCGGCTGGCCATCGACGCCCGCCGCTCCCGGCTCGCCCGGCCCGCCGAGATCGGCGACGGGGTGCTCGCGGTGACCCCCGACCCCTGGGACGCCACCGAGTCCGCCGAGGCGGCCCTCGACGTCCGGGCGGCGGTACGGGGGCTGAGCCCGGAGCACCGGGCGGTGCTGGTCCGGCTCTACTTCCACGGGCTCACCGTCAGCGAGGCCGCCGACGACCTCGGGATCCCGGCCGGAACCGTCAAGTCCCGCTCCCACTACGCCCTTCGGCAGCTCGGCCGCTCGCTCCCCGACTACCGGCCGCGCCGCGGCGTCATTGCCCGCCCCCGGGCGGCGGCCGCACAATGACGCCGTGACGCTCCCTGACACCGTGGCGCTGACTCCCGCCGCCGCCGAGAAGATCCTCGCCGACAACTTCGCCCCCTGGGTCCTGGACCTGGGGCTCACGGTCGACTCCGTCGACGGCCGCGAGGCCGTCCTCCGCCTCCCCTGGTCCGACCGGCTGGCGCGCGAGGGCGGCGGGCTCTCCGGCCAGGCCCTGATGGCCGCCGCCGACACCGCCACCGTCATCGCCGTCTCGGCGGCCCGCGGCGGCTTCGTGCCCATGACGACCGTCCAGCAGTCCACCAGCTTCCAGCGGGCGGTCCTCGGCGCCGACGTCCTGGTCCGCGCCCGCCTGACCAAGCTCGGCAGGCGGATGGCCTTCGCCGACATCACGATGACCGCCGAGGGCACGGCCGAGCCGGCGGCCCACGCGACCGCGGTCTACGCCCTGCTCGGCTAGGCCGCCTCTTCCCGATCCCGCCCGGCCCCCTCGGAAGGAGCTCCGCGCGGCCCCGTGCCGCGGCGGAGCGCCGGGCGGGGCCCGGGGGCGGGCCACCGGCCGGACCGCCGGGAGGGACCGTCGGGCGCACGGTCGGGGCGGACGGGCGGGGGTGTATGCACTCCGTGTATACACTCCGCGTATAGTCGCGTCCATGGCCTCACGACCCCACACCCCGCCCCTCCCCCGCCTGCTCAAGGCCGCCGCCGTCACCGCGCTGGCGGTCGGCGCGGCGCACCTCGTGCTCTCCGACACCCTCCGGTTCGCCCTCGTCGGGCAGGCCTCCGCGGCCCTCGGCTCGCCGACCGGCTACGGCACCGCCCAGGTGTTCACCACCGCGCTGCTCAACACCGCGCTGGTCATGCCGCTCGTGCTCTGGGCCGGGATGCGACTGGGCGGGGAGCGGAGGACGGGGGCGATGGTCCTGGTGGGGACCACGGTCTGGATCGTCACCGTCTGGAACGGGATCGACGCCCTGGACGACTCCTTCGGCGCGGTCCTGCCCCTGCGGTCGCTCGCGCTGGTCGTCGGCGTCACCGCGCTCGCCTCCCTCCTCCGCCGCCGCCCCGCCCCGGCCCCGGCCGGCGCGCCCTCTCCCGCCCCTCGCATCCCCTCCGCACCGGCAGCCCCGTCGGCACCGATCCGGCCGGGGAACGTATCCGAAACCACACCGGCGAGTTGAGCAAAGCGGTCCACGCGGACGCCCCGAGCGGAGGAGGCTCTGCTCCGGGTCCCGAGAACCGCGGGTCCCCGACGTCCGGGAGAAGGTGGGAGCGTTGCCGCCCGAGAGCACGAACGGCGCCGGCCGCAGGAGCGGCGGAGGTCTGGCCGTACCGATGGCCTGGCTGTGCGCCGAGTACCTGGCCGACCAGTACCTGACCGCGGCCGGCCTGGCCGAGCCCGGCTCGCTGGAGCACCGCGCCGCGCTGCGCGCGCTGGCGCTCACGGTCCACCTGTCCGGCGAGCCCGCGGCCGACGAGTGGCTGTACCGCACCGCCCACGAGGCGGGCTGGCCCGAGTGGGTGGAGGAACGGCTCGCCGCCGAGGAGGCCGAGGATCCCGGCGGGGCCGATCTGGCCCTCGCCCGGGACACCTGGCGGGCCCTGCGGGAGACCTGGGTGCACGCCGCCGACCTGGGCGGCGCGCCGGGTCACGGACCGGGCCTCCTGGTCGACGAGACGGCCCGGGTCTGGCTGCCCGCCTGGCAGTTGGGGCTTCCGCTCGCCCATCTCGCGGTGTGGCTCTCCTGATCCGTCAGAGCGGCGGCGAAGGGTGCACCCCGGGGCGGTACTTGGGGAAGCGCGCCGTCACCTTCATGCCGGCGCCGACGCCCGTCTCGATGACCAGGCCGTACCCCGCCCCGTACACCTGGCGCAGCCGCTCGTCCACGTTGGACAGGCCGATGCCGGAGCCGGAGGGGTGTTCGCCGCGCAGCACCGCCCGCAGCCGTTCGGGGTCCATGCCGACGCCGTCGTCCTCGACCGTCACGACCGCCTCCGCGCCGGCGTCACGGGCGGCGATGACGACCCGGCAGCCCCGCTCGCGGTCCTGGAGGCCGTGCTTGACCGCGTTCTCCACCAGCGGCTGGAGGCAGAGGAAGGGCAGGGCGACCGGCAGCACCTCCGGGGCGATCTGGAGCGTCACCTTGAGCCGGTCGCCGAAGCGGGCCCCGGCCAGCGCCAAGTACTGCTCGATCGCCCGCAGTTCGTCGGCGAGCTGGGCGAATTCGCCCTGCCGGCGGAAGGAGTAGCGGGTGAAGTCCGCGAACTCGAGGAGGAGGTCGCGGGCCCGCTCCGGGTCGGTGCGGACGAACGAGGCGATCGCGGCGAGGGAGTTGAAGATGAAGTGCGGGGAGATCTGGGCGCGCAGGGCGCGGATCTCCGCCTCCACCATCCGGGTCCTGGAGCGGTCCAGCTCCGCCAGCTCCAGCTGGACGGAGACCCAGCGGGCCACCTCGGTCGCGGCCCGGACCAGCACGGCCGACTCCCGGGGGCCGTAGGCGACCAGCGCGCCGAGGACGCCCTCCTCGCCGGTGAGCGGCGCGGTCACCGCCCACCGCAGCTCGCACCCCGGGTCGGCGCAGCCGGTGGGCGCGGAGCTGCTGCGGCCGGTCTCCAGCGTCGCGGCGGCCAGCTCGGACACGCCCGCGTGGTGGTGCGCCGCACCGGGCCCGTCCCAGGCGAGGACGGCCGATCCGTCGGTCAGGCAGAGGGCCTCGGTGCCGAGCAGCGAGCGGAGCGGACGGACCGCCTTGCGGGCGGTCTCCCCGGTCAGTCCGGCCCGCAGCGGCGGGGCGGCGAGCGAGGCGGTGTGCAGCGTGTGGAAGGTGGCCCGCTCGACGGGGGTGCCGAGGTCGAGGTCGGCGGCGCGGTCGCCGCGCCGGGCGGTCAGCCGGCCGAGGACGACCCCGGCGGCGAGCAGGACGGCCCCGGCCGAGGCGGCCGCGGCCAGGACGATGCCGCTCACCGGCGGGCCTCCTGGGCGGGGACGGGCGCGGTGAACTCCTCCGGCAGGTGCAGCCGGGCGAGGGTGGCCGCGGTGCCGGGCGGCACGCTGCGCGGGGTGGCGAGCGAGACGAGGACCATGGTGAGGAAGCCGAGCGGGACGGACCAGACGGCGGGCCAGGCCATCAGGGTGTGCGGCCAGCCCCCCGGGGCCAGCCCGGCCCGGGTGGCCATCACCGCGGCCAGCGCGGAGCCGCCGCCGAGGAGGAGCCCGGCGGCCGCGCCGGGCGGGGTGAGCCGCCGCCACCAGATGCCGAGGACCAGCAGCGGGCAGAAGGAGGAGGCGGAGACCGCGAAGGCGAGCCCGACGGCGTCGGCGACCGGCACCTTGGAGGCCGCGACGCCGACGGCGAGCGGCACGGCGGTGGCGAGCGGGGTCGCGAGCCGGAAGTGCCGGACGGCGCGGGAGGGCAGCACGTCCTGCGCGAGGACGCCGGCGACGGACATGGTCAGCCCCGAGGCGGTCGAGAGGAAGGCGGCGAAGGCGCCGCCGGCGAGGAAGGCGCCGAGGAGGTCGCCGAGCGCCCCGCCGACGATCCGGTCGGGCAGCACGAGCACGGCCGCGTCGGCGGAGCCGGTGAGGGCGAGCTCGGGGGCGTAGATCCGCCCGAGCGCCCCGTAGACCCCCGGCAGCAGGTAGAAGGCGCCGACCAGTCCGAGGACGACGAGGGTGGTGCGGCGGGCGGCCCGGCCGTTCGGGCTGGTGTAGAAGCGGACGGCGACGTGGGGCAGCCCCATGGTGCCCAGGAAGGTCGCGAGGATCAGCCCGTAGGTGGCGTAGAGCTGGTGCCCGTCGCGACCCCCGGCCAGCGGCTGGGACCAGCCGAGGGGGTCGGATCCGTCGGCCCGCCGCTCGGGGACCGGGGCGCCGGGCGGGAGGGCGAGGACGGTGCCGCCGGAGACGTGGTGGGTGCCCGGCCCGAGGGTCACCGGCCGCTCCTCGTACCGGACGGAGTCGACGGTCCCGGTGACGGTCAGGGTCAGCGGCGCGTCGAGCCCGAGGCGCACGGTGTCGGCGACCCGGACGACGGTGTGCTCGCGCAGGGTGGCGGGCGCGTCGAAGCGGGCCCGGGGCGCCCCGTCGCCGTGCCAGGCGGCCACCAGGAAGAAGGCCGGGACCAGCAGGGCGGTGAGCTTCAGCCAGTACTGGAAGGCCTGCACGAAGGTGATGCTGCGCATCCCGCCGGCGGCGACCGTGCCGGTGACGACGACGGCGACGAGCAGGCCGCCGACCCAGTCGGGGGCGCCGGTGAGGATCTCCAGGGTGAGGCCGGCGCCCTGGAGCTGCGGCAGCAGGTAGAGCCAGCCGATGCCGACGACGAAGAGGCTGGCCAGCCGGCGGACCTGCGGCGACTCCAGGCGGGCCTCGGCGAAGTCGGAGAGCGTGTACGCGCCGGAGCGGCGCAGCGGGGCGGCGACGAGGACCAGCAGGACCAGGTAGCCGGCGGTGTAGCCGACCGGGTACCAGAGCATGGCGGGGCCCTGGACGAGGACGAGGCCCGCGATGCCGAGGAAGGAGGCGGCGGAGAGGTACTCGCCGCTGATGGCGGCCGCGTTGAGCCGGGGCCCGGCGGTCCGGGAGGCGACGTAGAAGTCGGAGGTGGTGCGGGAGACGCGCAGGCCGAGGGCGCCGATCAGGACGGTGGCGAGGACGACGGCGGTGACGGCGGCGACCGCGTAGGTCTGGTTCATGCGGGACGGTCCACCGGTCCTCAGCGCTCGACGAGGCCGGTGAAGTCGCGCTCGTTGCGCTCGGCCCTGCGGACGTACCAGTGGGCGACGGCCCAGACGACGGGGTAGACGCCGGCGCCGAGCGCCGCCCACACCAGGGCCTCGGGGGCGGGCAGCGCGAGGAGCAGCGGCAGCGTGCCGACGAGCAGCGCGAGGGCGCCGAGCGCGGTGAGCGCGGCGCGCAGCTGGCTGCGCATGAGGGAGCGGACGTAGGTGTGGCCGAGGGTGGTCTGCTCGTCGATCTCGGAGCGGGCCGGCGGATGGAGCGGCCGGGGCGCGGGCCGGTCGCCGAGGGCGCTGGCGTGGGTGACGGTCTCGCGCCGGGGCCGGCGCGGCTCGGGATGCTCCGGCATCGGCGTCGCTGCTCTCTGGGGGCGGAGGGGCCCGTGGAGTGTAAGCGGAAGCGGTGGGGCGCCGGTAGGGGTGGCGGTCAGCCGCCGGCCCGGCGCATCAGCAGGTCACGGAGGTGGCGGGCGTGCCGGCGGCTGACGGCGAGGTCGGTGGCGCCGACCCGGACGGAGGTGGTGCCGCCGTCGAGCCGGAGCTCCTCCACCCGGTCGAGGGCGACGAGGTGGCTGCGGTGGATGCGGACGAAGCCCCGGTCCGCCCAGCGCTCCTCCAGGGTGGAGAGCGGGATGCGGACGAGGTGGCTGCCGTGGTCGGTGTGGAGGCGGGCGTAGTCGCCGTGGGCCTCGACGTAGGCGATGTCGTCGACCGGGACGAAGCGGGTGACGCCGCCGAGTTCGACGGGGACCTGCTCGGGCGCGGCGGCCACCGGGGGCGCGGTGGCGGCGTGGACGAGTTCGTGGACGCGCCGCACGGCCTCGGCGAGCCGCTCCCGGCGGACCGGCTTGAGCACGTAGTCGACGGCCTTGAGGTCGAAGGCGGTGAGCGCGAAGCCCTCGTGGGCGGTGACGAAGACGACGAGCGGCGGCCGGGCGAACCCGGCCAGCAGCCGCGCCACGTCGAGCCCGGTCAGCCCCGGCATGTGGATGTCGAGGAACACGACGTCGACGCGCTCCTCGCCGTCCGGCCCGGACTCCAGGGCCCGCCCGATCCGCCGCAGCGCGGCGGTGGCGTCCCCCGCCCCCTCGGCGGTCCGCACCCGGGGGTCGGCGCGCAGCAGGTAGAGCAGTTCCCCCAGGGCGGGTTCCTCGTCGTCGACGGCCAGTACGCGCAGCATGCGCGGGAGCCTACTTCAGCGGCCGGCGGGCGCGGCGGGCGCACGGGGCCGGGTCAGTCGGCGACCGCGAACTCGCACCAGACGCACTTGCCGCCGCCCCTGGACTCCACGCCCCAGCTGTCGGAGAGCTGGTCGACGAGGAGGAGGCCCCGGCCGGAGACGCCCGCCTCGCCGGCCTCGCGGCGCCGGGGCAGGGCGCTGGAGCGGTCCTCGACCTCGACCCGGAGGCGGCGTTCGGGGCCCGGCAGGATCCTGAGGGTGATGATGGCGCCGCCGTCGGTGTGCATGAGGGCGTTGGTCATGAGCTCGTCGGCGACGAGTTCGATCTCGTCGGCGCGGGAGCCCGCCCCCCACGCGCGGACGGCGGCCCGGATCATGTGGCGGGCGGAGCTGAGGGCCTCGGGGTCGCTCTGGGCGACGTGCTGGCGGAAGCGGCCGCCGCCGGCCGCGTAGGCGGCGTGGCGGCGGAGCAGGAGGATGGCGACGTCGTCCTCGCCGCCCCGGTCGGCGACGACGTCGCAGAGCAGGTCGGCGAGCTGCTGGAGGTCGGCGGGGCCGCGCCGGACCAGGGAGGAGAGCCATTCGAGGCCCTCGTCGAGGTCGGCGCCGGGCTTCTCGACGAGGCCGTCGGTGTAGAGCATGAGGGTCTGGCCGGGATCGAGTTCGAGGGTGGTGACGGGGTAGTCGAGCCGGCCGAACTCGGCGGAGAGGCCGAGCGGCAGGCCGCCCTCGACGGGGACGCGGCGGCAGGTGCCGTCGGCTTCGCGGACGAGGGGGTCGACGTGGCCGGCACGGACCATCTGGACGACGCCGGTGGCGGGGTCGGCCTCGGCGTAGGTGCAGGTGGCGAAGCGGTCGGTGTCGAGTTCGTGGAGGAAGACGGAGGCCCGGGCCATCACGGTGGCGGGGGTGTGGCCCTCGGCGGCGTAGGCGCGGAGCACGATCCGGAGCTGGCCCATGACGGCGGCGGCGTGGGTGTCGTGGCCCTGGACGTCGCCGATGACGGCGCCGACCCGGCCGCCGGGGAGCGGGATGACGTCGTACCAGTCGCCGCCGACGTCGCGGCCGAGGCGGGCGGAGCGGTAGCGGACGGCTATGTGGGCGCCGGGCACGTCGGGGATCCGGCGCGGCAGCATCGCCTGCTGGAGCCCTTCGGCGAGGTCGTGCTCCTGCTCGTACAGCATGGCCCGCTGGAGGCTCTGGGCGATGCTGCTGCTCAGCGCGACGAGCAGGGTCCTCTCGTCCTCGCTGAAGCCGGTGCGGTCGCTGTAGAGCAGGCCGAGGGCGCCGATGGGACGGGCCTGGGCGATGAGCGGGAGGTAGGCGGCGGCGGTGATGCCGAGGCCCTTGATGTGCGGCCACAGGACGGGGAAGGAGGCGGCGAAGTCCTCGGAGCTGTCGATGAAGCGGGGCCGCAGGGTGCGGATGACCTCGCTCATCGGGTAGGGCTCGTCCACCCGGGTGAACCGGGTGCCCGGGACGAAGGCGCCCTCCGGTCCCTCGGCGACCAGGTGGATGCGGCCCGCCTCCAGGAGGCCCATGACGAGGCTGGCGGCGCCGAAGTGCTCCAGGGCGTGGGAGTCGTTGAGGAGGTCGATGACGTCCTGCACGGTCCGGGCGTAGGCGAGGGCCGCGGTGGTGCCCTCGACGACCCCCGCGCGCTGCCGGCGGCCCTCGTCGAGGCCGAGGCGGGCGGCGGACTCGGTGAGCTCGTGGGTGGCGTCGCGCACGACGCCGACGATCCGCACGGGGCGGCCGGAGGGGTCCCGGTGGACGAGGCCCTGGGTGTGGGTCCACTGCTGGGAGCCGTCGCGCCGGCGGATGCGGAAGTACGCCCCGTACTGGTCGCTGCCCTCCTTGAGGGCCTGGGCGACGAGGGTGTCGAGCCGGCGCCCCTCGTCGGGCAGGACGCGGCTGCCGAGCGTCTCGGGGCGGCCGTCGTACTCGTCGGGCTCGAAGTCGAAGACGTCGAGGGAGGCCGCGTCCATCTTCATCGTGCCGGTGGCGAGGTCCCAGTCGAAGCCGCCCATGCGGAAGGCGGACCCGAACGCGCTGAGGATCGGCACCGCCGTACCGTCCCCGGCCGCCGCCGTGTCCGGCCGGCCCGCCGCGTCCGCTCCCCCGCTGCCCACGCTCATGGGGGCCACGCTAGGCCCAGCGGGTTCCTCGCGCACCAGGAAGATCTTTCAGCCGGCGAACGTGTCGGGCTGGGTGGGCCCGGGATCGACGGGGAGGAGGTCCTCGGGCAGCGGGAAGCCGCCGTCGGGATCGGCGTACGGGTCGGAGGGCGGCTCGGCGTGGGGATCGGCGTACGGGTCGGTGTACGGGTCGGAGGGCGGCTCGGCGTACGGGTCGGCCGGGGCGTCCGGCTCGGTGGGCGACGGCGGGGGCGCGTCCGGGGCGGTCGGGGGCGCCGGGGTGTCGGGCGCGGCCGGGGTCTGCGGTACGGCGGGGGTGTCGGGCGCCGCCGGGGCGTCGGGCGCGGTCGGCGCGGCGGGGCGCTCCGTCGGGGTCCCGGGGGTGGCGTCGGCGGACGCGTCGGGGTCCTCGGTGCCGGTGTCCGGGGTGACGGGGTCGCTGAGGGCGCAGGTGTCGGGATCGCAGTCGGGGACGGTGTCGGGCTTGCGGTCCTGGTCGCCGTCGCTGCCGGCCTTCCGCTCGATCCAGCTGTCGTCGGAGACGTTCACGATGACGAGGCTGTTCACGACGGTGGAGGTCGGTTTGACGATGATCACGCGGTCGGGGTCGAAACCGGCCCAGGGGTCGCCGTGGTGGACGGCTCCGGAGACGCTGACGGGCGTGCGGAGCGGGTTGCCGCAGGCGCAGCGGACCCGGGGGGCGCCGTAGGGGTCGACGAGGACGGCGGTGCCGGCCTGGAGGACGGACTGGAAGGCGGAGGCCCGGCCGTCGCGGAAGCCGTGGTTGGTGACGCGGGTGTCGGCGCGCAGCAGGACCGGGGTGAGGTCGCGCAGCCAGTCGGCGACGCCGCCCTCGGGGATGCCCGCGGCCTCGGCGAAGGCGGTGAGCTTGGCGGGTTCGGCGGCGAGGTAGGCGACCTGCTGCTCGACGTCGCAGCTGCCCTCGGCGCGGGTGCCGCCGTAGAGGCCGGGGGTGGAGCCGGTGACCTCGCGGATGCCGGGGGCGCTGACGGGCTGGGCGTCGGCCCCGGGTTCCTGGAGGGCGCGCAGTCCGGCGCCGCGCGCGGTGGAGGCGGTGAAGGGGTCGGGGCCCTGGGCGGCGACCGGCTGGAGGTGCACCTCGTGGGCGGTGCCGAGGGCGGCCCGCCCGGCGGCGCCGCCGGGCTCGGCGGCGGAACAGCCGGCGAGGAACAGGGCGGCGGCGCCCAGCGTCGCGGTGACGGCGGCGGTGCGGCCCTGGCGGGGGGCGGCTCCGGGGGCGGGGCGGACGGCGGCGGGTCGGCTGCGCGTCCGGCGCTGCGTGGGGCGCACGTGGCTCCTCCCGGTCGGCACGGATGGGTTCCTCCCGTTCTGTCGCAGTCGGTGACGGGAGGCAAGCGGAGAGCGTCCGTACGGGCGGCGGGGAGGGTCCGTACGGGCGGCGGAGGATCCCCGGGGCGGACTTGAACGCGTTCAAGAGAGCCTCTACGCTCGGTACCGTACTCGTTGAACGCGTTCAAGTCTGGGGGTGGCGCCATGACCGCACTGTCGGCCTTCGTGGTACCGGTCGTGACGCTCGGGATGCTCTGGGTGGTGCCGGCCGGGCTCGGACTCGTCGAGGGGCCCCGGCCACCCGGCTGGGACCGGCTGCGGCGGGCCTGGCCCCTGCTCGCCCTCCCGGGCGCGGTCTCCCTCTGGCTCCCCCGCTCCGGCACCGCGACCGCCCTCGCCGCCTGCTACGCGCTCGCCACCCTGGCGCTCGCGCTCCAGGCCCCGGCCCGGCTCCTCCTCACCCGGTCGCTCCGGCCGGGCGAGGTCGCGGTCCTCACCGCGCTCGTCTCGCCCTCCGTCGCCGGGCTCGCGCTCGTCGCCGAACGGGCCGCGTACCCGCTCTTCGGCTTCGAGCTCGACCTGCTGGCCCTGACCGTGCCGCACTTCCACTTCGCGGGCTTCGCCGCAGCGCTCGTCGCCGGGCTGCTCTGCGCCGCCTCCGGCGAGGGGCCCCTGGCCAGGGCCGCCGCGCTCAGCGTGCCCGCCGGCACCCTGCTGGTGCTCGCCGGCTACTTCGTCGACGACTGGGCGGAGCTGGCCGGGGCGGTCGTCCTCACCGCCGGCATGGCCGCGGTCGCGGTGCTCACCCTGCGCGAGCGGCGCGCCCTCGCCGCCGGTCGCGCGACCCGGACGCTGCTCGGCGTCTCCGCTCTCGTCCTCGTCGTCACCATGGCGCTCGCGCTCTGGTGGGCGCTCGGCGAGGCGACCGGACTCCCGCACCCCACCCTGACCTGGATGGCCGCGACCCACGGACTCGGCAACGCCCTCGGCTTCGCCGTCTGCGCCCTGCTCGCCCACCGCCGGCTCCGGCCCGCCCCGCCCACCGACACCGGGACCGGTCCTGCCCGCATCACCCCCGCCACCCCCTCCGGCCCCGTGCCCGCCGCCCCTCCCGGCGCCGGCGCCGGCGACCGCCCCGCCCCTCTCCCGCGAACGGAGCTCCCGGCATGAGCCGCATCCTCGGCGACCTGACCCGGCGCCGCACCCTCACCTACCGCGAGGTCGGCGCCACCCGCACCCCCGACGCCCTCCCCGCCGGCTTCCACCACCTGCGCCACAGCGCGGCCGTCGGCCACGGCCCCGCCGCCTTCCGGGCCGCCGCCGAGGCCGTCACCACCTGGCGGATGCACCGCGCCGGCGGCGCCCGGGTCCGCGCCTCCGCCGGCCGCGCCGCCCCGGGCGTCACCCTGGAGGTCGCGCTCGGGATCGGCCCGCTCGCCCTCGGCGTCCCGTGCCGGGTGATCTGGGTCCCCGAGGAGGAGCACCGGGCCGGCTTCGCGTACGGCACCCTCACCGGCCATCCGGAGTGCGGCGAGGAGGCCTTCCTCGTGGAGCTGGAACCCGGCGGCACGGTCCGGTTCACCGTCACCGCCTTCAGCCGGCCGGCCGCCTGGTACACCCGGCTCGCCGGCCCGCTGGTCCCCCGCCTCCAGCTCGCCTACGCCCGCCGGCTGGGCCGCGTCCTCACCCGGATCGCCGCCGCGGGCTGATACTGGAGGCGATGGAGTGGTTCACCGCGCCCGAGCTGTGGCTGGGCCGGACCGTCTTCCAGCGCGGCCTGGCGGTCCTGTACTGCGTGGCGTTCCTGTCGGCCGCGCTCCAGTTCCGGGCGCTCATCGGCGAGCGCGGCATGCTCCCCGTGCCGGAGTACCTCCGCCGCACCACCCCGCTCCGCTCCCCCTCCCTCTTCCACTGGCGCTACTCGGACCGCCTCTTCGCGGGGGTCGCCTGGTCGGGCGCCGCCCTCGCGGCGGCGCTCGCCGCCGGGGCGGGGGACGCGGTGCCGCTCGGGGCCGCGATGGCGCTGTGGCTGGCGCTCTGGGTCCTCTACCTGTCGATCGTGAACGTCGGCCAGACCTGGTACGCCTTCGGCTGGGAGTCGCTGCTCCTGGAGACCGGCTTCCTCGCGGTCTTCCTCGGCAACGACGACGTCGCCCCGCCCCTCCCGGTCCTGCTGCTGCTCCGCTGGCTGCTCTTCCGCGTCGAGTTCGGCGCGGGCCTCATCAAGATCCGCGGCGACGCCTGCTGGCGGAAGCTCACGTGCCTGGACCACCACCACGAGACCCAGCCGATGCCCGGGCCGCTGAGCTGGTTCTTCCACCGGCTCCCCCGCCCGCTGCACCGCGTGGAGGCGGCCGCCAACCACGTCGTCCAGCTCGGCGTGCCGTTCCTCCTCTTCGCCCCGCAGCCGGTGGCCTCGGTCGCGGCCGGCCTGATGATCGTCACCCAGCTGTGGCTGGTGCTCTCCGGCAACTTCGCCTGGCTCAACTGGCTGACGATCCTCCTCGCCGCCTCCGCCCTGGACCTCTCGGCCCTCTCCGGCGACCGCGCCGCCCCCGCCACGCCGGTCTGGTACGCCGTCCTGGTGGTCGCCCTCACCGTCCTGGTCCTCGTCCTCAGCCGCCACCCCGTCCGGAACCTGCTCTCCCGCCGCCAGGCCATGAACCGTTCCTTCGACCCCTTCCACCTCGTCAACGCCTACGGCGCCTTCGGCACCGTCGGCCGCGTCCGGGACGAGATCGTCGTGGAGGGCACGAGCGACCCGGCGCCGGGACCGGGGACGGAGTGGAAGGAGTACGGCTTCAAGGGGAAACCGGGCGATCCGCACCGGTGGCCGCGGCAGTACGCGCCGTGGCACCTGCGGCTCGACTGGCTGCTCTGGTTCGTGGCCCTCTCGCCGTCCTACGGGGCGGCGTGGTTCGACGGCTTCGTGCGGCGGCTGCTGCTGAACGACGGGGACCTGCTGAAGCTGATCCGGCACAACCCGTTCCCGGACGCCCCTCCGGTCCACGTCCGCTGCCGCCTGTACCGGTACCGCTTCACGACGTGGCGGGAGCTCCGGGAGACCCGCGACTGCTGGCACCGGACGTACCTCCGGGACATGGTCCCGCCGACGCGGCTCCGGACCCCGCCCGGACCGTCCGCCCCCTGAACCCCGGCGGCCCCGGAGCCCACTGAGCCCGCGGGACCGGCGGAACTGACGGACTCCCCCGGCGGCCCTTGTCCGCGGAGCGGCGGATCCCTAGCTTGTGCCGTTTGGCCTTCCGGGCCTTCCGACGCGGACGGGGTACGAGGATGAGACAGGCAGTGCGCCGCCTGGCGGTGCTGTGTTCCGCTCTGTTCGCCATGACGGCCGTGACGCCCGCGCAGGCCCAGGCGGTGGAGAGCCGGCCCGTGCCCGTCACGGCGAGCGACAAGTACGCGCTCAGGTCCGTGGGCGCGGGCGACCTGTACGTGTCGGTGGAGATCTCCCGGACCGGCAGCGGGGAGGCGATGCTGCGTGCGCGCACCTCCGCCGCCTCCCCGGCCGGCCTCGGAGCGTGGGAGAAGTTCACGCTGCACACCGACGACAAGGGAGTGACCACCACCCTGCGTTCGGAGGCGAACGGGAACTACGTCACGACCGAGCGCGGCTACACGGGCAGCCACCGGAACCTGCTGCGCGCCCGGGGCACCCTCTCCGGCGAGGGGGAGAAGCTCCGGCTGGAGAAGCAGACCGACGGCACGTACGCGCTGAAGGCCGCCACGGACGACGGCTACCGGTACGTGACCGCCGAGGTCCAGGACCCCGGCGCGGACGCGGGGCTGCTGCGCGCCCGCGGCACCTCCGTCGGCTCCTGGCAGAAGTTCCACCTCGTCCACCTCGGCGAGGAGAACGCGAGCGATCTGGGCGGCCGCCCCGCTCCCGCCTCCCCCGCTCCGGCCGCCGACTTCCGCGTCATGTCGTGGAACGTCTGCGCGAACCACCACTCCGCCTGCGGCAACCACCGCGTGGAGGGCCCGTCCCTGGGCGCGCAGATCACCGGCCGGATGGGCACCGACGCGGAGGCGCGGACGTACCGCGCCGTCTTCCTCCAGGAGATGTGCGAGGCGCACGCCAAGTCCATCGAGACGGCGCTGGAGGCGAAGACGGGCACCGGGTGGGACGTGCGCTTCGCCCCCATCGGGTTCACCGTCGACGGCTCCTCGCTGGAGGCCGCGAGGACCTGTGACGACGCCGGTTCGCCGGGCGCCTGGAAGGACCGCGGGTCCTACGGCATCGGACTCGCCCTGCCGGACGCCAACGAGTGGTACCACTCCTACGACCTTCCGTCCCCGCAGAACAGGACCATCGGCGACGCCTGGGTGCGCATGGAGCAGCGGGCCGGCCTGTGCGCCGTCCTCCCGGCGCAGGCCCTCCAGTTCTGCACCGCCCACTTCAGCGCCGGCCTGCCGGAGGACGACGCGGACGGCACGAAGCGCGCCGAGCAGGCCGAGGAGATGCAGAGGATGGTCCGCTCGTACACCGTGGCCGGCTACCGGACCGTCTACGGCGGCGACTTCAACGCGATCCCGCCGGACTCCGCCTCGCCGGACACTCCCAGGACCGTCATGACGTCCGCCTACGCGGCGGACCGGGAGTGCGACGAGGGCCTGTCGAGCGCCCGCCCGCGGGACGGCCGGTCGACGAAGCCGCTGGCGACCCGCAGCATCAAGATCGACTACCTGTTCGGCCCGCCGTCGGGCACGGTCGTGTCGTGCGCGGTGGGGACCGACGCGGGCCGGTCGGACCACTACCCGATCACGGGACGGTTCAGCTTCTGAGCGAAGGCGGGGACCCGGTGCGGAGCGCCCTCGGGCGCTCCGGCCGGGGCGGCGAAGCCGCGGCGCGGACGCGACGGTGCCCCCGGTCCGCGCGGGGACCGGGGGCACCGGGGGGGGTACGGGCCGCGCCGGGGCGGCCGGGGACGACCCCGCACGTCGGGGCGGCGTCCCGTCGGATCAGTCGATGCCCGGCAGGATGTGGGGCTCGGCGAGGTCGTCCTCGTAGCCCGCGAGCCGGATCGGGGCCGACCGGGCCCAGACTTCGAGGCTTCCCAGCTCGCCGTCGCGCCGCTTCCGCCCGGAGGGTTCCGAGGGCTTCGGTTCCTGCTTCGTCAGTTCGGGTGTCACCGCGCACTCCTTTGTGTCGCGTTCAGAGGGGGACGTGGGGCCGGTCGGTCGCGGTGGCGCCGTTCTTCGGGCGGGACCGCGGCCGAGGTGGGTGGCCAGTCCCCTGGCCGGCCGTGGAGCGGGTGTCGCTCCGGTGGCCGACCGTGGGCATCAGAGTAACCAAATGAGCGCGCCCGCGCTCTACCGGGCTCAAAAGTGTGACGCGTTCGGGTGACGGAGACCGGAAAAGCGCCCTTTCCCGAAGGGAAGGGCGCTTCTCGGTGATCACGCGGACGGGGCGGCGGGGGACCCGCCGCGGCCTACCACTTGCCGGGGGCGTAGTCCTTCATGAAGACGCCGTACAGGTCCTCGCCCGCCTCGCCGCGCACGACGGGGTCGTAGACGCGGGCGGCGCCGTCGACCAGGTCCAGCGGGGCGTGGAAGCCGGCCTCGGCGAGCCGCAGCTTCTCGAAGTGCGGGCGCTCGTCGGTGATCCATCCGGTGTCGACCGAGGTCATGAGGATCCTGTCGGCCTCGAACATCTCCTGGGCGCTGGTCCGGGTCACCATGTTCATGGCGGCCTTCGCGGCGTTGGTGTTCGGGTGTCCGGCGCCCTTGTAGCCGCGGGAGAAGACGCCCTCCATGGCGGAGACGTTCACGACGTACGCCCGGCCGCTCGCGGCCTTGGCGGCGGCCTCGGCCATCGACGGGCGCAGCGCGCTGATCAGGATGAACGGCGAGGTGTAGTTGCAGAGCTGGGTCTCCAGGAGCTCCACCGGGGAGATCTGGTCGATCGTCTGCACCCAGGTGTTGGAGTCCACGACGTCCGGGAGGAGGCCGCCGGCGTCGATCGCGGTGCCGGCGTGGTGGCGCTCCAGGCTCGCGTTGCCCGCGACGAGGGCGAGGTCCGCGACCTTCTGGGCGTCCAGGCCGCTGGTGCCGACGGGCAGCGCGGCGAGGCCGTCGACGGCGCCGGAGTTGAAGGCGCCGATGACGTGGTGGGCGGGCAGCTCGCCGGCCGGCAGCGGCGCGGACTCGCCGTCGACCAGGGCGGCGTACGCGGAGGGGAGCCGGCGCACGGTCTGCGTGGCGTTGTTGATCAGGATGTCCAGCGGGCCCGCGGCGGAGACCCGCTCGGCGAGGGCCACGGCCTGGCCCGGGTCGCGCAGGTCGATGCCGACGACCTCCAGGCGGTGGATCCACTCCGCCGAGTCCTCCATCGCCTTGAAGCGGCGGATGGCGTCCTTGGGGAAGCGGGTGGTGATCGTGGTGTGCGCGCCGTCGCGGAGCAGGCGCAGCGCGATGTACATGCCGATCTTCGCGCGGCCGCCGGTCAGCAGGGCGCGCTTGCCGGTGAGGTCCGCGCGGGCGTCCCGCTTGCCGCGGTTGAGGGCCGCGCAGTCCTGGCAGAGCTGGTGGTAGAAGTAGTCGACCTCGACGTACCGGGTCTTGCAGGTGTAGCAGGACCGGGGGCGCTGGAGTATGCCCGCGATCCGCCCCGCCTCGGTGACCGAGGAGGGCAGGATGCCCTCGGTCTCGTCGTCGATGCGCTGCGCGGAGCCGGTCGCGGTGGCCTCGGTGACGGCCCGGTCGTGGGCGGTCTTCGCGGCGCGGCGCTCCTGGCGGCGGCGCTGCTTCACCGAGCGGTAGATGCCGGCGGTGGCGCGGCGGACGGCGATCGCGTCGGGGTGGTCGACGTCGATCTTCTCCAGCTCGTCGAGCACGCTCAGACAGACGGCCAGGCGCTCGGGGTCGATTCCCGGCCCGTACTCCTGGAGTTCTTCGGTCACCGTCATGGCCTTCGTCGTTCCTCGATCGCTCGCGGGCGGGGTGCCGCCGGGGGTTTTGAAGTGTCAACTTTACGGAGCCGGGGCCCGCCGTTCCAAACCCGTTCCGGGAGCGTGGTCGAACACACAGTCGCCGCAGAGGCCGCCGGAGGGGCAGCGGTAGTAGAGACAGCAGCTGGCGCGGCGCAGCCCGGGGCCCCGGACGGTACCGGCCAGGTCGGGGTGGTCGAAGAGGCCCTGGACGAGGGCGGCGGCCCGCTCGGCCGCCGCGGGCCTGCCGTGGGCGCGGGCCCAGCGGGTGAGTTCGCGCAGGGCCCCGGCGAGGGCGGAGCCGGCGTTCCCCCACAGCAGCCGGGGCGAGATCCGCCCGTCGCGGGCGAAGGCCGCGTGGAGCGGGACGAGGTGCGCCTCGTGGACGGCCTCGCGGAGCGCGGCGACGGTGGCCGGGCGGGTGCCGCCGCCGGCCCACCACAGGTCGTCCGGGGAGGTGAGGGCCGGGTCCCAGTGCAGGCCGGCCGGGTCGAGGGCGGGGAAGCGGCCGTGGAGCGCGGCCGGCCCGAGCGCCGTCGACCAGAGGCGGGCGGCGAGCCCGAGATGGGCGACGGAGGCGCCGACGCGCCGCTCGGGCGCGCCGAGCCGGGCGGCGACCCGGTCCACGCGCGCGTGGAGGGGCGCGTCGCCGGCCGGGTCCTTCCCCGCGTAGAGCCGGGCGAGGGGACGGTGGTCGCCGCCGGTGGGCGGCGGCGCGGTCCGCAGGGCGAAGAACCCCCCGACGAAGTCGACGGAGGGGACCTCGGCGGGTCCGCCGGAGGCGGCCTCCGCCGCGGCACCTGTTCCGGTTTCGACGGAGATGGAAGCGGAGGCCACGGCTCCGGCGGGTGCGTTCTCGTCGGGATCCACGGTCTCCCCCTCGGCTCCCCCGCCGGTACGGCTCCGGCGGGGCGGGCCCACCGTATCCGGGGGCGCGGAGCGGCTTCGCGGGCCAAAGTGGACCGCTCCGGGCGGCGACTGGCTCGGGATCTGGCTCCCCTGCCGCACCGCCCGCACGCCCGGTACCGCTTCCCATAGCCGAATCGTCCCGTTTCGACCCGCTATGACCTGCGGTGGCGTACGACTCCGGGTGTACGTGATCTCGGCGTACTGCGTCGGCGGTACCGGTGAGGGGTTCCCTGGTCTGACGACGGGAGCGGCCCGGCGAGCGATCGTGGAGGGTATGAGTCCGCTGCTGCTGTCCGTCGTCCTGTCGCTGGTCTCCGCGGTCGCCTACGCGGGTGCGGCGATCGTGCAGGAGCGGGTGGCGGCGGCCGCCTCCGGGCCTGCGTACGCGCCGCTGCGCAATCCGGTCTGGTGGGGCGCCGTGCTCCTGAACGGGGTGGGCGCGGCACTGCACGTCGTCGCCCTGGCCTACGGGCCGCTGAGCGTGGTGCAGCCGCTGGGCGCCCTCACGATCGTGTTCGCGCTGCCGATGACCGCGCTGTTCGTGCGGCGGCGGGCGGGGCGGCGGGCCTGGCACGGGGCGCTGATGGCCACGGCCGGGCTCGCGGGCCTGCTCAGCGTGACGGACGGCGGGGAGGGGCGCACCCCCGGCGGCGGGGAGCGCTGGCTGCTCGCGGGGGCGACCTTCGCGGTGGTGGCGGCGCTGTTCGCGCTGGCGCGGCTGGCCGGCCGGTCCGTGCTGCGCGGGGTCGCGCTCGCGGCGGCGGCCGGTGTGGCCTTCGGGGTGGCGTCGGTCTTCACCAAGGCGGTCGCCGAGGAGTGGTCGGCGGACGCGCCGCTCGCCGAGTGGGGCCCGGCACTGGTCCTGTCGGCGCTCGCCGTCACCGGCCTGCTGCTGTCCCAGGCGTCCTACCGGGGTGCCGGGCTCGCCGCCCCGCTGGCCACGGTGACGGTGGTGAACCCGGTGGTGGCCGCCACCGTCGGGCTGACCCTCTTCGGCGAGGGCTTCCGGTACGGGGCGGCGGGCACCGTGGCGGCGCTGGTCTGCGGGGCGGTCGCGGCGGGCGGCCTCGTGGAGCTGACGCTCGACCGGCTGGCCCGCCCGGGCGGGGACCCGGGCGGGGACGGGCCCTCGGCGTCAGATGGAGACGCCGCGGGCCCTGAGGTAGGCCAGGGGGTCGATGTCGGAGCCGTATCCGGGACCCGTCCGCACCTCGAAGTGGAGGTGCGGTCCCGAGCTGTTGCCGGTCGACCCTGACCGCCCGATGCGCTGACCGCCGGTGACCCGCTGCCCCTCGCGGACCGAGAGGGCGGAGAGGTGGGCGTACTGGCTGTAGCGGCCGTCGTCGTGGCGGACGACGATCTGGTAGCCGTAGGCGCCGCCCCAGCCGGCGGAGACGATCCGGCCGTCGGCCACGGCCTTGACGGTCGTCCCGGTGGGCACGGGGAAGTCCACGCCCGTGTGGTAGCCGCTGGACCAGGAGGAGCCGGGCTTGCCGTAGCGGGTCCCGATCCCGGCGGCGACCGGGGCGGAGTAGCGGTCCTCGCGCGCTTCGACGGGCCGGGCCCGGGGCTTGTCCTGCGGCTTCGGCTTCGAGGTGGCCTGCGGAGCGGGCCGCGGCTTCGCCTGGGGCGTCGCCCGCGGCTTCTCCACCGGCGCCGGCCGCGGGGTGCCCCGGGGCTTCTCGACGGGCCTGGCCGGCGGCGCCTGCACGGCCTTGACCGGCGGCTTCGCGGCCGTCTCGACCGGGGGCTTCGCGGCGGGCCGGCCGGTGACGGCCTCGACGGCCGGGGGCTTCGGGGCGGGCGTGGCGGTGGCCGGGGGCTTCGGGGCCGCCTGCGGCTTCGTCGACGGCGGCCGCACGGTCGTCGGACCGGTGCCCGACGGGGTGGCCGGGCGGGACGGGGCGGCGATCTTCAGGGTGAGGCGCTGGCCGGGGTGGATCAGGTCGGGGTCGTCCCCGACGACCTTGCGGTTGATCTCGTACAGGCGCTGCCAGCCGCCGCGGACCCGCTCGTCGCGGGCGATCCCGGAGAGCGAGTCGCCGGGCGTGACGGTGTACATCTCGCGGACGGTGGGGACGGTCGTCGGGCCGGGCTTGGCCGGCTCGCCGCCCGTCAGGGCGCGCTGGGCGGGCAGCGAGGCGGTCCGCACGTCCTTCCCGCCGCCGGAGGCCTCCGGGGCGGGGCCGCCGCGGGCGAGGCCGGCGCGGTTGCCGCAGGCGGGCCAGGCGCCGGGCCCCTGCCCCTTGAGGACCCGCTCGGCCACGGCGATCTGCTGGTCCTTGGAGGCCAGGTCGGCGCGGGGCGCGAACTCGCGCCCTCCGTACGCCTCCCAGGTGGACTGGCTGAACTGGAGGCCGCCGAAGTAGCCGTTCCCGGTGTTGATGCGCCAGTTGGAGGAGGACTCGCAGGACGCGACCTTCTCCCAGACGTCGAGCGAGGCCGCCTCGGCGGTGCCCGCGCCGATGAGCGGCAGCGCGAGGCCGGCCCCTCCTGCGGTGACGGTGAGCGAGGCACGGTTGATCCGGCTCGGCTGGTGGCGGCGGTGACGTCCGCTTGCGGCCATGGGCCCCCCTAGAACACGGCGACAGCGGTCCAAGTTACGGGGGTCGCACGCTGCGTGACAAGCCGGACGCGGAAGTCCGCCAAGTCGGTGGACTCCCTTGCGTCACCGGCCCGTTGACGTCACGCCCGTTCCGCGGCGCACCCTCCCCCGGCGGGGCCGGGCTGGGGCTGCGGCTCCGGCGCGGGCACCGGCCCGCCGGGCTGCGGCGGCGCGGGCGGGACCGGGTCCGGCGGGGCGGGCACCGGATTGGGCGGCGGAACCGGCGGGGGCGAGGGCTGCGGCGGCGGGATGGGCGAAGGCGGCAGCGGGTCGGGATACGGATGGGTCATGACGGAACCTCCTGGTCGACGGCCCCCCTCGGTCTCCCTCCAGCTTCCCCCAAGGACGCCGTCGACACCTCCGTCCCGCCTCCGCGCGACGCCGTCCGGGTCGGACCCGGGGTCGCGCGGGATCACGCGGGGCCGGGGCGGGGGCGTCGGCCCCGCCGGACCGGGCGCGGAGCCGGTGGGGCCGGACCGGAGGGCGAGCCCTCGGGAACCCCGGCCCCGCCGGGTCACGCGCGGGCGGGGCCGGGGTGCGCCCCGGCGGGGCACGCGGCCGTCACCACAGGCCCGGGGTCGCGGCCAGCTGTCGCTCGGCCGCGCGGACCACCTCGGCGGAGGGCGGCGGGGCCTCCTCGGGATGCCGCTCGGCCCACTTGGCCGCGTAGGGGCAGAGCGGCACCACGGGCACGCCCGCGCGGGCGGCGATCGCGTGGAACTCGCGGACGAGCGCGCCCGCGATCCCCCTGCCCTGGTGGTCGGGGTCGACGACCGTGTGCACGGCGACGAGCGCGTGCGGCTCCTCGTCGAGGGCGAAGTGGACGATCACGCCGGCGAAGACGTCGTCGACGTACGCCTCCAGCCGCCCCTCCTCCCGCACGTCACGGATGATCGGCTCGGCCGCCCGCTGCTCTGCCATGCGCCGCGCTCCCTCGGTCAGACGGGTGCCGGCACCGCGTGCGGCGGACGCACGGTGTCGCTGCCGGGCACGGGCGCCGAGGCGTCGGCACCCAGCTCCACGATGCGGTTCCCCGCGTCGACGTGCACGACGCGCGGCACGTACGCCCGCGCCTCGGCGTCCTCCATCTGCGCGTAGCTGATGAGGATCACCAGGTCACCGGGGTGCACCAGATGGGCGGCGGCCCCGTTGATGCCGATGACCCCGGACCCCCGCTCGCCCTCGATGACGTAGGTCTCCAGCCGGGCGCCGTTGGTGACGTCGACGATGTGGACGAGCTCGCCGGGCAGCAGATCGGCGGCGTCCAGCAGATCGGCGTCGACGGTCACGGACCCGACGTAGTGCAGGTCCGCCTGGGTGACGGTGGCGCGGTGGATCTTGGACTTGAACAGAGTACGCAGCACTGTGAACTCCTCTAAGACGGCTCCCTGCCTGCTTTCTGCAGGTCAAGGGCGGTCTCGACTGTACACCGGCACGCGGCGAACGATGTTGGTGAGGAACATCGCCCTGGCCGGGTGATACGTACCCTCACCTGGGTTTTCGCGTCGTCACCGACGGCTGTTAAGGGAATTCTCCGGGGACGCCGACGACTCATGCTGACCGCATGCTGACTTTCCTGATGTTCCGTCACACATGCGGGAGACCGCGGGCCTGGGCTGAAGGTCTCGCAGCGCGGGTCGGCGGCCGGGGGCAAAGGAACGGGCGAGCGGAGGACCGCGGCAGCGGTCGGAGCCGGGCCCTGTGACTCCCGCGGGTCGGCGTCGGCGCCTGAGCGTTCATCGGCGGCGGCCCTGGAGGGCGGTGGCAAGCCGCTCGGGACACTGGTGGCGTCGGCGGGAGTGCGGGATCACCAGCCGCGCAGGCGTGGTCAGGATCGCAGTAATGCCTGAGTAACGCCCCTCCTTCTAGCGTGTGGCACCGTCCGGTCCGCGTCCGTGAGAACCCCCTGGACTGCCGGGCGTCCCCTCCCCCGAAGGAGCGAGTCCCCCTGATGAATGTCCCCCGCACGCCCCGGCTCCGGGGCACCGCATGGGCGGCGGTCACCCTTGCCGCCGTGCTCGGCGGTTCGGCCGCCGTGCTCCCCCAGTCCGCCGCCGCTTCCCCCGCCTCCTCCGCCTCCCCCGGCCAGGCCCGCGTCGACGCCGCCGTGCTCGACGCCGTCTCCGCCGGCCAGGAGTCCCGGTTCTTCGTCGTCCTCAAGGACCGGGCCGACCTCTCCACCGCGAAGCGCGCGAAGGGCCACGGCGCCCGGGCGAAGACCGCCTTCGACGCGCTGAAGGCGGAGGCGGCGGACAGCCAGAAGCCGCTGCGCGCGTTCCTGGACCGCAAGAAGGTCGGGTACGAGTCGTACTGGATCGCCAACACGCTGCTGGTGACCACCGCGGACAAGAGCGTCGTCGAGGAGCTCGCGGGCCGCGCGGACGTGGCGAGCATCGTCAAGGAGCGGACGTACCGCCTCGACGGCGTCGAGGCCGCCTCCCAGGCCGCCGCCGCCGGCTCCGCGACCGCCGCCGACGCGGCCGGGACCGTCACCCCGGAGTGGGGCGTCGCGGACATCAAGGCCGACCAGGTCTGGGACCAGTACGGCGACCGCGGCGAGGGCGTCGTCATCGCCAACATCGACTCGGGCGTCCAGTACGACCACCCGGCGCTGGTCGGCAACTACCGCGGCAACCTGGGCGGCGGTGCCTTCGGCCACGACTACAACTGGTACGACCCGACCGGCCAGTGCGGCTCCTCCGGCACCCCGTGCGACAACAACGGCCACGGCACCCACACGATGGGCACCATGGTCGCGTCCGGCGGCGTCGGTGTGGCGCCCGGGGCCACCTGGATAGCGGCCAAGGGCTGCGAGAGCAAGAGCTGCTCGGACGCCTCGCTGCTCGCCGCCGGCCAGTGGATCCTCGCGCCGACCGACCGCAACGGGCAGAACCCTCGCCCGGACCTCGCGCCCGACATCGTCAACAACTCCTGGGGCGGCGGTGACACCACCTTCTACCAGGACATCGTCGAGGCGTGGAACTCCGCCGGCATCTTCGAGGCCTTCGCCGCCGGCAACGACGGCGACGGCACGACCTGCTCCACCGCCAACGCCCCCGGCGCCCAGGCCCCCTCCTACGGCGTCGGCGCCTACGACTCCAACGGGAAGATCGCCTCCTTCTCCGGCTTCGGCCCCTCACTGGTCGACGGCTCGGCGAAGCCGAACATCTCCGCACCGGGCGTGAACATCCGCTCCACCTGGCCCGGCTCGTCGTACAACACCATCAACGGCACGTCGATGGCCACGCCGCACGTCGCGGGCGCCGTCGCCCTGCTGTGGTCCGAGGCCCCGTCGCTGATCGGGAACATCGACGCCACCCGCACGCTGCTGAACGACGCCGCCCACGACGTGGACGACACCCACTGCGGCGGCACCGCCGACATGAACAACGTCTGGGGCGAGGGCAAGCTCGACATCCTCGGCGCCGTCGACGCCGCCCCGCACACCGCAGCCGTCGTCAGCGGCCGCGTCGTCGACAAGGCGACCGGGGCGGGAATCGGCGGCATCACCGTGAAGGCCGCCGGCGACGCCGTCACCCGCACCGTCACGACCGTCGCCGACGGTTCGTACCGGCTGACGCTGCCCGCCGGCGCCTACGCCCTGACGCTGAGCGGCTACGGCTACGCCGCCGCCGGCGAATCGGACTACGCGGTCGTCGCGGGCGGCGACACGACGAAGGACTTCACGCTCGACGCCGTCCCGCACCACGCCCTCACCGGCACCGTCCTGGACGTCACCGGCAAGCCGCTCCCCGGCACCACCGTGAAGGTCGCGGGCACCCCGGTCGCCGCCGTCACCACCGACGCCTCCGGACGCTTCACCGTCCCGGACGTCGCCGAAGGCGCCTTCACCCTCACCGCCGACCCCGCCGCCCCGGTCCGCTGCAACGGCCCCGCCGCCCAGCCGCTCACCGTCGACGGGGACGAGACCGCCACCGTGCGCCTGCCGAACCGCACCGACGCGGGCGGCACGTACAGCTGCGCCCCGGTCGCCTCCGCCTGGATCCCGGGCAGCACCAAGGTCGCCCTCACCGGCGACGAGGACGCCACCACCGTGTCCCTGCCCTTCCCGGTGCGCCACTACGGCACCGCCTACACCCGCGCGTCCGTCACCACCAACGGCCTGGTCAACTTCCTCGCACCGCGCCTGGGCGACTACGCCAACACCGCCCTGCCCAGCACCACCCAGCCGCACGGCGTCGTCGCCGCCTTCTGGGACGACCTGGTCCTGGACAAGAAGTCCAGCGTCCAGACCGCCACCACCGGCACCCCCGGCGCCCGCCGCTTCGCCGTCGTCTGGAACAACGCGGCCTTCGTCGCCGCCCCCTCGGTCCGGATCTCCTTCGAGGCCGTCTTCGACGAGGCGACCGGCGCCGTCACCCTCCAGTACAAGGGCATCGGCTCGAACCCGCTCCAGCAGGGTGCCTCCGCCACCACCGGCATCGAGAACCAGGCCGGCACCGACGGCCTCGGCCACTCCTTCGACTCCCCCGTCCTGAGCGACGCCACCGCAATCCGCTTCACCCCGAAGGGCGCGTGATGAGCAGCATCGACCGACGGGGCCTGCGCCTCGCCTCCGCCCTGGTCGCCGCCGGACTGGCCCTCGGCGCCGTCCCGGCCGTCGCCCAGGCCGACGACTCCGGGCTCCTGACCCTCACCGACACCCAGGCCGCGACACTGGCGGGCCGCTTCCAGCCGGACCTCGACGGCGACGGCACCACCGCGGCCGCCGGCCTCGACGCGCTCGACACCGCCAGGACCGCGCGGGAGACCGCCGAGAGCGCCGACACGGCCGGCGCCGCGGCCACCGGCACGGAGAGCGGCACCGCCGCCTCCGGCGCCCTCAGGATGACGAACCGCTCGGCCGTCGAGGGCGTCCAGGGCGCCGCCCGGACGCTCGCGGTCGGCGGCTCGGCCGGCGACTACTTCACCGTCCACGCGCTGGGCGTCGTCCAGCGCATGAGCGCCGACGGCAGGCAGCTGTGGAAGCGGGACTCGGGCTCGCTGCACACCGACTGGCAGGTCACCCCGACCCCCCGGGGCGCGAAGGAGCCGTACCCGGCGGCGATCGTCATGGGGTTCAACGCGGTCAGCCCCTTCTCCGCGTCCTCCGACGACGGCTACGCGACCGGCGACCTGACCGGCGACGGCGTCGACGACCTCGTCTTCACCGCCAAGGTCGGCGTGCAGCCCTACCGGCCGTTCACCTCGCCCGGCTCGACCCTGCCCAACGGCACCTTCGTCACCGTGCTCGACGGCTCCACCGGCAAGACCCTCTGGTCGAAGCTGTACGCCGGCGCGTACAACATCAAGCTGGTCGGCAAGACCCTCGTGGTCGCCGACTCGGCGTACTACAACCTCAACTCCCCGGCCGGATCGAAGACGACGCTCAACGGCATCCGCTTCTCCTACGCCGACGGCCGGCTCACGCCCGCCGACACCTGGACGTACGACGCGGGCACGTACACCGGCGTCTCCTGGGGGTCCCTGGAACCGATCGGCGACGGCCTCGTCGCCGCGTCCTGGAACCAGGCCCTGCGGTACGCCCCCGACCGCACGCCCAGCGGCCACACCCTCGTCATCGACACCGCCGACGGCAGCCTCCGCTGGGAGACGTCGGGCCGGAACTACGTCCGCCAGCTGCGCCACGACCCCGTCCGGGACCGGATCGTCGCCCTGGAGCAGTCGGACTACAACGAGGGCATGTCGTACGAGATCGCCTCGTACGGCCCCGCCGACGGCACCCGCACCACCCTGACCACCCGCGTCAACGCCCTGGCCACGGCGCTGGAGATCGGCGACATCCAGGGCGACGCCAGGCCGGAGTACACGGTCGCCGAGGCGACCGTCGGCACGGCGGGCCCGTTCATCGACTCCAGCAGCATCCGGGCCCTGAACGGCGACGACGCGTCCCCGCTCTGGGCACGCACGGTCAAGCCGTCCGAGAACAGCGGCGCCGACGTGAGCACCCCGTGGCAGCTCAAGGCCGTCGACGGCAGGATCGTCGCCTCGTACCTGGACGACCAGGACTCGACCCTCGCCGCCAACCGCGGCGGGGCCCACTACGCCCGCCTCGCGGTCCTCGCGGGCAAGAACGGCGCGGTGAAGTGGGAGAAGCGCGGGATCGTCGGCTCCCAGATCGGCGCGCAGGCGTACGCGAAGGGCGACGGCTGGCGGCTGCGGACCGTCGACACCCACCAGAACGTGCACGTCTACAACCTGGCCAACGGCAAGGAGGAGAGCGTCACCCCGATGCAGGGGCCGGTCTCCTCGGGCGTCGCCCTCGACCTCACCGGCGACAGGAAGCAGGACGTCGTCGTCGGCGGCGTCTCCCGCGGTCTGTTCGCCTACGACGGCCCGTCCATGGTCGCGGGCACGCCGAAGCGGCTCTGGACGGCCGTCCTGCCCGGGCAGGTCAACCAGATCGTCAAGGCCGACACCACCGGCGACGGCCGCGACGAGCTGATCGTCGCCGCCGACACGGCCGCGGCGGTCGTGGACGCCGCCACGGGCAAGGTGCTCACCGTCATCGACGGCGGAGGCGCGTACGTGCGCAACGTCGTCGCCTCCGACCTCGACGGCGACGGCGCCGCCGAGGTGGCCGTGGCCACCGACAAGGTCCGCGCCTACGAGGGCACCGGCGCCCTGAAGTGGGAGTGGGCCGCCCCCGCGGAGATCGGCACCCCGGCCTTCGCCGACCTGTCGGCCTCCGAGGGCAAGGTCTACGCCCAGTACCAGACCCGGGGGCTCAACCCCGGCAACACGGCCGGCGTCCCCGTCGGCGGGGTCGCGCTCGACGGCACGGACGGCTCGGTCACCTGGTCGTTCACCCAGAAGGCACCCGCCACCGGCACCACCGGCGCCGTCCTCGGCATCCCACTGCGCGCCGGCACCTTCGCCGCCCCCGGCATCCCCTACGCCGACGGCCACGCGGTGGTCTTCACCTACGTGATCCGCGGGGACTCCACCCAGCTCCCGCCGAACCAGCTGGCCAACATGGTCCAGATCCGCGACAGCCGCACCGGCGCGGTGCTGCACGAGTCCAAGGCGGGCGGCTACGCCACCCTCGCCAACTGGTACACGGCCCCCGAGGGCCTGATCGGCACCAGCCTCGTCGCCCTGCGGACCTACTCGGGCGACCCGGCCGCCTACCAGCAGGTCCTCACCCTCGGCGAGATCCGCAGCAGCGCCCTCGTCACGGGCCCCGACGGCCGGCGCCTCGTCGTCGCCGCCGGCGAGACCTTCGCCTCGGTCTACGACGCGTCGCTCCTCGCCTCGGGCGCGGCGTACCCGCCGGCCATGACCTACTACGACGCCCTGGGCGCGCGGGAGTTCCTCACCGCCGACCTCGAAGGCGACGGCCGCGAGGAAGCCGTCCTGCTGAACTTCGACGTCTACGGCGCGGACCGCAGCGCCGAGCTCGTCGGCAACTCGGTGTCCGTCGGCACCTACACCGCGATCCGCTCGATGATCACCCTGACCATCGACAAGGCCTGACCCCGCGGAACCCCTTGACGGAGGCCGTCCCCGGCGCGCGAACGCGCCGGGGACGGCCTCCGTGCGTTCGCAGTCAGTCGGGAAGCTTCGCCGTGACGATCCTCACCGAGCCATCCGCCGTCAGGTCGTACGCGTAGAAGGCGACCTCGCCGCGGTCGTTGACGCCTATGCCCTCGGTCGGCACCCAGTGGGTGCGGTCGACCATGGCGCGCAGGTCGTACAGGCGGCCCTGCGGGTCCCAGACGACCGCGGTCGTCGCGTCCGGTTCGAGTTCCGCCGTGCCGGCGATCCAGCCCGCCGCGTTCACGGAGAACGCGTCCGCGTCGAAGCCGAAGTCGGGCAGCCGGGTCATGGCGCCGCCGGGCCTCTGGACGAACGCGTCGTGTCCGCTGCTGCCGACGACGGTGCCGGTGGCGCTGATGTCGCGGGCGGTGCTGTCGGCCATCCCCGGCAGCGTGCCGAGGTCGTGGACGGTGCCGTCCGCGTCCCAGCGCACGGCGTGGCGCCTGCCCTCCTTGGACGAGTGGCCGACGACCGTGCCCGCCTCGTCGATGGCCAGCGGCTCGGTGAGCCGGCGGTCGGCCGTCAGGTGTGCCAGGCGGGTGAAGCCGCCGTCCCGGGTCCAGCGGAACGGGTCGTTGACCGAGAGCCTGGTGCCCGTGGCGGGGTCGGTGACCAGTCCGGAGGCGTTGCCGATCACGGTCCCGGAGTCGTTGACCGCGAAGGCCCGGTCGTAGGTGTACTGCTCCCAGTCCGGCAGCGGCAGCACGCTGAGCGTGCCGTTCGCGTCCCAGAGTGCTCCACGGGTGCCGCCGGGCAGGGTCAGCTGCCCCACGGTCAGGCCGGAGGCCGGGCTGGTGCCCAGCGCGTAGCCACTGGTCGAGGCGGCCGGGTCGAGCGCGGTGACGCCGTCCTTCGCGGTCCAGGAGATCGGGCGGGTGCGCCCCCCTGACTGCTGCGAGCCGACGACCCGGCCGTTGTCGTCGACGCCGAAGCCGACGGCCGGTCCGAAGGCGGCGGTCACCTCGGCCGTCGGCTGGGTGACGGAGCCGATGAGGACGTCGGTGCTGCCGAGCGTGGTGCCTCGGTCGGTCGCCAGGGAGAAGCGGCCGACGAGCTGCCGGCCGGCGGGCGGACGGACGTCCGCGGTGAGTCGGCCCCGCACCGTCAGCGCGGCTCCGGACGCCAGGTCTACGGGCTCCGTGTCGTCCACCGTGACCGCTCCGAGGGATTCCGAGAACATGGTGTCCTGGACGTCGAAGGCGGTGCTGCCGGACGGCACGGCCGTGCCGGCGATGTACAGCAGGTAGTAGCCGGGGGCCGGGTCCTTCACGGTGATGCGTTCCTCGGACCCGCCGTTGGTGGAGGAGCCGGCGAGCGTGCCCGACTGGTGGACGAGGAACAGGTCCAGGTCGGCCTTCGGGTCGGAGGGGTTGCCCAGGGCGACCTCGAACCGGGTGGCGTCCCGGGGGACGGTGATCTGCTTGCCGGTGAGCTGCTGGTCCGCGACGGTCGGCCGGGCGTGGGACACCGCGCCGAGCGGGCCGCCGACCGGGCGGGCCTTCACCGGGGCGAAGGCGTTCACGGCGGTGAAGGTGCGCTCCACCGGAGTGTGCAGCGCCGCCTCGTCGATCGTCGCGGACCTGGGGTCGAGCGTGGCGCCCTGCACGGTCGCCGTGAGCCGGAACGGGTTGTCGAGCAGCGGCGAGGTGCGTCGGCTCTCGACCTGGAACTCCCACACGCCGGCCATCGGCGTCTCGAACACGCGGGAGGCCGGGTCGCACTCCTCGACATCCGAATGGTGGGTGTAGCAGCGGCTGGCCGCGGTGTCCTCGGCCGGCTTGCCTTGCGGGTCGACGGCGAGGAAGCGGGTCTGGCTGCCTTCGGCGATCCGGGTGAGGTCGACGCGTATCGCCGCGGCGCCCTGGGGCACGGCGACGAACAGGGACCGGGTGCGGTTGCGGATGACGTCGCCCGCCATGACCGCGGTGTGTCCTGGCGCCTTGGGCCGGTCCGCTGCGACGACGGTGACGAGCACCATCCGGTCGACTCCGGGTGTGCCGAGGTCGTCCACGCGCAGCACGGCGGAGTGGGCACCGGTGTGGCGCGGTGCGGCACGGACGGTGACGGTGGTGGGCTCGCCCTGCTTGAGCCGTACCAGGGCCGGGGCGGTGAAGACGCCGTCGTCGCCCAGCCAGGACAGCCGGGTGACGCCGCTGCCGCCCTCGGTGCGGGTGAGTTCGATGTCGTACGTCTTCGGCCGGCCGGCCTCCTGGCCGCCGTCCTGCTCGGCGCAGCGGTCGTAGACGCCCTCGCCGGTGCCGGGCGTGGTGAGCAGGCCCGAGAGCGCGGCGCAGACCGGTGCCTTCACTCCGTACGCGGCGGGTTCGGGGCCGCGTTCGAGGAGCCGCCACGCCTGCGGGACGGAGATCCGGCCGGCGCCCTGGGCGTAGGCGGGCTCGCCGTCGAGGTAGTCCGCGCTGCTGGTCAGCGCGGTGCGCAGGGCTGCCGGGGTGATGTCCCGGCCGGTCGCGGCGGCGGCGGAGAGCAGCAGTGCCGCGGCGCCCACGGCCTGCGGGGAGGCCATCGAGGTGCCGTTGAACATGGCATAGCCCGGCGGCAGTTCGTACCCGGCCTGCGGGACGGGTGAGCCGGGCAACCAGGTGGGGATGGCGGAGACGGCGGCGCCGGGGGCGACCAGGGTCGGCTTCATGCCGCCGTCCTCGCGCGGGCCGCGCGCGGAGAAGGGGAAGAGGGCCTCGGGGGTCTCGACGCGCGAGCCGTAGTCCGCCCACCAGGTGGCCCGGCTGACGGAGGCGCCGACGCTGACGACCTGTCCGGCCACAGACGGGTCGCCGACGGTGTTCATGCCGGGGCCGTCGTTGCCGGCGGAGACGAAGATCTGGACGCCGTACCGGTCGATGAGGCGGTTGTAGAGGACGGAGCGGACGTTCTGGCCGTCGTTGAGCGCGGGGAGACCGCCGACGGACAGGTTGACGACATCGGCGCCCTTGTTCACGACGACGTCGATCATGCCTTCGGCGAGAGCGTAGGAGGTGCAGCCGCCGCGGAAGAGGCAGACGCGTTCGGAGACGATACGGGCGCCGGGGGCGGCGCCGTCCATCCGCCCGCCGAACAGTCCGTGTCCGGCGGTGATGCCCGCGACGTGGGTGCCGTGGGCGCCGGACACGATGCCGACGCTCACGAAGTCGGCGGTCTTCCCGGTGCTCGTGCCGCCACGCGGGGAGAGGTCGACGTCGTCGCGGTGCTCGACGGTGAAGGGCATCGACTCGGCGACCGCGGTGGTCGGGTCGTCGGTGCCGAAGGTCGCCGTCGCGCCGTTCTCGGCGTACGGGGCGACGGTCTCGTCCTCCTCGAAGGAGTGGTCGAGGTCGGTGTCCACCCAGATGGTGTGGTCGCTCTTGCGGTACAGGACCCCGAAGTCGTCGTCGTAGTCGCCGTCGCGGTTGACGTCTCCGGCGAGTTCGCTGCCGTAGGTGGTGCTCTCCCTGAACAGCTGGAACTGGTAAGCGCCTTCGGGGGCGGTCCACTTGACGCCGCCGTTGGTGAAGGACGGGCCGGTGACCTTGAACCGCATCTCCAGCCAGGTCGGGTCGCCGTCGAGAACGGGGTCGGTGGCGGTGACCCAGTCGGCCAGCTTGCGTTCGCCGGTGGTGGTGGTCCGCAGCGCGGGGTGCGCGAGGTCGACCCCGGTGTCGAGGATGCCGACGGTGATGCCGCGGCCGTCCCAGGTCGGGTGCCGGTCGGTGAAGTCCACCGCGCCCGTCTCCGCGGTCGGCAGGTACGGGTTGCCCGCCGGGGTGTTCTTGCCGGGGGCCGGGGCCGTGCCCGTCTCCCCCGCCTTCCTGTCGGCGGCGGTGACGGGTGACGGATCGGGCAGCGCGAAGGTCTCGTTGAGGTCGACGGCCCTGACCGTGTCGAGTCCGGCCAGCTCCTCGACCTTGGCGGTCGGCACGGTGGAGCGGACGTAACCGAGGCGGTCGTCGGCCTTGCCGAGGTGGCCGCCGGCCTTCTCGACCGCGGCGCGCAGCTCCTCGGTGCGGCCCTCGGCGGTGGCGAGCAGGACGGTGACCGTCCCGGTCTTCCTGCTCTCCGCCTCCTGGAGAAGGGTGCGGTCGTGGGTGCCGAGCTTGTCGCGCCCGGTGTCCTTCGGAACGTCGGGGGTGAGCGCGCGGAGCGGGCGCCAGTCGTCGGCCGCCCGCGCGGGCGCGGTCAGGCCCAGGAGAGAGCCCGTCAGCCCGGCGACGAGCGCGGCGGCTGTCAGCCCCCGTACGGCGCGGGGTGGATGGTGTCGCACGTGTCTTCCTTCCAGGAACGCGGTGAGCCGCTCGGGGTGCGGGAAAGCGGTGACGGTCGCGGCCGGTGCGGTCCGGTGCCCCCGGAGCAGGTCCTTTGCAGAGGGGTCTACGGGACGCGGCCATGCGGGCGCAGCGCTCACGGGTGGCGAGTCACCGTCACGTCGCAATGCCGCCAAGGACGTCGTGAGGGGATGCCGAGCCTGACCGCCGCCTTAGACGGGTGCCGATGGCGAGCCTCCGCCGTGTCGCCATCTCGCCACCCCCGCACCCACCGCACCGCATGACCGCGATCGCATACTCCTGCGGTGATCTCCCGCTACGGGCAGGGGAGTTCAGCGCAGGACGGCCGTGACGCACCGCCCCGACCCGACCGGTCGGCAGGCCGTCGCACCCGCGGCCGGCGGCACCCGGCACGCCACCGGCCGCTTGTCCGGGCGGGAGATCCCCGCCCTCCGAGGAAAGCGAGTCATGCAGTGAGTCGAAGAACCCCGAGGTGGCGCGGACTGCTCGCCGCCTCTCTCGTGATCGCGACGGGAGCGCCCCTGCTGGGGGCGGGCCCCGTCCTGGCAGCTCCCCCTCCCGCCCCGCGACAGGCGAACACGCTCGCCGCCAAGGCGGACGGGGCGGTGCTCGACGGCCTCGCCAGGCAGGACCGCGTCTCGTTCTGGGTCCGTCTGGACTCGGAGGCCGAAGCCTCCGCAGCCGGGGGACGACGCGCCAAGGCCGACAAGGGCCGCGCGGTGATCGAGGCCAAGACCCGGCACGCCGAACGCACTCAGGCCGGCCTGAAGGCCCTGCTGCGGAAGGAGGGCGCGCGCTTCACCCCGTACTGGATCAGCAACACGGTGAAGGTCACCGGCGACAGGGCGCTCGCCGAGCTGATCGCCGCGCGCGACGAGGTGGCCGCCATCGAGGCCGACGTACCGGTGGACCTGCCCGACCCGCTGCCCGGCACCGGGCAGGCCGCCGTGAACGGCGTCGAGTGGGGTGTCGACGCGATCGGCGCCCCTCGCGTCTGGGACGAGCTGGGCGTACGGGGTGAGGGCGTCGTCGTCGGCAACATCGACACGGGCGTCGAGTACCAGCACCCGGCACTGCTGCGCGCCTACCGGGGCAGCGCGCCGGACGGCACCGTCAGTCATTCCTACAACTGGACAGATCCCACGGCGAGTTGCCAGGGCGACGCACCCTGCGACGACCACGGGCACGGCACGCACACCATGGGCACGATGGTCGGCGACGACGGTGCCGGCAACCGCATCGGCGTGGCGCCGGGCGCGCGGTGGATCGCCGCGAAGGCCTGCACGACCCTCGGCTGCCCGCAGGACGCCCTCCTGGCGGCGGGGCAGTGGATGCTCGCCCCCACCGACTCGCGGGGCCAGAACCCGCGGCCGGAACTCGCCCCCGATGTGATCAACAACTCCTGGGGCAACGGCATCATCGACACCTGGTACAAGTCGATGGTCCAGGCGTGGCGGGACGCGGGCATCTTCCCCGCCTTCTCGGGCGGCAACGACGGTCCCGACTGCGCGACCGCCGGATCGCCCGGCGCGTACACCAACGCCTACGCCTCCGGCGCCTTCGACAGCGAGGGGCGGATCGCCGTCTTCTCGTCGCGGGGGGCCGGTGAGGGCGGCGCGGTGAAGCCGGACATCGCCGCTCCCGGCGTGGACGTGCGCTCCTCCGTCCCCGGCGGGGGCTACGCGCTCAACTCCGGTACGTCGATGGCGTCTCCCCACACCGCGGCCACGGTCGCGCTCCTGTGGTCGGCGTCCCCGGCGCTCCGCGGCGACGTGGCGGCGACGGAGCTGCTCCTCGACCGCACGGCGGCCGACACGGACGACACCTCGTGCGGAGGCACGGCGGCGGACAACAACGTCTGGGGCCAGGGCAGGCTCGACGCGTACGGCGCGGTCGACGGGGCCCCGCGCGGCCCTCTCGGCGCACTGCGGGGCACCGTCACCACCGGCGGAGCGCCGCTGGCGGGCGCCACCGTGGAGCTGACCGGTCCGATGTACGCGACGGCGACCACGCAGGCGGACGGCGCCTACGCGCTGCCGAAGGTGATGGTCGGCGACTACACGGTCACCGTCTCGCGGTTCGGCTACGTCACGGAGCGGACGACCGCCACGGTCACCGAGGGCGGGGCGGCCGTCCGCGACGTCGCGCTCACCCTTGCCCCGCTCGGCACCCTCACCGGCACCGTCCGCACGGCGGGCGGCCCCGAGCCCGGCGCGAAGATCGCCGTGGCCGGCTCCCCCGTCGTCACCACGAGCGGGGCAGACGGCTCGTACTCGCTCGAACTCCCCGCCGGAGAGCATCAGCTGACGATCACTCCGACATCGCGGTGCACCACGGTCGGAGCGCTCACCGTCGAGGTCGCGGAGGGCACGCACAGCCGTGATCTCGCGCTGCCCGGCCGGAGCGACAAGTTCGGCACGACCTGCCGGGTCGTGCGTGGGGCCGCCTTCCCCACCGGCGAGACCCGGCTGAACCTGACCAGTCCGTACTCCGGTTCCGCCACCATCAAGCTTCCCTTTCCGGTGGCGCTGTACGGCCGGACCTACCGTGAGATGCGGCCGAACATCGAGGGCTTCCTCGCCTTCGGGCCGACGACCAACCTCGCGGCCAACCGGTCGCTCCCCCACACCGGCGTCCCGAACAGCTCGCTCTACCCCTTCTGGGACGACCTCCAGCTCGCCACCACCACCGGCGGCATCCACTGGTCGACGCGCGGTACGGCCCCGCACCGCGAGGTCGTCGTGGAGTGGCGGGACCTGGTGCCGAGCGCGGCCCGCACGCAGAAGCTCGACTTCGCCGTGGTGATCGGCGAGGACGGCACGTACTCCTACCACTACAAGGAACTGACCGGCGGGGCCCACGCGCTCGGCCTCGGCGCCACCATCGCCGCCGAGAACGGCGACGGCACCGACGCCCTCCAGTTCTCGTACAACGAGGCATCCCTCTCCGAGGGCATGAGCATCGCCTTCCGGCCCGAGCGCAGCGCGTCCGTCTCCGGCACCGTGACGGACGCCAACGACGGCAAGCCGGTCGGCGGAGCCGCTGTGACCGTGACTCGCGCGGGCGAGCCCGTCGCCACGGGCACGACCGCGAGTGACGGCGCGTACCTGGTACAGGTGCCCGTGACGGCCGGGGCGGAGCCCTACGAGGTCACCGTGTCCGCATCCCACTACACGACCGGCGTCCGGACCGTCGCGCTGGCGTCCGGGACCGTGTCCCGGGGGGCCACCTCCCTGGAAACCGGCCTGGTCACGGTGACTCCCGCCGCCGTGCCGGTCCTCACCGTGCTGCCCGGCGGGACCGGGGAGCGGAGCATCGCCGTCCGCAACTCCGGCTCCGGCACCGGCTATTCGGTCACGGCCGAGGCCGGTGTGTCCTGGGTGCGCGCCACCCCGGCCTCGGGACACCTGGACAAGGGTGGCGAGGCCGCTGTCACGCTCGTGTTCGACACCGCCGGCGTCACCCCGGGCACGGTGCTCGACGGCGCGGTCCTGGTGGCGTCCGACAGCGGACGCGCACCCGTCATCCGGGTCCCGGTGCGGGTCCTCGTCCCCGCCTACCACCTGGCACTGGACACCGGTGCCGACGCCGAAGCCGCCGACGGCTGGAGCCCCGACCGGGCCTGGGAGTCCGGTGCCTACGGACACGTGGGCAGGACGGGCACCGTGTCGACCGGCAAGGCGGTGTACGGCACGGAGGACCAGGAGGCGCTGCGGACCGCTCGCCAGGGAGCCGTGGAGTACCGGTTCGACGGTCTGCCGGACGGGGTCTACCAGATCGACCTCGGCTTTGCCGAACTCGCCAACAGAGCGGCCGGAGAACGGGTCTTCGACGTCATGGCCGAGGGCGTCGAACGCGTCGCGGCGCTCGACATCGTCGCCGAGACGGGCTCCGTGCGTACCGCGCTGTCCAAGACGTTCACCGTCGAGGTCGCGGACGGCCAGCTGAACCTGCGGTTCGTCGCCCACGCGGGCAAGACGCTGGTGAACGCCGTCCGCGTCACCGAGCGGCCGGACCTGGGCGCCTGATGCCTCCCCGCTACGGATCCGACGCGTCCGCGCGGCGGAACGCCACACCTAGGAGAAGAAGTTGAGCAGAGGAAGATCACTGCGACGGGGCCTGGTCCCCGCCGTGCTGGCCGCCCTCCTGGGCGTGCCCCTGATGGGTGCCGCGCCTCCGTCCGGCCACGACTCCGTCCCGGCGGCGAGCGCGCTGGAGCGCAAGGCGCGGGGCGGGGCGCTCGCCGAGTTCGCGGACGGCGCCGGCACGAGGTTCTGGGTCCAGCTGGCCTCCGAGGCGGACACGTCCGCGCCCCGCGGCCAAGTCTCCGGAAGCGGTACGTCCGCCACCGAACGGCGCGCGGCCAAGACCGCCCGCGGCCGCGCCGTCATCGCGGCCAGGCAGGGCCACGCCGACCGTGCCCAGGCCGGGCTCCGCGCCCTCCTCGACCAGGAGGGCGCGGCCTACCGGTCCTTCTGGATCAGCAACACGATGCTGGTCACCGGCGGCGAGGCGCTCGCCGCGAGGATCGCCGCCCGTGACGAGGTGACGGCGATCCTCGCCGACGACCCGATCGCCGTGCCCGACCCGCTGCCGGCCGTGCAGGAGGCCGCCGTCGACGGCGTCGAGTGGAACGTCGAGCGCGTCGGCGCGCCCAGGGTCTGGGACGAACTGGGCGTGCGCGGCGAGGGAACGGTGGTCGCCGGCATCGACACGGGCGTCGACCACGACCATCCGGCCTTGCTGGGCTCCTACCGGGGCCTGGCCGCCGACGGCACCGTGGACCACGCGTACAACTGGTTCGACCCGACCGGCGTCTGCGCCGAGCGCGGTCCCGAGCCGTGCGACGAGGGCGGCCACGGCACGCACACCATGGGCACGATGGTCGGCGACGACGGCGCCGGCAACCGCATCGGTGTCGCCCCCGGTGCCACGTGGATCGCCGCCAAGGCGTGCAACCCGCAGGAGTGCACCCGCTCCGCGCTGCTGGCGGCGGGCCAGTGGATGCTGGCCCCGACCGATGCCAAGGGCCGCAATCCGCGCCCGGACCTGGCGCCGGACGTGGTGAACAACTCGTGGGGCGGCAACACCCTGGACACCTGGTACCGCGACATGGTCCAGGCGTGGCGGGACGCGGGGATCTTCCCCGCCTTCTCGGGCGGCAACCTCGGACCGGCCTGCGACGTCGCCGGCGCGCCGGGCGCGTACGCGCCCTCGTACGCCACGGGCGCCTTCGACGTCGCGGGCCGCATCGCGCCGTTCTCGTCCCGGGGACCGGGTGAGAACGGCACGGTCAAGCCGGACATCGCCGCTCCGGGCGTCAACGTCCGCTCCGCCGCGCCCGGTGGCGGATACGTGCCGAACTCCGGTACGTCGATGGCGTCGCCACACACCGCGGCCACCGTGGCCCTGTTGTGGTCGGCGGCCCCGGCGCTGCGCGGCGACGTGGCGGCGACGGAGGCCGTGCTCGGCGGCAGCGCGATCGACGTGGACGCGACGGCCTGCGGCGGGACCGCGCAGAAGAACAACGTCTTCGGCGAGGGCCGGCTCGACGCGTACGCCGCGGTGACGGCCGCGCCCCGCGGCGCGCTCGGCGCCCTCACCGGCACGGTGACCACGGCGGCCGGCACACCGGTGGGCGACGCGACGGTGAGCCTCACCGGCCCTGTGCGGGCCACCGCCCGCACCAGGTCCGACGGCACGTTCACGCTGCCCCGGGTCGTGGCGGGCACCTACCCGGTCACCGTCGTGAAGTTCGGCTACCTGACCGGGAAGAGCGACGTCACGGTCGTCGCGGACCGCACGACGACCACCGACACGGTCCTTGCTCCGGCGCCCACGGGCACGGTGACCGGCACGGTCGGCAGCGTCTCCGGTCCCGAGGCCGACGTGGAGCTGGTCGTCCAGGGCACGCCGGTGCGGACCACGACGGGTGCCGACGGGCGCTACGCGCTCACCCTGCCCACGGGCACGTACGAGGTGACGATCACGCCCCGGAACAAGTGCGCGGAGACCGAGGCGATCGGCGTCACGGTGGGCACGGGCGGACTCGGCCGGAACGTCAGCCTGTCCGGCCGCGTCGACGGCTTCGGCACCACCTGCCGGCAGAGCGCGGCGCCGTTCCCGAGCGGCGACAGCCGCGTGGACATCACCGGCCCGTACAGCGGCTACGACGTCGTCGACCTGCCGTTCCCGGTCGCGCTCTACGGGCGCACCTACGACAAGGCATGGGTCTCACTGGACGGCGTGCTGATCCTCGGCTACCCGGACTTCGGCGGGGCCAACACCCGGCTGCCGGACAAGACCGGCGCCAACGGCGCCCTGTACCCCTTCTGGGACGACCTGCGGATGGACGAGGCCTCCGGCATCTACACGGCCGTACGCGGCACCGCGCCCCACCGGGAGTTCGTCGTCGAATGGCGCGACATGCAGCTGAGCAAGACCCCGGACCGGCGCGTCGGCTTCGCCGCGGCGATCGGTGAGGACGGCACCTACTCCTTCCACTACCGGGGCGTCGATCCCGGCGGGGTGAACGACGAGCTGGGTGCCGGTGCCACCGTCGGGGCGGAGAACCACGAGGGCACCGACGCCTTCCTGTACTCCTTCAAGGAGGTGTCCCTGCGCGAGGGCATGGCGGTGCGGTTCCGCCCCGAGCGGAGTGCCGTCGTCTCCGGCACGGTCCTCGACGCCAACGACGGCAAGCCGGTGCCGGGCGCGAAGGTCACGGTCACCCGTGACGGGACCGCGGTGGCCACGCCCGCGCTGCGGGCCGACGGCTCGTACCTGGCACAGGTGCCGGCCACCGACCCGGCGCCGTACGAGGTGCGTGTCACCGCGCCGAACTACGAGCCGGTCACCGAGACCGCGACGCTCCAGGGCCTCTCCGTCCTGCGGACCGGGACGAGGCTGCGTACGGGCGTGGTCGTGGCCGACCGTACGGAGGGCTGGGCGCTGACGATCCCGGCCGGGGAGACCCGCGAGCGGAGTCTCGTCCTCGCCAACTCCGGTTCCGCGGCCGACTACACGGTACGGGAGAAGGCGGGCGCCCCCTGGCTGACGGCAACGCCGTCGGCCGGACGGATCGACGCGTCGGGGACGCAGCGGGTGACGCTGACCTTCGACACCAGCCGGGCGACCCCGGGCACGGTCCTGAAGGGCACGCTGGTGGTCGCCTCGGCGAGCGGCCGCGCGCCGGTCACCGAACTGCCGTTGACCGTCGTCGTCCCGGCCTACCGGTCTGCGGTCGACGCGGGCGCGACGAGCGGGCTCGTCGACGGCCAGGGCGACGCATGGACGGCCGACCGTGCCTGGGCCGAGGGCTCGTACGGCTACCTGGGCGAAGACGCGGTCGCCGTCCGCACCAACAAGTCCATCGGGAACACGCAGGAGCAGGAACTGCTCCGGACCGGCCGCCAGGCGGCCACGGGCTACCGCTTCGACGGACTGCCGAACGGGGTGTACCAGGTCGAGCTGGGCTTCGCCGAACTCAGTGGCAAGGCACCCGGGCGGCGGGTGTTCGACGTGCTCGCGGAGGGCGTCGAGAAGCTGTCCAACGTCGACGTCGCCCTGGAGTCCGGGGGCGGCTACCGGGCGTTGACCAAGTCCTTCACGGTCACGGTCACGGACGGACGGCTCGATCTGACGCTGTCGGCCGTCACCGGCACGCCGCTGGTGAACACGGTCCGCGTCACCCACCGTCCCGACCTGCGGTAGCGACCGCCGGGACGGGATCGGAAGGGGCCACCACCCGCGAGAGCGGGTGGTGGCCCCTTCTCACCGTCCGGTCAGCGCAGCTCGTAGGCGCGGACCATGGTCTGGTCGACCCGGGCGCCCGCGCCGTCGGCGAGGGTGACGCGCAGGTGGACGAAGGCTCCTGCGGGGGCGTCGCCCGGCAGGCTCGCCGTCCAGGTGGCACCGGTCCGGCGCACCTCCGCCGGACGCCAGTCGGTGACCGTGTCGACGGTGCTCTGGGTGCCGTACGCGTACTCCACGCCGGCCGAGTCCGGCGTGACGGGCTCCGCGCGCCCGTCGACGACGGCGCTCAGCCCGATCGTCGTGGGCTCCCCCGCGGGGCGGGAGTTGCGCAGGTCCGACGGCAGGTCGACGACCGGCACGAGGAGGCGTTGGGCCCCCTGGTCGGCGGCCTCCGTACGGAAGGTCCAGGAGGTGGCGTACGCGAGGCCCGTCCGGTCGACGGGCGAGACGGTCCGGCGCCAGCTCTGGCGGAACGTCACCTCGGCGGACTCCTGCGGCAGGGTGAAGACGCCGCCGGTGGCCGCCTGCGGCTCGCCGTCGACGAGGAGCTGCCGGGTGCCGTAGTCGGTGCGGGCGAGCGTCGAGTCGTGGCCGCCCGCATCGCCCACCGGCGCGACGACGAAGCCGAGACGGTCGCCGTCGCGGGACATCAGCGGCCGGTCGTAGGTGTTGCGCACCGGGCCGTACGGCGTCTTGTACCAGTCGCCGGTGACGCGGCCGCGCTCGGCCCGGCGCGGGCCGTCATAGGCGGTGCCGCCGTACGGGCCGAGGTCACGGCGCATGAGCGTCGTCCACGTCAGGCCGTCCTCGCCGCTCGGGGTGAAGAACTCCGTGCGCTCCTGCGGGGCGCGCAACGGCAGCGTCGTACCGCCCGCCCACACCGCGGCGAAGCCGGGGACGCCGACCTGGACGTCCGACCAGTACGTCGTGTCCGTCGCGGTCTGCACGTGGTAGCGGGCGTCGGACACGGCGAGGTCGCGGTCGCGGACCCGCTCCGTCCCGGCGCTGATCGCGCCCCGGTCGACGTGCGCCAGGTTGTAGACGTACGGGCTGCGCGCGGTGGCGGTGCCCGACCAGGCCACGGTGACCGGGCCACGCTCGGCCTCCGCCTTGAGCGCGAGGGAGTCGGCCCAGGTGACCGTGGACTGCGGGACGCCCTCGGGGCCGGTCAGCTGGTGGCGGCCCGGACTGTCGGGGACGGCGGCGAGGACACCGACGGCGCCGGCCGCCGCCGCGGCCTGGTCCCAGGTGTGGGCGTTGCCGCCGCCGGGGCCGGCGTCCACCAGGGCGATCTTCCCCCGGAGGTCATGGGCGGCGAACCGGTCGGCGGTGCCCTTGCCGATGGCGACGACCTCGGCCGTGCCGCGCCCGTCGAACTCCGTGGACCTCTGGACGGGGAGGGCGTCGAGGGTCCGGCCGCCGGAGCTGATGAGCCGGGCCCGGGGCGCGGTCAGCCGCGCCGAGGCGAGGAACGTCAGCCGGTCGTCGGCGCGCACGGGCCGGGCGTAGACGTCCTTGACGTAGGAGGGCACGGCGGCGAGGTAGCCGGCCTTGAGCCGCCGCGCGTCGTCGAGGGCCACGGTCAGACCGAGGGCGAAACCGGCGGCCTGGCCGGCCCGCTCGGTGTCCCAGGAGAGCCGCTCCGTTTCGCGGGCGTCGAAGGTGACCGTGGTGTCACCGGTGACGGTGAGCCGGGGCTCGTACAGCTGGGCGACGGAGGCGACGCTGCCCGCGCCGCCGGGCTCGTCCCGCGTCATGATCAGACCGCTGAGCGAGTACGTGCCGAGCGGTACCCGGAGGGTGGTGCTGCCCGCTTCGGGGTGGCCGAGGGTGTACCGGCGCGCCGTGTCGCGATGGTCGTCGAAGAGCTGGAAGGCCGAGGGGGAGACCGCCGGCTCGCCGTGCCGGTCGATCCCCTCGACGGTGAGGTCCGCGGACGGCACCTCCAGGTGCACGCCGAACGGGACGACGAGCCGCACGCCGTCGGGTCCGGTGCCGACGAGGCGTCCGGTGAGCGTGCCGAGGGCGGCGGCGTCCAGGGGGACCGAGGGGTCGATGCGGATCGGAACCTCGGCCGTGCCGTGGGCGGGGACGGTGACCGCGTGCCGGGCGGGCCGGGCGAAGCCCCGCACCCGGGAGCCGTCGTCGCCGCGCACGTCGCGGACGGCGAGCTGGAGGGTGACGTCCTCGTCGGTGCCATTGGTCAGCGTCACGGGTGCGTCGACCGGGTCGAGGCCGGACTGGGGGTAGGAGAAGTCGCCGAGCAGCGGCGCCGGTGCGGCGGTCACCGGCTGTACGACGGCGCGCGCCACGTCCATCGGGCCGGCGCCCTGCTCCGGGACGGGGGCGTCGGTGGTCGCCGACGACGAGGTCAGGAGGGCCTTGAGACCGGCGGGCGTCAGGTCGGGCCGCCGCTGGAGGAGGAGAGCCGCGCCGCCCGCCACGTGCGGGGCGGCCATCGACGTACCGGACATCTCCTGGTACGCGAGGTCACCGCGGCCACCGGCTCGGGCGGCGACGACGCCGACACCCTGGGAGGCGATGTCGGGCTTGGCGGAGACCCCGTCGGCGGACGGGCCCCGGCTGGAGAAGGAGGCCGTCACGCCCTTGCGGTCGACGGCGCCGACGGTCAGCGCGGCGGGCGCGCAGCCGGGGGTGGAGACCGTGCCCCGCAGCGAGGCGTTGCCCGCCGCTATGACGAACAGGGCCCTGTCGGAGAGGCGCTGGACCGCTTCGACGTCGGGGCCCGCGCAGCGGGTGGCGCCGTCGGCGCCGAGCGACATGGAGACGATCCGGGCGCCCTGGTCGACGGCCCACTCCATGCCGGCGACGATGCCGCTGAGGGTGCCCGAGCCGTCGTCGCCGAGGACCTTGCCGACGAGGAGGTCCGCCCGGGGCGCCATGCCCGCGTAGCGGCCCCGGGAGGCGGCGCCGGTGCCGGCGATCGTGGAGGCGGTGTGGGTTCCGTGGCCCGTGCGGTCCTCGGCGTCGGCGCGCAACACGAAGACCTCGGTGGCGGCGATCCGGCCCGCGAGGTCGGGGTGGGCGGCGTCGACGCCGGTGTCCAGGACCGCGACCCGGACGCCGCTGCCGTCGAGCCCGGCGCGGTGCGCCGCCTCGGCGCCGGTGAGCGGCACGGTCGGGGTGCCGAGGCTGTCGGCGGCGGTGCCGTGGACCTTGGCGTCGAGCCAGATCCGGCGGACGGCACCGGCGGCGCGGGCGCGGTCGCCGCGCGGCGCCAGGGCGGCCCAGGCGTCGGCGGCGGACTCCTTGTCGACGGCGAGGGCGGCGCCGCCGATGGAATCCAGTGTGTGGGTGACGGTGGTGCCGGGTGTCGTGGCACGGCGGGCGGCGCCGCCGGAGCCGTAGGAGACGACGACGGGAAGGGTGTCGCTGTGCGCATCGTCGTAACCGTCGGCGACGAGCCCGCCGATGTCGAAGAGCGCCGGGTCGACGAGTCCGGCGTCGACGAGCGGCTCGACGCCCTGCGGGAAGACGTAGGTGCGGGTGCCGTCCTGCCAGGTGGCGGCGGGGTGGTCGGTGGCGTCGGCGGGGCGCGGGGCGGCGGACAGCACGGTGCCGTCGGCGGCGACCCGGGCGTCGACCACGTCGCCGGTGACGAGGGTGACGGTGACGGTACGACCGACGGTCTCCGGGCCCAGGGGGGTGGACGGGTCGGCCGCGTGGGCGGCGGGCGGGACGGCGGCGAGCAGCGCGGCGAGCGCCGGGGCGGCCGCGATCCGCTGCCAGGATCTGCGGGTTCTCACAAATGTCCTTCCAGGTTGGGGGATCGAGGGGCAGCAGCAGCGTGGCCAATCCGTCGTGCCGCCGGGGAACTTCGGGCTGGCGAGAGGCCGTCATGACGCCGACTCGCCACCGCACCCGCCTCCCCGGGGCCGATCGCGCGGAGACGGATGTGACGAGGTCAGGGGTGACTACGGCCGTGCACATGACGACACTGGAACCATGTCGTCCGCACATGGAACCCAGCCCCGGCAGACCGCCGGCGCCGCTGCCGCCACGCCGTCCCACCCCTCCGACGCCGTGACCGATCTCGCTCTGCGCAACCGGTTCGCCGACCTCCAGGCGGAGTTGCGCCGGGCCGACGACTCGCTCACCCGGGTCCTCACCCAGTGGCGCCCGGAGTCCGTCCGGGCCGAGGAGCTCCTGGTCGAGTTCGTGGAGGGCAGGACGGCGCAGGCCCTCCGCCTCAACGCCCTGGAGTACGCGGCCCGTCGTTCCCTCTGCGTCTTCCAGTCCGGTGCGAACGCCGTCGCTCCGGTGCCGACCACCCTCTCGGAGGACGCGGGCGAGGAGGAACGCTCCATGCCCGAAGGCGACTCCGGGGCCGATCTGCGCGGAGAGGAGCCGGCGGACGACGAGGAGCTGCCGCTGCGCCGGGACGGGAACACCGTCGCCGCCTACCGGGTCGTGGTGGACCGGGCGTTCCTCACCGAGCCGGCGGCACTGCGGGCGCTCGACGAGCGGCTGCTGCTCGGTCACCGGGTGCGGGTGGTCGACCATCCGCTGACCAAGCTCGTGGTCGCGGACGAGGAGACCGCGATGGTCCAGGTGGAGCCGGGGCGTTCGGTGGTGCTGCGGCCGCCTCTCGTCGCGCTCGTGACCGAGCTGTTCGAGTCGGTGTGGCGGCGGTCCCGCCCGTATCTGCGGGAGGACGGCGACCTGGACCCGACGGACCGCAAGCTGCTCCAGCTGATGCTCTCCGGTCTGACGGACGCGGCCACGGCCCATCAGCTCGGCAGCTCGCCGCGGACGGTCCAGCGGCGGTTGCGGGCCCTGATGGACGTGGCGGGCGTCTCCTCCCGTGTCCAGCTGGGCTGGTACGCGATGCGGAACAACTGGGTGTGAGGGGTGGCGGGCCCCCCACGGCCCCGCCACCCCTCACGTCGTGCGCCGGCCCCGCGCGGACCGCTCGGGGTTCACCCCGTCGGGCCGCGCGTGGCCGACCGGTCACATGAGCGCCACGTAGTCCTCCAGGGTCCGGCCCCGCAGCCGCTTCACCGGGTCGGTGTACCGCTCGGACATGCTGTTCTGCCGCAGGTAGTTGGTGACCACCCAGGCCATGTCGGCGGCGTCGACGACGCCGTCGTGGTCGATGTCGGCGGCCCGCAGGCCGGTGCCGCGTGCCGCGTGGACGGCGGCGGCGTCGCGGACGTCGATGACGTCGTCGCCGTTGACGTCGCCGGCGAGGAGCGCCGCCCGGGAGGAGGCGCCGGTACCGGCCAGGCCCCAGGGTCCGCGCAGCGCGAGGTCGATCTCCTCCGACCATCCGAAGTGGCCGGGCACCCGCACGTCGAAGCGGTGGGTCCCGTCGGAGGGGGCGAGCCCCGAGACCGACATCCGGCCGGTGCGGTCCGCGGTCAGTGCCGTAACGGTGCCGTCGGGCGCGGTGAGGGCGGCTGCGATGTCGTCGGCGCTGTGGTCGCGGGCGGCGTCGTAGGCGCCGGCCTCGGTGAGCAGGCCCTGGACGGCGGGCCGGGCCCCGAAGGAAGAGGTCGGGGCGAGCATCCGGACCGCCCCGTAGAACTGGATGTTCAGCATGGTCCGGACGCCCTCCGTGTCGACGACCGTGGTGGTGCCCGTGGCGAGGCCCGCCGACGCCGTCTGCCAGCCGCCGGTCACCTCGTAGGTGACCTTCAGGAGCGGCATGGCGTCGTCCGTGATGCCCTCGGCATCACCGACGTCGACGGTGACGGTGCTGTACGAGGACGCGCCGGCGGACACGTCGGAACGACGGACGGCCGACGGCGCGTGGGCCGCCAGTTCCGGCGTCGGCTCGACGCCCACGAGCCGGATGTTGCGGTCGTCGTAGCGGATCTGGGAGGTGAAGGTCCGCAGTCTCCTCAGCTCGTGCGCGGTGAGGGTGTAGGTCACCCGGTCGCCCGCACGGGCGGTGGCGGCGCTCGCGTCACCGACGACGTACGGGGTGCCCTCCTTGACGACGTTGAGCACGCGGGTGGCGCCGATGTTGCCGGCCGCGTCGGCCGGCCACAGCTTGACGAGCGCGACGGGGACGACGGGCTGGATGGCCACCGAGCCGCGCACCGTGCCGTCTTCGGTCGCGGCGACGTGGCCGGTGGGGGCGTTGGGGCTGTAGAGGGAGTAGTAGAGGACGTTGTCGTCCTGGCCGATGTCGAGGCCCGACGACCGGATCGCGTCGGCCTCGCCGTCCCGCAGGGTGCCGTTCAGCTCGAACGACGATGCCGTCGGGGCGCGTTCGACGACCTGGGGGTGTGCCGGGTCCCAGGCTCCGTAGGAGTCCTCGTAGCGGGGAGCCGCGTTGTCGACGTAGACGCGGCGCAGTTCGCTGTCGGTGCCGCCGAAGGCATCGGTGCCGACGATGCGGAGCTGGTGGGCGCCGTCCTCCATCCACCGGCCGCGCGGGTCGACCGGGGTACCCTCGTCGCCGGTCAGCGGGTAGTACCAGGCGCCGACGGTGGCGGGGCCGTACAGGACTCCCTCGGTGAGGCCCGTGGTGTTGACGCCGCCGACGTAGCCGATGTCCACGCCACGCTCGTCGGTGAGGAACACGTCGATGCTGCGCAGCTCTCCGGCCATCCGCAGGTCGAAGGTGGCGGCGCCGCCGCCGACCGCGCCCTCCGCGGTGGCGCGTCCCGTGGACATCACCGGCTTGGTCATGACGACCTCCTCGAAGCCCGACGGCGCGACGCGCAGCCCGAAGGGGACGCGCAGTGTGCCCGAGGCGCCGGCGGTGAGCGGCGTGAGGACGAGGAAGCCCTCGTAATGGCCGACGGGAGCTCCGGCCGGGACGTGCAGGGTGGTGCGGACCGGTACCTTGCCGCGGGCTCCGACGGTCACGCGGTCGTCGGTGGTGAGGGTGACGCCGGCGGCCCGCGCGTCCTGGGAGGCGCCGGAGCCTCGGGTGAAGGCGGCGGACACGCGGTAGGTGCCGGGCGCCCCGGCGGTGTTGACGAGCTCCATGCGAGCGGCGCGGGTGGTGGCGCGGCCCGGCGGCAGCACGCCGAGGTCCAGGGCGCCGGTGCGGTGCTCGATCTCGGTCGGTGTGCCGTCGAGGCCGGTGGAGGCCGTGCGGGCCGGGACCTGAAGGGTGGTGCGTGCGTGGACAGCGGCGTACGGGTCGACGGCTCCGGCGCCCGCCTCGAAGACGCTCGGGTTCCCGGGGAGCGGCACGGCCGTGTTCATCAGGGCGGTCTTCACGTCGTCGGGGCCCATGCCGGGGTCGTGCTGGAGCAGCAGGGCCGCGGCGCCCGCGACGTACGGGGCGGCCATGGAGGTGCCGCTCATGCGGGCGTACGCGGTGGTGTGGTCGCCTCCGGCAGGGTCGACGGCGTCGGCCGGGACGGAGGACAGGACGCTGACGCCGGGCGCGGTGACCTCGGGCTTGATGGCCGAGGTGCCGTAGACCGGGCCGCGCGAGCTGAATTCGGCGAGGGAGCCGTCACCGAGCCGGAAGGTTCCCGCGGCGGTGAACGAGACCTCGCCCTGGACGGCGGCAGCGGCGAGGGCGGCTCCGTCGGCGGCGGTCAGGGAGAAGGCAGGGACGTAGGAGGGCTTCTCGCCGAGGTAGGCCGGGATGTGCCCCTCGTCCGCCTTGTCGTTGACGAGGAGGACGGCGGCGGCGCCCATGCTCCGCGCGCGGCGCACCTTGTCGTCGAGGCTGGTGCCGCCGCGCGTGACGAGGACGGCGCGGCCGGTGACGTCCTTGCCGGTGTAACCGGCGGCGGTGCCGGTGCCGACGTCGGTGACGCCGAGGCCGTCGCCCCGGGTGAGCGCGTCGAGGGCGTCTCCGAAGGACTGCGCGAGAAGACGGCCCCCGACCCGGACGGGACCGGCGGCGAGGGTGTACGCGGGCAGGGTGAGCGGCGCGGCGTGGGCGCCGACGGTGATCGGCAGGGCGGCGGCACCCGGGGTGCCCAGGGTGCCCTCGGACGGACCGCTGTTGCCGGCGGCGATCACGGTCGTGACACCGGCGAGGACGAGGTTGTCGGCCGCGACGGCCTGCGGGCTGAGGGGATCGTTGATCGCGGCGCCGAGCGACATGTTGACGACGTCCATGCCGTCCTCGGCCGCGCGGTCCATCGCGGCGATGATGTCGCTGGTGCGGCCCGTGCCGTACGGGCCGAGGACGCGGTAGGCGTGGACGGAGGCGCCGGGTGCGACGCCGTGCGCGGCGCGCTCGGTGGAGGTGTCGCCGCGGCCCGCGACGATGCCCGCGACGTGGGTTCCGTGCGCGGTGTAGTAGGTGGAGCCGCGGTCGGTCTCGGCCTGACCGGACGCCTTCCAGTCGGCGTACGTCGTCTCCATGGGGTCGGTGTCGTCGTCGACGAAGTCGTATCCGCCGGCGTAGGCGTCCTTCAGGTCGGGGTGACGGTGGTCGATGCCGGTGTCGATGACGCCGACCTTGACGCCCTTGCCGGTGACGCCCTCGGCGTGCAGGCGGGCCAGGCCGTCGTCGTGGTCCTGCCCGCCGATGTCGGCGGCTCCGGCCGGGCCGGTCTCGGGGTCGGACAGTGCCCGGACGGCGGTGTCCTGCCAGACGGCCGTCACGCCGTCCTGCTCCAGGAGGTCGGCTATCCGGTCGCCCGGCACGCTCAGGCTGACGCCGGTGAAGCTCCGGGTGTAGGTGCGGCGCACGCGGGCTTCGGTCCTGGCGCCGGCCTTGGCGCCGGTCGCCGGGAACAGCCTGTCGAGCGTGGTGCGGAAGTCGGCGTGCGCCTTCGTCACGGCCCCGTGGGCGTCGGCTTCGCTCAGTTCCCGGCCCTGGCCCGCGGCGAGCAGTCGCGCGGTACGGGCCGGGGGCGTGCTCAGCCGCACGATGACGTCGACGGGCTCGTCCGAGCGCAGCACGGCCTCGTCGGTGATGTGCGGGCCGTTCAGGTCCAGGGCGGCCATGCGGTGCAGCGCCTCGGTCTCCTGACGGCCGAGCGAGGCGAGGAGGGAGCGGGCGCTCGTCGCCGGGGCTGCCGCAGGAGGCTCGCCGCCGGAGTCGGCGGCATCAGCGGCCGTCGCGGGCCCGGTGGTTGCCAGGGAGGCGAGCAGGACGGCCGCGACCGCCGTGGCGAGGCGTCTGCGGCCGGGTGGGTTCGTCATGTTCCTGGCTCCGCTCTGGTCCGTGGGGCGGGGTCTCCGTCAGCACGGGGGTTGGACGGTCGGATGACGCACGATCATCGCCATTCGGAACGTCGGGCACCAGTTCGAGCGGTGGCGAATCTCCGCCATGTCGAGATGTCGTCAGCGTGAGGGCCGGATGCGGGGCCGACCCGCCCCCGGCACCTGCGGTTCAAGGTGCCGGGACCGGGTCGGCGACGGTGTCGCTTCACCCTCACTTCCCCGCGCGGACTCCGAAGGCGCGGATGACCGTCTGGGTCAGGGTGCTGCCGTCGCTCGCCTCGACCGTCACGCGGAGCGAAGCGGACGCGGCTCCGTCCGGGGCGGTGACGTCGGCGTGCTCGGGAGAGGCGCCCTGGGCGGGCCGGACGCCGACGGGGTGCCACGTGGCGCCGTCGTCCCAGCTGACGTCGAGGGTCGTACGCCGGACCGCGGCCCCGGTCGCGCCCGGCGCACGCTGGACGGCGAGGTCCACGCGGGTGGTGGCACCCGGGGCGACGCGGCCGTGGTCGTCCAGGCCGCGCGGGGCGAACCGGACGGCCATGAGCGGCAGTACGGTGCCGGTCCCGTCGTCGGTCGCCGAGTCGAAGCCCCACTCCGTCCGCACGCGGGTGGAGAGTTCCGCGTAGGACTGTGCTCGGGCGACGTCCGCGGTGAGCGTGTAGCGGCCCTCGGACGCCGGGACGCCCGTGCTCGTGCCGGCGCCCAGGGCGTTCCACGAGCCCACCCGCACTCCGTCCCGGGACAGGGTCATCGTGCCGGTGGAGCCCCAGTCGGTGCCGCCCCGGCTGCCATCGCCGTCGACGAACCACGGAGTGGGGCTCCACAGCATGGTGTCCCGGACCCGTCGGAGGGGTGCCGCGGGCAGCGCCGGGCCGACCACGGCGGTCCCGAAGCGCAGTTCGCGCCCTTCGCGCGGACCGAAGGCCGTCGACGGGGTGACGAAGGACTGACGGCCGGCGACCGTGGCGCGGTCGAGCCAGTCGCCCTCCGTGCGGTAGTCGTGCACCGTCGAGGGGAAGGCCACCGGCTGGTCGATGTGGACGGGGAGCATCGCGCCGTGGTCGGGCGCCGCCGCGGTCGTGCCTGCGGACGGCGCACCCTGGGCGTCGAACTCCATTCGTACGTCGGTCAGTTCGCTTCTTCGGGTGGAGAAGGACGGCGTGGCGGGCACGCCGCCGTCCCAGGTGCGCGTCACGTGGTAGAAGAACGGGCTCGGTGCCACCGACGAGGCGCCGTCGGCCGCGAGCACGGCGAACGTACGGTACGTGACGTCCGCGTGCGGGAACGCGGTCGCGTACAGGGACGAGCCGGCGGCCGCTCCCGTGGTCACCACGCTCATCGTGTACGTGCCGGTGCCGGCCGGCATCGCGAGGGCGGCCTGCGTGGCCGTGGCCCGCGCCCCGGCGTCGTTCACGTCGACGCGGACGGGGGCGGCGGTGCGCGCGTCGAGCTCCACCGCGGTGTCGGCCGCGGGCGTGACGGAGGTCGCGGCGAGCGTGGTGGTGCGCTCCGCGCCGGTGCCGCCGATGATCGTCATACCGACCCAGTACTCGGCCTCGGGCACGGTCACGGAGCCGGTGCCGCCGCTGAGCCGGACCGGGTAGCGGTCACCCGTCCAGCGGCTGACCAGCAGTGCGGTGCCGGTGGCGGGCGTGCCGTCGCGGTTCACGGCGCGCACGGTCACCGTGCGCGCGGGGACGGGGCTGTCGACGCCGAGGAGGGTGCGGGTCACGCTCCGGCCGTCGTGGGAGGCGGTGAGCACGGCGGACCACGGCCCGTGCGGCAGCAGCGAGGCGCGCGTGGTGACCGTGACGCCGGCCGTCCCGTGAGCGGGGACGGTGACGCGGTCGCGGTCCACCGAGAACTGAGCGGCGTTGCCCGGCTGGGCCGTCGGGGAGAGGGGCGACTCGACGGCGAGGTCGAGGGTCGTGTCGGTGTCGCCGGAGTTGGTGAACGTGACGGTGTGGCCGGTGTCCTTGCCCGAGCCCAGCGACCAGCCGGTGGTCGTCGTCAGATTCGCGGGCGTGGCGAGGATCGTCCCCTCGACGGCGCGGCCGACGTCGACGCGGCCGGCGCCCTGCTGGTAGGGAGACCGGCCCGGGGTGGGTACGGCGGTCCCCATCAGCGCGGCCTTGAGCCGTTCGCCCGTCCAGTCGGGGTGGGCCTGCGCGAGGAGCGCGGCGGCGCCGGTGACGTGCGGGGTCGCCATCGACGTACCGCTCTTCGCGGTGTGTCCGCCGCCGAGCTTCGCGGCGACGATGTTCACGCCGGGTGCGGTGACGTCGGGCTTCACGGCGTTGTCGTGGGGGCGCGGGCCTCGGCTGGAGAAGGGGGCGAGGCGGTCCTGCGCGTCGACGGCGCCGACGGCGAGGGCGGCGTCGGCGGTGGCCGGCGAGCCGACCGTGCCGGTGCCGTACTCGCCCTCGTTGCCGGCCGCGACGACGAAGAGCGTGCCGGTCCGCGCCGACAGGTCCTCGATCGCCAGGACCGCCGGGTCGTCCGCGTCGGCGGGGCCGCCGAGGCTCATGTTGACGACCTTGGCGTGGGCGGTGTTCACCGCCCAGTCGATGCCGGCGAGCACGGCGGACGTGGGGCAGGAGCCGGTGCGGTCGCAGACCTTGCCGACGGCGAGGCCGGCGTCGGGCGCGACACCGCGGTACGTGGCGTCGACGCCGGCGATCGTGGAGGCGACGTGGGTGCCGTGCCCGTTGTCGTCCTCCGCGCTTCCGGTGCCGGTGAAGTCGGCGGAGCTCGTCACGCGGCCGGCGAGGTCGGGGTGGTCGGAGTCCCAGCCGCTGTCGAGGACGGCGACGGTGACGCCCTCGCCGGTGTAGCCGTCCTGCCAGGCGCGGGGCGCGCCGATCTGCGGAACGCTGCGGTCCAGGGCGACGCGCATCCGCGCGTCGAGCCAGATCTTGCCGGCGCCGCCCGCGAGGGACCGGCCGGCTCCCCCGCCGGTCAGCCGCTTCCAGGTGGCCGCCGCGTCGGAGCGGTCGCGCGGCGCGAGGGGGGTCATGCCGAGGCGCGGCAGGGAGCGCCCGGGGCGCGCCGCGGTTCCCGCCGCGTCCCTGGCCTTCCGCGAGGCGGTGTCGCCCTTGGCGTGCTGGACGATCAGGCCGACGGCGTCGGTGGCAGGGGTGCCGCCCTGTGTCCCGTACCCGGCGTCGAGGAGGTCGCCGACGTCGAACAGGCGGGGGTCGAGCCGGCCGGTGGCGAGCAGGGGTTCGGCGTCGGAGGGCACGACGGTCACGTCGTCCTCCCCCACGCTGCTGGTGGTGAAGGTGATCCCCTCCCGGCCGGGTGCCGGGGAGACGGTGGCGGAGCGGATCGCCCCGTCGGAGCGCTCGACGGTCACGGTGTCGCCGGACGGCAGGGGGACGGTGACGGTGGTGAGGGGCGCCGCGGCCTCGGAGGGGCCGGGCTCCGGTGGCGGCGCGGACCGGGCGACGGTGGCGGGAATCAGGGCTGCTGCGGTGGCGACGACGGCCACGACGGATCTCAGGTGCACGGAGGGGACTCCAGGTGATCGCAGGGGAGGGACCCGCCGATGCTGGCAGCGCGGACGGGCTTCGACCGTGGCCGTGGGGTGGCGGGATGGCGACGCGACGCAGAGTCGCCACGGCTCCCGCCTACGCCTCCGCCCCGCCGTAGGGGACCGGCGGGGCGGAGGAACGTCAGTCGGTGTTCAGATCGTCCGGCGAGCCGGTGAAGTCGACCGCCGTGGTGGCGGAGCAGCGCTCCGTACCGGTGTCGTCCAGCCGGTACGGGTACACCGGTCGGCCTTCGATCCGGTCGCGGTCCGCGTGACGGCCGGTGTTCGGCACCGTCGCCACCACCCGGCCGTCGCGGACCACGTCGACCTCGGTGGGCCGGTACGTGACGACCAGGGACCGGTGGCCGAGACCGTCCGCCGTCAAGCCGAGGAGGAACTCCAGGGTGGCGGTGTCCGCCCAGTGGGCGTCCTCCAGGACCAGGACGTCCACGGCCATCCTGTCGAGGAGTTCGGCGAGGGCACGGAACAGCCGGTGCCGGGTCGCCCCTGCGGTCTCCAGCGGTTCGAGAGGGGGCGGCAGCAGCCGGGCCCACTCGGGAAACAGGGGCCGCAGGGCACCGGCCAGGGGACTGAGGCCGACCGGCGCCCGGTCGACGCGGCACCGTACGCCGTCGACGATCGGCCCGAGCGGGAACGGCTCCGCCAGGGGCGGGGCGGTCGCCCACAGCACCGTCCGCCCGTCGAGGGCGTCAAGGGCGCCGAGGCTGTGCCGCACCAGGCGTGTCTTGCCGATCTCCGGCTCCCCTGCACGACGACGAGCGCGGCGCCCTCACGTACCGCGCCGATCAGAGCGGCCGTCTCGGCGTCCCGCCCGACGAACGCCGGCGCGCCGCCGGTAGGCCCGCTCAATGGCTCCACCCGCCTGCCCGCCTCGGCCTCGTCCTCGGACCTGCCGGGCCGCGTTCAGCGGTGATCATGGCAGAGCCCGGGAGACCGGCAAAGGCCTCGGACCGGTGAACCATCGCCGAAGGACGCCGGCCTCGCCCGTGCCCCGCTACGCACACGGTCTTCCAGCCGGGTGCGATCCCACCCGGCGCAGCCGTCTGGACGGCGTGCCCGGTACGTCGGTCCGCCGGCGGCCGGCCAGGCCCGCGTACGCACGCGCAGGAGTCGGGGTTTAGTCTGTTTCGCCTCATGCACACGGCACACTCCCCCAGCACGGCCACCGCGCCCCCTCTGCTCCGCCTGCACCTCCTCGGCGGCTTCCGGGTGACACGTGATGGCGGCCCGCCCCTCGCCGACCGCTGGCCCCGTCCCAGCGCACAGGCCCTGGTCAAACTGCTCGCCGTCACACCCGACCACCAGCTCCACCGCGATCAGGCCATGGAGGCGTGCTGGCCCGGAGCGGACCGGAAGGCGGCGGTCAGCAGCCTGCGCGTGGCCCTGCACACCGCCCGCCGCGCGCTGGAACCGGAGCTGGCTCCGCGCGCCGCCTCCTCGTACCTCACCAGCGACGGCGTCATGCTCAGGCTGGATCCGCACACCGTCTGGGTCGACGCCGACCACGCCGAGCGGCTCGCCGCCGAAGCCCTGGAGCAGGGGCGTGGCCCCGCACTCGCCGAGGCTCTCACCGCGTTCACCGGCGAGCTGCTGCCCGAGGACCGGTACGCCGACTGGGCCGAGGAGCCCCGGAAACGGATCGGAGAACTCCGTGACCGGCTGCGGCTGGCGCACGGGACCGCGCTGCTGGAACAGGGTGCCGCCGAGGAAGCGGCCGACGCGGCCCGGAAGGTCCTCGACACCAGTCCCTCCGAGGAGCGCGCCCATCAGCTGCTGATCAGCGCCTACCTGAGGCAAGGGCTGCGGCGCCAGGCCATATCCCAGTTCCACGCGTGTCGCCAGGCCCTGGACGTCGAGCTGGGCATCCGTCCAGGTCCGGAGACCGAGCGACTCCACCTCCTCGCTCTCGACGGTCCGGGAGGCGGGGCGCTGTCCACCCGGCCGTCCGGCGTCACCCTGCCCCCCGCTCTCCGCACGCCTCCGCCCGGTCCGCTGCACGGCCGCGGCCGCGCGCTCGCGGAACTCCTCTCTCCCGACGCCTGCCCCGTGCAGCTCCTCGGCGGGGAGGCGGGTCTCGGCAAGACCCGCCTGGTCACGGAAGCCGCGCGGTGCGCCGCCGAAGACGGCGCCGTGGTGCTGTGGGGCGCCGGTCACGACGCCGAGGGGCACACCCCGTACGGGGCGTTCGTGGAGGCGCTCGACGGCTGGCTCGCCGAGCGACCGGCCACCGAACGCGCCCGTGTCGGTGCCGACTACCCGGAACTCGCCGTACTCCTGCCGTCCCTCGGCCGCACCGGTTCGGACACCGCCCGCAGCCCCGAGGATGAGCGCGACCGGCTCTTCACCGCCACCGCCGCCCTGCTGGGTGACCTCGCCGCCTCGGCGCCGGTACTCGTCGTCCTCGACGACCTGCACGCCGCCGACACGGGCTCCTTCCACCTGCTCGGCCATCTGGCCCGCCGCTCGGCCGGCGCCTGGCGCTTCGCCGTGACCTACCGCCCGGAGGAGCTTCCCGACGACGATCCACGCCGGACCGTGCTCGATGGCCTGCGCCGGTCGGGACTGGCACGGCACGTCGGTCTTGAGCGGCTCGGGCGGGACGACTGCCTGGCCCTCGCGGCCGGCGTGCTCGGTCTGCCGCCGGGGTCGCCCGTGCCGGAACGGGTGTGGGACCTGTCGCTGGGCAACCCGCTCTTCACACTGGAGCTGGCTCGCGAACTGATGGAGGGCGGCGGGAGCACAGCACCCGAAGGCGTACGGGAGCTCGTCGCGGCACGACTGTCCCGGCTCGCGCCCGTCGCGCGAGGCGTCGTCGAGGTCGTCGCCGTCGCCGGGGGGCACGCGGCGCTGTCCGAGGTCCTGGACGTCACTTCCTCCCTCGCCGTCCCCCCCGGGGACGGGCCCGTCGCCGCCGAGGCCGCCGCCGGAGCGGAGGCCGCCGTGTCCGCGGCGATACTCACCGAGCGTGACATCGTTGTCGACGGACGCACGGTCGACGGTCTCGCCTTCCGCCACCCCCTCATCCGGCTGACCTGCTACGAGCGGCTCTCCGCCGCCCGCCGCCGCGTACTGCACGCCTCCTACGCGGACGCCGTGCGCAGCCGCCGTCCCGACGCCGTCGACACCCTCGCAGCACACCTCACCCGGGCCGACGACCCGCGTGCCACCGCGTACCTGCGGCAGGCCGCAGAACGCGCCGCGGCCCTCTGCGCCAACGACACCGCGGACCGCTACTACACGGAACTGACCGAGCGCCTCGACTCCCTGGCCGCCGAGGCCGCCTGGGCGCGCATCGACCGGGGTGCCGTGCTGCGGCGAATGGGCCGCTACGAGGACGCGGCGACCGTACTGCGCGAGGCCGTGGAGGAACTGCGGCGCCGTGGCGACGAGGACGGTCTGGTCCTCGCCACCGGTCGCCTCGCGGAAGTGCTCGTCGGCATGCGGAACGCCCGGGAGGGCCTGGCCCTGCTCGACGCGCGGACGCCCACCGCCGACGTCAGGCCCCAGTCCGCCGCCGCCCACCACGGGAGCCGGGCCCTGGCCTGTATGGTCCTCGGCCGCTACGAGGAGGCGATCGACGCGGCCGGCGATGCGATCGAGCGCGCAGAGGAGGTAGTGGGCGCCGAACGACGCGCCCTGCTGGCCCGCGGCCTGTCCCTGCGGGCGACCTCGCTCGCGCTGGCCGGACGGTTCGCCGAGACGGGCCCGGTCGCCGAGGAGGCGCTCCCGCACGCCGAGGCGTTCGGCGAACCCTGGCTGCTGGGTTCGGTGCTGTCCGTGCTGCGCGAGCAGGCCCGCCGGTCCGGCCGGCTGCGCGAGGCCATCGCCACCGGCCGGCGCGCGCTGGCCCTCTCCGAGCGGACCGGCGACCGGTCGGGCGTCGCCTTCGAGCAGGCCAACCTCGCCGAACTGCACCTCATGCTGGAGGAGACGTCCGAGGCCGCCGAGCTGGCCCGGGCGGCCGAGCGAGCTCCGTTCGGCTGGTCGACCCCGTACGCCCGGCTCGCCCTGGCCCGGGTCCTCATGCGCAGCGGGGAGGACGACCCCGGGGAGCTGTTCCGGTCCGCCGTCTCCGCCGCACGGGACAGCGCCGACCGGCAGGCACAGAACGAGGCCCGCACCGCGCAGGCCGAATGGTTCATCCACTCGGGCCGGGCCGACGAGGCGCTGGTGCTGCTCGGCCAGGTGACGGGCCACACCCACGTCACCGCGTGGGCGCATCTGGCGGCCGGGCGGCCGGACCGGGCGGTTGCGCTCGCCCGGTCCGAGGCCGAGCGTGCGGCCCGGACGGGCGAGCGGATCGCGGAGACCGCGGCTCGCGCCGTCCACGCCGCGGCGCTCGCCGCACGGGGCAGCGCCGAGGAGGCCGCCGAAGCTTTCGCGAAGGCGTCGCGATTGGCCGAGCTGCTCCCGTATCCGGCGGCCCTGCGCAGGATCAAGGAGATCCGTGCGTCGAGCAGCTGACCTGGGCAGCGGGAGGGCCGTCCCTGCCGCGCCGCACCGACCGTCTCCTCCGCTCAAGGGTCGGTCAGCGTGGGATGCGCCGCCGACCACGACATCGCAGGTGCCGACGCGGCGAACGAACTCGCGTCCGCGGCCGCCCTTCTCACCACAACGTCGCCCCGACTGGAGGTACATGGGCCTGCTCCTACGGAAGGGGAAGGTGCCGGGGAGACCGCCGTCGCTCCGCACCGACGGCCCCCGGATCCTACGACCGCGGCGTTACGCGGCCGTTACTGGTTCCGCCGAGCCGGTACGGGATGTCCGCGACCTCCCGCGACCGTTGCATACGGCCCCGCCCACCGCGTCGGCGCCAGGCGGACCGAGGCGATCAGAGCGTCAACCAGCCCTTGCGCAGCGCCTGTACACCGGCCTGGAATCGGGTCTCCGCGCCCAGGAGCAGCAGAAGGCGCTTGATGCGCCGCCGGACCGTGTGCACGTGCACCTGCAGCCGGCGTGCCATCGCCTCGTCCTTCATGCCCGAGGCGAGCAGGGTCAGGAGTTCACGATCCTCGGCCGTCACGTCGTCCTGCGCGCCGGGACCGATGGGCACCGCCCGCTCCCACACGGACTCGAACAACGGCACGAGCACATGGTGGAGCACGGAGTCCTTGACGACGAGCGCGGCGGCCGTGGGGTCGGCCGCGTCAGTGGGCGGCAGCAGGCTGACACGCCCGTCGATCAGGATCAACTTGGTCGGAAGGGCCGGTGCCACCCGGATCTCGACGCCCTCCTGGGTGAGCAGGTTGAGCCCGCGTGCCCTCCCCGGGAGATCGAGACCCTCGCGGTCCACCACCACCCGGACCCGGACGCCCCGTCCCACCAGATCGGTGACCGCGAGCGGAACGGGCATACCGCCGTCGGGGCTTGAGGCATAGGGCGGCCGGTCGAGGAGGGCCAGCTCCCCTCCCGCCGAGGCGAGAAGCGCCTCGGTGCGGGCGACGATCGCCTCGCGGCCGCTCAACACCTCGATGCCGGTGCGTGCTTCGTCGGGCGCTCCGCCCGGGAACCGCGCGGCCAGCCTGTCCACGGAAGCGCTGAGCAGCTCCAGCCGGGAGGACCTGTCGAGGAGCTCCGACCGGCGGACGTGGACAAGCCGGCGCAGCGCGGTGCCCGGCGGGACCGCCTCCGGCAGCGGGCGCCCCGCCGCCGGAGGCAGGACGAGTCCGTGCCGCGCGAGGACGTCGAGAGCGGCCGGAAGCCGGTCGGCCGGCACTCCGGCGGCTCGGGCGAGGGCGGCGGGTGAGGAGGGCCGAGGCGCGGCGAGAAGGGCTTCGTAGAGCTTCAGTTCGTCGGGCCCCAGACCCAGTTCCGCCCAGTCGGGGCTCCTGTCAGGCCAGTTCATGGGGATGGATCATGGACCCGGACGCCGTGGACACACAAGTGAGCATGTCCACTATTCGGCATGCCCGCTCCGTTGTCCGGGCGCCGTCGGCGTACTTCCATGTGGCCACCCCCATCGGACTCCGCCCATTGGAAGAGGGACGTCTTGCCCATTTCACGCACCCGGCCTGGGTACGGCCGCCGCCGCGCGGGCACCGCCGCCGGCTCCGGCATCACCGCCGTGCTCGCTGCGGCCGCCCTGCTGCTGCCCGGCGCCCCGGCCCACGCCGACACGGCTCCGGCGCCCACGAACGAGATACCCGCCACCGCCACCCCGGCGCTCGTCACCGGGCTCGACGAACCCGTGGCCGCCGACGGCAGCGCGGCCGACGCCGCCCGCGGCCACCTCGCCGCCAAGCGGGACCGCTACCACATTCCCGATCCCGGGAAGGACTTGACGGCCGGCAGGACCGACAGCGAGGGTGGACGCGAGACGGTACGGCTCCGTCAGAACTACCGGGGCGTTCCCGTGCTCGGCGGCGAATACGTCGTCCGCATGGAGAGGAAGGCCGGCAAGCGCACCGTGACCGGCACCTCCGGCCGGTACTTCACACGACTCGACCTGGACACCGTGCAGCCCGAGGTGTCCGAGGCGGTGGCGATCGACCGCGCCGTGGGCGCCGTCGTCTCCCAGCTCGGCGCGGGGCCGCTGACCCGCCCGGCCCAGGACGCCCCGAAGGGCTCCGCCACGCTCACCGGCGAGGCACAGGGGCTCGTCGTTCTGCCTCAGGGGAAGGGCGTGCTCACCCGGCACATCACCGTGACCGGGGTCGGCCCGGCCGACGGGCGGCCGGTGAAGCAGGAGGTCTACGTCGACGCGCGCTCCGGCTTCCCCGTCCTCCAGTACAGCGGGATCAAGAGCTTCGGCGCGACGGGCACGGCGGCCGGCGCCACGACGGACGCGGCCGACGCCTCCGGTACGACCGCCCAGCAGCTCGTCGTCAAGGGGGCCGGCACCCGCTACAACGGCGAGAAGACGGAGGTGAACCTGTACCAGGGGACCGACGGCGCCTACCAGATGATCGACTACAGCAAGCGGCCCGCCACCTCCCCGTTCAGCGGCACCCTGCTGGCCACCTACGACGCCCGTGGCCGCGAGGCGTCCTCAGCGTCCGGCACGTGGCCCAGCGGCATCAAGACCTTCCGCTCCACCACCACGGACCTCGGCGCCGAGTTCACCGACTCCGGTGCGATCGACGCCCATTGGGCGGCCGGGAAGGTATACGACTACTACTTCTCGAAGTTCGGCCGGGACAGCCTGGACGGCAAGGGCGGCTTCGTCAACTCCCTGGTCGGCGTGGTCAACAACGGCCGGCCGTTCAACAACGCCTTCTGGGACGGCCAGAAGATGGTGTACGGCCAGGGCGGCGACGGCTACCACACCTTCTCCGCCGACACCGACGTCGTCGGCCACGAGATGACGCACGGTGTCGTCGAGCACAGCGCGAACCTCGTGTACGTCGGCCAGTCCGGGGCGATCAACGAAGCGGTGGCCGACTACTTCGGCAACGCCATCGACCTGGAGGCCAACGGCGTCTCCATGGACGACCCCGACGCCGCCCTGCTCGGCGAGGACCTGTGCACCGCGATGGCCCCGCGCGAGTGCGCCCTGCGCGACCTCGACGACGGCGCGACCACCCAGGACGACTTCGTCGGCGTCACGCTGCGCGGCGACAACGGCGGCGTCCACCTCAACTCCACGATCTTCTCCGGGGCGTTGTGGGACATCCGGCAGAACCTGGGGGCGGACCTCGCCGACCGGATCGTCTACCGGGCCCTGACCGCCTACATGACCCCGCTCGACGGCTTCACCGACGGACGCGCCGCCGTCACGGCCGCCGCCCGCGAGCTGGGCGCCACCAAAGCCCAAATGGCCGTCGTCGAGGACGCTTTCACGGAGCACGGCATCATCGACGGTTGGGAGAAGGGACTCGGCATCGACGCCGACACCCTGATCCCGGACGTCAACATCACCGGCACCGGGGTCGGCGCGGGCAAGGGCTGGTACGCCGTCTCCCGCTCCGGCGCGGACGGCAGCGAGCCCTACTCGGTGTGGGCCGGCCGCACCGACGGCAAGGGGGCGCCGCAGCTCGTCAGCGGCAACACGGGCAACTACGCCGTGTACGCGGACACCGACGGCACCACCGTCGCCTGGGCGGAGTACGGCCCCCAGTCGATCGCCATCAAGGTCCGCCCCCTCGCCGGCGGTCTGGAGCGGACCGTAGGGGCCTCCGGCACGGCCCTCACCTCGCTGGCCGTCGACGGCGACCACGTCGTCTACTCCCTGATCGACCCGTACACCGGCGGTGAGCACGTGGCCTATATCGACCTGCGGTCGGGCTCCACCGGCTTCGTCGACAACGCCGACCACGCCCTGTCCACCGCCCTGCCCTCCGTCCGGAACGGAAAGATCGCGTACGCCAAGATGTGGCCGGAGCGCGACGGCTACCGCCTGGGCGCGGAGGTCTTCGACACGGCGACCGGTACCAAGACCCTGCTTCCGGGCGACCCCGCCGAGACGATGGGTGTGGGTCAGACCGCCGTCACGGACGACGGCGTCCTCTGGCTGCGGGACGTCGACATCCAGGACGGCGGAAAGGCCTCCCTGGAGCGTGTGAACACCGACGGCTCGAACCCCGTCACCGTCCTGCCCGAGGCGGGCGAAGGCTCCCTCTACGGCTACTCCCTCACGGCCTCGGACGACGCGGTCACCGTCGTGTCGATGCCACCGGCCACCTCCTGGAGCAACGCCACGCTCCCGAAGCTCTTCCAGGTGGCCCCCGACGGCAAGGGCGGCCCGAAGCGGGTCTCCTGCGGCCGCGGCGACCAGATCTTCCCGGCCGCCGACACCGGCAAGCGAGTGCTCTGGCTCGACGGCACGACCGGCGCGACGCACCTCGTCACCCGCGCACGCCCGGCCGGCACGTGCTGAACCGATACGCCGCGCCATAGCCACCGACGGGCGGGCGGGACGGGGCGATCTCCCGGCCCTGCCCGCCCTGCGGCGATACCTACTGTTCCCTCTGGGGGCAGACATCAGGCTGCTTCCCAGAGGCCGGCGTCGAGGATCCGGGCGGCCTTGGTGATGCTGCCCGGCATCAGGTGCCGGTAGGTCCGGTACGTCTCCTCGATGGACTTGTGGCCCATCCACTCCGCCACGTCGGTGATGGGGATGCCGTTGCCGAGGGCGTTGGAGGCGAAGTAGTGGCGGAAGCCATACATCCCCACACCGGCCTCCGGCGGAAGGTCCGCGAAGAGCTTCCTCACGCGGCGTCGCTCCATGCCCTCGGTGTAGTAGCCGCCCGGTCCGCGCAGCAGGTAGCCGCCCTTCGTGGTGCCGTGCCTGGCCTCGTACCGCTCGATCGCCTCCCGCACCGACCGCGGAAGCGGCACCTCACGGAACTCCCCCGTCTTGCGGTGCTTCAGCTTCGCCGGCTTCAGCGTGTTGGAGTGGATCTGCTCGCGCACCCGGTAGACGTCCTGGGCCACGACGTTGTTGACGTTCACCGCCCGCGCCTCACCGTTGCGCAGACCACATCCCGCCATCATGACGATCTCCAGCGCCAGGTCCTCGTCGGCGACCGTCAGCGCCTTCTTCACGTAGGCGAGCGACGGGATGACCACCTGCTCACGCACGTACTCCGGCTCCTGCACCCCCTTCACCGGATCGTCGACCATGGCTCCCTTGGCGTACGCGTCCGAAGGATCGTCTTCAGAACCCGGAATATGTTCACCTGGTTCCCCCGGCCCACCCCGTCGCTCTCCATCTTGTCCAGGAAGCGCTCGACCACCATCGGCGTGACCGAGTTCAGCTTCCGCTCCCCCAGACGGGGGACGATATGCACGTTGATCGAGCTGTCGACGTGCTCCCCGTGGAGTAGTCCGTCATCCGGCACTGCCGGGGCCGCCACTGCTTCGCGCACTCCTCGACCGTCAGCTGACCCAGCTCACGCCGGGCCGCCGCCACCGACGGCGCCGTGGTCTTCTTCTCCGCATACAGCTGCGTGAGGCGCTCGATCGCGTCGTCCTGCGTGCCGTAACCGGACTCCTCACGCTGCTTGCCCAGCGCGTCCCGGAAACGGATCGAGTACGGATGAAGGCATCGGGTCGGCTTCGCGCAGCCGCAGTCCTTGAAGAAGGACCCCATGCCGCGGGCGAGCTGTCGGGGGGTCTGCTGCAAAGTTGGGTGACAGGTTCGGTCACGCGGCCAGGGTGGCCGGTGTGGTCATGACGGTTTCGTATTCGACGGGGGTCAGTCGGCCGAGTGCGGTCTGTCTGCGGCGCCGGTGATAGGTCCGTTCGATCCAGGTCACGATCGCGATCCGCAGTTCCTCACGGGTGGCCCAGGTGCGACGGTTGAGAACGTTCTTCTGCAGCAGGCTGAAGAACGACTCCATGGCGGCGTTGTCGCCAGCCGCTCCGACTCTCCCTATCGAGCCGGACATCTGATGCCGTCCGAGCGTCCGGACGAACTTTCGGGACCGGAATTGCGACCCGCGATCGCTGTGCAGAACGCA
>NZ_BMVV01000006.1 GCF_014650895.1 Streptomyces omiyaensis
CTCACCACCTGCACCCCCGAGTTCACCAGCACCTACCGCATGATCGTCTGGGGAAAGCTCGTCGAGGAACGACCACGCAGCAAGGGCAAACCCGCCGCACTCGTAGGCTGAGACCCCACACCTCCAGAAGGGACGAGGTCCGACCCAGTGTCACGTGCGCGCAACCGGATCGCCGGGCTCATCAGCGTCTTCGGTGAACTCCTCATCACAGCCGGCCTCGTGCTCGGACTCTTCGTCGTCTACTCGCTGTGGTGGACCAACGTCCTCGCCGACCGCGCCGCCGACAAGGAGGGCGCGCAGATCCGCGGCGAGTGGGCCGACCCGGGGCCCGGAGCCCTCGACACCAAGGGCGGCCTCGGCTTCCTCCACGTGCCGGCCTTCGGCGGCGACGAGATCCTGGTGAAGCGGGGGACCGAGAGCTCCGTCCTCAACAACGGCGTCGCCGGCTACTACACCGACCCGGTCGCGTCGGCCCTCCCGCAGGACAAGCGCGGCAACTTCACGCTCGCCGCCCACCGGGACGGGCACGGCGCCAAGTTCCACAACATCCACAAGCTCAGGAACGGCGACCCGATCGTCTTCGAGTCCAAGGACACCTGGTACGTCTACAAGGTCTACAAGACCCTGCCGGAGACCACGAAGTACAACGTGGACGTCCTCCAGCCGGTCCCCGAGGAGTCCGGGAAGACCACGCCGGGCCGGTACATCACCCTCACCACCTGCACCCCGATGTACACCTCCGACCACCGCTTCATCGTGTGGGGCGAGCTGGCCCGCACGGAGAAGGTCGACGCGAACCGCACCCCGCCGGCCGAACTCCGCTGACGGCCGCACTCCGCCGCCGGACGAGGGAAAAGGGACGCGGAAAAGGGGAGAGCCCCGGAGCCTGCGCAAGGCTCCGGGGCTCTCCCCTTCTTCCACGGCCGGGGGCTAGTCGAACCAGCCGCCGATGTTGCCGTCGCCGTTCCCGCCGTCCTGCTGGCCGTTCCCGCCACCGGGGTTGCCCCCGCCGCCGTCCACGGTGAACAGCGTGACCGTGTCGCCCTGCTTGACCGGCGAGCCCGCGGGCGGGTTCGACTGGGCCACCCGGGCGTCGTCCTTGTCGACGCCGACCACGACCACGGTGACGCCCTGGCCCTGGAGGTTGTCCCGGACCTCCTTGAGCGGCTTGCCGACGATGTCCGCGGGAATCGTGACCTGGGTCACGGCCGGGCCCTTGGAGACCTTCAGCGTGATCTCCACGTCCAGCGGCTGGTTGGTGTTGCCGGCCGGGTTCTGCTCCAGGACCGTGCCCTTGGGCTGGTCGTTGTCGACCTCCTCCTGCTTCACCTTGGTGAAGCCGAGGCCGTTGAGCTGCTGGAGCGCGAGGCTGATGTCGCGGTTGGTCACCAGCGGCAGCTGCGTCAGCTTCTTCTTGGCGACGGTGAGCGTGACCTCGGAGTTCTTCTCGGCCTTGGTGCCGTTCTGCGGGTTCTGCCGCAGGACGGTGCCGGGGTCCTCCTCGGACTCCTCCTCGTCGACCTTGACCTTGAAGCCCTTGCCCTCCAGGGTCTCCTTCGCCCGCTCCAGCGACTGCTCCTGGACGTCCGGGACCTCCACGAGCGGGGCGCCCTCGGAGACCCACACCTGGACGGTGCCGTCGACGTCCATCTTGGTGACGCCGTCGGAGACCGGGCTCTGGCGGCAGATCGCGCCGGTGGGCTGGTCGCAGCGCTCGGTGCCGGCTTCCGCGAGCTTCACCTGGGCGTTGGTCGCGGACCCCTGCGCCTCGGCGATCTTCTGGCCCACGAGCGGCGGCACCAGGGTCTGCTGCGGCGTGTCGTTGGTGTCCATCAGGTACCGCGCGATGAAGATCGCGCCGACCAGCACCAGGACGCCGCAGAGCGCGAGCAGGATCGTCGAGGCGTTCGACTTCTTCTGCCCGCCGCGGCGCCGGTCCGGACGGTCGTCGTACCCGTCGTACCCGCCGTAGCCGCCGCCGTCCGGCGGGACCGGCGGCATCATCGAGGTCTGGCCGACCGGGTCCGCCTGGCGCAGCGCGGTGGTCTGCTGGTCCTCCTGCGGGTAGCCGTAGCCGTTGTACGCCGGGGCCGCCATGCCCATCGCGGCGGCGGCCGCGACCGGCTGCCCGTCGAGGCAGGCCTCGATGTCCGCGCGCATTTCGTCGGCGGACTGGTAGCGGTAGTCGGGGTCCTTGACCAGCGCCTTGAGGACGATGGCGTCCATCTCGGGCGTGATCTCGGCGTCGAAGTTGCTCGGCGGCTGCGGCTCCTCCCGGACGTGCTGGTAGGCCACGGCCACGGGGGAGTCGCCGATGAACGGCGGCCGGACGGTGAGGAGTTCGTAGAGCAGGCAGCCCGTGGAGTACAGGTCGGAGCGGGCGTCGACCTGCTCGCCCTTGGCCTGCTCGGGGGAGAGGTACTGGGCGGTGCCGATGACCGCGGCGGTCTGCGTCATGGTCATGCCCGCGTCGCCCATGGCGCGCGCGATGCCGAAGTCCATGACCTTGACCTGGCCGGTGCGGGTCAGCATCACGTTCGCGGGCTTGATGTCGCGGTGCACGATGCCGGCGCGGTGCGAGTACTCCAGCGCCTGGAGGATGCCGACGGTCATCTCCAGGGTGCGCTCGGGCAGCAGCTTGCGGCCGGAGTGCAGCAGCTCACGGAGGGTCGAACCGTCGACGTACTCCATCACGATGTACGGGATGGAGACCCCGTCGACGTAGTCCTCGCCGGTGTCGTAGACGGCGACGATCGCCGGGTGGTTCAGGGAGGCGGCGGACTGTGCCTCGCGGCGGAACCGGGCCTGGAAGGACGGGTCACGGGCCAGGTCGGCCCGCAGCGTCTTCACGGCGACGGTGCGGCCGAGCCGGGTGTCCTGGGCGAGGTACACCTCGGCCATGCCACCGCGGCCGAGCACCGAGCCCAGCTCGTACCGGCCGCCGAGGCGACGCGGCTCTTCCATAGCTAATCCAGCCCTCTCCGTCTGTCCCGACCGCACCCATGGGTGGTCCGGCGGTGTGTGCTGTCCGCGCATACGCTACCGGCCCCGAAGAGCCGTACCGTCCGCGGAGGGCAGCTGATACCTGACCGGTACCTGGAGCGCACCGGCCCTTCGCAAGATCAGCCGCGGCTCTTCAGGACGGCCTTCATGACCGCCTTCGCGATCGGCGCGGCCAGACCGCCACCGCTGATGTCCTCACGTCCGACGCCCTCGGCGTCCTCGACGATCACGGCGACGGCGACCGGGGAGCCCTGGTCGGTCTTGGCGTAGGAGATGAACCACGCGTAGGGGCGCTTGGCGTTCTTCTCGCCGTGCTGCGCGGTACCGGTCTTGCCGCCGACCTTCACGCCGTCCATCTTCAGGTCGGCCTTGCTGCCGGTGCCCTTCGAGACGACGTTCTCCATCATCGCCTGGAGCTTCTGCGCGTTCTCCGGGGAGACCGGCTGGCTCATCTGCTCCGGCTCGTTCTGCTTGATGACGTCCAGGTTCGGCGCGCGCAGCTGGTCGATCATGTACGGCTTCATCAGCTTGCCGTCGTTCGCGATCGCCGCCGTGACCATCGCCATCTGGAGCGGGGTGGTCGCGGTGTTGAACTGGCCGATGGAGGAGAGCGCGTTGCCGCCGCGGTCGGCCTTCTTGTCGTAGACGGAGGCGGCGGACCGGACCGGGGTGAACTGCTCGGCGTTGAAGCCGAACTTCTCGGCCGTCTCCACCATCTTGTCGCGGCCGACGTCGTCACCGAGCTTGGCGAAGACCGAGTTGCAGGAGACCCGCAGCGCCTCGTTGATGCTGGCGTTGGCGCAGCCGCCCGAGTGGTTCTTCATCGGGACGGTGGAGAGCGGGATCTTCCACCCCTCGGGGGTGTCCGTCGCCGCGTCGATGTCCTTGATCTTGCCGGACTCCAGCGCGGCGGCGGCGGTCACGACCTTGAAGACGGAGCCCGGCGGGTAGATCTCGCGCAGGGCGCGGTTCTGCTTCGGCTTGCCCTTGTCCTGCTCCAGCGCGACCCAGGCCTTCTCGTCCTTGCCGGAGTAGCCGGCGAAGGAGGACGGGTCGTACGAGGGGGTGGACGCCAGCGCCAGGATCTTGCCGGTCGACGGCTCGATCGCGACGACGGCGCCGGTGTTCTTGCCGAGGCCCTCGAAGGCGGCCTTCTGCGCGGCGCCGTTGAGGGTGGTGACGACGTCGCCGCCCTTCTTCTTCTCCCCGGTGAACATCGACAGGGTGCGGTCGAAGAAGAGCCGGTCGTCGTTGCCGGTGAGGATGCCGTCCTCGATCTTCTCGATCTGGTTGGCGTCGTAGGCCTGCGAGGCGTAGCCGGTGACGGGCGCCCACATGGGGCCGTTCACGTAGGTCCGCTTGTAGGTGAAGTACTCGTCGCCCGAGTCGATCGAGCCGGTGATCGGCTTGCCGTCGACGATGATGTTGCCGCGCTCGTTCGAGTAGCGCTCGATCTGGACGCGCCGGTTCTTCGGGTGCGCGTTCAGCTCGTCGGCGCGGACGAACTGGAGCCAGTTGTCGCGCAGGAGCAGGGCGAGGACGAGCAGGCCGCAGAAGATCGCGACCCGGCGCAGCGGCTTGTTCACGGACGGACCACCTGCGTCATCTCGGCGTCGGGGTTCGGAGCGGGGGAAGGGGCCGGGCGGCGCGCGGTGTCGCTGATCCGGATCAGGATGCCGATCAGGGCCCAGTTGGCGATCACGGACGAACCGCCGTACGCGAGGAACGGCATCGTCATACCGGTGAGCGGGATGAGGCCCATCACGCCGCCGGCGACCACGAAGACCTGCAGCGCGAACGCGCCGGACAGGCCCATCGCGAGGAGCTTGCCGAAGGGGTCGCGGGCGGCGAGGGCGGTGCGGATGCCGCGCTCGATGATCAGGCCGTAGATCAGCAGGAAGACCATGACGCCGGCCAGGCCGAGCTCCTCGCCGACGGTGGCGAAGATGAAGTCGGAGTTGGCGGCGAACTGGATGAGGTCGGAGTTGCCCTGGCCGAGGCCGGTGCCGAGGATGCCTCCGGAGCCGAAGGACATCAGCACCTGGGTCATCTGGTCACAGGCGTAGGCCATGTTCGAGCCCTCGGGTGCCGTCTTCAGGCACTCGAAGGGGTCGAGCCAGGCCGCCACGCGGGACTGCACGTGGCTGGCCGTGGAGCTCACGGCCACCGCGCCCGCGACGGCCATCAGCAGACCCATGACGATCCAGCTGGTCCGCTCGGTCGCCACGTACAGCATGATCACGAACATGCCGAAGAACAGCAGCGAGGTGCCGAGGTCGTTCTCGAAGACCAGGATGAGCAGGCTGACCGCCCAGATCGTCAGGATCGGGCCGAGGTCGCGGCCGCGGGGCAGGTAGAGCCCCATGAAGCGGCGGCTGGCCAGGGCCAGGGCGTCCCGCTTCACCATCAGGTAGCCGGAGAAGAACACGGCCAGGACGAGCTTGGCGAACTCACCGGGCTGGATCGAGAAGCCGCCGATGCGGATCCAGATCTTGGCGCCGAAGACGTCGGCGCCGAGGCCGGGGACGAGCGGCAGCAGCAGCAGCACGAGCGCCGCGACCATGGAGATGTACGTGTAGCGCTGGAGGACGCGGTGGTCCTTCAGGATCAGCAGCACGCCCACGAACATGGCGATGCCGATCGCCGAGTACATCATCTGGTTCGGCGCGGACGGGCTGAAGGCCCCGTAGCTGCGCTTCGCCAGGTCGATCAGCCGGGGCGACTGGTCGAGCCGCCAGATCAGCACCAGGCCCATGCCGTTGAGCAGGGTCGCCAGCGGGAGCAGCAGCGGGTCCGCGTAGGGGGCCCACTTGCGGACCACGAGGTGGGCGACGGTCGCGAGGAGCGCGAGGCCGAGCCCGTACCCGAGCATGCCGGAGGGGACCTCGCCGTCGAGCGCGAGACCCACGTTGAGGTACGCGAACACCGGGATGGCGACGGCGAACGCCAGCAGCGCCAGCTCGGTGTTGCGGCGGCTCGGCGCCTCGATGGCGCCGATGGTGGTCGTGTTGGTGACAACGCTCATGGTGGTGAAAGGCCCCCTACGGGTGCTTACTGCTTGCCGCAGTTCGAGGCCAGCTTCTGCTCCTCCGCGGTGAGGGTGGGACCCGGGGTCGGAGCGGCTGTGGTGGGCTTGGATTCGGGCTTGGCGTCCGCGTTCTCGCCGTCGGCCGGCGGCTTGGTCGCCTCGGCGGCGGCCTTCTCCTTGTCGGCCTTCTCCTTGGCCACGCGGCGCTCCTCGGTCTTCTTGCAGGCCGAGGCCTGCACCGAGAGCTCGGTGATCTTCGTCTGGGCCTTGGCGAGGCTGCCGCCCGCGATCGTGTCCTCGACCTGCTTCCGCTGGTAGGCGGGGAGGTACTTGAGTTCGATCTCGGGGTGGTCCTTCTCGACCTCCGAGAGCTTCACCCAGGCGAGGTCCTGGCTGATGCCCCGGTACAGCGCCACGTGCTCGTCCTTGGAGCCCACGTAGTACTGGGTCTGGGTCCAGCGCCAGCCGCCGTACGCGCCGCCGGCGAGGACGCCGAGCGCGAGGAGGAGGATCAGGGTGCGCCCGATCCACCGCCGCCGCTTCCGCGGCTTCACGAACTCGTCGTCGGTGTACGCGTCGAAGGAGCCGTGCGGCGGCACCGCGCCGTAGCCGTGGTCGTCGCCGCTGCCGGGCGGGCCGAAGCCGCCGGCGGGCGGCTGGTGGTGCGCGGGGCGGCCGAGCCCGGAGGCGCGGCCGGCCGGGGTCTGCATGGCCCCGCCGTCGTTCAGCTGCGTCTGGTTCTCGGCGACCGCGCCGACGACCACGGGGGTGTCGCTGAGGTGGCCGGCGAGGGTGTCGCCGCCGTCGACGTCGAGGACGTCGGCGACGATCACCGTGATGTTGTCGGGGCCGCCGCCGCGCAGCGCGAGCTGGATCAGCTCCTGCACGGTCTCCTGCGGGCCCTGGTAGCTGGCGAGGGTGTCCTCCAGGGTCTGGTGGGACACCACGCCGGACAGGCCGTCGGAGCAGATCAGGTACCGGTCGCCGGCGCGGACCTCGCGGATCGAGAGGTCGGGCTCGACGTGGTCGCCGCTGCCGAGCGCGCGCATCAGGAGCGAGCGCTGCGGGTGGGTGGTGGCCTCCTCCTCGGTGATCCGGCCCTCGTCGACGAGCCGCTGGACCCAGGTGTGGTCCTGGGTGATCTGGGTGAGGATGCCGTCGCGCAGCAGGTAGGCGCGCGAGTCGCCGACGTGCACGAGGCCGAGCCGCTGCCCGGTCCACAGCAGGGCGGTGAGCGTGGTGCCCATGCCCTCCAGCTGCGGGTCCTCCTCGACCATCATCCGGAGCTGGTCGTTGGCGCGCTGCACCGCCGTACCGAGCGAGGTGAGGATGTCGGAGCCCGGGATGTCGTCGTCGAGCGTGACGAGCGTCGAGATCACCTCGGAGGAGGCGACCTCGCCGGCGGCCTGGCCGCCCATGCCGTCGGCGATCGCGAGCAGGCGGGGACCGGCGTAACCGGAGTCCTCGTTCCCCTCGCGGATCATGCCCTTGTGCGAGCCCGCGGCGAATCGCAGGGACAGACTCATGCCCACCTGCCCTGTCGCCGCTGCATCGGGGTACAGCCGGTCTCGACCCACACTGCCCACCCTCCGGTCGCTCCGGTCAGCTCGCTCATTGTCGTACTACTTCCGCAGCTCGATGACGGTCTTGCCGATGCGGATCGGCGCCCCCAGCGGAATCGGCGTCGCGGTGGTGAGGCGGGTCCGGTCGAGGTACGTGCCGTTCGTGGACCCGAGGTCCTCGACGATCCACTGGCCGTCCCGGTCGGGGTAGATCCGGGCGTGCCGGCTGGACGCGTAGTCGTCGTCCAGCACGATCGTCGAGTCGTGCGCCCGCCCCAGGGTGATCGTCTGGCCCTGGAGGGCGACGGTGGTGCCGGTGAGGGTGCCCTCGGAGACGACCAGCTTGGTCGGCGCACCGCGGCGCGACCGGCCACCGCCGGCCGGCTGCTGCTGCTGTTGGGCACGCTGCTGCGGCGGCGCGGCCTGGCGCCCGCCCTGCTGAGGACGCGCCTCCTGGCGCCGCGAACCGCGCTGGGTCACCCGCGTACCGAAGAGGTCGCTGCGGATGACCTGCACGGCCACGATGACGAACAGCCACAGAACGGCCAGGAAACCCAACCGCATGACCGTCAGGGTCAGCTCTGACATTGCCCCCGCTTCACCCTTCGGCTTGCCGGTAAACGATGGTGGTGCTGCCCACGACGATCCGCGAGCCGTCGCGGAGCGTAGCGCGGGTGGTGTGCTGCCCGTCCACCACGATGCCGTTGGTGGATCCCAGATCCTGGATCGTCGAGGGCGTTCCGGTCCGGATCTCGCAGTGCCGGCGGGAGACGCCGGGATCGTCGATCCTCACGTCCGCGTCGGTGCTGCGGCCGAGGACCAGGGTCGGGCGGGAGATCTGGTGGCGGTTGCCGTTGATCTCGATCCAGCGGCGCACCTGGGTGCCGCCGGCCGCCGGAGGACGGCCGCCGCCGGCGGGGGGCCGGTGCCCCGCGCCACCGGGCGGCGGTGCGGACGGCATCGGCGGAGCGCCCGCCGGAGGCCCCTGCGGGTACCCGTAGCCGCCGCCCTGGCCCTGGGGCTGGTGCGGCTGCGGCGGGTTCCCGGCGTGCGGCTGCGGCTGGGACGTGCTCGACGCCAGCGTACGGCTGCGCACCCGGTAGAGACCGGTGTCGAGGTCGTCGGCCCGCTCCAGGTGGACCTTGATCGGTCCCATGAAGGTGTACCGCTGCTGCTTGGCGTAGTCACGGACCAGGCCGGCGAGCTCGTCGCCCAGCTGGCCCGAGTAGGGGCTCAGACGCTCGTAGTCGGGCGCGCTGAGCTCCACGATGAAGTCGTTGGGGACGACGGTCCGCTCGCGGTTCCAGATCTGCGCGTTGTTGTCGCACTCGCGCTGGAGCGCGCCGGCGATCTCGACCGGCTGGACCTCGGACTTGAACACCTTGGCGAAGGTGCCGTTGACCAGACCTTCGAGACGCTGCTCGAAACGCTTCAGGACTCCCATGGGGCACCTCCTCCGTCGTTGCCGTCCTGGTACTGCTTACTGATCGTATCCACGCGTCGGGAAATCGGCTGGTTCCCCTTCTCTGCCCTGTGGACGAGTGTCACCTCTCACAGGCCCTCCCCCCAGGGATCGTAGAGGGGGCCTGTGGACAGTGTCCCGCACCCGGCTGTGCGACAGGAGGGGCGGAGCGCGGGAGTGGGCGTGCCGGACGGAGCGGCCGGGGCCACAACCTCCCGCTTCTCCCCCGTCTCTCCCATCTCTCCGGTCTCTCCCCTGTGTCCCTTCTCTCCTTCTTCTCCGCACTTCTCCCCTCGCGACTTTTCCCCTCGTGGCGACATCTCCCCTCGCCGTGCTTCCTCCTTCCCCGCTCCGCTGCCCTCACCGCTTCCCCGCCCGGCTTCCTCGTCCCGTTCTCCCCGCCGGCCCCTGGTCCCCGGCCGGCGGGGAGGGCGGGCGGCAGGGCGGGCCGATGGGTCGATGAGTCCGCTGGGGCCGCGGGGCCGGGGCGGAGCTCCGTCGCCCGGTCGCCCTCCCCGCTTCTCCGCCTCCACGCCTTCCCGGGCCCCCTCCCCCTCTCCTCTGTTCTGCTCGCGGGGGGCCGAAACAACGGATGTGAATCCACCGTCCGCGACGTGCTAATCTTCAGATGTCGCCAGGCGCTCCCACCGAAAAGGTGAGAGACCGGGAGACCACCCAATGCGCGGGTGGCGGAATAGGCAGACGCGCTGGATTCAGGTTCCAGTGCCCGAAAGGGCGTGGGGGTTCAACTCCCCCCTCGCGCACCAGACGGAAGCCCCGTAGGTCTCAGACCTACGGGGCTTCCGCGTTGTTCCCTGACGCTCCGTCCTTCGGCGCCCCGTCACCCTGCACCTCCTCGCCTTCACCTCCTTTCGTCGTTCCCGGGCGCGACGAAAGGGGGACGACCCGGGCGTGCGGTGCTGCCTAGGGTGCGAGCGTGGAAGCGACGAGTGTGGGTACGACGGCGAGGGCGGCGGCCGGTCGCGGGATCGGGGCCAGGGCGGCAGCCGCGTGGAAACGGCTCGCGCCCGCCGGGGAGTGGTCGCGGCGCAGGACCGTCGGTGAGCTGGCCCTCACCGCCGTCGTCGCGCTGCTCGCCGCCGGCACCGAGGAACTGCTCGGCGGCGCGGGAGGGCAGCTCGCCGCGGTCGCCGCCGGCGCGGCCGTGCTGTCACTGCTGCGCCGCCGGTTCCCCGCCACCGTGCTCGTCGTGACCGCCGCGCTCAGCCCCGTCGTCCCGGGCCTCGGCCCGCTGCTGCTCGTCCTCGGCTGGTCCGCCGGCGGCCACGTCGTCGGCGTCGGCCGGGCCCTGTACGCGTTCGTCGCCGCCTACGTCCTCAACGTCGCCGCCACCCTGATCGCCGCCTGGGACCACCAGCGGATGCTCACCCTCGCCTTCATGGCGACCCTGTACTACCTGGGCACCACCCTCGCCCCCGGACTCGCCCACCGCTACTGGGCCCAGCGCCGCACCCTCCTCCACGCCCTCCAGGAGCGCAACGTGCGCCTGGTGCGCGAGCGGGCCATGATCGGGCGCAACGCCCGGCTGCGGGAGCGTCAGCGCATCGCCCAGGACATGCACGACAGCCTCGGCCACCAACTCGCCCTGATCGCCGTGCACACCGGCGCGCTGGAGGTCGACCGCGGGCTGAACGAGCGTCAGCGCGAGGTCGTCGGCGTCCTCCGCAACGCCTCCGTGACCGCCATGCACGAACTGCGGGAGGTCGTCGGCATACTCCGCGACGGCACCGAGGCCCCCGACCCCGACGCCGGCCCGGTCGCCGCCGGCGACGAGAGCGGCCGCGCGGCCCGCGGCATCGCCGGCATCGAAGGCCTCGTCGCCTCCGCGCGCGCCGCCGGGACCCCCGTCGAACTGCGGCGCATCGGGGACGAGCGGCCCCTGGAACCGGCCGCCGGGCACGCCGCGTACCGCATGGCCCAGGAAGCGCTCACCAACGCCTACAAGCACGCCCCCGGTGCCCCCATCAGCGTCGAACTGCGCTACGAGCCCGACACCTTCGTCATCGAGATCTTCAACGAGGAGCCGCCCGCCGGGCCCGCGGAAGGCGTCGTCAGCGGCGGCCAGGGCCTGGCCGGACTCGTCGAACGGGCGCGGCTCGTCGGCGGCATGTGCCACGCCGGCCCGGCCGACGGCGGAGGCTTCCGGGTCGCCGGCATGCTGCCGTACGGTGCCGCCCCGACCGGGGAACCGGCGCCTTTGGTCGACGCTGCCGACGACTTCCGGCAGCAGTCGACGAAGCCCTTCGGCCGCAAAGGTCGTTCCGTACCGGTCGGAGAGCCCGACTGGACCTTCACGGAACGGGAGTTGGCGATGGCACTGCACGGGGGCAAGACCCGCAGCACCGGAGGATCGGTCGCGCTCGGCTGCGGCATCGCCTTCGCCGCGCTCGTCGTCCTCCTCGTCGCGGCCGGCTTCGGCCTCTACTACTTCGTCGGATCGGTCCAGGACGCCATGGTCGAACCCGCGAAGTACGACGCGATCGAGGTCGGCATGGCGGAGAAGGACGTCCGCGCCATGCTGCCCGACGGCGAATCCTTCGCCAACATGGCCGTCACGGGCAAGGGAGCGCCCCCGGAGCCGCCGGGCGCGTCCTGTCTCGCCCTGCTCTCCACGGAGATGGGCGACGACTTCGGGACGGATCCCGTTTTCCGGTTCTGCTTCAAGGACGGCAAGCTGATCGAGAAGAAGTCGTACGAGGTGAGGCAGTAGCTTCACGGCCGCCGCCCGTACCGGGGGCGTGGGGGGAGGAACGGTGCAGACAGGGCAGACGAGGCGGACCGTCAAGGTCGTGGTCGCCGACGACGAGCCGCTGATCAGGGCGGGGATCCGGATGATCCTCAACTCCGATCCGGACATCCACGTGGTCGCCGAGGCCGCGAACGGCCGGGAGGCCGTCGACGCGGCCCGCGCGCACGCCGCCGACGTCGTGCTCCTCGACATCCAGATGCCCGTCCTCGACGGGCTCTCCGCCCTCCCGGAGCTCCGCCGGGCCGCGCCGGGGGCGAGGGTCATCGTCCTGACCACCTTCGGCGAGCGGGAAAACGTCCTGAGGGCGCTGGAACACGGCAGCGCCGGCTTCCTCCTGAAGGACACCGCGCCCGCCGAACTCATCGGAGCCGTACGGGCCGCGGCCGTTGGCGACGCCTACCTCTCGCCCGCGGCGACCCGGCACGTCGTCGAACGGCTCGCCTCCGGCCGCGAGACCGCGCGCGCCGAGGAGGCCCGCGGCCGCGTCGCCGCGCTCGGCGCGAAGGAGCGCGACGTCCTCGCCCTCCTCGGCGAGGGCCTCTCCAACGCGGACGCGGGCCGCCGCCTGCACATGAGCGAGGCCACCGTGAAGACCTACGTCAGCAGGATCCTCGCCAAGCTCCAGTGCGAGAACCGCGTCCAGGCGGCCCTCCTCGCCCGCGACGCCGGGCTGTAGGCACGGGGGCGCGGAGGGCGGCGACGGCGGGACGGCGGACGGCGGACGGCGGGCGGAGGGCGGCGACGGCTGGCCGGCGGGCGGCGGGCCGGCACGGGGGCCGGGGTGGGGACCGGGGCGGTCAGCGGGGGTCGGGGAGGCCGCTGAGGAGGCCACCGGGGTCCGCGGAGTTGTAGCGGAGCAGGTAGTGGGCGAAGCGGGCCAGATCCTCGCCCGACCAGTCCTTCAGGCGCTCCTGGTACGCGGCGAGGCGGTTGGCCTGGGCGGTGGCGAGCACCGCGAGACCGGCCTCCGTCGGGTGCAGCACCTGCACCCGGTGGTCCTCGGGGGCGGGCCGGCGCTCCACCAGCCCCAGCTTCTCCAGGCCCGCCAGCTGGCGGCTGACCGTCGACTTGTCCAGCAGGTAGTGCGCCGCCAGGTCCGTGGCACGGCAGCCGCGCCGCTCCTCGATGTGGGAGAGGAGCGTGTACGAGACGAGCGGGATCTCCGGATGGACCCTGGCCGCGGCGGCGCGGGCCCGGCGTGCGAAGGCCGTCAGCTCGCGCTGGATGACGTCCACGGACTCCTCGCGCGGGCGGGCTTCGGAGACCTCGCGGGGCTGTTCGTGGGCTGCCTCGGGGAGTGCTTCCTGGGCTGCCTCGTGGGTGGCTTCGTGGGGTGCGTCGTGAGCTTCCCGGCGGGGCGGGTCGGTTTCGGCGGCGGGCATCCGGGCTCCCTCGTCGTTCGCCCCCTGCGGGCTTTCAGTTGTATAGTACAACGGTTCTTTAGTTGTAAAAGCCAACCAAAGCCTTCGGAGGTCACGGTGTCCACAGGACCGAACCCCACCGCCGGCGCCCTGCGGCACGTCCTCGGGCACCTCCTCACCCCCCTCCTCATGTGCATCGGCATGGGCCTCGCCTACCTCGGCGCCTTCCACGCCCCCCAGCCCCACGACCTCCGCGTCGACGTCGTCGGCTCGGCACCCGCCACCCAGGTCCTCGCCCAGACCCTCCAGGACCGGGCCGCGGGAGCCCTCGACGTCCGCACCGTCCCCGACCGGGCCACCGCCGCCGCCGCGCTCCAGCGGCAGGACGCCTACGGCGCCTACATCCCCGGCGACCACCCCGAGCTCCTCGTCGCCTCCGCCTCCTCCGACACCAGCGCCATGGCCGTCGAGAAGGTCTTCACCCAGGTCGCCGCGGGCCAGGACGCCCCCCTCAAGGTCACCGACCTCGCCCCCACCGCCTCCGGCGACCCCACCGGCCAGGGCGTCTTCTTCCTCCTCGTGGCCGTCAGCATCGGCGCGTACGCCTCCGTCGCGGTCATCGGCGCCGCCGGAGCGGCCCTCCCGATGCGCATCCGAGCCCTCCTCGCCGCCGGCACCTCCCTCGTCGTCAGCCTCATCGGCACCCTCTTCGCCGGCCCCGTCTTCCACCTCGTCGACCACGGCCTCGCCGGCGTCTGGGCACTGTCCTGGCTCTACGCCGCCGGCATCCTCCTCATCGGCGTCGGCCTCCACACCTACCTCCGCCGCTGGACCACGCTCGGCGTCATGGTCCTGTTCGTCATGCTCAACTTCACGAGCTCCGGGGGCATCTACCGCCCCGAGCTGCAGCCGGGCTTCTTCGGCTCCCTGCACGCCTTCTGGAACGGCGCGGGCCTCGTCGAGGGCATCCGGAGCCACGTCTACTTCGACGGGCACGCCCTCGGCGGCAACGTCCTCGTCCTCGCCCTCTGGTTCCTCGCCGGAGCCGCCCTCGTCACCCTCGCCGGCCGCACCGAGGCCCGGCGGAACGCGGCGCCCGCCCGGGAGGGGACGGCACCGGAGAGCACCGGGGCGAAGACCGGAGCGAAGACCGGAGCGAAGACCGGGACGAAGGGGGCGCTCCGGGAGGGGACGGCGGCCGGGAACGAGGAGAGGGCGGAGGAGAGGGCGGAGGAGGAGATGGAGGAGGCCGTCGCCGTCTGACCAGGGGCCGGCAGTTGTCCACAGGCCCTTGTCCACAGGGGGAGACGAGTGATCGGGACCGGCTGTACGGTCAGGCCCGAAAGGTGTTCGGACCAGTCATCGGGGGAGGCCGTCCCATGGACGAGACCCAGGCCGTCGTGCCGGGACAGCGTGGAGGAGCAGTGGACGGGGAGCGCATCCCGCACGTGCCCGGATTCGCGCGGCGCGGTGCCGCGGAGGACTCCCCCAGGACGCGCGGCAAGCAGCTGCGCACCGCAGTCCCCCGCTCCTCCCACGCGGAGCTGACCCTCCCCGCCGGGCGCCCGGACGCCGTGCGCGCCGTCGAGGAGTCCAGCCGGGACCGGGTCCCCGAGCTCACCCCCCTCCGCGTCGGCCGCATGGCCGCCAACCCCTTCGCGTTCCTGCGCGGCTCCGCCGGCCTCATGGCCCACGACCTCGTCGGCACCCCCGTCACCGGCATCGCCGCCCAGCTCTGCGGCGACGCCCACGCCGCCAACTTCGGCCTCTACGGCGACGCCCGCGGCCGGCTCGTGATGGACCTCAACGACTTCGACGAGACCGTCGTCGGCCCCTGGGAATGGGACCTCAAGCGGCTCGCCACCTCCCTCGTCCTCGCCGGCCGTGTCGTCGGCGCGGACGAGGACACCTGCCGGGCCGCCGCCTTCGACACCGTCGGCGCCTACCGGCGCACCATGCGCCTCCTCGCCCGGCTCCCCGCCCTCGACGCCTGGAACGCGATACCCGACGAGGAGCTCGTCTCCCACACCGACGCCCGCGACCTCCTCGGCACCCTGGAGCGCGTCTCCGCCAAGGCCCGCAACAACACCAGCGCCCGGTTCGCCGCCCGCTCCACCGAAGCCGTCGGCGGGACGGACGGGATCGACGGAGGCCGCCGCTTCGTCGACGCGCCCCCGGTGCTCCGCCGGGTGCCCGACGCCGAGGCCGCCGCCGTCACCGCCGCCCTCGGTGACTACCTGGAGACCGTCTCCGAGGACCGCCTCCCGCTCCTCGCCCGGTACGCCGTCCACGACGTCGCCTTCCGGGTCGTCGGCACCGGCAGCGTCGGCACCCGCTCCTACGTCGTCCTGCTCCTCGACCACCGCGGCGAACCGCTCGTCCTCCAGGTGAAGGAAGCCCGGCCGTCCGTGCTCCTGCCGCACCTGCCCGCCGCAGGGTTCGCCGTCCCCGACCCCGGCCACGAGGGCCGCCGCGTCGTCCTCGGCCAGAAGCGCATGCAGGTCGTCAGCGACATCCTGCTCGGCTGGACCACCGTCGACGGGCGCCCCTTCCAGGTGCGCCAGTTCCGCAACCGCAAGGGCAGCGTCGATCCCGCCGCGCTCACCGCCGACCAGGTCGACGACTACGGACGCATGACCGGCGCGCTCCTGGCCCGCGCCCACGCCCACAGCGCCGACCCGCGCCTGATAGCCGGCTACTGCGGCAAGAGAGAGGAGTTCGACGAGGCCGTCGCCACCTTCGCCGTCGCCTACGCCGACCGCACCACCGAGGACCACGCCGACCTGCTCACGGCGATCCGCACCGGCCGCCTGGCGGCGGAACTCGGAGTCTGACGGACGGCTGGACACCGGACACGGGCGTGACGGGGCCCGGACACGGGCGTGACGGGGCCCGGAGCGGGCGTGACGGGGCCCGGAGCGGGCGTGACGGGGCCGGGGAGCGGGCGTGACGGGGCCCGGTGGACGTCTGGCGAGTGCCTGGCGAGTGACTGAGGGGCGGCTGACGGGCATCGGGCGTGAGCCCCGGCGGGTGTCCGGCGCGAGCCTGGCATCGGGGCCGGGAGGCTTCGGGCAGGGCGGGGAAACGAGGGGGAGGGGGAGGGGAGGGGAGGGAGGGGGGAGGGCCCCCGGTGAGGACCTAGGCTTGAGAGGTCGGGCCGGAACGAGGACGTGGGCGGGCGTGAACGTGAGCGAGGACCAGGACCAGGGTCAGGGCCAGGAGCCGAACCCGGGGACGCGGGAGGGCGCGGTGCCCGAGCCCGGACCCGGCCCGGTGCCGGAGGGTGGCTCCGAGGGCGCGGCCGCCGGGACGGCCGAGGACGCTTCCGTTGCCGAGGACGCTTCCGTGGCCGAGGGCGCCTCCGCAGGGGCCTCCGAGGGCGGGGAACGGCCGGAGGCTCGGCTGGAGCGGGCCGTGCGGGCGGCCGAGCAGGCGTTGATCGAGTTCGAGATCGCCGTGGAGACCTTCCGCGTCGAGGTGGAGAACTTCTCGCGGCTGCACCACCAGAAGCTGGGGCCGATGTACGCGCGGCTCGACGAGCTGGACGCGTCGATCGCGGAGGCGCGGGCCGCGCGGACCGGAGACCCAGAGGACCTGCGGCGGGCCCAGGAGGCACGGGCCGCGGTGATGCCGCTGCCGGGGGTCGAGGTGCTCTTCGACGACTGGATCGACTCCGACGGCATCTCCCCGGAGGCGGCCGCGATGCTGACCGAGCGGCCGGTCCGGCCGCCGCAGCGGGTGCGGCCCAGCGAGGAGGTGCGCCGGCTCTACCGGGAACTGGCGCGCAAGGCCCACCCCGACCTGGCGCGGGAGGACGACGACCGCAAGCGGCGGGAGGAGTTCATCACCCGGGTGAACGCCGCCTACGCGCGCGGCGACGAGGGGCTCCTGCGGGAGCTGGCCCAGGAGTGGGAGGCCGGGCCGGCGCCGGCCGAGGAGCGGCTGAGCGAGAGCGAGGAGCTGTACGCCCGCCTGGAGTGGCTGGCGCAGCGCAAGGACCTGCTGTCGGTGGTGGCGCGGGAGCTGGAGGAGAGCGCGATCGGTTCGATGCTGCGGCTGGCGCCGGAGGACCCGGACCGCCTCCTGGAGGAGATCGCCGAGCAGCTGCGCGGCCAGGTGTCCGAGCGCGAGGCCGAGCTGGCCACGCTGGTGCAGTAGGTTTTTCCGGGTCGAGGCGGTTCCGCCGTACACGAGAGAAGGTCAGTGCCATGAGTTTCGCCCCGCTGCCGTCGGTGCCCGCCGCGTCCGTGCCCGCCGATGCCCTGGTGCTCGACGTGCGCGAGGACGACGAATGGGCGGCCGGGCGGGTCGAGGGTGCGCTGCACGTGCCGATGAGCGACTTCGTGGCGCGGTTCGCCGAGGTCGGCGAGCAGCTCGCCGAGCACGGGCGCGCCTATGTGATGTGCCGCGTCGGCGGCCGGTCGGCGCAGGTCACGCAGTACCTGGTGCAGCAGGGCTACGACGCGGTGAACGTGGACGGCGGGATGGTGGCCTGGGAGGGCGCCGGGCGCCCCGTGGTGTCGGACCACGGCCCCGGGTTCGTCGCCTGACCCGTGCGGTGTCGGGCGGCGAACCCGTTCGTCGCCCGGGCCGGCGGGGCCGGCGGGAGACCCCGGCGCCGGTGCCGGTCAGTCCAGGGGGTGGGCGGCGATGAGGTCGCCGAGGGCCTCCTCGTGGGCGGCGGCCGGGCCGAGGGAGAGTTCGAGGTACTTGGCCCAGGCGTGGTAGCGGTGCAGGGGGTAGTCCGTGTCGGCGCCGAAGCCGCCGTGGAGGTGCTGGGCGGTCTGGACGACCCGGCGCACGCCCTCCGCGGCCCAGATCTTGGCGACGGCGAGGTCCGCCTCGGCGGGCAGGGCCGCTTCGGCGGCGGTGGAGACGCGCCAGGCCGCCTGCCAGAGGGTGGCCTCCATGGCGCGGAGGTCGATGTAGCGGTCCGCGGCCTGGACGGCGACGGCCTGGAAGGTCGCCACGGGATGGCCGAACTGTTCGCGCTTGCCGGTGTACTGGCTGGTCATGGTGAGCACCTGCTCGCCGAGGCCGAGGGCGAGCGCGCAGGTCCCGGTGGTGAGCAGGGCGCGCAGGGCCGGCCAGGCGGCGGCGGCGTCGAGGACGCGGTCGGCGTCGAGGCGGACGGCGTCGAGCCGTAGCCGGGCGAGGCGCTCGCCGTGGGTGCCGTACTGGGCGTCGAGAGCGAGCCCCGTGTGGTCGCGGGGGACCAGCGCGAGGACCGTACGGCCGTCGGCGGTGCGGGCGGGGACGGCGGTCAGGTCGGCGTGGTGGGCCCAGGGGACGTGGTCGGTGGCGCCGTCGAGGATCCAGTGGGTGCCGTCGTGGCGGGCGGTGACGGCGTTCTCCGCGGGCTCGTGGCCGGTGGTGCCGTGGGCGGCTGCGGTGAGGACCAGCCGGCCGGCGGAGACCTCGGGCAGCAGGGCGGCGGCGGTGCCGGCCGGGGCGTGGTGCTGGAGGACGTGCGCGACGGCGGTGGTCTCCAGGAGGGGGACGCGGGCCAGGACGCGGGCGGATTCGCGCAGGACGAGGCAGAGGGCGACCGGGTCGAGGCCGGTGCCGCCGTGCTCGGGCGCGACGAGGAGCCCCAGGAGGTCGGTGGCGGCGAGCCGCTGCCACAGGGGGCGGTCGAAGTCGTCGGCGACGGCGGTCGGAGTGAGCGCGGGGCTGGGTACGGCGTCGGGAGCGACGTCGGCGAAGACGGTGCGGGCCGTCTCCGCGGCCGCCTGCTGCTCCTCGGTGAACGTGAAGTCCATGGCCCGGTCCTTCCGTTGCTGTCCGTCGCCGATCCTGCGGCCCGTCAGGAGGCAGTTTTCTGACGGGCCGTCAAGATAGAACAGGTTCTAGCGGAAGGGAATGGGCTCAGCGGTCGAAGTCCAGCTCCACGTCGGCGCTGGCCGGGTGGGACTGGCAGGCCAGGACGTAGCCGGCGTCGGTCTCCTCCGGTTCGAGGGCGAAGTTGCGGTCCATGCGGACCTCGCCGCCGACGACGAAGGCCCGGCAGGTGCCGCAGACCCCGCCCTTGCAGGCGTAGGGGGCGTCGGCGCGGGCGCGCAGGACGGTGTCGAGGAGGCTCTCGCCGCGCTCGACGGGCCAGGTGCCGGAGCGGCCGTGGAGGGTGGCCGTGAGGGTGGCGTGGGCCGGGGTGTCGGCGGTGGGGACGGGCGCGGGGCCCGAGCCGTCGTCGACGTGGAAGATCTCCTGGTGGACGCGGGTCCGGTCGACGCCGAGGCCGCGCAGGGCCCGCTCGGCCCCCTCGACGAGGCCGTAGGGGCCGCAGAGGAACCAGCCGTCGATCGAGTCGACCGGGAGGAGGGCGGGCAGGAGGGCGGTGAGCCGCTCCCGGTCGAGGCGGCCGGAGGGCAGGCCGGCCTGCTGCTCCTCGCGGGAGAGGACGGTGACGAGCTGGAAGCGGTCCGGATGACGGTCCTTCAGGTCGGCGACCTCGTCGAGGAACATCGTGGAGGCGGCGGTGCGGTCGCTGCGGATCAGGCAGAACCGGGCGCCGGGTTCGCGGTCGAGGAGGGTGGCGGCCATGGAGAGCACCGGGGTGATGCCGCTGCCGCCGGCGACGGCGGCGAAGCGGCCGGGGCGCGGATCGAGGACGAAGCGGCCGGTGGGGGCCATGACGTCGACGGTGTGGCCGGGGGCGAGCTCCTTGAGGGCCCAGGTGGAGAAGGCGCCGCCGTCCACGAGGCGGATGCCGACGCGGAGTTCGGGTCGCTCGCCGGCCGGGGTGGCCGGGGAGCAGATCGAGTAGGTGCGGCGGATCTCCTGGCCGGTCTCGTCGGTGCGGCGCAGGGCGAGGTGCTGGCCGGGGCGGTGCCGGAAGGTCTCGTGGAGGGAGTCGGGGACCGCGAAGGTGACGGCCACGGAGTCGTCGGTGAGCTGCTCGACCCGGCTCACCGGGAGCGGATGGAACATCTACAGCTCCTTGAAGTGGTCGAAGGGCTCGCGGCAGGCGGCGCAGCGGCGCAGGGCCTTGCAGGCGGTGGAGGAGAAGCGGCTGAGCAGCTCGGTGTCCGTGGAGCCGCAGTGGGGGCAGCGGATGGCCAGGGTGAGGGCGACGGGTCCGCCGGCGGGGCCCTGGGGGCGGGGCGGGGCGATGCCGAACTCGGTGAGCTTGCGGCGGCCCTCCTCGCTGATGTCGTCGGTGGACCAGGCGGGGGCGAGGACGGTGACGACGGTGACGTCGGGGACGCCGTGCGCGTGGAGGGCGTGCTCGATGTCGGTGGACATCGTCTCGACGGCGGGGCAGCCGGTGTAGGTGGGCGTGAGGGCGACCTCGACGCGGCCGGGGCCGGTGACGTGGACGCCGCGCAGCACGCCGAGTTCGGCGAGGGTGAGGACGGGCATCTCGGGGTCGAGGACGGCGCCGGCGATCCGGGCCAGCTCCTCTTCGAGCGGGGTGGCGGTGCCGGTCACCACGCCGCCCCCGGGTGGCTGCGGTGCAGGTGCTGCATCTCGGCGAGCATCCGGCCGAAGGACTCGGTGTGGAGGCCCTGGCGGCCGGCTCCGGCGCGCCAGGCGCCGGTGCGGGGGGCGTCGGGGACGGTGAGTCCGGCGCGGGTGAGGACGGTAGTGACGGAGTCCAGCCAGGCCGCTTCGAGGGCGGCGGTGTCCAGGCCGAGGCCGTCGAGGGGCTGGAAAAGCTCGCCGGTGTACCGCCAGAGGGCGTCGCAGCCGGCCTGCATGCGGCGGTGGCTCTCCTCGGTGCCGTCGCCGAGGCGGAGGGTCCAGTGCTCGGCGTGGTCCTGGTGGTAGGCCACTTCCTTGACGGCCTTGGCGGCGAGCCCGGTCAGCGGGCCGTCGCCGGAGGCGAGGGCCGCGTAGAGGAGCCGCTGGTAGGTGGAGAAGTACAGCTGGCGGGCGATGGTGTGGGCGAAGTCGCCGTTGGGCTGCTCGACCAGCTGGACGTTGCGGAAGTCGCGCTCCTCGCGGAGGAAGGCGAGTTCGTCCTCGTCGCCGACGAGGGAGAGGAGGACGCGGGCCTGGCCGAGGAGGTCGAGCGCGATGTTGGCGAGGGCGACCTCCTCCTCCAGGACGGGGGCGTTGCCGGCCCACTCCCCCAGGCGCTGGGCGAGGACGAGGGCGTCGTCGCCGAGGGCGAGCGCCGCGGCCGTGGCGGCCGGGTCGGCGGCCGGTGCGGGGGCCGCCGTGGCGACGGTGCCCGTGGCGCCGGCGGTGTCGGTGGCGGTCACAGGTGCTTCACCCCCTCCGGGATCTCGTAGAAGGTCGGGTGCCGGTAGGGCTTGTCGGCGGCCGGCTCGAAGAAGGGGTCCTTCTCGTCCGGGGAGGAGGCGGTGATGGAGGCGGAGGGGACGACCCAGAGGGAGACGCCTTCCATCCGGCGGGTGTAGAGGTCCCTGGCATTGCGCAGGGCCATCTCCGCGTCGGGGGCGTGGAGGCTGCCGGCGTGGGTGTGGGAGAGCCCTCGGCGGGAGCGCACGAACACCTCCCACAGGGGCCAAGTGTCGCTGCTCATGCCTGTGCCTCCCCGTGCTGTCCGGTGTGCTTGCGCGCGTAGGCCGCGGCGGCCTCTCTGACCCAGGCGCCGTCCTCGTGGGCCCGGCGGCGCTGGTTGATCCGCTGGTCGTTGCAGGGGCCGTTGCCCTTCAGCACGTCCCAGAACTCGGCCCAGTCGATGGGGCCGAAGTCATAGTGCCCGCGCTCCTCGTTCCACTTCAGGTCGGGGTCGGGGAGGGTGAGGCCGAGGGTCTCGGCCTGCGGGGCGGCGATGTCGACGAAGCGCTGGCGCAGTTCGTCGTTGGAGTGGCGCTTGATCTTCCAGGCCATCGCCTGCGCGGTGTGGGTCGATTCGTCGTCGGGCGGGCCGAACATCATCAGGGACGGCCACCACCAGCGGTCGACCGCGTCCTGGGCCATGGCGTGCTGGGCCTCGGTGCCGCGGGAGAGGGCGAGCAGGGCCTCGTACCCCTGGCGCTGGTGGAAGGACTCCTCCTTGCAGACGCGGACCATGGCCCGGGCGTACGGGCCGTAGGAGCAGCGGCAGAGGGGGACCTGGTTGGTGATGGCGGCGCCGTCGACGAGCCAGCCGATGGCGCCGACGTCGGCCCAGGTGAGGGTGGGGTAGTTGAAGATCGAGGAGTACTTCTGGCGGCCGGTGTGGAGCTTGTCGAGGAGCTCGTCGCGGCTGACGCCGAGGGTCTCGGCGGCGCTGTAGAGGTACAGGCCGTGGCCTGCCTCGTCCTGGACCTTGGCCATGAGGATGGCCTTGCGGCGCAGCGAGGGCGCGCGGGTGATCCAGTTGGCCTCGGGCTGCATGCCGATGATCTCGGAGTGGGCGTGCTGCGCGATCTGGCGCACGAGGGAGGCGCGATACGCCTCCGGCATCCAGTCGCGCGGCTCGATGCGCTCGTCGGCCGCGACGGCGGCGTCGAACACCGCCTCGCGGGCGGCCTGCGCCGCCGCGTCCGCGGCGTGCGCGCCGGGCGCTTGCGCGGTCACTGCCGTCCCTGCCGTCCCTGCGGTCATCGGACCCCCTACCGACCGATCGTTCGGTTGAATGACTTCAATGGTGGGTCGGCGGCCCGTATGGTGTCAACCCTGTGGATAACCGCCTGCTCCGATCGGGGCGCAACGAGCGGGTCACCGGTGGGTCGGGAACGGGTCGGGAAGCCCGGGATCGGGGTGGGATGAGCGCGCACATCGACGACGGCGGGGAGCGGCGGCCGGCCGCGGGGATCCTGGCGCTGTCCATGCCGTACCAGGTGGTGGCCGCGGTGACGCTCGCCGCCCTGGCCGTCCTCGCCGCCCTCCACCTGGCCATGGTCTTCCTGCACGTGGCGCCGTCGAACACGATCACCAAGCAGCACGGACAGGCCGTCGACGACTGGATCTACCCCGAGTTCGAGCAGAACTGGAAGCTCTTCGCCCCCAACCCGCTCCAGCAGAACGTCGCCGTCGAGGTCCGCGCCGAGGTCGCCGACCCCTCCGGCACCCGCCGCACGACGGGCTGGATCGACCTGACCGCGCAGGACGTCGAGGACGTCCGGGGCAGCGTCTTCCCCAGCCACACCGAGCAGAACATGCTGCGCCGCGCCATCGACTGGTACGGCAACGCGCACGACGACGAGGGCCGCCCCAAGGGCTTCCGCGGCCGGCTGTCGGAGGAGTACATGCGCCGGATCGTGCTGCCGCGCATCGAGGGGCCCGGGGCGCGCGCGGACGTCGGCGGCACGGTGGAGCGGATCCAGCTCCGCCGGGTCGCCCGTCCGGTACCGGCCCCGCACTGGAGCGACGAGAAGCGCTCCACCACCCCCTCCACCACCGTCATGCCCTGGTGGGACATCACCGACGCCGACCGCAGCCGTACGGAGACGAGCCGATGACCGCCCCCAGCCCCGCCCCGGCCGAGGCTCCGGCGCGCGTGCCCCTCGACCGCAGGCTGGCCCGGGCCGCGCAGACCGTCACCTCGCGCGCGCTGGGCCCGTACCAGACCGCGATCGTCCGCATAGGCTTCTCGCTGACCTGGCTGTTCTTCCTGCTGCGGGAGTACCCGCACCGGCACGAGATGTACGGCCCCGACGGCCCCTGGTCGTTCGAGCTGGCCCGCCGGCTGATCGCCGACAACCGGGCCTTCACGGTCCTGATGTGGTCCGACGGACGGCTCTGGTTCGAGGTCGTCTACGCCCTCGCGGTGGTGGCCGCGGCGCTGCTGCTGGTCGGCTGGCACACCCGGGCCGTCTCCGTCGTCTTCATGGTCGGCGCGCTGTCCCTGCAGAACCGGTCCGTCTTCCTCGGCGACGGCGGCGACAACGTCGTACACCTCGTCTCGATCTACCTCACCCTGCTGCGCTGCGGCCAGGTGTGGTCCCTGGACGCCCGGCGGGCGGCCCGCAGGGTCCCCCGGGACGCGGGGGGCGGTAAGGCCGCCCGGCGGGTGGAGCTCGCGGGGCCGGTCCTCTGGATCGTCCTCGGCGGCTTCCTGGTCGCGGCGACCTGGTTCAGCCCGGTCACCGGCGAGTGGTGGATGTACGTGCTGCTGTGGGTGCTCTGGCTCGCCCAGGGCCTGTGGTGGCTGGTGGAGCAGTACGCGCCGGCCGAGCCCCGGGTCCTGCTGGACGTCATCGCCAACCTCGCCCACAACGCGGTGCTCGTCGTCCTCATGGCCGAGGTCTGCCTGATCTACGCCACCGCCGGCTGGTACAAGATCCAGGGCTCGCGCTGGCAGGACGGCACCGCGCTCTTCTTCCCGCTGCACCTGGACTACTTCACCCCGTGGCCGTCGCTCTCCGAGCTCCTCGCCTCCAGCGGGATCATGGTCATGCTGCTCAGCTACGGCACGGTGATCGTCCAGGTCGCCTTCCCGTTCACGCTCTTCAACCGCAAGGTGAAGAACGTGCTGCTCGTCGCGATGATGCTGGAGCACGCCGGCATCGCGCTCCTGCTCGGCCTGCCGGCCTTCTCGATGGCGATGATCGCCGCCGACGCCGTCTTCCTGCCCACCGTCTTCCTGGTGTGGCTGGGCGCGCGCGTCGCGCGGGGCCGGGACCTGCTGCTGCGGCGCAGGCCCGCCGCGGCGGAGCTGCCCGCGCAGCGGCCCGCCGGGGAGCCGACCGGCACGGCGGGGGCGGAGGACGGCGGGACCGGCGGGGAAGCCGGCGGCGAGGCCGCTCCCCGTACCCTCGTCGGGTGAGCACCACCGAAGAACACCCCGCCCCGGAGGGGGCCGAGCCGCTCCAGTACGACGAGGGCTACGGCTCCGAGGTCGGCGTCGGACCGCACCCCGGGCCGTGGCCCGAGGACCCGCGCTACGACCCCGAGCTGCTGGCCGGGGGCGACCGGCGCAACGTCGTGGACCCCTACCGGTACTGGACGCGGGAGGCGATCGTCGCCGACCTCGACACCCGCCGGCACGACTTCCACGTGGCGGTGGAGAACTGGGGCCACGACTTCAACATCGGGTCGGTGGTGCGGACCGCCAACGCCTTCCTGGCCAAGGAGGTGCACATCGTGGGGCGGCGCCGGTGGAACCGGCGCGGCGCCATGGTCACCGACCGCTACCAGCACGTGCGGCACCACCCCGACACCGAGGCGCTCACCGCCTGGGCGGCGGCCGAGGACCTGCCGATCATCGGCATCGACAACCTGCCGGGCTCGGTGCCGCTGGAGCGGACCGTGCTGCCCCGCCGCTGCGTGCTGCTCTTCGGGCAGGAGGGGCCCGGGCTGACCGAGGATGCCCGCCGCCACGTGCGGACGGTCTGCTCGATCGCCCAGTTCGGCTCCACCCGGTCGATCAACGCCGGGGCGGCCGCCGCGATCGCCATGCACGCGTGGGTGCAGCGCTACGCGGAGATCCCCGGCGACTGACCGCGGAACCGTCCGGTGCCGGAACCGCCGGCACCGGACGACCCCGGGACTCAGGCCTGGCGGCGCACCTCGACCACGCGGAAGCGGTTGGAGACGAAGGCGCCGTCGCACAGCGCCGCGTTCGCCGCCGGGTTGCCGCCCGAGCCGTGGAAGTCGGAGAAGGCGGCGGTCTGGTTCACGTACACCCCGCCCGTCAGGTTGAGCGAGAGCTGCGCCGACTCCTCCAGGCAGATCTCCTCCACGGCCCGCTCGGTGTCGGCGGACGTCGTGTACGCGCCGACGGTCATCGCGCCCTTGTCGCGGATCGTGCGCCGCAGCAGCTCCAGGCCGTCGGCGGTGGAGTCCACCGAGACGGCGAAGGAGACCGGGCCGAAGCACTCGGAGAGGTACGCGGCCTCCGCGTCCGGCTTGGAGCCGTCCAGCTTCACCATGACCGGGGTGCGGACGACCGCCTCCGGGAAGTCCGGGTTGACGACCTCGCGGGAGGCCAGGGCCACCTCGCCCAGGCCGGCGGCCGCCTCCAGGCGGGCCTTCACGTCCGGGTTGACCAGGGCGCCGAGCAGGGCGTTGGCCCGGGCGTCGTCGCCGAGGAGGCCGCCGACCGCGGCGGCCAGGTCGGACACCACCTCGTCGTAGGACCGGGGGCCCTGGTCGGTGGCGATACCGTCGCGCGGGATCAGCAGGTTCTGCGGGGTGGTGCACATCTGGCCGCTGTACAGGGAGAGCGAGAACGCCAGGTTGGACAGCATCCCCCTGTAGTCGTCGGTGGAGTCGATCAGCACCGTGTTGACGCCGGCCTTCTCCGTGTAGACCTGGGCCTGCCGGGCGTTGGCCTCCAGCCAGTCGCCGAAGGCGGTGGAGCCGGTGTAGTCGATGATCCGGATCTCCGGGCGGACCGCCAGGGTCTTGGCGATGCCCTCGCCCGGACGCTCGGTGGCCAGCGCCACCAGGTTCGGGTCGAAGCCGGACTCGGCGAGGACCTCGCGGGCGACCTTCACGGTCAGCGCGAGCGGGAGGACCGCGCGCGGGTGCGGCTTCACCAGGACCGCGTTGCCCGTGGCGAGGGAGGCGAAGAGGCCGGGGTAGCCGTTCCACGTCGGGAAGGTGTTGCAGCCGATGACCAGGGCGATCCCGCGGCCGACCGGGGTGAACTCCTTGCTCAGCTCCAGCGGGTCCCGCTTGCCCTGCGGCTTGGACCAGGCGGACCGGCCGGCGGGGGTGCGGGTCTGCTCCTCGTACGCGTACGCCACCGCCTCCAGGCCGCGGTCCTGCGCGTGCGGGCCACCGGCCTGGAACGCCATCATGAACGCCTGGCCGCTGGTGTGCATGACGGCGTGGGCGAACTCGTGGGTGCGGGCGGAGATCCGGGCCAGGACCTCCAGACAGACCAGGGCGCGCGTCTCGGCCCCGGCGTCGCGCCACGCGGGCAGGCCGGCGCGCATCGCGGGCAGCAGCACGTCGACGTCCGCGTGCGGGTACTCGACGCCCAGCGCGGGGCCGTACGGCGAGACCTCGCCGCCGGTCCAGCCGTCGGTGCCCGGCTGGTCGAGGTCGAAGCGGCCGTTCAGCACCGCCTGGTGGGCGGCGAGGCCGGCGGACGCGTCCAGCGAGCCGTCCGCCCCGTACGCCTTCGGATGCTCCGGATACGGCGACCAGTAGGCACGGCTGCGGATGGTGGCGAGGGCCTGATCGAGCGTGGACCGGTGCTTCTCGGCCAGAACGTCGGTGATCGGCTGGGCGGTGGCCATGGATGGACCAACTCCTCGTCGAGCTGGGCAGGGAGACGGGTACGGAGTTAGAGTAACCGAACGATCGGTCGGGACAAGGGGGTCCGTCGATCCTGTGGAAAACCCATCGGGGAGGATCACTCCTATGAGCGCCGACAGCAGCGCCGACAGCAGCGCCGACAGCAGCGCCGGCACGAGCGCCGCCGTGCAGGCCGACGGGACCGTCAGGGGGAGCGCCACCATGCGCGACGCAAGCGCCAAGGGCGAGGCGATCGAGCGGGACCGGACGGTCGCCGTCGTCGGCACCGGCACCATGGGCCAGGGGATCGCGCAGGTGGCGCTGGTCGCCGGCCATCCCGTACGCCTCCACGACAGCGCCCCCGGCCGGGCCGCCGAGGCCGTCGCGGCGATCACCGCCCGACTGGACCGGCTCGTCGAGAAGGGCCGCCTGGACGCCGCCGCCCGCGAGGACGCCGCCGGACGGCTGCACGCGGCCGAGGACCTGGCGGAGCTCGCCGACGCGGCCCTCGTCGTCGAGGCGATCGTCGAGGACCTGGCGGTCAAGCAGCGGCTCTTCGCCGACCTGGAGGAGGTCGTCGGGGACGACGCCCTCCTCGCCACCAACACCTCCTCCCTCTCCGTCACCGCCATCGCCGGGGGGCTGCGGCTCCCCGGCCGCTTCGTCGGCCTGCACTTCTTCAACCCGGCGCCGCTGCTCCCCCTCGTCGAGGTCGTCCGCGGCTTCGCCACCGACGAGACGGCCGCCACGCGCGCGTACGAGACCGTCCTGGCCTGGGGCAAGACGCCGGTGCGCTGCGCCGACACCCCCGGGTTCATCGTCAACCGGATCGCCCGCCCCTTCTACGCGGAGGCCTTCCGCGTGTACGAGGAGGGGCACGCCGACCCGGCGACCATCGACGCGGCGCTGCGCGAGAGCGGCGGCTTCCGGATGGGCCCGTTCGAGCTGACCGACCTGATCGGGCAGGACGTGAACGAGGCCGTCACCCGCTCGGTGTGGGAGTCCTTCTTCCAGGACCAGAAGTTCACGCCGTCGCTGGCGCAGCGCAGGCTCGTGGAGTCCCGGCGGCTGGGCCGCAAGACGGGGCACGGCTGGTTCCCGTACGGGGAGGGCGCCGAGCGGCCCGAGCCGCACACCGCGCCGCCCGCGAAGGCGCCGGAGCGGATCACCGTCCGCGGCGACCTCGGGCCGGCCCAGGCGCTGGTCGGGCTCATCGAGGGGGCGGGGATCGCGGTCCGCCGCAAGCGGGGCGACGGCTTCGTCGAGCTGCCGGGAGGCATGAAGCTCAGCCTCGTCGACGGCGAGAGCTCCTTCGAGTACCACCAGGAGGAGATCGCCTACTTCGACCTCGCCCTCGACTACGCGGCGGCGACCCGGATCGTCCTGTCGGTCCGGGAGGGGACCGATCCCGCGTCCGTGGAGGAGGCGGTGGGCCTCTTCCAGGCGCTCGGCAAGCAGGTCTCCGTCATCGGCGACGTGCCCGGCATGATCGTGGGCCGGACGGTGGCGATGCTGGTGGACCTCGCGGTCGACGCCGTCGACCGGGGCGTCGCCACCGCCGAGGACGTCGACACCGCCATGCGGCTCGGCGTGAACTATCCGGCCGGACCGCTGGAATGGGCGGCGAGACTGGGCCACCGGCGCGTGAACGCCCTGCTGGGCCAGCTCCACGAGCGGTACCCCACGGGCCGGTACGCGCCGGCGATCGGCCTGGTGCGCCGCGGATACACCGAGGAAGCGGAGGAGGCCCGATGACGACGGCCCGACGCGACACGTACACCCCCGAGACGCTGCTCTCGGTCGCGGTGAGGGTCTTCAACGAGCGCGGCTACGACGGCACCTCCATGGAGCACCTGTCCAAGGCGGCCGGGATCTCCAAGTCCTCGATCTACCACCACGTGGCGGGCAAGGAGGAGCTGCTGCGGCGGGCGGTCAGCCGGGCCCTGGACGGGCTCTTCGCGATCCTCGACGAGCCGGGCGCGGTGCGCGGCCGGGCCGTGGAGCGGGTCGAGCACGTGACCCGGCGGACCGTCGAGGTGCTGATAGCGGAGCTGCCGTACGTGACGCTGCTGCTGCGGGTGCGGGGCAACACCGCGACCGAGCGGTGGGCGATGGAGCGGCGCCGGGAGTTCGACCAGCGCGTGGCCGAGCTGCTCGGGGCGGCCGCCGCCGAGGGGGACCTGCGGTCCGACGTGGACATCCGGCTCGCCACCCGGCTCCTCTTCGGCATGATCAACTCGCTGGTGGAGTGGTACCGGCCCCATCCGGACCAGACGGAGCGCGATCAGCTCGCCGAGACCGTCGCCCACCTCGCCTTCGACGGCCTGCGCAAGCCGCACTGAGCACCCGGCGGGGGGGCGGCAGGGGCCCCTCGGGGGCTTGGAAGGGCGTGGAGGGCCTTCTCGGGCCCCGGAAGGCGTACAGGAGCGCCAGGAGGGCCCCGGGGCGTCCCGGGGCCCTCCTGCCGTGTCCGCGCTGTCCTGCCGTGTCCGTCGGCCGCGGGGCGTCCCGGGCTCAGGGGCCCGGGTCGGCGTTCATGTCCATCTCGTCGAAGACCAGCAGGGTGCGGGTGGAGAGCACCTCCGGGATCGCCTGGAGGCGGGTGAGGACCAGTTCGCGCAGGGTCCGGTTGTCCGGGGTGTGGACCAGCAGCAGGACGTCGAAATCGCCGCTGACCAGGGCGATGTGCGCGGCCCCGGGGAGCGCCTTGAGCTGTTCGCGGACCGTGCGCCAGGAGTTCTGGACGATCTTGAGCGTGATGTAGGCGGAGGCTCCGTGGCCCGCCCGCTCGTGGTTGACGCGGGCGCTGAAGCCGCGGATCACGCCGTCGTCGATCAGCCGGTTGATCCGGGCGTACGCGTTGGCGCGGGAGACGTGCACCCGCTCGGCCACGGAGCGCACCGAGGCGCGTCCGTCCGTCTGGAGCAGTCGCAGGATGTCCCGGTCTATCGCGTCCAGCGGGCGTGCCGGGGCGGCGTACGCCGGTGTGTCCGAGGGCGCGCTCAGCACCTCGCCGACGACGTCCTCCGCCGCTCCGTCCGGGGACCCGCCCCGAGCGGCGGCCATTTGTTCATCCGCCATGTCCCCCCGCCTCTCTCCGGTGGACGACCTGTCTCTATCCCAGGCTGTGGAGAACCGTTTGTCCACAGGCTGGAGGTGCCTGTAGCCAAAATGCCTCCACGACCGAACAATCGGTAGGTGAGGCGCACCACACTCGCGCCACCCGCCTTCGGGTCTTATGCCCGCTCCCACGAGGAGGTGGACTCGTTGCAACAGCGCAGTTCGACGGTCCAGGAGCCGCTCGCCGAGACGGCCCACCGGCCCACGCCGCCGCCGGCCTGGCGCCCGCGGACCGACCCCGCCCCGCTGCTGCCCGACGCCGAGCCGCTGCGCGTGCTCGGCACCGACGCGGTGGCCGACGCCGACCCCGCGCTGCTGCGCCGGCTCTACGCGGAGCTGGTCCGCGGCCGCCGGTACAACGCCCAGGCGACCGCCCTCACCAAGCAGGGCCGGCTCGCCGTCTACCCGTCCACCACCGGCCAGGAGGCGTGCGAGATCGGGGCGGCCCTCGCCCTGGAGGAGCGGGACTGGCTCTTCCCCTCGTACCGGGACACCCTCGCGGCCGTCGCCCGCGGCCTCGACCCGGTCCAGGCGCTCACGCTGCTGCGCGGCGACTGGCACACCGGCTACGACCCGCGCGAGCACCGCGTCGCGCCGCTGTGCACCCCGCTCGCCACCCAGCTGCCGCACGCCGTGGGCCTCGCCCACGCGGCCCGGCTGAAGGGCGACGACGTGGTCGCGCTCGCCATGGTCGGCGACGGCGGCACCAGCGAGGGCGACTTCCACGAGGCGCTGAACTTCGCCGCCGTGTGGCAGGCACCGGTGGTCTTCTTCGTGCAGAACAACGGCTTCGCGATCTCCGTGCCCCTCGCCAAGCAGACCGCCGCCCCCTCGCTCGCCCACAAGGCCGTCGGGTACGGCATGCCGGGCCGCCTGGTGGACGGCAACGACGCGGTCGCGGTGCACCAGGTCCTCACCGAGGCGGTGACCCGCGCCCGGCGCGGCGGCGGCCCCACCCTCGTCGAGGCGATCACCTACCGGATCGACGCCCACACCAACGCCGACGACGCCACCCGCTACCGCGCGGACGGCGAGGTCGAGGCCTGGCGTGCGCACGACCCGGTCCTCCTCCTCGAACGGGAGCTGACCGCCCGCGGGCTGCTCGACGACGAGGGCCGACGGGCCGCGGCCGAGGCCGCCGAGACGATGGCGGCGCAGCTGCGCGAGCGGATGAACGCCGACCCGGTGCTCGCCCCGATGGACCTCTTCACCCACGTCTACGCCGAGCAGACCGCGCAGCTGCGCGAGCAGGCGGCGCAGCTGCGGGCCGAACTCGAAGCGGAGGGCGAGAGCCGATGACGACGGCGACGACCGGCGCGGCGGCCGCCAAGGCGGCGGGCCGGGCCAAGCCGGCCACCATGGCGCAGGCGCTCCAGCGCGCCATGCGCGACGCGATGGCCGAGGACCCCACCGTCCACGTCATGGGCGAGGACGTCGGCACCCTCGGCGGCGTCTTCCGGGTCACCGACGGGCTCGCCAAGGAGTTCGGCGAGGACCGCTGCACGGACACCCCGCTGGCCGAGGCGGGCATCCTCGGCACCGCCGTCGGCATGGCCATGTACGGCCTGCGGCCGGTGGTCGAGATGCAGTTCGACGCGTTCGCCTACCCGGCGTTCGAGCAGCTCGTCTCGCACGTGGCGAAGATGCGGAACCGGACGCGCGGCGCGATGCCGATGCCGATGGTCATCCGGGTGCCGTACGGCGGCGGGATCGGCGGCGTCGAGCACCACAGCGACTCCTCCGAGATCTACTACATGGCCACCCCCGGCCTGCACGTGGTCACCCCGGCCACCGTCGAGGACGCCTACGGGCTGCTGCGGGCGGCCATCGCCTCCGACGACCCGGTCGTCTTCCTGGAGCCCAAGCGGCTCTACTGGTCGAAGTCCGACTGGTCGCCCGAGGCACCCGCGCGCGTGGAGCCGATCGGCAAGGCCGTGGTCCGCCGGCCCGGCACCAGCGCCACCCTGATCACCTACGGCCCCTCGCTGCCGGTCTGCCTGGAGGCGGCCGAGGCGGCCACCGCCGAGGGCTGGGACCTGGAGGTCGTCGACCTCCGCTCGCTCGTGCCCTTCGACGACGAGACCGTCGCCGCCTCGGTGCGGCGCACCGGCCGCGCGGTCGTGGTCCACGAGTCCGGCGGCTTCGCCGGCCCCGGCGCGGAGATCGCCGCCCGGGTCACCGAGCGCTGCTTCCACCACCTGGAGGCGCCGGTGCTGCGGGTCGCGGGCTTCGACATCCCCTACCCGCCGCCGATGCTGGAGCGGCACCACCTGCCGGGCGTCGACCGGATCCTGGACGCGGTCGCGCGCCTCCAGTGGGAAGCGGGGAACTGATGCCGCAGGTCCTGGAGTTCAAGCTGCCCGACCTCGGTGAGGGACTCACCGAGGCGGAGATCGTCCGCTGGCTGGTGAACGTCGGCGACGTCGTCGCGATCGACCAGCCGGTCGTCGAGGTCGAGACCGCCAAGGCGATGGTCGAGGTCCCCTGCCCGTACGGGGGCGTGGTCACCGCCCGCTTCGGCGAGGAGGGAACCGAACTGCCCGTCGGGGCCCCGCTCCTGACGGTCGCGGTCGGCGCGCCCGCCGGGACGACCGCGCCGCCCACCGCGGGGGAGGCGGCCGGCGCCGCCGAGTCCGCGGTCTCCTCGGAGTACTCGGGCAACGTGCTCGTCGGCTACGGCACCGCGGGCCCGGCGGCCCGCCGGCGCCGGATCCGTCCCCAGTCCCCGGCCGTCGCCCATCCCACGCCGAACGCGACGGCCGGCCCCGCCCCGAGCGTCCGGGCGGCTGCCCCGGTGGCCCTGGCGACCCCGGCGGCTCCCCCTGCTCCCGCTCCGGCGGGGGCGGGAACCGCCGGCGGCTCCGAGGGGCCGATCCCGGTCATCTCCCCGCTGGTGCGGAAGCTCGCCCGCGACCGGGGCCTCGACCTGCGCGAGGTGCCCGGCTCGGGTCCCGAGGGCCTCATCCTGCGCGCCGACGTCGAGCGGGCCCTCACCGCCCGCGAGGCGCCCGCCGCGGCCGCCCCGGCCACCGCGGTCGCCCCGGCTGCCTCGGCCGCCGCTCCGGCCGGTGAGCGGATCCCGCTGCGCGGGCTGCGCGGCGCCGTCGCCGACAAGCTCTCCCGGAGCCGTACCGAGATCCCCGACGCGACCTGCTGGGTGGACGCCGACGCCACCGAACTCATGGCGGCGCGGGCGGCGATGAACGCGGCGGGCGGACCGAAGATCTCGCTCCTCGCGCTCCTCGCCCGGATCTGCGCCCACGCCCTGGCGCGCTTCCCCGAGCTGAACTCCACCGTGGACACGGCCGCGCGCGAGATCGTCCGGCTGCCCGCGGTGCACCTCGGCTTCGCCGCGCAGACGCCGCGCGGGCTCGTCGTCCCCGTGGTCCGGGACGCCGGGACGCGGACCGCCGAGTCGCTGACCGAGGAGTTCGCCCGGCTCACCGAGTCGGCCCGGCAGGGCACCCTCACCCCGGCCGACCTCACCGGCGGCACCTTCACCCTCAACAACTACGGGGTGTTCGGGGTGGACGGCTCCACGCCGATCGTCAACCACCCCGAGGCGGCGATGCTCGGCGTCGGCCGGATCATCCCCAAGCCCTGGGTCCACCAGGGCGAACTGGCCGTCCGTCAGGTGGTGCAGCTCTCGCTCACCTTCGACCACCGGGTCTGCGACGGCGGCACGGCCGGCGGCTTCCTGCGGTACGTCGCGGACTGCGTCGAACAGCCGGCGGTCCTGCTCCGCACGGTCTGAGCACGCGGGCGCGTACCGGCCGGGCCCGGGGAACCACGGGGCCCGGCCGGGGCTCTCGTTCGGGGAGCCGAGGGCCCGGGATCCCGCCGGGCTCACCTGGCCTGCCGGGTCTGCCGGGCTCACCGGGTCTGCCGTGGTCCCCGGCTCCGCTGGGCCTGCCGGGCTCACCGGGCCTACCGGGCTCACCTGGCCTGCTGGGCCTGCCGTGGTCCCCGGGTCTGCCGGCCCCGCCGGGCTCCCTGGGCGACGGGGCCGTTGACGACCCCACGACCCCGACCCCCACGAGGGCCCCGGCGGGGCGGTGAGGACGGTGCGAGGGGCCCCGCAGGGGCACCCGCGGGCGGCGGCGGCCCATACTGCTGGGGTGACCACCGCATTCGACGCCGTCGTGCTCGCCGGAGGCGCCGCGCGGCGCCTCGGCGGCGTGGACAAACCCGGGGTACGGGTCGGCGGCCGGGCCCTGCTCGACCGGGTGCTCGCCGCCTGCGCCGGAGCTCGGGCGACCGTCGTCGTCGGCGACCCGCGCCCGACCGTCCGGCCCGTCCGCTGGACCCGCGAGGAGCGGATCGGCTCGGGCCCCGTGGCCGCGCTGGACGCCGGGGCCACGGCCCTCCGGGGCCCCGGAGACGGCCCCGCCGGTCTCCCGGCCTCGCGCAGTGGCTCCGGCGACGTCCCGGCCTCGGGCAGCGAGCCCGCCGACGCCCCGGCCTCGGACGGTGGGTCCACCGGGCTCCGGCACTCCGCCGGTCCCCCCGGCCCCGGGGTCCTGCTCGTCCTCTCCGCCGATCTGCCGTTCCTCGGGGAGGCGACCGTCCGCCGGCTGCTCGCCGCGCTGGAGGCGGGGGCGGAAGCCGAGGCCGCCCTGCTCACCGACGCCGAGGGGCGGGACCAGCCGCTCGTCGCCGTCTACCGCGCCGGTCCGCTCCGCCGCGAGCTCGAAGCGCTGCGGCACGCCCACCGCGGCCTCGACCACCTCCCCCTGCGGTTCCTCACCGGCGGGCTCCGGACCGTCCGCGTCCCGGCCGGGCCGGACGAACCCTCGGCATCCTTCGACTGCGACACCTGGGAGGACATCGCCACGGCCCGGGCCCGCATCAGGGACCATGGAGCCGTGCTGGACGAATGGATCACCGCAGTCAAGACCGAACTGGGCCTCGACCTGGACGTCGACACCGGCGCCCTGCTCGACCTGGCCCGCGACGCCGCCCACGGCGTCGCCCGCCCCGCCGCGCCCCTGACGACCTTCCTCGTCGGCTACGCCGCGGCCAGGGCCGCCGAGGACGGCACGGACCCGGCCGCGGCCGTCGCCGAGGCCTCCCGCAAGGCCGCCGCCCTCGCCCAGCGGTGGGCGGCCGAACAGGACGAGGCCGGATGACCCCCGGACAACCCGCGCCCGCCCCCGCACCCGCGCCCGAGCGGGGGCACGGGCACCACCGCGCCACCCCGTGGCCCGAGGCGCGAGCCCGCGCCGCGCGCGCCGGAGCGGAGGCCCGCGCGGCCGCGGACCGCGCGCCCGTCCGCGTACCCCTCGGGCAGGCTCTCGGCCGCACCCTCGCCGAACCGCTGCGGGCCCTCACGGCCCTGCCGTCCTTCGACGGCTCCGCCATGGACGGCTGGGCGGTCGCGGGCCCGGGCCCCGGCCCCTGGACCGTCCGCGAGGAGTCCGTCCTCGCCGGGCACGCCGGAGCCGTGGCCCTCGCCCCCGGGGAGGCGGTACGGATCGCCACCGGGGCCCGCGTCCCCGCCGGCGCCACCGCGGTCATCCGCACCGAACACGCGCGTACCGACGCCGTGCCCGCCCCTGACACCGCCACCGACGCCGACGCCGTGGAAACCGCCACCGGAGCGGCCCCGGCTTCCGCCCCGGCCCCGGCCGGAACGGTTCTTCTGCACCCCCTCCGCGAGGTCGTCACCGGGCAGGACATCCGGCCGCGCGGCCAGGAGTGCCGGGCCGGGGACGAGCTGTTGCCGGCCGGGTCCGGTGTCGGTCCGGCCGTCCTCGGGCTCGCCGCCGCCGCCGGTTACGACGAGCTCGCCGTGGCGCCCCGCCCCCGTGTGGAGGTCCTCGTCCTCGGGGACGAGCTGCTGACGGCCGGGCTCCCCCACGAGGGACTGATCCGGGACGCGCTCGGTCCGATGCTCGGGCCCTGGCTGACGGCGCTCGGCGCCGAGGTCGTGGCGACCCGGCGGATCGGCGACGACGCCGAGGCCCTGTACGAGGCCGTCACGGGCTCCGCCGCCGAACTCGTCGTCACCACCGGCGGCACCGCCGCCGGACCCGTGGACCACGTCCACGGGATCCTCGACAAGGCCGGCGCCACCCTCCTGGTCGACGGGGTCAAGGTCCGCCCCGGCCACCCGATGCTGCTGGCCCGGCTGGACGCCGGACGCCACCTGGTCGGCCTCCCGGGCAACCCCCTCGCCGCCGTCTCCGGGCTCCTCACGCTCGCCGCGCCCCTGCTGGCGGCCCTCGGCGCCGCCGCCGAGCCCCCCGCGGCGGCCCTCGGCGCCCCCCTCCGCGACCCCGTGCAGGGCCATCCGCACGACACCCGGCTCGTCCCCGTCGTCCACCGGGACGGACTCCTGGTGCCCCTGCGCTTCAACGGGCCTGCCATGCTGCGAGGCGTCGCCGCGGCCGACGGCATGGCCGTCGTCCCGCCGGGAGGAGCGGAGCCCGGCCGACGGCTGGAGCTGCTCACCCTGCCCTGGCCGACCGAGACGCCGTTCGCCCAAGGAGCATGTTTCACGTGAAACTTCCCAGTCGTGACGTCATGGCCCGCCATGCCGACGAAAAGGTCACCGGCTCGCGGGTCCATCTGCCACGCAGGAACGTGGACCCGCTCCGCCAGGTGGGCCGCCGCATCCTGATGGCCCTCGGGGTCCTCTTCCTGACGGTCCTCATCGTCTACGCCGACCGCGACGGCTACCACGACAACGCCAACGGCACCGTCGACTTCCTCGACTGCGCCTACTACGCGACCGTCACCCTCTCCACCACCGGATACGGCGACATCGTCCCGTACAGCGACTCCGCGCGGCTCGTCAACATCCTGGTGATCACGCCGCTGCGCGTGCTCTTCCTGATCATCCTGGTCGGCACCACCCTCGAGGTCCTCACGGAACGGACCCGGGAGGAGTTCCGCCTCAAGAAGTGGAGGTCCCACTTGCGCGACCACACCGTGATCGTCGGCTTCGGCACCAAGGGCCGGTCCGCGATCCAGACCCTCTGCGCCACCGGCCTCCGCAAGGACCAGATCGTCATCGTGGACCCCTCCGGGAAGGTCATCGAGGCGGCCAACCGCGACGGCTTCGTCGGAGTCGTCGGCGACGGCACCCGCAGCGACGTCCTGCTCCGGGCCGAGGTGCAGCGGGCCCGCCAGATCGTCATCGCCACCCAGCGCGACGACACCGCCGTCCTGGTCACCCTGACGGCGCGCCAGCTCAACCGGGGCGCGAAGATCGTCGCCGCCGTCCGCGAGGAGGAGAACGCGCCCCTGCTCCGCCAGTCCGGCGCCGACGCGGTCATCACCAGCGCCTCCGCCGCCGGCCGTCTGCTCGGCCTCTCCGTGCTCAGCCCCAGCGCGGGCACGGTCATGGAGGACCTCATCCAGCAGGGCTCCGGCCTCGACCTGGTCGAGCGCCCGGTGACCAAGGCGGAGGCGGGCCGGAGCGTCCGCGAGACCGACGACCTGGTGGTCAGCGTGCTCCGCGGCCACCGGCTGCTCAGCTACGACGACCCGTCGGCCAGCCCCCTCCAGCTCACGGACCGGGTCATCACCATCGTGCGAGCCGCCCCCGTCACCCCGCTCAGCACGCCCCCGGAGGACTGACCGCGGGCCCGTCACCGGAGGACCGGCCCGGCCGGGTGGGGGCGCGGGAGTAGCCTCGCCGCCATGCATGCGATCACGATTCCGGAACCCGGTGGTCCCGAGGCCCTCGTCTGGGCCGAGGTGCCCGATCCCGTGCCCGGCGAGGGCGAGGTCCTCGTCGAGGTGGCGGCCGGCGCCGTCAACCGGGCCGACGTCCTCCAGCGGCAGGGCTTCTACGACCCGCCGCCCGGCACCTCGCCCTACCCCGGCCTGGAGTGCGCCGGGCGGATCACCGCCCTCGGCCCCGGAGTGGCCGGCTGGTCGGTCGGCGACGAGGTCTGCGCCCTCCTGGTCGGCGGGGGCTACGCCCAGCGGGTCGCCGTCCCCGCCGCCCAGCTGCTGCCGGTCCCGAAGGGCGTCGACCTGGCCACGGCCGCCGCGCTCCCCGAGGTGGCCTGCACGGTCTGGTCCAACATCTTCATGATCGCCCACCTGCGGCCCGGCGAGACGCTGCTCGTGCACGGCGGGGCCAGCGGCATCGGCACGATGGCGATCCAGCTGGCGAAGGCGGTCGGCGCGAAGGTCGCGGTCACCGCCGGCAGCCCCGAGAAGCTGGCCCGCTGCGCCGAACTCGGCGCGGACGTGCTGATCGACTACCGCACCCAGGACTTCGTCGAGGAGCTCCGCGCGGCCACCGACGGGGCCGGCGCGGACGTGATCCTCGACATCATGGGGGCCAAGTACCTGGACCGGAACATCCGCGCCCTCGCCGTCAACGGGCGCCTCGTCGTCATCGGCCTCCAGGGCGGCGTCAAGGGCGAGCTGAACCTCGGGGCGCTGCTCGCCAAGCGGGCCGCCGTGATGGCGACGACCCTGCGGGCCCGGCCGCTCCAGGAGAAGGCGGCCATCGTCGCAGCCGTCCGCGAGCACGTGTGGCCGCTGGTCGAGGGCGGCACGGTCCGCCCGGTCGTCGACCGGACGCTCCTGATGCAGGAGGCCGCCGAGGCCCACCGCGTCCTGGAATCCGGCGCCCACGTCGGCAAGATCCTGCTGCTGGCCCCCTGAGCGGTACCCGCCCCCGGGGGTGGACATGGGACGGGCCCGGCGCGCTCGCGGCGCGCCGGGCCCGTCACGTGCGGGAAGCGGTCTCCTACAGGTACGGCCCCGAGCCGACCGCGCGGCCGGGGCCGCGACCGCCGCCCTCGTCGTCGTCATCGTGGGAAGCGCCGGGCGGGAGGGCGCGCCGCATCTGCTCCAACTGGGCGCGGGCCGCCATCTGCTGGGCGAACAGCGCCGTCTGGATGCCGTGGAAGAGGCCCTCCAGCCAGCCCACCAACTGGGCCTGGGCGATGCGCAGTTCCGCCTCCGAGGGGATGGCCTCGTCGGTGAACGGGAGCGAGAGGCGCTCCAGTTCCTCCACCAGCTCCGGCGCGAGGCCGTCCTCCAGCTCCTTCACCGAGCTGGCGTGGATCTCCTTGAGCCGGACCCGGCTGGCCTCGTCGAGAGGTGCCGCCCGAACTTCCTCCAGAAGCTGCTTGATCATGCTGCCGATCCGCATGACCTTCGCAGGCTGCTCGACCATTTCCGTCACCGGGACCTCGCGGGGTTCGTCGTCGCCCTGGGCGCCGCCGAAAGTCATCCCGTCCTGTCCCATGATGAGGACCTGCGGGCTCTCCGGCGACCTGTCATTCCTCGGCATCTCCATGCCGCCCATTCTCTCGCACACGTGCTTCACCACCAGGTGTGCCCGGGGAGGAGGGTGATCCACCCTCCTCCCCGGGCACGGTCACGGCACGGAAAGGTGTCAGGTCGCCTCGCGGCGGGCCACGGCACCCTTCGAGCGGGTCACCAGGGCGGCGAGCAGGGCCGCGCCGAGCGGGACGGCGACGAGCAGCGCCGCCAGCGTCTCCCAGGGCACCACGATCGGCACGTACGGCGGGGTGAGGTCGCCGCCCCAGCCCTCCGCGATCGTCTGCTCGTGGTACCGGATCTGCTGCCGCTCCTCGGTGAGCCGCAGGCCCACCGCCGGGAGGAGGCCGGAGACCGAGCCGAGGACGACACCCATCGCGGCGACCACCCCGCACTGGAAGCCGCTCAGCGTGCGGCGGACGCGCGGCGGGGCGCCGACGGCGGCGAGCGTCTTCAGATCGGCCTCGGCGTCGGCCTGCGCGAGGCCGGTGGCGATCCCGGCGGCGCCGATGGTGACCAGACCGGCGAAGACGGTCAGGGCGAGCAGGAAGATGCTGTCGTCGGAGACGTACCCCTCCTCGACGGTGAGGTCGATGCCGGCGCCGAGGGTGGCCAGCTCGGCGTCGAGCTTCTGGCGCTGCTCGCTGCCGGGCAGGGCGTCGGTGCTGAAGTAGGCACCGACGGGGACCGTGCGCAGACCGGCGGCCCGGGCGGTCTCGGGGCTCATCAGCACCTGGAGGCCGTACGTCTTCGGGTCGCCGGTCACCAGGTGGGCGGGGACCCGGGAGATCCTGCCCGGGGAGGGCTTGTTCTCCGCGGACGCCTTCTCGGCGGCCTTCATGTCGGTGACCTGCTTGATCCCGATCGAGCCGTCCGCGGCGACCAGCGGCTTGGAGAAAACGACCGCCTTGCCGTCCGCGAGCGCCCGGGACGCGGCCGCGTCCTCGATGCCGAGGACCTTCAGGAGCCGGGCGTCGCCGACGAGGAGACCGCCGTCGACGTAGAGGCCGCCGCCCCCCGAGGTCTGCGCGCAGCGCCAGTCCTCGCGGATCATCGTGCGCCGCTGCTCGGGGGTGAACTTCTCGGAGGGGTCGCTGCCGTCCGTGGTCGGCACCCACATCGGGCAGAGGTTGGCGGGCGGCGTCATCACCTCGTACTGGCCGCACCCGTCACCGCCGCCCCACGGGGGGCAGCCGGGCTTGCCGACGGAGACGCGGGAGACGTCGGCGCGGGTCTCGACCGAGAAATAGCGCTGGACGGCGTCGGCGACGGCGGGGACGTCCCGGCCGCCCTCCTCCATCTGGAAGAAGGAGACGGCGCCGTGCGGCAGGCTGGCGGTGTACTCGGCGCGGTACTGGGCGTCGGTGCTCGCCGTGTGGGTGGCGACGGCGACCGTGCCGGCGACCGCGGCGAGGACGGCGGCGACCGCGGGAGCCGTACGGCCCCGGTTGCGGACGGCGTCGCGCAGCGCGAGCCGCGGCGACAGCGGAAGCCAGCGGCCGACCCGTCCGAAGAGGCCGACGAGGGCGGGGGTCATGGCGACCACGCCCAGCTCGGCGAGGGCGGAGCCGCCGGCGACGATGGCGAACTGGTCGGTGACCACCGAGCCGTAGAGCGCGATCGCCGCGCCGATGAGGAGCGCGACCAGGCCGAGGACGGGCAGCACCTTGCTGGTGGAGCGGACGCCGCGGCGGCCGGTGAGCGAGGCGAGCACGGTCTGCCGGGAGGCGGTGACGGCCGGGACGATCGCGGCGAGCAGACCGGTGAGGACGGCGAGCAGCGCGATGCCGAGGAGTTCCAGCGGCCGGATGTCGAAGGCGCCGAACCGCTGGCCGATGAAGTCCTCCAGGAACGGACGGAGGGCCAGGGTGAGGGCGAGGGCGAGGACCGTGCCGACGACGGCGGCGGCGACGCCGATCACCAGGCCGCCGCTCAGCACGATGGCACGGATGTGGCTGCGGGAGCCGCCGTTGGCGCCGACCAGGCCGAGCTGGCGGCGGGAGCGGCGGGCGCCGACCGCGAAGGCCGGTCCGGCGAGCAGGCAGATCTCCAGCATCGCCAGGCCGACGACGGTGGCGAGGGAGGCGAGGACCATGGCGTCGGCGCCGGAGCTCGACTCGAAGCTGCGCCAGTCGGGACGCTGGTAGAGCGGGACCTCGGAGTCGGCGGGCGGGTTCAGCTGGACGGCCCGGGAGACGACGCTGATGCCCTTGGTGTTGATCTCCTTCACGTCGTTCCACGTGAAACCACCGGCGTGCTGCACCAGGTACGAGGTGGAGGAGCCGGGAGCGAGCGCGCCGGCCTTCTCCGCGGCCTTGCCGTAGGGGGCGAGGAAGGCCCCGGGCAGCGCGGTGATCTGGGCGGCGTCGAGGCTGTCGGGCAGCTCGTAGGAGCCCACGATCCGGTACGGCCGGTCGAAATTGCGAGCGGAAACGGTCGAGCCGAGGGAGAGGCCGCTCTGCTCCAGGAAGGCGGAGGTGGCGATCACCTCGTCGGCCTTCCGCGGGTAGTGGCCGTCGAGGAGCGTGGTGATGCCCCGGGCGATCGGATCGTCGGCCTTGAGCTCCCGCACGTCGGTCTGGAGCAGGCCGTGCACCGTGGTCAGCTTGGCCGCGCCCTGGGTGTCGCTGATCCAGCGGGAACCGGCGGGTATGACCTTGGTGGGGTCGCCGGGACCGCTGGGCCAGGGGGCGTTCTCCTCGTCCTTCGCCGGGTAGACGTTGTCGCCCGCGGGGGTCTGGAAGACCGGGACGCCGCCGAGGCCGGGGTCGTGGAAGGAGGCGTCGGCGGCGCCGATGCCGCGCTCCATCCGCTCGGAGACGGAGAGTTCGGAGCTGCGGATGGTGAGGTCGGCGGCGCTGACACCGAGGATGGGCAGGGCGATCATCGCGAGGACGAGCGAGCTGCGGCCCTTGGCGCGCCAGGCGTCGCGGCGGGCGATGCGGACGGCGGCCCGCCAGGAGTGGAACCAGGTCTTCACGCCTCGGCCACCCGGCCCGTGAGGAGGGAGTCCGCCTCGCTGCGCACGGTCTGGTCGACGATGGCGCCGTCGCGCAGGAAGACGACCCGGTCGGCCCAGGCGGCGAAGCGCGGCTCGTGGGTGACGAGGACGCCGGCGGCACCGGCGTCGCAGCGGGCGCGGAGCAGCGCGAGGACGGACTCGCCGGTCTCGGAGTCGAGGGCACCGGTGGGCTCGTCGGCGAGGACGAGGCGGCGGTCGCCGACGAGGGCGCGGGCGATGGCCACGCGCTGCTGCTGGCCGCCGGACATCTCGTCGGGGAAGCGGTCGGCGAGGTGGCCGAGCCCCATCTCCTCCAGGGCGGCGACGGCTTCGACGCGCGCCTTGCGGGCGGAGGTGCCGTCGAGCTCCCGCGGCAGGGAGACGTTCTCGGCGGCGGTCAGCGCGGGGATGAGGTTGTAGTCCTGGAAGACGTAGCCGATGCTGCGGCGGCGCAGGGCGGCGAGCTCCTTCACCCCGGCGCCGGTGATGTCGGTGCCCTCGACGATCACCTGGCCGGAGCTGGGGGCGTCGAGGCCGCCGGCGATGGTGAGCAGCGTGGACTTGCCGGAGCCGGAGGGGCCCATGACGGCGACGAGTTCGCCGGGGTGGACGTCGAGGTCGATGCCGCGCAGGGCGTGCACCTCGGTGGCGCCGGATCCGTGGACCCGGGTCAGGTTCTGCAGGCGCAGCACGGGCTGCGCGGCGAGCGGTGTGGACATGGAGGGGTCCCCCTAGGCGTGCGCGGCGACGGCGGCGCACGGATGTGAGCGGTGCGGTGGGTGACGTGCGGTGGTACGGGGCCCGTGCGGGCCCGGAGGCGGTGGGGCCGGAGCCGGCGGCCGGAGTCGGTGGGCCCGGAGGCGGTGGGCCTTGGGCCGGCCGGTCCGGAGGCGGCGGGTCCGGGGTCGGTGGGTCCGGGGTCAGCGGATCCGGTTGTCGGCGCCGTTGCCGGTGCCCGCGCCGGCCGGGGCGGGCCCGGCTTCGGTTCCGGTCCTGGTCTCGGTTCCGGTTCCCGGCCCCGTCCCGGGGCCCGGCGCGGGGGCCGTGGCGGAGAGGCGGATCAGCCGGGACTCGCAGTGGTCGAGCCAGCGGGCCTCGGCCTCGGTCTGGAAGATCAGCTGCTCCAGGACGAGGAGCCAGGCCACGTCGTCGCGTTCGCGCGAGCCGCCGCCCTCGAGGGCGGCGAGGGCCTGGGCCTTGAGCCGGGTGTAGTCCTGCATCGCCTTCACGGTGTGGCGGCGCTGGGCCTGGATGACCTCGCGGATGTCGACCCCGGGTGCCCCGACGGCCATGGCGAGCTTGATGGCGAGCTCGTCGCGGGCGGGGCTGGTGCGGTCCACGGGCCGCTCGAACCAGGTGCGCAGTTCGGCGCGGCCGGCGTCGGTGATCGCGTAGAGCGCGTGGCCAGCGCCGTCCTCGCCGTTCTGGCCGACCAGGCCGTCCCGTTCGAGCCGGCCCAGGGTGGTGTAGACCTGGCCGACGTTGAGCGGCCAGGTGGAGCCGGTGCGGGACTCGAACTCGGTGCGCAGCTGGGAGCCGTAGCGGGGGCCGTGTTCGAGGAGGGCGAGAAGCCCGTGGCGGATCGACATACCGAGTATGTATACCGGGTATGCCGAGGGCGGCAACCCTCCGCAGAGGGACCCGGAGGGTCCGACTCAAGGGGGACCGGGCGCGGCCCGCGGGGGCCTCAGCGGCGGCGCAGACGGAGCCCGAGGAAGCCGAGGCCGAGGCCCATCAGGGTGAGCCCGATGCCGAGGGTGAGCAGCGGAACGGGCTGGTCGGAGGCGGCGCCGGGGGTCCGCACGGCGAGCTGGGGGACGGCGGCGGGGCGGGTGGCGCGGGCCGCTTCGGGGCGGGCGGAGGCATCCTCCCCGGGTACCGCGGCCTCCTCCTCCGGGAGGCCGTCCCCGACGGATTCTGTAGCGGTTCTGTCACGTCCGGGGTCGGTGTCGGCGCCGGTCCCGGTGGGGGTGGCGCCCTCGGGGCGGCCGGGCCGGGCGCGGCCCTCGCCGGCGGGCCGGCCGGCGAGGGAGGGGGAGCCGGTGGGCTCGGGGGCGTCGCTGGTGCGGGCGGCGGGCTTGCCGGGCCGGGGGGCGCCGGTCCCGGTGGGGACGGCGGTGCCCGGGGCGGGGGAGGCGGTGGCGGGGGCGGTGGTGCCCGGGGCGCCGGTGGAGGTGCCGGTGCCGGTGGGCAGGGGCGGGCGGCGCGTTCCGGTGGGGGGCCGCGGCGCCGGGGCCGTGCCCGGTCCGGTGGTGCCGACCGGCCCGGCGGTGCCGGTGGGGGCGGGGGGTCCGGTGGAGGGTCGGGCCGGGGCGGGGGCGCCGGGCGCGGTGGGGCCCGCGGTGGGGCCGTACGCGGGAGCACCGGGGTGCCGTACGGGGGTGCCGGGCGCCTGGGCGCGGGTCGTGCCGGGGGCGCCGCCGGGGGACCGCCAGGCGGGCCCGGGGGTCTGGGCGAGGGGTGTGCCGGCGGGGTGGCCGGGTGCCTGGGCGAGGGCCGCGCCGGTGATGCCGTACAGGGGGAAGGCGCAGGCCAGTGCGGGTGCGAGGAGGGCCCTGCGGAGGGCGGGGCCGGAGCGTGCGGCCCGCCCCCGGGCCCGTGTCCCGCGGGGCGTGCCGCTCCCGCCCCCGCCGTGTCCGCCGCGTGTGGGAGTCACCGGGAAACCCTCCCCTGCCGTGCCGCCGAGGTGTCCGACTCAGCGTCACATACCGGGACGCACTCGGCATCCGGGCGGCTACTTCTGGGGGTTGCCGGTGGAGATCTCCAGGGTGAACTCGGCTTCCCCGGGCTTGATGTCCGTGCCGGCCGGCGGGTACTGCTCCAGGACCGTGTCCTCGCCGTAGGTGTTCTCGTCCACCGGCATCTGCTTGGTGATCTTCCAGCCCGCGGCGTTCACGCAGTCCTTCACCGAGGTCAGGTTCTTGTAGGTGAAGTCGGGCACCTCGAACTTCTCGGGGTCGTCGCTCGACTCCCGCGCCTCGGTGCACTTCTTGGTGTCGATGGTCTTCGACAGGTCCGGGCCCTTGTGGCCGGGGCTGTCGGTCTGGGTCTGCTGGGTGCCGCCGGTCCCGGCGCCGGTGCCGCCCGCGGTGGTGCCGCCGTCGCCGTCGTCCTTCATCTTGAGGGCGACGATCACGCCGCCGACGGCGATCAGGGCGACCAGGACCGCGCCGATCAGCACCGGCATGTTCCGGCGCGGGGCGGCCGCCGGAGCGGGGGCCGGCGCGTGCGCGTAGGAGACGGGCGGCGGGGTCTGGTAGCCGGGGGCGGGCGCCGGGGCCGGCTGCGGGTAGCCGTAACCGGGACCGGGCACCGGCGCCGGGGTCGGCTGCCCGTACGGGCCGGGCTGCGGGGCCGGGGACGGGTACGGCTGCTGCGGGTGCGGGCCGGAGCCGGTGCCGTGGTGCGGCGGCGGGGTCTGGCCGACCGGCGGGAAGACGGCCGAGCCGACGCCCGAGCCGCTGTTGACCGGCCCGCCGGCCACGATCACGGGGGCCGCGGACTGCCCGGCGGAGAGCACCCGGAGGCACTCGTCGCGCATGACGGCGGCGCTCGGGAAGCGCTCGTTCGGGTTCTTCCGCAGCGCGCGGGCGACCAGCGCGTCCATCGCGGGCGTCACGGAGCGGTTGACGGAGGACGGGGCGACCGGCTCCTCCTGGACGTGCGCGTAGGCGATGGCCAGCGGGGAGTCCGCGTCGAAGGGGAGGCGGCCCGTCAGCAGCTGGAAGAGCATGATGCCGACCGAATAAAGGTCGGAGCGGGCGTCCACCGGCCGGCCCAGGGCCTGCTCGGGGGAGAGGTACTGGGGGGTGCCGACGACCATGCCGGTCTGGGTCATGGAGGTGACGCCGGACTGCATGGCGCGGGCGATGCCGAAGTCCATGACCTTCACGACGCCGCGCTTGGTCATCATCACGTTGCCGGGCTTGATGTCGCGGTGGACCAGCCCCATCTCGTGGCTGACCTCCAGGGCGGCGAGGACGTCCGCCGTCACCTTCAGCGCCTTGTCGGCGGGCATCGCCCCGTACTGGTGGACGTCGGAGGCGAGCACCGAGCCGAGCGGCTGCCCCTCCACGTACTCCATGACGATGTACGGCATGAGGCCGCCGTCGAGGGTGTCCTCGCCGGTGTCGAAGACCGAGACGATGTTGGTGTGCGAGAGCTTCGCCACGGCCTGCGCCTCGCGGCGGAACCGCTCGCGGAAGGACGCCTCGCGGCCCAGCTCGGTGTGGAGCGTCTTGATCGCGACCTGGCGGTCCAGCGCGCTGTCGTACGCGAGGTGGACCGAGGCCATGCCGCCCTCGCCGAGGAGGTCGCGCAGCTGGTAGCGGCCGTTCGCGACCGAACCGCCCGTGTAGCGGCCGCCCTGGGCGCCGTCGTGGCTCATCTGTGCTGTCCCCCTGCGCCCCGCGGCGTCCGTCGGATCGTCTCCGGCCGGACCCCGATATCCCGCCGATTCTGCGCCAAGTCTGCCCGAGGCCCCTGACACGTCAAGCCGGGTGCCCGTTCCGTGACCCTCCGTACGGCCGCGCGTGCGCGGCGGCCGGGCGAAACCCGCGGAATTTGCACAGGCGTACACGAGAAGGGTTGGATGGCCGGTCATCGCGGACCGTGATGTCGTACGGAGCCTGTAGCGTGACGACTGGACACGGCAAGGACAGACGACGGCGAGGACTCATGGAACCCGGATCCGACGCAGGTGGCGGTATGCCGGGCGCTGGCGCCGAGTCATGGGGAGTCGGCCGCGTCGTCGGCGACGGCCGCTACCGCCTGACGCACCGTCTGGGACGCGGCGGCATGGCCGAGGTCTTCGCCGCCGAGGACGTGCGGCTCGGCCGGACGGTCGCGGTGAAGCTGCTGCGCTCCGATCTCGCCGAGGACCCGGTCTCCAAGGCCCGTTTCACGCGCGAGGCGCAGTCGGTCGCCGGCCTCAACCACCACGCGATCGTGGCGGTGTACGACTCCGGCGAGGACGTCGTCGACGGGCGCCCGGTGCCGTACATCGTGATGGAGATCGTCGAGGGACGCACCATCCGTGACCTGCTGGTCAGCGCGGAGGCGCCCGGGCCCGAGCAGGCGCTGGTGATCGTCTCCGGCGTCCTGGAGGCGCTGGCCTACTCGCACCAGCACGGCATCGTGCACCGCGACATCAAGCCGGCCAACGTGATCATCACGCACGCCGGCGCGGTGAAGGTCATGGACTTCGGCATCGCCCGCGCGCTGCACGGCGCGCAGGCGACGATGACCCAGACCGGCATGGTCATGGGCACGCCCCAGTACCTCTCCCCCGAGCAGGCGCTCGGCAAGGCCGTCGACCACCGCTCCGACCTGTACGCGACGGGCTGCCTGCTCTACGAACTGCTCGCGCTGCGTCCCCCCTTCACCGGCGAGACGCCGCTGTCGGTGGTCTACCAGCACGTGCAGGACACCCCGGTCCCGCCGTCCGAGGTCCGCGGCTCGACCCCGCCGGAGCTGGACGGCCTGGTGATGCGCTCGCTCGCGAAGGAGCCGGACGACCGGTTCCAGAGCGCCGAGGAGATGCGCGGGCTGATCCAGTACAGCCTGGAGATGCTCCAGCAGCAGGGCGGCCACACCGGCACCTGGGGCACCGGCCCGGTCTCGGTCTACGAGGGCGGGCACACGCCCCTGCACGGCATGACCGCGACGACGGCCATGGGCCACCCGCCGCTCGGCGAGACCGCGCAGGGCCGGATCGTCCCGCTGCCCAACCCCGACGACGGCGGCTACGCCGGGTACGGCGGTTACGACGACGGCACGGGCGGCACCGGCGGCTACGGCCAGGACGGCGGCTACGGCGGCCAGGACGGCGGCCGGGGCAACCGCGGCAGGATGGTGCTGTTCGCGGCGCTCGCGCTGGTCGCGATCGTCGCCGGCGTCGTCTTCGCGGTGCAGATGGCGGGCGGCGGCGAGAAGAAGAAGGGCCCGATCACGACGCCCACGACGGTGTCGGACTCGCCCTCCACGGCCTCGGAGGAGCCCGCGCCGTCCGAGGAGCCGTCCGAGGAGACGTACACCGAGCCGCCGGCGACCGGCGGCGAGAGCACGTACGAGCCGACGACGCAGCCCCCGACGACGCAGCCTCCGACGACCACGCCCCCGCCGACCACCGAGCCGCCGGTGACCCAGGAGCCCACCACGGGCCCGACGTCGACCGGGAGGCCGAGCACGCAGCCGACGGACACCGGGGAGCCCACGGGCGAGCCGACCGGCGGCGACAACGGCGGCCAGACCGAGCCCACCGGCGGCGGCAACGGCGAGCCGGGCACGGATCCGACCGACGCCGCCGGGGACACCGGAGCCACCGCTCCGTAGGGCCGCCTGCGAGGCCTCGGGAGACCGGGGCCCCGGAGCCTCACGTGGAGAAGGCGTCGCGCACGGCGTCGTACTCCCGGGTCCACCACACGGCCAGGGCCGACACCGCGGGGAACTGCGGGTCGGCCCTGCGGTCGTTCAGCTGGTAGCGCCAGCGCAGCGTCCAGAAGTCGTTCAGCCGCTCCCACCACACCCGGTGCACCGCCGCGGCCAGCTCGGCGCCGTCCGCGCCGGTGGCCCGCCGGTACGCGCGCGCGTAGGCCCGCACCTTCTCCAGGTCCAGCTCGCCCCCCGGCCGTACGAAGAAGATCGCGGCGGCCCGGACGGCCTCCTCGGCGCGGGGGCGGACGCCGAGCCGGTCCCAGTCGACGATCGCGGCCGGTTCGGCGCCCCGGTAGAGCAGGTTCAGCGGGTGGAAGTCCCCGTGGACCCAGCCGGCCGTGGCGGGCGCCGGGGGGCGGCGGTGGGCGTGCTGGGCGATCAGCCGGCGGCGCTCCCGCAGCCGGTGCTCGGCGAGCGCGTCGAAGCTGCCGTGCGGGCGGTGGGAGCGGGCCAGGCGGATCAGCTCGGCGATGGCGGCGAAGGTCTCCTCCAGGCGGGCGCTGTCGTGCCGGTCCTCCGCCGGCGGGGGCTCCATGACCCGGTCCAGGGTGGTGTGGACGCGGCCCAGGAGGGCCCCGAGGCGGCGCGAGCCCCCGGTGGTGAGCTGGGTGCCGTCGCGGTGCCGTCCCTCGACCCAGGGGTGCAGGGCGTAGCAGCGGCCGCCGATGACGGCGACCGTGCGGCCGCGGCTGTCGGGCAGCGGAGGGGCCACCGGCAGCCCCAGGGCGTGCAGCCGCTGGGTGGCCCGGTGCTGGCGGGTGATGGTGGCCCGGTCGGCGGTGGGGGCGTCGAGGTGCTGTTTGAGGAAGTAGCGCCCGCGGGTGGTGGAGAGGCGGTAGCCGCGGTTGAGCAGGCCCTCGGTCACGGGGACGCAGGACAGGGGCTCACCGGCGTGCGGGTGGCGGCGGAGGAGGGCGCCGACCGGAGGAGCGGGGTGTTCAGATGAGCGCGGCACTCCGCAGATGTTAGATCACGCCGCGTGGTGGAGGTGTCGCGGTGCGGAAGAGGCGCCGGAACCGTAGTCGATGCTGTGCACGGTGGCGAACTGGGGTTCGATCCGCATGTAGACGGGGACGAACGGCTCGCCGTCCACGCTCAGCGGCTCGGGGCCGAAGGCGGCGACCTCCGCCGGCGTCGGCTCGATGATCTCGGCGGTACCGGTGAACTGCACCGACCACAGGACGCCGGAGGCGGGATCGAGGTCGTCCGCCCCGTAGGCGACGACGCTGCCGCTGCACGCCTGGTGGTAGCCGAGCCCCTCGTGCATGCGGACCAGGACGCTGCCGTCGGAGACGATGTGCCGGGCGGGGGCGACGAAGGGCATCGCCCGCATGCTCGTGGCGATCCGGCCGTACGACGCACGGCCGAGCAGTTCGATGGCGCGGATCTCCTCGGTGGACATGCCTCCACTCTCCGCCACCGGCACCCCGTCGGGAAAGGGGCCCCGGCCCCGGTTCCACGGGGACGTAGGTCCCGAATGCCGCCGGCCGGCCCGGGCTGCTCCCTTCGGGCGATGCCGTCGGGGAGGGCGCCGGGTCCGGTGGGCGTCGGGTGGCTCAGTGCCGCTCGGCCTGCATCCGCGCGACGTACGCGGCGGCCTGCGAGCGGCGCTCCATGCCCAGCTTCGACAGCAGGCTGGAGACGTAGTTCTTGATGGTCTTCTCCGCGAGGTGGAGGCGCTCGCCGATCGCCCGGTTGGTCAGGCCCTCGCCGATCAGATCGAGGATCTTGCGCTCCTGGTCGGTGAGGTTCGCGAGCCGGTCGTCACCCTTCGGGTTGTTGCCGTCGCGCAGCCGCTCCAGGACCCGCGCCGTGGCCACCGGGTCGAGCAGCGACTTGCCGGCCGCCACGTCCCGGACCGCGTTCAGCAGTTCGTTGCCCCGGATGGCCTTGAGGACGTATCCCGAGGCCCCGGCCATGATCGCGTCGAAAAGCGCTTCGTCGTCCGCGTACGAGGTCAGCATCAGACATTTGATCGACTCGTCCTGGGAGCGGACCTCGCGACAGACCTCGACCCCGCTGCCGTCGGGCAGCCGCACGTCGAGCACCGCCACGTCGGGGCGGGTCGCGGGGATCCTGACCAGGGCGTCCGCCGCGGTTCCGGCCTCGCCGACCACCTCGATGTCGTCCTCCACGGAAAGCAGCTCGTGGACGCCGCGCCGGACGACTTCATGGTCATCCAGCAGAAATACCCGGATTTTTCCTTCTTCGCGCACGAAGCCAGTCTCACATATTGGCTCTTCCGGTGCCCGGGGTGTGCGGGTTACGGTGCCGGATGTTCCGACGACGGTGTCGGGCCGTTGCCCAACGCGCTGACCAGGGCGAGCTTCCGCTTTTCTCGATTTACTTGGAAATCCAAGCAAAATTGCAGGTCAAGTGGGGTTTCGCAGGAATGCCGCGGTGTGGGTAACGTGCCTATGACGGCGCTCGCCGGGACACCTGTCACGCCCGACCCCGGCCGCGTCGCACCCACCCCGTGCGCAGGGTACGGATAAGGCGGAGAGCCGCACTGGCCTTGCCGGCGAACCCGGGGGCCGGACCGACGGAGGAGCACGCACGTGACCGTGGAGAGCACTGCCGCGCGCAAGACGACGCGACGCAGCAGCGGCGCCAAGCGCACCACCGGCGCCAGCGCCGGCGCCAAGAAGGCCGACCAGGCCCCGGCCGGGGAGCCCGAGCTCGTTCAGCTGCTGACGCCCGAGGGCGAGCGCGTCCAGCACCCCGACTACGACATCGACCTGAGCGCCGAGGAGCTGCGCGGCCTCTACCGCGACATGGTCCTCACCCGCCGCTTCGACGCCGAGGCGACCGCCCTCCAGCGCCAGGGCGAGCTGGGCCTGTGGGCCTCGCTGCTCGGCCAGGAGGCCGCGCAGATCGGCTCGGGCCGGGCCCTGCGGGACGACGACTACGTCTTCCCGACCTACCGTGAGCACGGCGTGGCCTGGTGCCGCGGCGTCGACCCCACCAACCTGCTGGGCATGTTCCGCGGGGTCAACAACGGCGGCTGGGACCCCAGCAGCAACAACTTCCACCTGTACACGATCGTCCTCGGCTCGCAGACCCTGCACGCCACCGGCTACGCCATGGGCATCGCCAAGGACGGCGCGGACTCCGCCGTACTCGCCTACTTCGGCGACGGAGCCTCCAGCCAGGGCGACGTCAACGAGTCCTTCGTCTTCTCCGCGGTCTACAACGCCCCGGTCGTCTTCTTCTGCCAGAACAACCAGTGGGCGATCTCCGAGCCCATCGAGAAGCAGACCCGCGTCCCGCTCTACCAGCGCGCCCGCGGCTTCGGCTTCCCCGGCGTCCGCGTCGACGGCAACGACGTCCTCGCGTGCCTGGCCGTCACCCGGTCGGCCCTGGAGCGCGCCCGCCGCGGCGAGGGCCCCACGCTGATCGAGGCCTTCACCTACCGGATGGCCGCCCACACCACCTCCGACGACCCGACCCGCTACCGCCGCGACACCGAGCGCGAGGCGTGGGAGGCCAAGGACCCGATCCTGCGCCTGCGGGCCTACTTGGAGAACGAGGGCCACGCCGACGCGGCCTTCTTCGAGGAGCTGGAGACCGAGAGCGAGAGCCTCGGCAAGCACGTCCGTGAGGTCGTCCGCGCCATGCCGGTCCCGGACCACATGGCGATGTTCGACCACACGTACGCGGACGGGCACGCGCTCGTCGACGAGGAGCGCGCGGAGTTCGCCGCCTACCAGGCGTCCTTCGCGGACGGAGAGGCCGAGTAATCATGGCTGTGCAGAAGCTTCCCCTCGCGAAGGCGCTCAACGAGTCGCTGCGCAAGGCCCTGGAGACCGACCCCAAGGTCGTCGTCATGGGCCTGGACGTCGGCAAGCTCGGCGGTGTCTTCCGCATCACCGACGGCCTCCAGAAGGACTTCGGCGAGGACCGGGTGGTCGACACCCCGCTCGCCGAGTCCGGCATCGTCGGCACCGCGATCGGCCTCGCGCTGCGCGGCTACCGCCCCGTCGTGGAGATCCAGTTCGACGGCTTCGTCTTCCCGGCGTACGACCAGATCGTCACCCAGCTGGCGAAGATGCGGGCCCGCTCGCTCGGCACCGTGAAGATGCCGGTCGTCATCCGCATCCCGTACGGCGGCGGCATCGGCGCGGTCGAGCACCACTCCGAGTCCCCCGAGTCGCTCTTCGCGCACGTCGCGGGCCTCAAGGTCGTCACCCCGGCGAACTCCTCCGACGCCTACTGGATGCTCCAGCAGGCGATCCAGAGCGACGACCCGGTCATCTTCTTCGAGCCCAAGCGCCGCTACTGGGACAAGGGCGAGCTCGACACCGAGGCGATCCCCGGCGAGCTCCACAAGGCCCGCGTGGCCCGCGAGGGCACCGACCTCACCCTGGTGGCGTACGGCCCGATGGTGAAGACGTGCCTGGAGGCGGCCGCGGCCGCCGCCGAGGAGGGCAAGTCGGTCGAGGTCGTGGACCTGCGCTCGATCTCCCCCCTCGACTTCGACACCATCCAGACCTCGGTCGAGAAGACCGGCCGTCTGGTCGTCGTCCACGAGGCCCCGGTGTTCTTCGGCTCCGGCGCGGAGATCGCCGCCCGGATCACCGAGCGCTGCTTCTACCACCTGGAGGCCCCCGTCCTGCGGGTCGGCGGCTACCACGCGCCGTACCCGCCGGCGCGCCTGGAGGAGGAGTACCTGCCGGGCCTGGACCGCGTGCTCGACGCCGTCGACCGCTCGCTGGCGTACTGAGGAGAGCACGATGACGATCCGCGAATTCAAGATGCCCGACGTGGGCGAGGGCCTGACCGAGGCCGAGATCCTCAAGTGGTACGTCCAGCCCGGTGACACCGTCACCGACGGGCAGGTCGTCTGCGAGGTGGAGACGGCCAAGGCCGCCGTGGAGCTGCCGATCCCCTTCGACGGCACCGTCCACGAGCTGGTCTTCCCCGAGGGCACCACGGTCGACGTCGGCCAGGTCATCATCTCGGTGAACGTCGGCGGCGACGCCCCCGCCGAGACCCCGGCCCCGGCCGCCGCGGCGCCCGCCGCCGCGACCCCGGCTCCCGCCGCACCGGCGCCGGCGCCGGCGGAGGCCGAGGAGCAGCAGGGCCGCCAGCCGGTCCTCGTCGGCTACGGCGTGGCCGCCTCCTCCACCCGGCGCCGGGCCCGCAAGGGCGCGCCCGCCGCGGTGGTCCCCGAGCAGCTCAACGGGCACGGCACCGTGACCGCCGCGCCCAGGCCGCTGGCCAAGCCGCCGGTGCGCAAGCTCGCCAAGGACCTCGGCGTGGACCTGGCGGCGGTCCTGCCGACGGGTCCGGACGGGATCATCACCCGCGAGGACGTGCACCGCGCGGCCGCCCCGGCCGCGCCCGCCGTCCCGGCGGCCCCCGTGGCCGAGGCGGTCCCCGCCCCGGCCGCCGCCCCGGTCCCGGCGCCCTCCGCCGTCGCCGCGGGCGACGCGCGGGAGACCCGGGTCCCGATCAAGGGCGTCCGCAAGGCCACGGCGGCGGCGATGGTCGGCTCGGCCTTCACCGCCCCGCACGTCACCGAGTTCGTGACCTTCGACGTCACGCGCACGATGAAGCTGGTCGAGGAGCTCAAGTCCGACAAGGACATGGCGGGCCTGCGGGTCAACCCGCTGCTCCTCATCGCCAAGGCCGTCCTGGTCGCGGTCAAGCGCAACCCGGAGATCAACGCGGCCTGGGACGAGGCGGCGCAGGAGATCGTCCTCAAGCACTACGTGAACCTGGGCATCGCGGCGGCCACCCCGCGCGGCCTGATCGTGCCGAACATCAAGGACGCGCACGCCCAGACCCTGCCGGAGCTCTCCCGCTCGCTCAGCGAGCTGGTCTCCACCGCCCGCGAGGGCAGGACGACCCCGGCGGCGATGCAGGGCGGCACCTTCACCATCACCAACGTCGGCGTCTTCGGCGTCGACACCGGCACGCCCATCCTCAACCCGGGGGAGTCCGCGATCCTCGCGGTCGGCTCGATCAAGCTCCAGCCCTGGGTCCACAAGGGCAAGGTGAAGCCGCGTCAGGTGACGACGCTGGCGCTCTCCTTCGACCACCGCCTGGTCGACGGCGAGCTCGGCTCCAAGTTCCTGGCCGACGTGGCCGCGATCCTGGAGCAGCCGAAGAGGCTCATCACCTGGGCGTAGTGCCCGATTGACGCGTGTTTCACGTGAAACAGGCCCGTCCGCATCGCGGACGGGCCTGTTTGTTGTACCCACCTTGTATCTATGATGTGCGCATGCCATCAGCCGCACCCCCCTCCACCGGACGGCCCGCCAAGCAGCCCCCCGCCGCCGAACGCGTCTACAGCCACGTCAAGCGGGCGGTGCTCGACCGCCGTTACGAGGGCGGGACGCTCCTCACCGAGGGGGAGCTGGCCCAGGCCGTCGGGGTGTCCCGCACCCCCGTCCGCGAGGCGCTGCTCAAGCTGGAGATGGAAGGGCTGCTCAAGCTCTACCCGAAGAAGGGCGCCCTCGTCCTCGCCGTCTCCGCCCAGGAGATCGCCGACGTCGTCGAGACCCGGCTCCTCGTCGAGGAGTTCGCCGTCCGCCGCGCCGTCCCCGCGCCGCCCGCGCTCCTCGCCCGCCTCGAAGAGCTCCTGGAGGAACAGCAGCGGCAGGCCGGCGCCGGCGACCTCGCCGACGTCGCCGTCACCGACCGCTGCTTCCACGCCGAGATCGTCCGCCACGCCGGCAACCAGATCCTCGCCCGCCTCTACGACCAGCTCCGCGACCGCCAGCTCCGCATGGGCGTCGCCGTGATGCAGGCCCACCCCGACCGGATCGCCCAGAACATCGCCGAGCACGCCGAGATCCTCGACCGGCTCCGCGCCGGCGACGCGGAGGGAGCGGCCGCCGCCGTCCGCCGCCACCTCGGCCGCGTCGGCGCCCTGGTCCGGGGTGAGGGCAGGTGAGCGGCCGCAACGGCTACGGCTCCGCCGTCACCCTCCCCGGCGACCCGCCCGGCGGCCGCCGCGCCGCCCTCGTCTGGGGCGTCGGCGTCGCCGTCTACTTCGTCGCCGTCATCTTCCGGACCTCGCTCGGCGTCGCCGGACTCGACGCCGCCGACCGCTTCCACGTGGGCGCCTCCGCGCTCTCCACCTTCTCCATACTCCAGCTGCTGGTCTACGCGGGCATGCAGATACCGGTCGGCCTCATGGTCGACCGGCTCGGCACCAAGAAGGTCCTCGCCCTCGGCGTCGTCCTCTTCACCCTGGGCCAGCTGGGCTTCGCGCTCTCCCCCACGTACCCCATGGCGCTGGCCTCCCGGGCCCTCCTCGGCTGCGGCGACGCCATGACCTTCATCAGCGTCCTGAGGCTCGGCGGCCGCTGGTTCCCCGCCCGCCGCGGACCGCTCGTCGCCCAGCTCGCCGGCCTCATCGGCATGGCGGGCAACCTGGTCTCGACCGTCGTCCTCTCCCGCGCCCTGCACGGCCTCGGCTGGACCACCACCTTCGTCGGCAGCTCCCTCGCCGGCGTCCTGGTCCTGGCCCTGCTGCTGGCCTTCCTCAAGGACCACCCCGAGGGGTACGAACCCGCCCCCGTCCGCCACGCGGGCGCCGCCTACGTCCGCCGGCAGATCGCCGCGTCCTGGCGCGAACCCGGCACCCGGCTCGGCCTGTGGGTGCACTTCACCACCCAGTTCCCCGCGATGGTGTTCCTGCTGCTGTGGGGGCTGCCCTTCCTCGTCGAGGCACAGGGCCTGTCCCGGGGCACCGCGGGCGAACTGCTCACCCTGGTCGTGCTCTCCAACATGGCCGTCGGCCTCGCGTACGGGCAGATCATCGCCCGCCACGGGGGCGCCCGCGCCCCGCTGGCCCTCGGCACGGTCGCCGCCACCGCCCTGCTGTGGGCGACCACGATCGCGTACCCCGGCGACCACGCCCCGATGTGGCTGCTCGTCACGCTCTGCCTGGTCCTCGGGGCCTGCGGACCGGCGTCCATGATCGGCTTCGACTTCGCCCGCCCGGCCAACCCCCCGGAGCGCCAGGGCACCGCCTCCGGCATCGTCAACATGGGCGGCTTCGTCGCCTCGATGACGACGCTGCTCGCGATCGGCGTGCTGCTCGACGCCACCGGCGACGACTACCGGATCGCCTTCTCCTCGGTCTTCGTCCTCGAAGCCCTCGGCGTCGTCCAGATCCTCCGCCTCAAGTCCCGCACCCACCGGCGCGAACGCGAACGGCTCGTCGCCAGCCGCGTGGAGGCCGTCCACGTGCCGGTGTAGCGGGCGCCGTCCCTCCGGTCCGGCGTCACCGCGAAGCGGCCGGGGGCCGGGCCGGGAACGATCCGAAGGGGACGGCCTAGTTCGGCGTCACCGCGAAGTGGTCGAGGATCGCGGCGGCCAGGTCCGGGTCGCCCTCGGTCTTGATCCGGTCGGCCACCTCGGCCGGCCGGACCCTGCCGCACGCCAGCCGCACGTACGTCTCCCAGTCCGTCGCCAGCGTCACCGCGGGGCCCAGCGACGGCGCCCCGTCGATGGTGCCCCGCCCCTCCGCGTCCACCCGCACCGTCCGCAGGAACTCCACCGGACCCGTCACGTCCACCACGACCGCCGAGTGGGCCGGGGCGCCCGCGCCCTTCGCCACCACCTTCGGCAGCGCCTCCAGGAGCAGGTCCCGCGCGACGAACGCGCCCGGCGCGTCCAGGTTCCCCGGCACCCCGAGCGCGACCCGCAGGTCCTGCTCGTGCACCCAGGTGTCGAAGGCCCGCAGCCGGTAGCCCTGCTCCAGCGTCTGCTCCGCGCCCAGCGGAGCCCGGATCACGTGGTCGGGGGAGCGGTTCTCGTTGCGCAGCTGCCGGGCCCGGCGGATGAGGATGTACTCCAGCTCCGAGGTCATCTCCGGCGCCGTGTGGTGCCGCCGCACGTCGACCTGCACCTCCATGTACCGGGCGAAGTCGCTGCGCACGTGGTACAGGTCGCGGGGGAGCGAGTGGATCGGCCGCGGGTCCCCGAGCATCTCCGTCTCCATGCCGATCACATGGGACACGATGTCGCGCACCGACCAGCCGGGGCACGGGGTCGCCCGGTTCCACTCGCCCTCCACGAGGGGCTGCACCAGCTCGGCTATCGCCTCGATGGAATGGGTCCAGGCGTCGGCGTAGTTCTGGAGGCTGGGATGGACGGTCACGGGACCCCTCGACGTTCTTCGGTGCGGGCTGAAAACACGACTGGGCGACAGCGGAATGGGAGGCTCGGACGCTAAGTTACGCTCCCCGGGAGCACCCCGGCAGTGCTTTCGTGTGACGATCGTAGGCCGGTGTTGACGGCTTCAACGCCAGGACGGTGGTAGTGTGCGCGCCTCGCTGATCCAGATCGCGGTAGACCCGGACGAACCGGTCGCCGACCGACGGGCCCGCGCGGCCCGCCTCGTACGGGAGGAGCGCGGGACCGCGGACCTCGTGGTCCTCCCCGAACTCTGGCCCGTCGGCGCCTTCGCCGCCGACCTCTACGCCCCCGGGTCCGAACCCCTCCACGGCCCCACCTACCAGGCGATGGCCGCCGCCGCGCGGGACGCCGAGGTCTGGCTCCACGCCGGCTCCTTCGTGGAGGCCGCCGGCGGCGCCCTCTACAACACCTCGCTCGTCTTCTCCCCCGACGGCGAGCTCGCCGCCTCCTACCGGAAGATCCACCGCTTCGGCTTCGACAAGGGCGAGGCCGTCCTCATGGCGGCCGGCGAGGACCTGGTCACCTTCGACCTGCCGCACCTCACCGTCGGCGTCGGCACCTGCTACGACCTGCGCTTCCCCGAGCTCTTCCGCGGCCTCGTGGACGCCGGTGCCGAGGCCTTCGTCGTCCCCGCCGGCTGGCCGGCCCGCCGCCTCGCCCACTGGCGGCTCCTCGCCCGGGCCCGGGCCGTCGAGAACCAGGCGTACGTCCTCGCCTGCGGCACCGCGGGCACCCACGCCGGCGTCGAGCAGGCCGGCCACTCGCTGGTCGTCGACCCCTGGGGCGAGATCCTCGCGGAGGCGGGCCCCGGCGAGGAGGTCCTGCGGGCCGTCCTCGACCCGGCGAAGCCCGCCGCGATCCGCGAGGAGTTCCCCGCCCTGAAGGACCGCGTCCTCGGCATCACCGCGCCGCTGCGGCCGCGTGTCTGACGCGCCCCGCCCGAGCGCCCCCCGAGAGGCGGCCGCCGCGCGCCCCCACGGACCCGCGGCAGCGGGCTCCCACGAGGCGGCGGCGGCCCCCCACGGGCCTGCCGCCGCGCGTCCCCACGAGGCGGCGGCCGCCGAGCGGGCCGCCGCCGGGTACGTCGCCGCCTTCGCCGGGCTCTTCGGGCCGCCGCCCGAGGGACCCGCGATCCCCGTCGACTGGGCCGCCGTCGAGGAGTGGCTCGGCCTGCCGCTGCCCGCCGACTACAAGGCGGTCGCCACCGTCTACGGCCCCGTCGCCCTCGGCGAACGGCTCTGGCTCCAGACCCCGTACGCCCGCGACCCCGGCGGCTTCGACTACGGGTACTTCGTCACGGAGACCCGCAGGATGGCCCCCGGCGTCCTGCCCTTCGCCGAGACCGGCACCTCCGACACCCTCTTCTGGGACACCACCGCCTCCGACGACCCCGACGCCTGGCCGGTCGTCGTCCACAGCCCGGAGCGGGAACGCGCGGGCGGCGACCCATGGCGCCACCTCGGCCTCCCGCTGCTGCCCGCCCTCGCCGTCCTCGTCGCCGAAGGGCTGCGCCCGGTCCTCGCCCGCAGCGGCCTCGCCGGCGCCGGTGCCGGGCCCTGGACCCCGCCGCCCCGCCGCCCCGCGCCGACCGCCGCGCAGCGCGCCGCGCTCGCGGGCGGCGGCACCGGACTCGACGCCCTCGTCGCGCTCCTCCCGCCGCCCCCGGAGCCGTACCTCGGGGAGCGGGACTGGGCGTGGGTCCACGAGAGCCTCGGCACCCGGCTCCCCGCGGAGTACGTGCGGCTGGCGGAGGCGTACGGCGGCGGCGAGTGGCGCGACTGGCTCCGCCTCCACCTGCCGCTGGGCACCGGGGAGTACGACCTCGTGGCCTGGGCCCGCTGGTGCACCGACAACTACCGCGGCCTGCGCGCGAGCTTCCCGGACCGCCACCCGCTGGCCGCCTGGCCGGAGCCCGGCGGCCTGCTGCCCTTCGCGAGCTCGATCGACGGCGACCAGCTGTGCTGGCTCACCGAGGGCGACGACCCCGACGCCTGGCCGCTCGTCGTCGTCCCCCGCCACGCCCCGCAGGGCCCGCCGCTCACCGGCACCCTCACCGGCGTGCTGCTCTCCTGGCTGCGCGGCGAGCTCGACGAGGAAGGGCTCCCCCGCCTCCTGTACCCGCACGAGGACCCCATGGACCTGGTCGCGTACGCGCCGCGGAAGGCGCCCCGGGGCTGAGGGGCCCGGGGCGTTCCCGCCCGCTCAGGCGGCCAGCTCGGCGGCGTCCGGGAGGAGGTCCGTCAGGGCCTGCCACAGCCGCTTCGGCGTGACCCGGCGCAGACGGAAGGCGCTCTCCGGCGTCACCTGGCCCTCGGAGACCGGCTCCGCCGGCAGCTCGCGCTGCCAGTAGCCCAGCGGCCCGCAGTCCCAGGCCGCCACGACCCGCGCCACGACCCCCCGCTCGCCCTCCTGGGCCCCCTGCCAGGCGGCCGTGACGCGCCACTGGGAGCGCAGCTCCACGATCAGGTCGGCCAGCGGGCCTGCCGGTCCGCCCGCGGCCTCCAGCGCCGCGGTCACCAGCGCCCGCTCGTCGGCGCCCGGCGTCGACGCCGCCTTCTCCAGGGCGGCCAGGCCCGCCTCCAGGACCCCGATCGTCGTCTCGACGACCGCCTCGTCCGCCGGCGCGCCGCCGGACTGACGGAGCGCGACGAGGTCGGCGAGCGTCCACACCACCGTGCGCGGCTCGACCAGCCGGTAGACGGCCTCCTCCTCGCCCGGCCAGCTCTCGTGGCAGACGACGTGCTCCTCGCCGATGAGCAGCCCGTGGAGCAGGGCGCCCTGCCGGCCGCCGGCCTCCAGGGAGACGATCACGGTCGGCTGGACGACGGTCTGCATCAGGGGCAGCAGCAGGACGGACAGGTTCCCGTCCGCGTCGATCAGCCCGGCCTCCCGCAGTGCCGTCCGGGCGCCCTCCATGGCCTCCGGGACCGGCTGCCCGGTCGCCATCTGGGCCAGGACGAACACGTGCTCGTCGCTGAGACGGAAACGGGACCGGGTCACATCGAAGGAAGGCATCTTTTCGCTCACTCGCTCGCAGAAGAAGAGGGGGACAAGGGGGGAGAGGTACGGGGGAAGGGGAGGGGGAGGACGCGCGGCGGATCAGTACTGGGACTCCGCGAAGAGGTGCGTCACCCGCGAGACCCCCGCCTTCACGGCCCCCAGCCGCGTCAGCGCCGACCGGTCCACCCCCGCGAAGATCAGCGCCAGGGCCAGGTCGCCGCCCTCCGCGCGGCCGGCCGCCTCGACCGCCAGGCGCTGCTTCTTCCCGCGCCCGGACTCGCGCACGGTGACGGTGACCCCGGGGTCCTCGTCGTCCGGCAGGCGGGTGAGGACGTAGCCGCGCTTGTCGAGGGCGGAGAGCCGGTAGGCGTCGCCCGCGTACCGCAGGTGCAGGGCGCGCTGGTCGAGGGTGATGCCCGCGCGGTTGCGGGACATGGGGACGACCCGGTCGCCGACGCGGAGGGTGGACCGGTTGAGGGTGGGCAGCTTCACGACGTCGGTGTGGATCCCGCGCGCCTCGAAGGAGGCCGTGGGGAGCATGCCGCCGCGCAGCTCGGAGACGACGGCGGCCTCCGCGTTGCTCCGCGGCAGCGGGGCGGTGAGGACGATCTCGCCGAACTCCCGCGAGGCCCCCCTGAAGCCGGCCCGGTAGTCGTGCCGGCCCCCCTCCTTCCACCGGTGCAGCTCGAAGGGGGTGACGTCGGTGTGCATGTTCCCTGTGTCCCTCTCGGTCGGTCCCGGCGACTGCTCAGTCGAACGGGTTCAGCGCGCTGCCCAGCTTCTTCGCGCCGTCCTTGATCCCGTCGCCGATGTCGGACGCCTTGTCGCCGACCCAGTCGCCGGCCTGCTCCAGGCCCTTGCCGATGGCCTCGTGGTTGTCCCAGATCAGGGCAGCGCCGTAGGCCACGCCCGTACCGATGGCGAGGCCGAGGGTGACCGGGGTCGGGGCGACGGTCAGCATCGTCATGGACGCGCTGAAGGCCGTGCCGGTCAGGTCCGAGGCGAACTTCGCCGGATCCGCCTTGATCATGTCGGTGTTGTACGTGGTCAGGTTGGCCACGCCGTACGCGGTGGCCGCGACGCCGCCGACGACGCCGGCGCCGCGCAGCCAGCCGGCCGCCTTCGCCGCGTTGGCCATGCCGCCGTTCTTGGCGACCTTGAGCAGGTTGGCCTCGGCGGCCGTCGGCATGAAGAAGGAGCCGTTCCGCATGAACCCGCCCCACATGGCGGCCTCGTCGGAGCCGGTGAGGGCGGTGGCCAGACCCGGCGGGACCTTGCTGAGCAGGCTGCCGGGCGCGGCGCCCGCGAGGCGCATGTTGAAGTGCTTGGAGAGCAGGGTGCCGGGCGCGGTCGGGTGCACGAAGGGCGGCCGCAGCGCCTTGGAGAGCTTGTACGAGTACATGCCGACGGCCGTCAGGGCGCCGGTGAACGCGCCCGCCGTGATGGTGCCGTTGGTGAACTTGGACACCAGGTCGGCGAGTTGCGGGTTGCCGGTGAGCTTGGCGATGCCGTCGCGCTGGAGACGCTTGAGGTAGTCGTCCAGCGTCTCGTTGTCCTTCATCTCCAGCCAGGCGAGGTTCATCCGCTCGTCCTTGGCCTTGTCGTCGGCCGCGGCGACCTTGTCCGCACCGCCGTTGAAGCCGGTGCCGAGCGTCTCGTCGTTCGCGCCGCCGCCGCCGTCCTTCACCACGGCCTCCAGGTCCTTCTTCAGGTCCTGGTCGGCGAGGTCGAACGCCTTCACGCAGCCGTCGATCTGCTGGGCCCAGGAGCTCTCCGCCTCCCGGACGCTGCGGGCGTGGTCCGGGTCGTGTGCCGCGGCCTGCCGCTCGCCGGGGGTGAGCCGCCCGTAGTCGTAGGCGACCCGGCCCTCCTCGGAGACCTTCATGCCGGCCTTCACCGCGTCGGCGCGGGCCGACTCCAGCTGCTTCTTCAGCTCCACGAACTGCTGGTGTCCGTTGCGCAGCAGCGTCGCGGTGGCCTTCGCCTGGGTCTGCGCCGCCTGGTACTCGTAGCGGGTGGCGGCGAAGTTGGTCCGCGCGGCGACGGCGCTCTGGCCGATCCAGGCCGGCGAGGCGGGCAGCGCCTGCACGCTGTCCCGGTAGCGGAGCTCGACCTTGTTCAGCTCCTTCGCCATCTCGTCCCACTTGTCGGCGGCGGTGGAGAGCTTGCCCAGGTCGGTGGTCATGATCTCGGCGTACGTCAGCATGGCGGCGGCCCCCTCAGTACCCGGCGATCGAGGAGACCGGCCGCACGCCCGCGATCTCCGTGCGGACGGCCAGGTCCTGCCCGGTGAGGGTGACGACGGTGCCGCGCAGCGCGCCCTTCTCGTGCGCGAGGCGCCCGAGCAGCGTCTTGACCTGGTTGTTCCAGGTGGTGTCGACCGTCTTCAGGCCGGCGGCGACCGCCCAGCCGCCGAACGTGGCGACGGCCGTGGTGGTCGCCTCGTCCGCCCACTTGGCGGCCTTGCCCGTGTCGGGCTCCAGCTCGGTCTCGATGGTGTTCGCCGCCGCCCTCTTCTTCTCGGGCGCGGTCCGCAGGTCCGGAGCGCCCCCGGCGCCGCCGTGGCCGCCGGTCCCGTCGTCCAGCTGGTTCAGGCGCATGCCCACCGGCTCCTGCGCGATGGACCGAAGGCCGGTCGATTCCCCGTCAAAACCCATCTCGCGAAGCCCCCATGGCGGTACGACGAACAGCACTTTGCATGTGCACCGTATGTTTCCCTGTCCGCGCCGTGGACACAAGCTGCGTTGGCCAGAGCCTCACAGGACCTCCCCGGTCCTACTCCCCTCCCCGCTCGGCCATCCGGATCACGCACACGGCCACCGCGATCATGAGCGAGGCGTCGGCGTCGTCGCGGACCACGTCCACCGCGTAGGTGTCGCGGACGCGGAGCCAGCGGCGGGAGATGTGGGCGAGGAGCTCGCCGTCGTACTCGACTGCGAACTCCCGGTCCAGGATCCGTCCGCTGACGTCCAGTTCGGTCCCGTCGACGAGCGTCACCCTGTAGTGGTTGCGCAGCAGGGACAGGCGCTTGCGGCGCACGGTCGCGAGGGGCCGCTCGTCCCGCTCGATCGTCATCGCGTCGCGCAGGCTGAGGAGTTTCTCCCGCAGGGTGACGAGCACCTGCCCGTCGGGGGCCTTCAGCTCCAGGGTGTCGCGCAGCCGCAGGGCCTTGCCGTCGACGAGGAAGGCCTGGCGGCCGCTCTCGTCCTCGATCCAGTAGTCGTCGCCGATCGCGAAGATCTTGTCCCGTACGAGGTATTTCATACGGGATGTCTCCCTCCCGCTGTTTCACGTGAAACAGCGGGCTCAGGTGAAGTACCGGACGAACGCGTCCGGTCCCGTGCCCAGCATCGCCCCGAAGGGATCGTCGAGCTGATGGACCAACAGCGCGGTGAAGGCGATGAAGCCGGCGAGACCCATCACCATCACCACGTGGGTGCGGGTGTGGTGGATCCCGAAGATGAACATGAAGGTGAGCGTCAGGACCCCGCCGATGATCAGCCCCGCCCACAGCACCGGTGACAGCCGCTCCTGCGCGGCCGCCTCCCTGCCGCGCCGGGCGTCGTCCACGTACCCGAGCTGGGCGAGCACCTCCTGCGCCGCGATCTGCTGGGAGACGGAGGCGGTGTCGCCGACCTCGCCGGCCTGCCGGAGCAGTTCCAGCAGCCGCCAGCCCGAGGCGTCCAGCGGCTGCCGGGCGGCCATCATCGGCCACTCGACGTCGACCACGTGCCCGGCGTACGTCCGGGCCGCCGCACGCAGCGGTTCGCGCCGGTCGTCGGGGAGCGCGTCCGCGAGCAGGTACGTCTGGTGCAGGGCGCTCGCCTCGGCCTGGACGTGGTCGGAGGCGGCGGACCGGGTGTCCCAGACGGAGACCAGGCAGAGACCGAGGACGATCGCGTAGAGCACCGAGACCATCATGGCGATGTACTCGGCGACGTCCTCGCGGGGCTCCTCGTCCTCGGCGACGGGGAACAGACGCGTCTTCAGCACCACGGCGAGCGCGCCGAGCAGCGCGACCCCGAGGACGACCACGAGGGTTTCGAGCAGGGCCACGGGTCAGCTCCTCCGGTTCCCGAGCAGCGCGGCGGCGAGGGCCGCGGGCATCAGGATCAGCAGCAGCATCACGACGACCCCCATCTCCTCCGCCTCCCGTCCGCGCCGCCGCACCCGACCGAGGAAGCCCTCGTCGTCGCCGGCGGCGGCCCGGCGCACGGCCTCGGGCGGGGTGAGCCCACCCGCCGGCACCTCCCCGGCTCCACCCGTGCCGCCGGTACCGCCGCCACCCTCCCCGCCGGCCGCCTCTCCCGAATCCGAGCCCGAGCCCGTCCCCTGGCCCGAGCCCGAGCCCGTGCCCGGGCCCGACCCCATCCCTCCTCCGCCGGCCCCCTCCCCGGCTTCCGCGCCGATTCCCCCGTCGGCTCCCCCGTCGGCTCCCGGCCCGGCCGCGACTCCCCCGGGCGCGGCGACTCCCGGCGCGGCGGCCCCGGCCCCGGCCGTCCCGGCGGCCGCCCCGGGCGCCCCGGCGGCCGGGGGGATCTCCGGCCCGGGCGGGCCGGACGGCAGCACGGCCGCCGGCGGGGGCACGGGCGCGGCGGCGTTCCCGGGCGGGCCCGGAGCGGGCCGGGGACGCGCGGGAGCGGCGGAGGCCCCGCCCGGGGCGAGCCCCGCGGGCCCGCCCGCCCGCACCGGCTCCCGCACCGGCTCCCGCGTCGGTTCGGGAGCCGGGGCGGGCACCGTGAAGGAGGCCCCGGCGCGTGCGGTGAGCAGGGGCGCGGCGAGCCGGAGTCCGCCGGGGGCGTAGGTGGGGACCCGGTCGGTGCCGGTGGCGAGACCGGTGCTGCGGTGCGTCCCGGCCGGCCGCCGGACGGTCGCGGCGCACTCCGCGGACGCGCCGGGCGCGAGCACGGGGACGACCCCGGGCCGCCCGCCGCAGTCCAGCCCCGCGCCGGAGAGCCGGAGCGCGGGGTCGGTGACGCGCACGTCGTGCAGGGCGCGGTTGCCGCCGTTGGTGACCGTGTACGTGACGGTGGCCGCGGCGGTGCCGGCGCCGAGGGCACGCGTGGCGGGCCGGGACGGCGGGGCGACCCTCACCCGCTCGCGGAGGGCGAGCGAGGCGGTGACGCCGGTGTAGCCGCCGCGGCCGGTCGCGGTGGAGGTCAGCCCGAGGGAGGGGATCCGGCCCTCGGCGCGGACGGTGGCGGTGCGGACCCCGGGGAGGGCGCGGAAGCGGGCCCGGCACTCCATGGAGGTGAGCCCGACGAGGGTCCGCCGCGGGCAGCGCACGGCGACGCCCGCCGGGAGCCCCGGATCGCCGACCCGCACCTCGTACAGATCGGCGCCGCCGCGGTTCACCAGCAGGTACCGCTTCACCACCTCGGCCCCGGCCCGCACCGGGACCGGCCGCGCGCCGGCCTCCTGCCGGCCGTTGACGACGACGCCCAGCCGCAGCCCCCCGCTCCCGGCCCCGTCGGCCAGGGCGACGCCGCCGCCGGCCAGCACCGGACCGGGCGCGACGAGCACCCCGGCGAGGATCAGGGACACTCCGCGCCCCCGGGCCCTCACCCGAAAGCAGCCATAGTCGGATGACCTGCCCGCAACACTCATGGGCCCATGCCACCGCCCGCCCCGTTCCCGTCGCCCCCGGGACACGCGGGCGCCTCCCATTCGGCCCCACCGATCCACCCGTACGCCCGTCCCTCCCGTGACGGGCCCTTCACGGCCCCTTCACGGGCGGATGGCAAGCTTGAAGGATGAACGATGCTGCCCCGGAGCCCACCCCTGCTCCTGCGCCCCGCCGCCGTGCCCGTGTCCGTGCCCCCGAGCTGATCGGCAAGGGCGGCTGGATCAACACCGGCGGGAAGGACCTGAAGCTCGCCGACTTCCGAGGTCGCACATTGATCCTCGATTTCTGGACCTTCTGCTGCATCAACTGCCTGCACGTCCTCGACGAGCTGCGGGAGCTGGAGGAGAAGCACCGGGACACCCTCGTCATCGTCGGGGTGCACTCGCCGAAGTTCGTGCACGAGGCCGAGCACCAGGCCGTCGTGGACGCGGTGGAGCGGTACGAGGTGCACCACCCGGTGCTCGACGACCCGGAGCTCGCGACCTGGAAGCAGTACGCCGTGCGGGCCTGGCCGACGCTGGTCGTGATCGACCCGGAGGGGTACATCGTCGCCCAGCACGCGGGCGAGGGGCACGCCAACGCCCTCCGGACGCTCGTCGAGGAGCTGGAGGCGGAGCACGAGGCCAAGGGCACGCTGCGGCGCGGCGACGGCCCCTACGTGCCGCCGGAGCCCGTCGCCACCGATCTGCGGTTCCCGGGCAAGGCCCTCGTGCTGCCCGGCGGCAACCTGCTCGTCTCGGACACGACCCGGCACCAGCTGGTCGAGCTGGCCCCCGACGGGGAGACGGTGGTGCGCCGGATCGGCGGGGAGGGAGTCTTCCGCGAGCCGCAGGGCCTCGCGCTGCTGCCGGACGGGACGGTCGTCGTCGCCGACACCGTGCACCACGCGCTCCGCCGCTTCGACCCGGCCACCGGGGAGACCGAGCGGATCGCCGGCACCGGGAAGCAGTGGTGGCAGGGGTCCCCGACCTCCGGCCCCGCGCTCGACGTCGACCTGTCCTCGCCGTGGGACGTCGCCTACTGGCGCGGCAAGGTGTGGATCGCCATGGCCGGCGTGCACCAGCTGTGGACGTACGACCCCGCGGACGGGACCGTCGAGGTCGCGGCCGGCACGACCAACGAGGGGCTCGTCGACGGGCCCGGCGCCGAGGCCTGGTTCGCCCAGCCGTCCGGGCTGGCCGCGACCGAGGACCGCCTCTGGATCGCCGACTCGGAGACCAGCGCCCTGCGGTACGTGGACACCGACGGTGCCGTCCACACCGCCGTCGGCACCGGCCTCTTCGACTTCGGGCACCGGGACGGCGACGCCGGCCAGGCCCTCCTCCAGCACCCGCTCGGCGTGACGGCCCTGCCCGACGGCTCGGTCGCGGTCTCCGACACCTACAACCACGCCCTGCGCCGCTACGACCCGGCCACCGGCGAGGTCACCACCCTCGCCACCGATCTGCGCGAGCCCAGCGACGCGGTCCTCGTCGGCGAGGACATCGTCGTCGTCGAGTCGGCGCGCCACCGCCTCACCCGGCTGCGGCTTCCCGAGGAGGCGGTGAAGGTGGAGGCGGTCGCCCACCGCACCCGGCGCGAGGCCACCGAGGTCGCCCCCGGCGCCTTCCGCCTCGACGTCGTCTTCACGGCCCCGACCGGCCAGAAGCTGGACGAGCGCTACGGTCCCTCGACCCGGCTGCTGGTCTCCTCCACCCCGCCGGAGCTGCTGCTGTCCGGCGAGGGAACCGGTACGGAGCTCTTCCGCGACCTGGAGCTGAACCCGGCCCTCACCGAGGGCGTCCTGCACGTCTCGGCGATGGCCGCCTCCTGCGACGACGACCCGGCCAACGAGTACCCGGCCTGCCACGTCCACCAGCAGGACTGGGGCGTGCCGGTGAGGCTCACGGACGCCGGCGCGAGCCGTCTGCCGCTGATCCTCGCGGGCCTGGACGCCTGAACCGGCGGCGTACGGACACGGCAGGGGCCCCGCTCGCACCGCGAGCGGGGCCCCTGCCGTGGGGGGTCAGCCCTCCAGGAACGCGACCAGGGAGTTCGCCAGCAGGTAGGGGTCCTCGGCGCCGCAGAGCTCGCGGGCGCTGTGCATGGAGAGGATCGCCACGCCGATGTCGACGGTGGTGATGCCGTGGCGGGCGGCCGTGATGGGGCCGATCGTGGTGCCGCAGGGCATGTCGTTGTTGGAGACGAACGTCTGCCACGGCACGCCCGCCTTCTCGCACGCGGCGGCGAAGAGGGCGCGGCCGGTGCCGTCGGTGGCGTACCGCTGGTTGACGTTGACCTTGAGGATCGGGCCGCCGTTGACGCGCGGGTGGTGCGTCGGGTCGTGCCGCTCCGCGTAGTTGGGGTGGACGGCGTGGCCGGTGTCGGAGGAGAGGCAGACGGTGCCGGCGAAGGCGCGGGCGCGGTCCTCGTAGGAGCCTCCGCGCGCGTAGACCGAGCGTTCGAGGACGGTGCCGAGGAGGGGGCCCTGGGCGCCGGTGTCGGCCTCGGAGCCGTTCTCCTCGTGGTCGAAGGCGGCGAGGACGGGGATGTACGGCAGGTCGTCCCGGCCGGCGACGGCGATGAGCGCGGCGACGGCGGCGTGCACGGACAGCAGGTTGTCCATGCGGGGGCCGGCGACGAGCTCGCGGTCGCGGCCCAGGTAGGCGGGTGCGTCGACGGCGTGGACCATCAGGTCCCAGCCGGCCACGTCCTCGGCGTCCACGCCCGCCTCGCCGGCGACGAACGCGACGAGGTCGCCCTCGTGGACCTCTCCGGTGCCCCAGACGGGCTGCATGTGGCGCTGGCGGTCGAGCTTGAGCCCGTCGTTGGCCGAGCGGTCGAGGTGGATGGCGAGCTGCGGGACGCGCAGCAGCGGGCGGTCGACGTTGACGAGGTGGTGGCTGCCGTCGCGGAGGGTGAGGCGGCCGGCGAGGCCGAGGTCGCGGTCGAGCCAGGTGTTGAGGAGGGTGCCGCCGTAGATCTCCACGGCGATCTGCCGCCAGCCCTGGTTGCCCATGTCGGGGTGGGGCTTGACGCGCAGGTTGGGGGAGTCGGTGTGGGCGCCGACGATCCGGTACGGCGTGTGCGCGGTGGCGCCCTCGGGCACGTACCAGGCGATGATCGCGCCCCCGCGGGTGACGAACTTCCCGCCGCTGGTCCCGTCCCACGCCGCGGTCTCCTCGACCCGGCGGAAGCCCGCCTTCTCCAGCCGTTCCGCGGTGTTGGCCACCGCGTGGTACGGCGAGGGGGAGGCCGCGAGGAAGGACATCAGGTCATCGGTGTGGCCGGGGCCGAAGGGTGCGGACGCCGGTCGGGAAGCTGCGCTGCTCATGCGTCCCACCTTACGCAGCCACCCGTACGGCCCCGTCCGGGTACCGGTCACCGCGTGGCGGGTGCCGGACGCTCCCGGTCCGCTCCCCGCCGGCGCGTGCCTCCCCGCCCGGCGGGACCCGGCGGGCGGACGCGGGGGCCCGGAGGCGGGGCCGGGGCGCGGGAGGGTGGCGGAACGGCCCGCCCCCCTCCCCGGGGACGGGCCGTTCCAGTAAGGACCAGGCGCGTTCTAGAACGCGGCCTCGTCCAGGTCCATGAGGCCGCCGTCCACGCCGTCGGCGAGGAGGCGCTCGGTGGAGACGCCGGGCAGGACGTTGGCGGCGAAGAACTTCGCGGCCGCGATCTTGCCCTGGTAGAAGGCGGTGTCCTTGCCGGCGGTGCCGGAGGCGAGCTTCTCGGCGGCGACGGCCGCGCCCTTGAGGAGCAGGTAGCCGACGACGACGTCGCCGGAGACCATGAGCAGGCGGGTGGTGTTGAGGCCGACCTTGTAGATGTTCTTGACGTCCTCGCCGGTGGCGGTGAGGTCGGTGATCATCTTGCCGACGATCGCCTCCAGGTCGACGGCCGCCTTGGCGAGCGCGTCGCGGGCGCCGGCCAGCTCCTCGCCGCCGGTGCCGACCGCGAGGAACTTCTTGATCTCCTCGGAGAGGGTGTTCAGCGCGGCGCCCTGGTCGCGGACGATCTTCCGGAAGAAGAAGTCCTGGCCCTGGATGGCGGTGGTGCCCTCGTAGAGGGTGTCGATCTTGGAGTCCCGGATGTACTGCTCGATCGGGTACTCCTGGAGGAAGCCGGAGCCGCCGAAGGTCTGGAGCGACTGCGCGAGCTGCTCGTAGCCCTTCTCGGAGCCGTAGCCCTTCACGATCGGGAGCAGGAGGTCGTTGAGGCCGTGCAGGGCCTTGGCGTCCTCGCCCGCCGCCTCCTTGAGCTGGATGGCGTCCTGCACGGAGGCCGTGTAGAGCACGAGGGAGCGCATGCCCTCGGCGTACGCCTTCTGCGTCATCAGCGAGCGGCGGACGTCGGGGTGGTGCGTGATGGTGACCTTGGGGGCCGCCTTGTCCATGAAGTGGGCCAGGTCGGTGCCCTGGACGCGCTCCTTGGCGTACTCCAGGGCGTTGAGGTAGCCCGTGGAGAGGGTGGAGATCGCCTTCGTGCCGACCATCATGCGGGCGAACTCGATGATGAGGAACATCTGGCGGATGCCGTCGTGCTTGTCGCCGATCAGCCAGCCCTTGGCGGGGTGCTTGTCGCCGAAGGTCATCTCGCACGTGTTGGAGGCCTTGAGGCCCATCTTGTGCTCGACGTTGGTGGCGTAGACGCCGTTGCGGGCGCCGAGCTCGCCGGTCTCCCAGTCGAACTCGTACTTCGGGACGAGGAAGAGGCTCAGGCCCTTGGTGCCGGGGCCGGCGCCCTCGGGGCGGGCGAGGACGTAGTGGAGGATGTTCTCCTCCATGTCGTGCTCACCGGACGTGATGAAGCGCTTGACGCCCTCGATGTGCCAGGAGCCGTCCTCCTGCTGGACGGCCTTGGTGCGGCCGGCGCCGACGTCGGAGCCGGCGTCGGGCTCGGTGAGGACCATGGTGGAGCCCCAGCGGCGCTCGACCGCGATCTGGGCGGCCTTCTTCTGCTGCTCGTTGCCCTCGGTGTAGAGGATGCCGGCGAAGGCCGGGCCGGAGGAGTACATCCAGATGGCCGGGTTCGAGCCGAGCAGGAGCTCCGCGTAGGCCCAGATCAGGGAGCGCGGGGAGACGGTGCCGCCGATCTCCTCGGGGATGCCCAGGCGCCAGTACTCGGACTCCATGAAGGCGTTGTACGAGGCCTTGAAGGTGGCCGGAACCGGGGCGGTGTTGGTCTCCGGGTCGAAGACCGGCGGGTTGCGGTCGGCGTCGGCGAAGGACTCGGCCAGCTCGTTCTCGGCGAGGCGGCGGATCTCGTCGAGGATGCTCTTGGCGGTCTCGACGTCCATCTCCTCGAACGGACCGGTGCCGTACACCTTGTCGCGGCCGAGCACCTCGAAGAGGTTGAACTCGATGTCGCGGAGATTCGACTTGTAGTGCCCCATGGCGACGGCTCCGTAAAGATCGGGGAGGGGTTCCTCGTGCCGAGTGCCACCCGCTTCCTACCCACGAGTAGCGCACTCTTCTCTCCGATGATGCTACCCGCCGGTAATAAGAGCAACCCCTGGCGGGAGATCTGTGACGCGCCTCGCGCCGGGCGCGCGTCCGCCGCCCCGGCGCGGGGCGTGCGCCCGGGGTGCGGACGCGGGCCCCTGCGGGGGCCGCCCGCTCGCTAGGCTGGGGCCATGTACGGATACGGGCAGCACGGGGACGGCGGCGCCGCCCAGCAGCAGTACGCACCGCCCCCGCAGGGGCAGTACCCCCCGCAGGCCGGCATGGCCGGGGGGTACGGGCAGCAGCAGGCCCCGCTCTATCCCGAGCCCTCGCCGCCCTCCCTCGCCGACGCCGTCCGCGCCTTCACCACCGGCACCCTGTCGGCCGAGGACTTCCAGCAGATCTTCGCGACCTCGAAGGTCTACTGCCCGCGCGGCGACAACCCCGGCTTCCTCGCCCTGCACAACACCCAGCAGCCGGTGATCCCGATGTTCACCACGCTCAAGGAGCTGCGGCGGTACGCGGGCAAGGAGTCGAAGTACTTCGTGATCACCGGCGCCGAGGTGATCGACCTGCTCCCGACCGGGTACGGCTTCGTCCTCGACATGGAGGGCGACCACCGGATCGTCTTCGACGCGAAGGCCGTGGAGCAGATGGTCGACTTCGCGATGCGGCGGATGTACGGCTGACCGATCCTGAAGTGGTGAAGAGCGCCCGGGAGGAATTCCTTCCGGGCGTTCCGCGTTCCGGGTGGCAAGAAGTTCAGCATTCAACTAAAGTGGGGGCACGAGGACAGGCCGAGAAGGCCATCCAGCCCTCAGGCCGCACCAAGGAGGCCCCGCCACCCTGCCGCGCGTCGTCGCCCCGGCCGACGCCGCCCCGCGACCCGTGCTCGCCGTCACCACGGCCCCCCAGGGCGGCACCTTCGACCACCAGGACTCCAACGGCGGCGGCGGCACCATCACCAACGGCGACACCCAGTGGATGACCGCCGGCTCCGGCCTCCTCCACATCGAGGCCCCGCCGGAGTCCCTCGTCGTCAGCGGCGGCCTCTTCCACGGCCTCCAGCTGTGGGTCAACCTGCCCGCCTCCGACAAGATGATGGCCCCCCGCTACCAGGACATCCGCGGCGGCCAGGTCCAGCTCCTCACCTCCCCCGACGGCGGCGCGCTGCTCCGCGTCATCGCCGGCGAGCTCGACGGACACGAGGGCCCCGGCATCACCCACACCCCGATCACGATGATCCACGCCACGCTCCGCCCCGGCGCCGAGATCAGCCTGCCCTGGCGCGAGGACTTCAACGGCCTCGCGTACGTCATGGCCGGCCGCGGCACCGTCGGCGCCGAGCGCCGCCCGATCCACCTCGGCCAGACCGCGGTCTTCGGCCAGGGAGGCTCGCTCACCGTCCGCGCGGACGAGAAGCAGGACGGGAACACCCCCGACCTGGAGGTCGTCCTCCTCGGCGGGCGCCCGATCCGCGAGCCGATGGCGCACTACGGCCCGTTCGTCATGAACACCCAGGCCGAACTCCGCCAGGCCTTCGAGGACTTCCAGGCCGGCCGCCTCGGGACCATCCCGGCGGTCCACGGGATGGGCGGGTAACAGCCGGCGCGCCGGGCCCCCTCCGCGGGGGCCCGGCCCGCGCGCGGGCCGGCGGGGCGCCGCCCGGACGGCCCGTCACGTCCGCGTCCCGCCGGCACCGGCGTGATCTCATGGGCGGGTGGAGACGAGCCGAACGCCCCTGCTGCCCGAACCCGCTCGCAAGGCCGGTGCCTGGTGCGCCGTCATGCTCCTCGTCGCGGGCGTGGCCGCCGTCTTCATCTGGCTCTGCGTCGTCTTCAAGACGGCCGTGACCCCCGTGCTGCTCGCCATCCTCGGGACGGCGCTGCTGCGGCCCCTCTACCGGCGACTCGTGCGGATGAAGGTCAGCAGGTCCCTCGCCGCCGCCGTCACCGTCACCGCCATCCTCGTCGTCGTCGGCGGCGCCGGCTACATCGTCGTCGCCGCCCTCCTCGAGACCGGCGACCAGATCCTCGCCTCGCTGCGCCAGGCCGCCGTCGACATCGCCGAGCACTTCGGGGCCGCGGGGACCTCGCTGGAGGACCTCGCCAAGAACGCCAAGCAGCTCCTGGAGAGGTTCGGCGGCACCGCCGCCTCCGGGGTGATCTCCGGCCTCAGCGTCGTCGGCCAGATGCTCGCCACCGCCGTCCTCGCCCTCCTCCTGATCTTCTTCTTCCTCCGCGACTCCGACAAGGCGATCGGCTCCCTGCGCGCCTTCGTCCCCTCCGGCACCGCCGACACCGCCGAGGCCATGGCCCGCCGCGCCTTCGAGGCCGTCGAGGGCTTCATGCGCGGCACCACCTTCGTCGCCTTCGTCGACGCCGTCCTCATCGGCGTCGGCCTGCTCGTCCTCCAGGTGCCCGGCGCCGTCGGCCTCGCCGCCCTCGTCTTCGTCACCGCCTACATCCCCTACCTGGGCGCCTTCCTCTCCGGCGCGGTCGCCGTCCTCGTCGCCCTCGCCGACCGGGGCTTCGCCATCGCCCTGTGGGTGCTCGGCATCGTCCTCGCCGTCCAGGTCATCGAGGGCAACGTCCTCCAGCCGATGGTCCAGAGCCGCACCGTCCAGATGCACCCCGCCGCCGTCATGCTGGCCATCACCGCCGGCGCCTCCGTGGCGGGCATCCTCGGCATGCTCCTCGCCGTCCCCCTCACCGCTGCCGCGACCGGCATCCTCGGCGAACTCCGCGCCCGCTACGGCACCGGACCCGCACGCGACGAACCCGCCGCCCCGGCCCCCGCGGACTAGACCGGCGCCCCGCCCGGCTCGAAGGACCGCAGCATGGCCTCCAGGGCCGCCTGGTCGGGCCCCACGAAGGGGTCGGAGTCCGGGACCCGCGCCAGCGTCCCCAGCATCCGGTCCGTCATCCGCACCGCGGGCGGCAGATGGGTGCAGAGCACGATCTCCGGGTCCATCTCCCGCATCGGCGCCAGGCTCGCCCGGTACTTCTCCGCGTCCACCAGGTGCACCCACGGACTGTCGATCGTCGCCCACAGCAGCTGCGCGGCCCGCAGCTCCTCCGGCTTCAGATCGCTCGCGTGCCCCGACTCGGCGAGCTCGGCGCTGGGCATCGGACCGCCGAAGCAGTCGGAGGTGAAGCAGATCCGGGTCCGGTCGTCGTAGAAGCCGACGGTCGCCGGATTGTCGAAGAGCGGCGGCCGGAAGGCGTGCAGCGACCGGTCTCCCACGTCCAGGGACTGCCCCGGATTGAGGAAGTGGACCCGGTCCAGCGGCAGCGCCCGCTCGGTCGTCATGATGCCGCAGCCGATGAAGGTGGTCACCACGCGCGCGCGTGGCGCGGCCTCCAGGAGCGCGAAGATCCCGCCCGTGTGGTCCCGGTCCGGGTGGGTGAGCCAGATCCAGCGCACGTCCCGGGGGTCCATCACCCCGCTCAGCGCGGCGACGAAGTCCCGGTCCGCGAGCGAGAGGCCGGTGTCGACGACGACGGGCTCGGCGGCGGTCAGCACGTACGCGTTGGCCGGGAGGTGGCCGATCCCCGGCACCTCCAGGCTGTCGGCCAGGACGGTGGTGTCACTGCCGACCTTGTGGGTGTCCATGGCACGCTCCGTGGTCCCCCCGGGCGGCCGTACCCCACCAGTCTCCGCCGTACGGGGACACCCCGCGCGCCGGAACGCCCGGCCGTCCCGCCGGGCCCCGCCGAATCTCCCGCCGGGCCCCGCCCGACCGCCCCGGAAGGCCCCCTCCCGCGGCCCCGTCCGGCCACGGGCAGCGGCCCCGTCCGGTCAGGGGCAGCATCCCTCCGGGCCCGTCGGCTCGTTCAGTTCGAACCAGATCGTCTTGCCCTCGCCGCGCGGCTCCACGCCCCACACGTCGGCCAGCATCTCCATCAGCACCAGACCGCGCCCGCTGGACGCCATCTCGCCCGGGTGGCGCTTGTGCGGCAGCTCGTCGCTGGCGTCGGAGACCTCCACGCGCAGCCGGCGGCCCTGGTCGCCGCAGGCGACCTCGGCGGTCAGCAGGGCGTCGCCGTCGGTGTGGACCAGGACGTTCGTGACCATCTCGGAGACCATCAGGACGGCCGAGTCCAGCTGGTCCCGGTCGGTCCAGTCGTGCAGCAGCTGCCGCATCTGCTCGCGCGCCTCCGCGATCCGCTCCGGCTCCGCCTGGGCGATCGTCATCAGGGTGCGGCGCGGCGTCTCCCGCACCGTCGCGGCCGGCCGCCGGGACAGCAGCAGGACGGCGATGTCGTCCTCGCGCCGGTCCGCGAGCGGCCCGGTGGTGTAGTGGGAACCGGGCCCGTGGACGGCCTCCACGAGGGTGTCGGCCAGCTCCTCCAGATCGTCGCCCCGGTGCTCCTCCAGGAGCTTCCTGACCCGCTCCCAGCCGCTGTCCAGGTCGTGCCCGCCGGTCTCCAGGAGGCCGTCGGTGCAGACCATCAGGGTCTCGCCGGGGTCCAGGGTGAGCCGGGTCGTGGGGTAGTCGGTGTCGGCGTCGATGCCGAGCGGCAGCCCGCCGGCCGTGGGCCGCAGCAGCACCGTGCCGTCCATCATCCGCACCGCCGGGTCAGGGTGGCCCGCACGCGCGATGTCCACCGTCCCCGTCTCCAGGTCCACCTCCAGGTAGAGACAGGTCGCGAAGCGCGGCCCGCCGCCCGCACCGGAGGCCCCCTCCTCGCCGGAGTAGCCGTCGTTCACCCCGTACAGGAACCGCGAGGCGCGCGAGAGCACCGCGTCCGGCCGGTGCCCCTCGGAGGCGTACGCCCGCAGCGCGATCCGCAGCTGCCCCATCAGCGCCGCCGCCCGCACGTCGTGCCCCTGCACGTCCCCGATGACCAGGGCGATCCGGCCCGCGCCGGAGCCGTTGCCGCCGGGCAGCCGGATCACGTCGTACCAGTCGCCGCCGACCTGGAGCCCGCCGCCGGTCGGCACGTACCGCGCCGCGATCCGGATCCCCGGGATCCCCGGGCCCAGCACCGGCATCATCGTCCGCTGGAGGCCGAGCGACAGCTCCCGCTCCGACTCCGCCACCCCGGCCCGGGCCAGCGCCTGCGCCAGCATCCGCGCCACCGTCGTCAGCACCGACCGCTCGTCCGGCGTGAAGGCCACCGGGTGCTTGAAGGCGGCCATCCAGGCGCCCATCGTCCGCCCCGCCACCACGAGCGGCACGAACGCCCACGACTGCCGTTCGAACCGCTCCGCCAGCGGCCACGTCATCGGGAAGCGGCGCCGGTACTCCTCCGGGGACGGCAGGTAGAGCGCCCGGCCGGTCCGCACCACCTCCGCCGCCGGGTAGTCCGTGGCCAGGGACATCGAGGTGAAGGGGGCCTCGTCGCCGTCCCGCTGCCCGTGGTGCCCGATCACCGTGAGCCGCTCGCCCGACATCCCGAAGACCGCGAGCCCGTCCGGCGAGAACCCCGGCATCGACAGCGAGGCCGCCACCCGCAGCACCTCCGCCGTCGACCGCGCCTCGGCCAGTGCCCGTCCCGCGTCCAGCAGGAAGGCCTCCCGCGAGCGCCGCCAGTCGCCCGTGATCGGGGTGTGCGGCCCGGCCGTCCCCGGCTGCGGCTCGGCCACCTCCTGGAGCGTGCCGATCAGCTGGTAGTCGCCGCCCTCGATCAGCGGCTTGGACCGGCTGCGGACCGTGCGGACCACCCGGCCCCGCTCGTCCATGATCCGCAGCCGGGCCTCGGCGAGCGTGCCCTCGGCCACCGCCAGGTTCACCACGCCGTCGATCTCGTTCCAGTCCACCGGGTGGAAGCGGGAGCGCACCGCCGCCTCGCTCAGCCGCACCGGCTCGGCGGGCAGCCCGAGCAGCCGGGCGGCCTCGGCGTCGAGCGAGACGATCCCGGAAGCGTTGTCCCAGCGCCACAGGCCCGTGGCGATCGCGGCCAGGACGTCCTCGGTGCGCATTGCCCCACTTTATGAATATCGGACTGCGTGTCGCCACCGAGAGTATTCGAATCGCGATCTTGGGTGTCCCGGTAGGCTTGGGAAGGCCCTGACGCCGTCACGGCCACGGCTTTCCCCCTGAATCCCGAAGACTGGATGAACGACGATGCATCGGTACAGGTCCCACACCTGCGGCGAGCTCCGCGCCTCTGACGTCGGCACCGACGTCCGGCTGAGCGGCTGGCTGCACAATCGGCGCGACCTGGGCGGCATCCTCTTCATCGATCTGCGCGACCACTACGGCATCACGCAGCTCGTCGCCCGCCCCGGCACCCCCGCCTACGAGGCGCTCGACAAGCTGACGAAGGAGTCCGTCGTCCGCGTCGACGGCAAGGTCGTCTCGCGCGGTGCGGAGAACGTCAACCCCGAGCTCCCCACCGGCGAGGTCGAGGTCGAGGTCGGCGCGGTCGAGGTCCTCGGCGCCGCCAAGCAGATCCCCTTCACCATCAACGCCGACGACGGCGTCAACGAGGAGCGGCGCCTGGAGTACCGCTTCCTCGACCTGCGCCGCGAGCGCATGCACCGCAACATCATGCTGCGCTCCGCCGTCATCGCGGCGATCCGCTCCAAGATGGTGGCCCTCGGCTTCAACGAGATGGCGACCCCGATCCTCACCGCGACCTCCCCCGAGGGCGCCCGTGACTTCGTCGTGCCGTCCCGTCTCAACCCGGGCAAGTTCTACGCGCTCCCGCAGGCCCCGCAGCAGTTCAAGCAGCTGTTCATGATCTCGGGCTTCGACCGCTACTTCCAGATCGCGCCCTGCTTCCGCGACGAGGACGCCCGCGCCGACCGCTCGCCCGGCGAGTTCTACCAGCTCGACGTCGAGATGAGCTTCGTCGAGCAGGAGGACGTCTTCCAGCCGATCGAGAAGCTCATGACGGAGCTCTTCGAGGAGTTCGGCGGCGGCCGCCACGTCACCTCGCCGTTCCCGCGGATCCCCTTCCGCGAGTCGATGCTCAAGTACGGCAACGACAAGCCGGACCTGCGGACCTCCCTCGAACTCGTCGACATCTCCGACGTGTTCGAGAACTCCGAGTTCAAGGCCTTCGCCGGCAAGCACGTCCGCGCGCTCGCCGTCCCGGACACCGGCGACCAGCCGCGCAAGTTCTTCGACTCCCTCGGCGACTTCGCCGTCTCCCTGGGCGCGAAGGGCCTGGCCTGGGTCCGCGTCGGCGAGGGCAACGCCCTCACCGGCCCCATCGCCAAGTTCCTCACCGAGGAGAACGTCAAGGTCCTCACCGAGCGCCTCGGCCTCGTCCCCGGCCACGCGATCTTCTTCGGCGCCGGCGAGTTCGACGAGGTCTCCAAGATCATGGGCCCGGTCCGGGTCGAGGCCGCCAAGCGCGCCGGCCAGTTCGAGGAGAACGTCTTCCGCTTCGCGTGGATCGTCGACTTCCCGATGTACGAGAAGGACGAGGAGACCGGCAAGATCGACTTCTCGCACAACCCCTTCTCCATGCCCCAGGGCGGCCTGGAGGCCCTGGAGACGAAGGACCCCCTGGACATCCTCGGCTGGCAGTACGACATCGTCTGCAACGGCATCGAGCTGTCCTCCGGCGCCATCCGGAACCACGAGCCCGACATCATGTTCAAGGCCTTCGAGATCGCCGGCTACAGCCGTGAGACCGTCGAGTCCGAGTTCGCCGGCATGCTCCGCGCCTTCCAGTACGGCGCCCCGCCGCACGGCGGCATCGCCCCCGGCGTCGACCGCATCGTCATGCTCCTCGCGGACGAGCCCAACATCCGCGAGACCATCGCGTTCCCGCTGAACGGCAACGCGCAGGACCTCATGATGGGCGCCCCCACGGAGCTCGACGAGACCCGCCTGCGCGAGCTGAACATCCAGCTCCGCAAGCCGGTCGAGAAGAAGCTCGTGGACGACCGCCCGGTCACGGACTCGGTCCACCCGGACGCCGCGCGCTGAGCACTCCGCGCGCGCTGAGCGTTCGGGCGCGCTGAGGGCCCGCGCACGAAGGGCCCGGGATCCCCGACGGGGATCCCGGGCCCTTCGCCGTTCACCCGGCCGGCGACTCCCACCGGACCTCGCCGTCGTGGACCTCCCCGGTCGGCACGAGCCCGGCGGAGCGGGCGACGGCGGCGGAGGCGGCGTGCCCGGGGTGCACGTGCGCGACGACGGTGCGGACCCGGGGCCGCAGCCACCCGACGAGCGCCCGGGCCGCCTCCCCGGCGTACCCGCGCCCCTGCCAGGCGGTGCCGACGACCCAGGCGACCTCGGCGCCCGCCCCGGTGACGGTCGCCTGCACGGTCCCGACGAGCCGCCCGCCGTCCCGCTCCCGCAGCACCCAGTTGCACCAGGTCGTCCCCGGCTCCGGCGCCCCGGCCTCCCACCGCGCGTACCGCGCCCGCAGCTCCTCCGGGCTCTCCGGCTCGCCCCCGGTGAACACGTGCAGCGCGGGATCCCCCAGCACCCCGGCCATCTCCTCGGCGTGCGCCACCTCCAGCGGCACCAGCTCCAGCCGCTCGGCGGCGATCACCTCGACGGCGATGTCGTCCGTCATCCCTCGACCCCCTCTGATCACGCAGGGCCCGCAGTATCGCACCGGCCCGCCGGCCGGGGCGGGGGCGCCGGCGGAGCCGTGTACGCGGCAGGGCCGCTCCGGGAGCCGCCGCAGGTGGGGCAGGGGGACGGGTGCGGGCTCCGGGGCGGGCGTCGGTACGGGTAGGGATACGGGCTCCGGGGCGGGCGTCGGTACGGGTACGGCCTCCGGGGCGGGGGCGCTCGGGTTGTGGCGGATGACCGTCTCCGTGACGAGGCGGCCCCTCGCGGTGCGGATCACCGTGCGGCGCGGGCCGGGAAGGGTGATCGAGCTCCGCCCGCACCGGCTTGCGGACCACGCTCGACCAGGACGCGCTCCATCCGCGGAACGGGGCGGAGCGCGGCCTGCCGGCGCTGGGGCGCACGAAGGGGCGGACGGCGAGGGGGGTCGTCGCCACGCCCACGACGGGCTTCGACCCCGACGCCATCCGCACCGGCGCCGGCGCCGGTGCGGATGGCGCCCGCCGGACCCTCAGCGGGCGTGCTCCTTCAGGAAGGCGCCCGCGAGTGCCGCCGCCTCCTCCTTCGTGGGGGCTGTGGTGGCGTCGCTCCTGGTGCCGTCGGCGGCGGTGGCCGTCCACGTCCAGCCCCCGCCGGCCGGGGTCAGCTCGGCGCGGCCGCCGAAGAGGTCGAGGGCGAGGGTCCCGGGGGCGGGGCGGCTCACCGCGTCCGGCCACTTCTTGCGGGCGCCCTGGCGGGTGATGCCCCAGACGGCGCCCAGCTGTTCGTAGCTCGCCCCGTAGGACCCCGCCGTGCCGGCGGCGATGGCGGTGAGGCGCTTGACCTCCTGGTCCACGACCTTCCACGCGGCCAGCACGGAGAGCGCGACGTCCACCGGCTCGCCCCGCCACATGTGTTCCTCCGGCTGCCCGGTGGTGCGGGCGCGCAGGGCGGTGGCCAGGGGGTTCAGTGCGGCGTGGAGCGCCGATTCGAGGCCGGTCAGTTCTTCCGCGGGTAGCTCCTCTGCGTACGTCATGCGACAACTCTAGTTTACGAATGGGCGGCTCGGGAACTCTTGTTTACGTGAAGACCTCATCGGAGTTCTCCAGGAACGGCGCCGCCGCCGGCGGGCCCGGCGGGCCCGGCGGGCCCGCCGGCCGCACCGCGCCGCGGTGCAGGGCCGCGCCCCCTCCGCGCGGGCCGTGGTCCGCTCCGCGGCCCGCCGCCCGCCCGCCGGCTCCGCCGAGGCGGGCAGGCCCGCCTCGGCGGGCCTGCCCGGATCCCGGTCCGTCCGGTTCGTCGGCGTGCGCCGCAGGCCGGGGAGACCCGCGGCGGGACGCCGCGGGACCGGCAGTGCGGAGCCTGTGGCCCGGTGGACGGAGGAGAGGTGAGGAGGGGCGGCGGGGCCGGGTCAGAGCCAGCCGCGCTGGGCGGCCTTCAGGCCCGCCTCGAAGCGGCTGGCCGCTTCGAGGCGTTCCATCAGGGCGGCCATCTGGCGGCGGACGGTGCGGACGGAGACGCCGAGCCGTTTGCCCGCGGCCTCGTCGGTGAGGCCGCCGGCGAGGAGTTTCAGGAGGCTCTGTTCGGCGGGGGAGAGGCCGCCGGCGTCGTCGCGGCCCGCCCGGTGGTCCGCGCCGAGCGGGACGGCCACCTCCCAGGTCTGCTCGAAGAGGGCGAGGAGCGGGGCGACGATGCCGGGGGCGCTGGTGCAGAGGGCGCCGAGGCGGGTGTTGGCCGGATCGATGGGGACGACGGCGATCCGGCCGTCGAAGACCAGCATCCGGGGCGGGGTCTCGGGACAGGTGCGGATCTGGCCGCCGTTCTCGGTGTGCCAGCGGGCGTAGGCGAAGGTCGCCGGGTCGTTGCGGGCGCTGTCCTGGTAGATCGTCCGCAGGCTCACGCCCCGGGCGAGGGCCCGCTCGTCGAGCGGGCGGGCCGCGTCGAGGCTGGCCTGGGACTGGGCGCCGCCCGGTTCGATGGAGCAGCACTCCTCGGTGAGGTCGCGGGAGAGCCTCTCCAGACGGGACTGGATGGCGTCGAGCCCGATGAGGCGTTCGGCGTCCCCCGCGCCGGAGGCGGGACGGTCGGCTGCGTAGGCGGCGACGGTGCGGGCGACGGCCTCCTTGCTGTGGGCCAGTTCCTGCTGGCGGCGCAGGAGTTCGACCTCCTGCCGCCGCAGGATGGCTTCGAAGCCGGTCTCCGGGCTGACCGCGCGGAGCATGCCGGGCGAGTCCCGGGAAGGTCTCAGCAGCTCCAGGTCGACCAGGTCGTCGAGGCATTCGCGCAGCCGGACCTCCGCGATGCCCAGCCGACCGGCGAGCTCGTCGAGACTGTCCGGACTTCCGTTCAACAGGCAGCGGTACACCGCTTCCTGATCCGTACCGAGGCCCAGTAATTCAAGGCCATGCGTGTCGTGCATGATCCACCCCCCAGTGGTACGCCTGTTCGGTCATCCTAGGCCTCAGGAGTTTCCAGGACAGCTCTCTGACCGGCGCATACGTGGTCGCGCGAGCGAGTGCGTCACCTTCATGTCATGGCACGGTCACCCGCTGGCCGTGGGGGAGCGGCACCTTGGTGTCAGGCAGCTTGGTGCCGCGGGGAAACCCTTCTCCCAGGTCAGGCGCGCGAACAGGATGGTGCCACCGAGAGGGGGCCGCCCGGCGGGAACGGTGCCGGTCCCTCCCGGAGCGGGCCCCGCCCGGAACCGGCCCCGCCGGTTCCCTCCGGCCCACCGCGCACCGCCACCGCCGCCGCCCACGCCGCCCCAGCCCTGGAGAGGAACCTCCGTGTCCGCGTCCGTCCGCCGCTCCCCCGTCGCCGCCGCCCTCGCCCTCGCCCTCGCCCTCACGGGCCTCGCCGCCGGGACCCTCGCCGCCGCGGGGTCCGACGCGGCGGCCCCCGCCGTCGCCGCCCCCGCCGACACCATCGGCTGGGACGCGAGCCCGGCGGAGGGCGACGCCGGCCCGGCGGACGACACGATCGGCTGGGACGCGGGCCCGGCGGACGGGGAGGTCGGCGTGGTGGGCGACACCATCGGCTGGGACTGACCGGACGGCCCCCGTTCCGAGAGACGACCCGTGCTCATGGTCCGCGCCCTGCTGACGGACATCGCAGGAGCCGACACCCCCACCGCGAGCCCCGCCCTCGTCCACGACCTGCTGTGGGCGCACGCCGCCCCGGCCGACGGCCTGGAACACCTCAGGATCCGCCGGCTCGCGCACGGCCTGGACGTCGTCCTCTTCCTCGCCGCCCGCACCGACGAGGCGGCCCTCCGCTCCGCCGGCGCCCTGCTCGACCGCGCCCGGATCCCGCTCTCCCGCCACGGCTGCGCCGGCGGACTCGCCCGCTAGAACGCGTCCGCGCCGGACCGGATGCGGGTGGCACACGATCGGGCGACCGGTTTCGCCCGTGACGGTGGCGGCGGACACCGCGAAGGGTGAAACCGGCCGGAGCCCAGTGTCCAGGAGGTCCCCGCGACCGGTTGATCACGGCATGAGTACCGTAGTGAGCAGCCCGATACTGACCGACACGACGCCCCGCGCCCCGGAGTTCGAGGGGGCGGGCGCGGACACCGCGCCCGGAGCCATACTGGCGCTCACCTGCACCGCACCCGACACCCGGACGCTGACGGTCCGCCTCCGCGGGGAGGCCGACCACTGGAGTCTGGCGCCGCTGCGCGGCGTGCTGGAGGAGGCGCGCGACCGGGGCCGCCGGAGCCTGGTCCTCGACTGCCGGGAGCTGACGTTCTGCGACAGCGCCCTGCTGAAGGTCCTCGACGGCTGGCGGTGCGCCGGAGGTGCCTACCGCGTGGTCTCCCTGCCCGGCACGCTCCCCGCGCTGATGCGGGAGCTGCTGCTGGCCGGAGCCTCCGCCCCCGCCCCCCTCCCCGCCGTCCTCCCCGGTCCCGTCCCCGCCCTCGTCCCCCGTCCCGGTCCCGTCCCCGCCGGCTGACACGGCGAAGGCCGCCGCCCGGTGCGGGCGGCGGCCTTCGGCGTACCTTCCGGTGTGCTCACCGGCGGACGTCAGTCCTTCTTCGGGTCCTCCAGGCGCGGGAAGAGCACCGCGCCCTTCGTCACCGTCGCACCGGCCGGGAGCTGGCCCCAGCGGGCCGCGTCCTGGACGGGCTGGGCGGCCAGGGCGCCCAGGGACGGCTCGGCGCCGAGCGAGTCCCACAGCTTCTGGGACGACTCCGGCATCACCGGGTTCAGCAGGACGGCGGCGGCGCGGAGGGACTCGGCGGCCGTGTAGAGGATCGTCGCCAGGCGGGCCCGGCCCTCCTCCGACTCGTCCTTCGCGACCTTCCACGGCTCCTGCTCCGTGATGTAGCCGTTGACCTGCTTCACGAAGTCGAAGACCGCCAGGATGCCGCCCTGGAAGTCCAGCTCCTCGCCGATCTTGGCGTCGGCGGTCGCGACCGCCTTCGCCAGACCCTCCTGGACCGCCTTCTCGGCGTCGCCGTCGGCGGCCGACGCCGGCAGCTCGCCGCCGAAGTACTTGCCGACCATCGCCGCCACGCGGGAGGCGAGGTTGCCGTAGTCGTTGGCCAGCTCGGAGGTGTAGCGGGCGGAGAAGTCCTCCCACGAGAACGAGCCGTCCTGACCGAAGGCGATCGCGCGGAGGAAGTACCAGCGGTACGCGTCCACGCCGAAGTGCGAGGTCAGGTCCTGCGGCTTGATGCCGGTCAGGTTCGACTTCGACATCTTCTCGCCGCCGACCATCAGCCAGCCGTTGGCCGCGACCTTGCCCGGGACCGGGAGGCCCTGCGCCATCAGCATCGCCGGCCAGATGATCGCGTGGAAGCGGAGGATGTCCTTGCCGATGAGGTGGACGTCGGCCGGGAAGGTCTCGTCGAACTTCGCCTGGTCGGCGCCGTAGCCGACGGCCGTCGCGTAGTTCAGGAGCGCGTCGACCCACACGTAGACGACGTGCTTGTCGTCCCACGGGACGGGGATGCCCCAGTCGAAGGTCGACCGCGAGATGGAGAGGTCCTCCAGGCCCTGCTTCACGAAGTTCAGGACCTCGTTGCGCGCCGACTCCGGCTGCACGAAGTCCGGGTTCGCCTCGTAGAACTCCAGGAGCTTCGGGCCGTACTCGCTCAGCTTGAAGAAGTAGTTCTCCTCCTTGAGGATCTCCACCGGCTTCTTGTGGACGGAGCAGAGCTTGGTGCCGTCCTCCGCCTCGATGAGGTCGCCCGGGAGCTTGAACTCCTCGCAGCCGACGCAGTACGGGCCCTCGTAGCCGCCCTTGTAGATCTCGCCCTTGTCGTACAGGTCCTGCACGAACTCCTGGACGCGGTCCGTGTGACGCTTCTGCGTGGTGCGGATGAAGTCGTCGTTCGCGATGTTCAGGTGCTCCCAGAGGGGCTTCCAGGCCTCCTCGACGAGCTTGTCGCACCAGGCCTGGGGCGTGACGTCGTTCGCCTCGGCCGTGCGCATGATCTTCTGACCGTGCTCGTCCGTGCCGGTGAGGTACCACACCTTCTCGCCGCGCTGACGGTGCCAGCGCGTGAGCACGTCGCCTGCGACGGTCGTGTAGGCGTGGCCCAGGTGAGGAGCGTCGTTGACGTAGTAGATGGGGGTCGTGACGTAGAACGCCTTCGCCCCCTGCTTCTCGGATCCAGTGGCCGCCATGGTCGAAATCCTAACGGGCCTGCGGAGATCCACTCACCTCGATGAGAGGCAGGGGGCGGACGTGCGCCGCGCGGCTAGAGCGCGAGCCCGTCGACGACGCCGCGGTAGAACTCCGCGTGCGGGGTCTCGACCGGCGCCGGGCCCGCGAAGTGCGTCGCCGTCCGGTCCGCGGTGAGCTTGCGCAGGTAGTCGAAGGCCTTGCCGTCCTCCTCGCCCCACGCCGTGAAGCGCCAGTGCAGCGGGCGGCCGGCGGCCTCGGCCAGCGCCTGGGTCGCGGCGGTACGGGACTCGGGGGCCCCGTCCGTCTGGAAGATCACCAGCGCCGGGCGGGACGCGTCGTCCTTCTCGTGGCGGGCGAGGACCTCCTCGACGGCCCGGTGGTAGTTCGTCCGCCCCAGGCGGCCCAGGCCCGCGTTGATCTCCTCGACGCGGGTCGGCGTGAGGCCGGCGGGGGTCAGGTCGACGACCCCGTCGATGTCGGTCGAGAAGAACACGGTCGTCACCGTCGCCTCCTCGTCCAGGTGCGCCGCGAGCGCGACGGCCTGCTCGGCGAGGCGCTGCACGGACCCGTCCTTGAAGTACCCGCGCATCGAACCGGACCGGTCGACGACCAGGAACACCCGGGCCCGGGCCCCCTCGATCCCCGCCTTGCGGAGCACGCCGCCGGCCGCCTTGTACGCCTCCGCCAGCTGCGGCGCGGCCGCCTTCACCCGCGCGAGCGGGACGGCGGGCCCCTGCGCGGCGACGGGCTCGGCGTCCTCCGCCTGCGCGGCGACGGGTTCGGCCCCGGCGGCCGGCGCGGTGACCTCCGCGGCGGGTGCCTCCTCGGCGGGGGCCTCCTGCGGCTCCGCCGCCCCGGTCTCCGCGCCGGAGGCCTCCGGCGCGGCCTGCCCTGCCGGGGCGTCGGCGTCGACGCCGGCCTCCGGGGCGGCCTCGGCCTCGGCCTCGACCTCCGCGCCGGCGCTCGCGCCGGCGGCCGGAGCGGCCTCCGCCTCGGGCTCGGCCGCGTCGGCCTGCGGCTCCGCCTCGGTGGGAGCGGTCACGACCGCTTCCGGCGCGACCTCGGCCTCGGCGGTCGCCTGCGGCTCCGCCGCGTCCGCGTCGGCGGCGGTCGGCGTCGCCTCCGCCCCGTGCTCCGCCGCGTCCGCGTCCGCCTTCGGCTCGGCCGCAGCGGCGTCGGGCTCCGTGGCGGGCGACTCCGCGCCGGCGTCGGGCGTGACCACCGTGGTGGTGTCCGCGTCCGCCGTCGGCGGCTGCGCGTCGGCGTCCGCGTCTGCGGCGACGTCCGACTCCGACTCCGACTCCGCCTCCACCTTCGCGTCGGCGTCCGTGATCGCCTCCGGCTCGACGGCGTCCGCCTCCGGCGTGACCACCGCCGCAGCGGCGTCGGTCGCCGTCGCCGACGACTGCGCCTCCGCGTCGGTGTCCACTTCCGCAGCAGCGTCGGTCTGCGCCGCAGCCGGCTCCGCGACGTCGGCGGCAGCGGCCTCCGGCACCTCGGACACGACCGCGTCCGTCTTCGCGTCGGCGTCGGCCTTCGCGTCCGGCTCCGCTTCCGCGACCGCGTCGGCCACCGGCTCCGCGACCGCGTCGGCCACCGGCTCCGCGACCGCGTCGGCCACCGGCTCGGCGTCGGCCACGGGGACGGTGTCGGCCACCGGGGCGGCCACAGGCTCGGCGTCCGCCTTCGCGCCCGGCTCCGCTTCCCCGACCGCGTCGGCCACCGGCTCGGTGTCGGTCGCCGGAACGGTCGTCGGCTCCGGTGCGGGCTCCGGGGCGGTGCGGGCCTTGGGGATCTGGGGGTTGTCGAAGGCGGCGGCCACCAGGTCGTCGGCCGCCTTGCGGGCGGCCGCCTCGGCGGGCTCGGCGGTGGCCGGGTCCGCGGTCGGCGCCGCGGCCGGGGCGGTGGCCGGAGCCGGCTCCGGGGTCGCCTCGGGGGTCCGGGACGCGGAGTCCGCGGGCGCGGAGTCCTGGGCGGGGGCGTCCGCGGCCGGGAGGGACGGCTGGGGGGCGTCTCCGGGTTCGCGGGACTGGGACGGGACGGAGGGGGTCGCGGGATCTTCGCGGTCGCGGCCGAATACCTTGCGCAGCAAGCTCCGAATACCCATGGGCGAACCCTTTCGCATGAGTTGGATGCGGTATGCGTCCTTCACCCCTGGCCAGGGCGGACACGTAAGGTTAGCGGCCGCGTCCTCCGGTTCCGGGGACCCCGTCGGTCACGGTTGCCGCTCATTCATCCGGCGTTCACTCCGCCGCCTCCCCCGTGCAGACGTGCACACATACCGTCACGGCCGAACGGAATTCCCGACACCATGTCGGCGCAGTGCTGCGCCGGAGGAGGACCACGTGCGCAAGCTCCTGCCGATGATCGGCTCCCACTCCCACGGGGGCGGCCGGTCCGCGCTCACCTGCCGCTTCCGGTGCGGTGACGCCTGCTTCCAGGAGGTGCCGAACACCAGCGGGAACGAGTACGTCGGCGACGTCATAGCCGGCGTGCTCTCCCGCCGCTCCGCGCTCCGCGCCGCCGCCGTCGTGACCGTCGCCTCCGCCGCCGGCGGCTCGCTGGTGCTCGGCGGCGCCCAGGAGGCGCAGGCGCACCCCGGCCACCGGCCGGAGCCCAAGGCGGACGGCGCCCGCGGCCTCCGCTTCGCGCCGGTCGCGCCCAACACGGCCGACCAGGTCACCGTCCCCTCCGGTTACGGGCAGAACGTCGTCATCCGGTGGGGCGAGCCGATCCTCCGCGGCGCCCCCGCCTTCGACTCCGAGAAGCAGACGGCCGCCGCGCAGGCCGGTCAGTTCGGGTACAACAACGACTTCCTGTCGCTGCTGCCGCTGCGCGGGGAGCACGGGCGCCAGGTGCTCGTCGCCAACCACGAGTACACCGACGAAGTGCTGATGTTCCGCGGGTACGACGCCGCGAACCCGACCCGCGAGCAGGTCGAGATCGCCTGGGCCGCGCACGGCCTCTCCGTCGTCGTGGTGCAGGAGGAGCGGCGCACCGGCAAGCTCACCCCGGTCACCCGCCACCACCTGAACCGGCGCCTCCACACCACCAGCGAGTTCGAGCTGACGGGGCCCGCCGCGGGCGGCGCGCTCGTGCGGACCTCCGCGGACCCGAAGGGCCGCACCGTCCTCGGCACGCTCAACAACTGCGCCGGCGGCACCACCCCGTGGGGCACCACCCTCCACGGCGAGGAGAACTTCAACCAGTACTTCGCCAACGGCTCGTCCGTCACGGACAAGCGGTACGGCGTCGGCACCGGCGCCTCCGAGCGCAAGTGGGAGCGGTTCGACAAGCGCTTCGACCTCGCGCAGGAGCCGAACGAGGTCCACCGCTTCGGCTGGGTGGTCGAGCTCGACCCGTACGACCCCGAGTCGACGCCCCGCAAGCGCACCGCGCTCGGCCGCTTCAAGCACGAGGCCGCGCAGCCGCGCCTGACGGCCGACGGGCGTCCGGTCGTCTACATGGGCGACGACGAGCGCTTCGACTACTTCTACAAGTTCGTCTCCTCGAAGCGGATGATGAAGGGCGAGTCCCGCCGGGCCCGCGCGCACAACCTCACCCTGCTCGACGAGGGCACGCTGTACGTCGCCAAGCTGACCGGCGACTCCCCGGCCGCCGAGGTCGACGGCACCGGCAAGCTCCCGAACGACGGCGAGTTCGACGGCTCCGGCACCTGGATCCCGCTCGCCACGGCGGGTCCGGGCGGCGCCGTCTCGCACGTGCCCGGCATGACCGCCGAGGAGGTCTTCGTCTTCACCCGCCTCGCCGGCGACAAGGCCGGCGCGACGAAGATGGACCGCCCCGAGGACGTCGAGCCGTCGCCGCGCTCCGGCCGCGTCTACGTCGCCCTGACGAACAACACCAACCGCGGCAAGGGCACCAACCCGGGCGTCGACGAGGCCAACCCGCGCAACCTCAACAAGCACGGGCAGGTCCTGGAGCTCGCCGAGCACTGGGACGACCCGGCCGCCGACGGCTTCGCCTGGCGCCTCTTCCTCGTCGCGGGCGACCCGGAGGACCCGGCCACCTACTTCGCCGGCTACCCGAAGGAGAAGGTCTCCCCGATCTCCTGCCCCGACAACGTGGCCTTCGACCCGCACGGCAACCTGTGGATCTCCACCGACGGCAACGCCCTGGGCACCCACGACGGCCTCTTCGGCGTCGCCACCCACGGCGAGCGCCGCGGCGAGCTGAAGCAGTTCCTCACCGTCCCGCGGGGCGCCGAGACCTGCGGCCCGGTCATCCAGGACCGCCGCGTCCTCGTCGCCGTGCAGCACCCGGGCGAGATCGACGGCGCCTCCGTGGAGAAGCCGGCCTCCGCCTGGCCCGACGGACCCGGGAAGATCGTCCGCCCGTCCGTCGTCGCCGTGTGGCGCAACGACGGGCGCGACATCGGCGTCTGATCAGGCCCCTCCCCCGGGCCCGGGAGGGCCCGGGAGGGCGGAGGCCCGGGGCCCGGGGGCGGTCAGCCGACCCCCAGGCCCTCCCGGAAGCGGACGAACTGGTCCTCCGGATCGCCCGTGTAGGCCCAGGGGACCCACGCCGCCCGCTTGCCGAGCAGGCCCATCAGGTCCCGGGCCCACTCCACCTGGCCCGCGTAGCAGGCGGCGTGCGCGAGGAAGTTGAGGTCTCCGACCTCCTCCGGGGCGACCGGGAGCGCGGGGTCCCGGCCGCCGATCCAGCGGTCGTAGGTGCGCCGCAGCTCGGTCACCGCCAGCTCGTGCTTCCAGTGCTGGTCGAAGCCGCGCACCGGGCCGCGGCCCAGTGCCCCGTCGGCGATGTAGCGGTACTCCTCGACCCGCGCCACCTGCACCAGGACCGGCAGCGGCGAACCGGGCGGCGCCACCCCCGCCGCGTCGCGCGCGAAGTCGTACATGGAGCCGTGGGTGCCGTGCCAGCGCGCCGAGAGGTAGCGCAGCACCTGCACGTGCCCCTCCGTGTTGTACGGATCGCGGCGCCTCAACTCGTCGAACCAGTAGCGCAGTTCGCGGCGCGGTACGCCTCCCTCGTACAGTCTCGCCACCGACAGCAGCGAGACCCACGGCATCGGGTCGGCGGGCGCCGCCTCCGCCGCGCCCCGGCAGGCCTCGACGGCGGCGTCGATCCGGGTCCGGTCGACCGCGGCGCCCCGGCCGGCGGCGATGGCCGCGTCGAAGACCCGCACCACCTCGGTCGCGGCCCGCAGCACCGCCGCGTCCGCGCTGCGCGGCTCGGCGGCCCGCCAGGTCTCGACGGTGGAGCTGCCCGCGGCGGCGTGCGAGAGGAGCCGGATCCGGTGGGTGCGGCGGGCCCAGTCGTCGCCGGTGGCGGCGAGCAGGTCCCGGACGCCCTGCCAGCGGCCGATCACGATGTCGTGGCGGGCCTCCGTCAGCGCGCGGTCACCGAAGTCCGGGTCGAAGTCTGGCGTGAACCGCTCCCCGCGGGACCGCCTGAGGGCGCGTCGGCGTACGCCCATGGGGACCTCCTTCGGTCGGTGCGTCGGATGGTGGGGGGTCAGAAGTCCGTGGCGTAGCTCTTGTCCCGCAGGCGCGCGCCCGGGGAGACGGGGGCCGACTCGTCGGCGGCGGCCAGCGCGCGGGAGGCGTCCAGGCGGGCGGGGCGGTAGTAGTCGCTGCCCCGGCGCCAGTACACCGCCATCGGGACGAGCCCGGCGGCGAGTCCGCCGAGGCCGATGGTGAGGGCGGTGGTGGACAGCTCGCCCAGCGACTCGACGAAGGCCCACAGCATGAAGCCCGAGCCGAGCAGCGGCCACACCCCGCCCAGCAGCAGGTTCTTCGCCGACCGCAGCAGCAGGGACTTGTAGGCGACGACGGCGGCGATGCCGGCCAGGCCGTAGTAGAAGGCGATCTGGAGGCCGATCGCGGAGACCGCGTCCCGCAGGATCCGCTGGACGGAGCCGGCGGCGGCCGCGCCGGCGAAGAGGACCAGCGCGGCGGCGCCGACCGCGACGACCGCGACCCACGGGGTGTTCCAGCGGTGGTGGACCCGGCCGAGCGCGGCCGGCAGGGTGCGGTCGCGGCCCATCGCGAAGAGCGAGCGGGTGACCTGGAGCAGCGTCGTCTCCAGGGTCGCGACCGTCGACAGGACGACGGCGACGACGAGGAGCTTCCCGCCGACGCCCGGCCAGACCTCCTCGCCGAGGACGGCGAGCACGTTCGGCCCGGCGGCCAGGATCCGGTCGGCGGGCAGCAGCACGTTCACGGCGACCGTGTACGCCTCGAAGAGGAGGAAGACGAAGCCGACGCCCACGAGGGCGGCGAGCCCGGCGGTCCGCCGGCTGTCGCGGGTCTCCTCGCTGAGGTTGCTGGTGACGTCCCAGCCCCAGTAGTAGAAGGCGGCGATCAGCGCGCCCGCGGCGAAGCCCTCCGGCCCGTCGAAGTGCCCGAGGCCGAACCAGGACCAGTCGAAGGCGACGGCGTGCCCGCGGTGGGCCACCGCCGCCAGCACGAAGGCCATCAGGATCGCCATCTCGACCCCCGACATCAGGAGTTGGGCCCGCACGGTGAGCCGGGCGCCGCCGAGCACCACGCCGAGCATCAGCAGGAACCAGCAGGCGCCGACGGCGGCGGCCAGCGGGGTCGAGGCGGCGAGGTCCCGGTCGAAGAGGGCGAGGGTGAGCGCCCCCGCGGGCAGCGAGCCCGCGACCATGAAGACGGTGGCGGCGAAGACCAGCGCCCAGCCCGAGAGGAAGCCGAGGAAGGGGTGGAGCGTGCGGCCCACCCAGGAGTAGCCGGCGCCCGCGTTGACGTCGATGCGGCCGAGGCGCGCGTAGGCGAGGACGATGCCGAGCATGGGTATCGCGCAGTAGAGCAGCGCGGCCGGCCCGGCGAGCCCGACGGCCCCGGAGAGCACCGCGGTCGTGGCGGCGAGCGAGTAGGCGGGGGCGCTGCCCGCGACGGCCATGACGATCGTGTCGAAGGTGCCGAGGACGTTGGGCTGGAGCCCTCTGCCGGTGGTCGTGCGCATGTCGGTGTCCTCGGAGTCCTGGGGAGGGATGTGGGGGTCCGGACGACGGAGGGGTACGGGCGGGTAGGGAGGTGCGGAGGGCGGGGCGGCCCGGTCGGCGGGCCGGTCGGCCGGCCGGGCGCGGGCGCGGACGGGGGGCGGGCGCTGATCACGCCGGGGCGGTCGAGCGCATCGTAGTCGCCCCGGTGGGATCCGGTAACGGTGGCAGGAGGGTTCGGTTCCGTGACCGCCGGTAAGTCCTCCCACGCGCCCCCGCGCACCGTTCCGGAGGGGGTTTATCCCAGCTCGGGACCGGCGATGGCGCGGGCCGCGCGGACCTCCTGGCGGAGCGGCGCGAGGACGCCGTCCTCGTCTCCGGGCAGCTCCGTGCGGACCGGGACGAGGGTCTCCGAGGCGCGCAGCCCCTCGGCCAGCTCCCGCAGCTCGCGGGCGACCGCCGCGACCTCCGCCGGGTCCGGCGGCGGGGCGCCGTGCGCGACCCGGATCCGGGCGGCCGTGGTGGCGTCCACGATCCTCTCGACGGCGATCGCCAGCGGCCACCAGGCGGCGGCGCGGGTGCCGGTCGGCGGCGGCTCGGTGAGGGCCCGCTGGAACTCGGAGCGGACCGCCGACAGGTCCCGGTACAGCTTGCGGCGGGCCCGCAGCCGGCCCGCGTCGGCGCCGGGGCCCGCGGCGGCACCGGAGCCGAAGGCGCGGTCCACGTAGGCGGCGGTGTCGGCGACCGCGTCGGCGAGCCGGTCGCCGATCCGGCTGTGCCACGACTCCGGCCACAGCAGGTAGCCGGCGACGAGCGCGATGGCGCAGCCGATGAGGGAGTCGTACAGCCGGGGCAGGACGAGGTCGAAGCCCTGCTGGTTGAGGGCGTCGGAGAGGAGCAGGATGACCGGGGTGATGGCCGCCGTCTGGAAGGCGTACCCCTTCGCCGACCAGGCGGGGATGAGCCCGGCGAGCACCGCCATCACCGGCACGTCCCACCAGCCGCGGGGCACCTCGGCCAGCACCAGCGCGGCCGCGACCAGGCCCAGGCAGGTGCCGACGGCGCGCAGCACGGCCCGGGAGAAGACCGAGCCGAAGTCCGGCTTCATCACGAAGGTGACGGTGAGCGCCACCCAGTACGAGCGGGGCACCGCGACCAGCGACACCAGCGCCTGGGCGAGGCCGATGCAGAGCGCGAGCCGGAGCCCGTACCGCCAGGACGGCTCGGAGAGCAGCATGGTGCGGGCGGCGCGGCGGGCGCGGACGGTGAGCGCGGCGGGGCGGCCGAGCCGGTCGTCGACGTCGTAGGGGTCGGGCTCGGCCTCGTGGACGACGGTGACGGCGTGCCGGAGGGCCTGCTCGACGGCCTTCTCCGCGGGCCGCGTCGACGGCGGGAGCTCCGGTTCCCGGTGGTCGGTCCGGCCCGTCTCCACCGCGTCGGCCAGGTCGCGGACGGTCGCGGCGACGGCGGGCGGCAGCGGGCCGTGCAGCCGGGCCCGCAGGTCGGCGGCGGGCGCGGCGTCGAGCAGCGGGATCAGCACGTTGAGCTGGGCGAGCAGCCGGGCCAGCGAGGAGGTGCGGCCGTGCTGGCGGGTGCGGCGGGCCAGGATCAGGTCGTACGACTGGTTGAGCGAGGCGGTGACCGCGTGCCGCTTCTCCTGGTACGCCTCCGAGCCCGCCGCCTCGTACAGTTCGGCGACCGTCCGGTAGGTCGCCGCCACCGCGGCCCGCTCCGGCGCGGCCCGCCGCAGGGGCCAGCCGAGCAGCGTCAGCACCAGCACGACGAGGCCGCCGGCGGTCAGCAGCAGCGGCGCCTTCCACCACGGGTCGGGCATCGGCAGGCCCGCGCCGACCACGGCGTTCAGGAGCAGCAGCAGGCCGGAGGCGGAGGCGACCGCGCCGATCGAGGAGATCATCCCGGAGACGAGCGCGACGAGGGTGAGCGTCGCGACCGCGATCCAGCCGTGCCCGAAGACGAGCGTGCCGAGGGTGACGCCCAGCGCGCCGAAGAGCTGCGGGACGGCGATGTTGAAGACGCGCATCCGGTAGGCGTCGGCGGTGTCCCCGATGACACCGGAGAGCGCGCCCATCGAGACGAGCGCGCCGTATTCGGGCCGGCCCGCGGCCAGTCCGACGGCGAGCGGCGCCGACAGGGCGAGGGAGGCGCGGGCGACGGCCGCCCAGGGGACGGGGACGGGGGCGGGGCGCAGCCCCGCGGTCAGCCACGCGGGCGGCGCGAGCAGCCCCTTCTCCCGCTCTTCTCTGCCCATGGGCCCAACCTACGCGGGGCCCCCGGGTTCAGTTGCGGTAGGACTCGACCTCGGGGCCCGGCCGGAGGGCGGCGGTGTCGGGGTCCTCGCCGAACTCCTCCTTCGCGCGGCGCTGCCGGAGGAGGTCCCAGCACTGGTCCAGGCGGACCTCGAGGGCGGCGAGGCGTTCGCGCTCCTCGGGGAGGAGGCCGCCGGTGCGTCCGCGCAGGGCGCGCTCCTCCTCCACGAGCGCGCCGATGTCGTCGAGGATCTGCTCGTTGTCCATGTCCCCAGCGTCGCCGATCAGCGCCCGTCGTGCAGGTCGAGGTCGGCGAGGACGGCCCGGTGGTCGCTGCCCGCGAGGGCGGGGAAGCGGGTGGCGACGGCGGCGAGGTCGGGGGTGGTGAGGACGTGGTCGATCTGGACGTACGGCGGCAGGGGGCCCTCGGCGGGCCAGGTGGGGGTGCGGGAGGCGCCGGTGACGCGGGCCGCGTCGAGGAGCGGGCCCGCGGCGGCGAGGGAGCGGAGGGCGGCGTGGTCCTGGGAGGCGTTGAAGTCGCCGGCGACCAGCAGGGTCCCGCCGGCCGGGCGGGCGGCCACGGTGTCCCGGAGGCGGCCCAGTTCCCGCTTCCACAGGGCGACCTGGCCGGGCAGCGGCGGCATCGGGTGCGCCAGCTGGAGACGGACGGGCCGGCCGGCGACGGTCGCGGTGGCGCCGGGCATGCCCATGGTGGAGGGCACCACGGACCGGTCGCGCAGCGGGTAGGCGCTGAGCAGCACGGACCCGGCGGAGCCCGCCGCGTCGACCGACACCCGGTGCGGGAGCGTCCCGGAGAGCGCGGCGGTGAGCGCGCGCCCGCAGGCGGGGTCGCACTCGGAGACGTACAGGAGCTGCGGCCGCTCCCGGCGCGCGAGGTCGATGAGCGCGGCGGTGGCCTGGCCGAACTCGACGTTCGCGGCGATGACGCGGATCCGGGCGACCGGGGTGCCGTGCGTGACGGCGGGCAGCGGCGTGTACGGCAGCGACGCCCAGACGGTGGCGAGGAGGACGAGCACCGCGAGGTAGGCCGGCACCCGGCGGCGGGAGGCGGCCGCGAGGAGCAGCCCGAGTCCGGCGGGGGCGGTCGCCCAGGGCAGGAAGGAGAGGAGCTGGGGCAGGGGCGTGACGCCGTCGGTGTCGAGCGCCCGGCAGCCGGCGAGGACCGCCGGGAGGGCCAGCAGCAGCCCGGCGGCCCAGACGAGCGCACGGGTGCGGCGCCTGGGCCGGAGGGGCGGGGGCGGGGCCGGGAGCGGGGCCCGGGGGGTGCCGGTGTCCCGGGGCGTGCCGGTCGCGTCGGTGAGGGCTCGGTCCACGGCCTCAGTGTCGCAGGGCCTGCGCGATCTCCGCGGTCGTCGCTCCGGAGAGCGTCCGATTGCTGCGCGCCGTACCGGACTTGGAGGCCTTGGCCCCGACGCCGTCGATCGTGAGGAAGACCGTGTCGAGGAGGTTCCCGCCGTCGTCCCTGAAGGTGACCACGACCGCGTAGTCGGCGGTCGTGTCGAGGGGGTTGGTGGCGGTGATCGTGGCGACCGTGCGGTCCCCGTCGACCGAGGTCGCCCCGGCGTCGACGTCGCCGGAGGCGTTCACGCCGTCCTTGACCTGGTCCATCTTCTGCTGCGCGGCCGAGGCGACGGCGGCGGTCGCCGAGGAGACGATGTCGCCGGCGGCCTCCTTGGCGGCGTCGCAGCCGGTGGCCGCGCCGGTGACGGCGAGGGCCAGGAGGGCCGCGCCCGCCGCCCGCCGCAGCCGGGCGCGGGGTGGTGGGTTCATCGTTCGCCCTTCCCTCCGGCCGGTCAGTACCGCTCGCCGGGGCCGTACGCGTCGTCCGTGGCGAGGGCCCAGATCACGAAGATCGAGATGGCCATCGAGAAGAGCGCCCACCACGGCTGGTAGGGCAGGAAGAGGAACTGGAGCAGGACGTTGAGGGAGGCCAGGCTGATGCCGGCGACGCGGCCCCACTCGGCGCCCTTGAGGATCCCGTAGCCGGCGATCGCGACGACGATGCCGACGATCAGGTGGATCCAGCCCCAGGTGGTCAGGTTGAACTTGAAGACGTAGTCGCCGACGCGGGTGTAGACGTCGTCCTCGGCGATGCCGGCGATGCCCTGGAAGACGTCCATGATGCCGGTGACCAGCATGAGGACGCCGGCGAAGAGCGTCCCGCCGGAGGCCCACGCCCCGGACGAGCTCTGCTTCGGGGGGCGGGGTGAGGCGGCCGGGCGCGGAGGCGTGCTGTTCTGGCTCATGGCCCCATCCTGGGAGGAATCACCCGAATTCGACCTTCCGGCTACGCCGGACGAGTGAAGGGGTGCGGGAGGGGCGCGGGAAGAAGTGTTCTTGCTCCTCGCATTCTGGATGGATAAGGTCCAGGATCATGAGGATGAACGAAGGCGTGGAGTGGGCGCTCCACAGCTGTCTCAACCTGGCCTGGATCGGCCCCGGGCGGGCGGTCACCGCGGCCCGGCTCGCGGCCTATCACGAGCTGCCCGCCGCGTACCTCAACAAGCAGCTCCAGGCGCTCGTCCGGGCCGGCATCCTCATCTCGGCCTCCGGCCCCAAGGGCGGCTTCCGGCTCGCCCGCGACCTCGACCGGATCACCCTCATGGACGTCGTCACCGCCCTGGAAGGGCCTGAAGAGGCGTTCCGCTGCACCGAGATCCGGCAGCGGGGACCGGGCGCGGGCCCCACCGGGGGGCGCGCCCCCGAGTGCGCCATCGCCGGCGCGATGGGCCGCGCCGACCTGGCCTGGCGCCGCGAACTCGCCGCGCAGACCCTGGACGCCGTCCGCGAGCGCGCCGAACGCCAGGCGCCGGACGCCCCGGACCGGATCCGGCGGTGGTTCGCCGACGTGGCGTGAGGGGCGTGAGGGAAGGGCGGGAGGGAAGGGCGTGAGGCAGGGCGGGAGGGAAGGGCCGGGGGGAGGGAATTCCCGGCCCCCGCCGGACCTTGATCCTGGATACGGAACATCGAGGAAAACTCTGAGCGGAAGGAACCACCCGTCATGACCGATCAGCGCGCTCTCACCAACCCGCCCACCCTCCACGACCCCACCCCCTTCGGCTACAGCCACGCCGCCTCCGCCCCCGGCGAACTCGTCTTCATCGGCGGGCAGTACGCCTCCGACGCCACCGGCGCACCCGTCCCCGGCGACTTCGCCGACCAGGTCGCGCTCTCCCTCACCCACCTCCGGCACGCCCTCGAAGGGGCCGGCCTCGGCTACGAGCACGTCGTCCGGCTCGGCTCGTACGTCGTCGACCACGACCTCGGGAAGCTGGAGGTGCTCGGGAAGGCGCTGCACGGGGCCTTCGGGGACCGGCTGCCCGCGCAGACCCTCAGCGGCGTCGCCTCGCTCGCCCTGCCGGGGATGCTCTTCGAGATCGACGCGGTCGCCGTGCGGCCCGCCGGCTGAACGCGGCCGGGACGGGCTGATCCACTTGCGGGGCGCCGGTGACGGGTGTGCCCTGGAGGATGCAGCAGCAGGGGGGCGACACGAAGGAGCTCCTGCCATGGCCGCACACGCAGCGGTACCCGCACGGCGTTCCGTGGAACTGCACGGCGCCGTCCTGCCCGCCGTCATCGGCATCCTCTACGGCCTCTGGGCCGCCACCGTCTCGCGGCACGGCGGAGCACTCACCTGGGGCCAGCTCTGGCTCGGCGTCGTCTCCGCCCTCGCCCTCGGCGGCGGCCTGTGGGCCCTGCGCACCTACGGGCACGTCCTCCCGCGCGAGGCGCGTTCCGTGGCGTGGGGAGCGCTCGCCGGCGCCGCGACCGGCTTCCTCTACAGCCTCTCCGGGGCGAGCGTCCTGTCGTCGAGCGGGCTCGGGCTCGCGACGGCGATCGCCGTGGGCGCCGGGTGCTTCTACCTCTTCTACACGCACGAGGACGCCGCCGGTCACCCCGCTCCGTACTGACCGGCACCCCGCTCGGTACGGTCCGCCGCCCGCTCCGTACCGACCGGCCCTCCGTACCGACCGGCCCTCCGTCCTGCCCGGCCCCCGTGCCGCCCCCCGGCCCCCGTGCCGCCCCCCGGCCCCCGTGCCGCCCTCCGGCACGGGGCCGTGTCCCTCCCCGGACTGCGCCCGCGCCCGTCCCGCAGCAGACTGGAGGGTGACGTCCGGCAGCAGGGAGGCCGTGGATGACCGGGAACAGCGCCTTCGCGGTGGAGACCGAGGACCTCGTGAAGGTCTTCGGGAAGAACCGGGCCGTCGACGGCGTCGACCTGCGGGTGCCCGCCGGGACGGTGTACGGACTGCTCGGGCCCAACGGCGCCGGGAAGACCACCGCCGTCAAGATGCTCGCCACCCTGCTCCGGCCCGACGGCGGCCGCGCCCGCGTCTTCGGGCACGACGTCGTCGCGGAGGCCGACACCGTCCGGGGCCGGGTCAGCCTCACCGGCCAGTACGCCTCCGTCGACGAGGACCTGACCGGCACGGAGAACCTCGTCCTGCTGGCCCGGCTGCTCGGGCACGGCAGGCCGGCCGCCCGCGACCGGTCCGCCCAGCTGCTCGACGCGTTCGGGCTCGCGGAGGCCGCCGACCGGCAGGTGAAGAACTACTCGGGCGGCATGCGGCGGCGCATCGACATCGCCGCGTCCATCCTCAACACCCCGGACCTGCTCTTCCTCGACGAGCCGACCACCGGTCTCGACCCGCGCAGCCGCAACCAGGTCTGGGACATCGTGCGGGCCGTCGTCGCGCAGGGCACGACCGTCCTCCTCACCACCCAGTACCTCGACGAGGCCGACCAGCTCGCCTCCCGGATCGCCGTCATCGACCACGGCAAGGTGATCGCCGAGGGCACGAAGGGCGAGCTGAAGGCGTCGGTGGGCTCCGGCTCCGTGCACGTGCGGCTCCGGGACGCGGAGCAGCGGCCCCGGGCCGAACGGGTCCTGGCGGGCGCGTTGCGGGCCGCCGTCCAGCTCGACCCCGACCCGGTCGCACTGACCGCCACCGTCAACGGGCACGGCACCGACCTCGGCGCCTCCGAACAGGCCGCCCGCGCCCTCGCCGAGCTGGCCCGCGCCGGGATCACCGTCGACAACTTCGCCCTCGGCCAGCCGAGCCTGGACGAGGTCTTCCTCGCCCTCACCGACCGGAAGGGGTCGGCCGCATGAGCATCGGAACGTCCGGCGACACCGAGACCGCAGCGGTCCCGGCCACCACCGCCACCGCCACCGGGGCCGAACTCGCCGAGCCCCGGGCCGACGAGCTCGCCGCCCTGCTCGTGGGACAGGAGCGGCCGCCCCGGCCCGGGGCGCTCTCCGCGTCGTTCACCTTCGGCTGGCGGGCGATGCTGAAGATCAAGCACGTGCCGGAGCAGCTGTTCGACGTGACGGCGTTCCCGATCATGATGGTGCTGATGTACACGTACCTCTTCGGGGGCGCGCTGGCCGGATCGGTCTCGGCGTACATCCAGTTCCTGCTGCCCGGCATCCTCGTGATGTCCGTCGTCATGATCACGATGTACACCGGCGTCTCGGTCAACACCGACATCGAGAAGGGCGTCTTCGACCGCTTCCGCACGCTGCCGATCTGGCGGCCCGCGCCGATGGTCGGCTACCTCCTCGGCGACGTCGTGCGCTATCTGATCGCCTCCGCCGTGATGCTGAGCGTCGGGCTCCTCATCGGCTACCGTCCGGACGGCGGGATCGTGGGGGTGCTGCTCGGGGTCGCGCTGCTGCTGGTCTTCTCGTTCTCGTTCTCGTGGATCTGGACCATGTTCGGACTGCTGCTGCGCAGCGAGAAGTCCGTCATGGGCGTCAGCATGATGGTGATCTTCCCGCTGACCTTCCTCTCCAACGTCTTCGTCGACCCGAAGACCATGCCGGGCTGGCTCCAGGCCTTCGTCAACAACAGCCCGGTGACCCACCTGGCGACGGCGGTGCGGGAACTGATGGCCGGCAACTGGCCGGCGGCGGACATCGCCTGGTCCCTGGGGTGGTCGGTGGTCTTCGTCGCGGTGTTCGGCGCCGTCACGATGCGGCTCTACAACCGCAAGTGAGCCCCGCCGGAACAGGAAGGGGAACCCCGCGTCCCGAGGGGAGCCCCCGCGCCCTACCGGCCCCGGGGCGTCTTCTGCTGCACGGCCCAGCGGTTGCCGTCCGGGTCCGCGAAGTGGACGAAGGAGCCCCACGGCCGGTCGTCGATCGCGCCGACGTCGACGCCGCGGCCGGTCAGTTCGGCACGGGCGCGCTCGATGTCGTCGACGACGACCTGCATGTTGTCGAGGGAGCCCGGCGCCATCTCCGTGATGCCCTTCCCGAAGGCGATCGAGCAGGCCGAGCCGGGCGGGGTCATCTGCACGAAGCGGACGTCCTCGCTGACGGTCACGTCGTGGTCGGCGTGGAAGCCGACCTTCTCGTAGAAGGCCTTGGCCCGGTCGACGTCGGTCACCGGGACGCCGATGAGTTCGAGTTTGATGTCCATGAGGGCATCCTCCGCCGGGACGCGGCCCTCCGCACGGCGGAGCATCGCCCTGCGTGACGGCCCCCTCCGCGGGAGGTTGACCTTCCCCCGCGGGGAAGGCCCAGCATCGGCGGTGCCGGGCGGACGACCGCCCGGCGCAGGGAAGGCACAGGGAAGGGGACGGCACGTGGCGGAAGCGGCCCTCACCATCGGCGACTTCGCCCGCGCGACCGGGCTCTCCGCGAAGGCGCTGCGGCGCTACGACGCACTCGGACTGCTGCGGCCCGACCGCGTCGACCCGTACACCGGCTACCGGTACTACGACGGCGGCCAGACCGAACGGGCCCGGCTGATCGCCTGGCTGCGGCGGATCGGCATGCCGCTCGCCGACATCGGGCGGGTGTGCGCGCTGCACGCCGCGGACCCGGACGGCGCGGCCCGCGCGATCCGCGCCCACTGGGCCTCCGTCGAGGCCGAGACCTCGGCGCGCCGCGGCCTCGCGGCCTCCCTGCTGGCCCACGTGAAGGGAACCGGCACCGCCATGACGAAGGACCCCTCGTACGTACTCTCCGGCACGTCCCTCCTCGACCGGGGACTCGTCCGCACCGAACAGCAGGACGCCGTCCACGCGTCGCCGCGGCTCGTCGCCGTCGCCGACGGGTACGGCCCCGAGGGCGGGCGCGCCGCGCGGGCGGCGATCGACGCGCTGTCGCTGGCGCTGCCGGCGCCGTCCGTGCCGCACGAGCGGGCCGGGGACGGCCTCAACGCCCTGGAGGACGGCTTCCGGGCCGCCGCCGAGGCCGTCGCGGAGCTCGACGGATCCTCCGGTACGACGCTCACCGCCGCGCTGCTCGCCGGCAACCGGCTCGTCGTCGCCCACCTCGGGGACTCGCGGGCCCTCCTGCTGCGGGACGGGCGGTCGCGGCAGCTCACCCGGGACGACACGGTCGTCCAGGCGCTCGTCGAAGCCGGGGAGCTGGTGCCCGGGGAAGCGGCCGGACGGCCGGACCGGGCGCTGCTGCTGAAGGCGCTGGAGGGCGGGGGCGGGGGTGCGGTGCCCGCGCCCGCGCTGACCGTGCACGACGTACGGCCCGGAGACCGGCTGCTGCTGTGCACGGACGGGCTCTGGGCGGTGGTGCCGGCGGAGGCGGTGGCGCGCGCGGCGGCCTCGGGCACGCCGGGCGGGGCGGCCCGTGCGCTGCTGGACCTGGCCCGTGCCCACGGCGCCCCCGACAACCTCTCCCTCACCCTCACCGACCCCACCCCCCACTGACCCCGCCCCCGCCGCACGGCGCCCCTCCTCCGCGGGGCGGCGGGTGCGGTGCCGCCGGCGGGGCGGGGGCGGTCAGGCGGGGGCGCCTCGGACGACGACGACCGGGCAGGGCGCGTGCTGGGTGACGTGGGTGGAGACGGACCCCAGGACCGCCGCCTTGAAGCCGCTGTACCCCCGGTCACCGACCACCAGCAGCGCCGCTCCCGCCGCCTGGTCGATCAGCGCCTGCGCCGCGTTGCCGCCGACGACGGTGCGGGTGGTGGCGGCCGCCTGCTCGGGGGTGAGCGCCTCTTCGAGGGACTGGTCGAGGATCTGCTTGGCCAGCCGTTCCGGGTCGAACTCCGGTGGCACGCCCGGCATCAGCGTCGCCCAGGAGGCGGGGTACTCCCAGCTGATCACCGCGTGGAGCGTGCCCCCGGTGAGGGCGGCCTGGGCGGCCGCCCACTTCAGCGCTTCCAGGGACGGTTCCGAGCCGTCCACGCCCACCACGATCCTGCCGCCGGCCATCGCCGACCTCCGTCCGTCGTCGGGAACTACCCTCCACAACGTAACAAACCGGTCAGTCGAGCCGGAGGTCGGCCAGCTGCTTCGCGAAGGGGACGACCTCGTCCGCGTCGACGGAGTCGCCCTTGCGGTCGGCCACCGCCGCGACCAGCGTCGCGAACTCCTCGCCCGCCCGGGTGATCCGGTGCGGCAGGCCCTCGGTGTACTCGTCGCCGCCGGTGCCCCAGTCCTCCGAGGCCGCGTAGACGGCGGTCGGGGCGGTCCGGGCCCGCAGGTAGGCGAAGAGCGGGCGCAGGGCGTGGTCGAGGACGAGGCTGTGGCGGGCGGTGCCGCCGGTGGCGCCGAGGAGGACCGGCGTGCCGGTGAGCGCCGTCGGGTCGACCAGGTCGAAGAAGGACTTGAAGAGGCCGCTGTAGGAGGCGGTGAAGACGGGCGTCACCGTGATGACGCCGTCCGCGGCCGTGACCTTGTCGATGGCCTCCCGGAGCGCCTCCGAGGGGAAGCCGGTGACGAAGTTCTTCGCGATGTCCACGGCGAGGCCGCGCAGTTCGAGGACCTCGACGTCGACGGCGTACTCCTGCTCGGCGAGCCGGTAGCGGGTGGCCTGGACGAGGCGGTCGGCGAGCAGCCGGGTGGAGGAGGGGCTGCTCAGGCCGGCCGAGACGGCGACGAGCTTCAGGGTGCGCACGGGGGTCACGCCTCCTTCTTCGCGGTGACGGCGGGGTGGAGCGGGGCGGTGGCGGGGACGTCCGCCGGGCGGAGGTTCGCGAACTCCTTGCGGAGGACGGGGACGACCTCCTCGCCGAGGATGTCGAGCTGTTCCAGGACGGTCTTCAGGGGCAGTCCGGCGTGGTCGACGAGGAAGAGCTGGCGCTGGTAGTCGCCGACGTACTCGCGGAAGGAGAGGGTGCGCTCGATGACCTCCTGCGGGGAGCCGACGGTCAGCGGGGTCTGGCTGCTGAACTCCTCCAGGGAGGGGCCGTGGCCGTAGACCGGCGCGTTGTCGAAGTGCGGGCGGAACTCCCGTACCGCGTCCTGCGAGTTCTTCCGCACGAAGACCTGGCCGCCGAGGCCGACGATCGCCTGCTCGGGGGTGCCGTGGCCGTAGTGCGCGTACCGCTGCCGGTAGAGGCGGACCATCTTCTCGGTGTGCTGCTTGGGCCAGAAGATGTGGTTGGCGAAGAAGCCGTCGCCGTAGTACGCGGCCTGCTCGGCTATCTCGGGGGAGCGGATGGAGCCGTGCCAGACGAACGGCGGGACGCCGTCGAGCGGGCGCGGGGTGGAGGTGAAGCCCTGGAGGGCGCTGCGGAACTTGCCCTCCCAGTCGACCACGTCCTCCCTCCACAGCTTGTGGAGCAGCGCGTAGTTCTCGATGGCGAGCGGGATGCCCTGGCGGATGTCCTGCCCGAACCACGGGTACACCGGGCCGGTGTTGCCGCGGCCCATCATCAGGTCCACGCGTCCGTCGGCGAGGTGCTGGAGGGTGGCGTAGTCCTCGGCGATCTTCACCGGGTCGTTGGTGGTGATGAGGGTCGTGGACGTGGAGAGGACCAGGTTCTCCGTGCGGGCCGCGATGTGCCCGAGGAGGGTCGTGGGGGAGGACGGGACGAACGGCGGGTTGTGGTGCTCGCCGGTCGCGAAGACGTCGAGCCCGACCTCCTCCGCCTTGAGCGCGATGGCGACCGTGTTCTTGATGCGCTCGTGCTCGGAGGGGGTGCGGCCGGTGGTGGGGTCGGCCGTCACGTCGCCGACGGTGAAGATCCCGAACTGCATCGTGGTCACCTCTCGCGTTCCATTCTCGGTAGTGGTTGAAGCTTAAACTATCCCGTCCAACGGTGCCAGCCGCCCCCGTATTCCGGCCCCCGGTCCGTCCCCCGCCGGCCCCCGGTCCGCCCCTCCCGCCGCCGTACCCTGGACGCCATGACCGAGAAGGCGCACGACGACGAGGGCTGGAAGGAGCGGGGCGTGATGCTCCGCGTCTTCGTGTACGTCTTCGCCACCCACGCCTTCGCCGGCTTCGTCTGGCTCCTCTTCTACGTCGGGCAGAACGCGCAGAAATGACACCGGGCGCCCGGCCACCCGCCCGGAAGTGACGGAGGAGCCGCCCCGCGCTCCCCCCGGACGCGCCCCGGCCCCCGGTCGCTCCCGCCCCGGCCGCCCCCGCTCCCGTCCCCGCCCCGCCCCGCCCGGACGTGAGGGCCGCCACGTGCCGCCGGCCTGCGGCCCTCACGTAGAGTCCCCGACGTGAACGGTGCGATATCGGTCGTCGGAATCGGCGCGGACGGCTGGGACGGGCTCCCCGAGGGCTCCCGCCGGATCCTGCGCGGTGCCGAGGTGCTGCTCGGCGGCCCCCGCCAGCTGGACCTCCTCCCCGGGGACGACTGCCCCGGCGAACGGATCCCCTGGCCGTCCCCGCTCCGCCCCGCCGTCCCCGGACTGGTCGCCGCCCACGAGGGCCGCGCGATCGCCGTCCTCGCCAGCGGCGACCCCTCCTTCTACGGCATCGCCCGCACGCTCGCCGAGACCGTCGGCGCGGACCGCCTCGACGTCCGCCCGCACCCGTCCTCCGTCTCGTACGCCTGCGCCCGTCTCGGCTGGCCCCTGGAGGCCGTCGACACGCTCTCGCTCGTCGCCCGGCCGCTCGACGCGCTCCGCGCCGCCCTCCACCCCGGGCGCCGGCTCCTCCTCCTCGGCGAGGGCCCCGAGACCCCCGCCCGGGTCGCGGCGCTGCTGTGCGAGGCGGGCTGGGGCGGCACCAGGATCCGGGTCCTCGAACAGCTCGGCGGCCCCGCCGAGCGGCTCCTCGACGCCACCGCCGCCGACTGGCCGCACCCGCGCACCGACGCCCTCCACGTCCTCGCCCTCGACTGCGTCCGCGACCCCGGCACCCTCCGCCTCGGCACCGTGCCCGGCCTCCCCGACGAGGCCTACGAGCACGACGGGCAGCTCACCAAGCGGTACGTCCGCGCCGCCACGCTCGCCGCGCTCGCGCCCGCCCCCGGGGAGCTGCTCTGGGACGTCGGCGGCGGCTCCGGCTCCATCGGCGCCGAATGGATGCGGGCCCACCGCGACTGCCGGGCGATCGCCGTCGAGAAGTCCCCCGAGCGGGCCGCCCGGATCACCCGCAACGCCGCCGCCCTCGGCGTGCCGGCGCTGCGGGTCGTCACCGGCCCCGCCCCCGCCGCCCTCGCCGGCCTCCCCGTCCCCGACGCGGTCTTCATCGGCGGCGGGCTCACCGCCCCCGGCCTGATCGACGCCTGCTGGGACGCGCTCCCCGCCGGCGGCCGGCTCGTCGCCAACACCGTGACGCTCGAATCCGAGGCCCTGCTCGCCGACCGGTACCGCCGCCACGGCGGCGAACTGATCCGGCTCGCCGTCTCCGCCGCCGTGCCCGTCGGCGGCTTCACCGGCTGGCGCACGGCCATGCCCGTGACCCAGTGGTCCGTAACGAAAGGTTCTGAAGAGGGATGACCGTCTACTTCATCGGCGCGGGGCCCGGCGCGGCCGACCTCATCACCGTGCGCGGCGCGCGGACCCTCGCGAAGTGCGGCGTCTGCCTCTACGCGGGCTCCCTCGTGCCGACCGAGCTGCTCGCCGAGTGCCCCCCGGACGCGAAGCTCGTCGACACGGCCAGGATGGACCTCGACCAGATCGTCGCCGAGATCACCGCCGCCCACGAGGCCGGCCGCGACGTGGCCCGGCTGCACTCCGGCGACCCGTCCGTCTTCAGCGCCATGGCCGAGCAGATGCGCCGCCTCGACGCGGCCGGCATCCCCTACGAGGTCGTGCCCGGCGTCCCCGCCTTCGCCGCCGCCGCGGCCGCGCTCAAGCGGGAGCTCACCGTCCCCACCGTCGGCCAGACGGTCATCCTCACCCGGATCGCCCAGCAGGCCACCCCCATGCCCGACGGCGAGGACCTCGCCACCCTCGGCCGCAGCGGCGCCCTGCTCGTCCTCCACCTCGGCGCCCGCTACGCCGACCGGATCGTCTCCGAACTGCTCCCCCACTACGGCGCCGACTGCCCCGCGGCCGTCGTCGCCCTGGCCAGCCGCGCCGACGAGGTCGTCCTGCGCGGCACCCTCGCGGACATCGCCGACCAGGTGCGGGAGGCCGGCATCACCAAGACGGCCGTCATCCTCGTCGGCCGCACCCTCGCGGCCTCGGCCTTCCGCGACAGCCACCTCTACGACCCGGCCCGCGACCGCCACACCTGCTGACGCACGGCCGGCGCGCCCGCCGGCGCACCGGAGGCCGGGCCCGTACCGGCCCGGCCTCCGTCGTCGTCACGGCTCAGGCGTTGGGCCGCTTGCCGTGGTTCGCCTTCTTCTTCTTGCGGGCCCGCTTCTTGTTGCCGCGCTTCGCCATCGGACTCCCTCTCTCGCGGGGTTGCGTCGTGGCCAGCGTAGGTTCGGGGGCGGGGCGCCGCACGTCGGTGCCGTCCACTTGAATGGGTCCCATGACCGTCTACGACGTGGCCCGGGCACTGCCGGGCATCGAGGAACTGCGCGACCGCTCCCGGGGCCTCGCGATGCTGGACGCCGTGCTGAGCCCCGCCTGGGAGGGCCGGTACTACTCCTTCGACGCGCACTGGTCCGAGACCGAGCAGCTGGCGTCGATGAAGGACGGCCGGGGCGGCGAGTACACGATCGTCCTCTCCCCGGCGGGGGCCTTCGCCCGCGTCTTCGACCACGAGTCGCCGCTGAGCCCGTACGGCCCGCTCGCGGACGGCGCGACCTGGCCCGGCGTCCTCGACGGCGTCCCGGAGGCCTTCGGGGAGTACCTGACGGAGCCCGCCTTCCTGGACGAGGACGACGTCCACGCCACCACCGCCTGCCTGTGGCGCGAGTCCGCGGACACCGCCTGGCACACCGGCCCGGTCGCCTTCCCCGACCTGGAGGGCCACCCGGACCCGGACGGCTCCCACGGCCTCCTCCGCCTGCTCCTGGACCGCACCCCCGAGGCGTACGCGGAGTGGGCCTCGGAGTACTACGGGACCCCCGTCGACCTCGGCGCCGTCCGCCACGTCCTCGCCCTGCGCCCGCTCACCCAGGAGGTCGTGACGGCCCTCAACCCGTCGGTGACCCTCACGGACCTCGCCGAGGACATCGCGGAGATCGGCTTCCCGCCGCCCCGCCCCTGACGGGATCCCGCCCGTGACGGAAGTGCCGCGTGTTCCCCCCGGGCCGGCCGCGCGCGGGGATAATCGGAGGCATGGCACACGAGACGGCGACCGTCTCCGAGGTACGGCGCGAACGGTACGCACGACGGCTCCCCACCGACCTGTCCGCACTGCGCGGACCCGGGCACGGGTCGGTCCGGCTTCCCCTGCACCTGGCCTGGTCGGGGCTGACGGAGTACGACCTCGACCGGCCCCGGCTGCGGATGAGCTGCTACCGCACCGTCCTCGCCGAGGGCGGCCACGACGACCTCGTCCGGCACCTCAACCGGGACCTCCTCGTCGAGCTGTGGCCCGTCCTGCGCACCCTCGTCAGCAAGGACCTGCGCGTCGTCTGGGAGGACGCCTTCCGCGAACTGGCACCGGTGGCCGTCGCCGGGCGCGCGGGGTGAGGCTCACCGGGCTCCACCGCCGCCTCCTCGACGACGTCCTCGCGGCGGGCGTCGAGTACCCGCTCGTCCTGACCGGCGGCTACGCCGTCCAGGCGCACGGCCTGGTCGACCGGCTGAGCCGGGACCTCGACGTCGCCACCGAGAACCCCCGGCCGATGCCGGAGATCGCCGCCCACCTGCGGGCCGCGCTGGAGGCGGAGGGCTGGCGGGTGCGGACCCTGGAGACCGACCCGCTCTCCGCCCGCCTGATCGTCACCGATCCCGCCACCGGCGAGGAGTGCGAGGTCGACGTCCTCAAGGAAGTGCTGTGCGGTCCTCCCGAACGGCGCGATTTCGGACTGCTGCTCTCCCTGAGGGACGTGGTCGGCACGAAGGTCCGCGCCCTCGCGGACCGGGGCATGGCACGGGACCTCGTCGACGTCCGCGCGGCGGCGGACCGCTGGAGCCACGAGGAGCTGGAGGAGCTGGGCCGGCAGCACGCCCGGGACGCGTTCGACCTGGAGGAACTCCAGGCGAAGCTCGCCGGCGCGGAGTGGATCGACGACGACGAGTTCACCGCGCACGGCCTCGACGAGGGCCGGATCCGAGACCTGCGCGCCTGGGCCCGGCGCTGGGCCGACGACATCGGCGAACGGCTCCTCGAAGGCACCCCGCCGGAGGACGACGCCTGACTCGGCCCCGCGCCGCCGCCCGCTCCGCCACGGCGAGGTCCGGCCGGTCGTCGGTCCCGCCCCGCGAGCCGTACCACTCGCGCGGCGCGGGCTCGTCGAAGGCGCGGTGGCTGCCGGTCGGCCGGGCGACCTCCGCGTCCTCGAAGAACGGCAGCAGCGCGGGCACGTCGTCCTCCGTCACCGGACGGAGCGTGACGAGGTCACCGGTCAGCGTGGGTTCGCGCGAGAAGTCGGCCGTCCCGGGATTCCCGGCGGGAGCGGCCCCGCCTGTCGCCCCGTCTACGCCCCCGGCCCCTTCGGGGAGGAGCGGCCCACGACGGTGCCCGCGCGGTCGATGGCGACGACGTCCACCGCGACCGGGGCGCCGCGCAGGACGGCGAGGGCCTCGTCGCGGGAGCGGACGGCCACCAGGTCGCCGAGGGGGACGCCGGCCGCCTCGCACAGGCGGAGGGCGGCGAGGCCGGTGTTGGCGGCGGCGACCTCCGCCGCGAGGGCCTCGGTCGCGCCCGCCTCGCGGGCCAGCTCCGCGAGGAAGCCCTTGTCGACCTGGGAGCGGGCCGAGTGGAGGTCCAGGTGGCCGGCGGCGAGCTTGGAGAGCTTGGCGAAGCCGCCGCAGATCGTGAGGCGGTCGACGGGGTGGCGGCGGACGTACTTGAGGACCGCGCCCGCGAAGTCGCCCATGTCGAGGAGGGCGATGCCGGGCAGGTCGTACAGCCCGGTGACCGTGCGCTCGGAGGTGGAGCCCGTACAGCCGGCGACGTGGGTGAGACCGCCGGCGCGGGCCACGTCCACGCCCCGGCGGATGGAGTCGATCCAGGCCGAGCAGGAGTACGGCACGACGACGCCGGTGGTGCCGAGGATCGACAGGCCGCCGAGGATGCCGATGCGCGGGTTCCAGGTGGAGCGGGCGATCTCGGCGCCGCCGTCGACGGAGATCGTGATCTCGACGTCCCCGGGGGCGCCGTGCGCCGCCGCGACCTCCGCCACGTGCTCGCGCATCAGCCGGCGCGGCACCGGGTTGATCGCCGGTTCGCCGACCTCCAGCGGGAGACCGGGCAGGGTGACGGTGCCGACCCCCTCGCCCGCGCGGAAGACGACGCCGGAACCGGGCGGCAGGAGCCGTACCGTCGACCGGATCACCGCCCCGTGCGTGACGTCCGGGTCGTCGCCCGCGTCCTTCACCACGGCGGCCATGGCCGAGCCCCCGGCCAGCGACTCCGCCGTCAGGGCGAAGGACGGCGTCTGGCCCTTCGGCAGCGTGATCGTCACCGGGTCCGGGAAGTCGCCGGTGAGCAGGGCGGTGTACGCGGCGGTCGTCGCGGCCGTCGCACAGGCACCGGTCGTCCAGCCGGGCCGCAGCCCGGTGTGCTTGAGTTGGGCCTCGCGCCCGCCGCCGGTACTCACGAAGGGGCTCCTATGCACGTGCTCATTCTCGGAGGGACGACCGAGGCCCGCGCCCTGGCCGGTCTGCTGCATCCCGGCACCAGGGTGACCAGCTCCCTCGCCGGGCGGGTGGCGGCGCCCCGGCTGCCGGCCGGCGAGGTCCGGATCGGCGGCTTCGGGGGGCCGGAGGGGCTGGCGGCGTGGGTGCGCGAGCACGCCGTGGACGCGGTCATCGACGCCACCCATCCCTTCGCCGAGCGGATCAGCTTCCACGCGGCCCGGGCGGCCGCCTCCGCCCATGTTCCCCTGCTGGCGCTGCGCCGCCCCGGCTGGGTCCCGGGGGAGGGCGACGACTGGCGTGACGTGGGGTCGCTGGAGGAGGCGGCCCGCGCCCTGGACGGCTTCGGGCGGGTCTTCCTCACCACCGGCCGGATGGGGCTCGCCGCCTTCGCGGACCGGCCCGAGTGGTTCCTCGCGCGGTCGGTGGACGCACCGGAGGGGACGATGCCCGCACGGACCGAAGTCCTCCTCGACCGGGGGCCGTTCACCCTCGAAGGGGAGCGGGAACTGATCGCCCGTCACCGGATCGACGTCCTGGTGACGAAGGACAGCGGCGCCGCCGCCACCGCCCCGAAGCTCACCGCCGCCCGTGAGGCGGGCGTCCCGGTGGTGGTCGTCCGCCGGCCGCCGGTCCCGGAGGGCGTGCCGACGGTGGCCTCCCCCCGGGAGGCGGCGGCCTGGGCGGGCGAGCTGCGCCGGGGGTAGGGGGCGCCCCGCCGACCGGGGCCGAGGTGAGGCAGACCGGGGCCGGCCCGACAGAGCCGGCGGGGCCCCCGTGGGACCCGCCGCGACAGACGCCGCCGCCGGGCGTTCAATGGAAGGCGTGGCTACCTTTCGCTGGCTTGTCGCGACGGGGCTGGCGGCGCTTCTCGGCGCCACCGCGCTCGGGCCGGGCCCGAGTCCCACCCCGGCCCCCACGCCTCCGCCGAACCAGCCCCCGCCCGAGCTCGACGCCGCCGACGTGCGGCGGGCCGTCGACCGGCTGGACGGGGTGGTCGAGAGCGCCATGGAACGCACCGGGGTGCCGGGCGTCGCCGTGGCCGTGGTCCACGACGGCAAGGTGCTGCACCTCCAGGGGTACGGGGTGCGGAAGGCGGGGGAGAGCGCCGCCGTCGACGCCGACACCGTCTTCCAGCTGGCGTCCGTCTCCAAGCCGATCGCCTCGACCGTCGTCTCCGGCGCCGTCGGCGTCGACGGCTGGTCGCGGCCGGTCGCCCCGCACGTGCCGGGCTTCCGCCTCAAGGATCCGTGGGTGACCTCGCACGTGACGGTCGCGGACCTCTTCTCGCACCGCAGCGGGCTCCCCGACCACGCCGGCGACCTGCTCGAAGACCTCGGCTACGACCGGGAGTACATCCTGTCCCACCTGCGGTACGAGCCGCTGGCGCCGTTCCGCGCGAGCTACGCCTACACCAACTTCGGCCTGACGGCGGCCGCGCAGGCCGTCGCCGACGAGAAGGGCGTGCCGTGGGAGAAGCTCGCCGAGGACGTCCTCTACGAGCCCGCCGGCATGGACGCGACCAGCTCCCGCTTCGAGGACTTCGAGAAGGCGCCCGACCGGGCCTGGGGCCACGTGAAGACCGGCGGTGAGTGGAAGCCGGAGTTCGTCCGCGACCCGGACGCCCAGTCCCCGGCCGGGGGCGTCAGCTCCACCGCCCGCGACATGGCCGTCTGGCTGCGCCTCCAGCTCGCGAACGGCGAGCTCGACGGCGAGCGGATCGTCGCCGCCGACGCCCTGGAGCGCACCCACTGGCCCGAGGCGGTCTCGAACCCGCCGAGCGCCCCCGCCGCCCGCACCGGCTTCTACGGCCTGGGCTGGAACGTGAGTTACGACGACGCCGGCCGGCTCCGGCTCTCCCACACGGGCGCCTTCGCCGAGGGCGCGCACACCAACGTGACGATGCTGCCCGGCGAACAGCTCGGCATCGTCGTCCTCACCAACGCCTCGCCGGTCGGCGTCGCCGACGCCGTCGCCCTCGACTTCTTCGACATCGCGGAGACCGGGAAGGTCAGCCGGGACTGGATCCCGCTGGTCGACGCGGTCTATCGGCAGCAGGAGGAGGAGGGCCGCTCGGACACCGACTACGCCCGCCCGCCGTCCGGTGCCGCGCCCGCGCGGGACGCGGACGTCTACACGGGCGCGTACCGCAGCGACTACTACGGCCGCGCGCAGGTGGTGGAGGAGGACGGAGGGCTCGTCCTGCGCCTGGGGCCGGAGCCCCAGGAGTACCGCCTGACCCCCTACGACGGCGACGTGTTCAGCTTCGAGACCCGGGGCGAGAACGCCGTCGGCCGCACCGGGGTCACCTTCGCCGCGGACGGGAAGTCCTTCACCGTCGAGTACCTGGACGGCGAAGGACTCGGGACCTTCACCCGACAGCCTTAGCGACGCCGGTCAGCCGTACCGCCGAGGCGTCCACGCGATCGTCCGGCCGTCGCCGCGCTCGACCGCCCGGGTCTGCGAGGAGCCGATCAGCAGCAGGGTCCTCATGTCGACCTCGGAGGGGTCCAGGGTCTTCAGCGTCAGCACCCGCACCGACTGCTCCGGGCCGCCGACGTCACGGGCGACGACCACCGGGGTGTCGGGCGAGCGGAGCTCCAGGAGGAGGTCGCGGGCGGCGGCGACCTGGTGGGTGCGGGACCTGGAGCCCGGGTTGTAGAGGGCCAGGACGAGGTCGGCCCCGGCGGCGGCGCGCAGCCGGTCCGCGATGACGTCCCAGGGCTTGAGCCGGTCGGAGAGCGAGATCGTCGCGTAGTCGTGGCCGAGGGGCGCGCCGGCCGCCGCGGCGGCCGCGTTGGCGGCGGTCACGCCGGGCAGGACGCGGACGGGCACGTCCGCGTACGCGGGCTCGCAGGCGACCTCCAGGACGGCCGTCGCCATGGCGAAGACGCCCGGGTCGCCGCCGGAGACGACCGCGACCCGGTGTCCGCGGCGGGCCAGGTCGAGGGCGAACTCGGCCCGCTCGGACTCGACCTTGTTGTCGGAGCCGTGCCTGATCTGGCCGGGGCGCAGCACCGGCACCCGGTCGAGGTAGGTGGTGTAGCCGACGAGGACGTCGGCGTTGACGAGCGCGCCGCGCGACTCGGGGGTCAGCCAGGGGGCGCCGGCCGGTCCGGTGCCGACGACGGTGACCTCGCCGAGCTCGCGGACCGGGTTCTCGCGGTCGATGCGGGAGGGGAGGACGGCGACCGAGAAGTACGGGACGGACTCCGGGTCCACGTCCGCGAGGCGCTCCGTCCGCTCGCCCGCCATGAACGCCCGCTCCACGTACCGGGCGTCCTCCAGCCGGCCGGCCCGCTCCAGGGCGCGCCGCACGGTGGGGAAGGTGCGGCCGAGCTTCATGACGACGGCGGAGTCGGTGCCGGCGAGGCGGGCCGTCAGCTCGTCCTCGGGCAGGGTGCCGGGGACGATCGTCAGGACCTCCTCGGCCTCGCAGAGCGGCTCGCCGAGGCGGGCGGCGGCGGCGCTGACGGAGGTGACGCCGGGGATGACGGTGGTGTCGTAGCGGTCCGCGAGCCGCTTGTGCATGTGCTGGTAGGAGCCGTAGAAGAGCGGGTCGCCCTCGGCGAGGACGGCGACCGTGCGGCCCGCGTCGAGGTGGGCGGCGAGCCGGGCCGCGGCCTCCTCGTAGAAGTCGTCGAGGGCGCCCCGGTAGCCGCCGGGGTGGTCGGTGGTCTCGACGGTGAGCGGGTACATCAGCCGCTCCTCGACGTGGTCCTCGCGGATGTGGCCGGCGGCGATGGAGCGCGCTATCGAGCGGCCGTGGCGGGCCGAGTGGTAGGCGATCACGTCGGCCTCGGCGATGGCCCTGACGGCGGCGAGGGTGAGCAGCTCCGGGTCGCCGGGGCCGAGCCCGACGCCGTACAGCTTGCCGGTCACGGTGGTCATGCCTGGATCTCCGGTTCGTGCGCGAGGGCGTTGAGGGCGGCGGCGGTGATGGCGCTGCCGCCGCGCCGGCCGCGGACCACGAGGTAGTCGAGGCCGAGGCCGTTGGCGGCGAGGGCGTCCTTGGACTCGGCGGCGCCGATGAAGCCGACGGGGATGCCGAGGACGGCGGCGGGCTTCGGCGCGCCCTTCGCGATCATCTCCAGGAGGTGGAAGAGGGCGGTGGGGGCGTTGCCGATGGCGACGACGGAGCCTTCGAGGCGGTCCCGCCAGAGTTCGAGGGCGGCGGCGGAGCGGGTGGTGCCCAGCTCGGCGGCGAGGGCGGGGACGGCCGGGTCGGAGAGGGCGCAGAGCACCTCGTTGTCGGCGGGCAGCCGCTTGCGGGTGACGCCGGAGGCGACCATCTGCGCGTCGCAGAGGATGGGGGCGCCGGCCTGGAGGGCCGCGCGGGCGCGGGAGACGACCGCGGGGGAGTACGCGAGGTCCCGGACGAGGTCGGTCATGCCGCAGGCGTGGATCATGCGGACGGCGACGGTGGCGACGTCGGCGGGCAGGGCGCCGAGGTCGGCCTCGGCGCGGATCGTGGCGAAGGAGCGGCGGTAGATCTCGGCGCCGTCCTTCTCGTACTCGTACATCATCGGCTCTCCATCGGTCTCTGGCGGGCCGCCGCGACGGCCTCGGCCAGGGCGGTACGGGGGACGGGGGCGCCGTCCAGCAGGTAGGTGTCGGAGTCCCGGGCGGTGACCTCGACGCGGGTGCCGTGCGGATGCCCGCAGCGGCGCTCGCAGCCGGAGTAGTGCACGGGCAGCGGTCCGCCGGGCGCGCGCGCCGCCTCCGCCCGCACGTCGGCGAGGGACTTGGCGCAGCCGGGGGTTCCGGTGCAGGCGGTGACGCCGGTGCCGGGGTCGGCGGGGTCGGTGATCAGGCCGTGGGCGGCGAGCGCGGGGAGCAGCTCCGGGGCGGGGCCCACGGCGACCGCCCCGCGCCACGGGGTGAGGCGGACCTCGGCCGCGACCCCGGCGAGCGCCCGCAGCTGGGCGGCGGTCAGCCGGCCGAGCGGGGCGAGGACGTGGAGGGCGTGGTCGCCGAGCGGTCCGGGCGCGGGCGGCGGCGCGGGCCGGAGGGGGGCGGGGGGCACGGGCTCCGCACCGATTCCCGCGCGGGCCAGGGCGCCGGCCCAGTCCGGGAGGAGGCCGGCCGGCAGCTCGCGGGGGCGCCAGGCGCCGGTGCCGGCCGCGTCGGCGGCGTCGAGGAAGGCGAGGGCGCAGGCGAGCGCGGCGCCGGCGGCGTCGGCGGCGGGCAGCCGGAAGGCTCCGGAGCCCGCCGACAGCAGGGCCCGGCCGTCCGGTGCTGCGACCAAGGTCACATCGCCGCCGAGGCCGGCGACGTCGCCGCGCCCGTCGTCGAGGACGAAGAGGAAGCGGCCGGAGAGGGCGGCGGCACGGGGCTCCGCGCAGAGCGCCGCGTCCAGGGCGCGGGCCCACAACTGGACGTCGGCGTGGCCGAGTCCGTCGAGTCCGGCGGCGGGGGAGGCGACGATGTTCCGGACCCGCTCGTGGGTGGGGGAGGGCAGCAGGCCGGCGTCCGAGAGGAGCGCGGCGAGCCGGGCGTCGCAGCCCTCGCGCAGACCGCGCAGCTCGGCGTTGGCGCGGGAGGTGACGGAGAGGCCGCCGTCGCCCAGCTCCTCGGCCGCGGCGGCCAGCACATTGAGCTGATGGCTCGTCAATTTCCCTGCGGGGAGGCGGAGTCGGGCGAGGAAACCATCGGCGGCGGCGTGCAGCCGGAGCGCCCCCGGGCACGCGTCGCCTCGGTCCCGTATGCGAGGTTCGCCCGCTTCGGGCGGGCTGGGCGGGGTCGGCGGCATGGCGGCGAGCATACCCACGGGGAACCGGGCGGCCACCGAGTGTGATCCGGCCGACTCCCCGGCCCCCTCCGGCCCGCCGACGCCACGATCTACTATGCAGATCGGCATGGGGTCCCAGGACCCCGGGGAGGAAGCCCGGTGAGAATCCGGCGCGGTCCCGCCACTGTGAGCCCGGGCCGGCGACGGCCCGGGTGAGTCAGGAACTCCCGCCGTCCACACGACCACCCGGGGCGCGGACAACCCCGAGGAAGGCCTGAGCCTCGCCATGCTCCTGCTGCTGTCGCACTCCGACACCGACCTGCTCAGCGCCCGCGCGGCCAACGCCGCCGCGCCCGAGGGTCCGGTCCCGTACCGCTTCGCCAACCCCTCCCGGCTGCCGCTCGCCGACCTCCCCGGCCTCCTCGACGGCGCCGAGCTCGTCGTCGTCCGCCTCCTCGGCGGCGTCCGCTCCTGGCAGGAGGGACTCGACGCGGTCCTCGCCACCGGGAAGCCGGTCGTCGTCCTCAGCGGCGAACAGGCCCCCGACGCCCAGCTGATGGGCGCCTCCACCGTCCCGGTCGGCGTCGCCACCGAGGCGCACGCCTACCTCGCCCACGGCGGCCCCGCCAACCTGGAGCAGCTGGCCCGCTTCCTCTCCGACACCGTCCTCCTCACCGGCCACGGCTTCGAGTCCCCGGCCGCCGCCCCCACCTGGGGCCCCCTGGAGCGCACGGCGAAGGACGTGACCGGCCCGACGGTCGCCGTGCTCTACTACCGCGCCCACCACATGAGCGGGAACACCGCCTTCGTCGGCGCCCTCTGCGACGCCCTGGAGGACGCCGGCGCCCGCCCCGTCCCGCTGTACGTGGCCTCCCTGCGGGACCCCGAGGAGGAGCTGCTCGCCGTGCTCCGCGGCGCCGACGCCCTCGTCACCACCGTCCTCGCCGCCGGCGGCACCAAGCCCGCCACCGCCCAGGCGGGCGGCGACGAGGAGGCCTGGGACGCGGGCGCGCTCGCCGCGCTCGACGTGCCCGTCCTCCAGGCGCTCTGCCTCACCGGCTCCCGCGCCGCCTGGGAGGAGAACGACGAGGGCCTGTCGCCGCTGGACGCGGCCAGCCAGGTCGCCGTCCCCGAGTTCGACGGGCGCCTCATCACCGTCCCGTTCTCCTTCAAGGAGATCGACGCCGACGGCCTGCCCGCGTACGTCGCCGACGCCGAGCGCGCCGCCCGCGTGGCCGGCATCGCCGTCCGGCACGCCCGCCTCCGCCACATCCCGAACGCCGAGAAGAAGCTGGCGCTCGTCCTCTCCGCGTACCCCACCAAGCACTCCCGCATCGGCAACGCCGTCGGCCTCGCCACCCCCGCCTCCGCCGTCGCCCTGCTGCGCCGGCTGATCGAGGAGGGGTACGACTTCGGCCCGGAGGCGGACCTCCCCGGCCTGGTCTCCGGCGACGGCGACGAGCTGATCCACGCCCTGATCGAGGCCGGCGGCCACGACCAGGACTGGCTCACCGAGGAGCAGCTGGCGCGGAACCCGGTCCGCATCCCGGCCGCCGACTACAAGCGCTGGTACGCCGAACTCCCGGCGGAGCTGCGCGAGCAGGTCGAGGAGCACTGGGGCCCGGCGCCCGGCGAGATGTTCCTCGACCGCTCCCGGAACCCGGAGGGCGACATCGTCCTCGCCGCCCTCCGCCGCGGCAACCTCCTCGTCCTCATCCAGCCGCCGCGCGGCTTCGGCGAGAACCCGATCGCGATCTACCACGACCCGGACCTCCCGCCCTCCCACCACTACCTGGCGGCCTACCGCTGGATCGCGGCCCGCGCCGAGGACGGCGGCTTCGGCGCCGACGCCATGGTCCACCTCGGCAAGCACGGCAACCTGGAGTGGCTGCCCGGCAAGAACGCCGGCCTCTCCGCCGCCTGCGGCCCCGACGCGGCCCTCGGCGACCTGCCGCTCGTCTACCCCTTCCTCGTCAACGACCCCGGCGAGGGCACCCAGGCCAAGCGGCGCGCCCACGCCACCCTCGTCGACCACCTCGTGCCGCCGATGGCCCGCGCCGACTCGTACGGCGACATCGCGCGCCTGGAGCAGCTCCTCGACGAGTACGCGCAGATCTCCTCCATGGACCCGGCGAAGCTGCCCGCGATCCGCGCCCAGATCTGGACCCTGATCCAGGCCGCCAAGCTCGACCACGACCTCGGCCTGGCGGAGCGCCCCGACGACGACGGCTTCGACGACTTCCTGCTGCACGTCGACGGCTGGCTGTGCGAGGTCAAGGACGCCCAGATCCGCGACGGCCTGCACGTCCTCGGCGGCGCCCCGGAGGGCGAGGCCCGGGTCAACCTGGTCCTCTCCATCCTCCGCGCCCGCCAGATCTGGGGCGGCACCCAGGCCCTGCCCGGCCTGCGCGAGGCCCTCGGCCTCGACGAGTCCGCCGCGACCCGCACCGGCGCCGACGAGGCGGAGGCGAAGGCCCGCGGGCTGGTCGAGGCGATGGAGGCCGCCGACTGGTCCGCGGACGCGGTCGCGGAGGTCGCCGCCGCGTACGGCCGGGAGGTCCACGACGTCCTGCGCTTCGCCTGCGAGCAGGTGGTGCCGCGCCTCGCCGCCACCACCGACGAGCTGACCCACGCCGTGCACGCCCTGAACGGCGGCTTCGTGCCGGCCGGTCCGTCCGGCTCCCCGCTGCGCGGCCTGGTCAACGTGCTGCCGACCGGCCGGAACTTCTACTCCGTCGACCCGAAGGCCGTGCCGTCCCGGCTCGCCTGGGAGACCGGCCAGGCGCTCGCCGACTCCCTCCTGGAGCGCTACCGCACCGACAACGGCGAGTGGCCGACCTCCGTCGGCCTCTCCCTGTGGGGCACCAGCGCCATGCGCACCGCCGGCGACGACGTCGCCGAGGCGCTGGCCCTGCTCGGCGTCCGCCCCCTGTGGGACGAGGCCTCGCGCCGGGTCAACGGCCTGGAGGCCATCCCCCCGGAGGAGCTGGGCCGGCCGCGCGTCGACGTCACCCTGCGCATCTCCGGCTTCTTCCGGGACGCCTTCCCGCACGTCATCGGCCTCCTCGACGACGCCGTCCGGCTGGTCGCGGGCCTGGACGAGCCGGACGAGCGGAACCACGTCCGCGCCCACACCCGGGCCGACCTGGCCGAGCACGGCGACGAGCGGCGCGCCACCACCCGCATCTTCGGCTCGCGGCCCGGCACCTACGGCGCCGGCATCCTCCAGCTGATCGACTCGCGGGACTGGCGCACCGACGCCGACCTCGCCGAGGTGTACACGGTGTGGGGCGGGTACGCGTACGGCCGCGGACTCGAAGGCCGCCCGGCGCGCGCCGAGATGGAGACCGCGTACAAGCGGATCGCGGTGGCGGCGAAGAACACCGACACCCGCGAGCACGACATCGCCGACTCGGACGACTACTTCCAGTACCACGGCGGCATGGTGGCCACCGTCCGCGCGCTGCGCGGCACCGCCCCCGAGGCGTACATCGGCGACTCGACCCGCCCGGAGTCCGTCCGCACCCGGACCCTGGTGGAGGAGACCTCCCGGGTCTTCCGGGCCCGGGTGGTCAACCCGCGCTGGATCGAGGCGATGCGCCGCCACGGCTACAAGGGCGCCTTCGAGCTGGCCGCGACCGTCGACTACCTCTTCGGCTACGACGCCACGACCGGTGTCGTCGCCGACTGGATGTACGACAAGCTCACCCAGGAGTACGTCCTCGACGAGACGAACCAGGCCTTCCTCAAGGAGGCCAACCCCTGGGCCCTGCACGGCATCGCCGAGCGCCTGCTGGAGGCCGAGTCGCGCGGCATGTGGGAGAAGCCGGACCCGGAGACCCTGGCCGCCCTCCGCCAGGTGTTCCTGGAGACGGAGGGGGACCTCGAGGGCGACGAGTAGGGCCGAGGAAGGACGAGGAGGGACGCCCCGATCGTCTAGGCCGTCGCGAGGGCCCGGGCCGGGGCCAGTTCGAGCCGCCGGCCCGGGAAGCCCGCGCGCAGCCGGCGGTCGTGGCTGACGATCACCAGCGTGCCCCGGTAGGTCGCGAGCGCGGCCTCGATCTCCTCCACGAGAGCCGGGGCCAGGTGGTTGGTCGGCTCGTCCAGGAGGAGCAGGTCGGCCGGGGCGGTCACCAGACGGGCCAGCTCCAGCTTGCGGCGCTGGCCGACCGACAGCAGGCGTACCGGGGTGTTCAGGTCCCGGGCGGCGAAGAGCCCGAGGGAGAGCAGTTCCTCCTCGCGGCCCTCGCCGAAGGCCTCGCCGACCGTACGGGGGTCGGTGGGCGGAGCCGTGTCCTGGCGGAGCAGCCCGACCCGGCGCGGAGCCCTCACGGTGCCCGCGTCCGGGGCGAGCTCGCCCGCCAGGACCCTGAGCAGCGTCGACTTCCCCGCGCCGTTGGGCCCCGTGACGAGCAGCCGCTCGCCCGGCTCCAGGCGCAGGGCGTCGAGGCCCAGCCGGCCGTCGACCCGGATCCCGGTCAGCTCCACGGCCGCGCCCCCGCCCGCCTCCGTCAGGTCCGCGCGGAAGCGCAGCGGCTCGGGCGGCGGCGGCACCGGGCTCTCGGTGAGCCGGGCCAGCCGCTCGCGGGCGGCGCGGATCCTGCTCATCGCCCCGTGCGCCCGGGACCGGGCCCGGAAGGCGCCCGCCCCGCTGAACGCGGCGGGGGCCTTGCGCGGGATGGCCGAGAAGCGGTCGATGTTGCTGTCCGCGAGGGCCCGGTGGCGGGCCAGCTCGTCCCTCCACTCCTCGTGCTCCCGCGCCCTGCGGGCCCGTTCGGCGGCGCGCCCGGCGAGGTAGCCGGAGTAGCCGTCGCCGTAGCGGCGCAGCGTGTGCCGGTCCTCGTCGACCTCCAGGACGGCGGTGGCGACCCGGTCGAGGAAGGCGCGGTCGTGGGAGACGGCGACGACCGTGCCCCGGTGGGCGCGGAGCCGCTCCTCCAGCCAGGCCACGGCCTCGTCGTCGAGGTCGTTGGTCGGCTCGTCGAGCAGCAGCAGCTCCGGGTCGGCGGCGAGGACGCCGGCCAGCGCGAGCCGGGCCCGCTGCCCGCCGGAGAGGGTGCCCAGCGGCCGGTCCCGGTCGGGCGGTGCGGTCTCGCCGAGCCGGCGCAGCACGGTCGCGACCCGTCGCCCGGCGCCTTCGCCGCCGCGCGCCTCGTAGGCGGCGAGCAGCGCGGCGTACCGGTCGAGTCCGGCGGGGGTGAGGGTGCTCTCCGCCTCCCGGATCTCCCGCTCCAGCTCCCGGATCTCCGCGAGCGCGTGGTCGACGGCGTCGCCGACGGTCGCGGTCGCGGGGAGGTCGAGGGTCTGGGCGAGATGGCCGAGGCCGCCGGGGGCGTCGACGGCCACGGTGCCGTTGTCGGCGGTCTCGAGGCCGGCGAGGAGCCGGAGCAGGGTGGACTTCCCGGAGCCGTTGTCGCCGACGACGCCGAGGCGCTCGCCGGGACGGACGGTGAGGGAGACGCGGTCGAGGACGGTCCGGTGGTGGACGTACCGGTCGTCGTAGCGCTTGGTGACCTCGGTGAGTTGTGCACGGAACAAGGGCGGTCTCCTGGTGTCGGGAACACGGGGCGACCGGCGAGACGTGGCGTCTCGTCGTGTCGATGTCCCGACCGTACGGCACGGGGACCGGTTTGGCAAGACGGATCGTCTCGTCTCGCTTTGTTTCGCGGAAGGGCCCGGGGGCCGGCGGAGGCTCAGGAGCCGGCTGTGCGCAGGACCAGCGCGACCGCCGAGAGGACGGTCAGGACCAGCGCCGGCGCCAGCTCGTAGTCCTTCGCCCGCAGGTGGGTGACGACCGCGCCCGCGAAGTAGAGGACCAGGCCGATCGCCGCCGCCGCGCCGAGCGCGGGGACGAACAGGCCGGCCAGCAGGCCGAGCGCGCCGGCCGCCTTCGCCGTGCCCAGCCAGGGCAGCCGGCTCTCCGGCACCCCGAGCTTCGTCATGTTCCCCGCGACCGCCGGGTTGCGGGTGAAGGTCATGAAGGCGGACGCGGAGACCGCGAGGGCGAGCAGGACGGCGAGGACGGCGTAGCCGATGAACATGGTGGAGCTCCAACGATCCGGGAACGGAAACCGTTGAAGCGTAACAACGATTCATCTCGCTCCACAATGGACTTGTTGTTACCGTGGACGGCATGGCAGCCCTCCCGACCGACCGGCTCGGATTCCTCCTCTCCTTCCGCGGGGAGCTCACCGGCGCGCGCATCCGCTCCGCCCTGGGCGTCGTCGGGCTGCACCCGCGCAACGCGATGACCCTGATGCGGCTCGCCCCGGCCCCCATGAGCCAGCGCGACCTGGCCGCCGCGATGGAGGTCGACCCCAGTCAACTGGTGGCGATCCTCAACGAGTTGGAGGCAGAGGGGCTCGCCGAGCGCCGCCGCGACCCGGCCGACCGGCGCCGCCACATCGTCGAGATCACCCCGGCCGGTTCCGCCGTCCTCGACCGCATCGACCGGGCCGTCGGCGAGGCCGAGCGCGAGCTCTTCGCCGACCTCACGGAAGCCGAACGCACCCTGCTGCGGGGCCTCCTGGACCGCGTCGTCGTCGACCCGTCCGCCCACGAGTGCGGCGAGTAGGGGAAGGAGCGGGGAGACCCCGGGCGGGAAGGGGGGCGAAGTCGCCGCCCCGCCGCCGATGACTTCCGCGCCCCGCCGCCGTCTACCCCCGTGAGAGCACCGCACGGAGGAGAGAACGATGGCCCAGCCCACCACCCGCACCCTGCAGACCGCCGGGGCGACCCTGCGCTACGACGTCCGCCCCGGCGCCGGCACGGACCCGCGTCCGCTGCTGCTCGTCGGCTCCCCCATGGACGCGACCGGATTCACCACGCTCGCCTCCCACTTCGCCGACCGGACCGTCGTCACCTACGACCCGCGGGGCGTGGGCCGCAGCGAGACCGCCGAGGGCGCCCCGACGGAGATCGGCCCCGAGGAGCACGCCGACGACCTGGCCCGGCTGATCGAGGAGCTGGCCGCCGGCCCGGTGGAGGTCTTCGCCAGCAGCGGCGGCGCCGTCAACGCGCTGGCCCTGGTGGCCCGCCGCCCCGAGCTCGTGCACACCCTCGTCGCCCACGAGCCGCCCGTCGCCGGCCTCGTCCCCGACGGCGCCGAGGCCCTCGCCGCCTGCGCCGACGTCCACGCCGTCTACCAGCGGGACGGCTGGGGCGCGGGCATGGCCCGGTTCATCGCCCTCACCGCCCACGAGGGTCCCGTTCCGGCCGACTGGGCCGGGCTGCCGGTCCCGCCGCCGGAGGCCCTCGGCCTGCCCGCGGGGGACGACGGGCGCCGGGACGACCCGCTGCTCGGCCGGAACCTGCGCGGCTGCACCTCCTACCTCCCCGACACCGGGGCCCTCGGGGCCGCGGCCGGCACCACCCGGATCGTCGTCGCCGCGGGCGAGGAGTCCCGGCAGCAGCTCGCGGCCCGCGCCGCCGCCGCGCTCGCCGACCGGCTCGGCCTCCCGCTCGCCGTCTTCCCGAGCCACCACGCGGGCTTCCTCGGCGGCGAGTTCGGGCAGCAGGGGGCGCCGGAGGAGTTCGCGAAGGCCCTGCGGACGGTCCTGGAGGGATAGCCGGCGGGTCAGTTCGGGTGGGCGGCCGCCGCCTCCTCCACCGCGGCGGCCGCGTCCACGTTCCCGAGCCCCAGCTTCAGGTCGCCCGCCGGGTTCCGCGCGGTGTCGCGGATCGTCCGCATGATCTCGGTCGGGCTCAGGCCCTGCTGGTGCAGGAGGGCGGCGACGGCGGAGACGTACGGCGAGGCCATCGAGGTGCCGGACAGCTTCCCGTACCCCGTGGTGTTCCTCAGGGTCTCCCTGGCCGTGTAGGTCGGCAGCGTGGAGAGGATGTCCACGCCGGGGGCGGCCACCGCGTTCTGCGCGCCGAAGTTGGTGAAGGTGGCCGGCTGCCCGTTCGCGTCGGCGGCGTTGACGACGAGGACGGGGGTGTCCACCTCGTACGGCTGGAGCAGGGTCGCGTCGTTGCCGGCGGCGGCGACCACGACCGCCCCCTTGCCGTTGGCGACGGAGATGGCGTCGTTGAGGACGCCGCCCTTGAGCAGCCGGGCCATCAGGCCGGACTCGCCGAGGGAGAGGTTGATGACGTCGGCGCCGTGCTGGGCGGCCCAGACGATGCCCTTGGTGATGTTCGCGTCGCTGCCGCTGCCGTCCGCGCCCAGCACCCGCACCGGCATGATCTTGGCGCCGCGCGCGCCGCCCGAGATCCCGACGCCGTTGTCGGTGTGGGCGGCGGCGATGCCGGAGACGTGGGTGCCGTGCCCGTTGAGGTCCTTCGGGTCGTCGTCGCCGTCCACGAAGTCGTAGCCGTCCACGAGCCGGCCCTCGAGGTCGGGGTGGCCGGGGTCGACCCCGGTGTCGACGACGGCGATGACCGTGTCGTCGCCCTTGGCGGTGTTCCAGGCGTCGGGGAGCTTCAGGGAGTCGAGGGCCCACTGCTGGCTCCGCAGCGGGTCGGGCTCCTCGTCGCTGCCGCAGCCGGTGGCGAGGGCGGCGGTGAGGACGGCGAGGGCGGTGAGGGCGGCGGCGGACCGACGGCGCATGAAGACTCCCCATTCGACGGCATACGTCAGCATGTGTCGCTTATTTGCCCCATTCAACAACCGGCCGGGGAGGCCCGCATCCGGAGTGGAGGAGGGGATGACGGCCTGCCCTCAACCCGCATTGTTCTAGTAGAGTGCGAACAAGGGAGGTTTTCATGACCACTGCTCCGCTCTCCGCCGCACTCAGGGTCCCGACCCGGCTCCGCGCCCTCGCGGCGCTGCCGTTCGTGCTCGCCGCCACCGCCTACCCGCTGCTCTTCGCCGTCTGGTCCGGCCGGCTGCCCGACCCGCTCGCCACCCACTTCTCCACCGGCGGCGAGGCCGACGGCTACACCGGCCGGACCGCCTTCGCCGTCCTCGGCACGGTGCTGCTGCTCGCCCTCGGCGCCGGCTGGACCGCCCTCGTGCGGCGCGGCGCCCTGTGGGGCGCCTGGCTGACCGCGGGACTCCTCGGCACGCTGCTCGGCCTCGTCGTGGGCGACAACCTCGACGCGGCCGACCCCGCCCGGGTGGTCTCACCGCTCTCGAACCTCGCCGTCGCGGCGGCCGTCGGAGGCGTCCTCGCCCTGGCCGGCCACGCCCTCTCCCGGCTCGTCCCGCCGGAGGGACCCGCCGGGGCGGAGGGGGGCGCCGGCCCGGACGCGCCCCGTCTCGACCTCGGCGCCGGCGAGCTGGCCGGCTGGTCCCGGGCCACCGCCTCCGCCCCGCTCACCGCGCTCGGCCTGCTCCTCCTCGCCGGCGGGGCCGCCGGCGCCCTCTTCGGCCCCTGGCCGCTGCTCCCGCTCGCCGCGCTCATCGCCGTCCCCGGCCTCGCCCTCGCCCGCGTCCGCGTCAACGTCGACCGCCACGGCCTCACCGTCCGCTCGATGCTCGTCCCCCGCCCCCGCGTCCACGTGCCGCTCGCCGACATCGCCGGCGCGGACGTCCGGCAGGTGGACGCCCTCCGCGAGTTCGGCGGCTGGGGCTACCGCGTCCGCGCGCACCGCACCGGCGTGGTCCTCCGCTCCGGCGAGGCCCTGGTCGTCCGGCGGGGGAGCGGACGGGAGTTCGCCGTCACCGTGCCCGACGCGCGGACCGCGGCCGCCCTCCTCAACACGCTCGCCGAGCGGCGTGGAAGGCTCTGACCGTGCTCTTCCGCGTCGACCCCGCCTCCGCCGTCCCGCTCGGCGACCAGATCGCCGCCTGCGTCCGCGGCGCCCTCGCCGACGGCACCGCCGCGCCCGGCGAACGGCTCCCGGCCGCCCGGGAACTCGCCGACTCGCTCGGCGTCAACGTCCACACCGTCCTCCGCGGCTACCAGCGGCTCCGCGAGGAGGGCCTCATCGAGCTCCGCCGCGGCCGCGGCGCCCTCATCGTCCCCGGCGCCACCGCCCCCGACCGCGCCCGCCTCCTCACCCGGCTCCGCGAGGCCGCCGCCGAGGCCCGCGAACTGGGCCTCACCGACGAGGAGTTCCTCGACCTGGCCCGCGCCGGACTGCGCTAGGACACGGGTCCGGGGCGGGGACCCGACGGGGGCGGTGCCCCTCCGGCACGGGCCCCGTCGTGCTCCTCCGGTACGGACCCGCACCGCTCACTCCAGCACGCGGACCGGCGCCCCGGCCAGGTACGCCTCGATGTCCTCCACCGCCTGACCGAAGTACCGGGCGTAGTTGGCCTCGGAGACGTACCCCAGGTGGGGGAGGGCGAGGACGTGGGGGAGGGTGCGGAGCGGGTCGTCGGCGGGGAGCGGCTCCGTCTCGTACACGTCGAGCCCCGCCCCGGCGAACCAGCGCTCGCGCAGCGCCCGCAGGAGCGCCGCACCGTCCACCAGCCCGGCCCGCGAGGTGTTCACCAGGTACGCCCCCGGCCGCATCGCCCGCAGCTCCGGCTCGCCGACGACGCCGCGGGTGCGGTCGGAGAGCACCAGGTGCAGCGAGACGACGTCGCTCGACGCGAACAGCTCGGCCTTGTCCTTCGCGAGCCGGACGCCCTCCCCGTGCGCGGCGACCCGCTCCGGGGTCAGGTTCGGGCTCCAGGCCAGGACGTCCATGCCGAAGGCGCGCCCGACGGCGGCGACCCGGCCGCCGATCTTCCCCAGGCCCAGCAGGCCCAGGGTGCGGCCCGCCAGGTCGCCGCCGACCGTCGACTGCCAGGGCCCGCCCTCGCGCATCGCCCGCGCCTCCGTCGTCACGTGCCGGACCAGCCCCAGGATCAGCGCCCAGGTCAGCTCGACGGGCGGCTCGGAGCCGCTGGCCGTGCCGCAGACGGTGATCCCGCGCTCCCGGCAGGCGGCCAGGTCGATCGAGGCGTTGCGCATCCCCGAGGTGACGACGAGCCGCAGCCGGGGCAGCCGGCCGAGGAGGCCGGCGTCGAGCGGCGTCCGCTCGCGCATCACCACCAGGATCTCGCAGTCCTCCACGGCGGCGACGAGGGCGTCACGGTCCGTCAGGTGTTCGCGGAGCACCCGCACCTCGACCCGCCCGCGGAGCGGGCCCCAGTCGGCGGAGGCGAGGGCGGCGCCCTGGAAGTCGTCGAGCACGGCACAGCGCGGCAGCACGGTCATACGGGCATGATCGCGCACGCCCCCCGCCCGGGTCCGTGCCGGGGCGGTCACCCGTTCGGTCCCGCCCGTGGCGCGGGACGCCGGAGCTTCTCCCACAGTGGCCCCATGGGAGCACCATCCGGCGGGACCGACGACGAACTCACCGTGCTGCGGGCCAGGGTGGCGGCCCTGGAGGCACAGTCGGCACAGCACGTGCCGAAGCGCGAGCACCACCGCCTGCGCTCCTTCCTCTCCGCGCTGCTGGTGGTCATCGGCTGCGTGCTGGTCCCGCTGGGCCTGGTCGCCGCCTGGACCTCGGACATCGTGGGCGACACCGACCGGTACGTGCAGACGGTGACCCCGCTCGCCTCCGACCCGGACGTGCAGGCGGCGGTGGCGAACCGGGTGACCGGCGCCGTGATGGAGCACATCGACCTCCCGGCGCTCCTCGAAGGCGTCGCCCCCGAGGAGCGCCCGCTGGCGGAGAAGGCGCTCGGGAAGCTCGGCGGCTCGCTGGAGGGCGCGCTCTCCAGCTTCGTCCACGACCGTGCGCAGGACGTCGTCGCCTCCCCCGCCTTCGAGACGATCTGGATCGACGCCAACCGGGCCATCCACACCTCCCTCGACCGGGCCCTCACCGGCGACGAGGACGGGGCGGTGAAGATCGAGACGGACAGCGTGACGATCGACCTGGCTCCCGTCATCGAACGGGTGAAACAGCGTCTGGTCGACTCGGGGCTCACGGTGGCCGCGAACATCCCCGAGGTGCACACCGACTTCACGGTGCTGCGCTCCGACGACATCGGGAAGGCGAAGACCGGGTTCGCGCTGCTCCAGGCGCTGGGCGTGTGGCTGCCGGTGATCGCGGTGCTGTGCGTGGCCGGCGGCGTGCTGCTCGCGGTGCACCGGCGCCGGGCGCTGGTCGCCGGGGCGCTGGGCTTCGCGGTGGCGGCGCTGGTCCTCGGGATCGCGCTGACCGTCTTCCGTACCGTCTACCTCAACGCGCTGCCCGCCTCGGTCTCCCCGGCCGCCGCCGGATCGGTCTACGACACCCTGGTCCGCTTCCTGCGCACCTCGGTGCGGGTCGCGGCGGTGCTCGGCGTGCTGATCGCGCTGGCCGCCTGGCTCTCCGGCCCGAGCCGCCCGGCCGTCCTGGTGCGCGGACTGTGGCACTCGGGCATCCAGGCCACCCGGTCGACGGCGGACCGGGCGGGGATGCGGCTCGGCCCGGTCGGCGGCTTCGTGCGCCGCTTCCGCGCCTGGATCGTGTGGATCCTGGTGGCGGCCGCGGCGCTCGCCTTCGTGCTCTGGCCGCACCCGACCGGCTGGGTCGTGATCGGCCTGACCCTGGCCCTGCTCCTCGCCCTGGCGGTGACGGACTTCCTGGCGGACCCGGAAGGAGCGGCGGGGCCGGAAGGGCCGGCGGGGACGACAGGGCCGGCAGGGGCGACGGGGACGACAGGGGCGCCGGGGACGGGACCGCCCGGCGAGGACGACCGGACCGCGGGACCGTCGCGGCCGTAGAGCCGTCGCCGCCGTCGCCCTCGCCGCCGCCGTCCTCAACCTGACGGGCGATTCCTGGGGTACGCCGCTGACCTGGGTCTTCTCCTCGATCGCCTTCCTCGCGAACCTCGCGATCCTGCACAGCCGGCTCGGCGCTCGCGCTCACCGCGGTGACCCCCGTCCGACCCGCGCACCGAGGCGGGACCGGCCCGAGCGACACCGCTCCGCGGCGACACCGGCCCGAGGCGGGACCGATCCGCGCCCTCCCGCGGCACGATCAGGATTCGAGAAGCGCCCCCGCACCGCGCCAACTACCTTCGACGGCATGGACATCACCATCCACACCACCGTCCTCCCGCACGAGGACCCCGACGCCTCCCTCGCCTTCTTCCGGGACGTGCTCGGCTTCGAGGTCCGCAGCGACGTCGGCCAGGGCCGGATGCGCTGGATCACCGTCGGCCCCGCAGGACAGCCCGGCACCTCGATCCTGCTCGCCCCGCCGGCCGTCGACCCGGGCATCACCGAGGAGGAGCGCCGCACCATCACCGAGATGATGGCCAAGGGCACGTACGGCTGGATCCTGCTCGCCGCCCCCGACCTCGACGCCGTCTTCGAGAAGGTCTCCGCCGGGGACACCGAGGTCGTCCAGGAGCCCACGCGGCAGCCCTACGGCGTCCGCGACTGCGCCTTCCGCGACCCGGCCGGCAACCTCGTCCGCATCCAGGAAGTCCGCTGAGTCCCGAGGGGGGACCGAGATGTGCCGACCCGCATGGGCGGAGGCCCGCACGACGGCGGTACGGCTCCAGGCGCTGAAGGAGCTGCGCGGGGTCCGCGACCGGATCCACCGCGCGCACACCCGCCCGCTGGACGTACCGGCCCTGGCCCGCGAGGCGGGCCTGACCGCCGAGACCCTGCACCGCACGTTCACCAGGGAGTACGGCACCACCCCGTACGCCTTCGTCACCGCGCTCCGCGCCGCCGGCCGGGGGAGGACGGCATGACGCCCGCGCCCCGGTCCCGAGGGGAACGCATCGGGGACACCCGCGTCCGGCTGGAGAAGGACGTGGACCTGTGGGTGGCCAGCCGGGGCCACCTCGTCCCGCTCTCCTTCCTCTGGGACGGCGACGCCGTCCTGATCTCCACCCCGCGGGACTCCCGCACCGCCCGCAACCTGCTGGCCGACGGCCGCGTCCGGCTGGCCCTCGGGCCCACCCGCGACGTCGTGATGATCGACGGCGCCGCCGAGCCCGTGGACCTCGCGGACCTCCCCGCCGGCACCGGCGACGCCTTCGCCGCGAAGACCGGCTTCGACCCGCGCGAACTGTCCCGCCCGTACCAGTACTTCCTGATCAGGCCGCGCCGCGTGCACGCCTGGCGCGAGGCCGACGAGCTCGACGGCCGCACCCTGATGCGCGACGGCGCCTGGCTCTCCTGAGCCGTTCGGTCGGTTTCGGAGAAGCGCGCCGGAAGCCGGAAACCCAGACTGACAACAGACCACCGGAACACCGTTCCGGACGACGAGGGGAACAAGGACATGGCCACCAAGAGCACCCCGGGCACCACGACCGCCAAGTCGTACGACGGCTTCACCGAGGACGAGCGCGACGCCATGAAGGAGCGCGCGAAGGAGCTGAAGGCCACCACGGCCCGCGGCACCCGCTCCAAGGCCGCGGCCAAGGCCGACGGCGAGGCCGACCTCCTCGCCAAGGTCGCCGAGATGGCCGACGGGGACCGCGTCCTGGCCGAGGGCGTCCACGCCCTGGTCAAGAAGGTCGCCCCCGGCCTCACCCCCAAGACCTGGTACGGCATGCCCGCCTACGCCAAGGACGGCAAGATCGTCCTCTTCTTCCAGAGCGCCGCCAAGTTCAAGGCCCGCTACGCCACCCTCGGCTTCAACGACGCCGCCACCCTCGACGACGGCGACATGTGGCCCACCTCCTTCGCCCTCACCACCCTCACCCCCGAGGTCGAGTCCCGCATCCAGGCCCTCATCGAGAAGGCCACCGCCTGACCCGCCGGGCCGGTTCGGGGCTGCGCACCGGGTCGTCCCGGGGCGGCACGGCGTTCGCGTACGAGGGCGATGCGTGGAACAGGCGCGGGAGGAGCGCCAGTTCCTCCGGACCGCCGCCGTACACCGTGGCCGGGGGCCGCGCTCCGCCGGGCGCGGGTTCACCCCGTGCGCATGCCCGTCCGGTGGTCGGCGTACCGGGGGGACCAGCCCAGCTCGCGGGTGGCCTTGGCGTGCGAGACGCGGAGCCGGGTGTCGAGCATGAGGGCGCCGAGGTAGGGGACGGCCAGCCGGAGCAGGCCGCCGGGGAGGCGGAGCCGGGAGCCGCGGGCCGCCGCCAGCTCGCCCCAGGTGGAGGGGCGGTCGTCGACGATGTTGTACGCCTCGCCCGCGCCGCCCCGCTCCAGCGCGGCGACCGTCGCCTCGGCCGCGTCCTCGACGTGGACCCACGACATCGTCCCGCCGCCGCCCAGCGGCACGGGGAACGGGCGGCTCCCCGGCGTCGGGTCGAACCAGGTGCCGGGCCCGTAGAAGACGCCGTACCGCAGCGCCGTGCCCGCCACGTGGTCCGCGGCGAACAGCTGCCCCTCCGCCTCGACGAGGCCCGTGATCACGTGGTCCGCGACCGTGCCGCCGCGGACGCCGAAGGGGTCCTCCTCGGTGAGCGGCCGGTCGCCGTGGTCGCGGTAGCCGTAGCCGAGGACCAGCGACTGGGTGACGAAGCGGCTCGCCCCGAGCACGCCCGCCGCCTCCAGCAGGTGGGCCGTCCCGCGGTCCCGCAGCACATTGCTCGGATCGTCCGCGGTGAGCGTCCGCCGGGGCGCCTTGAGCGCGGTCAGCTGGTGGACCACCGCGTCGGCGGACAGTCCGTCCACCGCCCGCAGCAGGCCCTCGCGGTCCAGCGCGTCCGCGAGCAGGGGCACCGCGCCCAGCGCCCGCACCGCCTCCGCCGACCCCTGGGAGCGGGCCGGCGCCAGCACCTCGTGCCCGTCCCTGATCAGGGCGCGGGTCAGCGGACGCCCGATGGCACCGGTCGCGCCGGCGAGCAGGATCCTCATGGTCAACCTCCTGGTGGGTACACAGGGAAGGTTGGACAGCCCCCCGATTCGTGACGGCCGGGGCCGCGCCGGGCGAGTGATGCGCGTCACATTGCCGCTCCCGGCTTCGGCCGCGGGCCCGGGGACCTGACGGAGCCCGTCGTACCGCCCCGCCGGTGACCGCCGGGCGCCGTACGGTGTCCGGATCCCGTCCCGCGAAAGGCGCAGCGCATGCCGGAGAGCAAGACGTCCGCGGAGATCGTCTCGGACCCGGTCGGCCGGGTGGTCGGGGGCCGGGGCGAGGTCCGCGACGACGAGTGGGGCGGGGTCGCGGCGGTGATCCGCCTGGACGACCGCTTCGCCCCCGAGGCCCTGGCGGGCCTGGACGCGTTCTCGCACGTGGAGGTCGTCCACCACTTCGACCGCGTCCCCGCGGAGAAGGTGGAGACGGGCGCCCGCCACCCCCGTGGCAACACCGACTGGCCCCTCGTCGGCATCTTCGCCCAGCGCGGCAAGAACCGGCCCAACCGCCTCGGCGTCTCCCGCTGCCGCCTCCTGCGCGTCGACGGCCGCGACCTCCACGTCGAGGGCCTCGACGCCGTCGACGGCACCCCCGTCCTCGACATCAAGCCCTGCATGACCGAGTTCGGCCCCCCCCGGGGCGCCACCACCCAGCCCGACTGGGCCACGGAGATCATGCGCCGCTACTACTGACCTCCGCCCCGGCCCGGCCCGGCCGGGGCGCCCGGTGACCTCGGGCGGTGTCGGGCGGCATCAGGCGGAGAGGGCCCGGTGCAGGGCGTCGAGACCGTCGGCGTGGATGCCGGTGAAGAGCGCGACGACCTCGGCCTCGGTGGCGCCCCGGGGGTGGAAGCGGCCGGACCACTGCACCGACCTCCGCCGGCCCGCTGCGCGCGACCCCGTTCCGTGGGGCCACTCGGGTCATCACGGGCGCGCCCACCGCCCCGCAGCCCCTCCGGCATGATCGTCTGGTGCGGCGGGGGCGACCGGAAGACGACCGACCTCCTGCCTGGGGGCCCGAACATGCTGACGATCACGACCATCGCGGTGATGGTCGCCGCGCTCGTACTCGGCCTGGCCGCGAACCACTACCGGCGCCGTCGGGCGTCCCCCGACGGGGACGCCGAAGAGGCGTCCGTCAGCGACCTCGTCAGCCCGCTGGAGACGCTCGCCGTCCTCCTCGTGGCCTTCGTCATCGTCGTGGCCGCGGAGTCCTTCGGCGCGGCCGGCGCGGCCGTGGGCGCCGAGGCCCATCGCGTCGACCAGCTCTACGAGGTGGCCGACTACGCCCCCGAGCCCCAGCGGGAGCGGATCCAGGCCGACGCCGTCTGCTACGCCCGCGCCATCCTGGCGTACGAGTGGCCGCAGATGGACAAGAACGGGCAGAAGGCCCCCGAAGTGTCCGTCTGGTCCTCGGACTTCCGCCGCCACTTCAAGGAACTGGCCCGCGCGGACGACAACACCCTGGACCTGCTGGTCGAGGCGGACGACGAGCGCTCCGTCGCCCGCCAGACCCGGCTGTCCGAGGCCGCCCCGGCGATCCCGCCCGTCGTCTACTGGTTCATGGTCGTCGCGCTCGCCGCCACCGTCGGCGCCTTCGCCTTCGGCCTGCCGGCCCGGCGCGGCCCCTCCCACATCGTCCTGCTGTGCGTCCTGACCGCGCTCTTCACCGGCTCCCTCCTCCTCATCGCGGACATCGACCGCCCCTTCTCCGGGCAGATCCACATCTCCGGCACGGCCATGGAGGACACGGTCGACGACATCGGCGAGGACTACGCCGAGGACCACCCGGACCGCCTCCTCCCCTGCGACGCCCGAGGCGCCCGCACGAACCCGTGACCGCGCCTCCCCGCGTACGCGCGGGCCCCGGGGACCCGCGGGGCACGACGGCCGGCCCCCCCAGAGGTTCGCCCGCGGGGGCCACACCGCCGACGCGACGGCCGCCCCGCCGGTCCCGAGGGCGGTGTCCCGTCGTTGCCGGGACGCCCTTGCCGTCCGCTGTTCACCGCTTCCACCGGCACGTTGCCGCACGGCCTTCCGGCCGTGCGGCACCAGCGGGCGGCCCGTTCCGGTCCGGGGGGCCGCCCCGCCTCGCACCGAGCCGCGCTCATGCCGGAGGCGGACGCCCGCACCTCCCCGAGCAGGAAGGTCCCGATCTCCCGGAGGTCCTGTGGGGAGGGGGCGCGTGGCTCCGGTACGCCGTGACCGGGCACGGCGGCGGCCCTACAACTTGCTCATCTTGGCGTACGGACTCAGGATCCGCTCTCGCGTCGAGCCGAAATCCACGAGTGCCGCGATCCCGCCCTCGATGCCGATGACCCGGCCGAGGCCGTACACGTCGTGTGTGACCTGGTCGCCTACGGCGAACTGCCGGGGAGGCGGCGCGACCGGGGCTTTGAAGGGACTGGTGGGCAAATAGCGCTTCGGTGCACTGGACTTTGTCATTGCCGCCAGTATGCGCCCCGCGCACATCCGTTCGCTGTGGCCGTTCACGCCCGCAGTGCGAGACGGCCGAGGAGGGTCTCGACGGAACAGCGGCTCCAGGTGGCTCACCAGCGGCTTCGGCCCCGGGGGTCATCGAGGCCGTTCCGCGCTTCCCGCACCCGGTGGCGGCCGAGGCGTCCGTGGCTCTGCCCGAACAGGTGACGTCGACCAGCCCCCTGTCCCGGACCGACGGCGTGGCCCGCCCGTTTTCCGGCCCGCGCGGTCTCGGCGGGCTCCCGGCCCCGGCGCGGACGGCGATGTGCGGGGCCGTCTGACGGACGGGGCGGGCCGCACGTCGCCGTGGACGGTCCTCGACGTCCCCGGCCACGACGACCGATCGACCGCACCGTGCCCTTCGCGCGGTGCTCACGTGCCCGGGTCGCCTCGGGTGCGGGCGGGCGGCGGCCGAGGCGGACCCGGTGGTGTCACGGGTCCTTCGGTGGAGCCGGCCCGGCTCGCGTCCCGGCACCGGATCCGTGCGTACCGGTCCGAGCGGCGCCGGCGGCGGCCCCGTCTCAGTCCGAGTCCGCCGGCGGGGCTGATTCCGCGGCGCGGCGGTACTCGGCGTTGATGCGCTGGGCTTCTTCGAGTTGGTCTTCGAGGATGATGATGCGGCAGGCGGCTTCGATGGGGGTGCCCTGGTCGACGAGTTCCCGGGCCCGTGCGGCGATGCGCAACTGGTAGCGGGAGTAGCGGCGGTGGCCGCCCGCGGAGCGGAGCGGGGTGATGAGGCGGGCCTCGCCGATGGCGCGGAGGAAACCCTGGGTGGTGCCGAGCATCTCGGCGGCCCTTCCCATGGTGTAGGCGGGGTAGTCGTCGTCGTCGAGACGCCCGTACGAGTCGTCTGCTGTCATTTGCACCTCTCCGTGAAACGCGTCGAGGGGCCCTGGTGCCGTACGGCACCAGGGCCCCGAAGGAACTACTACACCACCTGCCGGCCCTGATACTGCGCCGGCCTTCTGTGTCCGCTGAACCGACCCAGTGGCTGTCGGGTGCGCGGGGATCGCGGTTGCTTGACCGGAGACCACCTCACTATCGATGTCCTGCGGTACCCGGACTCGAGATTTCCGGCCGGGCGATCCTGATGGCGCTGCGTTCCTCCGTTCTTCCTTCGGTGATCGATTTCCCACCATGGGGGTACTGCGTACTGCTGGGTGATGCGCACTGCTCTCACGGGTCCGCGTCCTTCATGCCCACGGTCCCGCTCGCGGCGGCCCCTGATCACTGCGGGCCGCCCGGTCCAGCCGTCAGTCCCGTCGCCGTCCTGCCAAAGCCCTGGCTTCGGAACTCCACCGCCGCACCGTCCTGCGACTTGCTCCACTGCCGGCAGTCCGTCTCTGCCAGGCCTCACTGTCTCTCTGGGCTACGAGAGAAACCTTAGCCGGGCCACCGCGCAATGTCTACTCTGGCCGCGATAGATTTTCATGTGCCTGGTGGGTAGGTAATCGACCTCGGCGAGCGAAGCGGAGCGTCGCGCAGGGCCGGGCGGAGTCGCGGAGCGTTCGTCGCCGGGTCGCCCCCGCATCCGCGCGCGGGACGCGGTCGTTCGATGCGTGAGAGGGCCCGGCCGGCGTGTGCCGTGCGGGCCCTCTCGGCTGACCGGAGTCGGCTCACGTTCGCTCGCGGATTCCGGTCGGGCCGCCGGAACGCCGAGCAGGGGAGACGGGTCGGCTCGCGGCCGACGTGGGGCTCGGGTTGCCGTGCCGGCGGCGGACCGTCGCGCGCTCCCGTGCCGGCGGCAGAAGCGGAACCGCGCCGACCGCGGGAGGGCGTCCCGCCCCTGCGCCGCTCTGCCGGTGGGCGGTGATCGTCACGGGCACGCCGGGCGGGGCCTGGGCGCCGGTGATCCCGCGGAGGAGTCGTACGTGTGGCCGCCGTTGCGGCGGGTGAGGGAGGTGCGGCCGTTCGTGCGTGTGGGGTTCATTCGGAACCTTCCCCGATACGGCACGCATCGAGGGATTCCGGCAGCGGACGAACGGCTTCTGGAATCACTGGGGCGGCCGAACGGAAGGAGAAGGAAGGCCGCTCGGCCCAGGTGGGGAATTGTCGACACGCCATCGGGTCGGCGAAATGGACGCGGACGACGTGGCCGCGCGAGGGGGCCCTGCGAATGAATGCGGCCGGGGCCCGCACCCCTAGGGTGCGGGCCCCGGCCGAGTACGGCGCGTCGGCGTCAGGCGGGAACGATGTTCTCGGCCGTCGGGCCCTTCTGGCCCTGCGCGATGTCGAAGGAGACCTTCTGGCCCTCCTGGAGCTCGCGGAAGCCCTGCGCGGCGATGTTCGAGTAGTGGGCGAACACGTCAGGGCCGCCACCGTCCTGCTCGATGAAACCGAAACCCTTTTCGGCGTTGAACCACTTCACGGTGCCGGCGGCCATGTCATTTCTCCTCTGGGCAAGTACGACGGAATCCGTACCGTACGGATTCCGTGTCGCCGCGATGATGCCCTGGCCGGAAAATGACCGGAAATACAAAGCGCTTCCGTGCGGCGCGCGGGCCGACGGGGGCACTTGAAATCTTCGGGTACCAAAACTGCAACTGACTTCGACAGTAGCATGTCGACGCAGCCCGGGTGCCGCGAATATTTCTCCCTGCGTGTCGCCGGTAAAAACTCTGTGTGCGGCGGTCGTTGAAATCTCAGACCGCGAAAGAAGGTATTCGTTCACTTCGAATGCGGTCTTTCGGAGGCGAGTCGGTCGCCGCGGCCGGGGTGTCGGCAGCGGCGGAACCCGCGTCCGCGGGGCCGAGCCCGGCAGTCCCCGCGGCCCGCGGGAGGCCGGCGGTGGCGCCGGTCGACGGTTCCCCTCGCCCCGCGCCCGAGGACGTCCCGACGCGCGGGAGGCGCCGGTCCGGCCGTTGCCGCGGTGGGCCCCGCTCGTCGGCCCCGGACGACGACGAAGCCCCAGGTCGTCGACCTGGGGCTTCGTTCAAGAGCGGATGACGGGAATCGAACCCGCGCTATAAGCCTGGGAATCACCGCTGCTTTGGCCGTCCCCATGGCCTCTGGCCTGCGGACAAGTCTCTTCGCGGGTCCTGTCGGGAGGCTCTGCTCGTACCCGTGGTGACCGCTGTTCACCGCCCTGGAGGGCACGGATGGGGCACGTGCCGGCTCCCGCCCGGCGGTCCGGTGCGGCTGGACGGGTGTAGTTCGGTCCCCGGCTCCGGCGCCGTCCGCCGGGAGCGCCGCTCGGCCGGATTACATGGGCCTGCGCCTCGGCGCGGGGCGTGCCGGTGCCCTTCGCGGTCCCGGACCCGACGACTGGAAGAGCACCATGGCAGAGCGCCACCCTCGCAACCGCACCGGCCGCGGCCCGCTACGTCGCGGGCTCGCTGCCGCCGTGCTCGCGGTCGGCATGCTGACCGCTTCGACGACACCCGGATACGGCACCGGCGAGGCCGCGCCGGTGCCCGGCCCCCAGTTCACGCCGCTGACGGCGGCCGTGATGACCGAACCTGCACCGTTCGACGCCACGGACGGCAAGACGCACCTCTCGTACGAACTGCTCACCACGAACGCGCTGCCCAGCAGCGCACGGGTGCGGCTGGACCGTGTCGAGGTCCGGGACGCCCGCACGCACCGGGTGGTGGGCTCGCTGAGCGGGCAGGCGCTGGCCGATGCCGCCAACCCGGTGGGCGACCCCCTGCCCGGTGCGGACGGGTACACGCCGGCGCCGCCGGGGCCGACGCCGACCGTGATCCCGGGCTCCCAGCAGTGGGTCGTCTGGATCGACCTGGCCCTGGACCGCGGCGAGCGGGTGCCCAAGGTCCTTGAGCACCACCTCTCCGGCGCCGTCCTCACCGCCTCGGGCTCCTCCCCGTTCGAGGAGACGGTCCAGGCCACCCCGACCGACCGCACCACGCCGCTGAACCTGGACGCGCCGGTCCGCCCCGGCACCTGGTACTCCAGCGAGTCGTGCTGCGGCAACACCCACCACCGGCGCGGCCTCGGCCCGATCAACGGCCGCTTCTACGTACCGCAGCGCTTCGCGATCGACTGGTACCGGGTCGGAGAGCAGGGACAGACCTGGGAGGGCGACCCCGCGCGGCTCACCAGCTACCTGAGCTACCGGCAGCCCGTCGTGGCGGCGGCCGGCGGCAGGGTGGTGGAGGTCCAGGACGGGATCCCGGACAACACGCCGCCTGTCACGCCGCCGGTCCCCCCGATCGAGGAGACCGTCGGCAACCACGTCACCGTGGAGGTCGCGCCCGGCCGCTACCTCCTCTATGCGCACCTGAAGCCCGGCTCGCTCAGGGTCCGGGAAGGCGACCGCGTCGAACCCGGCCGGGTCCTCGGGCTGATCGGCAACAGCGGCAACTCGACCACGCCGCACCTGCACTTCCAGGTGATGACCACGCCCGAGTTCTTCCCGACCGACAGCCCCCCGTTCACCTTCCGGAAGTTCCGCGTCGTCGGACACGTCGAACCCCGGCTCTGGGACGACAACCTGGGCCTGCAGCCCACCGGCGTCCTCCCGATCACGCCCTCGCCGTACGACGGCCCCCACCGTGCGCGGTATCCGCTCGACCGCGAGGTCCTGGAGTTCTGACCACCCCTCGGCCGACCCCACCGGTACGCGATGCCTGAAGAGGCATGGACGACAACGAAGGCCCTGGTCAGAGACCAGGGCCTTCGTTCAAGAGCGGATGACGGGAATCGAACCCGCGCTATAAGCTTGGGAAGCTCATGTTCTACCATTAAACTACATCCGCAATACCGGCCGGATGAACCGGCCGCATCGTTGCACACTGTACCCCATGCGCCACGGGTGGCGTGGTTCGCCTCTCTTCGGTGGGTCGGAGTGCCGCGTGGAGGGTGTCCCCTTCATCCCCTAATGTGGCTGTCTTGTCCACCATGTGTGTAGGGGAAGGGACTTGATGGGTTCCGTGGAGCGCACCGTCGTCCGCTGTGCCGAGGGGCACGTGTTCAGTACCGCTTCGTTTCCGCTCCAGCAGCTCGGTGCCGCGCGGATCGGGCCCGGGCGGCTCATCCGGTGTCCGAGGTGTGCGCGGCTGAGGCACGCGGTACCGGTGGAGGCGGCGCAGCAGCGCTGACCTGGGCAGCCGGGTGGGGCGTGGGCCGGTCCCGATTGGGGAGGTCCGCGCCCTCTGCGTATCGTGGGGTCGTGCTTCTCTCAGACAAGGACATCCGGGCCGAGATCGATGCCGGGCGGGTCCGCATCGACCCGTACGACGAATCCATGGTGCAGCCGTCCAGTATCGACGTGCGCCTCGACCGCTTCTTCCGGGTGTTCGAGAACCACCGCTACCCGCACATCGACCCCGCGACCGAGCAGCTCGACCTGACGCGCGAGGTGGAACCGGAGGGCGACGAGGCGTTCATCCTGCACCCGGGCGAGTTCGTGCTCGCCTCGACCTACGAGGTCATCACCCTGCCGGACGACATCGCGTCGCGGCTGGAGGGAAAGAGTTCCCTCGGGCGGCTCGGGCTCGTCACGCACTCGACGGCCGGGTTCATCGACCCGGGCTTCTCGGGGCACGTGACCCTGGAGCTGTCGAACCTCGCGACCCTCCCGATCAAGCTCTGGCCGGGGATGAAGATCGGGCAGCTCTGCATGTTCCGGCTGAGCTCGCCCGCCGAGTTCCCGTACGGCAGCGAGCGGTACGGCTCCCGGTACCAGGGCCAGCGGGGACCGACGGCGTCCCGCTCGTTCATGAACTTCCATCGGACCCAGGTGTGAGGCGGTAGCGGACATGAGTGAAGTACGCGAGAACCTGACGTACGAGGGCTTCGGGACGGCCGTGCGCGAGCTGGCGCAGACCATCGCCGACGACGGCTACGAGCCCGACATCGTCCTCTCCATCGCCCGCGGAGGCGTCTTCGTCGCCGGCGGTCTGGCCTATGCGCTCGACTGCAAGAACATCCACCTCGTGAACGTGGAGTTCTACACGGGCGTGGGGACCACGCTGGAGATGCCGGTCATGCTGGCGCCCGTGCCGGACGCGATCGACTTCTCCGACAAGAAGGTCCTGATCACCGACGACGTCGCCGACACCGGCAAGACGCTGAAGCTCGTCCACGACTTCTGCGTCGACCACGTCGCCGAGGTCCGCTCCGCCGTCATCTACGAGAAGTCCCACTCCCTCGTGAAGTGCGAGTACGTGTGGAAGAAGACGGACGAGTGGATCAACTTCCCCTGGTCGGTCGAGCCGCCGGTCGTCAAGCGCGAGGGCCAGGTCCTCGACGCCTGAGCCTCCCCCGCTGCGCGAAGGGCCCCCGCCGGGTTTCCGGCGGGGGCCCTTCGCGTCGCCCTGCTACAGGGTGCCGAGCTTGATCAGGCTCAGGAGCGCGACCAGCTGGATGGCGGAGGCGCCGAGGGCCTTGGGCCAGGGGAGGTCGTGGGAGCGGCCGACCATGAGGGTGAAGAGGGCGCCGGCGGCGAGCCACGTCAGCCAGCCGATGACCTGCACCAGGCCGTTCTCGCCGCCCAGGAAGAGGGCGAAGAGCAGGCGGGGCGCGTCCGTGAGGGCCATGATCAGCATCGAGAGGCCGACGGTGGGCTGCCACGCGCCGTCGCCGCCCAGCTGACGGGCGAGGGTGTGGGTGACCGCGCCCAGGATCAGTCCGCCGAGGACGAAGCCGACGCCGGTCATCAGGACGTACGGGACGGTGCTGGACAGCGTGGCGTTCAGCACCTCCTCGCGGGCCTGGTCGAAGCCGAAGATCGCCAGCAGGCCGTAGAGGAAGGTGACGATCAGCGCCGGGCCCCAGACGGCGTGGTCGCGCATCCGGAGGAAGGTGTCCGCCGGGCGCAGCACGATGCCGCTCAGGAGGGCCTTCCAGCCCAGGCGCGGCCCGACGGGGGCGGGGGGAGCCTGGTGGGCGCCCGCCTGGCCGTAGGGGTCGTCGACGCTGAACATCTGGGTGTGGCCCGGGTTGTTCGCCGTCGCGTGGTGGTGCTGCTGCGCGTGCGGGTCGCCGAAGTACTCGGGCTCCCCGTAGGGCTGCTGCTGTGGCTGTTGCTGCCACTGCTGCTGCGGGTACGCCTGAGGCGGCGCGTTGTACCCGTACGGCGCCTGCTGCGGTCGATGCTGTTGCTGCGGGGGACGGTTGTCCCGGCCGCGTCCGTTCCTGAATCCAGCCACGTCATTGAACGTACCCGTTTCCGCAGCGCACCCGCTCCTTCGGTGCCGACCTGTGACATCCCCTAGGGGGTGCCGGGGGGTGGTCCGGGGGTCGCGGGGCCGTCGTCCGGTCGCGCGGTCACTGTTACAAAACGGACGTATCACCTCAATGTGTGGTCCGTAGCGTCGGTGGGGTCAGCAGCGAAAACCCTCTGGAGTTCTCCATGCGCCTCAACCGTCGCCCCCGTGTCCTGCGCACCGCCGCCCTCGCCACCGGCACCTCCGTCGCCCTCCTCCTGCCGGCCGCCGCCGCCTTCGCCGACGACGCCTCCTCCACCTCGGGCGACCAGCGGGCGGCCGTGCAGGAGCAGGTCTCGGGTGACCGGAGGGCCGCCGCGCCGGACCAGGCCCCCGGCGACCGGTCGACGGCCGTGTCGGACCGGGTCTCCGACTGGCCGCTGGCCGACGGGTCGACCGCGCGGGTGCGGCAGACCGGGGAGGATTCGTACAGCGCCGACGTCGTGGGCCGGGACGGGGTGCCGATCGGCAGCGTGGTCAGTACGGGAGGACGGCCCGCCTACGCGCAGAACAACGGGCTCCACATCGTCCTTTGGCCCGACGGCACGGTGAGCTCCTGGAGGGAGCGGGTCCCCGCGCCCGTACCCGCCCCGAAGCCCCAGCCGAAGCCGGCCCCCAGGCCCGTCCCGAAGCCCGCCCCCAAGCCCGCCCCGAAGGCCCTCCCGGAGGCCCGGCTCGCCGACGGCACCGTCGCCACCTTCGCCGAGCACGCCAAGGACGGGCCCCGGGTCCGGGTCTCCCTCGCCGACGGCAGGCGCGTCGCCACCGTCGACCCGGAGCACCTCACCGTCCGGCACCGCGGCTGGACCTACGGGCTCGCCGTCCAGCCCGGCAAGCACGCGTACCGGTTCGTCGTCGTCGACACCCCGAAGCAGGGTGGCAACAGCTGGGTCTACGACCTGCACGGCAGTCTCGTCGCGAAGTACCACGCCCAGAAGCCCGCGAAGCGGTGAGCGGGGCGTGAGTCCCCGGACATGACGAAGGGCCGCCCCACCGGGTGGGGCGGCCCTTCCGCGGTGCCGTTACGCGGCCGGCTCGGGCTCCGGCTCCTCGGCCGGGGCCTCGGGGTCGACCGGCGTCTTCACCGAGTCCAGCAGCAGCTGGGCCACGTCGACGACCTGGAGGCTCTCCTTCGCCTTGCCGTCGTTCTTCTTGCCGTTCACGGAGTCCGTGAGCATGACGAGGCAGAACGGGCAGGCGGTGGAGACGATGTCCGGGTTGAGGGAGAGGGCCTCGTCGACGCGCTCGGTGTTGATGCGCTTGCCGATCCGCTCCTCCATCCACATCCGGGCGCCGCCGGCGCCGCAGCAGAAGCCGCGCTCCTTGTGGCGGTGCATCTCCTGCTGGCGCAGGCCCGGGACGGCCGACATGATCTCGCGCGGCGGCGTGTAGACCTTGTTGTGGCGGCCCAGGTAGCACGGGTCGTGGTAGGTGATGAGGCCGTCGACCGGGGTCACCGGGACCAGCCTGCCCTCGTCGATGAGGTGCTGGAGCAGCTGGGTGTGGTGGATGACCTCGTACTCGCCGCCGAGCTGCGGGTACTCGTTGGCGATCGTGTTGAAGCAGTGCGGGCAGGTCGAGACGATCTTCTTGGCCGACTTCGGCTTCTTCGTCTCCGGGTCGTCGTCGTCCTCGCCGAACGCCATGTTCAGCATGGCGACGTTCTCCTGGGCGAGCTGCTGGAACAGCGGCTCGTTGCCGAGGCGGCGGGGGGAGTCACCGGTGCACTTCTCGTCGCCGCCCATGATCGCGAACTTGACGCCCGCCATGTGCAGCAGCTCCGCGAAGGCCTTGGTGGTCTTCTTGGCCCGGTCCTCCAGGGCGCCGGCGCAGCCGACCCAGTACAGGTAGTCGAACTCGGAGAGGTCCTCGGCGTCCTTGCCGATGATCGGGACCTCGAAGTCGACCTCCTTGGTCCACTCGACGCGCTGCTTCTTGGCCAGACCCCAGGGGTTGCCCTTCTTCTCCAGGTTCTTCAGCATCGTGCCGGCCTCCGACGGGAAGGCGGACTCGATCATGACCTGGTAGCGGCGCATGTCGACGATGTGGTCGATGTGCTCGATGTCGACCGGGCACTGCTCGACGCAGGCGCCGCAGGTGGTGCAGGACCACAGGACGTCCGGGTCGATGACGCCGTTCTCCTCGGCGGTGCCGATCAGCGGGCGCTCGGCCTCGGCCAGCGCCGCCGCGGGGACGTCCTTGAGCTGCTCCTCGGAGGCCTTCTCGTTGCCCTCCATGTCCTTGCCGCCGCCCGCGAGCAGGTACGGCGCCTTGGCGTGCGCGTGGTCGCGCAGCGACATGATCAGGAGCTTGGGGGAGAGGGGCTTGCCGGTGTTCCAGGCGGGGCACTGCGACTGGCAGCGGCCGCACTCGGTGCAGGTGGAGAAGTCGAGGAGGCCCTTCCAGGAGAACTGCTCGACCTGGGAGACGCCGTAGACGTCGTCCTCGCCCGGGTCCTCGAAGTCGATCGGCTTGCCGCCGGTCGTCATCGGCTGGAGCGCGCCCAGGGCGGTCTCGCCGGTGGCGTTGCGCTTGAACCAGATGTTCGGGAAGCCGAGGAAGCGGTGCCAGGCGACGCCCATGTTGGTGTTCAGCGAGACCACGATCATCCAGATGAACGAGGTGCTGATCTTCACCATGGCGGTGAAGTAGATGAGCGTCTGGAGGGTGGTGACCGACAGGCCCTTGAAGAGCAGGACGAGCGGGTACGAGGCGAAGTACGCGGCCTCGTAGTGCTCGACGTGGTGGATCGCGCCCTCCAGGCCGCGGAGCACGTAGATCGCGAGGCCGATGGTGAGGATCACGTACTCGACGAAGTACGCCTGGCCGGCCTTGGAGCCGGCGAAGCGGGACTTGCGGCCGGCGCGGCCGGGCAGGCTCAGCAGGCGGATGACCATCAGGACGGCGATGCCGAGGATCGTCATGACGCCGATGAACTCGATGTAGAGCTCGAAGGGCAGGAAGCCGCCGATGACCGGCAGCGTCCAGTCGGCCTGGAAGAGCTGGCCGAAGGCCTGCGCGAGGGTCGGCGGCAGGGTCAGGAAGCCGACCGCGACGAACCAGTGCGCGAAGCCGACGATGCCCCAGCGGTTCATCCGGGTGTGGCCCAGGAACTCCCGGACCAGCGTGACGCTGCGCTGGTAGGGGTTGTCCGTGCGGGTGCCGGCCGGGACCGGCTGGCCGAGCTTGAAGTACTTGACGAACTGGCCGACGGCGCGAGCGAGCAGGGCAACGCCGACCACGGTCAGCGTCAGCGACACGATGATCGCGGCGAGTTGCATGACGGGCTCCTCGGGCGGGCCCGGGGAGCGGACGGGGGCGGCCTTCGCTCGCCTCTCCCTCGCCCTCGCCCAGAGCCTACTAAGCGGTAACTTAATTAGTCCGTGCTGAGATTACCGGTCCGGGCGCTCCTCTTGTAGCGGACCTCGCGGTGATCTGTGTCGCTCAGGCAAGCCTTGCCGGACGGGCGGAGGCGCGCCGGAGGCGACGTCGGCGGACAGCTGGAAGCGTACGCGCCAGGACGGCCAGGTCCATGCCGAGCCAGTGGTGGTCCACATAGTGGAGGTCCAGCAGCTCGCGCTCCTCCCACGGCAGGTCGGAGCGGTCGCTGATCTGCCACGGTCCGGTCATCCCGGGGCGCACGGAGAGCCGGCGCCGGGTCTCGCCGGCGCACTCCCGGTGGGTCGGGGCGAGCGGGCAGGGGCCGACGAGCGACATCTGGCCCCGGACCACGTGCAGCAGCAGCGGCAGCGCGGCCAGGGGGCTGCGGGTGCGGAAGGTCAGCATGGTGAAGGGCCGCCCGTCCAGGCCCGCGACCGTGCGGCGGCGCAGCAGCGGCGCGCCGCCGGCGGCCGGGGAGCCCAGGGCGAGCGAGAGGGCGACGGCGGCGAGCAGCGGGGAGAGCGCGAGGAGCAGGGCCGTACCTCCCAGCAGGTCGAAGGCGCGCTTGAGGCCGCCGCGGTGGGTGTGCTGCGTACGGTTCGCCGTCATGCCCCGGACCCCTCCGGCTGAGATCATGGGATGTTCGTGGAATATGCCCGCTTTGCCCGACACGGGGCAGCAGGACTCTCCCATTTCCGGGCGCCCGCGTCAGGGAACGACGCGCCTCCCGCGTCTCTTTGAGTGATCGGGTCGGCGAGAAGTTGAGTCGACTCGACTCAGGTCTGTTGACGCCGGGCATCCCGTCGTGCATCCTTGAGTCAGTTCCACTCAAGTCAGTCAGCTGGAGGAATCGAAATGGCACGTGCGGTCGGCATCGACCTGGGCACGACTAACTCCGTCGTCAGCGTTCTGGAAGGCGGCGAGCCCACCGTCATCACGAACGCGGAGGGCGCCAGGACCACGCCGTCCGTCGTCGCCTTCGCGAAGAACGGCGAGGTGCTCGTCGGCGAGGTGGCCAAGCGCCAGGCCGTCACCAACGTCGACAGGACCATCCGGTCGGTCAAGCGCCACATGGGCACCGACTGGAAGATCGAGATCGACGGCAAGAGCTTCAACCCGCAGCAGATGAGCGCCTTCATCCTGCAGAAGCTGAAGCGCGACGCCGAGGCCTACCTGGGCGAGAAGGTCGTCGACGCGGTCATCACCGTCCCGGCGTACTTCAACGACTCCGAGCGCCAGGCCACCAAGGAGGCCGGTGAGATCGCGGGCCTCAACGTCCTGCGCATCGTCAACGAGCCGACCGCGGCCGCCCTGGCCTACGGCCTCGACAAGGACGACCAGACGATCCTCGTCTTCGACCTCGGTGGCGGCACCTTCGACGTGTCCCTCCTGGAGATCGGCGACGGCGTCGTCGAGGTGAAGGCCACCAACGGTGACAACCACCTCGGTGGCGACGACTGGGACCAGCGCGTCGTCGACTACCTGGTGACCCAGTTCAAGAACGGTCACGGCGTCGACCTGTCGCTCGACAAGATGGCCCTCCAGCGCCTCCGCGAGGCCGCCGAGAAGGCGAAGATCGAGCTCTCGTCCTCGACCGAGACCTCCATCAACCTCCCCTACATCACGGCCTCCGCCGAGGGCCCGCTGCACCTGGACGAGAAGCTCACGCGCGCCCAGTTCCAGCAGCTCACCTCGGACCTGCTGGAGCGCTGCAAGGTTCCGTTCCACAACGTCATCAAGGACGCGGGCATCGCCCTCTCCGAGATCGACCACGTGGTCCTGGTCGGCGGCTCGACCCGCATGCCCGCCGTCGCCGAGCTCGTCAAGGAGCTGACCGGTGGCAACGAGGCCAACAAGGGCGTGAACCCGGACGAGGTCGTCGCCATCGGCGCCGCCCTCCAGGCCGGTGTCCTCAAGGGCGAGGTCAAGGACGTCCTGCTCCTCGACGTCACCCCGCTGTCCCTCGGCATCGAGACCAAGGGCGGCATCATGACCAAGCTCATCGAGCGCAACACCACGATCCCGACCAAGCGGTCCGAGATCTTCACGACGGCCGAGGACAACCAGCCGTCCGTGCAGATCCAGGTCTACCAGGGCGAGCGCGAGATCGCGGCGTACAACAAGAAGCTCGGCATGTTCGAGCTGACCGGCCTCCCGCCGGCCCCGCGCGGCGTCCCGCAGATCGAGGTCGCCTTCGACATCGACGCCAACGGCATCATGCACGTGACCGCGAAGGACCTGGGCACGGGCAAGGAGCAGAAGATGACCGTCACCGGCGGCTCCTCGCTGCCGAAGGACGAGGTCGACCGGATGCGCCAGGAGGCCGAGCAGTACGCGGACGAGGACCACCGCCGCCGCGAGGCCGCCGAGTCCCGCAACCAGGGCGAGGCGCTCGTCTACCAGACCGAGAAGTTCCTCAAGGACAACGAGGACAAGGTCCCGGGCGACGTGAAGACCGAGGTCGAGGCCGCCGTCGCCGAGCTGAAGGAGAAGCTCAAGGGCGAGGACGCCGCCGAGATCCGCACCGCCACCGAGAAGGTCGCGGCCGTCTCCCAGAAGCTCGGCCAGGCCCTCTACGCCGACGCCCAGGCCGCGCAGGCCGCGGGCGGCGACGCCGGCCAGGCCAAGGCCGACGACGACGTGGTCGACGCCGAGATCGTCGACGACGAGCCCAAGAAGGACGGCCAGGCGTGAGCGAGGAGACCCCGGGCTTCGAGGAGAAGCCCGACGTCCCCTCCGGCGACGCCGCCGAGGCCGCCGAGTCCTCCGAGGACACGGCGGCCCCGGCCGGGGACGCGAACAGCACGCCGGCGGCCGACGCCGGCCTCACCGCCGCACTGGACCAGGCCCGCTCCGCGCTCTCCGAGCGCACCGCGGACCTCCAGCGGCTCCAGGCCGAGTACCAGAACTACCGGCGCCGCGTCGAGCGGGACCGGGTCACGGTCAAGGAGATCGCCGTCGCGAGCCTCCTGTCCGACCTGCTCCCGGTCCTCGACGACGTCGGCCGGGCCCGGGACCACGGCGAGCTCGTGGGCGGCTTCAAGTCGGTCGCCGAGTCGCTGGAGACCGTCGTCGCCAAGATGGGGCTCCAGCAGTTCGGCAAGGAGGGCGAGCCCTTCGACCCGACGATCCACGAGGCCCTGATGCACTCGTACGCGCCGGACGTCACCGAGACGACCTGCGTCGCGATCCTGCAGCCGGGGTACCGGATCGGCGAGCGGACCATCCGGCCCGCCCGCGTGGCCGTCGCCGAGCCCCAGCCCGGGGCGCAGGGCAAGGCCGAGGAGGCGGAGGACGCCGGCAAGCCCGCCGCGTCCGACACGTCCGAGAAGGACAGCGAGTAACAGCCGTACCCGCACGCGGGAGGAGGGACGTCGATGAGCACGAAGGACTTCGTCGAGAAGGACTACTACAAGGTCCTCGGCGTCCCCAAGGACGCCACCGAGGCCGAGATCAAGAAGGCCTACCGGAAGCTGGCCCGCGAGAACCACCCCGACGCCAACAAGGGCGACACCAAGGCGGAGGAGCGCTTCAAGGAGATCTCCGAGGCGAACGACGTCCTCGGCGACCCCAAGAAGCGCAAGGAGTACGACGAGGCGCGCGCGCTCTTCGGGAACGGCGGCTTCCGGGCCGGCGGCCCCGGGGGCGGCGGCTCGTTCAACTTCGACCTGGGCGACCTCTTCGGAGGCGGCGCCCAGGGCGGGGCCGGCGGTTTCGGCGGCGGTGGCGGCATCGGGGACGTCTTCGGCGGCCTGTTCAACCGGGGCGGCGGCGCGGGTGCCCGCACCCAGCCCCGCCGCGGCCAGGACATCGAGTCCGAGGTGACGCTCAGCTTCACCGAGGCCATCGAGGGCGCCACCGTGCCCCTGCGGATGTCCAGCCAGCAGCCCTGCACGGCCTGTTCGGGCACCGGCGACAAGAACGGCACGCCCCGGGTGTGCCCGACCTGCGTCGGCACCGGCCAGGTCTCGCGCGGCAGCGGCGGCGGCTTCTCGCTGACCGACCCGTGCGTGGACTGCAAGGGCCGCGGCCTGATCGCCGAGAACCCCTGCGAGGTCTGCAAGGGTTCCGGCCGGGCCAAGTCCTCGCGGACCATGCAGGTCCGGATCCCGGCGGGCGTCTTCGACGGGCAGAAGATCCGGCTGCGCGGCAAGGGCGCCCCCGGCGAGCGCGGCGGGCCCAACGGCGACCTGTTCGTCGTGGTGCACGTCGACGCCCACCCGGTCTTCGGGCGCAAGGACGACAACCTCACCGTCACGGTGCCGGTCTCCTTCACGGAGGCGGCGCTCGGCGGCGAGGTCAAGGTGCCGACCCTCGGCGGACCCGCGGTCACGCTCAAGCTGCCCGCCGGCACGCCGAACGGCCGGACCATGCGCGCCCGTGGCAAGGGCGCGGTCCGCAAGGACGGCACGCGCGGCGACCTGCTGGTGACGGTGGAGGTCGCGGTGCCCGTGGAGCTGGACGACAAGGCCCGCGAGGCCCTGGAGCAGTACCGGACGGCGACCGCCGAGACGGACCCCAGGGCGGAGCTGTTCCAGGCGGCGAAGGGAGCGTGACGCGGTGGACGGGCGACGGCGCAATCCGTACGAACTGACCGACGAGACCCCGGTGTACGTCATCTCGGTGGCGGCCCAGCTGTCGGGTCTGCATCCGCAGACCCTGCGCCAGTACGACCGCCTGGGTCTGGTCTCCCCGGACCGCACGGCCGGCCGGGGCCGCCGCTACTCGGCCCGCGACATCGAACTGCTCCGTCAGGTGCAGCAGTTGTCGCAGGACGAGGGCATCAACCTGGCGGGCATCAAGCGCATCATCGAGCTGGAGAACCAGGTCGCGGCGCTCCAGGCCCGTGTCGCCGAGCTCTCGGCGGCCGTCGAGGGCGCGGCCGCCGCGATGCGGCAGCGCGAGGCCCAGGTGCACGCCTCCTACCGGCGCGACCTGGTCCCCTACCAGGACGTGCAGCAGACGAGCGCGCTGGTCGTCTGGCGTCCGGCGCCTAAGCGCGGCGAGTAGCCGCCCGCGCGCGAGAGGGCCCCTCCCCGGCCGGGGAGGGGCCCTCTCGCGCGTCGGGGGCGACCGCCCCTCAGGGGGCGATGAGTTCGCCGACGATGTCGCCGAGCGTCTCCCACCAGGGCGAGGCGCCGGTCCCGAAGGCGGCCGCCAGCGCGGTGCCGACGGCGAGGTCGAGCGGCGTGGGGTCGGCGTCCCACTCGTCGGTCACGTGCCCGTCGCCGCTGGAGCTCAGGGTGCCGAGCCGCACCCCGTCCCGGGTCAGCCGGCTCTCGGCGTACGAGCAGGGCACGAGCCGGTACCGGAAGCCGCCGGTGCGGACGTCCACCCGGTACGACCGCCGCAGCAGCCGCCCGCGGGAGGGCCGCAGCACGGCGGGCGCGCCGTCGACGGTGAGCGTCAGCAGGGCGGCCTTCCGGGTGCCGATGGGGGTGTGGGCGTCGGCGGGCGTCCCCGGGGCCCTGAGGAGCTCCACGGGGGGCAGTCCGGCCCCGGAGACCCGGAGGGTGCCGGCGGGGCCGTCGAGGGCTGTGTGTGCGTGCACGCTGGTCGGTCGTTCCGTTCCGGGGTGGTCAGTTGTCGCGTTCGAGGATCCCCGAGCGGGCGATCAGGTAGCCGAGCTGCGCCCGGCTGCCGCTCCCGAGGGTGGCCGCGAGCTTGGCGATGTGCGCCCGGCAGGTCCGGACGTTCATCCCGAGCCGGCGGGCGATGGCCTCGTCGACGTGGCCCTCGACGAGGAGGCGGGCGATGGAGCGCTGGACCCCGCTGATGCCGCTCAGCTGCGGCTGGTAGGTGACGGGCGCGTCCAGCGGCGTGGCCTGGAGCCAGAACTGGTCGAAGACGCCGCCGAGGTACTCCACGAGCCCCTGGTGGCGCAGTTCGAGGGCGATGGTGCGGTCGCGGCTGGCCGGCACGAAGGCGACCTTGCGGTCGACGATGATCAGCCGGTCGATGATCTCCTCCAGCGTGCGGACCTCGACCTCGGACCCGATGCGCTCCAAGTAGGCCAGGGTGATGGGCTGGTGGCGCGCGGTGTGCTGGTACAGCGTGCGCATCTTGATGCCCCGGCCGAGCAACGGCCTGACCCGGCGCAGGGCTTCGCCGAAGGTGTGGGCGCTGCGGCCCTTCCCCGGTTGTACGGTGAGCAGCTCCGTGGTGCATTCGGCCACGGCGCGGTCGAGGTTGTCGTTGATCCGCTCCAGGCCTTCGAGGACGGTGATGGCGTGGGTCATCGACGGGTCGCGCGCGCCGAGGGCCATGAAGGGCTCGAAGGCGTCGGCGAGGGAGACCGTCAGGCGCCGGCGCTCCTGGATCTCCTTCTCCAGCGGGTCGAGGAGGCGGGCCAGCGCGGCCGAAGGGGCCACGGGGCGCAGCCATTCGGCGTCGTCGGGATCGGGACGCAGCAGGTCCAGCTCCATCAGGCAGGGAGCGGACGAGATCTCGGAACGGGCGATCCGGCCGACCCGGAGTGCCTCCGCGTAGAGCCGGCTGCCCGGTTCACACAGGTCTGCGTGCGTGTGAGAATGCACCTTTTCGGCAGGTTCTATTCGCATACGTACACCCCCAGGCTCTTGCATTACAGGAACATGATGCATTGGGCGAGTGGTGGAAACGGGATGAGTGAGCGATCGTCGTGACTTGCGGGGGAGCAGGTATTTACACACCTTCGAGTGAGGTTGCTCGGTCATGTCCAAGAAGCTCATACGCACCGTAGCCGGTGTCGCGCTGATGGCTGCTGCAGCTGTGGGTGCGGTCACGATGACCCAGGACCCGGGGTGGGGTTCGCAGACCCAGGTCGTCAGGGCGGACCCGGGTTGGGGTCTGCGGCTGGCCACGATCGCCGATCCCGGCTGGGGCGTGGCGCCGGCGGGCGACCCCGGATGGGAGTCCGTGCGGGCATGACGGTTCCCGAAGACCCTCGTTTTCGACGTGAGATGGCGAGTGCCTACCGGTCCGGGTGGCACTTCATCGACCTCGTCACGGCCGTGCCGCGCCGTGGCGAGTCGTTGAAGGTCACCCTCTTCGGTGAGCCGATCGTGGTCGTCCGCGAAGACGACGAGGACATTCGCGCCTATCGATGCCTCAGGCGCCCCCGAGGCGCTCCTCAGCCCGTCCGCTGTGCCATCCGGTACGGCATGATCTTCGTCAACTTGGACCAGCGCGACCACCAGCCGGTCGAGGCGCGGTTCGAGCCCCAGACCATCCCCGCCACCCCCCGCAGTGCCTGAGCGATTCCCCCGTCGTTGTAGATCGCTCAGGTGCTTCCCCCACACAACGGCGCCATCGCGGACCTGAAACGCGATGGCGCCGTTGTGCTTTTCCGTTTCCGGGGTCAGGCGCGGCCCATCGCCCGGGTGAGGGCGATCTCGATGACGACCCGGTCCGGGTTGGGCGCGGGCGTGCGGCCGTAGCGGTCCGCGTAGCGGGCGACCGCGTCGGCGACCGTCTCCGCCTCGGTGCGGACGCGGGCGACGCCCTCCAGGGTGGCCCAGCGCCCCTTGTCGACCTGGCAGACCGCGACCCGGGCGCCCCCGTCGCCGGCGGCCAGCACGTTCGCGACCTTCCGGCTGTGCCGGTTGGTGATGACCCGGGCCACTCCGTTCCCGGGGTCGTACGTGACGCCCACGGCCACCACGTGCGGGGTGCCGTCCGGGCGCGGGGTGGTGAGCGTGCACATGTGGTACTCGCGCCAGAAGCTGAGGTACGAGTCCGTGGGGTTCCTCGGGTCAGTCGCCATGCCCGGAAACTACCGCCGCCGTTCTCCCCTCCGATACCTTGAGCGGAATAGACTCAACTTTATGTACGCTGTATGAGTCAGTACAGACGAGAGTCAAGGCCATCCCAGGAGGAGACCCCGCACGTGGACGCAGAACTGACCAACAGGAGCCGGGACGCGCTCAACGCGGCGAGCAGCCGCGCCGTGTCCCAGGGGCACGCCGACCTGACCCCCGCGCACCTTCTTCTTTCGCTGCTGGCGGGTCAGGGACGTCCGGAAGCGGCGAACATCACCGACCTCCTCGCCGCCGTCGGGGCCGACCAGGCCGCCGTGCGGGCCGGCGCGGAGCGGCTGCTCGCCGCCCTGCCCAGCGTGACCGGCTCGACCGTCGCGCCCCCGCAGCCCAACCGCGAGCTGCTCGCCGTGATCGCCGACGCCGCCGACCGCGCCAAGAGGCTCGGCGACGAGTTCCTGTCCACGGAGCACCTGCTCATCGGCCTCGCGGCCGAGGGCGGGCAGGCCGGCCAGGTCCTGGACCGGCAGGGCGCGACCGCCCGCCGGCTCCAGGACGCCTTCGAGAAGGCCCGGGGAGGCCGCCGCGTGACCACCGCCGACCCCGAGGGCTCCTACAAGGCCCTGGAGAAGTTCGGGACCGACTTCACCGCCGCCGCCCGCGAGGGCAAGCTCGACCCGGTGATCGGCCGCGACCACGAGATCCGACGCGTCGTCCAGGTCCTCTCCCGCCGCACCAAGAACAACCCGGTCCTCATCGGCGAGCCCGGCGTCGGCAAGACCGCCGTCGTCGAGGGCCTCGCCCAGCGGATCGTGAAGGGCGACGTCCCCGAGTCGCTGCGGAACAAGCGGCTGGTCTCCCTGGACCTCGGCGCGATGGTCGCCGGCGCCAAGTACCGCGGCGAGTTCGAGGAGCGGCTGAAGACCGTCCTCTCCGAGATCAAGGAGAGCGACGGCCAGATCATCACCTTCATCGACGAGCTGCACACCGTCGTCGGCGCGGGCGCCGGCGGCGACTCCGCCATGGACGCCGGCAACATGCTGAAGCCGATGCTCGCCCGCGGCGAGCTCCGCATGGTCGGCGCCACCACCCTCGACGAGTACCGCGAGCGGATCGAGAAGGACCCCGCCCTGGAGCGCCGCTTCCAGCAGGTCCTGGTCGCCGAGCCGTCGGTCGAGGACACCGTCGCCATCCTCCGCGGCCTCAAGGGCCGGTACGAGGCCCACCACAAGGTGCAGATCAACGACTCCGCCCTGGTGGCCGCCGCGACCCTCTCCGACCGGTACATCACCTCCCGCTTCCTCCCCGACAAGGCCATCGACCTCGTCGACGAGGCGGCCTCCCGGCTCCGCATGGAGATCGACTCCTCCCCGGTCGAGATCGACGAGCTCCAGCGCTCCGTCGACCGCCTCCGCATGGAGGAGCTCGCCCTCGCCAAGGAGACCGACCCGGCCAGCGTCCAGCGCCTGGAGAAGCTCCGCCGCGACCTCGCCGACCGCGAGGAGGAGCTGCGCGGCCTCACCGCCCGCTGGGAGAAGGAGAAGCAGTCCCTCAACCGCGTCGGCGAGCTGAAGGAGCGCCTCGACGAGACCCGCGGCCGGGCCGAGCGCGCCCAGCGCGACGGCGACTTCGACACCGCCTCCAAGCTGCTCTACGGCGAGATCCCGACCCTGGAGCGCGAGCTGGCCGAGGCCACCGAGGCCGAGCGCGAGGTCCAGAAGGACACCATGGTCAAGGAGGAGGTCGGACCCGACGACATCGCCGACGTCGTCGGCGCCTGGACCGGCATCCCCGCCGGCCGCCTCCTGGAGGGCGAGACGCAGAAGCTGCTCCGCATGGAGGACGAGCTCGGCCGCCGGCTCATCGGCCAGTCCGAGGCCGTCCGGGCCGTCTCCGACGCGGTGCGCCGCACCCGCGCCGGGATCGCCGACCCCGACCGGCCCACCGGCTCCTTCCTCTTCCTCGGCCCCACCGGCGTCGGCAAGACCGAGCTGGCCAAGGCGCTCGCCGACTTCCTCTTCGACGACGAGCGGGCCATGGTCCGCATCGACATGTCGGAGTACGGCGAGAAGCACTCCGTCGCCCGCCTGGTCGGCGCGCCCCCCGGCTACGTGGGCTACGAGGAGGGCGGCCAGCTCACCGAGGCCGTCCGCCGCCGCCCGTACAGCGTCGTCCTCCTCGACGAGGTGGAGAAGGCGCACCCGGAGGTCTTCGACGTCCTGCTCCAGGTCCTCGACGACGGGCGCCTCACCGACGGCCAGGGCCGGACCGTGGACTTCCGCAACACCATCCTGATCCTCACCTCGAACCTGGGCAGCCCGTACCTGGTCGACCCGCTCACCTCCGAGGCGGAGAAGCGGGAGCGGGTCCTGGAGGTGGTCCGGGCCAGCTTCAAGCCCGAGTTCCTCAACCGCCTCGACGACCTGGTCGTCTTCTCCGCGCTCGACCGGGCCGAGCTGGGCCGGATCGCGCGGCTCCAGATCGACCGGCTCGCCCGGCGGCTCGCCGACCGCCGGCTCACCCTGGAGGTCACCCCGGAGGCCCTGGAGTGGCTGGCCGAGGAGGGCAACGACCCGGCGTACGGCGCCCGGCCGCTGCGCCGCCTCATCCAGACGGCCATCGGCGACCGGCTCGCCCGGGAGATCCTGGCCGGCGAGGTCCGCGACGGCGACACCGTCCGGGTGGACCGCTTCGAGGACGGCCTGATCGTCGGCGCCGCCTCGTAGGCGGGGCACGGATCGAGTCAGCCCGCAGCGGATCTCCCCCGGCGGGGCTTGCCACGGACGGGCCGGGATGGGGGAGGATGGCAACATCCGTACGAAGGGAAATACACGGTGAGCATCGACCCGTCCTCGATTCCGAATTTCGGGGGACAGCCCCAGCCCCAGGCAGGACCGGCGGGCCCCGTCGTCCCCGACCAGGACCTCGTGAAGCAGCTCCTGGAGCAGATGGAGCTGAAGTACGTCGTCGACGACGAGGGTGACCTCGCGGCGCCGTGGGAGGACTTCCGCACGTACTTCATGTTCCGCGGCGAGAACGAGCAGCAGGTGTTCTCGGTGCGCACGTTCTACGACCGTCCGCACTCCGCCGACGACCGCGCCAAGGTCCTCGACGCGATCGACGACTGGAACCGCCGCACCCTGTGGCCCAAGGTCTACACCCACCTCCACGAGGAGGAGGACGGCTCCGCCACCCTCCGCCTCATCGGCGAGGCGCAGATGCTGATCGGCACCGGCGTCGCCCTGGAGCACTTCGTCTCCTCCACGGTGAGCTGGGTCCGCGCCTCCATCGAGTTCGACAAGTGGATCGTCGAGCAGTTCGGTCTCGCCTCCCCGGAGGAGAAGACCGAGGGCGACGAGGCCTGAGCCTCCGTCCCGTTCGCGCGGAAGCCGGGTCCCCCCGCCGTGGGGGACCCGGCTTCCGGCGTCTCAGCCCAGCCGCTTGAGCCGGTCCACCGCCTCCTGGAGGACCTCGGTGCGCTTGCAGAAGGCGAAGCGGACGAAGGGCGCGCCGGCCTCGCGGTGGTCGTAGAAGACGGCGTTCGGGATGGCGACGACACCGGCGCGCTCCGGCAGCGCGCGGCAGAAGGCGAAGCCGTCGCCGGTGCCGAGCGGGCGGATGTCGGTGGTGACGAAGTAGGTGCCCCGCGGGCGGTAGACCGCGAACCCGGCCTCCGCGAGGCCGTCGCCCAGCAGGTCCCGCTTGGCCTGGAGGTCGGCGCGCAGCCCGGCGTAGTAGGCGTCGGGGAGGCGGAGGGCCTCGGCGACGGCGTACTGGAAGGGGCCGGAGGAGACGTAGGTGAGGAACTGCTTGGCCGAGCGGACCGCCGTGGTGAGGGCGGGGCTCGCGGTGGTCCAGCCGACCTTCCAGCCGGTGAAGGAGTACGTCTTGCCGGCCGAGCCGATGGTGACGGTCCGCTCCCGCATGCCGGGGAGGCTCGCGATCGGCAGGTGCTCGGCGTCGTCGAAGACCAGGTGCTCGTAGACCTCGTCGGTGACGACGAGCAGGTCCCGCTCGACGGCCAGCTCGGCGACGGCGGTGAGCTCGGCGCGGGTGAGGACGGTGCCGGTGGGGTTGTGCGGGGTGTTGAGGAGGATCAGCCGGGTGCGCGGGGTGACGGCGGCGCGCAGTTCGTCGAGGTCGAGGACGTAGCGGCCCTCGTGCGGACGGAGGGTGACCGGCACGCGGGTGCCGCCGGCCATCGCCACGCAGGCGGCGTACGAGTCGTAGTACGGCTCCAGGGCGATGACCTCGTCGCCCGGTTCGACCAGGGCCAGCAGGCTCGCCGCGATGGCCTCGGTGGCGCCGGCGGTGACCAGGACCTCGGTGTCGGGGTCGTACTCCAGGCCGTAGCGGTCGCGCTGGTGGTCGGCGATCGCGGTGCGCAGCTCGGGGACGCCGGGGCCGGGCGGGTACTGGTTGCCGTGGCCGTCGCGCAGGGCCCGCACGGCGGCCTCGCGGACCTCCTCGGGGCCGTCGGTGTCGGGGAACCCCTGACCGAGGTTGATCGACCCGGTCCTGGCGGCGAGCGCGGACATCTCGGCGAAGATCGTCGTCCCGAACTCGGCGAGCCGGCGGTTGAGCAGCGGTCGTGTCATGCCGGTCATCCTGGGCCGAAGCTCTGGACTTGCTCAAGTGCGCTTTGGGGGCGGAACGGGACGGGAATCCCCGGGGCAGAGGCGGCAGGGAGCCGCCGGACGGGGGGATGGCGATGGAGACCGTGGTCATCGTGTTCATGGCCGTGGTGGTGGTCGGCATGATCGTCTCGGGGGTCAGGGGCGGCGGCGGGCGGCGCGGCGGCAGGCGGCGCGGCGGCTGGTCCGACGGCGGCTCCGGCTGCGGCGGGTCGAGCTCGTGCGGCTCCGGCTCCAGCTGCGGGGGCGGCTGCGGCGGGGGCAACTGAGGAAGCCGGCGGGACGGGGGTCCCGGGGAGGGGCGGGAGGCGACTGCTGAACCGTCCCTCCGGTCGACCGGCGGGCGAATCCGCTTGAACAAGTGAACTGTGGGGTCCCCGAAGGGGATGGAAACCACGGCAAGTTGGGTAAAAACGCTGCGAGTCGTCCGAACTCCGTGGTTCCCTCGCTCCTGTCAGAGACAGCCCTCGGGCCGTGTGCGGACCCGAGCCGGCGATTTCCCCACTCCCGTTGAAACCCTCTCCGGGGCGCCCCCGGCCCACCCGCCAACCGTGTTTGCGGAGCCGACCCATGCTCACCACCCTGAAGACCTCCTACACCGACACGCGCGCGGCCGACCTGGCCTGGGCGCTGGGCCGCGAGCCGCTGCCCGCGCTCGCCGTGCTCGATCTCGAACTCACCGGCGCCAAGCTCCAGTTGCGACTCCTCGGCGCCTCCCATCAGGTCCTTCTGGAGGAGGAGGGCCGCGTCTGTTCCGAGACCGTCGCCTGCATGCCGGGCAGCAGCACCCCGCTGCCGCTCGGCGTCTCCAAGCGGATCGGCGACTGGGAGTACGAATTCGCGGCCCGCGTCGAGACGCTCAGCCAGGGCTCCTTCGCGGGGCGGGCGCAGGAGCTGCTCGCGCTGGTCGCCGACCACCCGCACGGCCTGGCCGGGACCTTCCCCGGTTCGCCGCACGCCTTCACCGCGATGCTGGCGCAGCGTCACGAGGGCCAGGTGCGCTGGCGGACCTGGCACGCCTATCCGCAGGAGGGGCAGCTCGTGGTCACCCGCACCAGGATCGGCGCGCGTATGCCCGCCACGCTCTGATGCGCCTCCCGGGGGCCTCAGGTGCACTCGTGTGGGTGACAAAGGGCGAAGGGGTCGTGACGTAGCGTTACGGGCATGATCGAGCCCACCGTGACCCTGCCACCCACGAGGGTGCGACGCCGGCCGCCGCCGCGGCCGCGCGAGACGGTGCGGTGGCCGGTGCTCGCCGTCGTCTTCGTCTGCGCCGCGTGCGGTCTCGTCTACGAGCTCGAACTCGTCGCCCTCGCGTCGTACTTGATCGGGGACTCGGTCACCCAGGCGTCCGTCGTGCTCTCCGTCATGGTCTTCGCGATGGGCCTGGGCTCGCTCCTCGCCAAGCGGCTGCGCTGCCGGGCGGCCGTCGGCTTCGGGCTGATCGAGGGCGCGCTCGCGCTCATCGGCGGCACCTCGGCGTTCGTGCTGTACGCGTGCTTCGCCTGGTTCGGCGAGTCGCGCTGGGTCCTCGTCGCCTTCTCGCTCGCCATCGGGGTGCTGATCGGCGCGGAGATCCCGCTGCTGATGTCCCTGATACAGCGGGCGCCGGAGCGGGTCGTCGCCGCGGGCGGCGGCGCCTCCCTCGGCGGTGCCGGAGGAGGCGGGAGGGACGGCGCCGTCGCCGCCGGGCGGGGCGGCCGGGCGGGGCGGCCGGGCGGCGACCCCGAGGACGCGGCGGGCACCGTCGCCGATCTCTTCGCCGCCGACTACGTGGGCGCGCTCGTCGGCGGCCTCGCCTTCCCCTTCCTGCTGCTGCCCTGGCTCGGGCAGCTCACCGGCGCCCTCGTCACCGGCGCGGTGAACGCGGTCGCGGGCGCCGCCCTCGTGCTCTGGTTCTTCCGCCGCGACCTCAGCGGCCGCACCCGTGCGCTGGTCGTCGGCGTCAACCTCGCCGTCCTCGGCGTCCTCGCCACCGCGACCGTCCTCGTCGACGACTTCGAGGAGGCCGCCCGCCGGGCCGTGTACGGGGAGCGGGTCCGGGTCGCCGTCCACACCGACCTCCAGGAGGTGGTGGTCACCGGCGGCCGCGAGGGCCCGCCCGACCTCTACCTCGACGGCCGGCTGAGGGTCTCCGGCGCGGACGAGTACCGCTACCACGAGGCGCTCGTCCACCCCGCGATGAACGGACCGCACGCCCGCGTCCTCATCGTCGGCGGCGGTGACGGCCTCGCCGCCCGCGAAGCGCTCCGCTGCCCCGGCGTCCGCGCCGTCACCGTGGTCGAGATCGACCCGGGCGTCGTCCGGCTGGCCCGCACCGACCCCGCGCTCGCCGCGCTCAACGGCCAGGCCTTCCGCGACCCGCGCGTGCGGGTGGTCCACGCCGACGCCTTCCACTGGCTCAGGACCGCCGCCGATCGCGTGCAGGAACGGTACGACGTGGTGATCTCCGATCTGCCCGACCCCGGGATCACCCCCAGCACCAAGCTCTACGCCCAGGAGTTCTACGGCCTCGTCGCCCGCGTCCTCGCCGACGGCGGACGGCTCGTCGTGCACGCCGGACCCGCCACCGACCGGCCCCGCGCCTTCTGGACCGCCGACGCCACCCTCCGGGCCGCCGGTTACGCCACCCGGCCCTACAGCGCCGAGGGCCGCACCCCCGGCTTCGCCGCCGGACCCGACCGCGCCGACCGGGACAGCGCCACCCGGCACGAGCCCGACGACTGGGGCTTCCTGCTCGCCGTCCGCGGCACCCGCCCGCCCGCCCTCCGGCTCGCCGCCGACGCGCCCCCGCTCCGCTCCCTCGCCCCCCGCGGCCTGGCCGCCGCCGCCCGCCGGGCCGAGCGGACCCGGATCGCCGGCCTGCCGCCGTCGACGCTGGTGCACCCCCGGTACGGCGACTGAGCGGGGCCCGGTGCGCGGCTGCCCCCGCGGATCGGGCGACGCCGGGCGCCCCGCTGAGTAGGCTCGGCTTCCATGGAGCATGAGGTGTTCGTCCCGGTCCCGGCCGAGGCCCTGCGGGCCACCCTCACGGACCCGGCCCGGGTGGCGCGCTGCGTGCCCGGCTTCCAGCGCGACGCCTCCGAACCGGACCCCGGGGCGGCCTCCGGGGCCGGCACCGGGCCGGACGACGGGACCGGTTCCGGTCCGGGCGGCTCCGGGCCCGGCACCGGACGGGCCCACGGCGACGGCACGGGTCCGGCGGCCGGCGCCGGGCTCGCCGGGCGGCTCCGGCTGCGGGTCGGCGGCCACACCATCACCTACCGGGGCGGCCTGCGGATCGTCGAACGGGACGGCGCCATCACCTACGAGGGCGAGGGCACCGAAGCGCGCGGCAAGGGCGCCGTCGAGGTCTCCCTGACCGTCGTCCTCACCCCGGCGGCCGAAGGCACCGGACTCGGCTTCACCGGGGCCCTCACCGCCACCGGGCGGCTCGCCGAGGAACCCGAGGAGGCCCGGGAGGCCGCCCGCGTCCGGCTCCTCGACGCCTTCGTGGAGGCCGCCGCCGCCCTCGCGGCCGAGGCCGCGGCGGACGCCCCCGGGGCGGGCCCCGAGGGGGAGACCGCCTTCGGCACCGGCGCCTTCGACGGCGGCCCCGGCCCGGAGCCCGCCGGTTCCGGCGCGGACCTGCTTCCCGGACCGGTGCCGCCCGCGCCCGCCGAGTTCCCCGCCGCGCCCGCCGCCGAGGCCGCCCACGCCCGCCGCACGATGATCGGCCGCAGCGCCGAGGAGGTCGACCACGCGCCGCCGCGCGGCCGGTACGCCCCCGTGCCCGCACCCGAACCGAGCGGCGCCGGCGCCACCCTCCGCTGGGTCGCCCCCGCCGCCGCGCTCGCCCTCGCCTCCGCGGTCATCGTCGGCCGCGCGCTGCGCCGCCGCCGCTGAGGCGCTCCGCGGCGGGGCCGCTCCCCGCGGAGGCCGCTCCCCGCCGGGGCCGCGCTCCGGTGAAGTCGCCCTGAGGCGGCGGAGATCGGTGTCGAAGCGGTTCGATCCGGCGGGCGGCAGGAATTAGGGTCGGGGCGTGAGCAACCTGACGCGACTGACGGCGGGCGACGCCGAGCTGACCATCAACCCCGAGCACGGCGGCCGGATCGAGGGGCTGCGCATCGCCGGCACCGAGGTCCTCAAGCAGGGCGAGCGCTTCGGCAGCTTCCCGATGGTGCCCTGGTGCGGCCGGACCAGGGACGGCGTGTTCCGCGACGGGGCCGTCACCCACCGGCTGCCCCTCAACGCGGCCCCGCACGCCATCCACGGCACCGTCCGCGACCGGGCCTGGACGGTGGCCCGGGCCACCGCGACCGAGGCCGTCCTCACCTGCGAGCTCGACGACCCGTGGCCGTACAAGGGCCGGGTCACCCAGGTCCTCGAACTGGCCGAGGACCGGCTGACGCTGCGGTTCGGGGTGGAGGCGTACGACGACTCCTTCCCGGCGCAGGCCGGCTGGCACCCCTGGTTCCTGCGGAACCTCGGACAGGGCGGCGAGGACGTGCGGATCGGCTTCGCGCCCGCCTGGCAGGAACAGCGCGGCGAGGACCACCTGCCCACCGGCCGGCGCATCGACCCCCTCCCCGGCCCCTGGGACGACTGCTTCGGCATGCCCGACGGCGTCGACGTCACCCTCACCTGGCCGGAGGAGCTGGAGCTGAAGGTGACCAGTCGCGCCGCGTGGGTGGTGATCTACGACGAGCCCGAGGACGCGGTCTGCGTCGAGCCGCAGTCGGGCCCGCCCAACGGCCTCAACACCCACCCGCGCCTGGTCACCCCCATCGACCCGCTGGAGGTCGAGAGCGTGTGGGCGTGGCGCCGGCTTTAAGCTCGGGGCATGACTGACGTACGCGCTGAACTGCTCCAGCAGATCAAGGACAAGGCCGTGGTGCACGGCAAGGTGACCCTCTCCTCGGGTCTGGAAGCCGACTACTACGTGGACCTGCGCCGGATCACGCTGGACGGGGCGGCGTCGCCGCTGGTCGGTCAGGTCATGCTCGACCTGACCGAGGGCCTCGACTTCGACGCGGTCGGCGGCCTCACCCTGGGCGCCGACCCGGTCGCCACCGCGATGCTGCACGCCTCCGCCGCGCGCGGCGAGCGGCTGGACGCCTTCGTCGTGCGCAAGGCCGCCAAGGCCCACGGCATGCAGCGCCAGGTGGAGGGCCCGGACATCAAGGGCCGCCGCGTCCTGATCGTCGAGGACACCTCCACCACCGGCGGCTCCCCGCTGACCGCCGTCGAGGCGGCCCGCGCGGCCGGTGCCGAGGTCGTCGCCGTCGCCACGATCGTGGACCGCGCCACCGGGGCCGGCGAGAAGATCAGCGGTACGGCGGGCGTCCCGTACCTCCACGCCTTCGCGCTCGACGAGCTCGGCCTGGCCTGAGGCCCGGAGCAGGACCCGGACCCGGCCGCGGGCGGGCCCCGTCCGGGGCCTGAGACCGGGCTAACCGCCGCGAAGTCGTGACTTAGGTCCCGGGCTCCGGCGCATACGGGTCTGACCTGCGCTTTTATCCGAGGGCGGGGTGTTTCACGTGAAACACCCCGCCCTTCGGCATGTGCCGCCCGTGGGAGCCCGTACAAGAGTCTGGAAAGATGGCACCGACGATGATGTCGCCCCTAGGTCAGGGACATAGAACGCCCACACCCGCACATCACAAGGAGCGGACGAATGCCCATCGCAACCCCCGAGGTCTACGCCGAGATGCTCGACCGGGCGAAGGCTGGCAAGTTCGCCTACCCGGCCATCAACGTGACCTCGTCCCAGACCCTCCACGCGGCGCTGCGCGGGTTCGCCGAGGCCCAGAGTGACGGCATCATCCAGATCTCGACCGGTGGCGCCGAGTTCCTGGGCGGCCAGTACAGCAAGGACATGGTCACGGGCGCCGTCGCCCTGGCCGAGTTCGCGCACATCGTCGCCGCGAAGTACGACATCACCGTCGCGCTGCACACGGACCACTGCCCCAAGGACAAGCTGGACGGCTACGTCCGTCCGCTGCTCGACGTCTCCGCCGAGCGCGTCGCCCGTGGCGAGAACCCGCTCTTCCAGTCGCACATGTGGGACGGCTCCGCCGAGACCCTCGCGGACAACCTGTCCATCGCGCAGGAGCTGCTCGCGAAGGCCCACGCCGCCAAGATCATCCTTGAGGTCGAGATCACCCCGACCGGTGGCGAGGAGGACGGCGTCAGCCACGAGATCAACGACGAGCTCTACACCACGGTCGACGACGCGATCCGCACCGCCGAGGCCCTGGGCCTGGGCGAGAAGGGCCGCTACCTGCTCGCCGCCTCCTTCGGCAACGTGCACGGCGTCTACAAGCCGGGCAACGTCGTGCTGCGTCCCGAGCTCCTCAAGGACCTCCAGGACGGCGTCTCCGAGAAGTTCGGCCAGGCGTCCCCGTTCGACTTCGTCTTCCACGGCGGCTCCGGCTCGACCGCCGAGGAGATCGCCACCGCGCTCGAGAACGGCGTGGTGAAGATGAACCTCGACACCGACACCCAGTACGCCTTCACCCGTCCGGTCGTGGACCACGTGTTCCGCAACTACGACGGCGTCCTGAAGGTCGACGGCGAGGTCGGCGTCAAGTCCACCTACGACCCGCGCACCTGGGGCAAGCTCGCCGAGGCGGGCATGGCCAAGCGCGTCGCCGAGGCGTGCGAGGCGCTGCGCTCGGCCGGCAAGAAGCTGAAGTAAGCCGTGGCGGAGGGCCCGGCACCCCTCGTGGGTGCCGGGCCCTCCGTGTTTCCCGGAGGAGGGCGCAGATGTACGACTTCGATGAGGTGAGGGACCGCAGGGGCACCTGGTCGGTCCAGTGGGACGGCGTCGCGGACCGCTTCGGCGTCCCCGGACTGCTGCCCTTCACCATCTCCGACATGGACTTCGCCTCGCCGCCGGAGGTCCTCGACGCGCTCCGGGCCCGCGTCGACCACGGCGTCTTCGGCTACACCGACTGGCGGCTCGGCGGCCCCGACGGCTTCCGTGAGGCGATACGCCACTGGTACGCGAGCCGGTACGGCACCGCCGTCGACACCGAGGCGCTGGTCTACGCGCCCTCCGTGCTCAACCAGGTCTCCCAGCTGCTGCGGATGTGGACCCGGCCCGGCGACGGCGTGGTCGTCCACACCCCCACGTACGACGGCTTCCGCAAGGCGGTCACCGGTCTCGGCCGTGAGCTGCGCGGGGTGCCGCTCGACGACCCCGACGCCCTGGAGCGGGAGCTGGCCCGGCCGGACAGCACGATGCTGCTGCTCTGCTCCCCGCACAACCCCACGGGGCGGGTGTGGACGGAGGCGGAGCTCACGGGGTTCGCCCGGCTCGCCCGCCGCCACGGCGTGCCGGTCGTCAGCGACGAGATCCACGCCGACCTCACGACCGACGGGCACCGGCACGTGCCCTGGACCCGGATCGCCGAGGCGGGCGGCGACCGCCGGTGGGCGCTCGTCACCTCCGGCACCAAGGCCTTCAACTTCCCGGCGCTCTCCGGCTCGTACGGCTTCGTCGGCGACCCGGAGGAGCGGGCGGCGTTCGTCCGGCGGATGGAGACCGGCGAGGGACTCGCCTCCCCGGCCGTCCTCTCGCTCACCGCCCACGTCGCCGCCTACCGGCACGCGGCCCCCTGGCTCGACGCGCTGCGCGCCTACGTCGCCGGCACGATGGCCGGGGTCGCGGAGCGGCTCGCCGAGGGCCTGCCCGGCGTCGAGTGGCGGCCGCCGCAGGCCGGCTACCTGGCCTGGATCGACCTCCGGCCGCTCGGCATCGGGGAGGACCGGCTCCAGGAGGAGCTGATCCGGACCGAGAAGGTCGCGATCATGCCCGGCGGGACGTACGGCACCCCCGGCTTCGTCCGGCTCAACGTCGGCTGCCCCCGCGCCAAGGCGGAACGGGGCGTGGACGCCCTGGTCAGGGCGGCGGCCCGGCTGCGGACCGACGGCGGCTGAGCAGACGGGAGCCCCGAGGGCGCGGGCGGACGGGCGGGCTCCGGGGAGCCCGGGCGGACGGGCGGGAGTCACCGGAGCGCGGGTGACCGGGGAGGCAGGCGCCTCCGGAACGCGGGACCATGCAGACATGGCTGTGGCTGTGCCCGAGGTGCGGATGGCCTCCCGGACCGGGCGGTGGATCGTCTTCACGACCGTGCTCGGCTCCGGGATGGCGCTGCTCGACTCGACCGTCGTCAACGTCGCGCTGCCGCACATCGGCGAGGACCTCGGCGCCGACCTCGCCGTGCTCCAGTGGACCGTCAACGCCTACATGCTGACGCTGGCCGGGCTGATCCTGCTCGGCGGCTCGCTCGGCGACCGGTACGGGCGGCGGAGGGTCTTCGTCGTCGGCGTCGTCTGGTTCGCCCTCGCCTCGCTGCTGTGCGGGCTCGCCCCGAACGCCGGGGTGCTGATCGCCGCCCGCGCCCTCCAGGGCGTCGGCGGGGCGCTGCTCACGCCGGGGTCGCTCGCGCTGATCCAGGCGAGCTTCCACCCCGACGACCGGGCCCGTGCGGTCGGCCTGTGGTCCGGTTTCGGCGGCGTGGGGGCGGCGATCGGGCCGTTCGTCGGCGGCTGGCTGGTCGACGGGCCCGGCTGGCGGTGGGTCTTCCTGCTGAACGTGCCGCTCGCGGCGGTCTGCGTGCCGGTCGCGCTGCGGCACGTCCCCGAGTCCCGCGACGAGGCCGCGCACGGGCGCTTCGACGTGCTCGGCGCGGTGCTGGGGGCGGTGGCGCTCGGCCTCGTCACCTACGGGCTGATCGGCGCGGCGTGGTGGGCCGGGGCGGCGGGCGCGGCCGCCGGGGCCGGGTTCGTGGCGGTGGAGCGGCGGCGGGCCGAGGGCGCGATGGTGCCGCCGTCCATCTTCCGCTCCCGGCTCTTCACCGCCGTGAACGTGGTGACGCTCTGCGTGTACGCGGCCTTCGGCGGCTTCTTCTTCCTCGCCGCGCTCCAGCTCCAGGTCGTCTCCGGCTACTCCGCGCTCGCCGCCGGTACGGCCCTGCTGCCGACCACCGTGCTGATGCTGCTGCTCTCCGCGCGCGCCGGCGAGCTGGGGGAACGGATCGGGCCGCGCCTCCCGCTGACCGTGGGGCCGCTGCTGTGCGCCGCCGGGATGCTGCTGATGCTGCGGGTCGGGCCGGACGCCTCGTACGCGAGCGACGTGCTGCCGGCCCTCCTCGTGCTGGGCCTCGGCATGACGGCCCTGGTCGCGCCGCTGACCGCGACCGTCCTCGCCTCCGTGGACGTCTCCCGGTCCGGGCTGGCCAGCGGAATCAACAACGCGGCGGCGCGGGCGGCCGGACTCGTCGCGGTCGCGGCGCTGCCGCTGCTGACGGGGATGGGACCGGAGGCGTACCGCTCGGCGGAGGAGTTCGACGCGACCTTCGGGCGGGCGATGCCGATCTGCGCGGGCGTGCTGGTGCTGGGCGCGGCGATCGCCTGGACCACCATGCGGACCCCCGAGGCCCCGGCCTGCCACCCCGGATGCCGGCACCACTGCGCCGTGACCTCCCCACCGCTGGACCCCGGCACCCCGTGACCCGCCCCGGCGGGCGGGGGCGTGGGGCAGACTGGGGGGATGGCTATGCATGAGAACCTGCTGGGCGGACCCGCGCCCACCCTGCTGCCCGACGACCCCGAGCCGCGGGAGCTCCTCGCGCAGGGGACCGCGCCGACCGAGGTCGCCGCGAAGTACCCGACCTCCTCGCTCGCGTGGGCGCAGCTCGCGGACGACGCCTTCGAGGCGGGGCGCGTGGTGGAGTCGTACGCCTACGCCCGCACCGGCTACCACCGGGCGCTGGACGCGCTGCGGCGCAACGGGTGGAAGGGCCACGGCCCCGTGCCGTGGGAGCACGAGCCGAACCGCGGCTTCCTGCGGGCCCTGCACGCGCTGGCCCGGGCCGCGGGGGAGATCGGCGAGCAGGCCGAGTACGAGCGGTGCACCACCTTCCTGCGGGACTCGTCGGAGACGGCCGCGGAGACGCTGGGCTGATCCTTTCCCCCCGGCCGGTACGATCCCCGGACCGGCCTGAACAGGGGGGAACTGTCGTGGGCAAGCGGGGGGCGCCCGACCGGCGCCGACAGAACCGACGGAGCGGGGGGAGCCGCCGCGGGGGGACGCGTGTCACGCGCCGCGGGCGGCTCGTCCTGTCGACCCTGGTCCTGATGGGCGTCTCGCTCGGCGCGGGCGTGGCGCTCGCGCAGTTCCGGGGCGGTGGCGGGGGCACCCCCGACACCGCCCGCGCCCCGGCGTCCGAGGCGCCGCCGGCGCCCGAGCCGACGACGCCCCCGCCCTCCCCGACCCGGGCGGCCGCGCAGAAGCCGGAGCCCGCCCCGAAGCCCACCGTCAAGCCGAAACCGAAGCCGACCGCGACGAAGAAGAAACCCGCGGCCGTGCCGCAGTCCGGCAAGGGCACCTTCACCACGGCCTCCGCCTCCGGCAGGATCACGGGCGCGAGCGGCACGCTGCGCCGCTACCGGGTGCAGATAGAGGAGGGGGTCGACCTGTCGGCCCGGGCGACGGCCGAGGAGATCGAGGCGATCCTCGCCCATCCGAGGAGCTGGGCCGCGCACGGCCGGGGCCGCTTCCAGCTGGTCGACGCGAACGCCGACTTCGTCATACGGATCGCGACCCCCGACACCGCGGACGCGCTCTGCGCCCGGCAGGGCCTCGACACCCACGGCGAGCTGAACTGCGAGACCACCGAGGGCGTGGTGGTGAACCTCAAACGGTGGATCCTGGGCTCGCCGACCTTCGCGGGGCCTCCGGAGCAGTACCGGCACCTGATCATCAACCACGAGGTCGGTCACGAGATCGGCATCCGGCAGCACCTGGGCTGCGGCGGCCCGGGCAGACCGGCACCCGCGATGATGCAGCAGATCAAGGGCCTCGACGGCTGTCGGTCGAACGCTTTTCCGTATGACGAAGACGGGGTCTACATCACCGGTCCGATCGTGTCATGATGCGCTTGGGACGGCGCGCGACGCAGCACGCCTCCTGAGGGGACCGGGGCTCCCGTGGCGCCTTCCGCACACCGCGGACGGACGCACGCGGTGGAGCAGACCGCTACCCGGTAGTTCGTATCGAGGAGACAGAAATGTCGACCTTCCCAGGTTCCCCCGATGCCACCGGAGTCGATGCCGTCACCGACGCGCCGAACCTCGACTTCGCCGGCACCACCCCGTACGAGGACTACGTCCAGGCGGACGTCCTGACCCACCTCCAGCACCTCCGCTCGGACGACCCCGGCGAGATGGTCTTCCTGGTCACCACCCAGGTCATGGAGCTGTGGTTCACCGTCATCGTCCACGAGTGGGAGACCGCGGGCCGCGCCCTGCGCGAGGACCGGATGCCCGTCGCCGTCGACGCGCTGAAGCGCTCGGTGCGCGAGCTGGAGGCGCTCAACCACTCCTGGCGCCCGCTCTCCCAGCTCACCCCCGCCCAGTTCAACTCCTACCGCGGCGCGCTCGGCGAGGGCTCCGGCTTCCAGTCGGCGATGTACCGCCGCATGGAGTTCCTGCTCGGCGAGAAGTCGGCGTCCATGCTCGTCCCGCACCGGGGCGCGCCCCGCGTCCACGCCGAGCTGGAGAAGGCGCTCCACGAGCCGAGCCTGTACGACGAGGTGCTCGCCCTCCTCGCCCGGCGCGGCCTGCCCGTCCCGCCCTCCGTCCTCGCCCGCGACCTCACCCGGCGCTACGAGCCGTCGCCGCAGGTCGAGGCCGTGTGGGCGGGGCTCTACGCGGAGCCCGAGGCCGAGGGCAACGCCGAGCTCGTCCGGCTCGGCGAGGCGCTCAGCGACGTCGCCGAGCTGGTGTGGCGCTGGCGCAACGACCACCTGGTGGCGACCCGCCGCGCGATGGGCTCCAAGACCGGCACCGGCGGCTCCGCGGGCGTGGCCTGGCTGGAGAAGCGTGCCCAGAAGAACGTGTTCCCCGAGCTCTGGACGGCCCGCAGCCATGTCTGACCTTCAGCAGGAGGCCCCGCGCCTCGACGCCGCGTCCTCCCTCCGCGAGGAGGCCCTGCGCCTCGACGCCGCCGACCCGCTCGCCGGCCACCGGGCGCGCTTCGCCCTCGACGACGACACCGTCTACCTCGACGGCAACTCGCTCGGCGCGCTCCCCGCCCACGTCCCCGCCCGGATGGCCGACGTCATCGGGCGACAGTGGGGCGAGCTGCGGATCCGGTCCTGGGACGAGTCGGGCTGGTGGACCGCCCCGGAGCGGATCGGCGACCGGATCGCGCCGCTGGTCGGCGCCGCCCCCGGACAGATCGTGGTCGGCGACTCGACCAGCGTGAACGTCTTCAAGGCGGTCGTCGCGGCGGCCCGGCTCGCGGGGGAGGGACGCGACGAGATCCTGGTGGACGGTTCGACCTTTCCCACGGACGGGTACATCGCCGAGTCCGCCGCGCGGATGACCGGTCACCGGATCGTGGCGCTCGACCCGGCCGACATCCCCGCCGCGGCGGGGGAGCGGACCGCGCTCGCGCTCGTCAACCACATCGACTACCTCTCCGGGCGGCTCCACGACCTGCCCGGCACCACCGCCGCCCTCCACGCGGCGGGCGCGCTGGCCGTCTGGGACCTCTGCCACAGCGCCGGCGCGCTGCCGGTCGGCCTCGACGAGCACGGGGTGGACCTGGCCGTCGGCTGCACCTACAAGTACCTGAACGGCGGCCCCGGTTCGCCCGCGTACCTGTACGTCGCCGAGCGCCACCAGGACCGCTTCGACTCGCCGCTGCCGGGCTGGACCTCGCACGCCGACCCCTTCGGCATGGACCCCGGCTACCGGGCCGCGTCCGGCGCCGTCCGGGGCCGCGTCGGCACCCCGGACATCCTGTCCATGCTGGCCCTGGAAGCGGCCCTGGACGTCTGGGACGGGGTCACGATCGAGGCCGTCCGCGCCAAGTCCCTCGCCCTCACGGACTTCTTCCTGGAGTGCGTGCGGGCGTACGTCCCCGAGGGCCGGGTCACCCCGGTCACCCCCGAGGCGCACGGCGAGCGCGGCAGCCAGGTCGGCCTGCGGTGCGCGGACGCCCCCGCCGTCATGCCCGAGCTCATCAGGCGCGGGGTCGTCGGCGACCTGCGCCCGGGCCTCCTGCGGTTCGGCTTCACCCCGCTCTACGTCGGCTTCGCGGACGCGGAGAAGGCGGCCCGCGTCCTCGCCGAGGTGCTCGCCGGCACGCCGGCCGGCCGGTAGCCGGCCACCGGCGCCGGCGGCCGGATCCGCCGGTGGGACGGCGGCCGGTCGGCCGGTGGCAGACGTCCGGTGACCGGCCGTCAGGTCGGATCATCGGCTGATCTGCGGGGCCCGGGACCCTGATACGGTCCCCGCAGGTCAGGGCCGATTCGGCCCCGTCACCGAGAGGTTGGAACCCATGCCGGACCCCGCCGCGCGCGACGCCGCCGAAGAGGCGTCGGCCTTCTCGCACCCGGCCGTCCCCCCGGACGCCACCGCCGCGTACGGCGAACACCCCGACCAGATCGTCGACTTCCACGCACCCCGGGACGGGGGCGACGGGCGCGTCCCGCTCGTCGTCGTCCTGCACGGCGGCGCCTGGCGGGCCCCCTACGACCGGCAGCACATCAGCCCCTTCGCCGGCTTCCTCGCCCGCCGCGGCTTCGCCGTCGCCAGCGTCGAGTACCGGCGCGGCCCCGGCCTCCCCCACCAGGGCGGCACCGCCCCGGTCGCCGGCCGCTGGCCGGAGACCTTCGACGACGTGGCCGCCGCCCTCGACGCCCTGCCGGAGCTCGCCGCGGCGCACCTGCCGCGGGCCGACCCGCTCCGCACGGTCCTCACCGGGCACTCGGCGGGCGGCCAGCTCGCCCTGTGGGCCGCGGCCCGGCACGTGCTGCCGGCCGGCTCCCCGTGGCGGCTGCCCGCCCCGCCCGCGCTGCGCGGGGTCGTCGCCCTCGCCCCGATCGGGCACTTCGAGCGGGCCCGCGAGCTGGACGTGTGCGGCGGCGCGGTGGACCAGCTGCTCGGCGGCGCGGAGGCGTACGAGGAGCGGGCCGCCGCCGCCGACCCGGCGCGGCTGCTGCCCACCGGCATCGCCACCGCCCTCGTCCAGGGCCGCGAGGACCTCACCGTCCCCGCCGAGGTCGCCGACGCCTTCGTGGAGGCGGCGGCGAAGGCGGGCGAGACGGTCGGGCTGACGCTCCTGGAGGACATCGGCCACTTCCCGCTGATCGACCCCGCGGCCGACGCGTGCGCGGTGGTGGCGGAGGAGATCGCCCAGCTCGCCTTCTAGGCGGCTCGCCCTCCGGGCCCGGCTCGTCTTCCAGGCGGGCTCGCCCTCCGGCCCGCCTCGCCTTCCGGGCCCGCCTCGTCTTCCGGGCCCGGTCCGGCTTTCCGGGCCAGGTCCGCGCTTCGGGCCCGGTCCGCGCTCCGGGCCGGTTCGCCCCCCCGGGGGGGCCGGTCCGTCCTCCGGCCCCGGCGCGGGCCCCGTAGTACTCAAGGGGGACGGTCCGGGATCCGTATCCAGCCGGACGCGGGCCTCCCCGGGCCTTCCGTACCGTGGTCGGCGTGAACCCGACACAGACCCCCGACACGGGCAGCCGCAGCCCCGAGCTCCGCATCGCGCTGGACGCGCTCGCGGGTCTTCGCGCGGACCTCGTGGAAGACGCCTCCGTCTACCGCCCGCTGCCCCGGCTCGCGCCGGACAGCCCCGCCCTGCGCTTCCTGCCGAAGTGGATACGCCGGCACAGCGGACTCCTGCCGCACGCCGTGGTGGGATTCCTCGCCTTCGTGACCTTCCTCCTCGGCTTCGACGGCATCAACGGCTCCGCCGGCCCGGTCGCGCTCTTCTACTGCGCGGTCCCGACCGCGGCCGTCCTGCTCACCCTGATCCGGCCGGCGCTCGCCTTCTGGCTCTCGCTCCTGTCGACGCCGTTCGTCGCCTACCTCGGCGGATACGACGGCTGGCCGTGGGCGCCGAACTCCTTCCTCGCGCACCTCGTCGTGCTGGTGGCCGTCGCCCTGCGGACCCGGCCCCGCACCTCCGGCTGGATGTGGGCGCTCACCGCGGCCTACGCGGGCTTCACCTCGTTCTTCCTCGGCATGCGGGGCTACTACAGCTTCAACGGCGCCGAGATGCTGTTCTTCTCGGCCCTCCTCCTGCTGGCCGTGTCGATGTTCCAGATCCGCCGCCAGGCGGCCCGGGAGGTCACCGCCCAGCAGACCGTGACCGCCGTCGAGCGCTCGAAGCGGACCCTCCTGGAGGAGCGGACCACCATCGCCCGGGAGCTGCACGACGTCGTGGCCCACCACATGTCGGTGGTCGCCATCCAGGCCGAGGCCGCGCCCTACCGGGTCGAGAACCCGCCGCCGGAGCTGGAGCAGGCCTTCCGCACCATCCGGGAGAACGCCGTCGCCGCCCTCACCGAGCTGCGCCGCATCCTCGGCGTCGTCCGCGCGGAGGACTACGAGGCCCCCGACGCCCCGCAGCCGACCCTCGCCGACCTCGACGGGCTCGTCGCCAACGTCCGGGAGGCCGGACTCGACGTGGGCCTGACGGTGACCGGCGCGGTGCGCGAGCTGCCGCAGGGCGTGGAGCTGTCCGCGTACCGGATCGTCCAGGAGGCCCTGTCCAACGTGCTCCGGCACGCGCCCGGCGCCGCCGCGAAGGTCGAGCTCGGGTACGTCCTCGGCGGCCTCGGCCTGCGGGTGGTCAACGGACCGGCGCGCGGCCCGGTGAAGCCGTCGCCGGGGGCGGGCCACGGCATCACCGGCATGCGGGAGCGTGTCACGATGCTCGGCGGGGAGATGACCGACGGACCGACGGAGGAGAGCGGCTACGAGGTCGCCGTCTTCGTCCCCGTCCAGCGCGAAGGGACCGACCAGTGATCAGGGTGCTGATCGTCGACGACCAGATCATGGTCCGCGAGGGCTTCTCGGTGCTGCTCGGCGCGATGCCGGACATCGAGGTCGTCGGCGAGGCCGTCAACGGCCGGGAGGCGGTGACCCAGGTCGCCCTCCTCCGCCCGGACGTCGTCCTCATGGACATCCGGATGCCCGAGCTGAACGGCATCGAGGCCACCCGCGAGATCGTCGCCGCCGACGAGGACGCCAAGGTGCTCGTCCTGACCACCTTCGACCTCGACGAGTACGTCTACCAGGCGCTGCGCGCCGGGGCCTCGGGCTTCCTCCTCAAGGACGCCTCCGCCCGGCAGCTCGCCGAGGGCGTCCGGGTCGTCGCCGCCGGGGAGGCGCTGCTCGCGCCGACCGTGACGAAGCGGCTCATCACCGAGTTCGCGAAGTCCGCCGACTCCGCGCCGAAGGCCCCCGCCGTCGCCCAGATCGGCGAACTGACCGAGCGCGAGACGGAGGTCCTGGTGCTGATCGCCCAGGGCCTGTCCAACCAGGAGATCGCCGACCACCTGGTCGTCGCCGAGTCCACGATCAAGACGCACGTCAGCCGCATCCTGGTGAAGCTGGGGCTGCGCGACCGGACGCAGGCGGCGGTCTTCGCCTACGAGGCGCGCCTGGTGCAGGTCGGCCGCTGACGCCGCCGCGGCGGTAGCGTCGGTCCATGGACGCCGCCACCGCCGCCGCCGCTTTCGACCCCTGGTCCCCGGAGTTCGTCGCCGACCCCTACCCGGCCTACGCGCGACTGCGCGCCGCGGGCCGCGCCCACTGGTACGGGCCGACCCGGCAGTGGCTGGTCCCGCACCACGCGGACGTGTCGGCGCTGCTGCGGGACCGGCGGCTGGGCCGGACGTACACCCACCGCTTCGGCCACGAGGAGTTCGGGCGCGAGGCCCCCGACCCCCGGCACGAGCCCTTCCACACCCTCAACGACCACGGGCTGCTCGACCTGGAGGGCGCCGACCACACCCGCATCCGGCGGCTGGTGTCGAAGGCCTTCACCCCGAGGACGGTGGAGCGGCTGGCGCCGAGGGTACGGGAGCTGGCCGCCGGCCTGGTCGGCGGCCTGGTCGCGGAGGGCGGCGGCGACCTCCAGGCGGCGGTCGCCGAACCGCTGCCGGTCGCGGTCATCGCCGCGATGCTGGGCGTCCCCGAGGAGGACGAGGAGCGGGCGATGCTGCGGCCCTGGTCGGCGGCGATCTGCGGGATGTTCGAGCCGGACCCGTCGGAGGAGACGGCCCGGCGGGCGGTCCGCGCGTCGGTCGAGTTCTCCGGCTACCTGCGGGAGCTGATCGCGCGGCGGCGGGCCGACCCCGGCGACGACCTGATCTCGGCGCTGATCGGGGTCGAGGAGCTGACCGAGCAGGAGAGGATCTCCACCTGCGTGCTGCTGCTCAACGCGGGACACGAGGCGACGGTCAACACCACGGTCGGCGGGGTGTGGACGCTGCTGCGGCACGGGCGGTGGGACGCCGTGTCCCCGGAGCCGGAGGAGTTGTCCACAGCTGTGGACGAACTGCTCCGGTACGACACGCCGCTCCAGATGTTCGAACGCTGGGTCCTCGACGACATCGAGCTCGGCGGGACGGTGATCCCCCGCGGCTCGGAGGTGGCGCTCCTCTTCGGCTCCGCCAACCGCGACCCGGACCGCTTCGGCCCCACCGCGGACCTGCTCGACCTCACCCGCGCGGACAACCCGCACGTCACCTTCGGCGCCGGCATCCACTACTGCCTGGGCGCGCCGCTGGCCCGCCTCGAACTGACCGCCGTCTTCGCCGAGCTGCTCCGGCAGGCTCCCGGACTGCGGCTCGCCGCGGACCCCGTCCGGAAACCCGGTTACGTGATCCGCGGCTTCGAGTCCCTCCTCGTGGAGGTGTGAGCCCGCCTCGGCCCGTCGGGCCCCCGCGCCCCGGCCCGTCGGGGTGCGGCCGGCGCCGGCGGGGGCGGCGGCGGGGGCGAAGGACCCGAAAGGGCGGGGTCAGGCCGGTGGGACCGGCTCCCGGGGCAGGGTCAGCCCCCAGCCGTCCGCCCGGACCGTCCAGGTGCGCCGGCGCACCGGGCCGGTGACGCGCCCGTCGGCGCGGTAGCGGAAGTCGGGGCCCGAGACCGTCAGGATCCCGGCGGCGGCGCGCCGCGGCGGGGCGGCCGCCGCGGCCGGGTGCACGGTCACCTCCGCCGTGCCGCCGTCCGCCGGGCGGGCCGTCACGGCCGACACCGGCGCGTCCACGTCGGCCAGCAGCACCCCGTCCGCCTCCACCCGCAGCCGGTGCGTCCCCGCCACCGGCAGCGGCGGCGCGGGCCGCACCAGGGTGCGGACCAGGGAGCGGCAGGTGCCCCAGACGGAGGGGGCGGTGCCGGCGGCGGGGACGGGCACCGCGGGCACCCGCAGGTCGCCCAGGACCACCCCGTCGCTGTCGTCCACCAGCAGGTCCAGACGGCGCACCGCCCCGTCCAGGACCGTCCTGGCGGCCTCCACCGCCGAGCGCGGCACGCCGAGGCCGTACGCGACCTCCAGGGCGTCCGGCGGGCCGATCGGGACCAGCGCGAGCGGCGCCCGGTCCCGGTGCAGCAGGGTCACCGCGCGCAGCAGCGCCCGGTCGTCGCCGAGCACGACGGGGCGGCGGGAGCCGCGCCGGGACAGGGCCCGGGAGAATTCCTCGGGGGAGTCCGGCAGGCAGATCTTCGCTTCCGCGCCCGCGGACAACACATCCTTCGCGATCCGTACGGACTCGCCGTCGCTTCGGCGGGCGACCGGGTCGACGATGACCAGCAGCTGGTCGTGATCCGACACCTCGGTCCTTCCTCGGGTAGTCTCTTTGTGCAAGAGCCCCTTGCGCTATTGCGCCAGGGGCTTCGTCTATTCCGGGGCACACCGGTGAGGCGGCGTAGGCCCCCTGACCTTGGAATGCCCCCTCCGGAAGGGGTGTACGCCTGTGCCCGCACTTGTGCTGCTCGGTGCTCAGTGGGGTGACGAGGGCAAGGGGAAGGCCACCGACCTCCTCGGTGGCTCCGTCGACTACGTGGTGCGCTATCAGGGTGGCAACAACGCCGGCCACACGGTGGTCGTCGGCGACCAGAAGTATGCGCTCCACCTGCTTCCCTCCGGAATCCTCTCGCCGGGGTGCACCCCGGTCATCGGCAACGGCGTCGTCGTCGACCCCGCGGTCCTGCTCTCCGAGCTGAGTGGGCTGAACGACCGCGGCGTGGACACGTCGAAGCTCCTGATCAGCGGCAACGCCCACCTGATCACCCCGTACAACGTCACCCTCGACAAGGTGACGGAACGGTTCCTCGGCAAGCGCAAGATCGGCACCACCGGTCGCGGCATCGGCCCCACCTACGCCGACAAGATCAACCGCGTCGGCATCCGGGTCCAGGACCTCTACGACGAGTCGATCCTGGAGCAGAAGGTCGAGGCGGCCCTGGAGCAGAAGAACCAGCTCCTCGCCAAGGTCTTCAACCGCCGCGCGATCGAGTCCGGCCGGATCGTGGAGGAGATGCTCCAGTACGCGGAGCAGATCCGCCCGTACGTCGCCGACACCACCCTGATCCTCAACGACGCCATCGACGAGGGCAAGGTCGTCCTCTTCGAGGGCGGCCAGGGCACCCTCCTGGACGTGGACCACGGCACGTACCCCTTCGTCACCTCCTCGAACCCGACCGCCGGCGGTGCCTGCACCGGCGCGGGCGTCGGCCCGACGAAGATCAACCGGGTCATCGGCATCCTCAAGGCCTACACGACCCGCGTCGGCGCCGGCCCGTTCCCGACCGAGCTCTTCGACGCGGACGGCGAGGCCCTGCGCCGCATCGGCGGCGAGCGCGGCGTCACCACCGGCCGCGACCGCCGCTGCGGCTGGTTCGACGCGGTCATCGCCCGCTACGCCACCCGCGTGAACGGCCTGACGGACTTCTTCCTCACCAAGCTGGACGTGCTCACCGGCTGGGAGGAGATCCCGGTCTGCGTCGCGTACGAGATCGACGGCAAGCGCGTCGAGGAGCTCCCGTACTCCCAGACCGACTTCCACCACGCGAAGCCGATCTACGAGACCCTGCCCGGCTGGTCGGAGGACATCACGAAGGCCAAGACCTTCGCGGACCTCCCGAAGAACGCGCAGAACTACGTGAAGGCGCTGGAGGAGATGTCCGGCGCCCCGATCTCCGCGATCGGCGTCGGCCCCGGCCGCACCGAGACGATCGAGATCAACTCCTTCCTGTAGGACGCGCCCGCAGGACGCGCGCGAAGGGCCCGCACCCCCGGGGGGTGCGGGCCCTTCGCGCGCGTCCTGCGGGAAGCGAGTGAGGCCGGAACTCCCCTTGCGCATCAAGGGAGTCGGCCCGCTAATGAGTCTCCCCGCACGCATCCGTGCCCATCCGTCACAGGGGGATCCATGACAGAGAACGGACCGCCGAGACCGCCCGTCCCGCCCGCGCCTCCGCCGGCCCCGCCGCCCGGCGCCGGCCCGCTCGAACTGCGGGTGGAGCGGAGACTGCTCTGGATCGGCGGGGCCTTCTACCCGCTGGAGAACGTCGTCCGCGTCTACACCTTCGTCCTGCGGCCCCGGCGCGCGGAGGCCGTGAAGCGCTTCGTCAAGCGCCTCGGCCTGCTCATGCTGGCCTCCCTCCTCGTCGTCCTGCTCGGCGAGCTGGGGGCGTTCGGCCGCCCCTCGTACGACGCCTACGGGAACGAGTCCGGCGGGAGCGGGCTCCAGGCCCTCGTCTGGGTGGTGCTCCTGGGCGCCCTGGCCTACTCCTTCGTCGAGATGATGACCGTCGTCGGGTCGACCTCCCACCTCACGCTGGCCATCGAGACCAACGGGGCGTCCACCGCGCTCGTCGGCGGCTCCCCGGAGCTGCTCCACCGGCTCGTCCACCGGATCGCGCACGCGGTCGAGCACCCGGACGCCGAACTCCTGGAGCGCGTCGGAGCGCTGGCGATCGGCAACCCGAGCAACTACTACTTCGGCGACACCGTCAACATGTACGGCGGCACCGGCAACAGGGGGATCTCGCGATGAGCGGCGACACCGTGAACATGTACGGCGGGGAGCGCAACACCGGCATCGTCCACCACCACGCCCCCGTCCCCGCGACCACCCCGGAGCAGGCGCTCGCGGCTGTCCGGGAGCTGGCGGAGGCGCTGCGCGCGCAGCTGCCCGACGCCGACCGGGAGGCACTCGACGAGGGCCTGGCCGAGCTCGACGGGGCCGCCCCCGGCCCCTCCCGGCGCCGGACGCTGCTCGCCCTCGCCGGGATCGCCGCGACCGTCGGCGCCGTCGGGCAGCCGCTGCTCGACGCGGTGCGGGCCGCCCTGGAGCTCCTGGCGGCCTGACCCCGGCGGTCAGTCCGCGCGGTGGTACTCGCCCGGCTCCGTGTCGTACATCGGGTAGACCTGGAGGATCTCCCTGCCCTTGTACGTCGTCAGCGTCAGGTAGCCGCCGGGGTCGTCGCGGACGCACTCCCGGTCCGCGCCGGGTTCCAGGTCCATGGGGCCGAGGACGTACGGGGGCGTGGTGCTCGCCAGGATCGCCGTCCAGGAGCAGTTGACCGCGTCGGCGAGCTGGTTGCCCTCCGCGTCCGTGCGCGGGTAGACGCTCAGCACGCGGAGGACGGCCGCGCCGACCGCGCCCTGGGTGACCGTCACCTCGTCGGTGTAGCGGTCCGCCTCCGGGCCCTCGACCAGCGGCTTCATCCTCCACCGGCCGAGGTACTCCGCGGGCAGGATCTCCGCGCCGGTGCGGGCCTTGCGGAAGGTGGCCTTCGCGGTGCCCGAGGACCATTCGAGGACCTCGGGGGAGCGCAGGGTGAGCGTCTGGTGGGCGGCGGCCATGCACCGCCGGGCGGGCACGCTGGTGGTGACGTCGGACTCGCCGAGGACGACCTTGTCCTCGTCGGCGGAGACGAGCCGCGAGCGGCCCATGCACAGCCGGTTGTCGCCGACGTGGGTGTAGACGGCGGTCTTGGTGCCGGTGGCGCCCTGGACGAGCTCGATGCGGACGGTCTCGCGGGGGTGCTCCTCGGTGCCCCGGAGGATCCCCTCCCAGGCGCCGAGGAAGGCGGCGGGCACGGCCCCGGCCGGCCGGGCGGAGGCCGATGACGGTCCGGTACCGGTGCCCCTGCCGTCGCCGCCGGGGGTGCCGCCCGCTCCGCCGAGCGGCCAGAAGGCGTAGCCGGCGCCCGCGGCGGCCGCGACGGCGGCGGTCGCGAGCGCGGCGGTCAGCACCCGCCGCCGGGAGCGCGGCCGGGGCGGCGAGGGCTCCGGTGCGGGCGCGGGCGCGGGCGTCGGGTCGCCGGGCGCCGCGCCGCCCGTCGTGCGCTCGGGGGCGGGCGCGGTGCCGGTGGCGCCCGCGCCGCCCCCGGCGGTCCCCTCCGTCGAGCCCTCCGCCTCCAGCAGGCGCGCCGCGTGCCGCCCGAGGCGGGCCAGGACGTCGGCGGGCAGCCACGGATCGGGGACCGGCAGGGTCTCGGCGATCTCGGCCGCCGTCGGCCGGGCCGCCGGGTCCTTGGCGAGGCAGGCCCGGATCAGTCCGGTCAGCGCGGGCGCCACGTCCGTCAGGTCCGGCTCGTCGTGGGCGATCCGGAACATCAGCGCGTGCACGCCGCTGTCGGAGGTGCCGAAGGGGGAGCGGCCGGTCGCCGCGTAGGCGAGGACCGAGCCCAGGCAGAAGACGTCGGAGGCGGGGCCGAGCTTCTCGCCGCGGACCTGTTCGGGCGACATGAAGCCGGGGGAGCCGACGACGGCGCCGGTGCTGGTGAGTCCGCCGTCGGTGACGGTGTCGACGGCCCGGGCGATGCCGAAGTCGATGATCCGGGGCCCGTCGACGGTCAGCAGCACGTTGGAGGGCTTGAGGTCGCGGTGGACGAGCCCGGCCCGGTGGATGTGGTCGAGCGCCCGGCCGAGGCCGGCGCCCAGGGCGCGGACGGTGGCGGGCGGCAGCGGCCCGTACTCGTCGCCGACGACCGCCCGCAGCGACGGCCCGGGCACGTACCCGATGGCCACCCACGGGGAGGCGGAGGTGGTGTCGGAGCCGAGGACGGGCGCGGTGCCGGTGCCGCCGACCCGCTCCAGCGCCTCGACCTCGCGGGCGAAGCGGCGCCGGAACTCGTCCTGGGCGGCCAGTTCGGCGTGCACCACCTTCACGGCGACGGTCCGCCCGCCGGCCGAACGCGCCAGGAACACCCGGCCCATGCCGCCGACCCCGAGCCGGCCGATGAGTCGGAACGGGCCGATGCTGACCGGGTCTTCCGCGTTCAATGGCTCCACGTGGCAAGAGGATGCCAGACCCGGCACGGCGGAGGGGGTCACGGTCCGGTGTCGGCCTCCCCGCAGATCCGCAGTCCCTTCGGGGTGGAACAGGGCAGGTGTCCGCGGGCGCGGACGACGTCCTGGCCCCGGCCGCGGGAGAGGTAGGCGAGGAAGCTCGCGGTGAGGGAGTCGGCCGGGGGATCGCCCCAGGTGTAGGCGTACTCGATCTCCCGGTAGGGGTACGGGGAGGTGCCCAGCTCCTCCAGGACCGGGCCGCGTCCGTCGAGGTCGACGCGGTGCAGGCCCTTCGCAGGGGCGACGGCGCCGATCTCGGCGTAGCCGAGGGCGCCGGGGAGGCGGCCGACGGCGGACAGCACCTGGGCGGTGGAGTCGAGTTCGCAGCGGACGGCCTTCGCCTCCGGGTCGTCGACGGTGGCGCAGTCGCGGGAGGACTGGGCGGCCTCGTTGCGGCCGAGGACGCGGCGCTGGAAGACCTCCCGGGTGCCGGAGTCGGCGTCGCGGCTGACGAGGAGGACCGGCAGGTCGGGGAGGTCCGCCGGCAGGCCGGGGCCCTCCAGCCGGTTCCAGCGGGTGACGTCGCCGCGGTGGAGGGCGCGGACCTGCTCCAGGGTGAGGGAGCGGACGGGGACGGAGTCGTGGACGACGAGGGTGAAGAGGGAGACGGCGACCGTGTGGGCGCGGAGCCGGGGGTCGGAGTCCGGGCCCCGGCCGTCGGAGAGGGCGACGACGGCGGGGGAGCCCTTCGTGCGGGCGCCGGTCTCGGCGAGCTCGCGGACGCCGGAGGTGGAGCCGTCGGCGTCGACGGTGACGGTGGCGCCCGGGCAGTCCTTCCCGTACGCCTTCGCCGCCTCCCGGACGACCGGCGCGAAGGCGGTGGAGCCGGTGACGGTGAGGCTGCCGCGGGCGCAGCCGATCGGGGGCGGGGTCCGCTCGCGGACGATGATCGCGGCGAGCGCGACCACGCAGGCGGTGAGGACGACGGTGACGGTGCGGGCGGTGGGGCTGAAGCGGCCGGCCTGGTCGTCGGGGGTGGTGGAGCGGTTGCGCCGGATGGAGCCGCCCGCGAGGGTGCCGTGGAGCTTGATGTCCCGGTCGGCGACGGGCCCGGAGAGCTGGACGAGCAGCTTGAAGTACTGGCCGGTGTCGAGGGCGACCCGGGGGACGAGGACGGCGTTTCCGGACCGGCCCAGCCGGGGGGCGGCGTCGAGGTCGTCGCGGACGCCGTTCCAGCCCGCCGGGACGGTGGCGACGACGCCCCGGACGGTCACCGCGGGGGTGCCGAAGGTGATGCGGAGGGCGTGCTCGGCGGGGACGACGCCGTAGTCGTCGATGCCGATGTCGAGGTCGCGGTCGTTCTCGATGCGGAGCAGGACGAGGGTGGCGCCGGCGGCGGCGCTGCCGAGGACCTCGCCGTCGCGGACGGTCATCACCCCGCCGTCCCGGTCGTCGCCCTCCTTGTGCAGCGGGGTGTTGAGCTGCACCCGGTAGCCGAGCCGCTTGCGCTGTGGCTTGAAGCGGTCGATCCAGACGGCGCCGAGCGAGACGAGGACGCCGAGCAGGGCGGTGGCGACGGCGACCACGTTCTCCGCGGTTATCCACTCCATGGCCGGGACGGTACGGACGGGTGTGCGAGTGCGGGGGCGGCGTAGCGGTCCGACACCTGGATTTCGCCGCTCGTTCAGCCGGGGCCGAGAGGGGGGTCGGCCGGGGTCGTCCGGGTGGCCCGGCAGGGGTTGCCCGGTCCGGAAGAGCGTGGATGTAATGGCCGTGAGGGGGCCTTCCGGAGGAGGAACCCCATGCGTGTCGTCGAAGTGACCGCCTACGGCGGACCCGAGGTCCTCAGGACGGCCACCCGTCCCGAGCCGGATCCCGCGGACGCCCCCGGCCGGGTCCGGGTGCGGCTCAGGGCGGCCGGGGTGAACCAGGCGGACCTCAAGATCCGCTCCGGCCGGCTCGCCCCGGTGCTCGGCGGCCTGAACCCGCCCTTCGTGCTGGGATACGACTTCGCCGGGACCCTGGTGGACCCGGCGCCCGGCCTTCCCGCCGGCACCCGGGTGGCCGGTTTCGTGCCCTGGGTGGCGGAGGGGACCGGCACCGGCACGTACGCGGAGACGATCCTGGCGGAGCCGGAGTGGCTGGCGCCGGTCCCGGACGAGGTGGACTTCACGGCGGCGGCCTCGCTGCCGCTCTCCGCGCTGACCGCCGCGCAGGCGCTGGACCTGCTGGCGCTGCCGGAGGGATCGACGGTGCTGGTCACCGGCGCGAGCGGGGTGGTGGGCCGGTTCGCGGTGCAGCTGGCGGCCCGGGCGGGCCACCGGGTGATCGCCCTCGGCGACGCCGGCGACGCGCACGAGCTGCGGGTCCTCGGGGCCGACGCGGTGGTGGCGCGCGGGGCGCCCGCGGAGGAGGTCGCCGGGGTGCTCGGCTTCGCGCCGGACCGGGTGGACGGCGTGTTCGACGCGGCCCTGATCGCCGGTCCGCTGATGGCGGTGGTCAAGGACGGCGGGGCCTTCGTCTCCGCCTCCGGCGAGCGGGTGCCGGGGCCCGAGCGGGGCGTCCGGGTGGACGCGGTGGTGGGCCGACCGGACCGGGCGCGGCTGGAGGAGCTCCTGCAACTGCTCGGCGCGGGCGGCCTCGCGACCCGGGTGGCCGACGTGCTGCCGCTGGAGGGGGCGGCGGAGGCGCACCGGCGGGTGGAGGCGGGGCACCGGCCGGGCCGGATCGTCCTGATGATCTGAGCCCCCGGCCCGGGGTCCGCACCCCGGCCGCCATGTCCTGACGCGTCCTCAATCTCCCTTTCCCCGCCCCCTGGTGGTCCGGCCACCCGGGGGCGGAATTCTGGTCTAGACCTTGACAGGTACAGACCAGTGCCGCTTCGCTGGCCTTCCCCCCACCGGAAGGACGACAGCGCATGCGACGTCTTCTCGCCCTGATCGCCGCCCTCTGTACGGCGGTCGGGCTCGCCATCCTGCTCCCCGCCACCGCCGGCGCGGCCCCCGCCTGCGTCACCGCCTGGAACTCGGGCCAGGTCTACACCGGCGGCATGACCGCCTCGTACAACGGCCGCAACTGGTACGCGAAGTGGTGGACGCAGAACGAGCGTCCCGGCTCCAGTGACGTCTGGCGTGACGAGGGCGCCTGCGGCACCGGCGGCGGCGGCACCCCCGACCCCTCCGGATTCGTGGTCACCGAGGCCCAGTTCAACCAGATGTTCCCGAACCGGAACCCCTTCTACACGTACGCCGGCCTGGTCGCCGCCACCAAGAAGTACCCGGCCTTCGCCGGCACCGGCAGCGACACCGTGAAGAAGCAGGAGGCCGCGGCCTTCCTCGCCAACGTCTCCCACGAGACCGGCGGACTGGTCCACATCGTGGAGCAGAACACCGCCAACTACCCGCACTACTGCGACGCCGGCCAGCCCTACGGCTGCCCCGCCGGCCAGGCCGCCTACTACGGCCGCGGCCCCATCCAGCTCTCCTGGAACTTCAACTACAAGGCCGCCGGCGACGCCCTCGGCATCGACCTCCTGAACAACCCCTGGCGGGTCGAGCGCGAGCCGGACGTCGCCATGATGACCGGCCTCTGGTACTGGAACACCCAGAACGGCCCCGGCACGATGACCGCGCACAACGCCATGGTCAACGGCGCCGGCTTCGGCCAGACGATCTGGGCGATCAACGGCAGCCTGGAGTGCAACGGCCGCAACCCGGCCCAGGTCCAGAGCCGCGTCACCAAGTACCAGCAGTTCACCCAGATCCTCGGCGTCCCGACCGGACCGAACCTGTACTGCTGATCCCGCACCACCCTCCTCAGCTCGCCCTGACCACCCAGGTCAGGGCGAGCGCGGGCGTGAACGAGGCGAGGAACGCGGGCAGCTGGTCGTACCCCGCCACCGAGAAGCCCAGCGCCATCGGCAGCAGCAGCACGAGCCCGGTGAGCAGGATGCCGAGCGCGGGCAGGTGGACCGCGGGCCGGAAGCGGCGCAGCCGGCGCAGGTCGGACGGCTCCATCTGCGACTTCATGATCACCCCGGCGATGACCACCCACGGCCAGACCCAGACGGCCAGCCCGAAGTTCAGGAACAGCGCGCCCTCCTCCACCTGGTCGTGCTCGGTCACCGGCCCGTCCGGCGCCCCCGGTGCGTAGTGCACCGCCACCTCGTCGCCCGGCGAGGGCGGCTCGGGCGCGGAGTACAGCTTCCGCACGACGGCCTCGCGGGGCCCGGCGGTGAAGGGCACCCGCACCACGACGTCGGTGAGGTAGTACGCGTCGTTGTCCTGGCTCTCGGGCACGAGCTCCGGCTCCCCGGCCAGCCGCACCACCGGCACCTCGAACTCCCCGTACCCGGCCGCCAGCATCCGCTCCTCCCACTGCCCCCGGGCGGTGCTCGGGGTGAAGACCGTCAGGAACGCGGCGATGGTGGCCAGCGCGACCCCGAAGCCGAAGACGTACGGCAGCGCGGCGTCGGTCCCGCGGGGTCCGGGCGGCCCGCCGGATCCGGATCCGCGGGGCCTGCGGTCCTTGCGCGGCCGGTCGGCGAAGAGGTCCCGTTCCTTCGGCCGGCGGCACGAGGCCCCCGCCCAGGCGACCGCGAAGAGCGCCGACGTCCCCGCGAGCGCCACCTCCGGCACCAGCGGCGGGTACGGCGAGACCCCGCCCAGCGAACACGCCAGCGCCGCGCCCGCGCTGACGACCATCCCCCACCCGCAGACCGTGGTGGCGGCCCTTCCCCCCGACGTGTACATGGCGCGCAGCATAGGCGGCCGGGGCGGCCGGATAGCCACCCTCCGGACGGCGGGCGGCTATCCGTCCCGCCCGGAGGCCTCCTCGACCGCCTCCAGCGCCGCCGACAGCCGGTCCAGCACCCGGACCGTCTCGTCGAAGGCGTCCTGGCCCCCGAGCGCGGCGGCCAGCCGGCCGGCCAGCTCCGCGTGGCCCGGGTCGATGCGGGCGATCGCCGCGAGGCCGGCCTCCGTGGGGGCGAGCAGCTTGGCGCGGCGGTGCGCCGGGTTGGGGGCGTAGACGGCCAGGCCGTCGCGGACGAGCAGGTCCGCGATCCGCTGGACGCTCTGCCGGGTGATGCCCATGGCCCGGGCGATCCCGGCCACCGGCAGCGGCTCGCGGAGCACCGCCCCGAGCACCTGCCACCACGCGGCGGTCAGTCCGGCGGGCTCGGCCAGCCTCTCGGAGACGGCGAGGAACTGCCCGTTGAGCCGGAAGACGCCGAGGGCGGTCCGGCTCAGGGCGTCCTGGGGGGCGCGGCTCATCCGTTCAGCTCGGCGAAGGCCGCCGGGTCGGAGTGGTGGAAGAGCCGGTACCAGGCGTCCCGCTTCCCCTCGTAGGCGCCGAGGCGGGCGAAGATCTCGCGGGCGAAGGCGACGGGCTCGGTCGGCCCGGCGGTGACGAGGTCCCCGTCGGTGACGGCGTCCGCCTCGACGTACCGCCCGCCGCCCGCGTACCCGGTCGCGGCGAGGTAGAAGGAGGCGGCGCTGGTGTGCGCCCGGTCGTCGAGCAGGCCCTCGCGGGCCAGTCCGGCGGTCGCGCCGCAGATGGCGGCGACCGGCACCCCGGCGTCGAGGAAGCCCCGGGCGGCGGCGGCGAAGGGGGCGAGCTCGTCGCCCTCGTCGTACTTCTCGGCGCCGGGGAGGATCAGCAGCGCGCTGTCCCCGGGGCGCAGCCCGTCCAGCGAGAGGTCGGGCACGATCCGGATCCCGGCGAGCGTGGTGACGGGCTTCCCGGCGTCGGCGCCCACGGTCCGCACGGTGAATCCGGCCCGGGCGAGCCACGCGGTGGCGTGCCCCGTCTCCCAGTCGGCGAGCGTGTCGTACACGGCGAGGTGAACGGTCCTGGAGGTCATGACAAGAGACTGTCATGATGACAGCATGCTGTCAATAAGGGGCGTGCGGCGCCGACGACGGAATCCGCAGCCGCCCGTCCCGTGGGGCGGGTCGCCGCGTCCCGCAGAGCAAGGTGTCGCGTCCGACGCGCTCTCGGTGGACAAGATGGTGATGGCCGTCCCACCTGGGGTTCCTTACCCTTCGGTGCATGACCCCTCATGTCGTACCCGACCCCCAGGCCGGCGCCGCCGTCAAGGCCGCGGACCGCGCGCACGTCTTCCACAGCTGGTCCGCCCAGGGCCTGATCGACCCGCTCGCCGTGGCCGGCGCGGAGGGGTCGTACTTCTGGGACTACGACGGCAACCGCTACCTCGACTTCACCAGCGGCCTCGTCTACACGAACATCGGCTACCAGCACCCCAAGGTGGTCGCCGCCATCCAGGAGCAGGCCGCGAAGCTCACCACCTTCGCGCCCGCCTTCGCCGTCGACGTCCGCTCCGAGGCCGCACGCCTCATCGCCGAGCGCACCCCCGGCGACCTGAACAAGATCTTCTTCACCAACGGCGGCGCCGAGGCCGTCGAGAACGCCGTCCGGATGGCCCGGCTGCACACCGGCCGCCACAAGGTGCTCTCCGCCTTCCGCTCGTACCACGGCGCCACCTCCACCGCGATCAACCTCACCGGCGACCCCCGCCGCTGGGCCTCCGACACCGGCTCCGCCGGCGTGGTGCGCTTCTGGGCGCCCTTCCTCTACCGCTCGGCGTTCTACGCCGAGACCGAGCAGCAGGAGTGCGAGCGCGCCCTCGCGCACCTGGAGGACACCATCGCCTTCGAGGGTCCCGGCACCGTCGCCGCGATCATCCTGGAGACCGTCCCCGGCACCGCCGGCATCATGACCCCGCCGCCCGGCTACCTCACCGGCGTCCGCGAGATCTGCGACAAGTACGGCATCGTCTTCGTCCTCGACGAGGTCATGGCCGGCTTCGGCCGCACCGGCGCGTGGTTCGCCGCCGAGCACTTCGACGTCGTCCCCGACCTGATGACCTTCGCCAAGGGCGTCAACTCCGGCTACGTGCCGCTCGGCGGCGTCGCCATCAGCGAGGAGATCGCCGCCACCTTCGAGACCCGCCCCTACCCCGGCGGCCTCACCTACTCCGGCCACCCGCTGGCCTGCGCCGCCGCCGTCGCCACCATTCGGGTGATGGAGGACGAGCAGGTCGTCCAGCACGCGGCCCGCATCGGCGAGACCGTCCTCGGCCCCGGCCTGCGCGAGCTCGCCGAGCGCCACCCCTCCGTCGGCGAGGTCCGCGGCATGGGCGTCTTCTGGGCGCTCGACCTGGTGAAGAACAAGGAGACGCGCGAGCCGCTCGTCCCCTACAACGCGGCCGGCGAGGCCAACGCCCCGATGGCCGCCTTCGGCGCCGCGGCGAAGAAGAACGGCCTGTGGCCCTTCGTCAACATGAACCGCACCCACGCCGTCCCGGCCTGCAACGTCTCCGAGGACGAGGTCAAGGAGGGCCTCGCGGCCCTCGACGCGGCGCTCACCGTCGCCGACGAGCACACGGTCTGACGCCGCCCGACGACGGCACGGCGCCGGCGTCACCCGTGTGACGGGGGCCTCCTCCCGGGGGACCAGGTCTGGACTAGAGTCTTCCGGAACCTCATGGAGGGGGCCCCGCCCGCATGCCCGGCACGTCCGCGAACAGCGCCGTCACCCGCAGCACCCTCAGCCGGCAGATCGCGGACGCGCTCCGTGACGAGGTCCTCGCGGGGCGTCTCCACCCCGGCCAGGAATTCACCGTCAAGCAGATCGCCGAGCAGTACGGCGTCTCCGCCACCCCGGTCCGCGAGGCCCTCGTCGAGCTCTGCGCCCAGGGCCTGCTCGACTCCGACCAGCACCGCGGCTTCCGCGTCCACCGGTTCACGGTGGCCGACTACCGGGACATGGTCGAGGCCCGGATGCTCGTCGTCGACGGCGTCTTCCGCCGCCACACCCCCCGCGAGCAGGCCGCGCTCCCCGAGCCGGACCCCGGCATCGGGGTGGTGCTGGTGTCGATACGCCGCCGCGGCGAGGCCGCCGCCCGCGCCGCCCGCGCCGGCGACCTGGACGTCCTCATCGGCTACGACATCCGCTACTGGCGCGAGCTGGGCCGGCTCATCGCCCGCAACGACCACATCGCCGACTTCCTGCACCGGCTCCGCGTCCAGGCCTGGGCCTTCTCCGTCCCCTACCTGCGGGCCGAGCGCGAGCTGCACGGCTGGCTCTGGGCCGGGCACGTGGAGCTCGTCGACGCGGTCACCCGCGGCGACGCCGAGGCCGCGGTGGCGGTCGTCCGGGCCTACAACGCCCACTCCCTGGAATGGGCCGACCGCCTGGAGGCCCGCCTCACCCGGTGACCCGCCGCCGGGTTGAGGCCCCCCTTCCCGGGGCAGGCCTCCCACGGGTGGGCGTCGTCGGCCCCGCCGACTACCCTGGCCCTCCCCGGAACTGACGGAGAGCGAGCCTCCCTTGGCCTGTGACCTGTGGCTGGTCCCCCTCGTCGACGTGCTGTGCCACAGCCCCGACAACCCCTTCGCCGAAGACCTCGCCGCCTACGACGCCGTGCTCAGCGCCTCGGGGCTGCCGACCGTGCCCGTGTACGCGTACATGCCCGGACTCTCCGGGGACGTGGCCCCGGTCGCGGGCTTCGACTACGAGGCCCTGCACTTCCTGCGCCGCGCCTACCTGCTGGCGATCTGCGGACTGCCGGTCGAGCCGGTGGGCGAGCTCGGCGGGGACTACGAGCAGCTCCTGGAGATGTTCGAGGCCACCGCCCAGCAGTCCCACCTGGTCTGGCACTACGACCACGCGGGCGCCTACGTGCCGGTCGACTTCCCGGTCCCGCTCTCCAGCGACGAACTGCTGGAGGGCGGCGGCCCGCTCGGCTCCTCGTACGGGCTGCTGAGGGAACTGGAGTTCGTCGCCCCGGCGCTCGGCATCGACCCGGCCAACCCGCCGGCCGCCCCGGCGCCGCCCGCCCGGCCCACCGAGCTGGAGGAGCCGGCCGCCCCGGCGCCGTACGACGACGGCCCCTTCGCCCGCGAGCGCCACGTCTGGCTGGGCCTCCACGCGGCGGCGACCCGCAGCCTCGCCCAGGGCTCGATGATCATGCTCAGCTGACCGGGTCCCGCCCGGAGCGGCCCCCGGAGAGCCGGGGGCCGCCTTCGGAAGCCCCCGGCGGGCCCGGAAAGGCCCCGACCGCCTCGGGAAGGCCCGGCGGGCCCGGAAAGGCCCCGGCCCGCCTCCGGAAGGCCCGGCGGGCCCGGAAGGCCCCGGCCGTGCGGTGGGCCCCGGCAGGCCCCGGGCCGGGGTCAGCGGGTCCCGGACCGGGGGCCGGGCGTCAGCGGGTCTCCGGAGGCCGCTGGCGCGGCATGTTCGGGCGGGTGCCCGGCGGCAGCGGGAAGCGGCCGGACGGATGGGCCGCCTCCGACCGGGCCGGCACGACCCCGACCGACTGGAGCGCCAGCGGCGCCGGGCCCGAGCGGAACTCGACCATCCAGTCCGCCGTCTCCGCCCGCACCAGCTCCGTGACGTCCTCCGAGAAGCGGCGCAGCACCCCGAGGCACCGCTCGGCGGCCTCGCTGGCGGTCCCCTCCGTCGGGCCGAGGACCTCCCGCACGCTCTCCGACGCCCAGTCGAACTGGAGCGCCTGGAGCCGCCGCTGCACGGCCTGGGCGGTCGCCACGTCCCTTATCCATCCCGAGGTCAGCCCGAAGTAGCGGTCGCAGGCCATGCAGGCCGCGCCGAGCAGCAGCGAGAGGTAGCCCCAGCCGGCCGTTCCCTCGGCCACCCCGGTCAGGTCGAGCAGCGGCAGCGCGGCCCCGGCGATGACGCCGAGCGCGGTGCCCATCCGCAGCGCCCGGGCGCAGCGGCGCTTCCACACCCGGTCCGAGAGGTACCACTCGGCGGTGCGCAGGGCATTGGCCTCCACCCACCGGTAGAGCTCGTCGAGGCGTTCGGCGGGCTCGCCCCAGTCGCCCAGGGGGAAGGGCTTCCCCGTCAGATCTCTCTCGACGTCTTCCCCGGGAGGCCCCGGCGGCTGCATCTCCGGCTGGTGGCTCACCGGGGGACTCCTCTGCTCAGCCCAGCGTTCGTGTCGCTCGTGTCCTTCTGTGACGTGCGGTGCACGTGGTGCCTGCCCTTCCTACCGCCGAATGGTGGGCGGCGGGCCCGGAATCCCGGGATTTCCGCCCGCAAGAGGGTCTTGATCAGGTAGAGGAGCCCGCAGTTTCTCACTCGAAAGAGTTGTCGCGGCAGTGCGGTCCACGACCACGTAGGCTCGGAACACCGGCACCAGACGTGACGGACCGAAGCTTCAACCACGAGGAGTGACCTTGATTCCCGGTGGCGGCCAGCCCAACATGCAGCAGATCCTCCAGCAGGCGCAGAAGATGCAGCAGGACCTCGCCCGCGCCCAGCAGGAGCTCGCCGCGACCGAGGTCGAGGGCCAGGCCGGCGGCGGCCTGGTCAAGGCCACCGTGACCGGCTCGGGAGAGCTGCGCGGCCTGGTCATCGACCCGAAGGCGGTCGACCCGGAGGACACCGAGACCCTGGCGGACCTGGTGATCGCCGCGGTCCAGGCCGCGAACGACAACGCGCAGCAGCTCCAGCAGGCCAAGCTGGGCCCGCTGGCACAGGGTCTGGGCGGAATGCCGGGCCTGGGCTTCTAGCGGGCACTTCCAGCCACTACCGTAAGAGGGCAAGAGCACACCCGGAAAGGGCGTTCCGTTGTACGAAGGCGTGGTCCAGGACCTGATCGACGAGCTGGGCAGGCTGCCCGGCGTCGGTCCCAAGAGCGCGCAGCGGATCGCCTTCCACGTCCTCCAGGCCGAGCCGACGGACGTGCGCCGTCTCGCCCACGCCCTCCTGGAGGTCAAGGAGAAGGTCCGGTTCTGCGCGGTCTGCGGGAACGTGGCGCAGCAGGAGCAGTGCAACATCTGCCGCGACCCGCGCCGGGACCTGACCGTCATCTGCGTGGTCGAGGAGCCGAAGGACGTCGTCGCGATCGAGCGGACGCGCGAGTTCCGGGGGCGGTACCACGTCCTCGGCGGCGCGATCAGTCCGATCGAGGGCGTCGGCCCCGACGACCTGCGGATCCGGGAGCTGCTCGCCCGCCTCGCGGACGGTGCGGTCACCGAGCTGATCCTGGCGACCGACCCCAACCTGGAGGGCGAGGCGACCGCCACCTACCTGGCGCGGATGATCAAGCCCATGGGGCTGAGGGTGACCCGCCTCGCGAGCGGCCTCCCGGTCGGCGGCGACCTGGAGTACGCCGACGAGGTGACGCTCGGCCGTGCCTTCGAGGGGCGGAGGCTGCTAGATGTATGACGACCGGGCGCGGGAGGACCGGGCCGGTGCCGGTGAGCTCTCAGGGAGGCTCCTCGATGTCTGACCCCACGCTCCACTCCATCACGCAGAGTCCCGACGACTTCGCGGTCCAGATCGCCGACTCCGTCGAGAGCTTCATCGTCGCCACGACCGAGGTCGCCAGAGGCGACGAGCCGGACAGCGCGGTGCCCTTCCTCCTCCTGGAGATCTCCCAGCTGCTCCTCGCCGGGGGCCGGCTGGGCGCGCACGAGGACATCCTCCCGGACGAGCGGTACGAGCCCGACACGGGCCCGGAGCCGGACGTGGACGAGCTGCGGGAGCGGTTCGCGGCCATGCTGGAGCCGGTCGACGTCTTCTCCGAGGTCTTCGACCCGTACGAGCCCCGCAAGGCGCCCGTCCCGGCCCGGATCTCGGACAACCTCGCCGACATCGTCGCCGACCTCCGCCACGGCCTCGCCCACTACCGGGCCGGCCGCACCTCCGAGGCCCTGTGGTGGTGGCAGTTCTCCTACTTCTCCAACTGGGGACCCACCGCCTCGGCCACCCTCCGCGCCCTCCAGTCCCTGGTCGCCCACGTCCGCCTCGACCAGCCCCTCGCCGCCCTCGACGGCCTCGACACCGACGAGGACCTGACCGAGGACGACCTCGCCGAGGAGGCCGGCCGCGTGATGATCCAGGAGATCGCGGGCCCGCTGGGGATGAAGGGCCTCTAGGTCCCGTCCTGATCATTCTCTGAACACCGCGTCTCAGGATGTGATAGCAGGTCGGCGTTTTTCGGTCGCTCGTTAGACTGAGCCGACCGCAGCGCGGGCTGCGGCACCGACCGAGCGAGGAGCGCACGTGGGCCTTGTCGTGCAGAAGTACGGGGGTTCCTCCGTTGCCGATGCCGAAGGCATCAAGCGCGTCGCCAAGCGGATCGTGGAAGCCAAGAAGAACGGCCACCAGGTGGTCGTCGTGGTCTCCGCGATGGGCGACACGACGGACGAGCTGATCGATCTCGCCGAGCAGGTTTCTCCGATGCCTGCCGGACGCGAGTTCGACATGCTGCTGACCGCCGGAGAGCGGATCTCCATGGCCCTGTTGGCGATGGCGATCAAAAACCTGGGCCACGAGGCCCAGTCGTTCACCGGCAGCCAGGCAGGTGTCATCACCGACTCGGTCCACAACAAAGCGCGCATCATCGATGTCACGCCGGGCCGCATCCGCACCGCCCTCGACGAGGGCAACATCGCCATCGTCGCCGGCTTCCAGGGCGTGTCCCAGGACAAGAAGGACATCACCACCCTGGGCCGCGGCGGCTCCGACACCACGGCCGTGGCGCTCGCCGCCGCGCTCGACGCCGAGGTGTGCGAGATCTACACCGACGTCGACGGCGTCTTCACCGCCGACCCGCGTGTGGTGAAGAAGGCGAAGAAGATCGACTGGATCTCCTTCGAGGACATGCTGGAGCTCGCCGCCTCCGGCTCCAAGGTGCTGCTGCACCGCTGCGTCGAGTACGCACGCCGCTACAACATCCCGATCCACGTCCGCTCGTCCTTCTCCGGACTCCAGGGCACGTGGGTCAGCAACGAACCGACAGGGGACAAGGTGGAGCAGGCCATCATCTCCGGTGTCGCCCACGACACCTCCGAGGCGAAGATCACCGTCGTCGGCGTGCCGGACAAGCCGGGCGAGGCCGCGGCCATCTTCCGGGCCGTCGCGGACGCCGAGATCAACATCGACATGATCGTGCAGAACGTGTCGGCGGCCTCCACCGGTCTCACCGACATCTCCTTCACCCTTCCGAAGGCCGAGGGCCGCCGGGCCATCGACGCCCTGGAGAAGGCGAAGGAGGCCATCGGCTTCGACTCGCTGCGCTACGACGACCAGATCGGCAAGATCTCCCTCGTCGGCGCCGGCATGAAGACCAACCCGGGCGTGACCGCGGACTTCTTCCGCGCCCTGTCCGACGCGGGCGTGAACATCGAGCTCATCTCGACCTCCGAGATCCGCATCTCGGTCGTCACCCGCGCCGACGACGTCAACGAGGCCGTCACCGCCGTCCACTCCGCCTTCGGTCTGGACAGCGACTCGGACGAGGCCGTCGTCTACGGCGGCACCGGGCGCTGACCCGCCGTCCCGCCCCACCGACCGCGCCCGGCCGCTCCCCAGCGGCCGGGCGCGGTCGTCGCATCCGAATAGGGCGACTTCGCGGGATCTGTGAACATCCTGTGAGAAATTCGGCGCCGGAACCCCCTTGAACTGCGGTGATGCAGTGTCGGACGATGCTCTCCCCCCTTCCTGCAACTAGTAGTTGGGTGGGGCGCGTCTCCGCGTTCACCCACGAGGTGACACGAGGTACGTGATGAAACGGGGCAATGGGGGAGAACGGTTACGGATGACGACGATCTGCGCACCGCTGAGAACGGCGGCGACGGCGTACAACCATTCCGGGGGAACACGAGTCAAACAGGCGTGGCAGACGTACTCGACATCCCTGTGCTCCCCCCGCTCCGCGCGGTCCGCACGGCCGTCCTCCCGCTCCGGGGGTCCGGCGGCGGCGCCGCCGCGCCCGGGCACGGCACCGCGGTCCGTCCGTCCGGGCGCCCGCGGCCTCTCGACGGGGCCGCGGTGACCACCGTCGTGCCCACCGAATCCCGCGTGAGCGGAGTCAGCGGCATCCCCGCCCCGCGCAAGGCCGCCGAAGCCACCGGCACCGGCACCACCGTCGACCACCTCACCGAGACCTACCGCGCCCACTACCGGTCGCTGCTCGGCCTCGCCGCCCTCCTCCTCGACGACACCGCCTCCTGCGAGGACGTCGTCCAGGAGGCCTTCATCCGCGTCCACTCGGCCCGCCGCCGCGTCCGCGACCCCGAGAAGACCCTCGCCTACCTCCGGCAGACCGTGGTCAACCTCTCCCGGTCCGCGCTGCGCCGCCGCATCCTCGGCCTCAAGCTGCTGTCGAAGCCGATGCCGGACATGGCCAGCGCCGAGGAGGGGGCGTACGACCAGCTGGAGCGCGACGCCCTCATCAAGGCGATGAAGGGCCTCCAGCGCCGCCAGCGCGAGGTCCTCGTCCTGCGCTACTTCGCCGACATGACGGAGGCTCAGGTCGCCGAGACCCTCGGGATCTCGCTCGGCTCGGTGAAGGCGTACGGTTCCCGGGGCATAGCCGCCCTGCGCGTCGTCATGGAGGCCAAGGCATGAGCGACCAGCGCGACGAGCAGCGCGACGACGAGCAGCGCGACGACCGCGCCGAGGGCGAGGAGCGCCACGACCCCGACGAACGCAGTGGACGCGCCCCCGTGGAGGGGCGCGGCGGACGTGACGACCTGAGTGGACGACTGATGACGGACTTCGAGCGCGGCCCCGGCGAGGACGACGGGGAGGACGAGCTCGCACTGCGGCGGCTGCTCCACGGCGCCGTCTCGGGAATCGAACCCTCCACCCGCTCCCTCGACCACCTGCGGCGCGCCGTCCCGGCCCGCCGCGCCCGCAAGCGGCAGGCGCTCATCGGCGCCGCGGCCGCCGTGGTCCTCGTCGGCACCGCCGTCCCCGCCCTCGTCCACGTCGCGGGGTCCCCCGGCCTCACCGCCGCCAACCCGGCCCTGGCCGGCCACGGCGAGCAGGCCCAGGGCGGCACCGGGAGCGACGCGGGGTCCGGCGACCCGTCCTCCACCAAGGCCCCCTCCGTCCGGGTCTCGCCCACCACCGACCCCACCCGCGGCGCCCCCGACAAGAACGGCGACCGCCCCGGAGACCCCAAGGGCGACCGTCCCGGCGGCGGCACCGCCGACGACGGCTCCGGCACCGTCCGGAGCTGCGGCCGCGGCATGCTGCGCTCCGCGGGCGCGTACAACAGCGGCCCCGACGCCACCGGCGTCGTCTACGGCGGCTTCACCATCGTCAACGCCTCCGACCGGACCTGCGTGGTCGACGGCGACGGCCTGGTCGGCGTCTCGACCGGCGGCGCGGCCGACCCCGGCCGGATCGCCGTCGTCCGGCACAGCAGCGGCGACCCGGCCTCCGGCCTGCCCGACCCCTCGTCGGAGTCCTCCTCGGTGCGGCTCAAGCCGGGCGGCTCGTACCAGGTGAAGTTCGCCTGGGTGCCGAGCGAGACCTGCCCGGTCGACGGCGGTGGCGGCGGCACCCCGACGCCGACCGAGCCGACGCCGGTCCCGACCGAGCCGACGCCCACGCCGACCGAGCCGACGCCGGTCCCGACCGAGCCCACGCCCACCCCCACCGAGGGCGGCGAGGGCACCCTCCCGGGCGGCGCCGACGTGGGCGGCGGCAGCGGGGGCGGCACCGGAGCCGGCACCGAGTCCGGCGTGACCACCCAGCTCCTGCGCGCCGAACCGGCGCAGGGCAGCGTCTCCGTCAGCCACACCGCGGAGCCCGGCGACCCCACCGTCACCACGGTGCTCACCGACGCCTGCGCGGGCACGGTCTACCGGACGGGCCTGCTCAAGGGCTGAGGCCCAGGCACGGGGGCCCGGTGCCCGGGATTCAGGCGCCGAGGCCCAAGAGCTGAGACTCAGGCGCCCAGGCTCACGGGCCGGGGCTCACGGGCCCAGGCCTCACGGTCCGGGCCTCGGGACGACGACGCGGACGACGTGCGGCGAGGGGGCCGGAGGAGAGATCCTCCGGCCCCCTCGCCGCACGTGTCCCGCCGGGCTTCCGGTGCTCGCGGCACGCGTCGCCCCGCGTCGTCCCGCGTCGCCCGTCGCCCCGCCCCGTCAGCTCCCGGACAGTCCCAGCGCCTCGTCCCTGGCCGCCTCCGCCTCCCGGCGGAGCAGCCGGAACCACATGAAGACGACGAAGCCCGCGAAGACGAACCACTCCGCCGTGTAACCGAGGTTCTGGAAGGCCTTCGCGTCCAGCCCCGTGCCCGCCGCCGCGGCCGCCGGCACCGGCGTGAGGCCGGCGGGCGAGTCCGTGAGGGTCACCCACGCGTCGAACACGTCGTCGTCCACCACGTTCACCAGCGAGGCCGCGCTGATCATGCCGAGCTGCCCCTCGGGCAGCCCGCCGGCCGTCCGCACGCCCTTCGTGCCCTGGTTCTCCGAGGCCTGGAGCGCACCCACGACCGTCACCTCGCCGGACGGCGGCGCCGGGGCACGCCCGCCCTCCGGCAGCCAGCCCCGGACGACCGGCAGCGACCGCCCCCCGTCCGTCCGCAGCAGCGTCAGCACGTACGAGCCCTGCCTGCCGTCGAGCGCGCGGTCCGGCACCAGGAACTGCTCCCCGTACCGGCCGGTGGCCTCGGCGGCCCGGCCCGAGGTCTCCTTGTCCACCGGCAGCAGCGACTCCAGCGGTTCGGCCCGCTGCGTGCTCGCGGCGGGCTGCCGCCCGGCCTCCTCGTGGGAGTCGACGCGATCCTCGAACTTGCCCAGCTGCCAGGTTCCCATGAAGACGCAGAACGGGATGGCGAGCACGACGAAGAGATTGATCCCCCACCAGCGGGGGGTCCTCAGGAACCGGTACACGCCCCCCACGGTACGGGGACGGGCCGGGCGCCCCGCCGGGAGGGCACCCGAATAACCGCGAGCGCCCTCCCGGCCCGCTGGCTAGCCTCGCCGCATGTACTCACCGATCCCCGAGGACTGGCACGAGGCGAACCGCGCCCGCTGGGACGAGCGCGTGCCGATCCACGTCGCCAGCGCGTTCTACGACCTCGCCTCCTTCCGCGCCGGCAAGGACGCCCTGCGCGACTTCGAGCGCGCGGAGGTCGGCGACGTCACGGGCCGCAGCCTCCTGCACCTCCAGTGCCACTTCGGCCTCGACACGCTCTCCTGGGCCCGGCACGGCGCCTCGCGCGTCGTCGGCCTGGACTTCTCCGAGCCGGCCGTCGACACCGCCCGCTCGCTCGCCGCCGAGCTCGGCCTCGGACCCGACCGGGCCGCGTTCGTCGCCGCCGACGTGTACGACGCCGTCGAGGCCGTCCCCGACCGGGCGTACGACATCGTCTACACGGGCGGCGGGGCACTGTGCTGGCTGCCCGACATCGACCGCTGGGCCGAGACCGCCGCCGCGCTCGTCGCTCCCGGCGGCTTCGTCTACGTCTCCGAGTTCCACCCGATCGCCGACTCCCTCGACGACGAGACCGGCGGCAGGGTCGTGCACGACTACTTCGTCCGCGACCCGTGGGTGGACACCACCCCCGGCACCTACACCGACGCCGACGCCCCCACCGTCCACAACCGCAGCGTCGAGTGGCTGCACCCGGTCGGCGAGGTCGTCACCGCGCTCGCGAAGGCGGGACTCCGCATCGAGTTCCTGCACGAGCACGACGCCACGCTCTTCCCCCGCTACGCGGAGCTGGAGCGCCACGAGGACGGCTACCACCGCTTCCCGGCCGGCCGCCCCCGGATCCCGCTGATGTACTCGGTCAAGGCCTCGCGTCCGGCCTGAGCCGGACCACCGCGCGCCCGCCCGCCAGATCCACCGTGGTCCGGTGCGGCGGGGCGCCGTCCTCCTCGTCGTCGCGGAGCAGCAGGGCGCTCTGCCGCTCCTTGAGCTCGCTCCGCTTGCCGGGCGAGAAGGTGGCGTGCAGCTGCTCGAAGCCGGTCGAGGAGACCGTGCCCCGGCGCCTGCCGCGGCCGGTCATGCGCAGGAACTGGTCGGCGAAGGCGACCACGGTCAGCAGGATGACGAGGCCGGGCAGCGTCACGAACACGGCGAACTCCATGCCCTCAGGAGACCACGCGGACCCGTGAGGCCGGAAGGACGGGCGGACCCTGTGCAGCGGCACCGGTCAGGCCTCCGGGCGCACGTGATGCGTCCGGCGCCCGTCCGGGCCGAGCACCTGCGCCCCGATCTTGTACGTGCGGAGGCTGAACGCCGTCCCCGTGATCCGCAGGGCCGGGGCGGCCCGGACGAGCCCCGCCGTGATCTCGTGCAGCTCGTCGACCGAGCCCAGCCACATCGCCAGTGCCAGGTTGTGCGGCCCGGTCACCGAGGTGATCACCTGGGTGCGGCGCACCCGGGTCAGCGCCGCCACCGTCGCCGGCTCGTCCAGCGGCGCCACCTGGGCCGTCACCATGGCCCACACGGGGCGCCCGGAGAACCGGGGCGCCGGCTGACAGTGGTGGTGGAGCGCGCCGCCGCCCGTCAGGACCTCCAGACGGCGCCGCACCGTCGACTCGCTGGTGCCGCACTGCCGGGCCAGCTCGGCGGCGGTCCTGCGGGCGTCCCCGGCCAGCTCCGCGACGAGCCGCCGGTCCAGGTCCGTCACCTGCGGGGCCACGCGCGCGCGTGGCCCGTCCCGCCGCTCCAGGGCGGTGACCTCGGTGAGCAGCCGGGCCTGCGCGGGGGTGAGGTGCTCGATCCGGGAGCGGTAGGGACGGTTGTGCAGGCGGGTGACGACCTGGGTGCGGGCCCGGAGCACGCCCGGGAGCCGGCGCACCCGGCCGGTGACGTAGGCCTCCAGGGCGGGCAGGTCGGGCGCGATCAGCAGGAGCACCAGGTCGGCGCCGCCGGTCACCGCGTGGACGCCGAGGGTGCCGGGGTCGCCGGAGAGGGCGGTGGCGGTCGACTCGGTGCGGTCGGCGGCGCACTCCAGCTCGACCCAGGCGTACAGCGCGGCGTCGTCGCCGCGGCGGGCGACGAGGAGCGAGGTCCAGGCGTAGCCGTTGGCGGTGAGGTGCTCCCAGCGGCGCGCGAGGGTGTCGGGTCCGGCGGCGAGGACGGTGGACAGCTGGGTCCAGCTGGCCCGCGGCAGGATCTGGAGCGCGTGGATCAGCGACATGTCCGCCTCTCCCAGGACGGATTCCCCCGTACGCATTTCCCTCCTTGGCCGATCCCCGGAAAACCTTGGCCGTGGCTCCGGGCACACCCCAGGATGTGGACCAGGGCATAGGCATTCAAGCCGTCTCGATGCCCGACGGCCACGGAATCGGCCGAACGTCACGGCGACGACATCCGGCGGCCTGCTGTATCCAGGGAAACGGGCACGCGCGGGGGACGAGGACCATGGGGCGAGTGGCGGGGGAACCACCCGAGTACGAGGTGCTGTGGGGCGAACCGGTCGGATCCGGCCAGCTCGCCGCCGCCGAGGAGGGGTACCGGGCGGCCGGCCCGGCCGAGCGGCTCCTCTGGGAGCGGCTCTCGGTCTTCGAGGGCGCCTTCGACCGGCGGGCGGTGGAGGAGGTCTGCGGGTACGGGACGCTGGCCTCCGCGGACGTCGGGGCCGTCCTGGACCGGCTCGCGCACCTGGCGCTGCTGCCGGTGGACGACCTGTTCGACGGGGAGGACGGCGGGCCGCGCCACTGGATGCCGCACGCGATGCGGGCGGTCGGAGCCCGGCGGCTCACCGCCCGGGGCGACCGCTGGGCGGTGGTCACGCACCACCGGAGGTGGTGCGTGAAGGTGGCCCGGCGGGCCGCCGAGTGGTGGCAGCGGGGCCGTCAGGTGGACGCCCGGGACCTGGCCCTGCGCGAACTCCCCGACCTGGCGGCCGCCATGGATCCGACGACGGCGCCGCTCGGGCCCGGCGACGAGGCCGGCGCGGCCCTGGAGATCGCCGTCTCGCTGTGGTTCCTGTGGCTGTCCTGCGGGCGGATCACCGAGGGCAGGACCCGGCTGCGGCACGCGCTCTCGCTGCACCCGGGGCCGCCGCCCGCCCGCGCGCTGTGGCTCGCCGCCTTCCTGGAGCTGGAGTCGGGCCGTCCCGAGGACGCCGATCCGCTGCTCGTGCAGGCGTGGGCGAGCGCGGTACGGGACGGGGACGAGCGGTGCCTGGGGCTGCTGGCCCATCTGCGCGGCTCCATCGCCCTCTACCAGGGCCGTGCCAGGGCGGCTGCGGAGGAGTTCCGGGCGGCGCTGGCCCGGATCGGGGACGCGCCCGACTTCGGCCCGACCCGGGAGGCGTGCTGGGCGGCGCTGGCGCTCTGCTTCAGCCGCACCGACCCGGAGGCCGCCCAGGAGGCGCTGGACCAGCTGGAGCGGGACGGGGCGGGACGGCGGACCTGGGCGGGCCGCGACCTCTTCGCCGACGCCTGGGCGGACCACGCCAGGGCCGAACTCCTCGCCTGGGACGGGGAGCGGGAGCGGGCCGCCGAGCACGCCCGCCGGGCGCTCCGGGAGCACCTGCGGCTCGGTTCCGCCGTCGGCGCCTCCTGCGCGGCCGAACTCCTCGCCCGGATCCGGCTGCTCGACGGCAGCCCCGACCGCGCGGCCCATCTCCTGGGCGCCGTCGACCTGTTGCGCACCTCGGTCTTCGACACCTCCTACGAACCGGCGCGGTACTGCACGGCGGTGCGGTCCCGGAGCGACGCGGCGCTGAGCGCGCTGCTCGACGATCCGGCGCTGCGGGAGGCGTACGAAGAGGGGGCGCGCAAGGGCCTGTTCGCGCTGTCGAAGGAGCGGTGAGGCTCACCCGCGGGGGTGGGGACGACCGGCCGGAAGGGGAGTCGTCCACAGCTTCGTCCGGCGCCCTTCCGGCGCGGGGCGCGATGTCTACGATGACGGCATGATCGCTTTCGCGGTGTCCGGTCTGTTCCTCCTCCTCTTCGGGGTCGGCGTGCTGCGCGACCGCCGCCGCTTCGGGAACGCGGTGTACCTCGGTCTCGCCGTCACCTTCCTCGGCCTCGGCCTGCTCTCGGCCGTCGACGACCTGCCGCACGGCCTGACGGAGACGGTCCTCGTGCTGCTCCTGCTGGTGCTCGGGCTCGGTCCGGTGGTCCTCGCGGGCCTGCTGTGCGCCAACGGCGTCAAGATGGTCCGCAAGGAGGGCAGACGCCCGGCGAACCTGCTCTCGCTCCTCGCCGGGCTCGGCATCCTCGGCGTGCTCGGGCTGACGGCGGTCGCGGTCCTCACCCGCTCCCGGGTCCTCGGCGTGGTCGCCGTCACCCTCCTCCTCGTCCTCGGATACGTCTCCTTCCTCTTCCTCTGCTTCGTGGGGTACGCGTTCCTGTACGGCAGCATGCGGCTGCGCCGGGACGCGGGCTTCGTGGTCGTGCTGGGCTCCGGGCTGATCGGCGGCCGGCGGGTGCCGCCGCTGCTGGCGAGCCGGCTGGACCGGGGGCGGGAGGTGTACGAGCGGCTGGCGGCGCGCGGCGGGGCGGTGCCGCCGCTGCTGGTCACCTCCGGCGGCCGGGGCCCGGACGAGGAGCTGCCGGAGTCCCACGCCATGGCCGCGTACCTGGTGGAGCGGGGCTTCCCGGAGGACCGGATCGTGCGGGAGGACCGGTCCCGCAGCACCGAGGAGAACCTGCTGTTCAGCAGGGAGCTGATGGAGGCGGAGCGGCCGGGAGCGGGCTGCGTGATCGTCACCAACAACTTCCACGCCTTCCGGGCCGCGCTGATGGCGCGGAAGGCGGGGGTGGACGGCCAGGTGGTGGGCTCGCCGACGGCCGCGTACTTCTGGCCGAGCGCCACCATCCGCGAGTTCGCCGCGGTCTTCCTGGAGTACCGGGCGGTGAACCTGACGGTCTGCGCGGTGCTGGTGGGCATCGGCTGCCTGGGCCTGGCGGTCACGGGGTGACGGGCGGGCCGGAGGGCGGTCCGGGCCCGGCGTCCCTACGCTGGAGGGGGACGGAGGTGTCCGCAGGCGCCGGTGGCGGTGCCCGGAGCCGTCCGCGGAGGTGACCCCATGAGGCGACGCCACCACTTCCACATCGACTACCGGGGCCATTCGGTCTCGGCGACCGTGGAGACCGGGCTGCGGCCCGTGGTCGAGGTGCTGGTCGACGGCAAGGAGACCGGACACGAGACGCCCCGGGGCGACCGCCCGGTGGCCGTCCCGATCGAGCTGCCCACGGATCCCCCGACCCCGGCGACGGTGCGCGCCACCCTGGGGCCCGGCGTGCCCCGCTGCCTCCTCGTCGCCGAGGACGGCACCGATCCGCACGTCATGCCGTCCCGGCCCTACTGAGCGGCACGGGGCGCAGAGCGGCGCGGCCGGCTCAGGAGAGCCAGGCCATGCCGATGAAGAGGAAGACGACGAAGGCGACGACCCCGGCGACGGCGGCCGTCTTGCGCGGTCTGCGGCGGGACAGCTCGGCGAGCGCGCCCCCGGCGGACCCGGAGCCCCCGGACCGCTCGGGCGCCCGCCGCCGGGACCCGCCCGCGGGGGCGACCGCGGACGTCGGCGCGGAGGCGGGCCCACGGGACCGCGAGGGGCCGGGAGAGGGGGCGGGGGGACGGGAGGCGGGCAGGGCTGCCGAAGACGCCACGGGCCCCGTGTGCGCCCCCTGGGACGGCGGTGCGTGCACGGCTCCGGGCATGGCGGCCGCGGCGGGCCGGGGGGCGTACTCCCGCCAGGCGCCGGAGCCGAACCAGTCGGCGATGGCCTGGGCCGGCGGGCGCTGCTCGGGCTGCTTGGCGAGCAGGCTCAGCAGGTACGCCTCGAAGCCGGGCGTGAGGACGACCCCGAGCCGGCTCGGCGGCGTCGGCGCGCTGTCGATGTGCTGGTACAGCAGGGCGGTCGCGGTGTCGGCGCGGAACGGCGGGTGCCCGGTGAGCAGCTGGTAGAGGACGCAGCCCAGCGAGTACACGTCGGAGGCGGGCGAGGCGGGCTTGCCGAGGGCGCGCTCCGGTGCCAGGTAGAGCCCGGTGCCGACGATCTGGCCGGTCGTCGTGAGGCCCGCCGAGGGGTCGTCGACGAAGCGGGCGATGCCGAAGTCGGCCAGCTTGACCGTGCCCTCGGCGTCCATGAGGAGGTTGCCGGGCTTGATGTCGCGGTGGACCACGCCCTGCCGGTGGGCGGCGGCGAGGCCGGCGGCGGCGTGCGCGGCGACCACGGCGACCCGTTCGGCGGGCAGCACCAGGGGCTGGGAGGCGGGGGAGGCGAGGCTGTCGCCCTCGACCAGCTCCATCACGAGGAAGAGCTTGTTGTCCCAGGTGCCGAAGTCGAAGACGCCGACGACGTGCGGGTGGCTGAGCCGGGCGGCGGTCTGCGCCTCCAGGCGGAAGCGGTCGGCGCCCGAGGGATCGGTGGACTGCGCCAGCATCAGCTTCACGGCGACGGGCCGGCCCAGGACCTCGTCGGTGGCCTGCCACACCTCGCCCATGCCGCCACGGCCGATACACCCGTGAAGCCGATATCGGTCCGCGACCAGCACCAGGAGACGCCCTTTCGACAATCGATCACTTGACGGCAGAGGACCAGGGTAGAGCCGCCGCCCGTGCGGCCTCGCCGCGCTCCCCCCGAAGCGGAACCGCCGCCGTACGCACGGACGTACGGGAGGGCCCCGGGGGTTCCGCCGCGCGCCCGCCGGGCCCTCCGGGTTCCTTCCGGGTTCCTTCGGGGTTCCGGGAGGGTGAACAATGGGTGCCGTGGGGTCGGCGTGCGTCGGCCCGTACGCGAGACCCGACCCCGACCTGGAACGGAGTGGACCGTGGCGCGACCGCGAGTGGGCGTGGCGGTACTGACGATGGGCACCCGCCCCGCGGAGCTGGGCGCGCTGCTCGACTCGGTGGCGCGGCAGGACGAGCCCGCCGCCCGGGTCGTCGTCGTCGGCAACGGCACGGGTTCGCTGCCCGCGCTCCCCGACGGCGTGACCGGCGTGGAGCTGCCCGAGAACCGGGGGGTCACCGGCGGGCGGAACGTGGCCATCGACACCCTCCGCTCCTTCGGTGACGTGGACGTCCTGGTCGACCTCGACGACGACGGCCTGCTGATCGACACGGACGTCTTCCGCCGCCTGGTCGACCTGTACGAGACCGAGCCGGAGCTCGGCGTGGTCTCCTTCCGGATCGCCGACGAGACGGGCGAGACCCAGCGCCGGCACATCCCCCGGCTCGGCGCGAAGGACCCGATGCGCGGCGGCGAGGTCACCACCTTCCTCGGGGGCGGCCACGGCCTGTCGATGCCGATGCTCGACCGGATCGGCGGCTGGCCGGAGGACTTCTTCTTCGCGCACGAGGAGACCGACCTGGCCTGGCGGGCCCTCGACGCGGGCTGGCGGATCCGGTACGAGCCGGAGCTGCTGCTCCAGCACCCGAAGACCAGCCCGGCCCGGCACGACGTCTACTACCGGATGACCGCCCGCAACCGCGTGTGGCTGGCGAAGCGGAATCTGCCGGCCCCGCTGGTCCCGCTCTACCTGGTGGTCTGGGTCCTCCTGACCGTCGCCCGCACCCGCTCGGTGCGCGGCCTGCGCTCCTGGTTCGCCGGCTTCGGCGAGGGCCTGCGGGCCCCGGCCGGTCCGCGCCGCCCGATGCGGTGGTCGACGGTGCTGCGCATGACGAGGCTGGGCCGCCCGCCGATCATCTGACGCCGGCTCCGGTCCGGGCCGCCATCCGGCGCCGGCTCCGGTCCGGGCTCTCGTCCGGCACCGGCCCGGTCCGGGCCGTCATCCGACCCCGGCTCCGGTCCGGGTCGTCAGGAAGCCCTCGACCAGGTCCGCCCAGCCCTCCGGGTCCTCCCAGAACGGCAGGTGTCCGGTGGCGAGTTCGGCGGTCCGGGCGCCCGGGACGGCGGCGGCGAGCGCGCGCTGCCGGACCGGGGAGACGAGCGGATCCTCGGCGGTGACGACGACCAGCGTCGGCACCGCGAGCCGCCCCAGGTCCTCCCGCACGTCGATCCGCCCGGCGAGCCCCAGCTGGGCGGGGATCCCGGCGGGCGGGGCGGGCGCGAGCATCAGCATGGCCCGCAGCCGGGCCGGGTCGGTCCGGTCCAGATAGCTCCCGCCGAGCCCGGTCAGCGCCAGGTACTCGGCGAGGAGCCGGTGGTTCCCGCTCTCGTGCAGCCCCCGCCACAGGGAGAGGCCCAGGCGCATCCGGTGGTCGGCGCGGGCGAAGGGCGCGGTGAGCACGAGGGCGGTGACCCGCTCCGGGTGCCGGACCGCGAGCCGTACGGCCAGCGGGGCGCCGAGCGAGTACCCGCAGACGGCGAAGGTGCCGGTCCCGGCGGCGTCCGCGGCGGCCACCAGGCCGTCCACGACCTCGTCCGCCCCCGGCCCGTCCTTGTCGGGCAACTCCCCCGGCACGCAGCGGAACCGGTCTCCGAGCCGGCGCATCACCCCGCCGAAGTGGCCCTCGACGGTTCCCCCGGCCCCGTGTACCAGCAGCAGCCCTGTCACTCCGACTCCCCACCCGTGACGACGACTCGGCCCCGCCCCTGCCTATCACGGCGGGAGCGGGGCCGGGCGTCCGGGTCAGTCGGTGATCTCGACCCTGCCGTTCACCGGCGGGGTCTGCGCCGGGACCGTCCTGGAGGTGAGGCCCTGGAGCAGCGCGCCGAGGTCGACTCCCGTGGTGGAGCTGAGGAGTTCCATGCCCTGGGCGACGTTGTCGGCGACCGCGCGGGGCAGCTTGGCGGCGCCGTCGGTGGAGATGACCGTCATCTTGTCGACGGCGGCGAGGGGCTCCGCGGCCTTGGCGACGACCTGCGGCAGGACCTCGACCAGCATCTGGAGGACGGCCGCGTCGCCGTACCGCTCGAAGGCGTCGGCCCGCTTGTGCATGGCCTCGGCCTCGGCGGCGCCCTTCACCGCGATGGCGCCGGCCTCCGCGTCGCCCTCCAGCCGGACGGCCTCCGCGATGGCGGCACGCCGGGCCCGCTCGGCCTCACCGCGCTTGGCGCCCTCGATGGCCTCGGCCTCCGCCAGGGCCTGACGGCGCTGCTTCTCGCCCTCGCCGGTGAGGCGGGCCCGCTCGGCCTCGGCCTCGGCGGCCGCGATGGCCGCCATCCGCTCGGCCTCGGCCTGCTTGACCCGGGCGGTGCGCTGGGCCTCGGCCTGCTGCTCGGCCTCGTACCGCTTGGCGTCGGCGGGCTTGCGGACCTGGGTGTCGAGCTGGCGGTCGGTCAGGGCGGCCTGCCGGGCGGCGACCTTCTCCTGCTCGGCGAGGATGTCCTGCTGGCGGGCGGCCTCGGCGAGCGGGCCCGCGGCGTTGGCCTGGGCGGCGGCCTCGTCGGTCTGCGCCTTGATCTCGGCCTGCTTCAGGTACAGCGTCCGCTGGGCGACGGCGATCTCCTCCTCGGCCTTCAGCCGGGCCTGCTCGGCGGCGCGCCGGGCCTCGGCCTCGGCGATGTCGGCCTCCTGCTTGGCGCGGGCGGCCTCGGGCCGGCCGAGGTCCTCCAGGTAGGAGCCCTCGGTGGTGATGTCCTGGATCTGGAAGGCGTCGAGGACCAGGCCCTGCCCGGAGAGGCTCGCCTCGGCCTCCTCGGCGACCTGCCCGGCGAAGGCGGCCCGGTCGCGGATGATGTCCTCCACGGACATCCGGCCGACGATGGAGCGCAGCGCTCCGGAGAGCACCTCCTGGGTGAAGCCGACGATGCCGTCCTGCTGCATCAGGAAGCGCTGGGCGGCGGCGCGGATGGAGTCCTCGGTGCCGCCGACCTTGACGATGGCGACGCCCTCCAGGTTGGCCTTCACGCCGCGCAGGGTGACGGCGCCGCGGACGGCGATGGGGATGTGCCGGCTGGAGAGGTCGAGGGTGAACTTCTGCTGCACGAACGGCACGACGAAGACCCCGCCGCCGACGACGACCTTCTGGCCGCTGTTGTCCGTGTAGACGCGGCCGGTCGCCGGATCGGTGGCCTTCTGGCCGCGCCGGCCGGTGATGATGAACGCCTCGCTCGGGCCCGCGACCTTGTAGCGGGTGACGACGGCGAGGGCGAGCAGGACGACGAGGACGACGATGCCCACCACGGCGGTGAGGACAGGGCTCATGACGAAACCCCCTTCGATCGGGTACGGCGGAGAGGACGGCGGCCGGCGGGCGGCCGGCGCGCGCCGGCGGTCGGTGCGGTGCGCGCGGGGACGGCGGTCAGCGTTCGACGGGCCGGACGTGGACGGAGGTGGCCGAGAGGACCGACTCGACCCACACCTCGGTGCCGCGCGGCACGGGCCCGGAGGCCTTGGCCGCGTACTTCACGGGCTGGCCGGCGAGGTACAGCAGCACCTCGCCGTAGCCGTCCGCCGGGACGGCGGTGACCACGGAGCCGGCGCTGCCGGTCAGCTCCTCGCCGCGCGGGGCGGCCGCGGTCGTGTCGCGGAGCAGGACCCGGCTGAAGCGCCAGGTCACCCATCCCACGCCGATCCCCGCGGCCGCGCCCGCGCCGGTGGCGGCCCCGGCCCCCGTGCCGGTCGTGCCGAGCACGAGCGCCCCCGTGAAGCCGAGCGCCGAGAGGAACCCGGCGACCACCGGCAGCGACAGGAGCCCGTCCAGCCCCCCGAAGCCGTCGAAGAGTCCTTCCAGGACCCCGTCGAAGACCAGGCTCAGGACGAGCAGCAGCAGACCGCCGATGCCGAGACCGAGAAACCAGACCATGTCCCCGCACCTCCGGAAGCCGTGTCCTGCGCGCCGTCCGGTGCATCGTTCCACCACGGGCGTCCCGCCCGCATTGCCGGTGACCGGCAATCTTTACGCGTTCTTGATGCCGGGCTTCCCGGCCCCGCTCACAGCTCCTCCTCCGGCCAGCCGAGCAGCCGGGCCCCGATCGCGGCGGTCTGCAGCGTGTACCGCTGGGTGGGGTCCCCGGGGTCGGCGCCGGTGAGCCGGTGGATGCGGTCGAGCCGGTACGTGACCGCCCGCACGCTCAGCGCGAGCCGGCGGGCCGCCTCGGTGGTGACGCAGCCCGCGTCGAAGTAGGCGTGCAGGGTGTCGAGCAGCGGCCGCGCGCCGCCCCGGGCCGTGGCGAGCGGCCCGAGCACGGTCCCGACGAGATCGGACATGGCCTGCCGGTCCCGCCCGAGGACCGGGTAGACGAGCAGGTCGGCGGCGTGGAGCACCGGCCCGTCGAGTCCGATGCGCCCGGCGAGGTCGAGCGCGCCCAGCGCCTCCTCGTAGGAGTGGACGACCCCGCCGGCCCCCGGGTGCGGCCGGCCCACCGCGACGAGTATGCCGTCGGCGGCCGCGTAGGCCTGCTTGGCGAAGTGGGTGAGGACCTCGGGCTCGTCGGCCGGGGCGACGCAGATCAGCCGCCCGTCCTTGGTGGTGAGCAGGATCCGGCGGGTGCCGAAGCGGGTGAGCAGCGAGGACTCGACGCTCCGCGAGGCGGGATACCCGTCCCCGAACGGCTCCGGCCCCTGCGCCACCGCCACCGCGTGGGCGTGCGCGAGCAGCAGTCCGAACCGCTCGGCCCGCTGGGCCAGCCGCCCGAGGTCGCTGCGCCCGTACAGCAGGTCGTCGACGAACTCGCGCCGCGCGGCCTCCTCCTGGCGGACCGCCATCGTCTGGGCCCGCTCGTGGCCCTCGGCGAAGGCGTCGACGGCCTGCTCGACGGCGGCGAGCAGCAGGTCAGGGTCGGCTCCCGGGCCCAGCCGGCCCCGCACCTCGCGCGCGGCGGCGAGGTGCGCCCGCACCAGCTCCCGCAGCCCGATCCCGGCCTCGGCGGCCCGCTCCCCGCGCTCCCGCAGCCCCTCCAGCTCCGGGCGGCTCAGCCGCCGCCCGGTCGCGCAGACGCCGGCCAGGATCGAGGCGTAGCCGTCGAGGTGGGCCTCGTACGCCCGCTGTTCCGTCACGGCCCACTCCCCACCCGGTCCGGTTCCTCCGGAAACGACTCAGGGCCCGATCCGCTTGCGCGAATCAGGCCCTGAACCTTCTGGCTGTCGGGGTGGCGGGATTTGAACCCACGACCTCTTCGTCCCGAACGAAGCGCGCTGCCAAGCTGCGCTACACCCCGATGTCGCTGTTTCGTTCTTCACGTCGCGGCGACATCGATTACTTTAGCCCACCCGCGCCCAGAGATGAAATCCGGTTTCGGCGCCCCGCCACCGCAGGTCGGAAGCGGTCCGCCGCGACGAGGAGGAGACCGACGGCGAGGAAGACGGCGCCGAGGACGAGGGCGTTGACCAGGACCCCGGCGTAGCCGTGGGCGGCGACGTCGAGGAAGGGGTAGGTGTAGCGGGTCCGGGCGCCGGCGGGGAGCAGCGCGCCGCGGACGAGGGCGAAGAGCAGGTACGCGCCGGGCGCGGCGAGCCACAGCACGGCGTGGCGGGGCCGGAAGGCGCCGGGCGGGGTGAGCAGCAGCCACTCCAGGGCGACGCCGATCGGCGTGACGGTGTGCAGGAGCTGGTTGGCGACGGCCCGGGCGCCGGAGAGGCGGGCGATGTCGGCGGCCTGGTTGAAGGAGCTGCCCGGGTTGTCGAGGACCAGGTGGAAGACGAGGCCGACGACCGTGATGCAGAGGAGCACCCCGCCGGTCCACACCGCGGGCACCGGCGGCCTGCCGGTCCAGGCGCGGGCGGCGCCCAGACCGAGGACGACGGCGACCGCGGTGTTGGTCCAGACGGTGAAGAAGCCGAGGACGACCAGGGGGTTCCCCTCGGCGCACTCGATCGCGATGCCGGTGGCCGCGGCCAGGGCGATCAGACCGCGGACGAGGGCGGCGGGGCGGTTCGGCATGGCCTCACGGTACGGGGGCGGGTCCGCCCCCGTGCGGAGGTCAGGCGCGTGCCGTCAGGGTGAGCAGCGTCGCCTCGGGCGGGCAGGCGAAGCGGACCGGGGTGAACCGGTTGGCGCCGCATCCCGCGGAGACGTGCAGGTAGGAGGTGTGGCCGCCGGCGGTGTGGGTCGAGAGGCCCTTCACGCGGTCGGTGTCGAGGTCGCAGTTGGTGACGAGCGCCCCGTAGAAGGGGATGCACAGCTGTCCGCCGTGGGTGTGCCCGGCGAGGACCAGCTCGTAGCCGTCGGCGGTGAAGGCGTCGAGGGCGCGCAGGTAGGGGGCGTGGACGATGCCCAGCGAGAAGTCGGCCGAGGCGTCGGGGCCGCCGGCCACCCGCTCGTACCGGTCCCGCTTGATGTGCGGGTCGTCGAGGCCGGTGAAGGCCAGGTCGCCCTGGGGCAGCTTGAGCCCGCCGCGGGTGTTGGTGAGGTCGACCCAGCCGGCCGCGTCGAAGGCGTCCTTGATGCCCTCCCACGGGTTGTGCACGGCGCCGACGACCGGCTTGTTGCCGTTGAGCCCGTGCCGGCCCTGGGCCTTCTCCAGCAGGTAGAGGGCGGGGTTGCGCAGCCGGGGGCCGTAGTAGTCGTTGGAGCCGAAGACGTAGACGCCGGGGAACTCCATCAGCGGGCCCAGGGCGTCGAGCAGCTCCGGCACGGCCTCCGTGTCGGAGAGGTTGTCGCCGGTGTTCACGACGAAGTCGGGGCGGAGCCCGGCGAGCTTCTGCAGCCAGGCGCGCTTCTTGTCCTGCCCGCACACCATGTGGATGTCGGAGACCTGGAGGACCCGCAGGTCGGCCATGCCGGGGGGCAGGACGGGGACGGTGATCCGGCGGAGCCGGAAGGAGCGGGGCTCGATGCCCGCCGCGTAGACGAGTCCGGCGGCGGCCGTGGCCGCGACGCCTGCCGTGATCTTCAGGGGGAGCCCGTACCGTGCGCGCATCCCCCCATCGTTCCAGACCCGCGGGGTGGAAATGGACGGGCGGTGGGCGGTGCGCACCTGCGACACTGGGTGCCATGACCACGCTCAAGGCACGACTGAAGGACGACCTCAACGCCGCGATCAAGGACCGCGACGAACTGCGCTCCTCGACCCTGCGGCTGACCATCGCCGCGATCACCAAGGAGGAGGTCGCGGGCAAGACCAAGCGCGAGCTCTCCGAGGACGAGGTGCAGAAGGTGATCGCCAAGGAGGCGAAGAAGCGGCGCGAGGCCGCCGACGCCTTCGAGCAGGGCGGTCGCCACGAGTCGGCCGAGCGCGAGCGGGCGGAGGGAGTCCTCCTCGACGCGTACCTGCCGAAGCAGCTCTCGGACGAGGAGCTGGAGGGGATCGTCGCCGCCGCCGTCGAGGAGGCGAAGGCGGCCGGTGCCGAGGGCCCGCGCGCGATGGGCGCCGTCATGAAGATCGTGAACCCGAAGGTCGCGGGGCAGGCCGAGGGCGGCCGCGTGGCCGCCGCGGTGAAGAAGCTGCTCGCGGGCTGAGGGCCCGACACGCGAAGGGGCGCCCCCACCGGACCGGTGGGGGCGCCCCTTCGCGTGTCCGTCCGCGTCAGCGGTTGCCGCGGCCGCCGTTGCCCCGGCCGGCGTCCCCGCCGGTCAGGTCCGGGAGCGTGATGCCGGGGAACGGGTCGGTCGGCTGGCCGGCCGGCTTGTCGTCCTCGTCGCGGTCGCGGTCGCGCGGCTTGCCGTCCTCCTCCGGCTTCTCCTTCGGCTTCGGCTTCTCGGCCCGGGGGACCTTGACCGGGACGAAGGAGGGGGCGTCCGAGCCGAGCGCCCCGGTCATGGCGATCCGCCAGATCGGACCGGGGAGGCAGCCGCCGCAGACCTTGTCGTAGTAGACGCCGCCGATGGTGATGTCGAACATCTCGTCGCGCTTGCCGACGTCGTCGCCGACCCAGACGGCGGTGGACAGGTTCGGGGTGTAGCCGACGAACCAGGCGTCCTTGCGGCCCTCGGTGGTACCGGTCTTGCCCGCGTTGTCGCGGTCGCTCAGGCCCGCCCGGGTACCGGTTCCGTCCTCGACCACGCCCTTCAGCATCTGGTTGATGGTGTCGGCGGTGCGGTCGGACATCGCGCGCGTGCACTTGGTCTGCGGCACGTTCAGCTTGTCGCCGTTGGCGGCCTTGATGGAGTCGATGATCACCGGTGCGCAGTAGATGCCGCGGTTGGCGAAGGTCGCGTAGACGTTGGCCATGTCGAGCGGGGTGCTCTCCAGGCTGCCGAGGGTGGCGGACGGGCTCTGCCGGATCGACTTGCCGAGCTCGCGCTCGTAGCCGACCTTCTTGGCCATCGTCAGCGTCTCGCAGAGGCCGGCCGCCTGCTCCAGCTTGGCGAAGTAGGTGTTGATGGACTTGCCGAGGGCGCTCGTCATGTCGTACGCCCCCTTCTCCGACTCGAGCTCGTTCTGGACGGACCAGTCCGCGTAGCCCGAGGGCTTGCCGTCGCAGCGCGTGTAGTCGCTCTCCTTCATGGAGATCTTCCACGGCGTGTCGTAGCTCGTCGCCGGGGACAGCCCCTTCTCCAGGGCGGCGGCGGCGGTGATCGGCTTGAAGGTCGAGCCGACCGGGAAGCCGTACGTGGTGCCGCCCATCTTGCTGCCGACGGCCAGGTTGAGCGTGGTCTGGTGCTGCTTCTGGTCCAGGCCGTAGGGGCGGGACTGGCTCATCGACAGGATCCGGCCGGTGCCGGGCTGGACCTGGACGACGGCGGTCGCGACCCCGTCGTCCTTGTTGACCTTGGCCACGGCCGCCTCGTTCGCCGCCGCCTGCGCCTTCGGGTCCAGCGTGGTCCGGACGGTCAGGCCGCCCAGGTTCCACAGCTTCTGGCGCTCCTCGGCGGTCTTGCCGAAGACGGGGTCGCTGAGGATCGTCTTGCGGACGTAGTCGCAGAAGAAGCCGGCGCCGTCGACGGCGGTGATGCAGCCGTTCCTCGGCGTCTTCACCTTCAGCTTGATCGGGGTGGCCTTGGCCTTGTCGAACTCGGCCTGGCTGATGTCGCCGACGTCCGCCATGCGCTGGAGGACGATGTTCCGGCGCTTGGTGGCTTCCTCGAGGTCGTTGATCGGGTCGAAGCGGCTCGGCGACTGCACCAGACCGGCCATCATCGCGGCCTCGCCCAGGCTGAGCTTGGCCGCGGGCTTGGAGAAGTAGCGCTGCGAGGCGGCCTCGATGCCGTACGCCTGCTGCCCGAAGAACGTGATGTTGAGGTAGTTCTCCAGGATCTTCTTCTTGCCCAGCTCCTCCTCGACCTGGATCGCGTACTTCAGCTCGCGGACCTTGCGGCCGATCGTCTGCTGGGTGGCCTGCGCGACCTTCTCCGGGTCGTCGCCCGCCTCCTCGACGAAGACGTTCTTCACGTACTGCTGGGTCAGGGTGGAGGCGCCCTCGGAGACCCCGCCCGACTGGGCGTTCTTGTTGATCGCGCGCAGCACGCCCTTGAGGTCGATCGCGCCGTGCTCGTAGAAGCGCGCGTCCTCGATCGCGACGATCGCCTTCTGCATGTAGGGGGAGATCTTCTCCAGCGGCACCACCTTGCGGTCCCGCGAGTAGACCGTGGCGATCAGCCCGCCCTTGGAGTCCAGGATCGTGGTGCGCTGACTGAGCGGCGGGGTCTTCAGGTTCGCGGGGATCTCGTCGAACCCCTCGACCGTGCCCTTCGCCGCCAGACCCAGTGCGCCGGCCGCGGGCAGGGCGATGCCCGCCAGCACGGCTCCGGAGAGCACACTGACACCGAGGAACTTGGCGGCCTGCTGGGTCCCGGTCAGACCACCGCCCGAGCGCTTCTTTGCCATGGGGGCAGCCTACGTTCTCAATCGCCGGACACACGTATATGCCTTGGCCTAAGCTGCTCCCAACTGTCACAGGAGTACGGCCCGGCATCAACCCCCGTGCGTGACATTCGCCTGATTTCCGGCATGTGTTCCCGCGTCCCCGAATGCGCGGCAAGGGCATGTCCGATTCCGGCGCGTGTGTCGTGAGGTGTCCCATAACACACGCATGTCCTTCGCTCACTCCCCTGGGTGATCTGACGCGCACGCATAGTCCGTTCGGACCATTCAAGATTGGGCCCGAAGGGGGTGTTGCGCTGTCCCCGCCTTCCGTAACGTCCCAACTGGCAGCGGTGAATATGCCGCTGCCGCCGTGGGGGAGCCTCGATTCGGGAGAGGACGGCGCCGGTATGGGCTGGGTAGCTGACTGGAGTGCGCAGGCGGCCTGCCGCACTACCGATCCGGATGAACTTTTCGTGCAGGGAGCGGCACAGAACAGGGCAAAGGCGGTGTGCACCGGCTGCCCGGTGCGCACCGAGTGCCTGGCCGACGCCCTGGACAACCGTGTGGAGTTCGGTGTGTGGGGCGGCATGACGGAGCGCGAGCGCCGTGCCCTGCTGCGCCGGCGCCCCACGGTCACCTCGTGGCGGCGGCTCCTGGAGACCGCGCGCACCGAGTACGAGCGCGGCGCGGGCCTGCTGCCCGTGGCCATGGAGGACGACGCGACGTACGAGGAGTACGCCGCGGTCGGCTAGTCCCGCTCGCCCCGTGAGGTCCCGTCAGGACCGGTCGCGCGGGGTGGAGAGGCGCTCACCGATGGCCCGCAGCCCGGCGAGGTCGTGCACATCGCCGGGCAGGGCGGCCACCTCGGTCACCGCCACCTCCGGGTGGAGCGCCGTGAAGCGGTCCCGTGTGTGCTGCTCGCGCGCGAGCACCCGCATCCGCTCGGCGTGGAGCCGGAGCAGGCCCGCGGTGAGCCGCGCGAGCTCCGGGTCGGTGTCCGGGCCCGTGCTGTCCGGACCGGTGTCCGGGTCCGTGGTGCTGTCCTGACCGGTGTCCGGTCCGGTGCTGTCCGGACCGGTGTCCCTGCTGCTGTGCTCTTCGGACGCGTCGGCTGTGGGGGCAGCCTCGGATGCGGAGGGGCGTGCGGGGGAGACGGCGGCGGTGGCGGGGTGCGACGGCTCGGACGACGTGGCCGGGGCGCCACGCTGTCCAGTCTTCCCGGGCCCCTGATCCACAATGCGGCCCTCGTCAAGATTTTCCGCGGCCGCCCGCGCCCGCTCGGCCGAGAGCCGCGCCGCCCCGCTGCCGTGGACCCGGTTGAGGACGAGACCGGCCAGCGGCATGCCCTCGGCGGCCAGCCGCTCCACGAAGTACGCCGCCTCCCGCAGCGCGTCCCGCTCGGGCGCCGCGACCACCAGGAAGGCCGTGCCCGGCGCCTGGAGCAGCCGGTAGGTGGCGTCCGCCCGGGTCCGGAAGCCGCCGAACATCGTGTCCATCGCGGCCACGAAGGTCTGCACGTCGCCCAGGAACTGACCCCCCAGCAGCTTCCCCAGCGTCCCCGTCATCATCGACATGCCGACGTTGAGGAACTTCATCCCGGCCCGGCCGCCCACCTTCGCCGGCGCCATCAGCAGCTTGATGAACTTCCCGTCGAGGAAGGACCCCAGCCGCTTCGGCGCGTCCAGGAAGTCCAGCGCCGAACGCGACGGCGGGGTGTCGACGACGATGAGGTCCCACTCGTCCCGGGCCCGCAGCTGGCCCAGCTTCTCCATCGCCATGTACTCCTGCGTACCGGCGAACCCGGCCGACAGGGACTGGTAGAAGGGGTTCTCCAGGATCGCCCGCGCCCGTGCCGGGTCCGCGTGCGCCTCGACGATCTCGTCGAAGGTCCGCTTCATGTCCAGCATCATCGCGTGCAGCTCACCGCCGTCGGAGCCCTTGATGCCGTCGACCCTGCGCGGGGTGTTGTCCAGCGCGTCGATGCCCATCGACTGGGCCAGCCGGCGGGCCGGGTCGATGGTGAGGACCACCACCCGCCGGCCCCGCTCCGCCGCCCGCACGCCCAGCGCCGCCGCCGTGGTCGTCTTGCCGACCCCGCCCGCGCCGCAGCAGACGATGATCCGGGTCCCCCGGTCGTCGAGGACCGGATCGATGTCCAGGAAGGGCACCGCGTCCAGGCCGGCCCCCGCCGGGGGCACCGGCCCGCCGTCCGCCGGGCCCGGGGTCTTCTCCGTCACGCCGCACCCACCCCTTGCTTCCGCAGTTCCTTCGCCAGGCGGTAGAGGCCCGCGATGTCCGCCCCGTCGCCCAGGTAGGGCAGCTCGTACGCGGGCAGGCCGATGCCGTCCAGGACGGCGCGCTGGTCCCGCTCCAGCTCCACCCGGCGGGCGTGCTCGGCGGCCTGGTCGAGCAGCGGCTCCACGAGGCCCGCGGCGCCCGCGACCCCGGCGCCCGCCAGCGTCCGCGCGATCGCCTCGCGGTGGTCGCCGGAGGCGGCCCGCACCGCCGCCTCGTCCAGGACCTGCGGGCGGACCATGTTGACCACCACCCGGCCCACCGGCAGCCCCGCCGCGCGCAGTTCGGCGACGCCGTCCGCCGTCTCCTGGACCGGCATCTCCTCCAGGAGGGTCACCAGGTGCACGGCCGTGTCCGGGGACTTGAGGACGCCCATCACCGCCTGCGCCTGGTGGTGTATCGGGCCGATCCGGGCCAGCCCGGCCACCTCGTCGTTCACGTTGAGGAAGCGGGTGATGCGGCCGGTCGGCGGCGCGTCCATCACCACGTGGTCGTAGACCGGCCGGCCGTCGCGCTCCCGCCGCCGGACCGCCTCGCACGCCTTCCCGGTGAGCAGGACGTCCCGCACCCCCGGGGCGATCGTCGTCGCGAAGTCGATCGCGCCGAGCTTCTTCAGGGCCCGGCCCGCGCCGCCCAGTTTGTAGAACATCTGGAGGTAGTCGAGGAGGGCGCGCTCGGCGTCGATCGCCAGCGCGTACACCTCGCCGCCGCCCGGAGCCACGGCGATCTTGCGCTCCTCGTAGGGAAGCGCCTCCGTCTCGAAGAGCTGTGCGATGCCCTGTCTGCCTTCGACCTCGACGAGGAGCGTGCGCTTCCCCTCCGTCGCGAGGGCGAGGGCGAGGGCGGCGGCGACCGTCGTCTTACCGGTACCGCCCTTGCCGCTGACGACCTGGAGCCTGCTCACGCTGTCGAGCCTAACCACTGGCGGGCCCGCGCAATCAGCGGACCGCCCCGGAGAAGTCCCCTGGGGGGAGAGCCTCGGCGGAGCATCCCCCCGCAGCGGCTACAGTCGCCTCCATGACCAAGTGGGAGTACGTCACGGTGCCGCTTCTGGTGCACGCGACCAAGCAGATTCTCGACAACTGGGGCCAGGACGGCTGGGAGCTCGTCCAGGTCGTGCCCGGACCCAACCCGGAGCAGCTCGTGGCCTACATGAAGCGGCCGCAGTCGTGAGCGGGGCCGTCGAGGCGCGGATCGCCGAGCTGGGGCTGAAGCTGCCCGAGGTCGTCCCGCCGCTCGCCGCCTACCAGCCCGCCGTGCAGTCCGGCGTGTACGTCTACACCTCGGGCCAGCTCCCGATGGTGGACGGCAAGCTCCCGGTGACCGGCAAGGTCGGCGCCGAGGTGACCGCCGAGGAGGCCAAGGCCCTCGCCGCCACCTGCGCGCTGAACGCCCTCGCCGCCGTGAAGTCGGTCGCCGGCGACCTCGACCGGATCAAGCGGGTCGTGAAGGTCGTGGGCTTCGTCGCCTCCGCCGCCGACTTCACCGGCCAGCCCGGTGTCGTCAACGGCGCCAGCGAGCTGCTCGGCGAGATCCTCGGCGAGAAGGGCGTCCACGCCCGCAGCGCCGTCGGCGTCACCGTCCTCCCGCTCGACGCCCCCGTCGAGGTCGAGGTCCAGGTCGAGCTGACCGAGGCCTGACCGGGGCCCGGACCGGCCGCCACGCGCGCGTGGCGCCGGCCCGCGGGACCCGTACCCGGATCGTCCGCGCGCGGAGCCGGCCGCCCCTTCCCCGGGGCGGCCGGCTCTCGTGCATTCCGTTCGTTGCGCATAGCATCCGGCCATGTCGAATGGTCAGTGGTACCCGCCGGAATGGCCCGACCGCATCCGCGCCCTCGCCGCCGGCGAGCTGGTGCCGGTGACGCCCCGGCGCGCCGCCACCGTGCTCCTGCTGCGCGACGCCGGCGCCGGGCCCGAGGTCCACATGCTGCGCCGCCGCACCTCCATGGCCTTCGCCGGGGGCGCGTACGCCTACCCCGGCGGCGGCGTCGACCCGCGCGACGAGCAGCCGGTGCGCTGGGCCGGGCCCTCCCGGGAGGAGTGGGCCGGCCGGCTGGGTCTGGACGATCCCGCGCAGGCCCAGGCAGTGGTCTGCGCCGCCGTCCGCGAGACCTTCGAGGAGGCGGGCGTGCTGCTCGCCGGCGAGACCCCGGACACCGTCGTCGGCGACACCACCGGGGACGACTGGGAGCGGGACCGGGCGGCGCTGGTCGCCCACGAGCTGTCCTTCGCGGACTTCCTGGACCGGCGCGGCCTCGTGCTCCGCTCCGACCTGCTCGGGGCGTGGGCCCGCTGGATCACCCCCGAGTTCGAGCAGCGCCGGTACGACACCTGGTTCTTCGTGGCCGTCCTCCCGGAGGGGCAGCGCACCCGGGACGTCTCCGGGGAGGCCGACCGGACCGTCTGGACCCGTCCGGCCGACGCCGCCGACGGCTACGACCGGGGCGAGCTGACGATGATGCCGCCCACGATCGCGACCCTGCGGTCCCTCCGGCCCTGCTCCACGGCCGCGGAGGCCCTGGCGGCGGCCGGGAAGCAGTCCCTGACGCCGGTACTGGCCCAGGCGCGTGTGGAGGGCGGCCAGGTGGTCCTGACCTGGCCGGGGCACGACGAGTTCACCAAGCGGGTCGGAGGCACCCCGTGACCGACGCCGCCGCCCTGCCGGGCCGGCCGCGCGGGCTCGTCGCCTCCGGGCCCGCGACCGACCGGGCCGTGAACGTGCTCGCGCCCAACCCGTCCGCGATGACCCTGGACGGCACCAACACCTGGCTGCTCTCCGAGCCCGGCTCCGGCCTGGCGGTCGTCGTCGACCCCGGCCCGCTCGACGAGGGCCACCTCCGGCGCGTGATCGACACGGCACAGGAGCTGGGCAAGCGGATCGCGCTGACCCTGCTGACGCACGGCCACCCGGACCACGCCGAGGGCGCGGGCCGCTTCGCGGAGCTGACCGGGACGCACGTCCGCGCGCTCGACCCGGCGCTCCGCCTCGGCGAGGAGGGGCTCGGCGAGGGCGACGTGGTCGCGGTCGGCGGCCTGGAGCTGCGGGTGGTGCCGACGCCCGGCCACACCTCCGACTCGCTCTCCTTCCACCTCCCCGCCGACCGCGCGGTGCTGACCGGCGACACGATCCTGGGGCGCGGCACGACGATGGTGGCGCATCCGGACGGGCGCCTCGGCGACTACCTGGACTCGCTGCGCCGGCTGCGCTCGCTGACCGTGGACGACGGCGTGCACACGGTCCTGCCGGGCCACGGTCCGGTCCTGGAGGACGCCCAGGGGGCCGTCGACTACTACCTGGCGCACCGGGCGAGCCGGCTCGCCCAGGTGGAGACCGCGGTGGAGCGGGGGCACCGGACGGCGGCGGACGTCGTGGCGCACGTCTACGCGGACGTCCACCGCTCGCTGTGGCCGGCCGCCGAGCTGTCGGTCCGGGCACAGCTGGAGTACCTGCGGGAACGTGGCCTGATCTGACCGGGCACCCCGGGAACCCCGGAGCCTCCCCACGTGTCTTACGCTCCGCTTACATCAGGCTGTAGCTCTCGGGGGGAATGCCCATGTTCGTCATATCCATCCTGCTGGTCATCGCCGCGGTGGTGCTCTGGTTCGTCGGCCGTGCGCAGGACTCGACCGGCTGGAAGCTGGGCGCCGGCGGCACCCTGCTGGCCGGCGTCTTCTCGTTGATCGTGAGCATGACGTACGTGATCAGCGCGTACGAGGTCGGCGTGCCGGTCGCCTTCGGCAAGGTCGGGACGCCGATGACCTCCGGCATGCACGTGAAGTCGCCCTTCACCGACGTCACGACCTTCTCCACCCGCCCGGTCGACCTCAACCTCTCCGACAAGGACGTGGTCGAGGTCCGCTCCTCGCAGGGCGGTGTCATGTACGCCGAGGTCACGGTGAAGTGGGCCGTGGTCCCGTCGAAGGCCGTCGAGCTGTACAAGCTCGCGGGCAGCGAGGACGCCATCCAGCAGCGGCTGGTCTACCCGGACAGCCGTGAGATCGTCCGGAACGTCTTCGCCCGCTACACCAGCGAGCAGGGGTACGCCTCCGACCGGGAGAAGATCAACGCCGAGATCGCCGCCCTGATCACGGAGCGCCTGAACCCGCGCGGCATCGTGGTGACCACGGTCAACCTGCGGAACGTGAAGCCCTCGGACGCGCTCCAGGGTCAGATCGACCGCAAGATCCAGCAGCAGCAGGCCACCGAGCGGGCCCTGGAGGCCGCCCGCACCGCCAAGGCGGACGCGGACCGGCGCCGCATCGAGGCGGAGGGCATCGCCCGCGCCAACAAGATCCTCAACGACTCGCTGACCGACAAGGTCCTGGCGAACCAGTGCATCGACGCCTTCAAGGAGGCCGCGGCCAAGAACCCGGTCTACGCGGTCCCCTGCGGCTCCGGCGGCGGCTCCGCCCCGGTGATCGTGGACGGCACCAAGCGCTGACCGACCGCCCGCACGGCACGCGGAAGGGGGCCGCCCGGTCGAACCGGGCGGCCCCCTTCTCGTCCGTACGGGCTCCGCTAGCGCGAGCGCTTCGCGAGGCGCTCCACGTCCAGCAGGATCACGGCACGGGCCTCCAGGCGGAGCCAGCCGCGCTGGGCGAAGTCGGCGAGCGCCTTGTTCACGGTCTCGCGGGAGGCGCCGACCAGCTGGGCCAGCTCCTCCTGGGTGAGGTCGTGGACGACGTGGATGCCCTCCTCCGACTGCACGCCGAAGCGGCGCGACAGGTCGAGGAGCGCCCGGGCGACGCGGCCCGGCACGTCGGAGAAGACCAGGTCGGACATCTGGTCGTTGGTCTTGCGCAGGCGGCGGGCGACGGCCCGCAGCAGGGCGCCGGCCACCTCGGGGCGGGCGTTCAGCCAGGGCTGGAGGTCGCCGTGGCCGAGTCCGAGCAGCTTGACCTCGGTCAGCGCCGTCGCGGTCGCGGTGCGCGGACCCGGGTCGAAGAGGGACAGCTCGCCGATGAGCTCGCCGGGGCCGAGGACGGCCAGCATGTTCTCCCGCCCGTCGGGGGAGGTGCGGTGCAGCTTCACCTTGCCCTCGGTGACCACGTACAGGCGGTCGCCGGGGTCGCCCTCGTGGAAGAGCGCGTCGCCACGGGCGAGCGTCACCTCACTCATCGAGGCGCGCAGCTCGGCGGCCTGCTCGTCATCGAGCGCCGCGAAGAGCGGGGCGCGCCGCAGAACGTCGTCCACGAGTTCACTCCTACTGTCGACCTGCTCACGGGACCTGGCTCCCATGATGCCGGACGTGCCAAACAGTGCGATCAATCACAACAAGTTTGACGCACCGGACGCCATTGCCGAACGTCAGGGGCCCGATCGGGGTCCGATCGGCGGCGGGCGGGGCGGATGTCGGCCCCGGCCCCTAGGCTGGCCGGGTGTCCAACTCGCCGGTGAGAACGCAGGCCAAGGGGGCTGGAAGAGTGTCGGCCGAAGGGAATTCCGCTGTGGGCGAACACGGCGCGTCGAAGCGGTCGAATGGGGCGAATCGGGATGATTCGTCCCCGCGGGCGGTGACGGGGAAGAAGCCCGTGACGGCCGGGAGGAAGTCCGGGGCGGTCGCGAAGGCGCCCGCGAGGACCTCGGCGAAGGCGCCCGCCGGGACCTCCGCGAAGGCGCCCGCGAAGTCCGCGGCCAAGACCACCGTCAAGGCGTCCCCCAAGGCCGAGTCGCGGCTCGGCATGGTGCGGCGGGCGCGGCGGATCAACCGGGAGCTCGCGGAGGTGTTCCCGTACGCCCATCCCGAGCTCGACTTCCGCGACCCCTTCGAGCTCCTGGTCGCCACCGTGCTCTCCGCGCAGACCACCGACCTGCGGGTGAACCAGACGACCCCCGCGCTCTTCGCCCGGTACCCCACCCCCGAGGACCTGGCCGCGGCCGTCCCCGAGGAGGTCGAGGAACTCATCCGGCCGACCGGCTTCTTCCGCGCCAAGACCAGGTCGATCATGGGCCTGGCCGCGGCCCTCAGGGACGAGCACGGCGGTGAGGTCCCCGGCCGCCTGGAGGACCTGGTGAAGCTCCCCGGCGTCGGCCGCAAGACCGCCTTCGTCGTGCTCGGCAACGCCTTCGGCGTCCCCGGCATCACCGTCGACACCCACTTCATGCGGCTCGCCCGCCGCTGGCGGTGGACCGAGTCCGACGACCCGGTCAAGATCGAGGCCGAGATCGCCGGGATCTTCCCGAAGAGCGACTGGACGATGCTCTCGCACCGGGTGATCTTCCAGGGCCGCCGCATCTGCCACGCCCGCAGACCCGCCTGCGGGGCCTGCCCCATCACCCACCTCTGCCCGGCCTACGGGGAGGGCGAGACCGACCCCGAGAAGGCGCGGAAGCTGCTCAAGTACGAGAAGGGCGGCTACCCCGGCCAGCGCCTCAACCCGCCCGCCGACTACCCCGGCCGCCCCGCGCCTCCCGCGCCCGGCGTGGCCCCCGGGGCCGTACAGCGTCCCTCCGGGGCGGAGTGAGCACGGGACGGACCTCCGGGAACGCGGAGGCACGACGACGGCGTTGGACGACACGGGGGTGCCCATGACGCGCACGGACGAAGAGACCTACGACCCCGGCACCGGCGGCCTGCTGGACCGGGAAGGCCTGCCCGACTGGCTCGCGCCGGTCGACCGGGCCGCGCGCACGGTCGCGCCCGAGCAGCTGAGCCGCTTCCTGCCGCCCGAGAGCGGCGCCGGCCGCCAGTCCGCCGTCCTCGTCCTCTTCGGCGACGGCGAGCGCGGCCCCGAACTGCTCCTCATGGAGCGGGCCGGCAGCCTCCGCTCGCACGCCGGGCAGCCCTCCTTCCCCGGCGGCGCCCTCGACCCCGAGGACGGCGACCCGGCCGACGGCGGACTGCTGCGGGCCGCCCTGCGCGAGGCCGAGGAGGAGACCGGCCTCGACCCGGCCGGCGTCCAGCTCTTCGGCGTGCTGCCCCGGCTCTACATCCCGGTCAGCGGCTTCGTCGTCACCCCCGTCCTCGGCTGGTGGCGCGAACCGAGCCCGGTCGGCGCCGTCGACCCCGCCGAGACCGCCCGGGTCTTCACGGTGCCCGTGGCGGATCTCACGGATCCGGCCAACCGCGCCACCGCCGTCCACCCGGCCGGTCACGCGGGCCCCGCCTTCCTCGTCGCGTCCGCCCTGGTCTGGGGTTTCACCGCCGGAGTGATCGACAGACTGCTGCACTTCGCGGGCTGGGAGCGCCCCTGGGACACCTCCCGTAAGGTCCCGCTCGACTGGCGGTCATGACAGGCTGGCTCCCCGGGCGACCGGAGAAGAATCGGCGACCGGAACCGAACCTGCGAGGCTGACGACCGTGAACGTGCTGGACATCCTGCTGCTGCTCGCGGCCGTGTGGTTCGCGATCATCGGCTACCGCCAGGGCTTCGTGGTCGGCATCCTCTCGGTGGTGGGCTTCCTCGGCGGCGGACTGGTGGCCATGTGGCTGCTGCCGATCCTGTGGGACCAGCTCACCGACAAGAGCGAGGTCTCCACCTCGGTGACCGTCATCTTCGTGATGGCGGTGATCGTCTGCGCCTCCGTCGGCCAGGCCTTCACCACCCACCTCGGCAACAAGCTCCGCCGCCACATCACCTGGTCCCCGGCCCGCGCCCTCGACGCCACCGGCGGCGCGCTGGTCAACGTGGTCGCCATGCTCCTCGTGGCCTGGCTGATCGGCTCGGCCCTCGCCGGCACCTCGATGCCCACCCTGGGCAAGGAGGTGCGCGGCTCCAAGGTGCTCCAGGGCGCCTCCCGGGTGATGCCCGATCAGGTCGGCGCCTGGTTCGCCGACTTCAGCTCCACCCTCGCCCGCAGCGGCTTCCCCCAGGTCTTCAGCCCCTTCGCCAACGAGCCCATCACCGAGGTGCTGCCCCCCGACCCCCGGCTCGCCGGCAGCCCCGTCGCGACCCTCGCCCAGCGCTCGATCGTCAAGGTCGTCGGTACCGCCCCGAGCTGCGGCAAGGTCCTGGAGGGCACCGGCTTCGTCTTCTCCGACCGCCGGGTGATGACCAACGCGCACGTGGTCGGCGGCGTCGACGAGCCCACCGTGCAGATCGGCGGCGTGGGCCGGCTGTACGACGCCAAGGTCGTGCTCTACGACTGGCGCCGGGACATCGCCGTCCTCGACGTGCCGGACCTGGAGGCCGCCCCGCTGCGCTTCACCGACCAGGAGGCGCACAGCGGGGACGACGCCATCGTCGCCGGCTTCCCCGAGAACGGCTCGTACGACGTCCGCTCCGCCCGCGTGCGCGGCCGGATCAGCGCCGACGGCCCCGACATCTACCACCGGGGCGAGGTGCGCAGGGAGGTCTACTCGCTGTACACGACGGTCCGTCAGGGCAACTCCGGAGGCCCGCTCCTCACCGAGGACGGCACGGTCTCGGGCGTGATCTTCGCCCGCTCCCGCGACGACGCCAACACGGGGTACGCGCTGACGGTCGACGAGATCCGCGAGGACATCGAGCGCGGCCGCACCGCGAACCAGCAGGTGGACACCGACGGCTGCGCCCTCTGACCCCGGACGGCCGGGAGCCCGGCGGTCCGGGCATCCGGTGACCCGGGCGCCGGGCGGGCCGGGCCCGGTGGTCTAGGGGGTGTCGCGGGGGTGGCGGAGCCGGGCGGAGACCCAGCGGGCGCGCCGCCTGAGGATGCGTGAGATCCCGACCTGCCCGCCGGGAGCGCGGCCCTGGTCCGGCGGACCTCCCCGCTCGCGGGAGCCCGGCCCGGAGGCGGAGCGGCGGTCGCGTGCCGTGTCACTGAAGTCGTGCGTCCAGCCCATACCGGGACGTGTGCCCGGGCTCCGGGCTCGGTAACCGCTCGGGGGCCCGCCAATCGGAGTATGCGCGGGGCACATGGCCGTTCGACGCAAACCCGTGCGGGCGGGGCCCGCGGCGGGGTCAGCGGTCCGGCTCGGGGTCCTTCAGCCAGTTCACGAGCTCCGTCGTGAAGGCGACCGGGTCCTCCTCGTGGGGGAAGTGACCGAGGCCGTCGAAGAGCCGCCAGCGGTAGGGGGCCTCCACGTACTCGCCCGAGCCCGCGGCGCTGCGGGTGCGCATCACCGGGTCCAGCGAGCCGTGCAGGTGCAGCGTCGGCACCCGGACCGGCCGCTTCATGCGCCGGTTGAACTGGATGCCGTCGGGGCGGGCCAGCGAGCGGACCAGCCAGCGGTACGGCTCGATCGAGCAGTGCGCGGTGGACGGGACGAGCATCGCCCGCCGGTACGCCTCGACCGCCTCGTCCTCGACGGGGCGCGGCCCCGACCACTCCCGGATCAGACGGCCCACCAGCTCGGCGTCCTCGGCGACCAGCTGACGCTCCGGCAGCCACGGCCGCTGGAAGCCCCAGATGTGCGAACCGGCCCGGGACTGCGCGAAGTCGGAGAGCATCGCCGAGCGCCAGCGGCGCGGGTGCGGCATCGAGGAGACCACCAGGCGGCGGACCAGCTTGGGCCGCATGACCGCGGCCGTCCAGGCCAGGTAGCCGCCCAGGTCGTGGCCGACGAGCGCGGCGTCCGGCTCGCCGAGCGAGCGGACCACGCCGGTGATGTCGAGGGCCAGGTTGGCGGGGTCGTAGCCCCGGGGGGTGCGGTCGCTGCCGCCGACCCCGCGCAGGTCCATCGCGACCGCCCGGAAGCCCGCCTCGGCGAGCGCCGGCAGCTGGTGGCGCCAGGTCCACCAGAACTGCGGGAAGCCGTGCAGCAGCAGCACGAGGGGGCCGTCGCCCATCTCGGCGATGTGGAAGCGGGCGCCGTTGGCCGCGACGTCACGGTGGGTCCACGGACCGTCGAGGCGTACGGGCCCGCCGCCGGGGGTGCTGCTCTCGGGGAGGGTCATACGGACGAGCGTGCCACAGACTGGGCCTTGGCCATCGTCACCTCGGCGGCCGGGACACCCTCCGGACGGGGGTGCGGCTTCACGTTCTCCATGATCGCTGCGGTCTGCTTCGCCGACGCGATGGACTTCTCCGGCGGCTTCACCTTCTTGAACTTGGAGACCGCGACGAAGCCGAGGATGCCGGCGACGATCACGTTGAAGGCGAAGGACAGCAGGAAGCACCAGACGAGGTTCCAGCCGCCGTTGCCGTTGTGCCCGCCGGTCCAGGTGTTGATGGCGTACGCCAGCGCGAAGCTCAGCATCGGCAGCGAGAACAGCAGCACCACGGCGGCGGTGATGCCCGCGGCACCGCCGATCGCGCCGCGCTTGACGTCCTGCCGGAGCTCGGCCTTGGCCAGGGCGATCTCGTCGTGCACCAGTGCGGACATCTCGGCGGTCGCCGAGGCGACCAGCTGGCCGAGGCTGCGCTCGGTTCCGTCGAACGGGTCGCTCATCGCTCTCCCTCTCCTTTTGTACGGTCCGAGTCAGATCATGCCGGACGGTCGGCCCCGTCGCGCGGTGCCCCCGCCAGTCGGGCGCGCTCGCGGTGCTCCGCGGCCCTCCGCTCCAGGATCTCCGCCATCCGGAGGTGGTACGCCTCGGTGCCCTCCTCGTACACGTCGGGAATGCCGTCCTGGTCGTCGTCCCGGTCCTCCTCGGCGACGAGCAGCTGGTACTTCCGGACGCGCAGCTTGAGCAGGAGCGTGGCCACGGCCGCGGCGATGAGCGAGCCCATGAGGACGGCGGCCTTGACCTCCTCGGTGAGGGCCGCGTCGCCCTCGAAGGCGAGTTCGCCGATGAGGAGGGAGACGGTGAAGCCGATCCCGGCGAGGGAGGCGACGGCGAAGACGTCCGGCCAGGACAGCTCGGGGTTGAGCTCCGCCCTGGTGAAGCGGGCCGCCAGCCAGGTGCCGCCGAAGATGCCGATCGCCTTGCCGACAACCAGGCCGAGGACGACGCCGAGGGTGACGGGCTGGGTGAAGACGTCCCGGAGAGCCTCGCTGGACATGGTCACGCCCGCCGAGAAGAGCGCGAAGAGGGGGACGGCGAGGCCGGCCGAGAGCGGGCGGACCAGGTGCTCGACGTGCTCGCCGGGGGAGTGCGACTCGCCCTCGCGGGTGGTGCAGCGGAGCATCAGGCCCATGGCGACGCCGGCGATGGTGGCGTGCACGCCGCTGTTGTACATCAGGGCCCAGACGACCAGGGCCAGCGGGACGTAGACGTACCAGCCGCGGACCTCCTTGCGGAGCAGGTACCAGAAGAGGGCGAGGCCGGCGAAGGCGCCGCCGAGGGCGGCGAAGTCCAGGTCGCTGGTGAAGAAGACCGCGATGATCAGGATCGCGAAGAGGTCGTCGACGACGGCGAGGGTGAGCAGGAAGGCGCGCAGCGCCGAGGGGAGCGAGGTGCCGATGACGGCGAGGACGGCCAGCGCGAAGGCGATGTCGGTGGCGGTGGGGACCGCCCAGCCGTCCATGGAGCCGCCGCCGACGGCGTTGACCAGGACGTAGACGAGGGCCGGGGTGGCCATGCCGCAGATCGCCGCGATGACGGGGAGGGCGGCGGCCTTGGGGTCGCGCAGCTCGCCGGCGACCAGCTCGCGCTTGAGCTCGATGCCGGCGACGAAGAAGAAGACCGCCAGGAGGCCGTCGGCCGCCCAGTGCGCGATCGAGAGGTCGAGGCCGAGGGCGGCGGGGCCCAGGTGGAAGCCGGAGACGGCCTCGTAGCTGCCGGGGGCGGTGTTGGCCCAGACGAGCGCGGCGACGGCGGCGACGAGGAGCAGGACACCACCGACGGTCTCGGTGCGCAGGGCGTCGGCGAGGTGGCGGCGCTCCGGGAGGGAGAGCCTGCCGAGGAAGTTGCGGTCGGTGGACACGGGGGGCCTCCGGTCGGGTGGGCAGCACACAGCACATGCCGACCAGACTTCCCGGCGCACCTAGGTCTTTCTGTCGCGTTCCTGACGCGGTCCTTACTTTACCTAACGAGCCCGAGGTGTGTCCGGCGAGGATCACTTTAGGGGGGTACGGGGCTTTCGGCGCCCCGGAGCGGGGAAGCGGAAGGGCCCGCCCCGGCACCCGGGGCGGGCCCTTCCGCGAGCGGCTGCGGGGCTCAGTCCTCGCTGGAGGCGGCGGGCAGCTGCGTCTGGATGAGCGACATGACCGAGGAGTCGGTCAGCGTGGTGACGTCGCCCAGCTCGCGGTTCTCCGCCACGTCGCGCAGCAGCCGGCGCATGATCTTGCCGGAGCGGGTCTTCGGCAGCTCGGCGACCGGGAGGATCCGCTTCGGCTTGGCGATCGGGCCGAGCGTGGCGCCCACGTGGTTGCGCAGCTCGGCGACGAGGGACTCGTCCTCGCTCGCGGTGCCGCGCAGGATGACGAAGGCGACGATCGCCTGGCCGGTGGTCTCGTCGGCGGCGCCGACGACGGCCGCCTCGGCCACCGACGGGTGGGAGACGAGCGCCGACTCGACCTCGGTGGTCGAGATGTTGTGGCCGGAGACGAGCATGACGTCGTCGACGCGGCCGAGCAGCCAGATGTCGCCGTCGTCGTCCTTCTTGGCGCCGTCACCGGCGAAGTACTTGCCCGCGAAGCGGGACCAGTAGGTGTCGATGAAGCGCTGGTCGTCGCCCCAGATGGTGCGGAGCATCGACGGCCACGGCTCGGTGAGCACCAGGTAGCCCCCGCCGCCGTTCGGCACCTCGTTCGCCTCGTCGTCGACGACGGTGGCGGAGATGCCGGGCAGCGGGCGCTGGGCGGAGCCCGGCTTGGTCTCGGTGACGCCGGGGAGCGGGCTGATCATCATCGCGCCCGTCTCGGTCTGCCACCACGTGTCCACGATCGGGCAGCGGTCGCCGCCGATGTGCTTGCGGTACCAGACCCACGCCTCGGGGTTGATCGGCTCGCCGACCGAGCCCAGCACGCGCAGGCTCGACAGGTCGAACTTCGCGGGGATGTCGTCGCCCCACTTCATGAAGGTGCGGATCGCGGTCGGCGCCGTGTAGAGGATGGTGACGCCGTACTTCTGCACGATCTCCCAGAACCGGCCCTGGTGCGGGGTGTCCGGGGTGCCCTCGTACATGACCTGCGTCGCGCCGTTGGCCAGCGGGCCGTAGACGATGTACGAGTGGCCGGTGACCCAGCCGATGTCGGCGGTGCACCAGTAGACGTCGGTCTCCGGCTTGAGGTCGAAGACGGCGTGGTGGGTGTAGGCGGCCTGGGTGAGGTAGCCGCCGGAGGTGTGCAGGATGCCCTTCGGCTTCCCCGTGGTGCCCGAGGTGTAGAGGATGAAGAGCGGGTGCTCGGCCGGGAAGGCCTCCGGGGCGTGCTCGGTGGACTGGCGGGCGACGATGTCGTCCCACCAGACGTCCCGGCCCTCGGTGAAGGCGGTGTCCTGGCCCGTGCGGCGGACCACCAGGACGTGCTCGACCTGCGGACACTTGGTGACGGCCTCGTCGATCGCCGGCTTGAGGGCGGACGGCTTGCCGCGGCGGTAGCCGCCGTCGGCGGTCACGACCAGCTTGGCGTCGGCGTCCTGGATCCGGGAGGCGACGGCGTCGGCGGAGAAGCCGCCGAAGACGACGGAGTGGGCGGCGCCGACGCGGGCGCAGGCCAGCATCGTGATCGCGGCCTCGGGGATCATCGGCAGGTAGACGGCGACCCGGTCGCCCTTGCGGACGCCCAGCTCGGTCAGGGCGTTGGCGGCCCGGGAGACCTCGTCCTTGAGCTCGGCGTAGGTGATCGCGCGGCTGTCGCCCGGCTCGCCCTCGAAGTGGATGGCGACCCGGTCGCCGTGTCCGGCCTCGACGTGCCGGTCGACGCAGTTGTACGCCACGTTGAGCTCGCCGTCGGCGAACCACTTGGCGAACGGCGGGTTCGACCAGTCGAGGGTCTCGGTCGGCTCGGTGGCCCAGGTCAGGCGCTTGGCCTGCTCGGCCCAGAAGCCCAGCCTGTCCGTCTCGGCCTGCTCGTACGCCTCCGCCGTCACGTTGGCGTGCGCGGCCAGCTCGGCGGGCGGCGCGAAACGGCGCTCTTCCCGGAGCAGATTGGCCAGGCTCTCGTTGCTCACGACATCTCCCTTTCCCAGGGCGTCCTCTGTGCGTATGTGTCCCGTGTCATAGCTCATCAGCCCGAAGCCCCGGGTGACAAGAGGCTCAGGCGAATTGGTTTAGACCTGTGAGTGGCTTGACGGACGGGGGCCCCTTCGTCCCGAGCGGAGGGAGAAGGGGCCACACAGTCTCACGGACGCGTGCCGGGAAAGGTTCAGGACGCGCGGCGGGAGGGCGCCGGTGCGGTGTCCGGGCCCCGCCGGGACGGGCCCGGCGGGGCCCGGACGGGCGCGGGCCGTCAGGAGGCCCGGGCCGCCAGGACCGCCGGAGGGACGCTGTCGAAGACGTCGTCGTAGCCGCGCACCTCGTCCCCGGAGAGCAGGTACGCCTGCGCCTCGCCCACGTGGAAGTACATGCCGTGGAGCGTGAGGCTGCCGTCCGCGAGGCGCCGCGCCACCGACTCGTACGCCCGCAGGTGCTCCAGCTGCTGGACCACGTTGGTGAGGCACAGCTGCTCGACCGCGTCCGCCGGCAGCCGGCCGGAGATCCGCGCCCACGCGTGCCGCCGGCTCGCCATCCGCTCCAGGCTGGGCCGGCCGTGCCGCAGCCAGCGGCGCAGCGGGGTGGCCGGCTCGTCGGGTCCGGCGCCGAGCAGGGCCTGCATGGCGCCGCAGCCGGAGTGGCCGCAGACGGTGATCGACTGCACCCGCAGCACGTCCACCGCGTACTCGATCGCCGCCGCCACCGAGTCGTCCCCGCTCTCCTCGCCGGGCAGCGGCACCAGATTGCCGACGTTGCGCACGGTGAAGAGGTCGCCCGGACCGCTGGACGTGATCATGCTGGTGACGAGCCGGGAGTCGGCGCAGGTGAGGAAGAGCTGCGAGGGGCTCTGGCCCTCCCGGGCGAGCCGGGCCAGCTCGTCGCGGACCAGCGGAGCGGTGTTCCGCTGGAACTTGCCGATGCCGTGGGCCAGCTGATGACCGGTCGGGCGCGGCGCCCGCTCGGCGGGGACGGCCGGCGGCGCGGGGCGCTCGGCGCACTGGTGGTTGTGCCAGGGGGTCCAGGGGCGGCAGCAGGCGTGCGGGGAGGCCGCCCGGACGGCGTCCGGGCCGGCGGGCTCCGTGACGTCCGGCGCGGTGTCCGCGGCGGACGTCACGGCGGGGGAGCCGGTGATGCGGCCCCCGGAGGGGCCGGTCATCTCGACCGTGCCGCCGTGCGCCAGATGGCCGGTCGTCCAGTCGTTCAGCGCCTCGTACGCGGCATGGTCCATGAACGAACCGTCCAGCTCCACGGTCACCTCCGAGCCTGTGGGGATCTGGTGCAGCGCGCGGCTCAGCCGCGGCACCGCGAGGAAGGTCAACTGGCCGCGCACGCGGAGGAACTGGTGCCCCCCGCGGTCCTCCCGGGTGATCCGGGTGCGGGCCAGGCGCTGCATCGCGACCGCGACCGCGACCGCGATGCCGAGGGCGACGCCCTCCAGGATGCCGACCAGGACGACCCCGGTCAGCGTCACCACGTACACCACGACCTCGCGGTGGCGGGTGACCGTACGGATGTGGGTGATGCTCACCATCTGGATGCCGACCACCATGACGAGGGCGGCGAGGGCGGCCAGCGGGATCAGGTCGATCGCGGGCACCAGGAACAGCGCGGCCAGCACGATCCACAGGCCGTGCAGCATCGTGGAGGCGCGGCTGACCGCGCCCGCCGACACGTTGGCCACGCTGCGGACCGCGACCCCGGCGACCGGGAGGCCGCCGAGCGCCCCCGAGACCATGTTGGCCACGCCCTGGCCGGCCAGCTCGCGGTCCAGGTCGGAGCGCGGGACGCCCCGGCCCCGGTCCTCGCGGGCGGCGACGAGCTTGTCGACGGCGACGGCGGAGAGCAGCGACTGCACGCTGGTCACCAGGGTGATGGTGAGCACCCCGGCGGCGATCCCGAGGACCGGCCCCTCGGGGAGGCCCGGCAGCGCGTGGCTGCTCCAGGACGGCAGGTCGACGCGGGGCACGGTGAGCCCGGTGGCGACCGCGAGCAGGGTCGCGCCGCCGACGGCGACCAGCGCGGCCGGTGCCTTGCGCGCCCACCGGCCCGCGCGGCCGGGCAGCCGGGGCCAGCAGAGCAGGACGGCGACGGTCAGCGCGCTGATGGTGAGCGCGGCGGGCCGGGCGTGCGCCAACTGCGCGGGCAGGCCGAGGGCGTTGGCCACCGCGGAGCTCTGCGGGGTGCCGCCGAGGACGATGTGGAGCTGGGCCAGGGCGATGGTGACACCGATGCCGCCCAGCATGCCGTGCACGATCGCGGGCGAGACGGCGAGCGCCGAGCGGGCCACCTTCAGGGTGGCGAGGGCGAGTTGGGCGAGTCCGGCGAGGACCGTGATGGCGCAGGTGGTGCGCCAGCCGTACCGCTGGATCAGCTCGGCGGTGACGACGGTGAGGCCGGCGGCCGGTCCGCTCACCTGGAGCGGGGAGCCGCCGAGCCGGCCGGCGACGAGTCCGCCGACGGCGGCGGCGACCAGTCCGGCCTGGAGCGGGGCTCCGGTGGCGAGGGCGATGCCGAGCGAGAGCGGCAGCGCGATCAGGAAGACGGCGATCGACGCGGAGACGTCCGCGCCGGCGGGGCGGAGGCGGCGACGGCCTCCGGGCGGGCTGTGGGGCCGCTGGACGCGCGGCCGGTTGGGGGTGCGGGCAGGGGTGCAGAGGGTCATCCGGTCTCCTCCGGGGCCGAACGGGTACCTCAACTCTGAGTAAACGAATCGTAATGGAGAGTAAAGTCTCCGGCATTATTTTCGGGGCAAACAGGGCAATGGTTCACCGGTTCCGGTGATTGGGGAACGAATTACCGCTTGTCGTTTCATCGCTCCGACGGCTGCGGTGCGACGTTGACGCGGCCGGCAGCTCGTGGCCCGCGGTCCTTCGGTCCGCGGCCCGTGGCCGCGCGGCTCGTGTCCGTGCTCGGGGAAGTCGGAGAAGAGAGGTGGGCGGATGTCAGCCGCCGTGCGAGGAAGTACGTTCCGGAGGAAGGCGCTGGCCGCCGGCGCGCTGGCCGTCGCCCTGATCGGCGGTCTGGCGGGCTGCTCGGAGCCGGCCGGCCCGGCCGCCGGGGGCACCAAGGGAGCCGGCGCGGACGCCGCGAAGAAGCCCGCGGCCGCGCCGGAGAGCCCCGTCCGGCTGATCGGCGACGGCTCCACCGCCTACACCGGCGCCCAGCCCCACCAGCCGACGTGGACGAAGCTCAAGCCGGGCGAGACCCCGCCGCAGTTCGTCGTCTTCTCCTGGGACGGCGCCGGCGAGGACAGCCAGAAGCTCTTCTCCCACTTCCGCGGCGTCGGAAGGAAGTACGGCGCCACCATGACGTACTTCCTCAGCGGCGTGTACCTCCTGCCGGAGGAGAAGCGGGCGATGTACGACCCGCCCAAGCACTCCGCCGGCCGCTCCGACATCGGCTTCAACGACGCCGGGGGCATCCGCGACACCGTCCGCGAACTGCGCGGCGCGTGGCTGGAGGGCAACGAGATCGGCACCCACTTCAACGGGCACTTCTGCGGCGCCGAGGGCGGCGTCGGCACCTGGTCCGTGGAGGAGTGGAAGAGCGAGATCCGGCAGGCCAAGTCCTTCGTCAAGAACTGGAAGACCAACGCGGGCCTGCGTGCCGAGCAGCCGCTCCCGTTCGACTACGACAAGGAGCTCGTCGGGGCCCGCACCCCCTGTCTGGAGGGCCGGACGAACTTCGTGAAGGCCGCCTCCGAGCTGGGCTTCCGCTACGACACCAGCGGCGTCAACGACCAGATCTGGCCGAAGAAGGACCAGGGCCTCTGGGACCTGTCCATGCACCTCGTCCCGGTCCCCGGCCGCGCCTTCCAGACGCTCTCCATGGACTACAACTTCATGGTCAACCAGTCGCCCGGCACCACCCAGGGCGACCCGAACATGCACCGGTACTGGGGCGACCAGATGCGGGACGGCCTCGTCCAGGCCTTCGAGCGCTCCTACCGGGGCAACCGGGCGCCGGTCGTCATCGGCAACCACTTCGAGTCCTGGAACGGCGGCACCTACATGCGCGCCATCGAGGAGACCATCGCCACCGTCTGCGTCCAGAAGGACGTCAAGTGCGTCTCCTTCCGCCAGCTCGCGGACTGGCTGGACGCCCAGGACCCCGCCGTCGTCGCCAAGATGCGCACCCTGAACGTCGGCGAGGCCCCCGCCGGCGGCTGGCCCGCCTTCCTCGCCGCCCCGCCGGCCCCCGCCGCCCCGGCGACGAAGCCGGCCGCCCAGAGCTGACCCGAGACCGGGAACCCGGTTCGGGAACCCGGCCCGAGAGCCCGGTTCGGGAATCCGGCCCGAGAACCCGGTTCGGGAATCCGGCCCGAGAACCCGCCCCCGGAGCCCGCCATGCGGACTCCGGGGGCGGGCGCACGTCGGGGGGTGGGCGGCCGCCCCCGGGGCGGGCGGCATTTCGGGGCGGGGCACACCCGGAGCGGGCGGCATTTCGGGACGGGGCGCACCCGGGGGCGCGCTCGTCTGTCGGTGGGGTGGCCGTGCCCGCCGGTGGCGGCGGGGAGCCGGTGGGCGGGTGGCGGTGCCCGCCGGTGGGTGTGGCCGTGGCCGCGGGTGGTGGTGGCGGGGGTGTCGGTGGGCGGGTGGCGGTGCCCGCCGCCGGCGGTGTCAGCGGGCGGCCGCGGTGGCCGGTTCGCCGAGGACGTAGTCGGGGTCGACCTGCGCCGCCAGGTCCGCGCCCGTCTTCGCGTTGCCCCAGCTCTCCGCGTTGCGGAGGTGGAAGTGGACCATCTGGCTCGTGTAGCGGCGCCGGTCGCGGTGCGCGTACGTGTCGTCCGCCGCCTCCCGCAGGGCCCGCAGCGCGCCGTGGTTCTCCGGCTCCAGCTCCTCGAAGCGCGGGGGCCGGCCCTTCTCCATCGCGCGGACCCAGTCCGAGTGGCCGACCGTGACGAGCAGGTCCTCGCCGACCTCCTGGCGCAGGAAGTCCAGGTCGTCCGGGCCCTGCACCTTGTTCCCGACGACCTTCAGCGCGACGCCGAAGTCCCGCGCGTACTCCTTGTACTGGCGGTACACCGACACCCCCTTGCGGGTCGGCTCGGCGACCAGGAAGGTCATGTCGAAGCGGGTGAACATGCCCGACGCGAACGAGTCCGAGCCCGCCGTCATGTCGACGACCACGTACTCGCCGGCCCCGTCCACCAGGTGGTTCAGGCACAGCTCCACCGCGCCGACCTTCGAGTGGTAGCAGGCCACGCCGAGGTCCGCCTCGGTGAACGGGCCCGTCGCCATCAGCCGCACCTCACCGGGGTCGAGCCGCACCCGCCGCGCGCACGCCTCGTACACCGGGTTCTCCTCGCGGACCCGCAGCAGCCGCGACCCCGAGCCGGGCGGCGTCGTCTTGATCATCGTCTCGGCCGAGACGATCCGCGGGTTGCTGCCGCGCAGGTACTCCTTGATGAGGGGCAGCTGCGCCCCCATCGCGGGCAGCGCGGCCGCCTCCGCCTCGGTGAGGCCGAGCGCGGCGCCCAGGTGCTGGTTGATGTCCGCGTCGACGGCGACGACGGGCGAATCGGTGGCGGCGAGGTGGCGGACGAAGAGCGAGGACAGCGTCGTCTTGCCGCTGCCGCCCTTCCCGACGAAAGCGATCTTCATGTTCACCTAGCGTAGTGGCATGAACGCGCTTAGTGGTCAAGGTCTATGAAGAAGACCACTCCTTCGTGGGGCGGGCCTCCGGGGCGCGTAGCCTCCCTACCTATGAGTACGCACGCCTCTGACCCCTTGGCCGCCCTCGGTGCCCTGCCGGGCGTCGCCGATGCGGTGGACTCCGTACGCAAGGCCGTCGACCGGGTCTACGGCCACCGCGTGATGCGCCGCCGCAGCAACGAGATCGCCCATGAGGCCGCGCTGCGCGGCGCCCGCGGCTCGGCCGCGCTGGCCGGTGCCGACTGGGCGCTGGAGGAGGTCCGCCGCCGGACCGACTTCAGCGCCGATCCCGAGGCCCGCACCGTCGGCGCCGCCCTGCGCCTGAGCGCCGAGGCGGGCGAGCTGCTCTCCATCTGGCGTCAGTCGCCGCTCCGGGTGCTGGCCCGGCTGCACCTGGTCGCGTCGGGCGAGCACCAGGACTCGGTGGGCCGCCCCCGCCAGGCCGGCGAGACGGTGGCCGAGCCGCTGATCGAGGCCCCCCTGCCGGACCCCGACGAGGTCGCCGCCCGCCTCGACGGCCTCGCGGAGCTCGTCGTCGCGGGCAGCGAGGCCCCGGCCCTGGTCGTCTCCGCGGTGGTCCACGGCGAACTGCTCGCCCTGCGCCCCTTCACCTCGCACAACGGCCTGGTCGCCCGGACCGCGGAGCGGATCGTCCTGGAGGGCAGCGGGCTCGACCCGAAGGGCATCTGCCCGGCGGAGGTCGGCCACGCGGAGCAGGGCCGGGCCGCCTACCTGGCGGCCTTCGAGGGGTACCTGACCGGTACCCCGGAGGGTGTCGGTGCGTGGATCGCGCACTGCGGCCGCGCGGTAGAGCTCGGCGTCCGCGAGTCGACGGCGGTCTGCGAGGCGCTCCAGCGCGGAGCGGCCTGAGTCACGCCGGGCCGAGTCGCGCCGGCCTGAGTCACGCCGGGGGGAGGGGCCGGGAGGCCTGTGGCCCCCCGGACATGGGTTGCGGCGGTACCAAGGAGCGGTACCGCCGCTGGCACGTCCACCCAGTTACCAAGCGTCCTCGATATGTGCCCATCAGGCGGGGTACTTTGCCCTTCGCCTGGTGCGGCTGGCCCGTAATCGACGGGTCGACGTCGCGTGGGTGCCAGGTTTTTGTGCGTCAGGTCCGTGGGGCCTTGATGCTCAACAGGTGATCCTCTCGGATGTCCCAGGTCTCGCGGGCCTGATTCCTTTCTACTCCTGTCCGCGGGGAAGCGAAAGTGGTGGCTCCGCTTCTTTGCGCGTGGCTCCCGCCGGCGTCACCGTCCGGCGAGGGCGGCCGCCGCCGCGGCCCGGCGACGCCGGCGGGTGGCGTACCAGACCAGCCCGGCCGTGGCCGCCGCCGCTCCCACGGCCGCCGCGGCCATGAGCGCGGGGCGGGGCGGCATCCGGAAGTCCGGCAGCCGCTGCTTGAGCCGCACCGGCCGGTCGAAGGCGAGCACCGGCCACTCCCGGGCGACCGCCTCGCGGCGCAGCGTCCGGTCCGGGTTGACCGCGTACGGGTGTCCGACGGCCTCCAGCATGGGGATGTCGGTGGCCGAGTCGCTGTAGGCGTAGCAGCGGGAGAGGTCGTACCCCTCGGACTTCGCCAGCTCGCGGACCGCCTCGGCCTTGGTCGGGCCGTAGGCGTAGTACTCCACCTCGCCGGTGAAGCACCCGTCCTCGCCGACCACCATCCGGGTGGCGACGACCCGGTCCGCCCCGAGCATCTCCCCGATCGGCTCGACCACCTCGGCGCCGGAGGTGGAGACGATCACGACGTCGCGGCCGGCGGCGTGGTGCTCCTCGATGAGGGAGGCGGCCTCGTCGTAGATGATCGGGTCGATCAGGTCGTGCAGGGTCTCGGCGACGAGCTCCTTGACCTGGGCCACGTTCCAGCCTTTGCAGAGCGCGGAAAGATATTCGCGCATCCGCTCCATCTGGTCGTGATCGGCTCCGCCGACGAGGAACACGAACTGGATGTACGCGGTCCGCAGGGCGGCACGGCGGCTGATCAGCCCGCCCCGGTAGAAGGACTTGCTGAAGGTCAGCGTCGAGGACTTCGCAATGACCGTCTTGTCCAGGTCAAAGAAGGCGGCTGTGCGCGGCAAGGAGTGGTTTTCCACAACGCTGAGCATAGGTGCCCGCCATTCGGCGTACGCTCGGGCGCGTGGGTTTGCCTGAGAAGGCTCTCGGGTACACCATGGAAGTCACGGATCGTTCGCGACCGTGCTAACCCGGTCCGGCTCCTCCCCCCCCGAGTCGGCCGGAGAGACGACCCCCGCTCTCCCCCCCGGCGGGGGTCGTCGCATGTCCGGACCCGTTTTCTCCCGCTGAGCCATCGCTCGCTCCCCTCTCTCGTGCGGTCCGGCGCCCGACCGTCCTCAGGGCCGCCGCCCCTCGTTTCGTCACTCAGCGTAGTCGAGGGACTGCGATCCGGGGAGGCCCCGGGGGAGTGGCCGAGATATTCACAGGCGGTGGATTGTCCACAGTTTTTCGGTGGACTCCGCACGATTTCCACGGCGCCCTCACCGTGATTCCCGTCGCGAAGTTCGCGGCCGACGGGAATCACGAGAGGGGTGTGCGCGATGCGGGAACGCACGGCTTCCGGCAGGGGCGGCGGCACGGAGCACGGGCACGCGGCCCGGTCGGGGAAAGCGGCCCGGGACCGGCACGAGGCGCCGTACGAGGACACGGACCGGTACGACGAAGGGGCCCGGTACGGCGAAGGAGCGCGGGATCGGGACGGGGCGCGGGATCGGGAAGGGGGGCGCGGGCCCGGTCCGCTGATCCTCACCGAGGACGTCCTCCTCCTCGACGACCTGCTGCGGCTGTGCGCCGCGGCCGGCGTCGAGCCCGAGGTGCACCACCGGGTGCCCGAGCGGCGGTCCGACTGGACCGACCCCCCGCTCGTGCTGCTCGGACAGGACGTGGCGGCCCGCTGCCGCGGCGCCGCGCGCAGGCCCGGCGTCGTCCTCGTCGGACGGGCCCAGGACGACCCGGAGGAGTGGCGGCTCGCCGTCGAGATCGGCGCGGACAGCGTCCTGCGGCTGCCGGAGGCCGAGTCCCTCCTCGTCGACCGGATCGCCGACGCCGCCGAAGGCGTCGGGCGGACGGCGCTGACCGTCGGCGTGGTCGGCGGCCGGGGCGGTGCCGGCGCCTCCACCCTCGCCTGCGGGCTCGCGCTCGCCGCCGCCCGCACCGGCCTGCGGACCCTGCTCGTCGACGGCGACCCGCTCGGCGGAGGCCTCGACGTGCTCCTCGGCGCCGAGCGGGAGCGGGGCCGGCGGTGGGGCGACTTCGCCGCCTCGAAGGGGCGGCTGGCCGGCGGAGCCCTGGAGGAGTCGCTGCCCGCCGCCCGGGGCGTGCGGGTGCTCAGCTGGGGACGGGAACCCACCGGCGCCGTGCCGCCCGAGGCGGTCCGGTCCGTGCTCGCCGCGGCCCGCCGCCGGGGAGGGGTCGTCGTGGTCGACCTGCCGCGCGCCGTCGACGAGGCCGTCGCGGAGACGCTGGCCCAGCTCGACCTCGGCCTCCTCGTCGTCCCCGGCGAGCTGCGGGCCGTCGCGGCCGCGCACCGCATCGCCGGCACCCTCTCCCTGGGCGTGCGCGACCTGCGGGCCGTCGTCCGCGGACCCTACGCGGCCGGGCTCGACGAGCGCTGGGTCGCCGACGCGCTGCGGCTCCCGCTCGCCGGCGAACTCCCCTACGACCCCGGCCTCGCCACCGCCCAGGACGCGGGCGACCCGCCGGGTGCCGAGGTCCGGGGCCCGCTCGGCCGCTTCTGCGCCGCCTTCTGGGAGCGCGCGCTGCCCGCCGGAGGTGCGGCATGACGGGCGCGGGCGCGGTCGGCACCGATCCGGCCGTCCCGCGCGCCGGCGGCCAGGGCCCGCGCGCCGGCGGCGCCGGACTCCTCGACGCCGTGCGACAGCGGCTCGCGGCGAGCGGCGCCGAGCCGACCCCGGCCCGGGTGGCGGCCGCCCTGCGCGCCCAGGGCCGGCTCCTCGGGGACGCCGAGGTGCTGGGCGCCGCCGAGGAGCTGCGGTCCGAGCTGACCGGCGCGGGCCCGCTGGAGGCCCTGCTCGCCGACCCCGACGTCACCGACGTGCTCGTCTCGGCGCCCGACCGGGTGTGGGTCGACCGGGGCGCCGGACTGGAGCGGGCGCCCGTCGTCTTCCCCGACGCCCCCGCCGTGCGCAGGCTCGCCCAGCGGCTCGCCGCGGTGGCCGGACGCCGCCTGGACGACGCCCGGCCCTGGGTGGACGCCCGTCTGCCCGACGGCACCCGCATGCACGCCGTCCTCCCGCCGGTCGCCGTCGGCTCCACCTGCCTCTCGCTGCGGGTGCTGCGGCCCCGGGCCTTCACCCTGGAGGAGCTGACCGCCGCCGGGACCGTCCCGCCCGGCGGTGACCGGGTCCTGCGCGCGCTGATCGAGGCCCGGGTGTCCTACCTGGTCAGCGGGGGGACCGGGAGCGGGAAGACGACCCTCCTCGCCACCCTCCTCGGGCTGGTCGGGGAGCGGGAGCGGATCGTCCTCGCCGAGGACTCGGCCGAGCTGCGCCCGGACCACCCCCACGTGGTGCGCCTGGAGGCCCGGCCGCCGAACCAGGAGGGCGCCGGGCTCGTCACCCTCCGGGACCTGGTCCGCCAGGCGCTGCGGATGCGGCCCGACCGGCTGGTGGTCGGCGAGGTCCGCGGCGGCGAGGCCGTCGACCTCCTGGCGGCCCTCAACACGGGACACGAGGGCGGTTCGGGGACCCTCCACGCCAACACCGCCGCCGACGTCCCCGCCCGGCTGGAGGCGCTCGGCACCGCCGCGGGGCTCGACCGGGCCGCTCTGCACAGCCAGTTGGGTGCCGGTCTGTCCGCCGTGCTGCACGTGGTGCGGGACGCCGACGGGAGGCGCCGGATCGCCGAGGTCCACGTCCTGGAGCGGGACCGGGCCGGGTTGGTGCGGACGGTGCCCGCGCTCCGCTGGGACCCGGCCGGTTTCGAGCGCGAGCGGGGCTGGGCCCGGCTGCGCGCGCTGCTGGGAGGTGCCCTGTGACGGCCGCCCGGCTCTCCGCGGTCTTCCTCTGTGCCGGTGTCCTCGTCGCCCTCTGGCAGGCGGCAGAGCGTCGTCGGGCGGTCCGGCGGGCGGCGGAGCTGCTGGCCGGCCCGGGTGCGCCGGGCGGCGGCCGGACCGCCGGCCGGGAGGCCGTGGCGCGCCGGTGGGCGGCGGTCCGGGCCCGGCCCGAGTGGCTCTGCCTGCCCGCCGCGGGAGCGGTCGCGCTGCTGGGGGAGTCGCCCCTGCCGCTGCTGGCCGGTGCCCTGGCCGTCCCGCTGGTGCGGCGCCGGCTGCGGACGGTCGCCCGGCACGCCGGGCGCGAGGCGGTCGCCGGGCGTGTGGTGGCGCTGTGCGAGGCCGCGGGGGGCGAGCTGCGGGCGGGCGGGCGGCCCGGCCCCGCCCTCGCCCACGCGGCCCGCCGCACCGGCGCCCTCGGCCCCGAGGAGGCACGGGTGCTCGCCGCGATCGGCTTCGGCGGCGACGTGCCGCAGGCCCTGCGGACCGCGGCCCGGCGGGAGGGTGCCGAAGGGCTCGCGGGGCTGGCCGCCTGCTGGCAGGTGGCCGTCGACGGCGGGGCGGGACTCGCCGCGGGGCTCGACCGGCTGGAGACGGCCCTCCGCGAGCAGCACGCGCGGCGCGAGGAGCTCCGGGCCGAACTGGCAGGGGCCTGGGCGACGGTGGCGGTGCTCGCGGCCCTTCCCCTGGCCGGGATCGGCATGGGCGCGGCCCTGGGCGCCGAACCGCTGAGGGTGCTGCTCCACACGCCCGCCGGAGGGGCCTGCCTCCTCCTCGGCTGCGGGCTGGAGGCGGTCGGCCTGTGGTGGGCCGCGCGGATCGTCCGGGGAGGTGGCGGCGGTGTGGCGTGAACCCGCGGGGGCGGCACCGCTGTCGCTCCTGGGGTGCTGGCTGCTCGGTCTGGCCTGGCTCCGGCTGGGGAGGGCGCGAAGGGAGCGGGCGGTCCGGCGCCGGCTCGGCGGGTTGGCGGCGGGCGGAGGGGCCGGGCGCTCCGGGAGGCCGTCCGGCGGGCGAGGGCACGGGGCGCGGGCGCCGGCCTGGCTGCGGGAGACGCCGGTGCCGGTGCGGGCCGGGGTCGCCGGTGCCGTGCTCTGCGCGGGGGTGTTCCTCGGGTGGGCTGCGGTGCCCGTCGCGGGCGTCGGCGGTGTCCTCGGCGCCCGATGGTGGCTGCGCCGTGCCGGGGCCGCCCGGGAGACCGCGGAGGAGCGCGAGGCGGTGCGGCAACTGCCCTTGGCGGCGGATCTGCTGGCGGCCTGCTCCTCGGCCGGGGCCGGACCGGCGGAGGCGGCCGAGGCCGTCGGGCACTCGCTGGGCGGGCCGCTCGGCGCGCGGCTGCTGCGGACGGCCGCCGAGCTCCGGCTCGGCGGCGAACCGGCGGGGGTGTGGGGGAGGTTCGGCGCGATACCGGGCGCGGAGGGGCTCGCCCGCTGCATGGAGCGGGCCGGCGCCACCGGGGCGCCCGCCGCGGACGCGGTGGCCCGGCACGCCGCCGGGCTGCGGGCGGCGAGCGCCCGCACCGCCGCCGCGCGGGCGCGCCGGGCCCAGGTGCTGATTAGCGCCCCCGTGGGCCTGTGCTTCCTGCCGGCGTTCCTCGCGGTCGGAGTGGCCCCCGTGGTGATCGGCCTGGCATCGGGGCTGCTCGGCCCCTGAACGACGACCTGACAGAGAACCAGAGAAATCAGAGAAACCAGAGAAAGCCAGAGAACCCGCACGCGCGACCGATGCGCGTGCGGGAGCACACGAGAGAAGGGACGAGGGAGAGATGGGGAAGACGTGCGGGTGGGTGCGGAAGGCGCTGGGGGAGTTCCTCCGGACACGGCGGGCGGCGCTGCGGACCGACACCGGGATGAGCACCGTCGAGTACGCGCTGGGGCTGCTCACGGCCGCGGGCGTCGCCGCGATGTTCTACAAGGTCATGTCGAGCGGGAGCGTCACCGGCGCCCTGCAGTCGCTGGTCACGAAGGCCCTCGATGCGCCGTTCTGAACGGGACCGGGGCGCCGTGACCGTGGAGGCGGCGATCGTGCTCCCGGTGCTCGCGCTCTTCACGATGGCCCTGCTGTGGGCGCTGGCCGCGTCCGCCGCGCAGATCCGGTGCGTGGACGCGGCCCGGGCCGGCGCGCGGGCGGCGGCCCGGTCGGAGTCCGCGGAGGCGGTGGCCTCCGCGGCCCGTGCCGCCGCGCCCGAGGGGGCCAGGGTCGCGGTGGCACGCGAGGGGGAGTGGTGGCGGGTGACGGTGGAGGCGGCCGCGCCGGGGCCGGGTGGCCTGGGCGTGACCCTGCGCGCCGGAGCCGCGGCGCTCGCCGAGGACGCGGTCGGGGGAGGTGGGCCGGTGTGAGGGGCGGGGCGGCCGGAGACCGGGGTGCCGCGACCGTGTGGACGGCCTTCGCGGCTTGCGCGCTCTGCGTGGTCTTCGCGGCGGTGCTGGCGCTCGGGCAGGCGGTGGCCGTCCGGCACCGGGCGGGCGGCGCCGCCGACCTGGCGGCACTCGCCGCCGCCGACCGGGCGCTGTGGGGCGGGCCGGAGGCGTGCGCGGCGGCCGCCCGGGTGGCCGCCGCGCACGGCGCCGAGCTGGTGCGGTGCGCGGTGACCGGCGTGGAGGCGGAGGTGACGGCACGGGTGGTCCGGGGAGCGTGGACCCCGGAGGTCAGGGCCCGGGCGGGACCGGCCGCTCCGGAGCTGCAAATGCCTCAGGTGTCCCCGGGGCCTCAAGGCCCTTGAGGTCCTTGAGGGCCTTCAGGGCCTCGGGTCAGGGCCCGGGCGGCGGACCCTGCTGCTGCGGCGCCTCAGGCCGTTCCGGGGCTTCGGACGGCGCAGGAGGCGCCGGCGCCCCAGGTGTCTCCGGGGCCTCGCGGAGGAGTTCCGTGAGGAGGCGGACGGCGCCCCGTTTGTGGAGCGGATCGTTGCCGTTGCCGCACTTGGGGGACTGGATGCAGGAGGGGCAGCCCGCCTCGCACTCGCAGGAGGCGATCGCCTCGCGGGTGGCGGTGAGCCAGGCCCGGGCGGTGTGGAAGGCGCGCTCCGCGAACCCGGCGCCGCCGGGATGCCCGTCGTACACGAAGACGGTCGGCAGCAGGGTGTCCGGGTGGAGCGGGACGGAGACGCCGCCGATGTCCCAGCGGTCGCAGGTGGCGAAGAGCGGCAGCATGCCGATGGAGGCGTGCTCGGCGGCGTGCAGCGCGCCGCCGAGGATCTCCGGGGTGATCCGGGCGGAGTCGAGCTGGTCCTCGGTCACCGTCCACCACACGGCTCGGGTGCGCAGGGTGCGGGGCGGCAGGTCGAGCTTGGTCTCGCCCAGCACCTCGCCCGTGATCAGCCGGCGGCGCAGGAAGGAGACGACCTGGTTGGTGACCTCGACGGAGCCGTAGCAGAGGCGGCCCGAGCCCCAGGGGATCTCGGTGTCGGTCTCCAGGACGCGGATCGAGGTGGTGTCGCGGGCGACGGTCGAGTACGGCGGGACGGCCTCCTCGACGAGGGCGACGGAGTCCTCCAGGTCCAGCTTCCTCACCAGGTAGGTGCGGCCCTGGTGGAGGTGGACGGCGCCCTCGTGGACGGCGGTGTGGGAGGCGGCCTCGTCGACCGTGCCGAGGAGCCGGCCGGTGCCCTCCTCGACGATCCGGACGGGGCTGCCGCCGCCGCCCCGGATGTCGGCGAGGTCGGCGGCCCGCTCGCGGCGGGTCCAGTACCAGCCGCCGGTGCGGCGGCGCAGCAGGCCGGCCGCCTCCAGCTGGGGCATGAGGCCGGGCGCGGCGGGGCCGAAGAGGGCCAGGTCGTCCTCGGTGAGGGGGAGTTCGGAGGCGGCGGCGCACAGGTGGGGGGCGAGGACGTAGGGGTTGTCGGGGTCCAGGACGGTCGACTCGACCGGCTGGTCGAAGATCGCCTCGGGGTGGTGGACGAGGAAGGTGTCCAGCGGGTCGTCGCGGGCGATCATGACGGCGAGGGCGCCCTCGCCGGAGCGGCCCGCCCGGCCGGCCTGCTGCCACAGCGAGGCACGGGTGCCGGGGTAGCCGGCGATGAGGACGGCGTCGAGGCCCGAGACGTCCACGCCCAGTTCCAGGGCGGTGGTGGCGGCGAGGCCGAGGAGTTCCCCGGAGTGCAGCGCCCGCTCCAGGGCGCGCCGCTCCTCGGGCAGGTAGCCGCCCCGGTAGGCGGCGACCCGCCGGGCGAGCGCCCGGTCGGTCTCGGCGAGGCGTTCCTGGGCGATCACCGAGATCAGCTCGGCGCCGCGCCGGGAGCGGACGAAGGCGACCGTGCGGACGCCCTGCCGGGTGAGGTCGGTGAGCAGGTCGGCGGTCTCGGCGGTGGCGGTCCGGCGGACCGGCGCGCCGCGCTCGCCCTGGAGCTCGGTGAGGGGCGGCTCCCACAGGGCGAAGACCAGCTCGCCGCGCGGGGAGGCGTCGTCGGAGACCTCGGTGACGGGCAGGCCGGTGAGCCGGGCGGCGGCGCGGGCCGGGTCGGCGGAGGTGGCGGAGGCGAGGAGGAAGACCGGATCGGAGCCGTACCGGGCGCAGACCCGGCGCAGCCGGCGCAGGACCTGGGCGACGTGGGAGCCGAAGACGCCCCGGTAGGTGTGGCACTCGTCGATGACGACGTACCGCAGGGAGCGGAGGAAGGAGGACCACCTGGGGTGGGACGGGAGGATGCCCCGGTGCAGCATGTCGGGGTTGGTGAGGACGTAGTTCGCGTACTGGCGGACCCACTCGCGTTCCTCGAACGGGGTGTCGCCGTCGTAGACGGCGGGCCGGATCCGGTTGCCGAGCGGGGCGGCCAGCTCCCGGACGGCGCGGCGCTGGTCGGCGGCGAGGGCCTTGGTGGGGGAGAGGTAGAGCGCGGTCGTGCCGCGCCCGTTCGCGGCCTCCGCGCCGTCCAGGAGGGTGGAGAGGACGGGGGCGAGGTAGGCGAGCGACTTGCCCGAGGCGGTTCCCGTGGCGATCACCACGGACGCGCCGTCGAGGGCGTGCTCGGTGGCCTCGGCCTGATGGGCCCAGGGGTGCTCGATGCCGGCCGCCCGGACCGCCGCGATCACCTCGGACCGGATGCGGTCGGGCCAGACCGCATGGCGGCCCGTCCGGGCGGGCATGTGCTCCATATGAGTGATGCGCGCGGCCCGGCTCTCGCCGGAGGTGAGCCGTTCGAGGACCCGGTGCGGGGAGGGGCGGCTGCCCGTGTCTCCGGCGGGTCGAGCGGTGTGGTGATTCGTGGCCATCGGCACCGAGTGTGTCACCGGCGTGACGGACAATGCTTCCAAGGCGTCGTGCATGGTTGCTGGTAAGTGATTGAATGCCATTGCGGCTGGCGATTCGTTCTCCGACTCCGCCCGGGAGATCCGAGGGGGCGAACGCCCGATAGCAAGGTGCTGGAGGATCCGTGGACCTGTCCCTGTCGACTCGCACTGTGCCCGGAGCTGGCGGCGACCGTACGGTCGTCGAGGTCGGTGGCGAGATTGATGTTTATACCGCGCCCAAGCTGCGCGAGCAGTTGGTCGAGTTGGTGAACGACGGCAGTTACCACCTGGTCGTCGACATGGAGGGAGTGGACTTCCTCGACTCCACCGGTCTCGGCGTGCTCGTGGGCGGCTTGAAGCGGGTGCGTGCCCATGAGGGCTCGCTGCGCCTGGTCTGCAACCAGGAGCGCATTCTCAAGATCTTCCGGATCACGGGCCTCACCAAGGTCTTCCCGATCCACACCTCGGTCGACGAGGCCGTCAACGCGGTCGACTGACCGGGGGGATCCCATGGCCACCGTGGAACTCCGCTTCAGCGCCCAGCCCGAGCACGTCCGTACGGCCCGCCTGGTGGCGGCCGCGGTCGCCCGCCGGGCCGGGGTGGACGAGGCGGTTCTCGACGAGGTGCGTCTCGCCGTCGGCGAGGCGTGTTCCCGCGCGGTCGGGCTGCACCGCGGCAACGGCGTCGCCACGCCCATCAGGGTCGTGCTGACCGACGAGGAGAAGACGTTCTCCATCGAGGTCGGTGACGAGGTGCCCGGTGCGGGTGCGGCCGGCGGTGTTCCCGGCGCGCGCGCCGGGGCTCCGGCGGAGGCCGCGGACGAGGCCGACGGCGAGGACGAGATGGGTCTCGCGGTGATCCGCGGGCTCGTCGACGACGTCGAGGTGACCGCCGGCGACGACGGCGGCACCATCCGGATGACCTGGCCCACCGCTCTGGCGGAGACGGACGCGGACGTCCTGTCCTGACTCCGCGGCCCCCGCGCGCTCCGCGCCCCGGGGGACGGACACGTGGGGGAAGGGGCCCCGCCGCACGGCGGGGCCCCTTCCCGTGCGCGGGGTGCCCGGAGCGGTCCTTCGCGCGCACTCCCCGGGGCAATCGATGGATTCCGGCGGAGTGCCGCCTACGGAAGGCGTTTTGTCCGGCTTCGGCTGCCTATGATCCGTGCCCATGCACCCGGAACCGGAAATGGCCCAGGCCTCCGCCGCCCTCGCCGCGGCGGTGCTCACCAGCGGGAACCGGACGATCGTCGCCGTCATCGCCGGGGTCGCCCTCGCCGCACTGGTCACCGCCCGGCTCTTCGGCCGCCAGGTGCTCAGGGCCGACGAGGGCACCCCGGCGATGCGGCGGATCGCCGCCGCCGTGCAGGAGGGCGCCAACGCCTACCTCGCCCGCCAGCTGCGGACCATCGCCCTCTTCGCCGTCGTCGTCTTCCTCCTGCTCATGGCGCTGCCCGCCGATTCCTGGTCGCAGCGGGTCGGCCGGTCGCTGTTCTTCCTGGTCGGGGCGTTGTTCTCGGCCGCCACCGGATACGTCGGGATGCGGCTCGCCGTCCGCGCCAACGTCCGGGTCGCGGCGGCCGCCCGGGAGGCCGCCCCGGCCCCCGGCGAACCCGGCCGGGACCCCGCCGAGGCGGCCCGCCGGGCCATGCGGATCGCCTTCCGCACCGGCGGGACCGTCGGCATGTCCACGGTCGGCCTCGGGCTGCTCGGTGCGGCCTGCGTCGTCCTCGTCTACGCCGCCGACGCGCCCAAGGTCCTGGAGGGCTTCGGCCTCGGCGCCGCCCTCATCGCCATGTTCATGCGGGTCGGCGGCGGCATCTTCACCAAGGCCGCCGACGTCGGCGCCGACCTGGTCGGCAAGGTCGAGCAGGGCATCCCCGAGGACGACCCGCGCAACGCCGCCACCATCGCCGACAACGTGGGCGACAACGTCGGCGACTGCGCGGGCATGGCCGCCGACCTCTTCGAGTCGTACGCCGTCACCCTGGTCGCGGCCCTCATCCTCGGCAAGGCCGCCTTCGGCGACCACGGTCTGGTCTTCCCGCTGGTCGTGCCCGCGATCGGCGTCCTCACCGCCGTCGTCGGCATCCTCGCCGTCGCGCCCCGGCGCTCCGACCGGGGCGGGATGCGCGCCGTCGACCGGGGCTTCTTCCTCTCCGCGGTCGTCTCCCTCGTCCTCGTCGCGGTCGCCGCCTTCGTCTACCTGCCGTCGACCTACGCCGGGCTGGCCGGCGTCACCGAGCCCGGCCTGACCGCACACGACGGCGACCCCCGGGTCCTCGCCCTCGTCGCCGTCGCCATCGGGATCCTGCTCGCCGCGCTCATCCAGCGGCTCACCGGCTACTTCACCGAGACCGGCCGGCGTCCCGTCCAGGACATCGGCCGCTCCGCGCTCACCGGCCCCGCCACCGTCGTCCTCGCCGGCGTCGCCATCGGCCTGGAGTCCGCCGTCTACGCGGCGCTCCTCATCGCCCTCGCCGTCTACGGCGCCTTCCTCCTCGGCGGCGCCTCCGTGATGCTGGCGCTCTTCGCGGTCGCACTCGCCGGGACGGGGCTGCTCACCACGGTCGGCGTGATCGTCGCCATGGACACCTTCGGCCCGGTCTCCGACAACGCGCAGGGCATCGCGGAGATGTCGGGGGACGTGCGGGGCGCCGGCGCGCAGGTCCTCACCGAGCTGGACGCGGTCGGCAACACCACCAAGGCGATCACCAAGGGCATCGCGATCGCGACCGCCGTCCTCGCCGCCGCCGCGCTCTTCGGCTCCTACCGGGACGCCATCGCCACCTCGGTCGCCGAGGTCGGCGCGAGGGCGGGCGAGCTGACCCTCTCCATGGACGTCTCCCAGCCCAACAACCTCGTCGGCCTGATCCTCGGCGCGGCCGTCGTCTTCCTCTTCTCCGGACTGGCCGTCAACGCCGTCTCGCGGTCGGCCGGTTCGGTGGTGTACGAGGTGCGCAGGCAGTTCCGCGAGCACCCGGGGATCATGGACGGCAGCGAGACCCCCGAGTACGGGCGGGTCGTCGACATCTGCACCAGGGACGCGCTCCGCGAACTCGCCACGCCCGGGCTGCTCGCCGTCACCGCCCCGGTCGCCGTCGGCTTCGCGCTCGGCGTCGGACCGCTCGGCGCGTACCTGGCCGGGGCGATCGGCACCGGCGCGCTGATGGCGGTCTTCCTCGCCAACTCGGGCGGCGCCTGGGACAACGCGAAGAAGCTGGTCGAGGACGGCCACCACGGCGGCAAGGGGAGCCCCGCGCACGAGGCGACGGTGATCGGCGACACCGTGGGCGACCCGTTCAAGGACACCGCCGGTCCGGCGATCAACCCGCTCCTGAAGGTGATGAACCTGGTGGCGCTGCTGATCGCCCCGGCCGTGGTGCGCTTCGGCTACGGCGATGACGCGAACGCGTGGGCGCGGGCCGGGATCGCGGTCCTGGCGCTGCTCGTGGTGGCCGTCGCTGTCCGCGCCTCCAAGCGGCGCACGGTGGCCGTCGCCTGACGTGGCGTCCGTCTCATTTCCGGGACGGCGCGCGTGCCCGGAGGCCCTGTCCCGCTTGGGTCAAACGGATTCAACACGGGATGAATCACTCGTACGAAAGGTGGAAGTCGCCCGCGCGCCGTGTATGTTCCGGGGCCGAGAGTCTTGGAAGGGACCGATCCGGTGAACAAGAAGCTTGCGGCAGCGCTGTCCGGCGGTGCGGTACTGGTGCTCGTGCTGTCCGGTTGCAGCGAGGACGAGGGCGACAAGGTCAACGACTGGGCCAAGTCGTTCTGCGACCAGGCGAAGCCGCAGATCCAGAAGCGGGCCGACGCCCACCAGATCATCATCTCGACCGCGGCGGACAGCCGTCCGGCGGAGATCCAGGCCGCCGACTCCAAGGCGTTCAAGGACATCGCGGACGCCGACCGGGCGCTGGCCAAGGCCGTGGAGAGCGCCGGCGTCCCGCCGGTCGAGAACGGCGAGAAGGTCCAGAAGGACGTCATCGCGGAGCTCAACGCGACCGCCGTCGCCTACGACGGGCTGAAGAAGCAGGTCGACGCGCTCGACCCGACCAACCAGCAGAAGTTCGCCGAGGGGCTGAAGGACGTCGCCGACGGCCTCACCAAGATCGAGAAGATGGACCAGAACGCGCTGGCCAACCTGGAGGACGGCGAACTGGGCCAGGCCATGGCCAAGCAGCCGGGCTGCCAGAAGCCGACCCCGTCGGCGCCGAAGACGCCGACCGGCTCCGCCGCGCCCGAGGCGGGCACCACGGCCGCGCCGACCGCCTCCGCCGCGCCGAAGGCGAAGGCCTCCGCCTCCGCGGAGTCGTAGTCCCCGCACGGTGACCCGGCCGTCCGGGCGGCGTCCGTGCCGCCCGGCCGTCGGCGCCAGGGCCACCGGTGTCCGTGCCGCCCGGCCGCCTGTGGCCGTGCCGCCGGGCTTCCCACGGCCGTGTCGCCGGGCTTCCGGAGGCAGGGGCTTCGGGCTGTGGGCGGCCGGGGCGTCGGGCTGTCGGTGTGCGGGGCGTCGGGCTTGTCGGTGTCCGGATCGTCGGTGGCGGCCGTCACAATGGAGCGCGTGAGTACGACCAGCCTGACCACCAGCCTTCCGGTGCCCGCGCACGCCGCCCGACTGCGCGAGGCCCTGCTCGCCGCGGACTTCACCGCCGACGGTCTGCTCGACCTGCTCGGCGCCCCCGCCTACGCGGCGCTCGCCCGCAGCGAGACCGTGCCCGCCCTGCGCGCCACCCGCGGCGACTCCCCGCTGGAGACCCTCGTCCGGCTCTTCCTGCTCCAGGAGGCCGTCGGGTCCGACCGGGCCGCCGCCGCCCTCCCGCTCGACGAGGCCCTGGCCGGCGGCTGGGTGGTCCGGGAGGACGGCACCGTGCGCGCCACCGTCGACGTCCGGCCGTACGGCGGCCCGGACGGCGAGGACTGGTTCATCGTCTCCGACCTGGGCTGTGCCGTCGGCGGCGCCGGCGGCATCGGCCGCAAGGAGGAGGGCGTCGTCCTCGGCGTCGGCGGGGCCTCCACCACCCTCGCCGGCATCACCGTCCGCACCCCGGTCGCCACCGCGCTCGACCTCGGCACCGGCTCCGGCATCCAGGCCCTGCACGCCGCCCGGCACGCCACCCTGGTCACCGCCACCGACCTGAACCCCCGGGCGCTGGACTTCACGCGGCTCACGCTCGCCCTCTCCGGGGCCCGCGAGGCCGAGCTCCTGGAGGGCTCGCTCTACGAGCCGGTCGACGGCGACACGTACGACCTGATCGTCTCCAACCCGCCCTTCGTGATCTCCCCCGGCGCCGGCCTCACCTACCGGGACGGCGGGATGAGCGGCGACGACCTGTGCCGCACCCTCGTCCAGCAGGCCGGCGAGCGGCTGAACGACGGCGGGTACGCCCAGTTCCTCGCCAACTGGCAGCACGTCGACGGCGAGGAGTGGCAGGACCGGCTCCGCTCCTGGGTGCCCCGTGGCTGCGACGCCTGGATCGTCCAGCGCGAGGTGCAGGACGTCACCCAGTACACCGAGCTGTGGCTGCGCGACAGCGGCGACCACCGCGGCGGCCCCGAGGCGTACCGGGAGGCGTACGACCGCTGGCTGGACGCCTTCGCGGCGAGCGGGACGAGGGCGATCGGCTTCGGCTGGATCACCCTGCGCCGCGACCCGGCGGTGGCCGCCGGGAAGGCCGAGCCGTCGATCGTGGTCGAGGAGTGGCCGCACCCGGTGGAGCAGCCGCTCGGCCCCGCCGTCCGCGCCCACTTCGAGCGCCAGGAGTACCTCCGGACCCACGACGACGCCGCCCTGCTCGCGGACAGCTTCACCCTCGCCCCCGAGGTCGTCCAGGAGCAGGTCGGGCTGCCCGGCGCGGAGGACCCCGAGCACGTCGTCCTCCGGCAGAACCGGGGCATGCGCCGCGCCACCCGGGTCGACCACGTGGGCGCCGGCTTCGCGGGCGTCTGCGACGGCAGCCTCAGCGCCGGCCGGATCCTCGACGCGATCGCCCAGCTGACGGGCGAGGACCCGGTGGTGCTGCGGGACCGCACCCCGCAGTCCATCCGGCTCCTCGTCGAGGAGGGCTTCCTCACCCCGGAGTCCCTGCTTCCGGCGGAGGGCGGGGTTCCGGCCGGGGAGGAGTAAGGAGCGGAGCGGGCACGCGGGGGACGGAGTAGTGGGGCACTACCGGCCATCTTCGTGAAACCGGACGGCCCCGCCCGCGTCGTTCACCCGGAATTCGCGTCCCTGACGCCGTGGGGTGTCAGCCTCCCTTCCAGGACACCTCAGGAAGACGGCCACCGCGCGGGCGCACCGCCGGGACGGGAAGCGGGTACGGGCATGGAGAGCGGGCCGGCGATCTTCGCGGGAACGGCGTTCGCGCTGTTCGGGGGCGCGCTGCTGCTGTGGACCACGGTCCGCGTCCGGCAGGGCGAGCCGGTCGCGCTCGGCGTCGCCCCGCGCGCCGCCGCCGTCGTCACGGGCCTCACCGGGGCGCTCCTCCTCGGCCTCGGCCTCTGGTGCTTCGGCCGCCTCTGAGCCGCGCCCCGCGCCCCCGCTGAGACGCGCTCCACACCCGGCCGCCCCGCCGGTCCGACGGTCCGGGCGGCAGGAAGGGCAGGAGTCGGGTTACCGTTCGAGTGGCCGTTGCGGGCTTTCGCCGTTTGACACGGGGGCGGGTTGTACCGTCACACTCCGCAGCGACGGGAGCGTCACCGTCCGTGGCGCTGCCGTGCGCGCCCAGCGTCGTACCGGCGCTGAGGTGGCGCTGCCAGCGCCGTACAGGCCAGTCCCCTGGCCCGCACGGGCCCGCACGGGCCTGGAGAGTGTCGACCGGAGAGAAGAGCGAAGTTGTCCCCGACCAGCGAGACCGCACACGGCGGCCGCCGACTCGTCATCGTCGAGTCGCCTGCCAAGGCGAAGACGATCAAGGGCTACCTCGGCCCCGGCTACGTCGTCGAGGCGAGCGTCGGGCACATCCGTGACCTTCCCAGCGGCGCCGCCGAGGTGCCGGAGAAGTACACCGGCGAGGTCCGCCGCCTCGGCGTGGACGTCGAGCACGACTTCCAGCCCATCTACGTCGTCAACGCCGACAAGAGGGCCCAGGTCAAGAAGTTGAAGGACCTGCTGGCCGAGTCGGACGAGCTCTTCCTCGCCACCGATGAGGACCGCGAGGGCGAGGCCATCGCGTGGCACCTCCAGGAAGTCCTCAAGCCCAAGGTCCCCGTCCACCGGATGGTCTTCCACGAGATCACCAAGGACGCCATCCAGGCCGCCGTCGCCAACCCGCGCGAACTGAACAAGCGCATGGTCGACGCCCAGGAGACCCGCCGCATCCTCGACCGCCTCTACGGCTACGAGGTCTCGCCGGTCCTGTGGAAGAAGGTCATGCGCGGCCTCTCCGCCGGCCGCGTGCAGTCCGTCGCCACCCGGCTCGTCGTCGAGCGCGAGCGCGAGCGCATCGCCTTCCGCTCCGCCGAGTACTGGGACCTCACCGGCACCTTCTCCACCGGTCGCCCCGGCGACCCCAGCGACCCCTCCTCCCTCACCGCCCGCCTCGCCGCGGTCGACGGCAAGCGCGTCGCACAGGGCCGTGACTTCGGCGCCGACGGCCGCCTGAAGAGCGAGAGCGTGCTCCACCTCGACGAGGAGAGGGCCCGCGCGCTCGCCGCCTCCCTCGCCGACACCCGCTTCACCGTCCGCTCGGTCGAGTCGAAGCCGTACCGCCGTTCCCCGTACGCGCCCTTCCGCACCACCACCCTCCAGCAGGAGGCCAGCCGCAAGCTCGGCTTCGGTGCCAAGGCGACGATGCAGGTGGCGCAGAAGCTGTACGAGAACGGCTTCATCACCTACATGCGTACGGACTCCACCGTGCTCTCCGACACCGCCGTCGCCGCGGCCCGCGCCCAGGTGACGCAGCTGTACGGCGCCGACTACCTGCCGGAGAAGCCGCGCGTCTACGCCGGCAAGGTCAAGAACGCGCAGGAGGCGCACGAGGCGATCCGGCCTTCGGGTGATCGTTTCCGCACCCCGGCCGAGACCGGCCTCAGCGGCGACCAGTTCCGCCTCTACGAGCTCATCTGGAAGCGGACCGTCGCCTCCCAGATGAAGGACGCCACCGGCAACTCCGTCACCGTGAAGATCGGCGGCACCTCCGCCGACGGCCGCGACGCCGAGTTCTCGGCCTCCGGCAAGACGATCACCTTCCACGGCTTCATGAAGGCCTACGTGGAGGGCGCCGACGACCCGAACGCGGAGCTCGACGACCGCGAGCGGCGCCTCCCGCAGGTCGCCGAGGGCGACGCGCTCGGCGCCGAGGAGATCACCGCCGACGGCCACGCCACCAAGCCGCCCGCCCGCTACACCGAGGCCACCCTGGTCAAGGAGCTGGAGGAGCGCGAGATCGGCCGCCCGTCGACCTACGCCTCGATCATCGGCACCATCCTCGACCGCGGCTACGTCTTCAAGAAGGGCACGGCCCTCGTGCCGTCCTTCCTCTCCTTCGCCGTCGTCAACCTGCTGGAGAAGCACTTCGGCCGGCTCGTCGACTACGACTTCACCGCCCGCATGGAGGACGACCTCGACCGCATCGCGCGCGGCGAGGCCCAGTCCGTGCCGTGGCTGAAGCGCTTCTACTTCGGCGAGGGCGAGGGCTCCGGCGGCGCCGCCGACGCGGGCAACGGCGACGGCGACCACCTCGGCGGCCTCAAGGAGCTCGTCACCGACCTCGGCGCCATCGACGCCCGCGAGATCTCCTCCTTCCCCGTCGGCGACGGCATCGTGCTGCGCGTCGGCCGCTACGGCCCCTACGTCGAGCGCGGCGAGAAGGACCAGGAGGGCCACCAGCGGGCCGACGTCCCCGAGGACCTCGCCCCCGACGAGCTGACCGTCGCCTACGCGGAGGAGCTGCTGGCCAAGCCCAGCGGCGACTTCGAGCTCGGCGCCGACCCCGTCAGCGGCAACCAGATCATCGCCAGGGACGGCCGCTACGGCCCCTACGTCACCGAGGTCCTCCCGGAGTCCGCCCCGAAGACCGGCAAGAACGCGGTCAAGCCGCGCACCGCCTCCCTCTTCAAGTCGATGTCCCTGGACACCGTCACCCTGGAGGACGCGCTCCGGCTGATGTCGCTGCCGCGCGTCGTCGGCGCCGACGCCGAGGGCGTCGAGATCACCGCGCAGAACGGCCGCTACGGCCCCTACCTCAAGAAGGGCACCGACTCCCGGTCCCTGACCAGCGAGGACCAGCTCTTCAGCATCACGCTGGAGGAGGCGCTGGCGATCTACTCCCAGCCCAAGCAGCGGGGCCGCGCCGCCGCCAAGCCGCCGCTGAAGGAACTCGGCACCGACCCCGTCAGCGAGAAGCCCGTCGTCGTCAAGGACGGCCGCTTCGGCCCGTACGTCACCGACGGCGAGACCAACGCGACCCTGCGCACCGGTGACAGCGTCGAGACGATCACGCCCGAGCGCGGCTACGAGCTCCTCGCCGAGAAGCGCGCCAAGGGACCGGCCAAGAAGACCGCCAAGAAGGCCCCGGCGAAGAAGACCGCGGCCAAGAAGACGGCCGCGAAGAAGACCACCGCGGCCAAGACCACCGCCGCCAAGAAGACGGCGGCCAAGAAGACGACGGCGACGGCGGCGAAGAAGACCACCGCGGCGAAGAAGACCGCGGCGGTCGAGCCGGAGTAGTCCACCGGTACGCGACACCGGGGAAGGGCGGGAGCGGAGGCTCCCGCCCTTCCTACGTTTGTTCGGCTGTGGACCCGTCGAGCCAGACCGTCCGGATAGGGTGGACGGATGACGCGAGCAGAGCAGCCAGAGCTTCTGGGCGACTCCGAAGCACCCGCCCCCGGCGCCGCCCCCGTCTCCGACGCGGCCCTCGTCGCGGACTCCCGGGAGCGCGCCGTACGGGCCCTCGTCCGCCACCAGCCACTGCGCCGGCTGTGGAGCGCCCAGGTCGTCGGCGGGGTCGGCGACGCACTCGGCCTCCTCGTCCTCGTCCTCCTCGGCCTCCAGGCCGCGCTGGCCGAGGGCGCCTTCGGAGGCGGCTACCGGGGCGCCGCCTTCGCCGTGGCCGCCGTCGTCGGCACCCGGCTGCTCGCCACCGTCCTGTTCGGCGCCGTCCTGCTCGGCCCGCTCACCACCCTGACCGCGCCCGGCGCCGCCCTCGACCGGCGGTGGACCATGCTCGGCGCCGACGGCCTGCGGATCGCGCTGCTCGTCGTCGCACCCCTGTGGATCGACTGGACCCCCGGCAACGCCCTGTGGTTCCTGCTCGGCACCGTCTTCCTCACCGGCGCCGCCGAACGCCTGTGGACCGTCTGCCGCGACGGCGCCGCCCCCGCGCTGCTGCCCGCCGCGCCCGTCGAGGGCGACGCCGTGCGGCCGCTTCCCGACCACCTCGGCGCCCTGCGCACCCTCACCCAGCGCACCGCCTTCCTCGCCGTCCCGGCCGCCGCCGCCGTCCTGCTCGCCGCGACCCTCGTCGGCAACCTGCTGGGCTCCGGCATCGACTGGTTCTCGCTCCACCAGGCCGCCCTCGGCGCCTACGTCGCCGCCGGCCTCTTCGCCGCCTCCGTCAGCGTCCTCGCCGCGATGACCCTGCCCGGCGGACAGACCCCGCGCCCTCGCTCGCCGCTGGAGGGGCTGCGCCGCCCCGCCGCCGAGAAGGGCCGCACCGGAGCCGTACCGCTGCTCGTCCTGGCCTGCGCCACCGTCGCCGGCGCCATCGGCGCGGCCGCCTCGCTCGCCGCCCTGCACGCCTACGACCTCGGCGGCGGCCCCGTCACCTACGCCCTGCTGGTGCTCGCGCTCAGCGGCGGCACCGCCGTCGGCATCCGCACCGCCCGCTCCGTGCTGCCGGTGCTCTCCCGGCGCCGGTTCCTCGCCCTCGCCGTCGCCGTCACCGGCGTCGCCCTGATCGCCGTCGGCCTCGTGCCCGACACCGCGACCGTACTCCTCCTCGCCGCCCTCGCCGGGTACGCCGCCGGGGTCGCCGCCCACACCGGGCACGTCCTCATCGACCAGGAGACCGAGGAGCCGCGCCGCGAGCGCACCACCGCGCACCTCCAGGCCACCGCCCGCGTGGGCATCGCCCTCGGCGCGCTCGCCGCTCCGCTGCTCGCCGCCGCGATCGGCCCCCACCGCTTCGTCTCCGACTCCGGGAAGTTCGTCTTCGACCACGGCGGCGCCGCCTTCACCCTCGCCCTCGTCGGCGCGCTGCTGCTGCCCGTCGCCGCGCTCGTCCTCGCGAAGACCGACGACCGCGCGGGCGTACCGCTCCGCCGCGACCTGCGCGACGCGCTGCGCGGCGCCGACCCCGCCCAGGCCCCGGCCGCCACCGGCTTCTTCATCGCCCTGGAGGGCGGCGACGGCGCCGGCAAGTCCACCCAGGTCCAGGCGCTCGCCGACTGGATCCGCGCCAAGGGCCACGAGGTCGTCGTCACCCGCGAGCCCGGCGCCACCCCCATCGGCAAGCGGCTCCGCTCGATCCTGCTCGACGTCTCCTCGGCCGGCCTGTCCAACCGGGCGGAGGCGCTGCTGTACGCCGCCGACCGCGCCGAGCACGTCGACTCGCTGGTCCGGCCCGCCCTGGAGCGCGGCGCCATCGTCCTCACCGACCGGTACATCGACTCGTCCGTCGCCTACCAGGGCGCCGGCCGGGACCTCTCCCCGACCGAGATCGCCCGCATCTCCCGCTGGGCGACCGGCGGCCTCGTACCGCACCTGACCGTCCTCCTCGACGTCTCCCCGGAGACCGCCCGGGAGCGGTTCACCGAGGCGCCGGACCGGCTGGAGTCGGAGCCGCCGGAGTTCCACGCGCGCGTGCGGGCCGGTTTCCTCGCCCTCGCCGCCGCCGACCCGAGCCGCTACCTCGTCGTCGACGCGGGCCAGGAGCCCGAGGCCGTCACCACCGTCGTCCGCCACCGCCTCGACCGGATGCTGCCCCTCTCCGAGGCCGAGGTGAAGGCCGCCGAGGAGGCCCGCCGCAAGGCCGAGGAGGAGGCCCGCAGGAAGGCCGAGGAAGAGGCCGCCCGCAAGGCCGAGGAGGAGCGCCTGGAGCGCGAGCGCCAGGCCCAGCTCGCCAAACTGCGCGCCGAGGAGGAGGAGCGCAAGCGGCGCGAGGAGGAGGAGGCCCGCCGCCTCGAGGCCGAGCGGCAGGCGGAGGAGGCCCGGCGCAAGGCCGAGGAGGCCCGGATCGCCGCCGAGGAGGAGGCCCGCCGGATCGCCGCCGAGGAGAAGGCCCGCCGCGAGGAGGAGGAACGACTCCGCAAGCAGGCCGAGGAGGAGGCCCGGCTCCGCGCCGAGGCCGAGGCGCTCCGCCAGGAGAAGCAGCGCAAGGCCGAGGAGGCCCTGCTCCGCGCGGAGGAGGCCCGCCGGCTCGCGGAGGCGGCCGCCGCCGCGAAGGCGGCCGAGGAGGCCGCGGCCGCGGCAGCCGCGGAGCGGGCCGCCAAGGCCGCCGCGGCGGAGGCCGCCGAGCGGGCCGCAGCCGAGCGCGCGGCGGCGGAACGACGCGCCGCCGCCGAGCGGGCCGCCGCCGAGAAGGCCGCCCGGGAGAAGGCGGAGGCCGAGCGTGCCGCGGCCGAGGAGCGTGCGGCCGTCGAGCGCGCCGCCGCCGAGGAGCGTGCCGCGGCCGCCCGGCGGGCCGCCGAGGAGTCGGCCTCCGAGGTGACCGTCCAGACGCCCGTCGTGAAGCTCGGCAAGGCCGGCGGCGCGGCCCCGGCCCCCGCGGCGGACGGCGGCGCCCCCGGCGTCTCGCCGGACGAGATCACCGTGCCGACCCCGGTGGTCCGCGCGGAGGACCCGCGCCGCCCCGAGGCCGAGACGGCGGTCCTCCCGCAGGTGGGCGCCGGTTCCCCGGCGGACGAGACCGCGGTCCTGCCGCAGATCCGGGACACGGCCCCGGACGAGACGGCCGTGCTGCCGCCGGTGCGGGACGCCGCCCCGGACGAGACCGCCGTGCCGCCGCCCGTGCGGGACGGGCGGCGGGCCGACCCGGTGGACCGGGTGCCGCAGGACTTCTTCCGGGACGAGCCGGAGGCCGGCGGGCCCGAGACCGGGGGAGCGGGGGCGAACGACGTCACCCGCGAGCTGCCCCAGCTCGACGAGCGGGGCCGGCCGCGCCGCCGCTCGGACTGGGCCGAGGAGACCCCGCTGGACGACCTGCCGACCCTCGCGGACGAGCTGTTCGGCGGATACGACGACGGGGACGACGGCACCGGGCCCCAGGACGGCGGCCGCAAGCGCCGCTGAGGCGCCGCGGAAGGAACGGGCGGCGCGCGGCCCCGGCCGCGTGCGGCCCGTTTCGCGTGCGGCCCGTTTCGCGTGCGGCCCGTTTCGCGTGCGGCCCGTTTCGCGTACGGCCGGTTCCGCGTACGGCCGGTTCCGCGTACCGCCGGGACCGCGTGTCGCCGAGCCGCGGTCGGTCCGGTCCGGTTCGGTCCGGTTCGGTGGCGGGACCGGTTGTCGGTCGGCTGCCCCACAATGGGGGACGTACCTTCAGGAGGGGCAGACATGGCCGTATGGGACGACCTGGTCGGACAGGAGCGGGTCGAGGAGCAGCTCGCCGCCGCCGCGCGGGACGCCGACGCGCTGGTCACCGCCCAGGCCTCCGGCGGGCCCGAGCCCGAGGCGTCGAAGATGACGCACGCCTGGCTCTTCACCGGCCCGCCCGGCGCGGGCCGGGTCGACGCCGCCCGCGCGTTCGCCGCGGCCCTCCAGTGCGTGAGCCCCGACCGGGCGCTCGGCGGGGCGCCGGGCTGCGGCTTCTGCACCGGGTGCCACACGGTGCTGGTCGGCACCCACGCCGACGTGACGACGGTCTCCGCGGTCGGCACCGAGATCCTCGTCAGGGACATGCGGGACACCGTCCGCAAGTCGTTCACCTCGCCGGCCAACGGCCGGTGGCAGGTCATCCTCGTCACCGACGCCGAGCGGCTCAACGAGAAGTCGGCCAACGCCGTCCTGAAGGCCGTCGAGGAACCCGCCCCGCGCACGGTCTGGCTGCTCTGCGCCCCCTCGGTCGAGGACGTCCTGCCGACGATCCGCTCCCGCTGCCGCCACCTCACCCTGCGCACCCCGTCCGTCGAGGCGGTGGCCGACGTGCTGATCCGGCGCGACGGCATCGAGCCGGAGCGGGCCCACGCGGCGGCCCGGGCCACCCAGGGACACGTCGACCGGGCCCGCCGGCTCGCCACCGACGAGCGGGCCCGTGCCCGCCGCGCCGTCGTCCTGAAGCTGCCCACCCGGGTGGGTGACATCGGCGGCTGCCTCAAGGCGGCCCAGGAGCTGGTCGACGCGGCGGCGGAGGACGCGAAGCAGGTCGCCGAGGAGATCGACGCCAAGGAGACCGAGGAGCTGAAGGCGGCCCTCGGCGCCGTGCAGGGCGGGCGGATGCCGCGCGGCACGGCCGGGATGATGAAGGAGCTGGAGGAGAAGCAGAAGCGCCGCGGCCGGCGGACCCAGCTGGACAGCCTGGACCTCGCGCTCACCGACCTCACCGGCTTCTACCGCGACGTGCTCACGCTCCAGCTGGGCACCCGCTCCGCGCTGGCCAACGAGGACGTGCGGGACGCGGTGGAGCAGATCGCCCGGGCGTCCACCCCCGAGTTCACCCTGCGCCGCGTCGAGGCGGTCCTCGCCTGCCGCGAGGCCCTCGACCGGAACGTGGCCCCGCTCCTCGCGGTGGAGGCGATGACGATGGCCCTGCGCGGCTGACCCCGGTCCGGGCCGACGCGCGATTGGACACGGAGTGTACCCGTCCGGATACGCTCCGGCCATGGACTCCAGGCGTCTCCTCCGTACCTCCGCCACGGCGCTCGCCGCCGCCGGGCTGATCCTCTCCGGCTGTACGGGCGGGAGCGACGCGGCGGCGCCCGCGGCGTCCCGGATGGCGTCGGCGCGGCCGGCCGCCACCCCGGCGCCCTCGCCCGAGACGCTGAGGAAGTACTACGGGCAGAAGCTTTCCTGGCGCGAGTGCGGCGTCGAGGGGTTCCAGTGCGCGACGCTGCTCGCCCCCCTCGACTACGCGGAGCCGGACGGCCCCGCGATCGAGCTGGCGGTCTCGCGGGTGCGGGCGAGCGGCCCCGGCGCCCGGATCGGCTCCCTGCTGGTGAACCCGGGCGGGCCGGGCGGCTCGGCCGTCGACTACCTCCAGGGGTACGCGGGCATCGGCTACCCCCAGCCGGTGCGGGCCCGCTACGACATGGTCGCGGTCGACCCGCGCGGGGTCGGCCGCAGCGAGCCGGTCGCCTGCCTGACGGGCCCCGAGATGGACGCGTACACCCAGGTCGACCAGACCCCGGACGACACGGCGGAGGTCAACGCGCTGGCGGCCTCGTTCAAGGAGTTCGCGGCGGGGTGCGAGCGGCGCGCCGGCGAGGTCCTGCCGCACGTCTCCACGGTCGAGACGGCCCGGGACATGGACATCCTGCGGGCGGTGCTCGGCGACGAGAAGCTGCACTACGTCGGCGCCTCGTACGGCACCTTCCTCGGCGCCACCTACGCCGAGCTGTTCCCGGCACGGGTCGGCCGGCTCGTCCTCGACGGGGCGATGGACCCGTCCCTCTCGGCGCTCGAACTCAACCGGGACCAGACGGCCGGCTTCGAGACCGCCTTCCGGGCCTTCGCCGCCGACTGCGTCGCCCAGCCCGACTGCCCGCTGGGCACCGGTTCCGTCGAGGAGGCCGGGGAGGCCCTGCGGAGCTTCTTCCGCGCCGCCGACGCCGATCCCGTCCCCACCGGGGAGACCCGCGCGCTCGGCGAGTCCCTGGCCACCACCGGCGTCATCGCGGCCATGTACGACGAGGGCGCCTGGCCCCAGCTGCGGGAGGCCCTCACCCGGGCCGTCGGCGGCGAGGGCTCGGCCCTCCTCGCGCTGGCCGACAGCTACTACGAGCGGGAGCCGGACGGCTCCTACGCCAACCTCATGTTCGCCAACGCCGCCGTGAACTGCCTCGACCTGCCGCCGGCCTACCAGGGTCCGGCCGCCGCGCGGGCCGCCGCCCCGTCCTTCGACAAGGCGTCCCCCGTCTTCGGCACCGGCCTCGCCTGGGCCGCCCTGAACTGCACCTACTGGCCGTCCCCGGCCACCGGCCGCCCGCACCGCATCACCGCCGACGGCGCCGCCCCCATCCTCGTCGTCGGCACCACCCGCGACCCCGCCACCCCCTACAAGTGGGCCGAGTCCCTCGCGGACCAGCTCTCCTCCGGCACCCTCCTCACCTACGAGGGCGACGGCCACACCGCCTACGGCCGCGGCAGCGACTGCGTCGACACCGCGATCAACGCCTACCTCCTGGAAGGCACCCCGCCCGCCGAGGGAAAGCGCTGCTCATAGCCCCCGGACCGGCCCGCTCCGCCCGTGGTCGGAGCACCCCCGGAAACTGTGTAGACTTGGCCACGCTGCTGCACCCACCATGGTGTCGCGCAGCGCGCCGCCTTAGCTCAGTTGGCCAGAGCAACGCACTCGTAATGCGTAGGTCTCGGGTTCGAATCCCGAAGGCGGCTCAGTTGGAACCCCAGGTCGGATCTTCTCCGGCCTGGGGTTCTTCTGTTGTCCGGAGGGGGCGTCGCCCCTCGGCCGGGCACGCCGGGAGGGTGCCGGGCCTGGAGGGGCCCGGCACGGTTCCGGGGTCAGGCGGTCGGGTCCGCCGGGGTGAGGGGGGTGACGCGTATGGAGGCGAAGGCGTCGGAGAGGAAGCGGGTGAGCTCCTCCGAGGTGCCGGGGCCGACCACGCCGGCCAGCGGGATGTCGGTGTCCGCGTAGCTGAGCACCGTCTTGATCGGCTCGTCCTCGGTCCGCTGGCTCCACCGGTACACCAGCGGGCTCTCGCGGAACTCGTCCGCGCCCTCGATCCGGCAGCGCTCGGCGCCCAGTCGGTGGCTCGGCCAGCAGAACCAGCCGTAGCGGGACCCGTCGGACTCGGGCCAGGTCAGGTCCTCGGCGGCCACGCCGCCGGTGACCAGCTGGAGGTACCGGGAAGGCATGTGCACCCCGGTGGCGAGCTCGAAGGTGTCCACCACGTCCGCGCCGCCGAAGCGGGCACCGACCTCCAGGAAGACCAGCCCGTCCGGGGTCTCGATGCCCTCCAGGTGGAAGAGGCTGGTGGTGATGGAGACGGCGGCGAGGCAGTCGGCGGTCCAGCGGCTCAGCTCCGGCGTCATCTCGATCTGCACCGAGCCCAGCGGCGTGCCCTCCGCGAAGCCCAGACAGGTGCCGACGTAGCGGCTGGCCTGGATCGCCATGGGCTTGCCGTCGATCAGCATGCCGTCCACGTGGACGATCGGGCCGGTGACGAACTCCTCGACCTCGAAGCCGTCCCACGGGGCGCCGTCGGGGGCCGCTCCGCCCTCGCGGACCGCCGCCAGGGCCTCGTCCGGCGTCGGGTAGACGCGCACGTCCAGGCTGGCCGCGCCGTCGAGCGGCTTCAGCACCGTCCCGCCGGTCCAGGGGATCTCCCCGGGGCCGGCCGCGAGGGCTTCGGTCAGGGACAGGAAGCGGGGGACCCGCAGCCCGGCCGCGGCGACCATCGACTTCATGACCACCTTGTCGCGCCAGGGCGCGATGTCCTCCTCCCGGTCGCCGGGCACCCCGAGGGCCGCGCGCACCCGGGCGCCGGCGATCAGGTCGAACTCGGAGAGCGCGAGCACCATGTCGAAGGCGGGCAGCCCGTCGACCGCGGCCAGCACCTCCTCCGTCAGGTCGCCGGTGTCGGGACGCTCGATGCGCGTGCAGCGGAGGTCGGACGGCAGGGTGGCCAGCCGGTCCGCGGGGCCCACGTAGGTGACGTCGTGGGCCGCGTGGTCAATCCCCGTCGCGTGCCGGATCATTTTGTCCGTGACTCGGTGCAGGATCAGGATGCGCATGGTGGGTCCTCAGGCGTGCGAGTAGCGGAATGAGCAGGACGACGGCACAGGCCGAGCCGATGACGGAGCCCAGGACGATGCTCTGGGGGCTGAAGGACTGGGTGAAGAGGGCGACCAGGAGTCCGGCCGCGGGCAGGGACAGCTGGTGCAGGAGGATGATGATGGCGATCGTCTTCGCGAAGTGCTCGCGCGGAACCCTCCGGACGCGTTCCGTGCGGATGACGACGTTGAAGAACCCGACGGTTCCGAGCAGCACCGCGTAGCCCACCGCGTACTGGGTGAAGGTCTCCGCCAGGCCCACGCCGACGCCGCCCAGGCAGATGAGGGAGTAGGACGTCATCAGGGCGGCGAAAGGATTCATCAACTTCGTCAGCCACGGGACGACGAAGAGCGTCAGAACGCCGACGATTCCCGCCGCCGTGCTCAAGGCGCCGTAGAGAGTGTCAGGTTGGCGGAAGACGCCCACGGTGGTGGCGGCGCTGGTGGCCATGCCGACACCGACCATCAGGTTGACCGTCATGGTCAGTCCGACCAGGCCGAGGACCGCGGGCAGCTTCCGCAGGGTCGTCACGCCCTCGGCGATGCCGGCGACCACCGAGCGGACCGTGGTGCGCTCCCCGGCGGCCACCGAGAGCTTCTCGGTGCGCAGCCAGCGCCTCAGGGAGAGGGTGTTGAGCGTGGTCAGGGCGTACACCACGCCGATGACCGCGAGGAGGCTGGTCGTGGGGAGCGCCGAGGTGAGCAGCGCGGCCAGCACCGGGCCGATGACCTCGCTGGTCTGCTCCGTGCCCTGGATGATCGACTGCGCCCGGACCATCTGGTCCATGGGGACGAACCGGGGGAGCGTGGCCTCCAGGGCGATGTACGACTGCGCGCCGGCCACCGACATGCCGGCGGCGAGCACGCACAGGGTGAGGAACTGGCCGTCGGGCACCAGGAACATCAGGGCGAACGCGGTGAGCCCGAGGGCCGAGCGTATGAAGTCCGAGCCGATGTACAGGACGTAGCTGCGGATGCGGTCCGCGAACACCCCGGCCACCGGCAGGAACAGCACGCGGGGCAGCCATTCGACCAGGAAGATGAGACCGGTCTGCGACGCGCTGCCGGTCAGTTTGTAGGTCAGCAGCGGAATGGCGAAGAGGAGGAACTGGTCGCCGAGCGCGGCCAGTCCGCGACCGGCGACGAAGCGCGCCACCTGGGGGCCGGGCATGTAGGCGTGCGGCGCTTCGGGCGGGGTGCCGTCCCCGCCCCCGGCGGGCGCATCGGCCGTTCTCCTGCTCGCTTCGTGGCTCATGCTCCCCCGTCGTTCGTGTCACCGAGTCCGTCGGACAGGCTCTCCGCGGCCGTGGTCCGCCGGAGGGCGGGCGCATCCCCGCGTCCGCGTTCCGAAGGCCGGGCGAGGGGCTCACCCGCAGGGCAGGGCCAGAGTATAAGCACTCCGCGGCCGGCCGCGGTCGATGCGCGGACATCGCCGTTCGCTCGGGAGGGCGGTCACGCGGAAGACGCCGCGCCAGGATTCGAACACCCCTTGTCTGCACGGGAGTACGAGACTAGCTTTCCAGATCGAATGGCTCGGATGAGGCGCTGACCATGTGCGCGTCCCCTGGGGGAGCCGTCCGAGGGCTACTTGACGGGGGTACTGTGCGGGCGCGTGCCGTTGCCACACTTCTGGAGTTCGAACGACACGTCGTTCCCGCGGTCGACGCCCTGCGGGAGCTGCGCGGCAGACGCCACGACACCGGGCGGGCGGACGGAGCGCCGGCCGTCTCCGCCGAGGAGATCCACCGCGCCGTCGATGCCGTCGTCACGGCCGTCGAGAAGCTCCGGGGCCTGATGCCCGAGGCGCAGATCGCGTCCACCCGCCGGGAGTTGAGGGCGTGGCAGGAGGCGGGCTGCGAGGGCGTCCCGCACTTCGACGGCACCCGTGACGCGGTGCCCGCCCCCGAGGACGGCGAGGCCGCCGCGTTCGTGGGGCCGGTGACGCTTCCCAACAGCGACCGGCACGACGTCCACATCGAGGCGTTCTCGGTGGTCCGGGAGGACCCGGAGAGCACGCCCCGGCTCCAGGCGGACTACCCGCACCCCAAGGCCGTCTTCCAGTCCACCCGGCTGCTGTCCGCCTCCCGGGGCCTGCGCGAGGGCAACTGCGTGGTCTTCTTCCCGGAGAACATCCCGGCCGCCACCCGATGTACCGACCAGAACTTCGCCTGGTTCTTCTTCAACCGGCACACCGAGATCTACGCCCAGACCCTGGCGATCACGGAGCGGCTGTGCGGACCGGGTTCGCCCTTCGCGGGCGAGACGGCGCTCGTCTCGGCGGACGTGGACCCCGAGACCACCTACCAGGCGCGCTGCGTCTGGGGGTACATGCACGACTACTTCCACCACACCGGCCCGCGCCCCCTCGACCGGCACCTGGCCGTCAAGACGACGTGGCGGCCCGGGCTCCTGGAGGAGCTCAAGGTCGACATGAAGTCGGCCATCGCCTGCTTCGAGGAGGACGTGCCCCACGGCCCGCTCGTCTTCGAGTACATCATCCTGGAACGCCTCTTCCGCTACCCGGCGCAGCCCGAGCCGCTGCGCAACTTCGACGCCGGCACCGGCTTCGCCCTGGGCACCTGGCTCGCGTCGAAGGGGCTGTTCACCCAGGACGGGCAGGGCCGCCGGGCCCTGGGCCCGAAGGCCGACATCGTGGAGTCGGTGCGCGAACTCGTGGGACTGATCGAGGAGATCGAGCGCAACGAGGACGACGCGGTCTACAAGGCGGGCGCCGTGGACTTCCTCTTCGGGACGCTGCTCCGCCGCCCGGAGGCCAAACCCGACCGCTACGGCGGGCCCCTCGCGCCGCTCGCGCTGTGGGGTGACGAAGTCCGTGTCTGACTCCCGCGACGCGCCCGAGCTCGAAGCGATCCTCAAGGATCCCGGCTTCTGCCGTCACTCCACCCCGCACACCGCCGTCGTCGACTGGGACGCGGAGACCGGCTGGTCGGAGCCGCGGATCGAGTCCTGGACCGACCTGGCGATGAACCCGGCCACGCTCGGACTCCACTACGGGCAGGCGGTGTTCGAGGGCCTGAAGGCCTTCAGGGCCGCGGACGGGTCGGTGCACCTGTTCCGCCCCGAGGACCACGGGCGCCGGCTGGCCCGCTCCGCCGCCAGGCTCGCGATGGCCGAGATGCCCCCCGCGCTGTTCGTCCGGGCGTGCGCGGAGCTGGTCGCGGCCGACCGGGCGTGGGTGCCGGGCGGTCACGGGCAGAGCCTCTACCTGCGGCCGCTCCTCATCGCCACGGAGGCGGACCTCGGGCTCCGGCCCTCCCGGCGCTACCGGTGCGTGATCCTCGCCTACCCGGCGGACCCGTGCTTCGGCGCGGACTTCCGGCCGCTGTCGGTGACCACCGCGACCGAGACGGTGCGCGCCGTGCGCGGCGGGACCGGCGAGTCCAAGTGCGCGGGCAACTACGCCGCCGGCCTGCTCACCCGCACCGAGGCGCAGGCCGCCGGGTACGACGAGGTGCTGTGGCTCGACGGGATCGGGCGGAGCCGGATCGAGGAGCTCAGCACCATGAACCTCTTCCTCGTCTGGCGCGACGGGGACGGGGTGCGGGTGACGACCCCGCCGTGCGACGGGACCATCGTCCGGGGTCTGACCCGCGACTCGCTCCTGACCCTGGCGCGGGACCGCGGGATCGCGGCCGCCGAGGAGCACACCACGATCGACGCCGTCCGGGACGGTCTGCGCTCCGGCCGGCTGGCCGAGGTGTTCGCCTGCGGCACGGCCGGCGTCGTGGTTCCGGTGGGCCGGCTCGGCATCGGTGCCGAGGACCTGACGGTGGGCGACGGAGGAGAGGGACCGATGACCGCGGCTCTGCGCGGCAGCCTGCTGGACGTCCAGCACGGACGTGTGCCCGACGCGCACGGCTGGCTGCGGCCCGTCCCGCGGGCCGACGAGAACGGGGGACGACGCGCATGAACGACGACCACGCGACCGCGAAGGACGACCGGGAGGCCGTCCTGTCGAGGGTCACCGTCATCCACACCCTGGGGCCCTCGGGCACCAACCTGGAGAAGGCCGCCCACCACTGGCTCGCGGAGCGGGGGACCGCCGGCACGGTGGTGCTCCACGCCGAGGTGGAGGACGGCCTCGACGCCATGGCCTTCGACCGCACCGAGGCCATCCTCGCCTGCGCCGTCTACCCCCGGCTGCACGACCTCGTCTTCCGGAACCTGCACCGGCTGGAGATGGCCGACAGCTTCATCCTCGACACCCACGACATGGTGCTGGCCGGTCGCCCGGACCACGCCGCCGTGTCCACGATCGTCAGCCACCCGGCCCCCAGCAGCCTGGTCGCGGAGCGCGGCGAGATCACCCTGACCAGCAGCAACTCGCGCGCCGCCGCGCTGTGCGCGTCCGGGCAGTACGACGCCTGCGTCACCACCGGGCCCGCGGCGGCGGCGGAGGGGCTCCGGCTGATCGAGAACTTCGGCCCGGTACCGATGATCTTCACGCTGCACATCGGCCGGACCCTCGGCGAAGACGGCGGAGCGGGGAGCGGACGCACGTGTTGATCATCGTCCAGCCCCTGTCGGCCGGCGTCCGGCTCACCGCCCGGATGGTCGCGGCCGGGGTGCCCTGCCTCGTCCCCACCCAGTTCCCCGAGCTGCTGCCGCCCGGGGTCCACGCCGGCGCCACCGTCGTCGACTGGCACCCCGACGCGGGGGTGGCCGGACTGCTCCGCCTGGTGGAGAAGGCCTGCGCGGCGACCGGCACCGCCCCCACCGGGGTGATCGCCGGCTTCGAGTACGCGGTGCCGGAGGCCGCCGAGCTGGCCCGGACCCTCGGGCTGCCCGCGCTCGGCGCGGAGGCGGCCGAGGCCGTGCGGCAGAAGGACGTCATGCGCCGCCGGTGCGAGGAGCGCGGCGTCGCCTACCCGCGCTCGGTCCCCGTCGGCCCCGAGGAGACCGGCCCCTGTCCGCTGCCCTTCCCGGTCGTGGTCAAGCCCGTCGACTGCGGCGGCAGCCTGATGGTGAGCCTCTGCCGCGACGAGGAGGAGTACGCGCGGGCCTGCGCGGCCGTCCACGACCCCGGCGAGGAGGTGAAGTTCCATCCGAACCCGCGCCGGACCGCCCTGGTCGAGGAGTACGTGGAGGGCCCCGAGTTCTCCCTCGACGGCTGGGTCGACGCCGACGGGCCGCACCTCGCGAGCGTCACCACCAAGTTCCTCTCCGCCCCACCGGACTTCTTCGAGATGGGCCACATCGCCACCGCGCCGGAGCGCTCGCCGCACGGCGAGGTCCTGGAGCGGTTCGCCCGCGGGGTCGTGGCCGCCTTCGACCTCACCGTGGGCCCGTTCCACATCGAGACCCGGATCGTCCGCGACCGCGGCCCCGTACTGATCGAGGTCGGGGCCCGGCTCGCCGGCGACAACATCCCCGAGCTGGTGCTCGCCGGACCCGGCGTGGACCTGTGCGCCGCCACGGCGGACGCCGCGCGCGGGCTGTCCCACGATCCCGGCGCGCCGGCGCCGGTGAGCGCGGGTCTCGCGTTCGTCACCACCGACCGGCCCGGCACCTTCGCCGGAACGCTCTCCGGCATCGACGCCTTCACGGAGGCGGCCGAGTTCCGCGGCCTCCTGCCGGAGGCGGAGCCGGGGGCGGAGCTCGACCCGGGCGACATCTTCAGCAACCGCGTCGCCCGTATCCACTTCGAGGGCGACCTCGACCGGGTCGAGCGCCTCGTCGCCTCGGTCCTCTCAGAGGTCAGGGTCGACGTCGAAGGCGTCGGCCACCAGGACAAGAAGGGTGCCCCCGCATGAGCAACGAACTGACCGTCACCCCCACGACCACCCCCCGCCCGCGGCCCGAGGCGGACGGACCGGCCGGGGCCGTCCTCACCGACCACGCGTTCTTCATGCGGACCGGCAAGCGGCGCACCTGGCAGGGACTGACCGTGGCGGACCGGGACGGCATCCCGGCGCTGCGCCCCACGGCCGCCGCCGTGCTCGCCGGGCAGACCGTGGTCGACGAGTTCGCCGCGTACCGGCTCGCGGACGGCACGGTCGCCGTCTTCCGCCCCGACAGCCACATCAAGCGGCTCAACAACGGGGCCCGCCGGCTCGCGATGCCGCAGGTCGACTTCGACCGGGTCTGGAGCTCGGTACGGGCGATGGTCGAGCTCGACGAGGGCTGGCTGCCGCGGGAGGCGGGCGCGTCGCTGCGGCTGCGCGCGGTGCTCGCCGCGGACGGCACGGAGCTGACCGCCGGGCCCGCGGACGCCTGCCTCTTCTACGTGCTCGGCTCGGTGCCGGCCGCCGCGGCGCCCAGGCCGCTGAAGGCCATGACGCTGGACGGGTACGTGCGGGCCTGGCCCGGCGGCACGGGCGACCTGAACACGGCGGGCGGGCTGGCGGCCGGCGTGGTGCCCACCGAGATCGCCGCCAACTACGGCAACGACCACGTGCTGTGGCTCGACGGCGAGGGCCGCTTCGTCCAGCAGATCGGCGAGCTGAACGCGTTCTTCGTGATCGACGGCGTCCTGACCACGCCCGCGCTCGACCGCACCGTGCTGCCCGGCGTCACCCGCGACTCCGTCGTGAAGCTCGCCCGGGACGCCGGGACCGCCGTGGCCGAGCGGCGCGTGGAGCTCGCCGAGGTCCTCAAGGGCATCGCCGACGGCTCCGTCACCGAGTGCTTCGCCACCGGCACGGCCGCCGGGGTGGCGCCGGTGGTCTCCCTCGGCCACCGGGGCGAGGAGTACCGGCTCGCCTCGGAGGAGGCCGGTCCGGTGACCGCCCGCTTCCGGGACCTGCTGGACGGGATCCACCGGGGAGAGTCCGTCGACCGGTTCGGCTGGATGCGGCGGACCACCGAAGTGGCGCCCGTCCACGCCTGAGGGAGGAGAGAACCATGGCGTATGTCGTCACCGACGAATGCGTGGGATGCAAGTACACGGACTGCGTGGACGTCTGCCCCGTGAGCTGTTTCCACGAGGGCCCCGACATGCTCTACATCAACCCCGAGGAATGCATCGACTGCAACGCGTGCGTCTCCGAGTGTCCGCCCGAGGCGATCTGGGCGGACGTCGACCTGCCGGAAGACAAGTTCCAGTGGATCGAGATCAACGGCGAGATGAGCAACAAGTACCCGGTCATCCACGAGAGCCGGGGCACCAAGGGCGAGCCCACCGAGGCCCCCGCCGAGCCCTCCAGCCAGCCTTCCTGACCCAAAGAGCGGGAGCCTAGGTCATGACGACCCACGTCGAGAACCCCTTCATGCTGGGCCTCGACTCGAACTTCTATCTGAAGGACGAGTTCGAGAGCCCCGAGAAGCGCACCAACGTCACCTGGTTCTACCCGAAGATCTGCGCCTTCCAGGACGCCCTCGACTCCGAGGACAAGAAGGCGGAGTACTTCTCCTTCCTGGACCGTCAGTCCCACCCGGAGCAGACCGACATCCTGCTCTACTTCCACATCCCGTTCTGCGAGGCCTTCTGCAACTTCTGCGCCTGCTTCAAGGAGTCGGCGGCGAAGTACCAGGGCGAGCGGCAGAAGCGCTTCGTCCAGGCGATGGTCAAGGAGATCCAGCGCAACGCCCGCTCGAAGTACTTCCAGGGCACCAAGGTCAAGTACGTCCAGTTCGGCGGCGGTACGCCCTCCGCCCTGGAGCAGGAGTCGATGGCCGCCATCCTGGAGGCCGTCCACCGCGAGTTCGACCTGAGCGAGGTCGACGGCATCTCCCTGGAGGGCAGCCCGCTCGGCCTCTCCAAGGACGGCTACATCGAGATGCTGAAGTCCCTGGGCATCACCCGCATCTCCTTCGGCGTGCAGACGCTCGACCCGGAGATCCGCAAGAAGCTCACCATCAAGGCGACCGTCGACCAGGTCCACCAGACCGCCGAGAACATCCGCAAGGCAGGCATCCGCACCTTCGCCCTGGACCTCATGTACAACCTGCCGGGGCAGGACGACGAGGTCCTCGCCAAGGACCTGGCGGGCATCTGCGGCGAGCTGCGCCCCAGCTTCGTGCAGACGTACCGCTTCAACCAGTGGGAGGGCACCCGCCTCGACCAGCAGATCAGGGCGGGCAAGGTCGCCGACGTCAAGCCGTCGGGGGCCATCGAGCGCGAGCAGTACCGGCAGATCAAGGAGGGCCTGGCCGGGTACGGCTACGACAAGCAGCTCCTGATCAACTTCTTCACCCACCTCGACGACTCGGGCGAGATCGGCCTCAACCACGCCTGCGGCGGCAACGGCTACCGCGCCAGCTACACCCTCGGCATCGGCCCGGCCGCCGAGAACTACATGGGCGAGCGCAGCTACCGCAACCACACCGACGTCGAGCGGTGGATGCGCGAGGTCGAGGAAGGCATCATCCCGATCGAGCAGGGCCGCATCTGCTCCGAGGACGAGGTCGAGAACCGGGTCATGGTCTTCTTCCCGGTCTTCGGCAGCGTCCGCAAGGCCGACGTCGCCAACTTCGAGAAGTACCGCCGCGAGGTCGACTGGCTGGTCGCGGGCGACTACGCGATCGAGACCGACGAGGAGCTGACCCTCACCGAGATCGGCCGGGAGAACGCCGGCAACATCGCGTTCCTCTTCTACTCGGACGAGGAGAAGGCCCGCGCCCGGCGCACGATGTACCTGTCCCTGAAGAACAAGCGCAACCCCTTCCACCAGGACGCGCAGAACATCCCGCGCACCCCGCTCTTCCTCCAGACCCGCCCGAAGTCGGCGGAGGAGACCGCCGCGGGGACCGCCGCGGACACCGGCTCCGCGAAGACCGAGGGGAGCTGAACCACCGGTGGAGAACCGCAGGACCCAGAAGGAGATCGAGGACGATCTCCGCGCGGTGATAGCCCAGATCTTCCCGGGGCACCGGGTGGAGCTCGACTCCGACACGCCCCTGTTCAACGGAGGGCTGTCGCTCAACTCGACCCAGATGATCGAACTGACCCTGGCCTTCGAGACGTTCTACGACATCGAGCTCGAACCCGAGCTGCTGACGACGGAGAACTTCGCGACCCTGGGGTCCCTCGCCGGCCTCCTGGAGGAACTCCTGGAGGAGGAGGTGTCCCCTGTCTGAGATCCGTTCGGACGTGCGCGTGGTGCTGATCCACGGGAACGCCGGAGCGACGGTCGAGGGCATCTGGTTCCCCTACCTCAAGCGGGAACTGGAGGCCCTCGGCGCGCAGGTGGTGGCCGAGACCTTCCCCGACCCCATCAAGGGCCGGATGCGCTACTGGCTGCCCTACCTCAGCGACGTCATCCGCCCGGACGAACGGACGATCATCGTCGGCCACTCGTCCGGCGCGCTGGCCGCGTTCCGGTACGCCGAGAAGGCGCCGCTCCTCGGCACCTTCGCCGTGGCCGGCCACCACCACGACTGCGGATTCGAACTGGAACGGCGCAGCGGCTTCTTCGACACCCCGTGGGACTGGGACGCCGTCCGCGCCAACCAGTCCTTCATCGAGCAGTTCCACTCGAAGGACGACCCCTGGGTGCCCTTCGAGGTCGCCGAGGAACTGCACGAGCTCACGGGGAGCACCTTCCACCCCATGCACGGCATGGGCCACTTCGGCTCGTACGACCAGCGGATGGACACCTTCCCGGAGCTGCTGGAGGCGATCCGCCGCCGCCTCGACGGGACGCACCCGGAGGAACGATGAACGTCACGCTCGCCGACGAGCTGCTCGAACGACGGCGGGACAGCACGGCCGTCGCCGTCGTGGACCTCCAGACCGGCGAGCAGGTGTCCTACCGGACCCTCGCCCGGCGCGTCCAGGCCCTGACCGACCTGCTGGCCGGGCTCGGCGTCGGCCGGGGCGGGACCGTCGCCCTGGTGATGGACAAGTCCGCCGCCTCGGTGGCCGTCATGTGGGCCGCGCTGCGGCTCGGCGCCCGCTACGCACCGCTGGACGAGTCGCTGCCGGCGGCCCGCGTCGGGCTGCTGCTCGGGAAGTGCGCGCCCACGGTCACCCTGGTCCAGCCCGCCCACCGCGCGCTGCTCGACGGCGCGCCGGCCGGGAAGGTGGTCACGGTCGGCGCGGACCCGGCGGACGGCGGCCTCGGCTGGGACCCCTCGGCCGAGGCCGAGCCCCGGCCGGCCGGGGTGCCCGGCCGGAGCCCCGAGGACCACGCGTACGTCGTCTTCACCTCCGGCTCGACCGGCTCGCCCAAGGGCGTGGTGATCAGCCACCGGTCGATGTGCGCCCTGCTGGCCGGGGTGCAGGAGACCGTCGGCTTCGAGGAGGGCATGCGCTTCCTCAACGTGGCGCCGCTCTTCTTCGACGCCTCCGTCGTGGACCTGTGGTCGACCTTCCTGGTCGGAGGCACCGTCCACCTCCTGCCCCGGCTGCGCATGCCCACCCAGGTCACCCGCGCGATCGAGGAGTGGCGCATCACCGACACGCTGCTGGTGCCGTCCGTGATCCGGATGCTGGTCGGCCGCTTCAGCGACGCCGCCCGGCGCGACCTCGGCTCGCTGCGGCGGCTGTGGTTCGGCGGCGAGTCGTGCCCGGTCTCGGTCCTGGAGGCGTTCTCCGCCCTCGTCCCCGGCCTGCGGTACGTGCACGGGTACGGACCCACCGAGACCACCCACAGCGCCACGCTCTTCCTCACCGACGCCCCGGGCGAGGACGGCGGGGAGTTCCTCCCCATCGGCCGTCCGCTGCCGGCCGTCGACGTCCTCGTCGTGGACGACGCGCTGCGGCCGGTGGACGACGGCGACACCGGCGAACTGCTCATCGGCGGGCCGCAGGTGATGGTCGGTTACTGCGGCGAGCCGGAGCGCACCGCCCGCTCCGTGGTCGAGCTTCCGGCCGGCTCGGGGAAGCGGTACTACCGGTCGGGCGACTACGTCCGCCGACGGCCGGAGGACGGGGCGCTGGTCTTCCTGGGGCGCCGCGACGACGCCCTGAAGATCAACGGCAACCTCGTCCACCTCTCCGAGGTCGAGGCCGCGACACTGGCCGCGGCCGGGGTGACGGACTGCTGCGCGGTGCCGGTGGCGCACCCCCTGACCGGCCGGGCGATCGTGCTCTTCGTCCTGGGCGCGCGGGACGGCGACACGGGCCCGCGCGAGGAGGAGCTGCGCCGCGAGCTGGCGCTGCGGCTGCCCGACTACATGATGCCGGCCAGGATCGAGTTCCCGGCCGACGGGGACGTGGGCCTGACGCCGACCGGGAAGCTCGACCGGGACCGGCTGCGGGAGACGGCGGACGCGGCCGGGGACGGGACGGGGGCGAGCCGGTGAGCGAGGCGGTGAGCGGGGCGGAGGCGGCCCGCTTCGCGCGGTGCGGTGTGGTGACGGTGGTACCCCGGTCGGCCGGCGGTGCGGCGCTCGGCGACGATCCCGCGCTGCTCCTGCGGCACGGGGTGGAGGAGTTCCTGCCGGCCCCCGGCACCGTGGACCGGCTGGCCGACGCGTATGCCCGCGAGGGCCTCGCCGTCGAGGCCAGGACCGGGGTGGGCCTCACCGTCTCGGGCCCCCCGGAGCTGCTCGCGGAGGTCTTCGGCCACCCGGTGCGGCCGGTGCGGAACAAGTACATCAGGGAGACCGTCCGCCACGAGTTCGCCGCCGCGGGCCCGCTCCGCTCCCGGCCCCACCCCGAGCTGGTCGCGGAGGTGCGGGTGCCCCGCGCGGGCTTCGAACTGGGCGCCGGGGCGCCGCCCCCGCCCCGGGCCGCCCCGCCGCTGCCCCCCGACCCCCGCCGTCTGCGCCTGCCCGAGGACGCGGTGCGCCTGGCGGGCGCCGGCCGGGCGCACGAGGCCGGGAACCGCGGCGACGGGGTCCGGGTGGTGATGGTCGACACCGGCCTGTACGCCCACCCGCACCACCGCGCCCACGGCTACCGCACGTCGGTCGTCCCCGCGCTGTCCGCCCTCGATCCCGCCGTGGACGAGCGCGGCCACGGCACCGCCATGTCCGCCCTGCTGCTCGCGGTCGCCCCGGCGGCCGAGCTCACCATGGTCAAGATGGCCTGCGAGAGCTTCTCCTTCCCGGTGGCCGCCTTCCAGCGGGCGGTGGAGCTGGCCCCGGACGTCATCTCGTGCAGCTGGGGCACCCTGCGCGCCGAACCCCACCTCCACCTGGAGGTCGCCGACGCGGTGCGGCGCGGGATCACGGTCCTGTTCGCCGCCGGGAACGGGTCCACGGACCGGCGCACCGCCATGTTCCAGTCGGTGGCGACTCCGGGCGCGATCACCGTCGGCGGCGTCCACGTCGCGCCGGACGGCCGCAGGCGCGCCGCGGACCTGGCGTCCAGCTACCGCTCGGACGTCTTCCCGGGCCGCCGGGTCCCCGACCTCTCCGGGCCGTGCGGCATGCTGCCCCACGGCGACTACGTGGTGTTCCCGACCCAGCCGGGATGCATGTTCGACCGCCGCAACAGCGCCTACGACGACACCGCCCCGGACGACGGCTGGCTGGTCTCCAGCGGGACGTCCGGGGCGACGGCCTACGCGGCCGGGGTGGTGGCGCTCGCCGTGCAGCGGGGCGTCGGCAAGGGGCGGGCGCTGACCGCGGCGGACCTGGCGGACGCCTGTCTGCCGGTGACGGAGGGGCGGACCCAGACCGGCGACGCGTGCGGCGGGGTCTGCCCGAACGAGGCGGTGGGCCTCGGCCTGCTCACGGCCCCGGCCTGACCGGGCCGGGAGGGGAGTGCCCGCCCCCGGCCGGGCCGGGGGCGGGCCCGCTCAGACGAGGCGCCGCATCCAGCCGTAGGGGTCCTCGGCGCGCCCGAACTGGATGTCCACCAGCTGACGGCGCAGCTTCATGGTGACCGAGTCCTCGGCGGCGGTGTCCGGGGCGGTCACCTCGCCGTCCTCCCAGACGAGGCGGCCGACGGGGGTGACGACGGCGCCGGTGCCGCAGGCGAACACCTCGCGGATCTCGCCGGTGCGGGCGCCCTCCTGCCACTCGCGGATGTCGACCTGCCGCTCCTCGACGTCGAGGCCGAGCTCCTTGGCGAGGGTGAGGATGGAGGCCCGGGTGACGCCCTCCAGGATGGTGCCGAGCTCCGGGGTGAGGAGCCGGCCGTCGCGGGTGACGAAGTACAGGTTCATGCCGCCGAGTTCCTCGACGTACCGCCCCTCGGCGGCGTCCAGGAAGCAGACCTGGTCGCAGCCGTGTTCGCCGGCCTCCAGCATGGGCGCGAGGCTGGCCGCGTAGTTGCCGCCGCACTTCGCCGCGCCGGTGCCGCCGCGTCCGGCCCGGGTGTACTGGCCGGAGAGCCAGATGGAGACGGGCTTCACGCCGCCGGAGAAGTACGGGCCGACCGGCGAGGCGATGACCATGTACGTCACCTCGGCCGCGGGCCGCACCCCGAGGAACGCCTCGGAGGCGAACATGAACGGCCGCAGGTAGAGGCTCTGTTCGCCCTGGTCGGGCACCCAGTCGCGGTCCGCGCGCACCAGCTGCGTGACGGACTCGAGGAAGACCTCGACGGGCAGCTCCGGCAGGGCGAGCCGGCGGGCGGAGCGGTTGAAGCGCTCGGCGTTGGCCTCGGGCCGGAAGGTCCACACCGAACCGTCCGCGTGCCGGTAGGCCTTCATGCCCTCGAAGATCTCCTGCGCGTAGTGCAGGACGGCGGCGGCCGGGTGCATCGGGATGGGGGCGAACGGCACGACGGCCGCGTCCCGCCAGCCGCCGTCCTTCGTCCAGACGACGCGGGCCATGTGATCGGTGAAGTACTGCCCGAACCGGGGGTCCTGGAGGATCTCGTCGCGACGGGCGCGGCTCGCAGGTGTGGGGTTGGCCTCGATCGTGAACCGCACACTCATCGCGGTGGCCCTCTCGCTACTGTGGTGCTCTGTCGGGTGGCGGCAGGCACCCTAGTCCTGAGGGCGGTTGCGCGGCAAGGAGACGGATCGCGAGTGGGACCCCGCACGGAGTGGACGGAAGGCCTGGTCGGCAGGCGGGTCCTGTGCGTCGGGACGGACCTGGTGGACGTGGCCGACATCCGGGCCGCCCTGACCCGGCAACCACGCTTCCGGACCAAGGTGTTCACCGATGCGGAGCGCGCCTACTGCGACGTCCTCGGCGACCCGGCGGAGCGGTACGCGGTCCGGTTCGCGGCGAAGGAAGCGGTGCTGAAGGCCCTGGGAACCGGCCTCTCCGGTGCGGCCCTCACCGAGATAGAGGTCCTGCGGGCCCCCGGGGGCGCGCCCTCCCTCCTCCTCTCCGGCCGCGCGGCGGCCCTGGCGGAGGCGGCGGGCGTCCGCTCCTGGCTGGTCAGCCTCACCCACACGGCGACACGGGCGCACGCCCTGGTGGCGGGGGTCGGCGCCGAAGACCCGTGCCAGTTCCGGCCGTTCCGCTGACCCGGGTCGATCACGGCCCGCCGGAGCTGCATGATGGCAGCGACGATTCCGAGGAAGTGGGGGAAGCATGGGCCGGGACGAGCTCGGGGTGACCGAGCGGACGCGGTTGCGCCGGATGAGGGAGAAGGGGTCGCACCGGCGGGAGGACCTGGACGCCGTGCTGGCCGCCGGGTGGCTCTGCCACCTGGGGGTGACCGTGGACGGCGTGCCGATGGTGGTGCCGACCGCGTACGGCGTCGACGGCGACCGGCTGTACGTGCACGGGTCGGTGGCCAGCCGGAGCCTCGTCCAGGCGCCGGGGAGCACGGTCTGCGTGACGGTGACCCACGTGGACGGGCTGGTGCTGGCCCGGTCGGTGTTCGAGCACGGGGTGAACTACCGGTGCGCCATGGTCTACGGCGTCCCCGAGCTGGTGACCGACCCGGAGGAGAAGCTGCGGGGCCTGCGGGCGCTGACCGAGCAGAGCAGCCCGGGCCAGTGGGAGTACGTGCGCCGGCCCAGCCGGAAGGAGCTGGCGGCCACCTCGCTGCTCGCGCTCGACCTCACCGAGGCGTCGGTGAAGACGCGGAGCGGGCCGCCGGACGACGGCGACTCCGAGGACGCGGAGCTCGGGCTGTGGGCGGGGGTGCTGCCGGTGGTGACCACCTTCGGCACGCCGGTCCCCGACCCCGCCCTGCCGGAGGCCCTCGCCGGGGCCGTGCCCGGGCACATCGCCGACCGGGCGGGCCGCCGGGCCGACGTCGCGGTCCCGCGGGCCGCCGCGGAGGCCGGCGAGCGCTGACGGCGGGGGCCCGTGCCGCGGTGGTGCGCGTGCCGCGGCGGGCGGGTGGCCCGCGGGCCGCGAGACCCGTCCCCCCGGCGGGGCGGCGGGCCGGTCACGGCGTGATCGCGAGGCGGTTCACGTGGGACGGGTCGGCCAGGACGTCGATCGAGGTGATCGGGCCGGCCGGGGCGGTGAAGCGGTAGACCGCGTCCGGGGCCGCGACGAGGCCCGGGGCGCCGTTCACCAGGACCGGGCGGCCCAGCGGCGCGCGGGCCGCCAGGACCCGGGCGACCGCCGGGGCGCCGTGGGCGGGCCGGACCCCGCCGCGTACGGCTCCGGGGTCGGCCCGCAGGACCGCGTCCGGGTCGAGCAGGGCGCGGAGGGCCGCCGTGTCGCCGTCCCGGGCGGCGGCGAGGACCGCCTCGACGGCCGCCCCGAGGCGCACCGGATCGGGGGCGGGCATCTCCTCGGTGCCCCGGGCCCGGGCCCGGGCGCGGGCGCCGATCTGGCGGACCGCCGCCGGGGCGCGCTCCAGCGCGGGGGCGAGCTCCTCGTAGGGGACGCCGAAGTCGTCGTGGAGGACGAGGACGAGCCGCTCCGCCGGGGTGGGGTCCGGCGCGTCCGAGACGCCGGACCACGGGTCCCAGGGGTCGGTGCGGCGGGCCTCCCGGGCCCTGAGCCGGCCGAGGCAGACCCGGGCGAGGACGGCCTCCGGGGAGGGGCCGGGATCGGGCACGGGGCCGGGGCCCCGGCGCGTGCGGGGGCCGGGGCCGTACGGGGCGAGGACGCGTTCCGCGGTCCGCACCGCCCCGTCCGCCTCGGGGACGGAGCCGAGCAGGGCGCGGGCCATGACCCGCAGCCGGGCGCGCGAGGCGGTGTCCACGTCAGTCGCCGTGTCCGGTGCCTCCGCTGCCGAAGCCACCGCTGGAGATGCCGCCCCACTTGCGCTTCTCCTCGCTGGGCGGGTCGGGCGAGGTCTCCGTGCCGCCGCCCTCCTTGAGCTGGTACGGCATGAGCCGGTGGGCGCCGTCGGTCTGCGGCATCTCCGCGGGCCGGCGGTACTCGGACATCTCTCCGGGGATCGCGCCGGTCTCCGGCCGGTGCGGTTGTTCCTCGGGCTCCGGGGGGCGGGACTCGCGGGTGCGGACCCGGTAGCCGAACCAGAAGGCCCCGATCAGGATGGCGACGAGGACCAGGCCGCCGATGACTTGTCCCAGACCCGACTGCCAAACCCCAGCAGCCAGGTTCTCTGCGCTGAAGGTGTTCATACCAACAGGATTACCCGATTCCGCTTCTCGGGATACGTGCGCGGGCGGGTTCGATGAAACATTTCCCCGCTCCCGTCGCGTCGAAGAGGTGTACAGCACGACAGCGGGGGGAGGCCGGTCGCCCACGGCGACCGGCCGTCACCCCCCGCGACCACCGGACCGCGACCACCAGGGAGAGGAGGGGCATGAGAACGTCCCGCGCGGACGAGTTCCTGGAGTTCGCCTCGGCGCGCACGGGCCAGCTGTTCCGCTCGGCCTGCCTGCTGACCAGCGGGGACGTCCACCTCGCCGAGGACCTCACGCAGGAGACGCTCGGGAAGATGTACGCCCTCTGGGGACGGACGTCCCGGATCGGCAACCCCGCCGCGTACGCCCAGACCGTCCTCGTCCGCACGTTCCTCAGCCACCAGCGCCGCCGCTCCGCGACCGAGCGCCCGCTGGGCGAACTGCCCGACCACACCCCGGACGACGGCAGCGACCCCCTGCTGCGGATCGCCCTCCTCGACGCGCTCGCCGCACTGCCCCCGAAGGACCGGGCGGTCGTGGTGCTGCGCTACTGGGAGGACCGCAGCGTCGAGGAGACCGCCGACGCCCTGCACACCAGCTCGGCCGCCGTCCGCACCCGCACCTCGCGCGCGCTCGGCAAGCTGCGGCAGCGACTCGGCGGCAGCGTCGCGGAGTTCGCCGGCCGCTGAGCGGGCCGCGTCACCGGCCGTCGCACCGGCCCGTGCCGCCGCACCGCCGAACTCCGCCCCTTTATAAGGGTGTTCGCGGACAACGCGCCTCACCGGTGTCCGCGAAGCCCGCCCCCTCCATCCCCTGCACCTCCCCAGCAGAGACGGTGATCCCGCCATGCCCCAGCACGAACACCACGATCCCGAGAACGGCTTCGCCGACGAGCTCGGCCCGGTCCTGCGCGCCGCCGGCGAGAGCTTCGCCGTCGACGGCCGGCCCGAACTGGTCTCCGGCGGCCTCGCCCGGGGCCGGCGCAGGCTCTTCCGCCGCCGCCTCGCCGTCACCGGCGGTGCCCTCGCGCTCGCCGCGATCGGCGTCGGCGGCGTCTACGCCGGCTCCGTCGTCACCCCCCCGGACGCCTCGGACAAGGCGTCCGCGGCCGCCGCCCCCCAGGACGGCGGGAAGCCGGACGTCTCCCGGACGCCCGCCCCGGCGCCGACCGCCGGGACCCTGAAGCCGGGCGAGGCGGAGATCCCGCTCTCCCGGATCGCGGACATCGTCAAGGCCAACACCCCCGCCGGGAAGTGGAGCTTCGACGGCCTCGACGGCACCGGCCAGGCCCTGAGCGGCATCTACGACGACGGCCGGGGCGAGGCCGCCTTCGGCATCTCCCTCAGCCGGGCCGGCCGCGACGCGGAAGCGGGCGCCGACCAGGTGACCTGCCCCGACCCGGTGTACGTCCCGCACGACGCCTGCACCACCGAACGGCTCTCCGACGGCTCCCGGCTGATGGTCTTCCAGGGGTACGAGTACCCGGACAAGCGCGAGGCGACCAAGAACTGGCGCGCGGTCCTGCTCACGCAGGACGGCCTCCTGGTCGACGCGAGCGAGTACAACGCGCCCGCCGAGAAGGGGGCCGAGATCAGCCGCGAGGACCCGCCCTTCAACGCCAACCAGCTCAGGGGGATCGTCCTCGCCAGGGCCTGGCGGCCGCTGCTCGCCCAGATCCCGCCGCTGCCCACCGCTCCCGCCGCCCCGGGCGGCCCGGGCAAGCCCCTCAGGACCCCGCCGCCGCAGATCACCGGCAACGGCGTCGCCGCCACCCTGCGCGCGGTGCTGCCCAAGGGGCTCCGGGTCGTCGGCAAGGGCGGCGGGGGCGAGTTCGCCTACGTCGTCGTCGACGACGGCAAGGGCAAGAGCCTCGTCCAGGTCAACGTCCAGTACGGCATGGACGACGTCGCCGACCAGCTCTACGGCTCCGGCGACGTCACCACCCTGCCCGACGGCCGCCTGGTCAAGCTCTCCCGGCAGCCCGGCGAGAAGGGCGGCGCGGGCGTGGTGTGGTGGTCCGCCGACACCATGACGCCGGACGGCTTCCGGGTCGTCGTCTCCGCCTTCAACACCGGTGCCCAGCAAGACGCGGCGACCCGCGCGGAGCCGGCCCTCACGATGAAGCAGCTGAAGGCGGTCGCGCTCGACCCCCGGTGGACGAAGATCCCCGCCAAGTAGGCGCCGGGAGGGCGCCGTCCGCGTGGACGCCGGCCGCCGTCCGGCGTCCGCGTGGACGACTCCGGTTCCACCCGGCGTCCGCCTGCCGCTCCGGCTGCCGTCCGGTGTCCGCGTACCGCTCCGGGGCTCGGCTCCGGCGTGCCGCCCCGGGTCACTTGGCGTCCGCGTACCGCTCCACCGCCGCCGTCGTGAACGGGAAGCGGACCGGGGTCGCCCCGAAGGCGATCCGGCCCGCCTCGTCGCCCGCCGCCCGGATCGCCTCCGTCACCGCCCCGGCCTCCTCCGCCGGGCAGTGCACGATCACCTCGTCGTGCTGGAAGAAGACCAGCTCGGCCCGCATCCCGGCGTCCGACAGGGTGCGGCGCAGCGCCGCCAGCATCAGCAGCGCCCAGTCCGCGGCGCTGCCCTGGACGACGAAGTTGCGGGTGAAACGGCCCCGCGCCCGGGCGTTGCCGGAGGCGTACCCCGGCGTGAACCCGTCCTCCACGGCCGCCTGCTCGGGGCCCTCCTGGGGGAGGCCCGCCTCGCCGTCGTCGCCCGCTCCGACCGCCTTGGGGCTGGTCCGGCCGAGCCAGGTGCGGACGAGCCGGCCCTCCTCGCCGGCCTTCGCCGCCTCGTCGACGTAGGCGACCGCGCGGGGGAAGCGGCGGCGCAGCGCCGCCAGGTTCTTCAGGCCGTCACCGCTGGTCTGGCCGTAGATCGCGCCCAGCAGGGCGAGCTTGGCGTGGTCGCGGTCGCCGGAGAACGCCCGGTCGGACAGGCGGGTGTAGAGGTCGTCCGGGTGCCCGGCGACCTCCATCAGGCCCGGATCGCGGGAGATCGCGGCGAGCACCCGCGGCTCCATCTGGTCGGCGTCCGCCACCACCAGCCGCCAGCCCTCGTCGGCGACGACCGCCCGCCGGATCACCTTCGGGATCTGGAGCGCCCCGCCGCCGTTGGTCGTCCAGCGGCCGCTGACCGTCCCGCCCGGGAGGTACTCCGGCCGGAAGCGGCCGTCGCGCACCCAGTCCGCCAGCCAGGACCAGCCGTGCGCCGTCCAGATCCGGTACAGCTTCTTGTAGGCGATCAGCGGCTCCACCGCCGGGTGGTCGATCTCCTCCAGCTCCCAGCGGCGGGTGGACCGCAGCCGGATCCCGGCCCCGGCGAAGGCCTTCACCACGTCGGCCGGCAGGTCGGGTCTGACCCGGCGGCCGAAGGCGGCCGACACCTCGTCCGCGAGCCCGGCCAGACGGCGCGGCTCGCCCCCGCCCGCGTACCGCTCGCCCAGCAGCTCCTGCAACAGCTCCCGGTGCACGTCGGCCCGCCAGGGCAGCCCGGACCGGTGCATCTCGGCGGCGACCAGCATCCCGGCCGACTCGGCGGCGGTCAGCAGCCGCATCCTGCCCGGGTGTTCGGCCCGGTCGTGGCGGCGCTGCTGCTCCGCGTAGACGGCGAGGAGGCCCTCGAAGGGGACGGCGGCGACGGGCCTCGGCTCGAAGAGGGAGTCCTGGGAGCCGGGGTCGGCGGTGCGCTGCGGGGGATCGGGGGGCACCGGGGCGTCCCGCAGCCGGGCCCAGGCGGCGGCGGCCGAGCGGGGCTCGCCGAGGCGGCCCTCGTGGCCCAGGAGCAGCTGCTCGGCGTCCTCCACGTCGTAGCACCGCTCGACGCGGACGCCGGCGGCGAGCAGCCGCGGATACACCTCGGCCGTGGACCGCCACACCCAGCGCGCCACACCGGGCCGGGCCCGCACGGCCGCGGCCAGGTCCGGCTCGCGGCGCACCTCCCCGGCGGGCGCGCCGTCCGGCCCGAGGGGCACGAGGAGCGCGCCCTCCCCCTCCGGCTCCGGGGCCAGCGCCCACCTCTCGCTCATGGGCGCGAGTCTGGCACCCGCCACTGACAACGGCGGTTCACGACATCCGGGACGCAGGCCGCACCCCGCCGCGCCGCCGGGCGCGGCTCCTCGCGGGCCGCGGCGCGGGGCGTCGGCGCGCGGTGGCGGGGTGGGGCGGGGCGGTGGCCCGGCTCCGACCCCGGCCACCACCCCGTCCCACCATCGCCGGTCAGCGGGTGAGCCGCCACGCGGGCAGGGCCGACGCGGCGACGGCGACCACGGCGCAGACGCCCGCCGCCGCCCCGGTCTGGGCCCACGGCACCGCCAGCGCGACGGGTGCGGAGAGCGCCGCGAGCCCCGCGCCGAGGGCGCCGAGGACGGCGGCGGTCACGCCGAGCCCGAGGACCGTGCCGAGGACGACCGCGAGGACCGCCTCGCCCGTCACCGCCCGCAGGGCCTGGACACGGGTGGCGCCGGCCAGCCGGAGCGAGGCCAGTTCCCCGCCGCGTACCGACGTCGCCATGAACAGGGTGCTCGCCAGGGCGATCACCGTGTAGAGGAGGACCAGGACGAGGAGCAGCCGCAGGCCCGTCCGGGCCGCCCGGTTCACGGTCGGCGGCGCGGCGGCCGAGGGCTCGCCGGCCGAGGGCTCGTCGGCCGAGGCCGGGGGCCGGTCCGACTCCAGCCGGTCGAGCGGCGCGCCGGGCGCCTGGGCGCGGGTGACGTAGGGCCCGTTGTCGCCGGTGCCGCGGGCCAGGACGGCCGCGACCCGGAGCCGTACCGGACCGCTTCCGTCGGCCCGCCACACCTCGATTTCCTCGCCGACCCGCCGCCGCTCGAACTCCTCGTTCACCACGATCGACCGGTCGTCGAGGTCCCGCAGGTCGCCGGCGACGACCGGGAGCCGGGCGAGCGCCGCGAAGGCCGCCGGGTCGGCGACGGCCCGGGCCGGGTACTTCACGAGCGCCTCGGCGCCGTCCCGTACGAAGAGGGAGGTCGGCCCGGAGGCGGAGACCACCGCCCCGGCGGGCGTCCGCGCGGGGAGCGCCACCCGGGGGCCCTCGGCCACGTACGCCGCCGCCGTCCGCTCCCGTGCCTCCGTCTCCTTCGCGCGCGCCACGCTCTCCGAGGCCCCGAAGAGCGTCCCGGCCAGGGCGACGGTGACCAGGACCGGGGCGGCGACGGCGGCGGTCCGGCGCACGGCGGCCGCGCCGTTCGCGCGGACGAGGAGCCCGACCGCCCCGCCCCGGGGGACCGGGAGGAGACGGGCCGCCGGCCGCACCAGGACCGGGGCGAGCAGCGCCGCGCCGCCGGTCAGGAGCATCGGCAGGGTCGTGTACGTCTTCCGCTTGAGCAGGGCCTCCGGTGCGGTGGCGTACGTCCAGACCAGCAGCCCGAGTCCGGCCGCGAGGAGTCCGGCGCCGAGCAGCGCCCGGCCCGGCGGCAGCACGTCCCGGTCGACGTCCGCCTCGCGGAGCGCGTCGACCGGCCCGGTCCGCCCGGCGCGGTGGGCGGCGGCGGCCGCCCCGGCGAGGGCGACGCCGAGCCCCGTCCAGAAGGCCAGGTGGTACGGCCATCCGGCGCCGCCGCCGGCAGTGTCGGCGAAGCGTCCGGAGGCGAACCAGCCGGGGGCGAGGCCGTGGGCCACCAGGGCCCGGGCCATCGGCGGCGCGGCCAGGGCGCCGAGCGCACAGCCCGCGGCGGACGCGGTCACGCCGAGCACCGCGGCCTCGGCGAGCAGCAGCCGGCGGAGCTGGCCGGGGGTGGCGCCGGCGGTGCGGAGCAGCCCGAACTCGCGGCGGCGCAGGGCCACGGAGAAGGCGAAGACGGAGGCGACGACGAAGACGGAGACGAAGGCGGCGACGCCGCCCGCGGTGCCGAGGAGGGCGTGGAGGCCGGTGAGTTCGTGTCCGTCCCGTTCGTGTCCGGGGTCGGCGCGGCGGCGTTCGGCGCCGGTGAGCACCTGGGCGCGGTCGCCGACGAGGGCGCGGACCCGTTCGGCGGGTGCGTCGAGCCCGACGGCGTCGGGGCGCGCGGGGCCCGCCGGGTTCTCCGTCAGGGTCCACCGGGCGCGGAGTGCGCCCAGCACGGCGGCGTCCACAGGCTGTGGACGGTCGAGCGGCCGGGAGACGAGGGCGGTGCCGGGGCCGCGCCGGACCTCCACGGTGAGCCGGTCCTGTCCGAGGACGACGACCGGTGACGAGGCGAACCGTTCGGGCGCGCGGTCCGGCGGGTCCAGCGCGGCGGCGAGGCCGAGCCCGGTCGCCGTCAGCAGCCCGACGCCGAGGGCCAGGGCGAGGAACCCGCCCAGGAAGGACGTCCACCGGGCCCGCAACCCGCCCACCACGACGCTCAGCACGGGACGCCCCCGCCCCGCGGACCGGCGGCCGCCCTTGCCGGACGCGGTGCCGCCGGGCCGGCCGTGTCCCCGCCCGCCGGGTGCGGTGCCGTGGGGTGGGGGGCGGTTCCGTCCGCAGGGTGCGGCTTCGCGGGGCGGGCCGCGACCCCGCTCGCCGGGCGCAGTTCCGCGAGGCGGGCCGCGACCCCGTCCGCCGTCGGCGCGGCGATCTCGTCCGCCGTCCGCCCGTCGACCAGGAAGACGACCCGGTCCGCGCGGGCCGCGGCGAGCGGGTCGTGGGTCACCACGACCAGCGTCCGGCCCTCCTCGTCCACCAGGGCCCGGAGCATGTCCATGACCTCCGCGCCGGTGGTGGAGTCGAGCGCGCCGGTCGGTTCGTCACCGAAGAGGACGGCGGGGCCGGCGATCAGCGCCCGGGCGACGGCGACCCGCTGGCACTGGCCGCCGGAGAGCTCCGCGGGCCGGTGCCGTTCGCGGCCGGCGAGCCCGACGCGGGCGAGCGCCGCCCGGACCTCGCCGCGCGCCGGGCGGCGGCCGGCGAGCCGGAGCGGGAGGGCGACGTTCTGCGCGGCGGTCAGCGTGGGCAGCAGGTTGAAGGACTGGAAGACGAAGCCGATCCTGTCCCGGCGCAGCAGCGTCAGCCGCCGCTCGCTCAGCCCCTCCAGGGCCGTGCCCGCCACCTCGACGCTGCCCGCGTCCGGGCGTTCGAGCCCGGCGGCGCACCGCAGCAGGGTGGACTTCCCGGAACCGGACGGGCCCATGACGGCCGTGAAGGTCCCGGCGGCGACGTCGAGGTCGACCCCGTCGAGGGCCCGTACGTCCCCGTGCCGCCGGACGAGCCCCCGGAGCCGCACGGCGGCGGGGGCGGAAGGAGGAAGGCTGCTGGTCATGTCCCCAGCGAACCGCTCCGACGGGGGCCGGGTCACGCCGCCTGCGGGGCGTCCCGGGGTAGGGCCAGGCCCACCCCCTGGGGTAGGCCCGCGGAGCGGGGTCCGGCCCGCGGGCCGGACGCGCGGCGCCGCACCGACCGCGCGCCGGCCCGCCTCGGACGGCCTGTGCCGTCCGCCCCTCCCGCCCCGCCCCTCCCGGCCCTCCCGTCCCGCCCCTCCCGCCCCGTCGGCCCGGGCCCGGGATGCTGAGACCATCGGGGGAGGGCTTCGCGAGGTACGGAAGGGCAGGGCGGGTCATGCAGGAGGAGGCACGGGAGTCGACCGTCGCACGGGCGCTGCGGGAGGCGCTGCACAGCCGTGACGACCGCTCCCTGGACACCGCGGCCTCCCTGCTCGCCGCCGACCCCGGCGCCGACGCCGGCCTCGCGCGGCGCGGCCGGGAGTACGTGCGGACGCTGTGGGAGCGCGGCTGGCAGCCCGCCGACCTCGCGCGCACGGTCCGCCGCGAGCTGGCGGAGGAGCACCTGCGGCTGCTCGGCGGCCTGGTGCGGGCCGAGACGGCGCGGTACGAGACGCTGCCCCGGCGCTGGCGGGAGCAGCTCGACGGGCTGGACGACGGGGCCGGGGGCCCGCCCGCGGACCGCTTCTCCTCCGCGACCGCCGCCCTGGAGCTGTACCGGCTGCTGGTCCGGCTGCCCCGGCTCGACGCGGTGGGACCCGTACCGGGGGAGGCGCTGCCGCCGGCGGCGGCCGGGGAGCCCAGGATGCTCACCCGGATCCGGGCCCTGCTCGCCAAGGCGGAGGCCACCGGCTATCCGGAGGAGGCCGAGGCGCTGACGGCGAAGGCGCAGGAGCTGATGGCCCGGCACAGCCTCGACGAGGCGGGGCTCGCGGCCGGGGCGCCGTCGCCGCAGGCGCCGGGGGCGATCAGGATCGGCGTGGAGCCGCCGTACGAGCAGGCGAAGGCGATCCTGCTCGACGCGGTGGCGGGCGCGAACCACTGCCGGGCGGTGTGGAACGAGGCGTACGGCTTCTCGACGGTGGTCGGTTTCGAGGCCGACCTCGACCCGGTCGAACTGCTCTACACCTCGCTGCTCGTGCAGGGGACGGCCGCGATGACCCGCGCGGAGGCCGAGCAGCGCAAGGGCGGCCGCAAGCGCACCAAGTCCTTCCGGCAGTCCTTCCTCCTCGCGTACGCGAACCGGCTGGGCGCCCGCCTGGAAGCGACCTCCCGCCGGGTCGCGGCCGAGGCCCCGACCCTCCTGCCGGTCCTCGCCTCCCGGGAGGTCGCGGTGAGCGCCCGTACCGACGAGCTCTTCCCGGAGACGCGGGCGACCAGGGTCCGGGCGATGTGGGACGAGGACGGCTGGCACCACGGCGCCACCGCCGCCGAGAGCGCCACCCTGTCCCCGGACCGGGCCCGCCTGGACCGCCGCCCGCGCGACTAGGGCCTGTCTGACCGGCCTGCCGCCCGACCGGCCTGCCGCCCGACCGGCCTGCCGCCCGACCGGCCTGCCGCCCGACCGGCCTGCCGCCCGACCGGCCTGCCGCGTGACCGGCCCCCGCCACCGGGAGCCCCGGGCGAGCCCGGAGCCCGGCCGAGCCCGGCCGAGCCCGGCGCCCCCCGGCAGGCCCCGGCCGAGCCCGGCCGACTCCGGCTCCGCTCCGGCCGACCCCGGCTCCGGCCGCGGCTCCGCCCCGGAGCGCAGGGGCGCGTCCTCCGGACCGGCGTCCGGCGACCCCTCCACCGGATGGTGGGAAATGTCGGGTTACGGGTGGATCGTCGCTACGCTCGGTCCATGAGCTGGCTCCGGGCGCTGAGGGAGACCGCCCGCTCGGGCCTCACCGTCGAGCGGCGGCGGCTGGCGCCCGTCATCGCCGCCCGGGGCGCGCTCGGCCTCGCGCTGGTCGTCGGCTTCTCGCTGGCCGTCTTCGGGCCCGCCGTCGCCGCCGCGTCCGCGTTCGGCGCGTTCCAGGCGGCCATCGCGACCTTCCAGCGGTCCTGGCGACCCCGGCCGACGCTCGCGCTCGCCTCCGGCGGCAGCCTCGCCGTCTCCACCTTCCTGGGGTACCTGACCGGATCGCACACGATCCTCTTCCTCGCCCTGCTGCTGCTGTGGACCTTCCTCTCCGGCCTCGCCTGGGCCGCCGGGCCCACGGCCGGCATCATCGCCTCCTCCAACGTGGCGATCATGCTGGTCACGGTCACGCTGCCCACCTCCGTCGCCACCGCGGCCGGGCACGCCGTCATGATCTTCGCGGGCGGTGTCGTCCAGGCCGCACTGGTCGTGCTGCTGCCGGTACGGCCCTGGGGGGGCGCAGCGCGACGCCCTCGCCGACGCGCTCGCCGCGGAGGCCGACTACGCCCGCCGGCTGCGCCACGACCCGGTCGCGGCCTTCGACCCGGTCCCGCTCATGACCGCCCGCAGCGCCGCCGCCGTCACCCCCCGGCAGGCCCGGCGCCGCCCCGCCGAACTGCACGGGCCCCGGCGGCTCGCCGAGCGGATCCGGCCCGTGCTCGCCTCGCTCGCCGACCCGGCCGTCGGCGCTCCGGCGGAGGGCCCGCAGCGCGACCGGGTCCGCGAGCTGCTCGCCGCGGCGGGGGAGGTCCTGGACGCCACCGCGCACGCGATCCGGCGCGGCGAACCGGTCCGGCTGCCCCCCGCCGCCGTCGCCGCCCTGCGCACCCCCGACACCGGCACGATCCTCACCGACCGCGCCCACCGCACCGCCCTCCGCCTGATCGCCCTCCTCGGCGACGTCGTCGAGACGGTGGAGCCCCGGACGGAGACGGGCCCGGGAGGGCGGGGCCCGAAGGCCCCGGCCCGAGCCCCTGCCCCCACCCCTGTTCCCGCCGCCGCCCGGGGCGGCGGGTCCGTCCTCGCGCCGCGCACCCGGCCCACCCTCCTCCGGCTCGCGCCGCTCGTGCTGGCGCAGATGCGGGCCGAGGTGCGGCCGGGGTCGGCGATCCTGCGCCACGCGATCCGGGTCTCGGTGGTCGCCGCCGCCGGCTACCTGCTCGGCCTGGTGCTCCCCTTCGGGCACGGCTACTGGGCGCCGATGACCTCCGTGATGGTGATGCGCCCGGACTTCTCGCAGACGTACGCCCGCTCGGTGGCCCGCTTCGGCGGCACGCTCGTCGGGGTCGCGCTCGCCACCGCCGTCGTGCGGACCGCGCACCCGGGGACGTACCTCTCCGCGGTGCTCGCCGTGCTCTGCGCCTTCGGCATGTACCTGCTGATGAGGACGGGGTACGCCGTCAGCCAGGTCTGCGTCGCCGCGTACGTCGTCTTCCTGCTCGGCATGGAGGGCTCCGGGGTGACCCAGACCGTCCGGGACCGGGTCCTCCTCACCCTCCTCGGCGGCCTCCTGGCGATGCTCGGCTACGCCCTCTACCCCGCCTGGGAGACACCCCGGCTGCGCGGCCTGCTCGCCGAGTGGCTCACCACCTCGGGGCGGTACGCGGCGGCCGTCGCCGCCCGGTACGCCGACCCCGCCGGGCCCGGCAGCCCCGACGTGCGCGAGGCCCTGCTCTCCGCCCGCGCCGCCCGCGTGGCCTGGCACGACGCCCTGGGCCGGGCCACCCACGAGCCGGTACGGCACCGGGGGCTCTCGCACGCGGCGGCCGAGGGCGCGGGCCACGCGCTCGCCGAGTTCGGGCGGGCCGCCATGCTCCTGGAGGCCCACCTGCCCGAGCGCGGCGCCCCGCCGCTGCCCGCCGCCGCCGGTCTCGCGGAAGCGCTGCGGAAGGCGACCGAGCGCGGCGCCAAGGCGGTCCGCGAGCGGAAGGAGCCCGCCTGGGACGACCTGCGCGAGACCGTCGCCGCCTGGGACACGGAGGTCACCGACCCGCTGCTGAGGAAGGCGGCGCGGCTGCTCCTGGCCGCCCTGGACGACCTGTCGACGGCCCTCGCCGACGCCTGAAGCCCAGTCCGCCCCGCGGCCCTCCCCGCGGCCCCCTCCTCCCTCTTCCCCTCCGCCCTCCGAAAATCTCCCGACGAGGTGTCATCCACATCCACCACCACGGGAGTTGAGAAGGGTGGAAGACCGTCAGGAACCAGGGAACCAGGGAACCAGGAGCGACCCCATGAAGAAGTACCTGCTCGCCGCGGGCGCCGCCGTGACGGCGGCGGTGGCCGCCGCCGCGCTCGCCGCCCCGGCCACCGCCGCCCCCACGGCCCCCTCCGTCTCCACCGCCTCCGCCTCCGCCCCGGCCCCGGGCGCCCCCGCCGCGTCCGCCCCCACCGGCTCCGTCTCCGCGGTGCGGACCGTCCGCTCCGGCGAGCGCGTCGACGCCGGCGGCGGCTACACGCTCTGGCTCACCCGCCAGGGCAAGCACTGGACCGGCCCGGACGGCTTCGAGCAGTTCCGCAGCGTCGTCGACGGCAACCTCGACCTGACGCAGCCGGCCCTGAGCCACCAGGGCGAGGGCGACTTCCACTCGGGCGTCTACGGAGGTCCGCACCGCCCCGGCCGGGTCGAACTCACCGACGCGGAGGGGCGCGTCACCCGCGCCACCCTGCTCCAGCTGCCCGGCCGGCCGGACTGGGGCGTCTGGTACGCCCACACCGCGCCGACCGGCCACGACGTCTCCGTCTCCTTCTACGCCCGTGACGGGCGGCTCCTCGTCGAGCTGCCCGCCATGGACTTCTGACGGGCCGTCCACCACGCTCGGCGGGGCCCGGCACGGGGCGGGCCCCGCCGTACCACCTCCCGATCGCGAGGTTCGCCACCGTGACCCACCCACCGGTTCCCGAGCCCCGCTCCGAGCCCGGGCCGGAGCTCCGGCCCGAGCCCCGGTCCGATCCCGACTCCGGGCCCGACGCCGCCTTCGCCGCCTTCGCCGCCGCGGCGTGGCCCCGGCTCGTCCGCACGGCCCAGCTGCTCACCGGCGACTTCCACGAGGCCGAGGACCTGGTGCAGACGACCCTCGCCAAGGTGTACGGCCGCTGGCGCAAGGTCCCGCGCGACGAGATCGACCTCTATGTGCGCCGGGCCCTCGTCAACAACAACCTCAGCCGGCTGCGCCGCCGCCGGGTCGCCCACCTGCTCGTCCCCGTGCTGCCGGAACCCGCCCGGCACCGGCACGCGGGCCACGCCGAGGCCGTCGAGGAGCGGGCCGTGCTCCTGGAGGCGCTGGCCGACCTGAGCGTCCGCCAGCGCACCGTGATGGTCCTCCGGTACTGGGACGACCTGACCGAGCAGGAGATCGCCGACGTCCTCCAGTGCTCCGTCGGCACGGTGAAGACCCACGCCCGCCGCGGCCTCGCCGCCCTCCGCTCCCACCCCCGGCTCGCCTCCGCCGTCCCGCCCCCGGCCGGCCCGCCCCTCCGCACCCCCTACGGAGCCCGCCCATGACCCCCGCACCCGACACCGGGCCCGACGCCTCCGAGGCGTGGGACGACCTGCTCCGCGCCGAGTTCGCGCGCGCCGCCCACGACGTGACCCCGGGGCCCGCGCCCGTGGCGGCGGTCGTCCGGGCGGGCCGGGCGCGCCGGCGGCGCCGTACCGTCGCCCTCTCGGTCCTCGCCGTCCTCGGCGTATCGGCCGCCGTCGCGGCCGGTGCGACCCTGGCCGGCGACCCGCACCCCGCCGCGGGGCTCGCCGCCCCGCCGGCCGTCTCCCCGGCCACCGGCGCCCTCGTCCCGACCGCCGCCCCGTCCGCGCCCCGCACCCCCCGGGCCTCCGCCACCGACCCGCGGATCCCCACCCCCGTGCGGACCGTGGCGGTGGGGGAGCGGGTGACCGCCGCGCCCGGCTGGACGGTGTGGCTCACCCGCGAGGGGAAGCACTGGCGGGGAGGGGAGGACGACACGGAGCAGTTCCGCAGCGTCGCCGACGGCAACATCGACCTGCGGCAGCCCGGCGTCAGCCACCAGAGCGAGGGCGCCTTCCACTCCGGCCTCTACTACGGGACGGAGGACGCGGGCCGGGTCGACCTCGTGGACGCCAAGGGCCGGATCGTCGCCGCTGCCCTCCTCGAACTGGCGGACCGCCCCGGCTGGGGGGTCTGGTACGCCGTGACCGCCGAGCGGGGTGCCTCGCTGTCCGTCCGGCTGTACGACCGCGCGGACCGGCTCCTCTCCGACCTGCCCGCCTTCTGACCGGGCAGGGAACCACCGCCCCCGCACGCCCGTCCACCCGGATGGGAAGATCGCGGGGGCGTTCGCGTGCGCGGACGGGGTGCGGAGCGGGCGCGGACCGGGTGGGGACGAGGGTGTCCGCCCGGGGCGTCCGCGCAGGTCGCACGCTGAGTCGCGTAGCCGCTACGCCACGCCTCGTGCACGTGCATCTGCTCATGCAGCGGCATGTGAACGAAGCTATGATCCGGGGAAGTTGACATCTGCACCAAGCAACTCGGGGAGCTACCAGTGCACCACGCGCATCACGCGTACAACGGCATGGCGGCCACGGAGCTGCGAGGTGTCGTCTGGCAGAAGAGCAGGCACAGCAACTCCCAGGGCTCGTGCGTGGAGTTCGCCAAACTGCCGGGGGGAAACGTTGCCGTGCGCAATTCCCGCCACCCGGACGGGCCCGCGCTCGTCTACACGCCGGCCGAGATAGAGGCGCTCCTGCTGGGCGTCAAGGACGGGGAGTTCGACCACCTCGTCTGACCCGCGGACGCCCGCCCGGCCCGCGGCCGGAGGCGGTACGGGCAAAAAGGCCCCGGCGGTCCACCGCCGGGGCCTCCCCCTGTCCGCACGAGCCCGTCCGCCGTCCGTCCGCTTCCTCCGGGCGTCCCTCCGGCGTTCCCGTGGCGCCCCTGGGCGCCCTCCGGGCGGCCGTCCGCGTCCGTGCGCCTGCACGGGCGTGCGCACGCGCGCCCCGTGCCGCCCGTCCTCGCCCTCTGCCCCGTACCCGTTCCCGCCCCGTGTCCCTATTCCTCCGGGCCCACCCGGAACAGCGCCCAGACCACCTTGCCCTGGAGCCGTCCGGCCAGCGGGTGCCAGCCCCAGCTGTCGCTGAAGGACTCCACCAGGAACAGGCCGCGGCCCGACTCGGCGGAGAAGTCCTCCTCGCCGCCGCGCGCCTCCGGGCTCATCCGGCTGGGGTCGCGCACCGCGCACACCAGACGGGACGCCCAGCGCATCAGGTGCAGCCGCACCTGCGGGGTCTGCGGGTCGTCGGGACAGCCGCCGTCGGGGACGGCGTGCCGCAGCGCGTTGGTGACGAGCTCGGAGACGACCAGGGCCACGTCGTCGAAGCGGTCGCCCAGGTCCCAGCTGTCGAGTGTGGCGCTGGTGAACTTCCGGGCCCCGCGCACGGCTTCGTACCGGGCGGGCAGGGCGCAGGAGGCGGAGGTGGAGACGGCGCCGGGATCGATCGGCGGGAGACCCTGCCTTAACGGCTCGAGCACGGTCGATCCATTCGTCCCCATGCGAGGCACTCCCGGGAATCGCGGCGGTGGTGCGACAACGGTGCGAAACGGTGCGACAACACGCGCCGACGCGAACGGGCACGCGGCTGCGCGGGGTCCATGGTTCCGAATGCGCCCACGGGATGCAAGGGCAGATGCACGTGCACGCGCGGACGGGTGCCGGACCTGTCCGAACCTGTGGTGAATCTGTGGAAATCTTCTTGACAGCGGTGTGTCCGGCGTCGTCCAAATCCCACCCCTGCGCATCCCCTTCCGTAATCAGATGTGTACGCGCTGAAGCGTTTGGTGGCAGAATCCGGGGCTCGACGGGGGCTCGTCACCGTGAAGGGAAGGCTGGAGCCGTGACCGCAGGCGAAATGAACGGAGCGGGCGGGAGCGTCGTCCGGCGCATCCTCCTCGGCTCCCAGCTGAGGCGCCTGCGCGAATCGAGGGGCATCACCCGCGAGGCCGCCGGCTACTCGATCCGCGCCTCCGAATCCAAGATCAGCCGCATGGAGTTGGGAAGGGTGAGCTTCAAGGCCAGGGACATAGAGGATCTGCTCACCCTCTACGGGGTCACCGAGGAGACCGAGCGCGGCGCCCTCCTGGGGCTCGCCCGCGAGGCCAACCTCGCCGGCTGGTGGCACAGCTTCGGCGACGTCCTGCCGGGCTGGTTCCAGACGTACATCGGTCTGGAGGCCGCCGCCTCCCTCATCCGGGTCTACGAAGTGCAGTTCGTCCACGGTCTGTTGCAGACGGAGGAGTACGCCCACGCGGTCGTCTCCCGCGGCATGCCCGGCGCCTCGCGGGCCGAGATCGACCGCCGCGTCGCCCTCCGCCTCGAACGGCAGAAGGTCCTCGTCTCCGAGCGCGCCCCGCACTTCCACGTCATCCTCGACGAGGCCGCCCTCCGCCGCCCGTACGGCGACCGGGCCGTCATGCGCGGACAGCTGAAGCACCTCATCGAGGTCTCCGAGCACCCCGGGGTCACCCTCCAGGTCATGCCCTTCAGCTTCGGCGGCCACGCCGGCGAGAGCGGCTCCTTCACCATGCTCAGCTTCCCCGAGTCCGACCTCTCCGACGTCGTCTACCTGGAGCAGCTCACCGGTGCTCTCTACCTCGACAAGCGCGAGGAGGTCGCCCAGTACGCCGCGGTGATGGAGAAGCTCGCGAAGGACAGTCCGGATCCGGCCGAAAGTCGTGATCTTCTCCGGGGCCTCCTCCAACTCTCCTGATACATCAGTACGATGACGGTGCATCAGTAGCCCCGGCGATCGGGCGTCCGCGCGCGCCCGACGACCGGCAGCCGGCAGAGGGGTTCTCCGTCCATGTCGCACTTCACCGACCTGGCCCACCAGTTCATCGACGGCGAGTGGAAGCCGGGCAGCGGCTCCTGGGACATCATCGACTTCAACCCCTACACCGGGGAGAAGCTCGCCTCGATCACGGTGGCCACCGCCGGCGAGGTGGACCGCGCCTACCGCGCCGCCGAGCGCGCGCAGGCGGCCTGGGCCGAGACCAACCCCTACACCCGGCGCCTCGTCTTCGAGCGCGCCCTGCGGATCGTCGAGGACCGCGAGGCCGAGATAGCCGAGACGATCGTCGCCGAGCTCGGCGGCACCCGCCTCAAGGCCGCCTTCGAACTGCACCTCGCCAAGGAGTTCCTGCGCGAGGCGATCCAGCTGGCGCTGCGCCCCGAGGGCCGCATCCTGCCCTCGCCGGTCGACGGCAAGGAGAACCGCGTCTACCGCCTCCCGGTCGGCGTCGTCGGCGTCATCTCCCCCTTCAACTTCCCCTTCCTCCTCTCCATCAAGTCGGTCGCCCCCGCCCTCGCGCTCGGCAACGCGGTCGTCCTCAAGCCGCACCAGAACACCCCGATCTGCGGCGGCACCCTGGTCGCGAGCATCCTGGAGGAGGCGGGCCTGCCCGCCGGGCTGCTCAACGTCGTCGTCACCGACATCGCCGAGATCGGCGACGCGCTGCTGACCCACCCGATCCCGAAGGTCATCTCCTTCACCGGCTCCGACAAGGTCGGCCGCCACGTGGCCACGGTCTGCGCGCAGAACTTCAAGCACGCCGTCCTCGAACTCGGCGGCAACAGCGCCCTGATCGTCCTCGACGACGCCGACCTGGACTACGCCGTCGACGCCGCCGTCTTCAGCCGCTTCGTCCACCAGGGCCAGGTCTGCATGGCCGCCAACCGCATCCTGGTCGACCGGAGCGTGGAGGCGGAGTTCACCGAGAAGTTCGTCGCCAAGGTGAAGACGCTCCGGGTCGGGGACCCGGCCGACCCCGCCACCCACATCGGCCCGCTCATCAACTCCCAGCAGGCCGAGTCGGTCGACGGTGCCGTGGAGCAGGCCGTGGCGGGCGGTGCCACCGCGCTCCTGCGCGGCACGATCGAGGGCAACCTGGTCTCCCCGTCGGTCCTCGCCGGCGTCCCCGCCGACGCCCCCGTCCTCGCCCAGGAGATCTTCGGCCCGGTGGCCCTGATCCTCCCCTTCGACGGCGAGGACGAGGCCGTGCGGATCGCCAACGACACCCCGTACGGGCTCAGCGGCGCCGTCCACACCGCCGACGTCGAGCGCGGCGTCCGGGTCGCCAAGCGGATCCACACCGGCATGATCCACATCAACGACGGCACCGTGCACGACGAGCCGATCGTCCCCTTCGGCGGCGAGAAGCACTCCGGCATCGGGCGGCTCAACGGCGACGCGATGGTGGAGGCCTTCACCACCCAGAAGTGGATCTCCATCCAGCACGGGCGCAGCCGCTTCCCCTTCTGATTACGGCTGATTCAGCTTATTCCGACTGGTTCCGACTGGTTCCGACTGGTTCCGACTGGTTCCGGCTGGTTCCGGCTGGTTCCGGCTGGTTCCGGCTGGTTCCGGCTGGTTCCGGCTGGTTCCGGCTGGTTCCGGCTGGCCCTGGCCGATTCCGGCGAGGGTCCCGCGGCCGGCGCCTTCCGGGCCGGGTGGCGCCACCGGTCTCTTCTAGGACCGAACCTGTCCTATTTCATCCGTAGGGTGGGCACTGCCCGAGAAACACCCGGACGGAAGGCGGACATCATGGTGGCTCTTGTTCCCGCGGAGGCCCCCGGCGACGAGCGCGGCGCGTTCCTCAACTTCGTGGAGGTCCAGCGCGCCGCGCTCCGCCGCGCCCTCCTCGGCCTCACCGAGGAGCAGGCGGCGAGCCGGCCCAGCGCGAGCGAGCTGAGCCTCTCCGGCCTGGTCAAGCATGTTGCCGAGGTGGAGCTGAACTGGCTCCGCCTCGCGCAGCGGCGGGAGAACGAGCGGCAGCGGACCCAGGAGACCTGGGGCGAGGCCTTCCGCCTGGTCGACGGCGAGACGATCCCCGGGGTCCTCGCCTTCTGGGACGGCGTGGCCAAGGAGACCGAGGAGTTCGTCCGTACGGCTCCGAGCCTGGACGACACCTTTCCGCTGCCCCCGGCGCCCTGGTTCCCGGAGGACGGGCGCGTGTCGGTCCGCTGGATGCTGCTGCACCTGGTCCAGGAGATGGGCCGGCACGCCGGGCACGCGGACGTGATCCGCGAATCCCTCGACGGCAAGGGCTCCTTCGAGCTGATCGCGCTGGAGCGCGAGGGCTGAGCGGGACCGGGCGGCGCCGGCCGGGGGCCGGTCAGAGGCCGGCTGGAGGTGCTCGGGGGCGGCTGGAGGTGCTCGGGGGCGGCTGGAGGCGCTCGGGGGTGCGCTCGGGGGTCGGCTGGAAGCGCTCATCGGCTGGAGGCGCTCGGAGGCGCTCAGGGGTCGGCCGGGAGTTCTCGCCCCCCCGGCCGAAGAATCTTCCTCCCGGGTGGGAACCCGAAGCGGGTGAGCGGTGTACCAGAAGCAGACGGTTCACCGCGAACCGCCCGAGGGACAGGGGGAAGTCCGATGCGCGTTCCCGTTTCCCGGGCGCCGGCTCCGCTCCGTGCGCTCCTGGCACTGCTGCTCGCCTGGCTGCTGGCCGCCTGCACCGGAGACGGGGAACCGGTCGGGGAGGGTGAACGGCCCTCCGCGGAAGGGACGTTCGGCGCGCCGCCGAGGATCGGGGACGGCGCCGGGCTGCCGGGGCGGGCGGCCGATCTCGGCTTCGCCGCCGACGGCAGCGGCTTCGCGCTGCTCGCGGAGTGCGTGAGCGATCCGGCCCGCCCGGCGAACGGCTTCTGCAGACAGCGGGTCGCGGCGCTCGACCGGGACGCGGAGCGGTGGGAGCAGCGGACCTCGCCGCTGCCCGAACTGCGCGGCACGGACGGGGTGTCGGCGCGGCTGTGGGTCCTGGGGCCGGGGCGGGCCCTGATCGAGGACGGGGGCGGGGAGGAGCCGCCGCGGGGCTGGTTCACCGGCGACGGCGGGCGGAGCTGGCGGACCGTGGACCCGCGCCCGGCCGGCCGGACCCCGGACATACCCGCCGGCGCGGCGCTGACCGCCGAGTGCGCCACGGACCCGGGTGCCCCGGCGGAGACCTGCGCCCGGGAGCGGCTGGCGGTGGTCTCCCCCCGGGACGGGCGGCGGCGCGAGCTGGTGGCGCAGCCGGCGCTGGGCGCGCACCCCCGGCCCGCGGCGGTCGCGGAGCCGGACGGTTCCTGGTGGGTGTCGGGGGTGGAGCCGGGGAGCGGGCGGCCGGCGGTCGCGGTCTCCCGGGACGGGGGCCGCAGCTGGTCGGTGAGCCGGCTGCCGAGCCCGACCGGCGCCCCGCCCTGGTACACCGTGGTGGTGGTCGGCCGGGACGCCGTGTACGCGGCGGAGATGGGCGAGCTGCGGGGCGGCGAGCCGGTGAAGAACCCGCTGCGGGCGCTCCACCGCTCCCTGGACGGGGGCCGCGGCTGGGAGCGGACGTGGACCACGGGGCCGGTGGCGGAGCCGCGCTCGCTGGAGGGGCTGCCGGTGCCGGGCCCCGGGGGCCGGATCGAGCTCGCCGCCCAGTGGTCGGGGTACGGCAGCGCGGACGGCGGCCGGACCTTCCGGGAGCTGGACGGCGGCGGCGCGTACGTGCGCCGCACCCCGGTCGGCCTGCTGCGGGAGCGTTCCCGCTGCCGGTACGAGCTGACGCGGGACGGCGTCCGCTGGTCGGAGTTCCCGCTGGCCTGCGGCGACGACACCCCCTAGTGGTGGAAGGCGGTGGCGGCGTCCTTGTCGTGGACGGCCGGGTGGGACTGGCGGCGCAGCTCGGGCAGCAGCCGGCCCAGGTCCTCGATGAAGAGGCCGGCGAGGTCGGCCGAGAAGCCGTTGCGGCAGACGACCCGCAGGACGGACAGGTCCTCGCGGTGGGCGGGGAAGGTGTAGGCGGGGACGAGCCAGCCGCGTTCGCGGAGCCGGCGGGAGACGTCGAAGACGTCGAAGGAGGTGACGTCGGAGGCGGTGGTGAAGGCGAAGACGGGCAGTTGGTCGCCGCGGGTGAGGAGACGGAAGTCGCCCATGGCCTCGATGCGTTCGGAGAGTCCGCGGGCGACGTCCCGGCTGGTCTGCTGCACGGCCCGGTAGCCCTCCCGGCCGAGCCGGAGGAAGGTGTAGTACTGGGCGACGACCTGGGCGCCGGGACGGGAGAAGTTGAGGGCGAAGGTCGGCATGTCGCCGCCGAGGTAGTTGACCCGGAAGACGAGTTCCTCGGGGAGTTCCTCGGCGCTCCGCCACAGGGCCCAGCCGACGCCCGGGTAGACGAGTCCGTACTTGTGGCCGGAGGTGTTGATCGAGGAGACGCGGGGGAGCCGGAAGTCCCACACCAGGTCCTCGTCGAGGAAGGGGGCGACCATGGCGCCGGAGGCGCCGTCGACGTGGACGGGGACGTCGAGGCCGGTGCGGGCCCGGAGTTCGTCGAGGGCGGCGCAGATCTCGGCGACGGGCTCGTAGGAGCCGTCGAAGGTGGAGCCGAGGACGGCGACCACGCCGATGGTGTTCTCGTCGCAGAGGGCGGCGGCGGAGGCGGCGTCGAGGTGGTAGCGGTCGCCCTCCATGGGGACGAGGCGGGGCTCGACCTCCCAGAAGGTGCAGAACTTCTCCCAGCAGACCTGCACGTTGACGCCCATCACCAGGTTGGGGCGGGCGGTCGCCGGGTAGCGGTCGGCGTTCCTGCGGGCCCAGCGGCGCTTGAGGGCCATGCCGGCGAGCATGCAGGCCTCGCTGGAGCCGGTGGTGGAGCAGCCGACGGCGGCGGAGGGATCGGGGGCGTGCCAGAGGTCGGCGAGCATGGCGACGCAGCGGCGCTCCAGTTCGGCGGTGCGCGGGTACTCGTCCTTGTCGATCATGTTCTTGTCGCGGCACTCGGCCATGAGGACACCGGCCTGGGGCTCCATCCAGGTGGTGACGAAGGTGGCGAGGTTGAGCCGGGAGTTCCCGTCGAGCATCAGCTCGTCGTGGACGAGCTGGTAGGCGCTGGAGGGCGGGAGCGGCCCGTCGGGCATCCGGTGGCGGGGCGGTGCCTCGGTCATGCCGCCGACGGGGTCGGCCTCGCCGAAGAAGGGGTTGAGGGCGAGCCTGCGGAAGTGCTCGGAGTCGGTGTCGTCGGTTCCCTTGTGGAGGGGCGCCATCGGGGCCTCCTTCTGCGGCGGGGCGGGGTCGGCCTGCGGCGGGGGCGGGGTCAGCGGAGGGCGTTGCCCTCGTGGTCGAGTTCGAGCTGGGGACGGCCGGTGACGACCAGCCAGGCGGGCAGGGTGGCGAGGCAGAGCAGCGAGAGCATCGCGGGGGAGGCGGCGATGACGGCGGCGATGAAGAGGCTCACCCACCCCTGCCGGGTGGTCGCGAGGAGGACGCCGAGGACGGCGGAGGAGACGGCGACCGCCGGGTGGATCTCCGGGACGAGGGCCTGGGCGACGAGGCCGAAGGCGGCGCCGACGAAGACCGCGGGGAAGACCCGGCCGCCGCGGAAGCCACAGGCGGCGGCGACCAGCAGGGCGACGAGCTTCACCACGGCCATCCGGGCCAGCTCGCCGGAGGAGTACACGCCGATGGAGCCGACCAGCTCCTCGGTCTCGTGGAGTCCCTTGAAGAGGGTCAGGTGGCCGCCGAGGGCCCCGAGGAGCCCCAGGAGCAGGCCGCCGGCGGGGATCATCAGCATCGGGTGCCGCAGCCGGCCGAAGGCCCGGTGGAGGTGCGGGAAGGCGTAGCAGCCGAGGAGGCCGAAGAGGGCGCCGAGGGGGGCGACGACGAGGGCGGCGAGGAGGTCCCCCCAGCCGGGGTCGGTCAGCGGCGGGAGGCCCATGGCGAAGCTGGGGTCCGAGAGGAGCTGGGTGGTCGTCGCGCCGGCGCCGGCGGCGATCAGCGGCGCGAAGAGCCGGTCCCACAGGGAGCCCCTGCCGGGCTTCCCGACGAGCGCCTCGGAGAGGACGAGGGCGGCGGCGACCGGGGTGCCGAAGAGGGCGCCGAAGGTGCCGGCGACGGCGAGGGAGGCCCAGAAGGCGCCCGGCGCGCCCGGGGCGGCCCGCAGGCCGAGCCAGACGGCCAGGGCGATCGCGGAGGCGATGGTCGGCTGTTCGGGGCCGAGGCTGACGCCGCCGGCGAGGGCGAGGGCGCTGGCGAGCAGCAGACCGGGCACCACGGCGGGCGGCAGCGGCGGCCCGCCGAGTCCCTCGGAGGCCGGGTCGGGTCCGGCGTGCCCGTGCACCTTCCAGACGACGAGACCGACGGCGACGCCGGTGGCCGTGAGGACGCAGATCATCCAGAGGGAGGAGTACGCCCCGACGTCCAGGGCGTCGGGCAGGGTCTCCCAGAGCACCGACTGGAGCTCTTCGGCGATCTTGCTGACGCCCAGGAAGAGCAGGGCCGAGCCGATGCCCACGACGAGGGCGGGCAGGACCTGCGGGAGCAGGAGCCGTACCGGGGCTTCGGTGGGGGCGGTCGCGTCATGATCGGTGGCCACCGCCCCACCATAAGTGAGCAAATGCCGCACAACACCTCGAAAGGCGCGGGCTCGCGGGCGTCCGGCTCACGCGGCGTCAGCCCCGGCCCCGGGCCACCCGCCACCTGGACCCGGCCCCGGGCCACCCGCCACCCGGACCCGGCCGCCTGCCACCGGACCGGCCCCGGGCCCGGGCCCGGTCGCGTGCGCCCCGGGCCCGGTCGCATGCGCCCCGGGTCGGGCCGTGGGTGCCCCGGGTCCGGGCCCGGCCGTGGGTGCCGCGGGCTCAGGCGCGCGGTGCGATCACGACCGCGGTGCCGTAGGCGCAGACCTCGGTCCCGACGTCCGCGGCCTCCGTCACGTCGAAGCGGAACATCAGCACGGCGTTCGCGCCGCGCGCCCGGGCCTGCTCCACCAGGCGCTCCATGGCCTGGTTCCGGGTCTCCACCAGGGTCTTCGTCAGGCCCTTCAGCTCGCCGCCGATCATCGACTTCAGACCGGCGCCGATCTGGCTGCCCAGGTGACGCGAGCGGACCGTCAGTCCGAAGACCTCGCCGATCACCTGGCGCACCTCGTGGCCGGGGACGTCGTTCGTCGTCACCACCAGCACGTCGGGGTGCGGTCCCTGGCCGCCTCCGTACTCCTCGATGCCCATCGGCACCCACCTCCTGCGATCGTCCGACCGTTCGGTACCGAGCCTAAGGAGCCCGGCGGGATCCCGCGCGCGCCCCGCGCGACCGGGTGGAACCGGTGGCGTTCACCCCGCGTTGATAGCTTGGGGCGCGCCGACGGCATGTCCCCGCCTCCCCCCGACATGCCCCACCCCCCGACCGCAGGAGCCCGGTACCCGTGAACACCCTTGCCCTCGGACCGAGCTGGTTGGACCCGGACTATCTGATCCAGACCTTCGGCCTGATCGGCGTCCTCGTCATCGTCTTCGCCGAGTCCGGCCTCCTCATCGGCTTCTTCCTCCCCGGCGACTCGCTCCTCTTCACCACCGGTCTGCTGGTCACCACCGGCAAGCTCGACACCCCGCTGTGGCTGGTCTGCACCCTGATCGTCGCCGCGGCGATCATCGGCGACCAGGTCGGTTACCTCTTCGGACGCAAGGTCGGACCGGCGCTGTTCCGCCGGCCGGACTCGAAGCTCTTCAAGCAGGAGAACATCGAGAAGGCCCACGAGTTCTTCGAGAAGCACGGTCCGAAGTCCCTCATCCTGGCCCGCTTCGTCCCGATCATCCGCACCTTCACGCCGATCATCGCGGGCGTCAGCCGGATGAACTACCGCTCCTTCATCACCTTCAACATCATCGGCGGCGTGCTCTGGGGCGCCGGCGTCACGCTGCTCGGCGCCTCCCTCGGCAAGATCGACTTCGTGCACGAGCACATCGAGGCGATCCTCATCGCCATCGTCCTGATCTCGGTCGTCCCGATCGTGATCGAGTTCCTCAAGGCCCGTTCCCAGTCGAAGAAGGCCGCCGCCCAGGGCGCGGCCCCGGCCGACCCGGACGCCCCCGCCGATCCGGCGGCCCCCGGGGCCCAGGGCCCCTACGGCGCCGAGCCCGGTCACGGCCGGTCCGCCTACGGCGAGCAGCCCGGCCGGCCGGGTCACGGCGACCGGACGGACCGGAGCGGCTACGGCGACCAGGGCGGCTACGCCGGCCAGGCGGGCTACGGCGGTCAGGGCGGCTACGGCAACCAGGGCGGCTACGGCAACCAGGGCGGCTACGCCGAGCAGGGCGGGTACGGCAACCAGGCCCAGGGCGGCCACGGCGACCAGGGCGGCTACGCGGGCCAGGGCGGCTACGCCGAGCAGGGCGGTTACGCGGGCCAGGCGGGTTACGGCAACCAGGGCGGGTACGCCGAGCAGGGCGGGTACGGCAACCAGGGCGGGTACGGCAACCAGGCCCAGGGCGGCTACGGCGACCAGGGCGGGTACGCGGGCCAGGGCGGGTACGGCAACCAGGGCGGGTACGGCAACCAGGCCCAGGCCGGGTACGGCGAGCAGGGCGGTTACGCGGCCCAGGCGGGTTACGGCGGTCAGGGTGGGTACGCCGAGCAGGGCGGGTACGGCAACCAGGCCCAGGGCGGCTACGGGAACCAGGGCGGCTACGACGCCCAGCCCGGCTACGGCGAGCAGCCCGGCCGGCCGGCGCAGCCCGGTCAGGGCGGCCACGGCCACCAGGGAGGCTACGGCGGTCACCCGGGTCAGGGCGGTTACGACGGCCAGAACCCGCCCCCGCAGGGCGGGGACGACCGGCACCCCCAGCGCTAGGACACCCCCGGGACACCGACAGAAGCCCCGCCCCCGCCTTCCGGCGGGCGCGGGGCTTCTTCGTGTCCCCGACGGACGGCCCCGACGGACGGCCCCGACGGACGGCCCCGGCGGGCGGGCGCCGAGGGACGGCCCCGGCGGGCGGGGGCCGAGGGACCGGCTCCCCCTACCGACCCCGTACCGGCCGTACCGACCCCGTACCGGCCCCCCGCCCGCCCCCCGAGCGGCTCAGAAGCCTCGGGTCCGCTTCGCCGCGCTGCGGGCGGAGCGGGCGCCCGGTGCCCGCATGAAGAGGCGGGCCAGCTCGCCTCCCAGGTTCACCCCGATCGCGATCGCCAGGGCCAGCGCCGCCGCCTTCGCCAGCGACGCGAAGCCCTGGTCCAGGTTGTTCTGGGCGATCGCCAGCACGCCGAAGTACGTCGCCGAACCCGGCAGCAGCGGCCCGATCGCCGCCGTCACGTACGGCAGCGAGGACGTGTGCTGGTAGCGGGCCATCAGCTGCCCGAAGAGGCCGACCAGACCGGCCGCCACCGCCGTCGCCATCACCGTCGAGCCCTCCGCGGTCACCGCGATCGACGCGTAGACCACCCAGGCCACCCCGCCGTTCAGCGTCGCGAAGAGCACCGTCGCCCGCGACTGCTGCAGGAGGATCGCGAAGGTCGCGCACAGCACCATGGACGACACGATCTGCGTCACCGGCCGCTCGACCGGGCTCAGCGCCCCCTCGGGATTGAGCTGGGCGTCGAACTGCACCGCCACGTACAGCACCGACAGCACGCCCACCACGATCGCCACGAAGAAGTAGGCGACCTCCAGGAGCCGGGCCGAGGCCGTGATGTAGAAGCCGGTCAGACCGTCCTGCACCGCCGCCACCAGCGCCCGCCCCGGGATCAGCGCGAACAGGCCACCCGTGATCACCGCCGAGGGCCGCAGATCCGCGTGGAGCAGCGTCAGGAGCACCCCCATCGCCGCCGGCGGCATCGCCGCCACCAGGAACTGGTAGAACTCCGGCAGCCCGCGCCCCGCGCACAACCACGCCAGCCGGTCGCCCAGCACCGCGCCCAGCGCCGCCACGAAGAAGACCCACGGCCCGCCCCCGAGCAGCGTCGAGGCCGCACCGGCGAGCACGCCCGCCGCCGTCGTCAGCACCCAGCCGGGATACGGGTGCCGGTTGCGCCGGATCTCCGCCAGCCGCCGGTACGCCTCCTCCGGCGACACCTCATGGGCCGGCGCGTTGATGTCCGCGAGGAGCTGGTAGACGGCCGCCAGCCGGGTGTAGTCGGTGCCCCGGCGCCGCACCGTCCGGTTCGCCGTCACCGGGTCGTCCACCAGCGACGGCTGGTGGGTGATCGACAGCAGCGTGAACGTCACCGTCGGCTCGCAGCGGTCCAGACCGTACGACCGGCAGATCGCGAACATCGCCGCCTCGACGTCCTCCGCGCCCTCCCCGCCCGCCAGCAGCAGCTCGCCGATGCGGAGGCTCAGGTCGAGCACGCGCGCCACCGAGGGCCCCGTCTCGTCCTTCGCCTCGGCCGCCTCCGGCACCACCGGACGGTCCCCCACCGGCAGCCGCAGCATCGTCCGCATCCGGTCCTGCCACGGGGCGTTCTGCGGCAGCCGCGCCAGCGGCACCCCGTACGCCGGGGTGAAGACCGGCGGCGAGTCCTTCACGGAGTACGTCGACGGCGGCGCGAACGCCGAACCCTCCGGCTCGGCGGGCGACGGCTCCGCCGCCAGCCCCTCCGGCACCACGAACGCCGAGCCCTCGGGCTCCGGCGGCGGCTCCGCCACCAGCCCGTCCGGCAGGGCGAACTCCGAGGTCGCCTCGTCCGACAGGGGCTTCCGGTCCTCCGGAGCCTCCTCGGGGCCCGCCGGCTCCGCCACCACTCTCTCTCCGCTCACACCCGGGAATCCTGGATTCCAGTATGGGCGTCAGACGCACGTGCGAAACGCGGATGCGCGAAAGGCGGTACGCCCCGAAGGGCGCACCGCCTTCCGCGAAGTCCTCGGACCGGGGCGTCAGTGAGCGCCCTGCTCCTTGGCGCGCGCGATCGACTTCTCGATCTCGATCTCGGCGTCGGCGCGGCCGACCCAGTCGGCGCCCTCGACCGACTTGCCCGGCTCCAGGTCCTTGTAGACCTCGAAGAAGTGCTGGATCTCCAGGCGGTCGAACTCCGGCACGTGGTGGATGTCGCGCAGGTGCTCCATGCGCGGGTCCGTCGCCGGCACGCACAGCAGCTTGTCGTCGCCGCCGGCCTCGTCCGTCATGCGGAACATGCCGATGGCGCGGCACTTGATGACGCAGCCCGGGAAGGTCGGCTCGTCGAGGATGACCAGCGCGTCCAGCGGGTCGCCGTCCTCGCCGAGGGTGTTCTCCACGTAGCCGTAGTCGGTCGGGTAGGCCGTCGACGTGAAGAGGCGACGGTCCAGACGGATGCGACCGGTCTCGTGGTCGACCTCGTACTTGTTCCGCGATCCCTTGGGGATCTCGATGAGAACGTCGAACTCCACGGGTGGCTCCTCCTGAATCAACACAAGTGAATGCTCGCGACGACGCGCGGTGATTAAGTGTCTCTCACGCACGTACGTGATCGCGAAAGGGGCTGGTCAGCGATGCCGGAACCGAGGGTCTGGCAGCTCACGGCGGGCTCCGCCGTGCTCGGTCTGGCACTCGCCGCCGCGGCGGCGACCGCGGCGGGCCCATGGGACGGAGGCCAGCGTACGGCCGAGAGGGCCCGCGCCGCCGCCCCCGTGACGGGTGGCGAGCGTCACCCCGCCCCGGCCGCCGCGCCCGCCGCCCCGCGCCCCGCCGAACCGGCCCCCGCGCCCAGCGCCCCCGGCGTCCTCACCGCCCTGGCCGCCCCCGCCCCCGGCACCCGCCCGGCCGACCTCGCCCGCACCCTCGTCCCCCTCCTGGCCGATCCCGGCCTCGGCACCTCGCGCACCGCCTCCGTCGTCGACACCGCCACCGGCAGGCAGCTCTACGGGGAAGGCGCCGGCACCCCCATGACCCCCGCCTCCACCGTCAAGATCGCCACCGCCGCCGCGGCCCTCTCCGCCCTCGGCCCCGACCACCGCATCGACACCACGGTCACCGCCGCCCCCGACGGCGGGACGGTCACCCTCACCGGCGGGGGCGACCCCACCCTCGACCCCGCCCGGCTCAAGGCCCTCGCCACCGACACCGCCCGCGCCCTCACGAAGCGCGGCCACACCTCCGTGCGCCTGGCCTACGACACGAGCCTCTACCCCGGCCCCGCCGTCCACCCCATCGGCCCCAACGAGAACCTCGCCCCGGTCACCTCCCTGATGACCCGCGGGGGCCGGCTCGACGACAGCGCCTCCGGCCCCGCCCCCCGCTCCGCCGACCCCGCCCTCGACACCGCCACCGCCTTCGCCGGCCACCTCGCCGCCGCCGGCGTGGAGGTCACCGGCGAACCGGCACCCGGCCGCACCCCGAAGGGCGCCCCCCTCGCCCGCACCCGCTCCGCCCCCCTCGCCGACCTCGTCGAACGCACCCTCACCCACAGCGACAACGACCTCGCCGAGGCCCTCGCCCGGCAGACCGCCCTCGCCCGCAAGCAGCCCGCCTCCTTCCGGGGAGCCGAGAAGGCCGTCCGCGACGAACTCGGCACGCTCGGCCTCCCCCTCGCCGGCGCCCGCTTCGCCGACGGCAGCGGCCTCGACCGCCGCGACCGCGTCTCCGCCGGCCTCCTCACCCAGCTCCTCGCCCGCGCCGCCGACCCCGCCCGCCCCGAGCTGCGCCCGCTCCTCACCGGCCTCCCCGTCGGCGGCTTCACCGGCACCCTCGCCGGCCGCTACGGCCAGGCCCCCGCCGGCGCCGGACTCGTCCGCGCCAAGACCGGCACCCTCACCGGCGTCAACACCCTCGCCGGCACCGTCGTCACCCCCGACGGACGCCTCCTCGCCTTCGCCTTCCTCGCCGGCCGCACCCCCTCCCCGGACCTCGCCCAGCCCGCCCTCGACCGCCTCTCGGCGGCCCTCGCCGGCTAGGGGGGGCCTCGGCGATCAGGCCGGAACCGATCCCCGCGCCACCCGCCGGGGAGGACCCGGAAAGCCCTCGAACCCGTACCGTTGACGCATGACGAGCATCGGTGGTGCAGGCACGTCCGGAATGGTCGACTGGAACCTCGCGGTCGCGACCGCGACCAGGCTGGTCCGCCCCGGCCCCGACGTCGGCCGCGACGAGGCCCGCGCCGTCGTCGCCGAACTCCGCCGGCACGCCAAGGCCGCCGAGGAACACGTCCGCGCCTACACCCGGATGCTCCCCGACGACGCCCGGCCGCACGACACGCCCGTCCTCGTCGTCGACCGCACCGGCTGGATCAAGGCCAACGTCGCCGGCTTCCGCGAACTCCTCACCCCGCTCCTCGGCAAGATGCAGGACCGCCGCGCCACCGCCCCCGGAGGCACCGTCCTCGGCGCCGTCGGCGGCAAGGTCACCGGCGTCGAGCTCGGCATGCTGCTCTCCTTCCTGGCCTCCCGGATCCTCGGCCAGTACGAGACCTTCGCCCCCGTCGCCCGTGACCTCCCCGGCGCCCCCGAAGGCGGCGGACGGCTCCTCCTCGTCGCCCCCAACATCGTCCACGTCGAGCGCGAACTGGGCGTCTCCCCGCACGACTTCCGCCTCTGGGTCTGCCTCCACGAGGAGACCCACCGCACCCAGTTCACCGCCGTCCCCTGGCTCCGCGACCACCTCCAGGGCGAGATCCAGTCATTCCTCGCCGCCACCGAGGTCGACCCCGGCACCTTCGTGGAACGCCTCCGCGAAGCCGCCCAGACCCTCGCCGGCGGCCGCCCCGAGGCCGAGGAGGGCGACCCCGCCCCCTCCCTCGTCGAACTCGTCCAGACCGCCGAACAGCGCGAGATCCTCGGCCGCCTCACCGCCGTCATGTCCCTCCTCGAAGGCCACGCCGACTACGTCATGGACGGCGTCGGCCCCCAGGTCGTCCCCTCCGTCGCCGAGATCCGCGAGAAGTTCCAGCAGCGCCGCGCCCGCGGCGCCTCCCGCCTCGACCTCGCGCTGCGCAAGCTCCTCGGCCTCGACGCCAAGCTCCGCCAGTACCGCGACGGCGAGCGCTTCGTCCGGGCCGTCGTCGACGAGGTCGGCATGGACGGCTTCAACCGCGTCTGGACCTCCCCCAACACCCTCCCCACCAAGAGCGAGATCGCCGCCCCCGCGGACTGGATCGCGCGCGTGCACCGCCGGGACGACTCCTGAGGCGACGGCCGGCCGGAGGCGCGCGGCGGGGCGGGCTCCTGGGGCGGGAGCGCCGGACGACACGACGCCACCGGAAGACACCCGGCCAATCACCCATCCGAGGGACCCTGGCCGTGGGGTGAGGCGTGCAATGCTCGGGTAAGGGCTGCATTTCTGTCACCATCGACGCACTCTGAGTGACCGAACACCCCATTCCGACCGTTAAGACTCCGACCGAGGCACCCCACCCCATTCACGAAGGGCACCGAACCATGGGTCCCCATCCTGCGGTCGCGGCGATACGCCTGGCGGTCCGCCGCGTACTCCACGACGTCCTCACCGAGCACCCCACCGAACCCGCCGCCCCCCGCGACACGCACCCCCTCGTGCTCGTCGCCTGCTCCGGCGGAGCCGACTCCATGGCGCTCGCCTCCGCCCTCGCCTTCGAGGCGCGCAAGCTCCCCGTCCGCGCCGGAGGCGTCACCGTCGACCACGGCCTCCAGGACGGCTCCGCCGGCCGCGCCGACGAGGTCGCCGGCCGCATGACCTCCCTCGGCCTCGGCCCCGTCGAAGCCGTCACCGTCACCGTCGGACGCGAAGGGGGCCCCGAGGCCGCCGCCCGCGACGCCCGCTACGCGGCCCTCGACGCCGCCGCGGAGCGCCACGGCGCCGCCGCGGTCCTCCTCGGACACACCCGGGACGACCAGGCCGAGACCGTCCTCCTCGGCCTCGCCCGCGGCTCCGGCATCCGCTCCCTCTCCGGCATGGCAGCCGTCTCCGGCGCCCGGGGCCGCTACCGCCGCCCCTTCCTCCAGCTCGACCGCCAGACGGTCCGCAAGGCCTGCATCGCCCAGGAGCTCGCCGTCTGGGACGACCCGCACAACAGCGACCCCGCCTACACCCGCTCCCGCCTCCGCCACGAAGGCCTCCCGGCCCTGGAGAAGGCGCTCGGCAAGGGCGTCGTCGAAGCCCTCGCCCGAACGGCCCAGCTCTCCCGCGACGACGCCGACGCCCTCGACACCTGGGCGGCCGACGCGGAGACCTCGGTACGCGACGAGGCCGGCGCCCTCGAATGCGCCAAGCTCTTCGGCCTGCCCCCCGCCGTGCGCCGCCGGGTCCTGCGCCGCGCCGTCATCGCCGAGGGCGCCCCCGCCGGTTCCCTCTTCGCCCGGCACATCGAGGAACTCGACCGGCTGATCACCGGCTGGCGCGGCCAGGGGGCCATCAACCTGCCCGGACGCGTCGAAGCCCGCCGCCAGGGTGGCAGACTGGTCATCCGGCAAGGCTGACGCACGCTGCAACGAAAGTGACCCGGGTGAACGAGAAGGACATGGGCACCGACCTCCAGTCGGTGCTCATCACCAAGGAAGAGATCGACGCCAAGCTGGCCGAGCTGGCCGCGAAGATCGACGCGGAATACGCGGGCAAGGACCTGCTCATCGTCGGAGTCCTCAAGGGCGCCGTGATGGTGATGGCGGACCTGGCACGCGCCCTGTCCACCCCCGTCACCATGGACTGGATGGCCGTCTCCTCCTACGGCGCCGGCACCCAGTCCTCGGGCGTCGTCCGCATCCTCAAGGACCTCGACACCGACATCAAGGGCAAGCACGTCCTGATCGTCGAGGACATCATCGACTCCGGCCTGACGCTGTCCTGGCTCCTGTCGAACCTCGGCTCGCGCGAGCCGGCCTCCCTGGAGGTCTGCACCCTGCTGCGCAAGCCGGAGGCCGCCAAGGTCGCCATCGACGTCAAGTGGATCGGCTTCGACATCCCCAACGAGTTCGTCGTCGGCTACGGCCTCGACTACGCCGAGAAGTACCGGAACCTGCCCTTCGTCGGCACGCTCGCCCCGCACGTCTACGGCGGCTGAGCCACACCCGTACAGCGGGGAACCCGCACCGCCTTCCCCCCGTTGAACCACGGGAAGGCGGTCGCGGGCGACGATGCTGAGGTACCGTCCGAAGAACAGCTTTTCTCATACCGCTTTTCGCAGTGCTTTTCTCACAGAGGCATTTACCTACGGGCAGGAGGGACGGGGCGTTCTCGCTCCGTATGGATGGACGTGAAGCGATACTTCCGTGGGCCGGTCATGTGGATCGTGCTGGCCGTCCTCGCCGTGGTCGTGCTGATGCAGGTCGTCGGCTCGTCCGAGGGCTACAAGACGGTGGACACCGGCAAGGTCGTCCAGGCGATCGACAAGAACCAGGTCAAGCAGGTCAAGCTCACCACCGGTGACGAACAGATCATCAAGGCCGAGCTCGTCGACGGCCAGAAGATCGACAACAGCAGCAAGATCCAGGCCAGCTACATCGGGACCCAGGGCGCCGACCTGGCCGACAAGCTCCAGGAGAAGTTCGAGGCCGGGCAGATCGAGAAGGGCTACACCGTCTCCCCGACGAAGCAGTCGCCCTTCGTCTCGATCCTGCTCTCGCTCCTCCCCTTCGTCCTCATCGTTGTCGTCTTCCTGTTCCTGATGAACCAGATGCAGGGCGGCGGCTCCCGCGTCATGCAGTTCGGCAAGTCCAAGGCGAAGCTGATCACCAAGGACACGCCGAAGACGACCTTCGCCGACGTCGCCGGCTCGGACGAGGCCGTCGAGGAGCTCCACGAGATCAAGGAGTTCCTCCAGGAGCCCGCGAAGTTCCAGGCCGTCGGCGCCAAGATCCCCAAGGGCGTCCTGCTCTACGGCCCGCCCGGAACCGGCAAGACGCTCCTCGCGCGCGCCGTCGCCGGCGAGGCCGGGGTGCCCTTCTACTCGATCTCCGGCTCCGACTTCGTCGAGATGTTCGTCGGCGTCGGCGCCAGCCGGGTCCGCGACCTCTTCGAGCAGGCCAAGGCGAACGCCCCGGCCATCGTCTTCGTCGACGAGATCGACGCGGTCGGCCGCCACCGCGGCGCCGGCCTCGGCGGCGGTCACGACGAGCGCGAGCAGACCCTCAACCAGCTGCTCGTCGAGATGGACGGCTTCGACGTGAAGGGCGGCGTCATCCTGATCGCCGCCACCAACCGCCCCGACATCCTCGACCCCGCCCTCCTGCGCCCGGGCCGCTTCGACCGGCAGATCGCCGTCGACCGCCCCGACATGCAGGGCCGTCTGGAGATCCTCAAGGTCCACCAGAAGGGCAAGCCGGTCGCGCCCGACGTCGACCTGGCCGCCGTCGCCCGCCGCACCCCCGGCTTCACCGGTGCCGATCTCTCCAACGTCCTCAACGAGGCGGCGCTGCTGACCGCCCGCTCGGACAAGAAGCTGATCGACAACCACATGCTGGACGAGGCGATCGACCGCGTGGTCGCGGGCCCGCAGAAGCGGACCCGGATCATGTCGGACAAGGAGAAGAAGATCACCGCGTACCACGAGGGCGGCCACGCCCTGGTCGCGGCGGCCTCGCCCAACGCCGACCCCGTCCACAAGATCACCATCCTGTCCCGCGGCCGCGCCCTGGGCTACACGATGGTCCTCCCGGACGAGGACAAGTACTCCACCACGCGCAACGAGATGCTCGACCAGCTGGCGTACATGCTGGGCGGCCGCGCGGCGGAGGAGCTCGTCTTCCACGACCCGACCACGGGCGCCGCGAACGACATCGAGAAGGCCACGGCCACCGCCCGCGCGATGGTCACGCAGTACGGCATGACCGAGCGGCTCGGCGCCATCAAGTTCGGCGGCGACAACACCGAGCCCTTCCTCGGCCGCGAGATGTCCCACCAGCGCGACTACTCGGAAGAGGTCGCCGCGCTGGTCGACGAAGAGGTCAAGAAGCTCATCGAGACCGCGCACAACGAGGCGTGGGAGATCCTGGTCGAGAACCGCGACGTCCTCGACAACCTGGTCCTGGCCCTCCTGGAGAAGGAGACCCTGGGCAAGGAGGAGATCGCCGAGATCTTCGCCCCGATCGTCAAGCGCCCGGCCCGTCCGGCCTGGACCGGCTCGTCCCGCCGCACCCCGTCCACGCGTCCGCCGGTCCTCTCCCCCAAGGAGCTGGCCCTGACGAACACCGCGAACGGCACCTCGGCGAACGGCACGGCCCCGGTCGACACCACCAAGGGCATCGACATCGCCCCCGAGGACACCCCGGAGCCCTGAGCCCCGGCCCCCGGAATGGAAGCCGCGCCCCCACAGGTTCTAGCCTGTGGGGGCGCGGCCTTTTTTCGCGCCATGTCAGACCAGACGGAACGAGGCACAGATGACCGACCCGGTGACGCTGGACGGCGAGGGCACGATCGGCGAGTTCGACGAGAAGCGCGCCGAGAACGCCGTACGGGAGCTCCTCATCGCGGTCGGCGAGAACCCGGACCGCGAGGGCCTCAGGGAGACGCCGGCACGCGTGGCACGTGCGTACAAGGAGATCTTCGCCGGGCTGTGGCAGCAGCCCGAGGACGTGCTCACGACGACGTTCGACCTGGGCCACGACGAGATGGTGCTGGTGAAGGACATCGAGGTGTATTCGACCTGTGAGCACCATCTCGTCCCGTTTCGCGGGGTGGCCCACGTGGGGTACATCCCGTCCACGACGGGCAAGATCACCGGTCTCTCGAAGCTGGCCCGGCTCGTCGACGTCTACGCCCGCCGTCCTCAGGTGCAGGAACGTCTCACCACGCAGGTGGCGGACTCGCTGATGGAGATCCTGGAGCCGCGCGGCGTCATCGTGGTCTTCGAGTGCGAGCACATGTGCATGTCGATGCGCGGCATCCGCAAGCCGGGCGCGAAGACCATCACCTCGGCGGTCCGCGGCCAGCTGCGCGACCCCGCCACCCGTGCCGAGGCGATGAGCCTCATCATGGCGCGCTGAGGCGCGCAGGAGGTCGGCTCAGGCCCGGGCGCCGCCCGGGCCTTCGTCGTCCTCGGGGAGTTTGCAGACGCGCTCCAGGAAGAGGGCGGCGGCGATGACGGCGAGGCCGGCGACGACGGAGGCGGCGGCGTAGAGGGCCTGGTCGCGGCGGGCGGGGACGTCGAGGAAGCCGAGGAGGAAGACGCCCACGCCGCCGTACATGCCGGCGACGAGGGCGGCGACCAGGGCGCTGGCCTGGCCGAAGACGACCGCGCGGGCGGCCATCAGGGGTTCGACGCCCTTGGCGTCGGGGCGCCGCTCGCGCTGGGCCTTGAGGCGGACCCGGATCGAGAGGGCGGTGGCCGTGAGGACCACCGCGATCACGGCGAGGACGATGGGCGCGGCGAGCGGCACGCTGGGGAGGGTGCCGACGGAGTCCCAGAGGCGCGCGGCGCCCCAGGAGAGGACGCCGGCGCCCAGGAAGAGGCCGGCGAGCACCTTGAGCCGCAGTTGTTTCACCGGGTGTCCTTCACGTGGTCGCGGGAGGTCTGCCACGTAGCGTAACGACTACTCGGGGAGACGGAGTTCCAGGTCGGTCCGGGGCGTCACGCCGGCGCGGTCGACTGCGGCCAGGAGGGCCGCCACCGCACCGTGGCCGGGGAGCTGGGCCTCGGGGTCCAGGTCGTGCCAGGGGGCGAGGACGAAGGCGCGCTGGTGGGCGCGGGGGTGGGGGAGGGTGAGGACGGGGTCGTCGGAGACGACGTCGGCGTAGGCGATGATGTCGACGTCCAGGGTCCGGGCGCCCCAGCGCTCGTCACGGACCCGCAGGAACGCTTCCTCGACGGCCTGGGCGCGCTCCAGGAGCGAGGAGGGCGGGAGGGTCGTCCGCACCAGCGCGACGGCGTTGAGGTACGAGGGCTGGGTGCCCGGCTCGACGCCCCAGGGCTCGGTCTCGTACACGGGGGAGACGGCCTTGACGCGCAGGCCGGGGGTGTCGGCGAGGGCGTCGAGGGCTCCCTGGAGGTTCTCCAGGCGGTTGCCGAGGTTGGCGCCGAGGGCGAGGACGGCCCAGTGCGGGTTGGACAGGGTGCTGTCCGCGGCGTCGACGGCGGCGACGACGGCCGCCGGCACGGGCTGGACGGTGGGGTCGCTCTGGTTCGGTTTCATCGACGGCTCCGGGTGATCGTGACGGTGACGTCGTCGAAGGGGACGGTGATGGGGGCGTCCGGCTTGTGGACGACCACCTCCACCTCCTGGACGCCGGCGTGGCTCAGGCATTGCTGGGCGATGCGCTCGGCGAGGGTCTCGATCAGGTCGACGGGCTCGCCCTGGACGACGTCGACGACCTCCTCGGCGACGACGCCGTAGTGGACGGTCTTGGTGAGGTCGTCGTCGGCGGCCGCCGGGCGGGTGTCCAGGCCGAGGACCAGGTCCACGATGAAGGTCTGGCCCTCCTCGCGCTCCTTGGGGAAGACGCCGTGGTGCCCTCGGGCCTTGAGGCCGCGCAGCGCGACACGATCCACGCGAATCACTCCTGCTGTCGTAGTTGCCGGTCACGCAGCCGGGTGCGGACGGCCGGGTGTCCTCCATCGAATCTACCTGCGGCCCCCGACAGCGCTTGCTGTCGGGGGCCGTCAGGCGGAGGGTCCGGCGTCGTCGGCGGTGGCGGCGGGGGGTGCGTCGTCGTCGGGTCCGGCGATGACGGGGGAGGCGTGGTGCGACCAGATCCGCCAGCCCTCGGGGGTCCGGCGGAAGGCGTTGGTGGCGACGACGAGCTGTCCGACGAGGGGGCCGAGCTCGGCGCCGTCCTCGGCGGGGCCGCCGCTGAGGATGTTCTCGGTGCAGGTGACGAGCGCGGTGTCGCCGGCGAGCGAGATCCGCGTGTCGGTCAGGAAGAACTGGATGTAGTCGGTGTGCGCCATGATCAGCGCGTACGAGCGGAGCACCTCGGCGCGGCCGGTGAGGACCGGCCACCCGGGGTGGACGCAGGAGACGTCGCCGGCGCCGTCGTCGAGCCAGAGGTCTTCGAGGCGGTCGAAGTCGCCCTCCTCCATCGCCGCGTAGAAGGCGGTGTTGGCGGCCTCGACGGCGGTCCGGTCGGCCTCGCGCCCGCCGGTCACCGGGCTCCCTCGACCGCGCGCGCGACGCGGACGGCGTCGGCGCTGGCGCGGACCTCGTGGACGCGGACGGCCCAGGCGCCCTCGTGGGCGGCGAGGGCGGTGACGGCGGCGGTGGCGGCGTCCCGCTCGCGGGCGGGCGGCGGGGTGGCGCCGGGCTCGCGGGTGAGGACGTGGCCGAGGAACCGCTTGCGGGAGGCGGCGACCAGCAGCGGGCGGCCCAGGGCGCGCAGCTCGGGGAGGTGGGCGACGAGGGCGAGGTCGTGCGGGGCGAGCTTGGCGAAGCCGAGGCCGGGGTCGATGACGATCCGCTCGGGGGCGACGCCGCCGTCGACGACCGCCTCCATCCGGGTGCGGAGCTCGGTGACGACCTCGGCGACGACGTCGTCGTAGACGGCGAGGCTGTTCATGGACTCGCTGAAGCCGCGCCAGTGCATGACGACGAAGGGGACCTCGGCGGCGGCGACGGCGGGGACCATGCCGGGGTCGGCGAGGCCGCCGCTGACGTCGTTGACGAGCACGGCGCCCGCGGCGACGGCCGCGGCGGCGACGGAGGCCCGCATGGTGTCGACGGAGACGGTCACTCCCTCGGCGGTGAGGCCGCGGACGACGGGGACGACCCGGCGGAGTTCCTCGTCCTCGTCCACCCGGGTGGCGCCCGGGCGGGTGGACTCGCCTCCGACGTCGACCAGGTCGGCGCCCTGGGCGACGAGGTCGAGGCCGTGCTTGACGGCGGCGGTCGTGTCGAACCACCGGCCGCCGTCGGAGAAGGAGTCCGGGGTCACGTTGACCACGCCCATGACCGCGCAGCGGTCCCACGCGGGAAGGCCGAGGGGGGCGCCCCGGTCGATCGTCGTACTCATACGACCAGCGTAGGGCCCGACGGGGTGCGGGGCGGGTTCAGGCCGTACGGGCCTCGTGCTCCCGGCCGGTGCGCGGGGGGACCACGTGGGCGCAGGGGCGGGGTGCGCGGGCGGGGCGGCGGCGGGCGAAGGGGCGGGGCAGGGCGAGGGAGAGGAAGCCTTCGGCCTGCATGGCGGCGAGGCCGATGCGGGGGAGGTCGCGGCCTGTGCGGTAGACGACGAAGCGGGGTTCCCAGCGGGGCTGGAACTTGGCGTTGAACTTGTAGAGCGACTCGATCTGGAACCAGCGGGAGAGGAAGAGGAGGAGGCCGCGCCAGAGGCGGAGGACGGGGCCGGCGCCGATGCGTTCGCCGCGGGCGAGGGCGGAGCGGAACATGGCGAAGTTGAGGGAGACGCGCCGGACGCCGAGGGCGGGGGCGGCCTGGAGGGCGGCGACGATGAGGAGCTCGTTCATGCCGGGGTCGGCGGAGCGGTCGCGGCGCATGAGTTCCAGGGACATGCCGTCGGGGCCCCAGGGCACGAAGTGGATCATCGCTTTGAGGTCGCCGTGGGGGCTTTCGGCGGGGCTGCCCCCGGGGTCGGCGAGGTGGGCGGTGGCGATGACGGCGTCGCCGTCGCCGGGGGCTCCGATCCGGCCGAGGGCCATGGAGAAGCCGCGTTCGGTGTCGGTGCCGCGCCAGGCGCCGGCGGCCCGGCGGACGACGTCGAGTTCGGCGCCGGAGAGGTCGCGGACCCGGCGCACGCGCGTGGTGTAGCCGTTGCGTTCGATGCGCTTGACCATCTGGCGGACGTTGCGCATGGCGCGGCCGGAGAGGGAGAAGGCGTCGACGTCGATGACGGCCTCGTCGCCGAGTTCGAGGGCGTCGAGGCCGGTCTCGCGGGTCCAGACCTGGCCGCCGGTCTCGGAGCAGCCCATGACGGCGGGGGTCCAGGAGTGGGCGCGGGCCTCGTCCATGAAGCGTTCGATGGCGCCGGGCCAGGCCTCGACGTCGCCGATGGGGTCGCCGCTGGCGAGCATGACGCCGGAGACGACGCGGTAGCAGACGGCGGCCTTGCCGCTGGGGGAGAAGACGACGCCCTTGTCGTGGCGGAGCGCGAAGTGGCCGAGGGAGTCGCGGTCGCCGTGCCGGTCGAGGAGGGCGCGCAGGCGGGTCTCGTCCTCGCCGGTGAGGCGGGCGGCGGGGTGTTCGGGGCGGAGCGCGAGGTAGAGCGTGGTGAGGGCGGTGAGCATGCCGAGGGCGCCGAGGGAGTAGCCGACGGTCCAGTCGACGCCGTGGGTGTAGGCGACGGGGCCCTCGATGCCGAAGAGGCCGAGCAGGACGTGTTCGAGGCGGTCGGTGAGGCTGGGGTCGCCGACGACCCGGCGGGGGTGGGCGCTGACGACGACGAGGCCGAGGGCGAGGGAGCCGGCGCCCATGACGACGAAGTTGGCCAGGGCGCGCCAGCGGCTGCGGGGGTCGGGGAGGGCGGCGAACTGGTCGCGGTGGCGCAGCAGGAGGGCGAGCAGGCCGAGGGAGAGGAGGGAGCCGAGGATCGAGTGGCGCCAGACGAACTGGGCGACGGCTCCGAGCGGGAGGAGGAGGACGACGGCCCGCCAGGCGCGGCGCTTGTGGCGCTTGAGGCCGTGGGCGAGGAGGAGCAGGAGGACGCCGGCGCTCAGCGAGACGGCGGCGGAGAGGGGCCCGAGGGTGCCGGGGAGGACCTCGGCGAGGGCGTGGACGCGGCTGGCGCGGAAGCGGGGGAAGACTCCGGCGGCGATGTCGACGAGCCCGATGAGGGCGCAGCCGGTGCCGATGAGGGAGGGGACCTTCTCCGGGGCGGGTCCGTTCAGAATTCGTCGGACCCGAACCGGAACCGATGATGTTTTGTCCCCATCTACCGTGACAGACATCGCTTCCCGCGCTTCCCGTGCTTCCGTGGTCGTTTTCGGCCCTGTTCGGGGCGCTCCTTAGGACGGGGTGGGGCCGGGGCGGGTTCATTCGGGCACGGGAAATTCTCAGGAAGCCGTCGGGGCGGCCGGGACGCCGTGGTGGCGTCCGGGGGTCCCGGCGAGGAAGGTTCGGCCGGTTCATGGGTCTCACCAGCGGCGCGGTGCTCGTCACGGCGGTGGCGGCGGCCGTCGCGCTGTTCTCGGTCACGGTGCTGCTGTGGCCCCGGCTGGCGCGGCCGGGCCGGCGTCAGGTCTGCGGGCGGGTGGGGTTGTTGCTCGCGACGCAGCTGGCGCTGTTCGCGGCGGTGGGGCTGGCGGCGAACCGTTCCTTCCTCTTCTACGGCTCGTGGGCGGATCTGTTCGGCCAGGAGCAGGAGATGGGCGTGGTCGTCGACCACGGTGCCGCCTCGAAGGACGTGCGGGTGGTGGGGACGCGTGCCGTGGACGTGCCGGGCGGCGGGCGGCCGTCGGTGGGCGGGCAGATCCAGGAGGTGGTGGTCCGGGGCGACCGGTCGGGGATCACCTCGCCGGCCTTCGTCTACCTGCCGCCGGAGTACTTCCAGGCGCGGTACGCGCGGCGGACGTTCCCGGCTGCGGTGGTGCTGACGGGGTATCCGGGCACGGCGGAGAACCTGATCCAGGGGCTGAAGTACCCCCGGACGGCGCACCTCCAGGCGAAGGAGGGGCGGATGCAGCCGATGGTGCTGGTGATGCTGCGCCCGACGGTGGCGCCGCCGCGGGACACCGAGTGCGTGGACGTGCCGGGCGGGCCGAGGACGGAGACCTTCTTCGCCGAGGACCTGCCGAGGGCGGTCTCGGAGACGTACCGGGTGGGGACGAAGCCCCGGAACTGGGGGTTCATGGGGAACTCGACGGGCGGCTACTGCGCGCTGAAGATCGCGCTGCACCACCCGGACCGGTTCGCCGCGGGGGCGGGCTTCTCGGCGTACTACAGGGCGGCCGAGGACGTGACGACCGGCGACCTCTTCCACGGCGACCGGGAGCTGCGGCGGCGGTCCGACCTGCTGTGGAGCCTGGACCACCGGCCGCAGCCCGCCTCCTCGTTCCTGGTGACGACCTCGCGGTCGGGGGAGGGGAACCTGAAGGGGACGCGGGAGTTCATCGCCAAGGTGAGGGCGCCGGCCCGGGTCTCCTCGATCACGCTGGAGAGCGGTGGGCACAACTTCACGACCTGGAAGCGGGAGATCCCGCCCGGCCTGGTCTGGATGAGCGGGAAGCTCCGGGCGGACTGACGCCTGCGCGGGGGTGCGGCGCGGGGGCCGCCGGACCCTGTGCGGTGGTGCGGTGCGGGGGCCGCCGCACAGGGTCCGGCGCCGGGCCCGCCGGACCCTATGCGGTGGTGCGGCGCAGGGCCCGGTGGACCCCGGCGGGGGTGAGGGTGCCGAGCGGCCGTCCGTCCCCGTCGGTGACGGTCAGCCGCCCGGAGTCGTCCTGGAGGAGCAGCGCGAGCGCGTCCTTGAGGGGCGACCCGAGGGCCACGGAGGGGGGTACGGGGACGGAGGCGGGGGCGCCGTCCGTACGCGCGCGCGTGGCGGGGGTCTCGGCGGGGGAGTCCGGCAGCGGGTCCAGGTCGTGGGCGGTGACGGGGGTGACCGCCAGCCGCTTGAGGGCGCGGTCGCCGCCGACGAAGTCGGCCACGTACGGGGTGGCGGGGGAGGCGAGCACGGTGGCGGGGGCGTCGAACTGCTCGATGCGGCCCTGTCCGTAGACGGCCATGCGGTCGCCCATCCGGACCGCCTCCTCGATGTCGTGGGTGACGAGGAGGACGGTCTTGCGGACGGTGGCCTGGAGGGCGAGGAACTCCTTCTGGAGCCGTTCGCGGACGACCGGGTCGACGGCGCCGAAGGGTTCGTCCATGAGGAGGACCGGCGGGTCGGCGGCGAGCGCACGGGCCACGCCGACGCGCTGGCGCTGCCCGCCGGAGAGCTGCGCGGGGTAGCGGGGGCCGTGGACGGCGGGGTCGAGGCCGACCAGTTCGAGGAGTTCGGCGGCACGCGCGCGTGCGGCGGCCTTCTTCCAGCCGAGCAGGGCGGGGACGGTCGCGGTGTTGTCGAGGACCGTGCGGTGGGGGAAGAGCCCGACCTGCTGGATGACGTAGCCGATCTTGCGGCGCAGGGCGACCGGGTCCACCCCGGCGACGTCCCGGCCGTCGACGAGGACGCGGCCGGAGGTCGGCTCGACCAGCCGGTTCACCATCATCATCGTGGTCGTCTTCCCGCACCCCGAAGGCCCGACGAGCGTGACGAGCTCGCCCTCGGCGACCTCGAAGGAGAGGTCGTCGACCGCGGTGGTGCCGTCCGGATAGCGCTTGCTCACCTGTTCGAACCGGATCATGGGGTCATTCTGTCCCCTCGCCGTCCGGCATGTGTGAAGGCGGTGTTGCGGCGACGTGGCGGATCGGCGGCACGGGCTCCGGATCGGCCCGCTCGTCGGTGGCGGCGGTTAGGGTCGTCACACAGACGTTCTAACGACGGCGACCTGGGGGAGGTCCGGATGAGCACGCCGAACTGCCTGGTCGCCAACGACTGGATCTGCGCGGAGTACCTGCGCACCCGCCGCGAGGAGCTGACCGACGCCCTGGTCCAGCACATCGGCCTCACCGTCGCCTCCGTGGTGATCGCGCTGCTCGTCGCCGTGCCGCTGGCGCTCCTCGTCCGGGCCCGGCCGCGCCTGGCCGCCCCGGTCCTCGGACTCACCACCCTGCTCTACACGGTGCCGTCGCTCGCCATGTTCTCGCTGCTCCTGCCCGTCCTCGGGCTCTCCTCCGCGCTCGTCGTCACCGGCCTGGTGCTGTACGCCCTGACGATCCTGGTGCGCAACGCGCTGGCCGGTCTGGAGGCCGTCCCGGCGGAGACCCGGGAGGCCGCCCGCGGACTCGGCTTCGGCCCCTGGCGGCTGCTCTGGCAGGTCGAACTGCCCCTCGCGCTGCCGGTCCTGATGGCCGGCGTCCGGATGGCCACCGTCTCCACGATCGCGCTCACCACCATCGGCTCGGTCGTCGGCCGCGGCGGCCTCGGCAATCTCATCGAGGACGCCCTGCCCACCTTCTTCAAGGCCCAGGTGCTCGCCGCCTCCGTGCTGTGCGTGCTGCTCGCCGTCGTCGCCGACCTGCTGCTCCTGGGCGTCCAGCGGCTGCTCACGCCCTGGTCGCGGAGCCAGGGCGCGCCGGGGGGTGGGTGAGGTGGGGGTCGTGACGGACGCGTGGACCTGGCTCACCACCGGCGCGCACTGGACCGGCGAGGAGGGCATCGCCGCGCGGCTCGCCGAGCACGTGTACGTGAGCGGGCTGGCGCTGCTGATCGCGGGAGCGCTCGCGCTGCCGCTGGGACTGTGGCTGGGCCACCTCGGACGCGGCGGCGCGCTGGCGGTGAACGTGTCGAACGTGGGGCGCGCGGTGCCGGTCTTCGCCGTCCTCGCGCTCTTCATGGTCTCCCCGCTGCGGAACGCGGGCTACGTGCCCACGGTGACCGCCCTGGTCCTCTTCGCGGTGCCGCCGCTGCTGACCAACGCCTACGTGGGGGTGCGCGAGGTGGACCGGGCGGCCGTCCGCGCGGCCCGGGGGATGGGCATGACCGGCGGTCAGGTCTTCCGGCGGGTCGAACTCCCGCTGGCCGCGCCGGTGGTGACCACCGGCATCCGCTCGGCCGCCGTGCAGGTGGTCGCCACCGCCACCGTCGCCGCCATGGTCGGCCAGGGCGGCCTCGGCCGGATCATCACCGCCGGCTTCGCGCTCTACGACACCGCCCAGGTGGTCGCGGGCGCGGTCCTGGTGGCGCTGCTGGCACTCGTGGTGGAGGGCGTGCTGGTCGGACTGGACCGGCTGTTCGTGCCCCGGCCGCCCCGGACATGACGTACTCAGGACACCGAAAGCGAAGGACGGAAGTCGTGAACAGGATCTCGCGCGCCACGGGCGCGCTGCTGGGTGCCGCCGCGCTGGCCGTCTCGCTCGCCGCGTGCGGCGGGGACAGCCTGGAGCAGGGCAAGGAGAAGACCTCCGGGGGCTCCGGCGGCAAGGGCGCGCTGGTCGTCGGCGCGGCCGCCTTCACCGAGTCCAAGGTGCTGGCGGAGTTGTACGCGCAACTGCTCAGAGACGAGGGCTACACGGTCTCGGTCACCACGGTGAAGAACCGCGAGCTGTACGAGCCGGCCCTGGAGAAGGGCGAGATCGACGTCGTACCGGAATACGCGGCGACGCTCGCGGAATTCCTCAACGCCAAGGTGAACGGCCCGAAGGCGCCCGAGGAGAAGCCGGTCGCGTCCGGGGACGTGAAGGCCACCGTGGACGCGCTGCGGAAGCTCGCGGAACCGCGCGGACTGAAGGTCCTGGAAGCCGGCGGCGCGGTCGACCAGAACGCCTTCGCGGTCTCGAAGGAATTCGCGGAGAAGAACAAGCTGAAGACGCTTTCCGATCTCGGCGCGGCGAAGCTGAAGGTGAAGATCGCGGCGGGTGACGAATGCGCCGTCCGCCCCTTCTGCGCCCCTGGTCTGAAGAAGACCTACGGCATCGACGTGGCGGGCGTCGACCCCAAGGGCGTCGGCACCCCGCAGGCCAAGCAGGCCGTCAAGGACGGCGTGGACCAGCTGGTCCTGACGACCACCACGGACGCCACGGTGGACAGCTTCGGCCTGGTCTTCCTGGAGGACGACAAGCAGCTGCAGAACGCGGACAACGTGCTCCCGGTGGTGAACGCGAAGGAGGCCGGGACGCCCGAGGTCGCCGCCGCCCTCGGCAAGATCACCGAGGTGCTGACCACGGCGGATCTCGCCGAACTCAACCGCAAGGTCGACGCCGAGCGGGCGAAGCCCGAGGACGTCGCCGCCGCCTATCTGAAGGAGAAGGGGCTGGTCGGCAAGTAGACGCCGGAGCGGGGAAGTCGGCCCGAAGCGGAAGCGGAACGCGGTCTGCCCGATTCCGCTGTCGAGAAGTGGCCAAGAGATTGCCGGGCCGACCTCCCACGCCGTACCTACGCACGGTAAATTTCAGGCCATGCCACGTGGACGCCACCGTCATTCCCCGCCTCTGCACAAGCTGATGCCGCCTTCCGCGGTCGCCGGCGCCGCGGCCGTCTGCGCCGCGGCGGCCTGGATCCCCGGGGAACTCGTGGCCGTGCGGCTCCTCGCGGCGGCGGCGGCGGCCGCCGCCGTCACCGGCGCCGTCCTCATGCGCGGCTGGGACCGCAGCGCCGGCCGCCAGGTCGCCGAGCTGACCCGGGCCCGCACCGCCGACCAGTGGAAGGCCGAGGAGCGCCTCGCCGAGCTGGAGGCGGACCTGGAGGAGTCCCGCGCCCTGCGCATCCGCCTGGACGCCAAGCTCCGCGCCAAGCGCGTCGAACTGGCCGGGCTCCGCGGCGAGCACGCCGACCTGCTGCGCCGCTACGCCACCGCGGAGACCGAGCGCGCCGGAGCCCTGGAGGACCGCCGGGTGGCCCGGGAGAACGCCGGGGCCCCCAAGGAGCTGCCCGCCGCCGGTTCGACGCCCACCCCGGAGGCGTACCGCCGCGCCGCCGCGGCCCTGCGCGACCTCTCGCGCAACGCCGCCGCCCAGCAGGCCCGCCGCACCGCCGAGGCGGCCCGCGCCCGCGACCTCGCCGAGCGCGCCGCCGAGACCGAGGAGCCGCGCGGCCGGCACGCCGCGGAGCAGCACGCCCGCCCGGACGGCCAGGACGCCCCGGCGGCCCTCGGGCCCGCCCCGGCTCCCGCGAAGGCCCTGCCTCCGGTGGTCCCCGCGCAGAGCCTGGCCCCGGCGGCCAGCGCGATCGTCCCGTACGCGGCCCGCCGGCCCGTCCAGCGCACCGAGGGCGGCTTCGACTTCTTCGGCACGCAGAACGGCACGCAGAGCGGCCCGCAGAAGGCGGCCATCGAGGCCGTCCAGGACACCGACCTCGCCGACGTGGTGGGCGAGGAGGTCCTGGAGGAGGCCCGCGCCGCGGCCGCCTTCCCGGACCGGGGGCCCGCCCTGACCCCGGTCCCGGCCGCGGCCGCCGCCGGCCGCCCCGAGGAGCCCGCGGACGGGGAGCCCGCCGCGGAGGAGCCCGTCGTCGTCCGCTCCGCCGCCGGTCCGATCGGCCAGGTCATCGACCTGACCGCGCACGACGAGACGGAGCAGCTCGACCTCGCCGAACTGCGCGGCGCCGTCAACCAGTGAGCCACCGCCTCGGCCTCCTCCGCCCGGAGGAGGCCCCGGCCCGCCGGGACGAGCTGATCGCCCTGTGCGCCCAGGCCTTCGCCGGCGCTCCCTGGCACGAGCCGCCGCTCGGCGCCGTACGGACCGTGGACCGGCTGCTCGACTCCGCCGCCCGGCACCCCGACTTCCACGCGCCCGCCGCCCTCGGCCCCGACGGCGCGCTCCTCGGCTTCGCCGCGGGCTGGACCGACACGGTCCTCTCCGGCGGCGCCCCCGCCTTCGAGCTCGCCGAACTCGTCGTCGCCCCCGCCCACCAGGGCCGCGGCCTCGGCCGGGCCCTCCACGACGCCCTGCCGGCGATCGCCGGGACCGGGCCCGCCCTGCTGATGACCCTCGACGTGCCGGAGCTGACGGACCGGTACGCGCGCTGGGGCTGGACGGTCGTCGACCGCCGCCGCCCCGCCCGCGAGGAGCGCGACTACGTGGTGATGCGCCGGGCCTGAGCGGCCCGGACGGTCACTTGTCGATGTCGCCGACGACGAAGAAGAACGACCCCAGGATCGCGACCATGTCCGCGACCAGGGTCCCCGGCAGCAGCTCCACCAGCGCCTGGATGTTGTTGTACGAGGCGGAGCGCAGCTTCAGCCGGTACGGCGTCTTCTCGCCCTTCGACACCAGGTAGTAGCCGTTCAGCCCGAGCGGGTTCTCCGTCCAGGCGTACGTGTGCCCCTCCGGGGCCTTCAGCACCTTCGGCAGCCGCTGGTTGACCGGCCCCTGCGGCAGCTCGGCCAGCCGGTCCAGGCAGGCGTCCGCCAGCTCCAGCGCGTTGTGCGTCTGCTCCAGCAGGCACTCGAAGCGGGCCAGGCAGTCGCCCTCCTCGCGGACGACGACCCGCAGGGTGTCCTGGAGCTCCCCGTAGGCCAGGTACGGCTCGTCGCGCCGCAGGTCGAAGTCGACGCCCGAGGCGCGGGCGATCGGCCCGGACACCCCGAAGGCGTGCACGGTCTCCCGGTCCAGGACGCCGACCCCGCGGGTGCGGGCCCGGAAGATCTCGTTCCCGAGGACCAGCCGGTCGTAGACGTCCATCCGCGAGCGCACGTCGGCGACGGACTGCCGGGCCCGGCCGAGCCACCCCGCCGGCAGGTCCTCCTTGAGGCCGCCGACCCGGTTGAACATGTAGTGCATCCGGCCGCCGGAGACCTCCTCCATCACCGTCTGGAGCTCCTCGCGCTCCCGGAAGGCGTGGAAGACGGGCGTGATCCCGCCCAGCTCCAGGGGGTACGACCCCAGGAACATGAGGTGGTTGAGGACCCGGTTCAGCTCCGCGAGCAGCGTCCGCAGCCACACGGCCCGCTCGGGCACCTCCATGCCGAGCATCCGCTCGACGCCCATGACCACACCGAGCTCGTTGGAGAACGCCGACAGCCAGTCGTGGCGGTTGGCCAGCATGACGATCTGGCGGTAGTCCCGCGCCTCGAAGAGCTTCTCGGCGCCCCGGTGCATGTAGCCGACGACCGGCTCGGCGTGCCGGATGACCTCGCCGTCGAGCACGAGCCGCAGCCGGAGCACGCCGTGCGTGGAGGGGTGCTGCGGGCCGATGTTCAGCACCATGTCGGTGCTCTCCGCCGCGCCGCCGATGCCGACCGTGGTCTCCGTCATGCCGGACAGTATCCCCCGCCGGACGGCCCGCCGAGGGGCCAGGGCTCCCGCCTGTGGACAACCCCGCCCCCGGCTCTCCGAACCTGTGGACAACCACCCGGAAGCCCCCCGCCGTCCGCCCCTCTTCCCCTCCCGCCGCGCCCTTCCTTGCTCTTTCCCCGCTCCCCCGCTCCTCCCTCAGACCCGCTGGCTCAGCCACAGGAAGTCGCCCAGCCCGCCGCGCGCGGTCAGCTCGGCCGCCTCCCCGGCGGCGGACAGCGCCCGCACGTACGCCGCCGGATCGGTCGAGGCCAGCGCCAGCGGCGGCCGGCCGCCGCTGACACCGAGCCGGTGCAGCGCCTCCCGCTGGGTCGTCAGCTCCGCCGCCACGCGCGCGGGGACCGCCGCCGCGCAGGCGTCCAGGGCCACGTGCGCGGTGAGGTCGCCGGTGCCGTCCGGGACCGGGGCGACCTCGCGGCCCGCCCGGAAGCCGGTCAGCGTGCCGAAGGGCGGCCGGGAGCCCCGCAGGTGCCCGTAGTCCACCGCCACCGCCCGGCCCGCCGCCAGCGAACCGACCGCCGCCGCCCAGGCCTCGTCCCGCGGCCGGCCGATCTCGGCCCGCTCGCCCGGCTCGGACAGCGGCCACCAGCGGGCCAGCCACGCGGCGTCCGGCCCGTCGACCGGGGCGCCCGGCCGCTCCGTGCCGTCGGCGCGGACCTCCACGTACCGCACCGTGCCGTCCTCGTCGACCTCGGCGACGTCCACCGGCACGTTGTCCAGCCACTCGTTCGCGAACAGGAGACCGCGCACCCCCCGCGGCGGCCGGCCGGTCCACTCCACCCGGGGATCGAGCCCGTCCGGCCGGGCGGCCCGCTCGACCGCGTACGCCCGCACCCGCAGTCCGTCAGGGACCGCCGCCAGCACCCCGGCCACCAGCTCGCCCCGGCCCGCGCCCATGTCCACCAGGGCGACCTCGTCCGCCGCCAGCTCCTCCGCCGTCGCCACGAGCAGCCGGGCCACCGCCGCGGCGAAGAGCGGCGAGGCGTGCACCGAGGTGCGGAAGTGCCCCGCGGGGCCCTCCGGGCGCAGGAAGAAGCCCCCCGGGCCGTACAGCGCCCGCTCCGCGGCCTCCCGCCAGCCCCGCCACTCCCGCCCGCCGCCCCCGCGCGGGTCCGTCCCGTCCGTCGCCTCATCCGTCACGGAGCCCAGTCTCCACCCCGGGGCGTACGGGCCGAGCCGCAAGGATCGACCCCACGGTTGATCCCCCGCCCCCGGCCGTTCCCTACTCTGGGTTACGTGCAGCGCCTCTACGACTTCATCCGCAGCCACCCGACGGGCGTCGACGTCTTCTGGGCCCTCGCCCTCCTCGGGATGTCCGTGCTGTGGATCGGGTCGACGTCCCCCTCCCTCGCGCCCGTGGCCGGGTACGGGGTCGTCGCCGTGCTCTTCTCCGTGGTCGTCGCGCTGCGCCGGAAGGCGCCGGAGCGGATGCTCGTGCTCGCGGTCCTGCTCGGCGTCGTCCAGCTGCTCCTCGACATCGCGCCGTTCATGGCGGACTTCGCGATGCTCGTCGTGATCTTCACCGTCGCCGCCCACGACGGCCCCCGCTGGGCCTCCCGGCTCGCCCTCGTCGGCGGCCTCTGCGCGGCCCCCCTCTCCCAGGTGCGCTGGCCGCTGGAGGGCGACGTCTCGGTTCCCGGGCAGGTCTTCTTCACGGTGATCATGGCCGTGCCGTTCGCCCTCGCCTGGGTCCTCGGCGACTCGCTCCGCACCCGCCGCGCCTACTTCGCGCAGCTGGAGGAGAAGGCCGCCCGGCTGGAGAAGGAGCGGGAGGCCCAGGCCAAGGTCGCGGTGGCCGCCGAGCGGGCCCGGATCGCCCGCGAGCTCCACGACGTCGTCGCGCACAACGTCTCCGTCATGGTCGTGCAGGCCGACGGCGCCGCCTACGTCATGGACTCCTCCCCGGAGACCGCCAAGCAGGCCCTGGAGACCATCTCCGCCACCGGCCGGCAGGCGCTCGCGGAGATGCGCCGCCTCCTCGGCATCCTGCGCACCGGCGAGCACCGGGAGGCGGGGGAGTACGTGCCGCAGCCCGACGTGGAGCAGATCGAGGAGCTCGTCGAGCAGGTCAGGAGCGCCGGGCTCACCGTCGACCTCGCCGTCGAGGGCACCCCCCGCGCGCTGCCCACCGGCGTCGGCCTGACCGCCTACCGGATCGTCCAGGAAGCCCTCACCAACACCCGCAAGCACGGCGGCCCCGACGCGGGCGCCAGCGTCCGGCTCGTCTACTTCGACGACGGCCTCGGCCTGCTCGTCGAGGACGACGGCCGGGGCGCGCCCCAGGAGATGTACGAGGACGGCGGGGCCGACGGGCGCGGCCACGGCCTCATCGGCATGCGGGAACGGGTCGGCATGGTGGGCGGCACCCTCGACGCGGGACCGCGTCCGGGCGGCGGCTTCCGGATCAGCGCCCTGCTGCCGCTCAAACCCGCACACTGAGAGCCCGAGCCCCGTCCCCACCCACCGAAGGAACCGCATGTCCATCCGCGTGATGCTCGTCGACGACCAGGTGCTCCTGCGCACCGGTTTCCGCATGGTGCTGGCCGCCCAGCCGGACATGGAGGTCGTGGCGGAGGCGGGCGACGGGGCGGAGGCCCTGGAGGTGCTGCGGTCCACGGCGGTCGACGTGGTCCTCATGGACGTCCGGATGCCGCGGCTCGACGGGGTGGAGGCGACCCGCCGGATCTGCGCCGCCCCCGACGCCCCCAAGGTGCTCATCCTGACCACCTTCGATCTCGACGAGTACGCCTTCTCCGGCCTGAAGGCCGGTGCGAGCGGCTTCATGCTGAAGGACGTGCCCCCGGCCGAGCTGCTCGGCGCGATCCGCTCGGTGCACAGCGGCGACGCGGTGGTCGCCCCCTCGACCACCCGCCGGCTCCTCGACCGCTTCTCCCCGATGCTCCCCTCCTCCGGCCGCGACCCCGAGCACCACGAGCTGGAGCGGCTGACCGAGCGCGAGCGCGAGGTCATGCTCCTCGTCGCCCAGGGCCTCTCCAACGGCGAGATCGCCGCCCGGCTCGTCCTCTCGGAGGCGACGGTCAAGACCCACGTGGGCCGCATCCTCACCAAGCTGGGCCTGCGCGACCGCGTCCAGGTCGTCGTCCTCGCGTACGAGACGGGACTGGTCCGCGCGGGCGGCGCCAAGGGCTGAGGACCGGCCCGCGCGGCTCAGCGCAGCACCGACTCCAGGAAGTCGCTGCCGAGCCGGGAGACGACGGAGAAGTCGAGCTGGTGCAGGACGTACCGGCCCCGGCGGCGGGTGCTCAGCAGGCCCGCCTTCCGCAGGACGGCCAGGTGGCGCGAGACCTCCGGGGCGGTGATGCCGTGCGTGTCGGCCAGCTCGCTCGTCGAGTACGGGCCCCGCGCCAGGCTCCGGCACAGCCGCATCCGCACCGGGTGGGCGAGCGCGTCGAGGCGCAGCCCCACGGTCTCCACCGATTCCAGGCCGCCGACCTCGCGGCTCGCCGCCGGATACATGATCACCGGCTGCCAGCCGGGCGAGTACAGGGCCATCAGGTGCGGTCTGCCGAAGGCGCTCGGCACCAGCGTCAGCGCCCCGTCCCGGGCGTCCGCCCGGGCCTCCATCAGCTTGTCGACCACGATCCGGGCGCTGTGGCCGTCCTCCTCCAGACTCAGCGCCGCAGAGGCGTCCGCCAGGGCGTCGGCCAGCCCCTTGTGGCGCATCAGCTCCGTCTTGTGGCGGGCGTCGGCGGCGAGCTGGACCCGGATCCGGCGCCAGGCGTCGGCGAAGAACGCCTCGTCGCAGTCCTCCAGGAGGCGCCGGATCCACGCGCGCGTGGCGGTGGGCGAGGCGAGCATCCGCTCGGCGAAGGCGGCCTGGCGCGGGCCGCGCGCGGCGGCCAGGTCGAGGGCCCGCCGCGCCGACCGCTCGTCGACCAGCGGGGACGGGATGTCGCCCCGGGCGTAGCGGGGGCTGCACGAGATCTCCAGGGCGGCGCCGACGAACCGCTCGTCGTCGATCCGGTCGAGGTCGTCGAGCTCCTCGGCCAGGGTCTCCCGGGGCCGCGCGGGCAGCAGGAAGTCCGCACGGGTCGACCGCCACATGAAGTCGGCCTCCAGGAGCCGGTCGGCGAGGCCGGGCTCCAGGGCGGTCGCGGTCGCCGTCGCCCACGCGTGGTGGGCGGGATGGTGCCCCGGTTCCGCCAGGACGTGGACGGCGTTGCCGAGTTCGGCCAGCGGCGAGGGGCAGAACACGATCCGCTCGGGCGGCACTCCGGTGATGTCGATGGTCACGCTCACGCCCCCATGGTGCGGGACGCGGGGGGAGGCCCGTCGCTCCGATTGACGAGGGCCGTCAAACGACGGGCGGGGGACGCGGATCCGGTACCAGGCTGAGCCCATGGACGCGCTGCAGCAGCACCTCTTCGACAGCTACCGGGCCGCGCAGCGGGGCGAGCCCGCGCCGCCCGCCCCCGGCACCCACGACGTCGCCGTGGTCCGGGGGCTCCGCGACCGGCGCCGCTTCGAGCGGGTGGTGGCCGGCCGGCCCGCGACCGGCCGGCTCCGCGAGTCCCTGGCCCGGGCCGTGGCGCGCCTCAGCGGGCGACGAGCGCCAGGAAGTCCCGTACGGCCTTCCTGACGTCCTCCGCCGTCCACTCCGTGCCCGCCGCCGCCACCGTCACCTCGGTGAAGGCCGTCCCCGGCGGGCCGCCCGCGCCCGGGGCGGACCAGCGGCGGAAGAGACAGGTCCCGGTCCGCTCGGTCAGGGCGAGCGCCGCCGCCGTGAGGACGTCCGGCTCGTACGGCAGCCACACCTGGAACTGGTGGGTGTGCGGCGCCTCCGGGTGGATCCGGAACCAGCCGGGGCCGCCCTCCTCCGCGAGCGCCTCGCGCAGCGCCCCGGCCACCACGCGCGCGTGGGCCACGTACGACGGCAGCCGGGGCAGCTCGGTGTCCAGGCCGCGCAGCGCCGCGAGCGCCACCGGGTACTGCTGGAAGACCCGGCCCCCGTACCGGTGGAGCCAGACGCGCGCCTCCGCCACCAGCTCCTCGGGCCCCGCGAGCGCGGCCCCCGACATCCCGTCGAGGGACTTGTAGAAGGAGACGTACACGCTGTCCGCGAGGCCGGCGATCTCCGCGAGCGGGCGGCCGAAGTGCGTCGGGCACTCCCACAGCCGGGCGCCGTCGAAGTGGACCACCGCGTCCCGCTCCCGGGCCGCGTCGACCGTCGCGGTCAGCTCCTCCCAGGTCGGCAGCACGAAGCCGGCGTCCCGCAGCGGCAGCTCCAGCATCAGCGTCCCGAAGGGCTCGGGGTGGTCCCGCACCTCGTCGGCCGTCGGCAGCCGGGGCGCGTCCGTCGGGTGGACCGTCCGCAGCCCCGACACCGCCTCCAGGGCGCCGCCCTCGTGGACCTCGGGGTGGGCCAGCGGGTGCAGGGCGACGACGGGGCTGCCGGTGCGCCCGGCCCAGCAGCGCAGCGCCACCTGCTGGGCCATGGTGCCGGTGGGGAAGAAGACGGCCGCGGGCATGCCGAGCTCCGCCGCGATCCGCTCCTCCAAGACCTCGACGAGGCCGTCGCCGTACACGTCGAGGGCCGCGTCCGCGAGGTCCGCCGCGTCCGTCCAGTCGGCGAGCGCGCGCAGCCGGCCGCCGACCGTGCCGTCCACGGACGGGCGCCACAGCGAGCGGGCGGCCCCGCCCCACACCTGGCCCCGGTACCGCCGCGCCGCACCCTCGTCGGGCGCCTCCGCGGCCTCCCCGCCGCCCGTCGTGCCGGCCTCCCCGCCGCCCGTCGTCGCCGCGGCCCCGCCCGTCGTGCCGGTGTCCGTCGGGCCGGCGGCCCCCTCGGTCGCCGTCCCGCCGGCCGTCGTCCCCGCGGCCCCGCCGGCCGTCTCGCCGGCGGTTCCGCCGGTCACCTCACCGGATGTCCCCGGTGGCAGCTCGTCCGCATCCATGGACAGATCATCACACCGTCACCCGCACCGCCGCCCGCGGCCTGTGGACAGCCAGGGGGAGGGACGAAACGCTGGCGTAGCATGACCAGAAATCGTCCGGTACCCGCCGAGGACTGGAACGGAAGGCCGTACCCACCGTGAACGCACCAGCAGCGCCAGAGCCCCGGGCCGAGGACCGACCCGCCCGGCTCACCGTCGGAGTCGTCGGCGCCGGCCGCGTGGGCCCCGCCCTCGCCGCCTCCCTCCAGCTCGCCGGGCACCGCCCCGTCGCCGTCTCCGCGGTCTCCGACGCCTCCCGGCGCCGGGCCGCCGAGCTGCTGCCGGACGTGCCGGTCGTGGAGCCCGCGCGCGTGCTGGCCCTCGCCGACCTCGTCCTGCTCACCGTCCCGGACGACGCCCTGCCGGGCCTCGTCGAGGGCCTCGCCGGGACCGGCGCCGTCCGCCCCGGACAGCTGATCGTCCACACCTCGGGGCGGTACGGCGCCCGGGTCCTGGACCCGGCCCGCCGCGCGGGCGCGCTCCCGCTGGCCCTCCACCCGGCGATGACCTTCACCGGCACCGCCGTCGACGTGCAGCGGCTGGCCGGCTGCTCCTTCGGGGTGACCGCGCCGGAGGAGCTGCGGCTCGCCGCCGAGGCCCTGGTCATCGAGATGGGCGGGGAGCCCGAGTGGATCGCCGAGGAGGCCCGGCCGCTCTACCACGCGGCCCTCGCCCTCGGCGCGAACCACCTGGTCACCCTGGTGGCCCAGTCGATGGAGCTGCTCCGCACGGCCGGCGTCGCCGCCCCCGACCGGATGCTCGGCCCCCTCCTGGGCGCCGCCCTCGACAACGCGCTGCGGTCCGGTGACGCGGCCCTGACCGGCCCCGTCGCCCGCGGCGACGCCGGCACGGTCGCCGCCCACGTGGCCGAGCTGCGCAAGCACGCGCCCGGCACCGTCGCCGGCTACCTGGCGATGGCCCGCACCACCGCCGACCGGGCGCTCGCCCACGGCCTGCTCAAGCCGGAGCTGGCCCAGGACCTGCTGGGCGTCCTCGCCGCCGACCCCGCCGCCGACACGACCGGCCCCGCCGACGGGCCGCGAGGAGACGACCGATGAGCCCGTCCGCCCCGACGAACCCCGGCCGCCGCGCGCCGGCGGAGCTCGTCTCCACGCGCGCGGAGCTGGAGCGGGCGCGGTCCCGCTTCGGCGGCGAGCCGGGCACCAACGCCGTCGTGATGACCATGGGCGCCCTCCACGAGGGCCACGCCACCCTGATCAGGGCCGCCCGCGCGCGGGCCGGCGCGCACGGCTCCGTCGTCGTCACCGTCTTCGTCAACCCGCTCCAGTTCGGCGCCGGCGAGGACCTGGACCGTTACCCGCGCACCCTCGACGCCGACGTGGAGCTGGCCTCCGCCGCCGGCGCCGACGCCGTCTTCGCCCCCTCCGTCGACGAGGTCTACCCCGGCGGGCAGCCCCAGGTCCGGATCACCGCCGGCCCCATGGGCGACCGGCTGGAGGGCGCCTCCCGGCCCGGGCACTTCGACGGCGTCCTCACCGTCGTCGCCAAGCTGCTCCACCTGACCCGCCCCGACCTGGCCTTCTTCGGGCAGAAGGACGCCCAGCAGCTGGCCGTCATCCGCCGCATGGCACAGGACCTGAACTTCCCGGTCGAGATCGTCGGCGTCCCGACCGTCCGCGAGACCGACGGCCTCGCCCTGTCGAGCCGCAACCGCTACCTCTCGGCGCCGGAGCGGCACACCGCCCTCGCCCTGTCGAGGGCCCTGTTCGCGGCCCGCGAGCGGCTCGCCGCGCAGGAGGCGCTGCACGCGCGCGCCCGCGCGCTGCCCGCCGCCCAGGGGCGGGCCGGGAGCCGCGCCGAGGAGCTCTCCCGGCTCGGCGAGGCCCGGGCCGCCGCCGACGCCCACGCGGTCGCGCAGGCCGTCGAGGGCGGGGGCGCCGAGGCCGTCCGGGCTGCGGCGCGGGCGGTCCTGGACGAGGCGGCGAAGGCCGAGCCGCCGCTGGTCCTCGACTACCTGGCCCTGATCGACCCGGCCGACTTCACCGAGGTCGAGGACGCCCACCGGGGCGAGGCGATCCTCGCGCTCGCCGCGCGCGTGGGCACCACCCGCCTCATCGACAACATCCCGCTGACCTTCGGAGCCACCCAGGGAGCCGCCACGTGACCGGAATACGGCTGCACGCCCCCGCGCCGGGCTGGGACATCGACGCCGACGTCGTCGTGGTCGGCTCCGGCGTCGCCGGACTGACGGCCGCCCTGCGCTGCACCGCCGCCGGGCTCCGTACGGTCGTCGTCACCAAGGCCAACCTGGACGACGGCTCCACCCGCTGGGCCCAGGGCGGCATCGCCGCCGCGCTCGGCGAGGGCGACACCCCCGGCCAGCACCTGGACGACACCCTCGTCGCCGGCGCCGGGCTGTGCGACGAGCCGTCCGTCCGCCTCCTCGTCACCGAGGGCCCGGACGCCGTCCGCCGGCTCATGGCCACCGGCGCCGACTTCGACCGCACCGACGACGGCGAGATCGCCCTCACCCGCGAGGGCGGCCACCACCGCCGCCGGATCGCCCACGCGGGCGGCGACGCCACCGGCGCGGAGATCTCCCGGGCCCTGGTCGAGGCCATCCGCGAGCGGGGCGTCCACACCATCGAGCACGCGCTCGTCCTCGACCTCCTGAAGGACGCCGAGGGCCGCACGGCCGGCGTCACCCTGCACGTCATGGGCGAGGGCCAGCACGACGGCGTCGGCGCCGTCCGCGCCCCCGCCGTGGTCCTCGCCACCGGCGGCATGGGGCAGGTCTACTCCGCTACCACCAACCCGTCCGTCTCCACCGGCGACGGCGTCGCCCTCGCGCTCCGCGCCGGCGCCGAGGTCTCCGACCTGGAGTTCGTGCAGTTCCACCCGACCGTGCTCTTCCTCGGCGCCGGCGCCGAGGGCCAGCAGCCGCTGGTCTCCGAGGCGGTACGCGGCGAGGGCGCCCACCTGGTCGACGCGGACGGCGTCCGCTTCATGCTCGGGCAGCACGAGCTGGCCGAGCTGGCGCCCCGGGACATCGTCGCCAAGGCGATCACCCGCCGCATGCAGGAGCGGGGGGCCGAGCACATGTACCTCGACGCCCGGCACTTCGGCGCCGAGATGTGGGAGCAGCGCTTCCCGACGATCCTGGCCGCCTGCCGGGCGCACGGCATCGACCCGGTCACCGACCCGATCCCGGTCGCCCCGGCCGCCCACTACGCCTCCGGCGGCGTCCGCACCGACCTGCACGGCCGCACCACGGTCCCCGGCCTGTACGCCTGCGGCGAGGTCGCCTGCACGGGCGTGCACGGCGCCAACCGCCTCGCCTCGAACTCCCTCCTGGAGGGCCTGGTCTTCGCCGAGCGGATCGCCGCGGACATCGCCGAGCACGGCCCGCACCGCGAGGGCGTGCCGCGGACCGAGCCCGGCCAGACGGTGCTGACGCTGCTCGCGCCCGAGGTCCGCCGGGAGATCCAGCGGATCATGACCCGGGACGCGGGCGTGCTGCGCTCGGCCGCCTCCCTGACGGCCGCCGCCGACGCCCTGGAGGCCCTCCGGCAGGACGCCGAGGAGGAGCGCAAGGCCGCGGAGCCGGGCGTCGACTCCTGGGAGACCACCAACCTGCTGTGCGTGGCCAGGGTCCTGGCCGCGGCCGCCCTGGCGCGCGAGGAGACCCGCGGCTGCCACTGGCGCGAGGACCGTCCGGACCGGGACGACGAGCGGTGGCGCCGCCACCTGGTCGTCCGCCTCACGCCCGACCGCCGGCCGGTGGTGCGCACCACCGAGACCGCGGACTTTCCGCCCGTAACCCCCGAAGCCCCCAGGGAGCCGCAGCCGTGAGCACGCCCGAGGAAGCCCGTCCCGAGCCCGTGGACGTCCCTCTCATCCAGATCAGCTCCTACGAGGAGTCCGGCGGCTGCGGCGACGGCTGCGGCTGCGGCGGCGAGGAGGAGTACGAGTGCGGGCTCGACCCCGCGCTCGCCCAGCTGCTCGCCGACGCCGGCCTCGACCCCGTCCAGGTCGAGGACATCGCCCACCTGGCGATCGCCGAGGACCTCGACGGCGGCGTGGACGTGACGACCGTGGCGACCGTCCCCGAGGACGCCGTCGCGACGGCCGACTTCGTGGCCCGCGAGGCCGGTGTGGTCGCCGGCCTGCGGGTGGCGGAGGCGGTCCTGTCGATCGTCTGCACCGAGGAGTTCGAGGTCGAGCGGCACCGCGAGGACGGCGAGCGCGTCGAGCCGGGCGACCTGCTCCTCAGCGTCACCGCCCGCACCCGCGACCTGCTGACCGGCGAGCGCAGCGCGCTGAACATCCTGTGCCGCCTCTCCGGCATCGCCACCGCCACGCGCGCGTGGGCGGACGCCCTGGAGGGCACCGCGGCCAAGGTCCGCGACACCCGCAAGACGACGCCGGGCCTGCGCGCCCTGGAGAAGTACGCGGTCCGCTGCGGCGGCGGCGTCAACCACCGGATGTCGCTCTCGGACGCCGCGCTGGTGAAGGACAACCACGTGGTGGCGGCCGGCGGGGTCGCCGAGGCCTTCAAGGCCGTCCGCGAGGCCTTCCCCGAGGTGCCGATCGAGGTCGAGGTCGACACCATGCACCAGGTCCGCGAGGTGCTGGACGCGGGCGCCGACCTGATCCTGCTGGACAACTTCACCCCGGGCGAGACCGAGGAGGCCGTGGCCCTGGTCGCCGGCCGCGCGGTCCTGGAGTCCTCCGGCCGGCTGACGCTGGAGAACGCCGCCGCCTACGCGGCGACCGGGGTGGACTACCTGGCGGTCGGCGGTCTCACGCACTCCTCCCCGATCCTGGACGTCGGCCTCGACCTGCGCGAGGTGCGCGGCTGATGCTGCTCACCATCGACGTCGGCAACACGCACACGGTCCTCGGGCTCTTCGACGGCGAGGAGATCGTCGAGCACTGGCGGATCTCCACGGATCCCAGCAGGACCGCCGACGAGATGGCGGTCCTGCTCCAGGGCCTGATGGGCATGCACCCGCTGCTCGGCGCCGAGCTGAGCGACGGCATCGAGGGGATCGCGATCTGCGCCACGGTCCCCTCGGTCCTGCACGAGCTGCGCGAGGTGACCCGCCGCTACTACGGGGACGTGCCCGCCGTTCTCGTGGAGCCCGGGGTGAAGACGGGCGTGCCGATCCTCACCGACAACCCCAAGGAGGTCGGGGCGGACCGCATCATCAACGCGGTCGCGGCGGTCGAGCTCTACGGCGGTCCGGCGATCGTCGTCGACTTCGGCACGGCGACCACGTACGACGCGGTCACCGCGCGCGGGGAGTACGCGGGCGGCGCGATCGCCCCCGGCATCGAGATCTCGGTCGAGGCGCTGGGCGTGAAGGGCGCGATGCTCCGCAAGATCGAGCTGGTCCGGCCGCGCGGGGTGATCGGGAAGAACACGGTCGAGGCGATGCAGTCCGGCATCGTCTTCGGCTACGCGGGCCAGGTCGACGGCGTCGTCGCCCGCATGAAGCGCGAGCTGGTCGGTCCGAAGGGCGACCCCTCCGACGTCACGGTGATCGCCACCGGCGGTCTCGCGCCGATGGTCCTGCGGGACTCGGCGGAGATCGACCGCCACGAGCCGTGGCTGACCCTGATCGGCCTGCGCCTGGTCTACGAGCGGAACGTCTCCCGCATGTGACGCCCCCGGGCGCCCCGTCGTCGCGGGTGATCGCACCCGCGACGACCCGCCTTCGCGCGGGGGAGGGAATCCGCAGGTGGCGGGGGTCCGGGGCCGACGCGCCGAATGATCGCTAAGCGAAATTTGTCCGATTAGCGCGTATCGTCGGCCCATGCCCACGCCATACGGATCCCGCGGCGGCATGGCGTTCAGCGCGGACGAGCTGCGTGTGCTCCGCCGTGCCCTCGCCAACGCCCTCCACCCCGCCCCCCTCCCGGAGGGGGACGTCCACGACGTCCTCCGCCTGACCGAATCCGTGGACGAGGCCGTGCGCGAGGCCACCCGGTTGCGCGCCTTCCTCCTCGACGACCTCGCCCGCTACCGCGAGGCCCTCCCCGGCTCGCTCCCCGGCTACCTGGACCTCCTGGAGGGCGCCCTGCTCGGCGGGTACGACCCCGGGGCCGACGACCTCGCCGCCCTGCGCGCCCTGCGCGGCAACCCCGCCGCGGCCCGGCTGCTCGCCCGCTGCCAGGTCCTCGCCGAGCGCTCCGTGCGCGCCCGCCTCGCCCGCGTCTCCCAGGCCACCGCGAGCGCCGCCCCGGCCCCCGCCTCGCGGGCCCGGCTGCTCGCCCTGCCCGGCGGGCGCGCCGCCGAGGAGCCCCGCCCCAAGCCGCCCGGCCCGGTCCCCGCCGAGCGCCCGGTGCCCAAGCCCTCCGAGGTCTTCCCGCCGCGCCGCCGTCCCGTCCCGCCGCCCCCGCCCGAGGAGCGGGCCGCGGGCTAGCTACTCTGGTCGCCATGGACTACGTATCCGCGCTTTTGCCCCCCGTCGTGATGGCTGCGTTCTTCATCGCCCTCATCGTCGTGATCGTCAAGACCCAGGGCGGCCCCAACAAGGCCAAGGAGGACGCGGCGGTCGACGCGGCCCTCGCCCGCGCGGAGGCCGCCCGCCGGCCGGACCGCGACGCCGCGTAGGTCCCGGAGGACGCGAGGCCCCGAGGGGCGCACGACCGGTCGCGGTCATGCGCCCCTTTTGTCGTGTCACGGCCGCGCTCGGGGATCAATGACTGGTATTCCCGGTATCTCCCACTAGGGTGAGCCTGTGCCCCGCCCCTTGGGAGAACTCGAAGACGCCGTCATGACGCGCATCTGGCAATGGAACCGGCCGGTGACCGTCCGGGAAGTCCTGGAAGACCTCCAGCAGGAACGCTCCATCGCCTACACCACCGTCATGACCGTCCTGGACAATCTCCATCAGAAGGGCTGGGTGCGCCGGGAAGTCGAAGGCCGCGCCTATCGATATACGGCGGTCTCCACCCGTGCCGCCTACTCGGCCGCACTGATGAACGAAGCCTGGGGGCAGAGCGACAACCCCGCGGCCGCCCTGGTCGCCTTCTTCGGGATGATGTCGCCGGAACAGCGCGAGTCCCTCAACGACGCCATCCGCATCGTCCAGCGCGACAACCCGATCCCCGCCGTGCCGGAGGAGGGCGGAGGGGAACCCGCCGCCTCCTAGCGGTACCGTCCCCCTCATGTCGAAAGCCATCACGGTCCGCCGCGCCCGCACCTCCGACGTGGCCGCCGTCCGGCGCCTGGTCGACCCGTACGTGCGCCGCGGGATCCTGCTCGACAAGGCGACCGTGACGTTTTACGAGCACATCCAGGAGTTCTGGGTCGCGGAACGCGACGAGGACGCCGAGGTCGTCGGAGTCGGCGCCCTGCACGTCATGTGGGAAGACCTCGCGGAAGTCCGCACACTCGCCGTCGATCCCGAGTTCAAGGGCGCCGGCGTCGGTCATCAGCTGCTCGCCAAGTTGTTGCACACCGCACGCTGGCTCGGTGTCCGCCGGGTTTTCTGTCTCACCTTCGAAGTCGACTTCTTCGCGAAGCACGGCTTCGTCGAGATCGGTGAGACCCCGGTCGACGGAGATGTCTACAGCGAGCTCCTCCGTTCCTATGACGAGGGTGTCGCCGAGTTCCTCGGTCTCGAACGAGTGAAGCCGAACACCTTGGGCAACAGCCGGATGCTTCTGCACCTCTGAGCGGAAGCCGGACGGAAGCCGGGCGGGAAGCCCGGCGGAAGCCGGAGGGGAAGCCGGGGGAAGACCGGTGGAACCCTATGTCCGAATCGCGCACGTTTCCCGCGTTGTCGAGGTTCTGAACCTCTGCCAGGGGTTTGTGTTTTTCCGGGAAAAGCGGTTTCCTTTCCGCGTACTGCATTTTCGATGAAAGGAAATCCGGTGGCACAGAAGGTTCAGGTCCTTCTTGTCGACGACCTCGACGGCGTCGAGGCGGACGAGACCGTGACGTTCGCGCTGGACGGCAAGACCTACGAGATCGACCTCACCACCGCCAACGCGGAAAAGCTCCGTGGCCTGCTCGAGCCGTACACCGCGAACGGGCGCCGCACCGGCGGTCGCACCACCACGGGCCGCGGCAAGGGCCGCGTCGCCGCCTCCGGCAGCGGCCAGGACACGGCGAAGATCCGCGCCTGGGCCAAGGAGAACGGCATGGAGGTCAACGACCGCGGCCGCGTTCCCGCCCACGTCAAGGCGGCCTACGAGGACGCGAACCGCTGAGGCGTCCCCCGCTGGGCAGCCGATCCGACGGCGCGCACGCCCAGCAGTCGCAGCCGATGGCACTCCACCGCGGCGGCGGCGACCAGGCGCGTCAGGCACGGGGCCTCCGCACGGCCCCAGGGCCCGGACCTCGACGCCGGCAGCGAGGACTCCACCTCGCGCCCCGGCTCGGGGGCCCGCAGCCACACGGCGGCGCCCGGCGCGCCGGATCCGCCCCGCCCGGGAGGCGGGGGAGCGGTCATCCGGCCGTCGGCGCCCAGTGCCGCGAGATCGAGTGAGATTCCGCCCCACTCCAGCCACTCCAGCAGCCCGGGAAGCTCCTCCGCGCTCCCCGCGGCCACCAGGAGCCGCATGCGGCGCCCCATCAGCGCCACCGGCCCCGTGGCGGCGCCCACCCGGCGCAGCACCCCCCGGCCGGCCGCCGCGGGCAGCTCCAGCACGTCGAAGCGGAGTCCCGTCACCAGCTGCACCGGCGGGCCCGGCACCGTCGCCCACCCGAGCTCCCGCTCGTACCAGAGCGCGAGCGCCCGGTCGCCGTCGAGCGGCGAGCGGGGAGACGGGACGGCGAAGGGCATGCCGGGGGAACTCCCGGGGGGCCGCGTAGGTTACGGCTCCCGGCGCCACCGGTGACGTAACGTTCCGGTCCGGGGACCCGAGGTGTCCGGTAATGGGGCGTACGAGTGCATTCGACGGCGCAACTCTGTTCGCTGGTAGCGGAGGGAACCCGGGTGTGCCGCATGGAGTGTCCGACCCTGCGGGTAAGACATTCCTAGTGGAGAGGGGTGACTCGTCCGGCCGGGCCGTCTCACGTTCGCCATCGGCGTACTCAAGGCGGGGGTAACTACTTGGCCTGCGGGAACATCGTCTCGCACCATCGAGTTGGAGCATTTGTCGGCTGTTCGGCAGCGGCCCACCCCAAGGACATGGGGGTGATCCGGACGGATGTCGGCAGTTGGAATGAGCGGTCCCCGCTTGCGGGACTAAGCTGCGGAAGGACAGGGAGGGGATCGACCCCTAACTGACTGACCGCTCTGAGGAGCGATTAACGATGTTCGAGAGGTTCACCGACCGCGCGCGGCGGGTTGTCGTCCTGGCTCAGGAAGAAGCCCGGATGCTCAACCACAACTACATCGGCACCGAGCACATCCTTCTGGGCCTTATCCACGAGGGTGAGGGTGTCGCCGCTAAGGCCCTGGAGAGCCTCGGGATTTCGCTCGAGGCGGTCCGCCAGCAGGTGGAGGAGATCATCGGCCAGGGCCAGCAGGCCCCGTCCGGCCACATCCCCTTCACCCCTCGTGCCAAGAAGGTCCTGGAGCTCTCGCTCCGCGAGGCCCTCCAGCTCGGCCACAACTACATCGGCACCGAGCACATCCTGCTCGGCCTGATCCGCGAGGGCGAGGGCGTCGCCGCCCAGGTCCTCGTGAAGCTGGGCGCCGATCTGAACCGGGTCCGGCAGCAGGTCATCCAGCTGCTCTCCGGTTACCAGGGCAAGGAAGCCGCCACCGCCGGCGGCCCTGCCGAGGGCACCCCCTCGACGTCCCTGGTCCTCGACCAGTTCGGCCGCAACCTCACCCAGGCGGCCCGCGAGTCCAAGCTCGACCCGGTCATCGGGCGCGAGAAGGAGATCGAGCGGGTCATGCAGGTGCTGTCCCGCCGCACCAAGAACAACCCGGTCCTCATCGGCGAGCCCGGCGTCGGCAAGACCGCCGTCGTCGAGGGCCTGGCGCAGGCCATCGTCAAGGGCGAGGTGCCCGAGACCCTCAAGGACAAGCACCTCTACACCCTGGACCTCGGCGCGCTGGTCGCCGGCTCCCGCTACCGCGGTGACTTCGAGGAGCGCCTGAAGAAGGTCCTCAAGGAGATCCGCACCCGCGGCGACATCATCCTGTTCATCGACGAGCTCCACACCCTCGTGGGTGCGGGCGCCGCCGAGGGCGCGATCGACGCCGCCAGCATCCTCAAGCCGATGCTGGCCCGCGGTGAGCTCCAGACCATCGGTGCCACCACCCTCGACGAGTACCGCAAGTACCTGGAGAAGGACGCCGCGCTCGAGCGCCGCTTCCAGCCCATCCAGGTCGCCGAGCCGTCGCTGCCGCACACCATCGAGATCCTCAAGGGTCTGCGCGACCGTTACGAGGCGCACCACCGCGTCTCCATCACCGACGAGGCCCTCGTCCAGGCCGCGACCCTGGCCGACCGGTACATCTCGGACCGCTTCCTCCCGGACAAGGCGATCGACCTGATCGACGAGGCCGGCTCCCGGATGCGCATCCGCCGGATGACCGCGCCGCCGGACCTCCGCGAGTTCGACGAGAAGATCGCCGGCGTCCGCCGCGACAAGGAGTCCGCGATCGACTCGCAGGACTTCGAGAAGGCCGCGTCCCTGCGCGACAAGGAGAAGCAGCTCCTCGCCGCGAAGGCCAAGCGCGAGAAGGAGTGGAAGGCCGGCGACATGGACGTCGTCGCCGAGGTCGACGGCGAGCTGATCGCCGAGGTCCTCGCGACCGCCACCGGCATCCCGGTCTTCAAGCTGACCGAGGAGGAGTCCTCGCGCCTGCTCCGCATGGAGGACGAGCTCCACAAGCGCGTCATCGGCCAGAAGGACGCCGTCATCGGCCTCTCGCGCGCCATCCGGCGCACGCGGGCCGGTCTGAAGGACCCGAAGCGTCCCGGCGGCTCGTTCATCTTCGCCGGTCCGTCCGGTGTCGGTAAGACCGAGCTTTCGAAGGCCCTCGCCGAATTCCTCTTCGGCGACGAGGACGCGATGATCTCCCTCGACATGTCGGAGTTCAGCGAGAAGCACACGGTTTCGCGTCTCTTCGGCTCGCCGCCCGGATACGTCGGCTACGAAGAGGGCGGCCAGCTCACCGAGAAGGTGCGCCGCAAGCCGTTCTCCGTCGTCCTCTTCGACGAGGTCGAGAAGGCCCACCCCGATATCTTCAATTCCCTGCTCCAGATCCTGGAGGACGGTCGCCTGACCGACTCCCAGGGCCGGGTCGTGGACTTCAAGAACACGGTCATCATCATGACGACCAACCTCGGGACCAGGGACATCTCGAAGGGCTTCAACCTGGGCTTCGCCGCCCAGGGCGACACGAAGTCCAACTACGAGCGGATGAAGGCGAAGGTCAGCGAGGAGCTGAAGCAGCACTTCCGCCCCGAGTTCCTCAACCGTGTGGACGACGTCATCGTCTTCCCGCAGCTGACCCAGGACGACATCCTCCAGATCGTCGACCTGATGATCGGCCGCGTGGACGAGCGCCTCAAGGACCGGGACATGGGCATCGAGCTCTCCCAGTCGGCGAAGGAGCTCCTGGCGAAGAAGGGCTACGACCCGGTCCTGGGTGCCCGCCCGCTCCGCCGGACGATCCAGCGCGAGATCGAGGACACCCTCTCGGAGAAGATCCTCTTCGGCGACCTCCGTCCCGGCCACATCGTGGTCGTCGACACCGAGGGCGAGGGCGAGGAGCGCACGTTCACCTTCCGCGGCGAGGAGAAGTCGGCCCTGCCCGACGCGCCTCCGGTCGCGGCCGGCGAGACGGGCCCGAACCTCTCCAAGGAAGCGTGACGCACGCGCCGAGCGCGTAGCGGTGCCCTGAGGGGCGGCCCCGGAACCGACACGGTTCCGGGGCCGCCCCTTTTCCCGTGCTCAGAGGACGGACAGCACGCGGACGGAAAGCTGCTCGGCCCCCACCACCCGGCGGCCGCCGCCCACGACGCTGATCGCCTTCAGATCGCTGAGCTCCGCCGCGGCGGAGACGTCGAAGGGGCCGGACAGGAAGAGGCTGAGGCCGAGGAGACGAAGGCCGGGGAAGACCTTCACCAGCCGCTCCAGCGAGCCCCCGGAGGCAGGAGGGACGACACAGGTCATCCCCTGGACGCCGGCCAGCACGACGCCCTCGGGGAAGTCGTCCAGCCATCCGATGTCGATCGTCAGCGTGCGAAGCGAGGGCAGAGCGGACAAGGAGCGCCAGAGACCGGACGGCGCCCGATGTCCGGCCGGCAGCCGGAGCTCGTACAGACCGGGGTGGCGAGCCAGCCCCGAGAGATCGTCCCGGGGCCAGGAAGTGGAGTGGAGCTTCCCCAGAGGCGCGCGTGGGGGGAGCTCGGAGACCCGCCACTCCGCGAGCCCGGAGAGCCGCAGGGATTCCAGCCGGGTGAGTCCGGCGGACGCGGCGGGGTCCAGGCGGGTGCCCTCTCCTTGCAGCTCCAGCTCGCGCGGGTCGCACCGGACCAGCAGCTCCGCCACTCGGCCGGTGGAGACGGCGCCGCCGATCTCCAGGCTCTCCGGCGTCAGCCCCAGCCGCAGCAGTTCCGCCGCGCGGTCGTCGTCGGCGGCCTGGTAGCGCAGCTCGGTGGGGTCGAGGCGGGCGATGACGTCCTCCCCGTACGCGCGCGGGTCGAAGCGGTGCCAGGCCCAGACGAGCTGGGCCCGCACCACGAGCGAGGGGTGGTCGGCGTAGCGGGCCAGGAAGGGGACGGCCGCGTCGGAGACGATGTGGCTGGCCGCCGTGACGACCAGGTGGGCCGTGCTCTCGTCCAGGCCCTCCGGGCCCGGCAGCAGGTCCAGGACCATCCGGCCCACCGAGGCCAGCTCCCGGGCCTCGTCGGGGGTGCGGGGCGGGACGACCTCCTCCGTGCGCCGCAGGATCTCCTCCCGCACCTCCGGGGGCACCTCCGTCGCGTGGGCGAGGGCCGTCGCCGCCAGCAGGACGAGTCTCGTCCGGGCCGGGCGGTCCTCCGCCGCGTCCGCCGCGGCCAGCAGCTCGCGCAGGATCTCCGCCGCCTCGCGCGGGCGGCCGTGGCCGACGGCCATGCGGACGACGTCCTCCCAGCGGTCGTCCGTCGCGTGGCGGACGAGGACGCCGATGTCCCAGTGGTCGACCAGGGCCTTGGCCGCCAGGTAGTCCTGGAAGGTGCGGTGGACGAAGGCGATCGTGTCGGCGGTGGGCTCGCGGAGGAGGCCGCTGCGGTGGAGGAGGTGGGTGAGGATCCGGTCCGGCGGGGCGTCGGCGAGACCCAGGGCCGGGAGGGCCTCGGTGACCAGGGCCCGTGCGCGGGAGCGGTCCATGACCAGGCGGTCGTTGAGCGTCAGCCAGTACGCCAGTCGCTGGACGAGCTGGATCTGCGGGGCCTCGTCCAGCGTCACGCCGTAGGGGTCGCCCATGCCCCGCTCGCGGTCGCGGCGGGTGAGGAGCATCGCGAGGGCGGCCTCGTAGAGGGGCTTGCGGCCCCGGGGGAGGTAGCCGCGGCGGTCGCGGTGGAGGGCGCAGATCAGACCGCACATGAGGGGGTTGGTCGCCAGCTGGGCGACGTGTTCCGTGGTCCGGAGGGAGTCGAGGAGCTGCTGCTCGTACGGCGCGGCCGAGGGGCCCGCCGCGCGGTGCCAGCGGCGGACGAAGGTGGTCATCTCGGCGGGGGACATGGGGGAGAGGGTCAGCTCGGTGAAGCCGTCGCGGGCCAGCCAGTCGTCGCGCACGGCGGTGGGGCGGGAGGTCACGAGCCAGCGGTTGCCGTCCCCGTACGCGGCGAGCAGCCCGCGCAGCCAGTCGCGGGCGCGGCCGCGTCCGGCCTCGGGGATCTCGTCGATGCCGTCGACGAGGACGAGGCCCCGGCCGGCGGCGAGGACGCGGTCGGCCCAGCCGTCGGGCGGGGTGAGCGGGCAGTCGGCGGCGGAGAGGAAGCGGTCCGCTTCGGGGAGCCGTTCGCCGTGGCGGGTGAGGGTGCGCAGGGGGAGCACGAAGGGGATGCGGCCGTGGAGGTACCCCATGCCGTCGGCGGGGGGCGTGGCGCAGGCGGCGACGGTCAGCCACTGGACGAGCGTCGACTTGCCGGAGCCGGCCTGCCCGCGGAGCAGGATCCGTTCGTGGGCGGCCGGGGCGAGGTCGGCGCGGAGGGTGACGTACTCCTGGTGGGGGTGGTCCGGGTGGGGCCCGGCCGCCGCCTCCAGGGACAGGTAGGCGACGTCGAGGGGCCAGTCCTCGCCGGAGTCGTGCAGGTCGATGCCGTAGATCGTCAGGTGGCCGTGCCTGCGGGCCAGGTGGGCGAGGTAGCGGCGCTCGAAGGCGGCGTCCTCGGCGAGCGGGGCCGGGTTCGCCGCCGCGACGGCGTCGAGCTTCGCGGCCAGGGCGGCCTGGCCGCGGGTCTGCTCGACGAGGGTGCGGGCGACGAAGGAGGGGCTGCGGGTGAAGGACTCCAGGATGTGGCGGCAGGCCCACTCGGTGGCGGTCTCCAGGTAGAGGACCGAGTCGGAGGAGAGTCCGTCGGGGGCGGGGGCCGCCGCGCGCAGGCGCCGGGCGAGGGCCCGGTGGCCGAGGTGGACGGCCTGGACGTCGTCCATGTCGAGGTCGCCGAGGGCCAGCAGGTGGGCGGCGAGGGCGTCGGTGACGGCCTCGGTCTCGTCGGCGGGGAAGGGCGGCTCGCCGGGGCCGCGGCGGGTCCGGTCCACCAGGGTGGCGGCCAGCCTGCGGACGTCCTTCTCGGTGAGGGAGCGCCGCTCGCCGCGGAAGGAGAGCAGGGAGGAGAGCCGTACGGGCGGGTCCTGGCCGGTGAGCCCGGCCCCTGGTACGTCGCTGACCAGCAGTTTCTTCAGCAGCGGGCCGATCGCGGCCGTCGCGAGACGGGTGGCGATGAGAGCCGGTTCCATGCCTGATCCCCCCAGAGGTCCCCGATGCGGCCAGCGTAGTGCGGGACGGCCTCCGGACGGCTCCGGTTGCGTGACCCAGGTCGCAGTGGCAGGGGCGGGCCGGTGACAAGGCGCACAGGGGTTTCGAGGGGTACTAGACGGGATCGTAGTGATGAAAGGGTGCGAATCGGGACGTTCAGTCGTCAATCACCGGGACCTACGTCCCAAGAGGGTCGAATCGGGTGTCGCGCCGCCTTTCGGGCCTTTCCCGGCCCGGTCGACGTGGGGTTAAACCCGGAAGCTTGGGTTGATATGTCCGATTTCAAGGAGGGTGTCCGGGGGTGTCAAGGGGTGTATTCCGGTGGAGATCGCTACGACCTGGTGTCGTAGATGGGGTGTTTTGGGATGACCTGGGTGGCGGGTTACCAAGGAACGGCCAGCCCGGCGCAACGCACCGATCGCGTCGGGTCCCGTTCTGCCCGGAGGTCTTCCCCCGTATGTCGAAGCGCATCATGAACCCCACCGTCCGCGTCACCGCCGTCGCCCTCGCCACCGCCGGTCTGGGAGCGTCGCTGGTGGCCGGCGCCGGGTCTGCCTTCGCCGCCGAGAGCAAGGCCGCCCCGCTCGCCGGTACCGCGGCCGCCGCCGTCAAGACGCAGGCCGAGACCCAGGCCAAGGTCGCCGCCCTGAAGGCGACCCAGGCCAAGGCCGTCAAGGCGAAGGCCGCGAAGGCCGCCCAGGTGAAGGCCGCGGCCAAGAAGGCCGCCGCCAAGCCGGTCGCCGCGAAGAAGGCGAAGGGCTGGGTCAAGCCGGTCACCTCGTACACCCTCAGCGCCAGCTACAACCAGGGCGGCGCCATGTGGGCCCACAAGCACTCCGGCCAGGACTTCGCCGTCCCGACCGGCACCCCGGTCAAGGCCGCCGGCGCCGGCACCGTCGTGAAGGCCGGCCCGAACGGCGGCGGCGACGGTCCCGCGTACGGCAACGCCATCGTGGTGAAGCACGCCAACGGCACGTACTCGCAGTACGCCCACCTGTCGAAGATCAAGGTCCACATCGGCCAGAAGGTCGCCGCCGGCCAGCAGATCGCCCTCTCGGGCAACACCGGCAACTCCTCCGGCCCCCACCTGCACTTCGAGATCCGTACGACCCCGAACTACGGCTCCTCCGTCAACCCGGCCGCGTTCCTGCGGACCCACGGCGTCTCTCTCTGACGCCCGACGGTCTACCGGCCCCGGTGGGCCTGACCGATCAGATCGAGGGCGACCTCGAGGACGGCCTCGTGCTTCTCCTCGGGGTCGCCCTCGACGTTCTGCATGAAGAAGGTGCCCGCGTGCAGCGTGAAGATCGCGCTCACGCAGCGGACCTTGTCGACCGTGTCGAGGTCCGGCTCCTGGACCAGCTCGGTCACCGCGAGCATGCGCTCCTTGAAGGTGAGCCCGACGCTCAGCTCCCGCACCGTCGCCTGGTTCTCCTGCATGAAGCGGTAGAGGGGGGCGGCGGCGCGCAGGGCCACCTGGTAGCGGCGGAGCACCTCCTCCTTGGTCCCGACCGTCCGCGGCTGCCCCTGGGCCCACTCGATCAGCTCGTCCATGGGGCGGGTGAGGTCCTCGAAGATGCCGACGAGGATGTCCTCCTTGGTCTTGAAGTGGTAGTACAGCGCGGCCTTGGTGACGTCGAGGCGTTCCGCGATCTCCCGGAGCGAGGTCTTCTCGTAGCCCTGTTCGGCGAACAGGTCGAGCGCCACGTCCTGGATGCGCTGGCGGGTGTTGCCTCGGGCCATGGCTGTTCACTCCCACTTTCCACAAAACTTACTTGACGACCGGCAAGTGACGGGCCTACCGTCCCCAGTGTAGTAACTAGCCGGGCGGCAAGTAAGGGACGACGATGACGGACACCGCACCACCGAAGCAGACCGAGGAGGAGCAGGGGCCGCAGCGCAGCGTGCGCGTCGTCCTGCTCGCCCTCATGATCGCGATGCTCCTCGCGATGCTGGACAACATGATCATCGGTACCGCGATGCCGACGATCGTCGGGGAGCTCGGCGGCCTGGAGCACCTCTCCTGGGTCGTCACGGCCTACACCCTCGCCACCGCCGCCTCCACCCCCATCTGGGGCAAGCTCGGCGACATGTACGGCCGCAAGGGCGTCTTCCTCACCTCGATCGTGATCTTCCTGATCGGTTCGGCACTCAGCGGCATGGCCCAGGACATGGGCCAGCTCATCGGCTTCCGCACCGTCCAGGGCCTCGGCGCGGGCGGCCTCATGGTCGGTGTGATGGCGATCATCGGCGACCTGATCCCGCCCCGGGAGCGGGGCAAGTACCAGGGCATGATGGCCGGCGTGATGGCCCTCGCCATGATCGGCGGCCCGCTGGTCGGCGGCACCATCACCGACCACTGGGGCTGGCGCTGGTCCTTCTACATCAACCTGCCGCTGGGCGCGGTCGCCCTCGCCATGGTCACCGCCGTCCTCCACCTGCCCGGGAAGCGGCGGGCGGCCGGCACCCGGATCGACTTCCTCGGCGCCGGACTGCTGACCGTCGGCATCACCGCCATCGTCCTGGTCACCACCTGGGGCGGCACCGAGTACGCCTGGGGCTCGGCCACCATCGTCGGCCTCACCGCCGGCGGCGTCGCCGCCCTCGCGGCCTTCCTGTACGTCGAGACCCGCGCCGACGACCCGATCATGCCGCTGCACATCTTCCGCAGCCGCAACTTCACGCTCATGTCGCTGATCGGCTTCATCACCGGCTTCGTCATGTTCGGCGCGGTCCTCTACCTGCCGATCTTCCAGCAGTCCGTGCAGGGCGCCTCGGCCACCAACTCCGGCCTGCTCCTCCTGCCGATGCTGCTCTCGATGATGGTCGTCTCGCTGGTCGTCGGCCGCGTCACCACCAGCACCGGCAAGTACAAGGCCTTCCCCATCGCGGGCGGCGCCCTGATGATCGCCGGCCTCTTCCTGCTCTCCACCATGGACACCGGCACCTCCCGCCTGGTCTCCGGGGTCCACATGGCGCTGCTCGGCGCCGGCATGGGCTTCCTCATGCAGATCACCATGCTCGTCGCGCAGAACAGCGTCGAGATGAAGGACATGGGCGTGGCCTCCAGCTCCACCACCCTCTTCCGCACCCTCGGCTCCTCCTTCGGCGTCGCCATCATGGGCGCGCTCTTCACCGGCCGGGTCCAGGACGAGATGGCCGCGCGCGGCGGCTCCGCGCTCACCGAGCGGACCGCGCAGCTCGACGCCGCGAGCCTGGCCAAGCTGCCGGAGGCGCTGCGCGAGGCCTACCAGCACGCGGTCGCCGCGGGCACCCACTCCGCCTTCCTCGTCGGCTCGGCGGTCGCGGTCCTCGGCTTCGTCCTCGCCTTCTTCGTCAAGGAGGTGGCGCTCCGCGGCGCCGGCCCGGAGGCGGAGAAGCCCGCGGACGAGGGCACGGCCAAGGTCGCGGAGACGGTCTGACACCCGTCCGCCGCCACGCGCGCGTGGGGCCCGGTCCCTCCTGGGACCGGGCCCCGCGCGCGTACCCGCCTACTCCGCCGGCCGCAGGATCGGGAAGCTCCCCGTGTTCGTCGGCGCGTGGTCCGGCAGCCACAGCACCGCCACCGCGCCGCCGACCCCCTCCGGCGAGGCCTCCGAGGCCACGTTCCGGAAGGTCAGCCGGGCGCCGAGGACCCGCGCCTGACCGGCCGCGATCGTCAGGCCCAGACCGTGGCCCTGCCCCGCGCGGTCGCTTGTGCCGGTACGGAAGCGGCTCGGGCCCTCGCGCAGCAGCGCCTCGGGGAAGCCGGGACCGTGGTCCCGCACCCGCACCACCCGGCCCTCGACGGTGACCTCCACCGGGCCCTTGCCGTGCTTGGCCGCGTTGGCCAGCAGATTGCCGAGGATCCGCTCCAGGCGGCGCGGGTCGGTCGACACCCACGACTCGTGCACCACCCGGACCTCCGCGTCCGGATACACCGACCGCACCCGCCGGTCCACGAACTCGCCGAGCGCGATCTCCTGGAGCTCCGCCCGCTCCGAGGCCCCGTCGAGCCGGGCCACCTCCAGGACGTCCTCCACCAGCGTCCGCATCGCCTGCGCCCGGTCCCGCACCAGCTCGGTCGGGCGGCCGGGCGGCAGCAGCTCGGCCGCCGTGAGCAGCCCGGTCACCGGGGTGCGCAGCTCGTGCGCGATGTCCGCGGTGACCCGCCGTTCCGCCTCGATCCGCTCGTGCAGGGCGTCGGTCAGCGCGTCGATCGCCCACGCCAGGTCGTCGGTCTCGTCCCGTACGACCCCGCCGACGGCGTCCCTGACCCGGACGTCGCCGTTGCCCTGGGCGACCCGCCCGGCCGCCGCCGCGGCCTTCCGCAGCCGCCGGGAGAGCTGCCCGCCGATGAGGATGCCGAGCGCGCAGCCGCCGAACACCACCGAGACCGAGCCGATGACCAGCGCCCGGTCGAGGTCCTTCATGATCGTGGCGCTGCGGTCGGCGAAGGGGAGGTGCAGCGAGAGCACGTCGCCGTTGGCCAGCGGCACCGCCGCCCACACGTCCGGCGGCCCGCCGTGCCGGTGCTCCTGCACGTAGGTGCCCCGCCGCTGGTCGCGCATCAGCTGGTCGAGCTGGTCCGGCAGCGCCGGGTCGTTGAGCTTGGCGCCGAAGCGCGGCTCCTTCGGCTTGGAGGTCTCGTACAGGCGCTGGGCGAAGAGCAGCCGTTCCATCTGCACCTCGCGCGCGTTGTCCAGCATCGAGATGCGCGCGGCGTTGTGCACGACCACGCTGAGCGTGACCGCGATCAGCGCGCCGACCGCCGCGATGGCCAGGGCGATCTTCCAGCGGACGCCGGTGCGGAGCGGGAGCGCTCTCACCGATCAGCCCCTGAGCTTGTAGCCGAAGCCGCGGACCGTCTCGATCCGGTCCTGGCCGATCTTGGCCCGCAGCCGCTGCACGTGCACGTCGACGACCCGGGTGTCGCCGCCCCAGCCGTAGTCCCAGACCCGCTCCAGGAGCTTGTCGCGGGAGAGCACGGTGTTCGGCGCGGACGAGAACTCCAGGAGCAGCCGCATCTCGGTCGGCGTCAGCGCCACCTGCTCGCCGCCCCGGCGCACCTCCATGCCCTCGGTGTCGACCTCCAGCTCTCCGTCGCCGAAGACGAGCGGCCCGCCGTCGCCGGCCCGCTCCTCCGCCTCGCCCGCCCCGCTGCCGGCCGCGTGGCCGAAACGGCGCAGCACGGCCCGGATGCGGGCCATCAGCACGGAGCCGTCGAAGGGCTTGGTCACGTAGTCGTCCGCGCCGGCCTCCAGACCGAGGACGACGTCGATCGAGTCGGCCCGCGCCGACAGCATGATCACCGGGACGGTCGACTCGTCGCGGATGCGGCGGCAGAGGCTGACCCCGTCCATGCCCGGCAGCATCACGTCCAGCAGCGCGATGTCCGGCCGGTGGGCGCGGAAGGCGTCCAGGCCGGAGAGCCCGTCGGGCATCGCGGTGACGCGGAAGCCGTCCCGCTCCAGGGCGAGCTGGGTGGCCTCACGGATGACGTCGTCGTCCTCGACGAACAGGACATGGGTCTCGGCCATCGTGCGGGGGTCCTTCGGTGTGGGAGGCGGGGCGGTCGGTGCGGTGGCTCAGCCGGTCGCGGACGGCTGGGGCGCGGGGGTCGACAGCTCGCCGACCCCGTCGCCCTCGCCGACGGCCCGGCTGTAGTCGTTGTGCACCCAGTCGTGCTGGGTGAACCGGTTCCCCGACCAGCGGTACGTGATGACGTCCTCGCCCGACGGGTAGGCGACCGGGTCGTCCTCCGCGTACACCTGCTTCGTCACGACCAGGTCGCCCCGGTCGATGGTGCCGTAGACCGCCGCGTCCTCGGCCATGAAGACGTTCTCGTAGCCGGCGGTGCTCGCCGCGGCGCCCCCACCGGACTGCTTGCGGTACACGTAGGTGCCGATGCCGACCGCGTCGCCGCAGGTCATCACGTTGACGACGACGTCGGGCGCGGCGCCGTCCGTGAGGTTGCCGTACGAGGTGTCCACCGGGTACGCGTCGGCCGCGCAGGGCTTCAGGTCGGCCTTCATCCGCGCGCCGATCTTCGGGTCCGCCTTGAGGAGCGCGACCGGGTCCACCCGCTCGGCCGCCTTCGACGAGCCCGCGCCGGTGTCCGCGACCGCGGGGGGCGGGGTGGGGGCACCGGCGACGGTCGCGTCGGCGCGCGCCGCGCCCTCGTCGCGCGAACCCGTGCCGCCCGTCGAGCACCCGGCCACGAACAGGCCGAGGGCGGCGAGTCCGGCCACCGCCGTGACACCCGCCGCCTTGGCACCGGCCGTTCGCGGCGCCCCCGTGCGGGGACCGCCGGGCGCACCGGTTCCGGCTCCGACTCCGCCGTCGGATCTGCCGTCGCCGACTTCGCCGTCGTCTAGGCCGCGCACCGCTCGCGCCCTCCCTCGTCACCTCGCACGGCCGCCGCAGCCGACCGCTGTCCACCGGTCCGCTCCACGGGCCGCCCCAGGGAGAGGGCGTCCAGGTCGCGGCTCTCCAGTTCCTGGCGGAGCCGGGCGAGCGCGCGGTGGAGCGTCGACTTCACGGTACCGGTCGACATGCCCAGGGCGGCCGCGGTCTCCTCCGTGCTCATCTGCTCCCAGTGCCGCAGCACCACGACGCTGCGCTGCTTGGGCGCGAGCACCTTCAGGATGTCCATCAGCAGGGCCCGGTCGGCGTGCTGCTCGGTGGGGTCCTCGACGCTCGCGTCCGGAAGCTGCTCGGTGGGCACCTCCTCCAGCCGGCGCGCCCGCCACCACTCCGTCCGCGTGTTGATCATGACGCGGCGGAGGTAGGCGTCGGCCAGCGACTTGTCGGCGATGCCGTCCCACCGGCCGTACGTGCGGACCAGGGCGGTCTGCAGCAGGTCCTGCGCGTCGACCGGGTCCGGGACGAGCCGACGGGCGCTGCGCAGCAGCGCGTCCTGCCGCGTGCGGACGTACTCCTCGAAGTCGAGCACCTCGCCCTGGCTCATCCCGGCTGCCTCCACAATCCCCGTGACCTGCTTGTTCTCCGTGTCGACGACGACGCTACGGAGCAGTTGTCACGAGGCTGTGCGGGGCAGCCGTCGGTGGACGCACGGCTACCCATCGGTTGTGTAACAGCGGCGGCCGGACCCGGCGGCTCAGGTCAGCGGAAGCCGGTACCGTCCGCCGTCCAGCGGCTCCACCAGGCCGTCGGAGACCAGACCGTCCAGGGCCCGGCCGCGCTGCACCGGCTCGTCCCAGACGGCGTCGAGCGCGGACTGCGGGACGGGACCGGGGGAGTCGCGGAGCACGGCGAGCAGCCGGCCGCGGACCTGGCGGTCGGTGCCGGCGTAGGTCTGGCCTCGCCGCGGCGGCCCGTCGTGGGCCGGCTTGCCGGCGCGCAGCCAGGCGCAGCGGTCGGCGAGGGGGCAGCGCCCGCAGTCCTCGTTCTTCGCCGTGCAGACCAGGGCGCCCAGCTCCATGGAGGCGGCGGCCCAGCGGGCCGCGGTGGCCTCGTCCTCGGGGAGCAGGGCGCGGGCGAGGCGCCGCTCGGCGGCGGTGGTCGCGTTCGGCGGGTACTGGACGCCGCTCGCCGCGCGGGCGAGGACGCGGCGCACGTTGGTGTCGAGGACGGCGTGCCGCTGCCCGTAGGCGAAGGAGGCGACGGCCGCGGCGGTGTACTCGCCGATGCCGGGGAGGGCGAGGAGCTGCCCGTGGTCGCTCGGCACGTCGCCCCGGTGCCGGTCCCTTATCGCCACGGCCGCGGCGTGCAGCCGCAGGGCCCGGCGCGGGTAGCCGAGCCGGCCCCAGGCGCGGACGGCCTCGCCGGGCGGTTCGGCGGCCAGGTCCGCCGGGCGGGGCCAGCGCGCCAGCCACTGCTCGTACACGGGGAGCACCCGGACGACGGGGGTCTGCTGGAGCATGAACTCGCTGACCATGACGCCCCAGGCACCGGCCTCGGGGCGGCGCCAGGGCAGGTCGCGGGCGTGCCGGTCGAACCAGGCGAGGACCGGTCCGTGCAGCTCGGCCGGGGGGACGGCGGACGGAGCCGCACCGGCGGGCGGGGACGCGGCGAGGGGCAGGGAGGCGGGGGCATCGATGGAAGTCATGGCACCCCCGATCCTGGCACGTCCGGGGAGTGATCAGTACGCGCCGTGGCGCGCCCGCGCACGGCGCCCGGAGCGCGTGGAGGCGTGCGCCGGGGTCGCGGGCCCCCGTCCCGCGCACCACACGACCGCCGCGCTCCGGCTGGAGCGGGCCGTGTCCACCAGTGCCGTCATCGGCCGGCGCGCGGCCCGCATGAGGAGGAAGGCGACCAGGCCGCCGAGGAGCAGGCCGGCGGTCACGTCGTGCGGGTAGTGGACGCCGACGAAGACGCGGGAGAAGGCCATGAGGATCGCCATGGGCACGGTCAGCCAGACGATCCCGCGCCAGGAGAGGGCGAGGGCGACGGCGGCGGCGCCGGCGATGGCGGAGTGGTTGCTGGGGAAGGACCAGTCGCCGTAGGCGGGGCAGTCGATGAGCGCGGCGGGTGCGCCGGCGACGGCCCGGCAGGGGCGTTCCTCGTCGATCAGTGACTTCAGGCCCTCGCTCACCACGTATCCGAAGGCGGTGGCGAGGGGGGCGAGCAGCGCGAGGGTCATCGCCTGGCTCGATCCGGTCCGCGAGCGCCACCACCCGGCCAGGAACAGTGCGCCGAAGAGCAGCAGTCCGAGCTCCGTCCAGACTTCGGCGAGCCACTGGAACCAGTGGGGTGTGGAGTGCGCGAAGTCGAGGACGTCGAGGTAGAGACGGTCGGAGAGGTCGAGGAGGTTGTCCATGGTGCATGACGCTAACCGGAATCCGCACCCTCGTGCCCCGGGCAGAGGAACGATCCGACCCCTGACGAAAGTGGGGGATGGCCGGATTGGAGGCGATTTCCGGCCGCCCCGGGAGGAGTTCCCGTTCTCCGAGGATGTGATCATCGGCAAAACTTGGGCTCTAGGGCGGCGGGTGGGGCGGGAGTTGGGCCGGATCTCTCGTAAGGTTCGGTCGTGGGATCTTTGCGCAATCCGGTCGGGCCGCTTCCCTCCACCATCTACTGGCGACGGAGGGCGGTCGCGCTGTGCCTGATCGCACTCCTCGCCCTGCTGGCCCTGTGGGTCCTCGCCTCCGGTGACGGCGGCGGCAAGAAGGCGAACGACGCGGCCAACGGCTCGGCCCCCGCGCCCTCCATCACCCCCGGTCCGGCCGGCACCGGACCGGCCATCAGCCAACAGCCGGGCGGTCGCGACGAGTCGGGCGACTCCGGCGACGCGGGCGAGTCCGGTACGGGCGACGGCCCGGGCTCGGGCTCCGGCTCCGACGCCGGATCCGGAGCCGGTACGGACGCGGGCACCGGCGACGGCTCCGGCCCGGCCGGATCCGGCGCGGGGGGCAAGAACGGCGACACCGACGGCGCGGGCGACGGCGGCGCGGGCCGGCGCGTCCCGGCCGGATCCCCGCTCCCGAACTGCCCCTTGGCGTCGCTGGAGTTGGCGCTGAGCAGCGCCAAGCTCACCTACGAGCCCGGCGAGAAGCCCCGCTTCCACCTCGCCGTCAAGAACACCTCGGACACCGACTGCAAGGCCGACCTCGGCCCCCGCACCGCCGTCCTCAAGATCATCGGAACGCCGCAGAGCGACCGGCTGTGGGCCTCCGACGACTGCCCGCGCCCCGGCGACCCGGTGCTGCTGAAGGTCCCCGCGCGCACCACGATCACCCACACCGTGGAGTGGGACCTCCGCCGCAGCGCCCCGCGGTGCGCCACCGCCCCCGCGGGCGAGGCCGCGCCGGGCAACTACCTGGTCGAGGCGACCGTGGCGGGCTCCCGGCCGGTCGCGGCCCCCTTCGCCCTGGCCAAGGACTGAGCGCGGCGGGACCGGTCCCGGGCTCGCCCCGTCCGGCTTCCGGCCGCGGTCCGGGTCACGATTCCGGCCCTGGCCCCGCCCCCGGTCCGGGTCCCGGCCCTGGCCCGGCTCAGGTCACCGTCGCGGCCGTCGGTCAGACGTACCGCTCCAGGATCGACGACTCCGCCAGCCGCGACAGGCCCTCGCGGACGCTGCGGGCCCGCGCCTCGCCGACGCCGTCCACGGTCTGGAGGTCGTCCACGCTCGCCGCGAGCAGCTTCTGCAGCCCGCCGAAGTGCTCCACCAGCCGCTCGATGATCGCGCCGGGCAGCCGCGGCACCTTGGCCAGCAGCCGGTAGCCGCGGGGCGAGACCGCCGAGTCGAGGGTCTCGGGGGAGCCGCTGTAGCCGAGGGCGCGGGCGACGACGGGCAGTTCGAGGAGCTCGGTGTGCGAGAGCGCGTCCAGCTCGGTCAGCGCCTCCGCGACCGTGCGGGAGCGCTTCGCCGTCGGCTCGGGCACGTAGTCCCGGATCACCAGCTCGCGCTCCGGCTCCACGCCCGCGATCAGCTCGTCGAGCTGGAGCGAGAGGAGCCGGCCGTCGGTGCCGAGCTCGACGACGTACTCCGCGATCTCGGTGGCGATCCGGCGGACCATCTCCAGGCGCTGGGCCACCGCCGTGACGTCCCGGACGGTCACCAGGTCCTCGATCTCCAGTGCGGAGAGCGTGCCGGCCACCTCGTCGAGACGGAGCTTGTACCGCTCCAGGGTCGCGAGCGCCTGGTTGGCCCGGGACAGGATCGCCGCCGACTCCTCCAGGACCCGCCGCTCGCCGTTCACGTACAGCGCGATCAGGCGCATCGACTGGGAGACGGAGACGACGGGGAAGTTGCACTGCTTGGAGACCCGGTCCGCGGTGCGGTGGCGGGTGCCGGTCTCCTCGGTGGGGATGGAGGCGTCCGGGACCAGCTGCACACCGGCCCGGTGGATCTTGGTGATGTCCTTGTCGAGGACGATCGCCCCGTCGAGCTTGCACAGCTCGCGCAGGCGCGTCGCGGCGAACTCGACGTCGATCACGAAGCCGCCGGTGCACATCGAGTCGACCGTCTTGTCCATGCCGAGGACGATCAGCCCACCGGTGTTGCCGCGGAGGATCCGCTCCAGGCCGTCGCGCAGGGCGGTGCCGGGCGCGACGGCGCTCAGGGCCGCGCGCATCAGCGCTTCGTTGCCGGAGCCCGCGCCGGACTTTCCGGGAGCTGCTGCCCCGTCCTTGGCTGCCACTGCACTCCTCCGGCTCGTACGGATGGGCGAGACCAGGGCAAAGTCTAGCGACACCACCCCGCGGCCCTGGGCCGCACGCCGGTCCGGGGTGCTCCGGACGGGCACCCGCCGGGGCGGCCCGGTCGCGATCCGCCCTACCCGTTCGGCCGCGCGCCTACCCCTCCGGAACCCCACCGGAGTACCCGCTCCACCGCCGCGCCGCCCGCCGGGCGACCCCCGGTCCCCACCGCACCGCCCCGGGACCTCCCGCGCTCAGTCGCCGGTCAGCCGCCGTGCCCTCCCCGGCCGGCCCCCGGTCACCCGCCACGTCGCCCCCCGGCGGTCTCCGGGCTGCCGGCCGGATCCCTCCCGGCCGGGAGGCCCGGATCACTCCCCGGGCTCCTCCGTCTTCCGGGACGCGCGGCGGCCCTGCGGCAGGACCCGCAGGGCGTCGCCCACGTTCGCCACCTCTGTCACCTTCATGCCGGCCGGGACCTTCCCCGGGTCCCCGGGGACCAGCGCGTGGGTGAAGCCCAGGCGGTGCGCCTCGGCGAGGCGCCGCTGGACGCCGGTGACCCGCCGCACCTCGCCCGCGAGGCCGACCTCGCCGATCGCGACCAGGTTCTTCGGCAGCGGGGTGTCGCTCGCGGCGGAGGCCAGGGCGAGCGCGATGGCCAGGTCGGCGGCCGGCTCGGAGAGCTTCACCCCGCCCACGGTGGCGCTGTAGATGTCCCGCTTGCCCAGCGCGCTGATCCGGCCCCGCTGCTCCAGCACCGCCAGCATCATCGACACCCGGGAGGTCTCCAGGCCGGAGGTGGTCCGGCGCGGGGACGGGATCTGCGAGTCCACGGTCAGCGCCTGCACCTCGGCGACGAGCGGCCGCCGGCCCTCCAGGGTGACCGTGAGGCAGGTCCCCGGCACGGCCACGTCACGACGGGTCAGGAAGAGCCCCGACGGGTCGGCGAGACCGGTGATCCCCTCGTCGTGCAGCTCGAAGCAGCCGACCTCGTCCGTCGCCCCGTACCGGTTCTTCACGCCCCGGACCAGCCGCAGGCGCGCGTGCCGGTCGCCCTCGAAGTGCAGCACGACGTCGACCAGGTGCTCCAGGAGGCGCGGTCCCGCGATCGCCCCGTCCTTCGTCACGTGCCCGACGAGCAGCGTGGACATCCCGCGCTCCTTGGAGGCCCGGATCAGCGCGCCCGCGACCTCGCGGACCTGCGCCATGCCCCCGGGGGCGCCGTCGATCTCCGGCGAGGCGACCGTCTGCACCGAGTCCAGGATCAGCAGGGAGGGCTTCACCTCGTCCAGGTGCCCGAGCACCGCCGACAGGTCGGTCTCGGCCGCCAGGTACAGGTGGTCGCTGAGCGCGTCGATCCGGTCCGCGCGGAGCCGGACCTGGCTCGCGGACTCCTCGCCCGTCACGTACAGCGTGCGGTGCTGCTCGCTGGCGGCCTTGGCGGCGACGTCGAGGAGCAGCGTGGACTTGCCGACGCCCGGCTCCCCGGCGAGCAGCACGACCGCCCCCGGGACCAGCCCGCCGCCGAGGACCCGGTCCAGCTCGGCGACCCCGGTGGTGCGGGCGGTCGCCTGCCGCCCGTCGACCTGGGCGATGGGCAGCGCGGAGGTGGAGACCCGCCCCGCGGCGGTGGTCCGGACGGCGGGCGCGCCGTACTCCTCGACCGTCCCCCACGCCTGGCACTCGGGGCAGCGGCCGAGCCACTTCGCCGTCTGCCAGCCGCACTCGGTGCAGCGGTAGGACGGACGGTCCTTGGCGGATTTCGTACGGGCAGCCATGCCCCACACCGTAGCCGCCGCCACCGACAGCGGACCGCCTTCCGCTCCCGACCTGTGGACGGACCGTCCACGACCTGTGGACAGACCGCCGCCACGGCAGCCGAGCGCCCTCCTCCTGTCCCCTTTCGAGTGATGGCTTCACCCGTAAGGCTGAGAACCGCGGATCCGGTATGAAGAGTGCCCCCCTGCGCGCCTACGGTCGCCCAGTGACGAGCAGCAGGCTGGATTCCTCCCGCACGCCGGGCGCCCATCGGGCGCGCCGCGGCCCGCAGCAGGGCCCGCGCGCGCTCGGCCAGCGCCCTCCCGCCCGTTACGAGGCCGCCCTCGACGGGCTCTTCACGTACTGCCTGTCGGTCCTCTGCGACCACGACACCGCCACCGCCGTCCTCGGCGACGTCCTGGCCGCGGCCGAGCGCCACCACGGCCGCTGCCCCTCCGACGAGGAGGGCCGCACCGCCTGGCTGTACGCGCTGGCCCGATGGGCCTGCCTGCGCAGCCTCGGCGAGCGCCGCCGAAGGCGCCAGGGCGCGCACACCGGCCGGCCCGCGGCGACCCCGCCCGCGCCGGCGGCGGTCTCCGCCGAGACCGCCGACCGCCGCCGCGCCGAGCTCGCCACCCTCGCCTGGCCCGAGGCCGCCGGCACCACCCCCGAGCAGCGCGAGGCCCTCGAACTCGCCGTCCGGCACGGCCTGAGCGCACGGCAGGTCGCCGCCGTCCTCGCCCTCGACCCGCAGGCCGCCCGCGAACTGCTCGCCACCGCCGGCTGCGAGGTCGAGCGCACCCGGGCCGCGCTCGCCGTCGTCTCCACCGGCAGCTGCCCCACCGTGGCCCGGCTCCTCACCGGCGACCGGCAGCTGATCCTCTCGGCCGCCCTCCGCGCCGAACTCGTCCGGCACGTCGACGACTGCCCGGTCTGCCGCCGCACCGCCGAGCGGGTCGGCGCCACCGCCCCGTGGCCCGGCGGCGGGCCGCGCGCCGTGCCGGACCGGCTGCCGCTCGTCGAGGCGCCCCGGGCCGCCGCCTACATGGCGATGCGGCACGTCCCACGCGCGCGTGCCGGCGCCCCCCGCTTCGCCCCGACCGGCTTCCCGATCGACCCCAAGGACCTCGTCGCCCGCCGCGACCGGATGCGGGCCCGCGCGGTGACCACCACCGTGGTCGCCGCGGTCGTCGCGGCCCCGGTGCTCGCCCTGTGGACCTCGTACCGGGGCGTCCCCGCGGGCGCCGAGGCGGGCCGGGACGACTCCCGGGTCAGCGCCGGCGAGCGGGGGGACGGGGCGGGCGCCGGCGGACACCCCAACGACCGGTACGAGAACGCCGGCAACGCCCGTACGACCCCAGGCCCCCGCTCCGCCCCGGGGGGCCGCTCCCCGGACGTCTCCGTCGAGGTCGTCAGCCCGGCCAGGCCCGCCGGGCAGGCCGCCCCCGCGCGGCCCGGGGACCCGGCGCCCGGCTGGATCGACGTCACCGCGCGCTGCCTCGGCGACGTCACCCTGATCACCCTCACCGGAGAGGGCGGCACCCCGGTCGACTGGTCCCTGTGGACCGACGCGCCCTGGCTGTACGTCACCCGGGCCGCCGGCACCCTGGGCCCGGGCGAGAGCGTCACCGTCGCCGTCCGCGTCGACCGCGCCCGGGAGCCGCGCGGCCCCTGGAGCGCGCGGATCGGCGTCGACCCCACCGGGGCGGTCCTGCGGATCAGCGGCCAGGGGCCCGTCGTCCCGATCGACGACCGGGTGATCCCGCCCCCGCCGGTCACCACGGAGCCCACGACGCCGCCGACCGCGCCGCCCACCACCGGCGGGCCGGCCGACCCCGAGCCGACCGGCCCGACGCCCACGGAGCCGACGACGCCGCCGCCGACCGAGGAGCCCACGACCCCGCCCGCGACGACGGAGCCCACGACCCCGCCGCCCACCACCGAGCAGCCGACGACGCCGCCGCCGACCGAGGAGCCCACGACCCCGCCCGCGACGACGGAGCCCACGACCCCGCCGGCCACGGACGAGCCCGCCCCGCAGCCGTCCTCCTGAGCGGGAGGGGCTACCGCTTCGGGTCCGCCGGGTGCGGTGCCACCATCGGCAGCGACGAGGCGAGCCGCGCCTCGCAGAGCCCGACCAGCACGTCGTAGGCCTCCTTGCCCATCATCTCGATCAGCTCCGGCCGGTACGAGACGTAGACCGGCTCCCCGCCGCCGTGCGCCGAGGTCGCCGAGGTGCACCACCAGTGCAGGTCGTGACCGCCCGGGCCCCAGCCCCGCCGGTCGTACTCGCCGATCGACACCTGGAGCACGCGCGTGTCGTCGGGCCGGTCGATCCAGTCGTACGTCCGGCGCACCGGCAGCTGCCAGCACACGTCCGGCTTCGTCTCCAGCGGCTCCCGCCCCTCGCGCAGCGCCAGGATGTGCAGCGAGCAGCCGGCGCCGCCGGCGAAGCCCGGCCGGTTCTGGAAGATGCACGAGCCCTTCCAGCGGCGGGTCTGCCGGTCGCCGTCCTCGTCGACCTGCGTCCAGCCGGTCTCGCTGCCCACGTCGTGGAACTGCCACAGCTCCGGCGTCAGCTTCGCCACGTGCTCCGCGACCCGCTTCTCGTCGTCCTCGTCGGAGAAGTGGGCGCCCAGGGTGCAGCAGCCGTCCGCCGCCCGGCCCGCCTGGATGCCCTGGCAGCCGCTCCCGAAGACGCAGGTCCACCGGGAGGTCAGCCAGGTCAGGTCGCAGCGGAAGACCTGTTCCTCGTCGGCCGGATCAGCGAACTCGACCCACGCGCGCGGGAAGTCGAGCCCCTGCTCGTCCGGCTCCGCGCCCTTGCGCTGCTTCGTCACGCCCCTGACGGGCGGTTTCGCGCCCTCCACGTCGCGCGCGTACTTCACGTCCCGCACGTCGTGCGCGGCCTCGTCGCCGCCGGCGGCACTGTCTTTGCCCGGCTTCGCCTTTTTCGTCTTTGGCACAACGCCAAGCGTATGCGGGCGGGCGCAGTAGCGTTTCCGCCATGAGACTCGGAGTCCTCGACGTCGGTTCGAACACTGTGCACCTGCTCGTGGTGGACGCCCACCCCGGCGCCCGTCCGCTGCCCGCCCACTCCCACAAGGCGGACCTGCGGCTCGCCGAACTCCTCGACGCGCGCGGAGCGATCGCGCCCGACGGCGTCGAGCGGCTCATCGCGACCGTCAGGGACGCCCTGCATGCCGCCGAGGACAAGGGCTGCGAGGAGGTCCTGCCCTTCGCGACCTCCGCCGTCCGCGAGGCCACCAACGCCGACGAGGTCCTCGCCCGGGTCAAGGACGAGACCGGCGTCGACCTCCAGGTCCTCACCGGCGGGGAGGAGGCCCGGCTCACCTTCCTCGCCGCCCGCCGCTGGTTCGGCTGGTCCGCCGGCAAGCTCCTCCTCCTCGACATCGGCGGCGGCTCCCTGGAGGTCGCGTACGGCATCGACGAGGACCCCGACGCCGCCGTCTCGCTGCCGCTCGGCGCCGGCCGGCTCACCGCCGGCTGGCTGCCCGGGGACCCGCCCGACACGGAGGACGTCAAGGCGCTCCGCCGCCACGTCCGCGCCCAGATCGCGCGGACGGTCGGCGAGTTCAGCCGCTTCGGCCGGCCCGACCACGTCGTCGCCACCTCCAAGACCTTCAAGCAGCTCGCCCGGATCGCCGGCGCACCCGGCTCCGGCGAGGGCCTGTACGTCGAGCGGCTCCTGACCCGCGCCTCCCTGGAGGAGTGGGTGCCGCGGCTCGCGGCCATGTCCGGCGGCGAGCGCGCCACCCTGCCCGGCGTCTCCGAGAACCGCGCCGCCCAGCTCCTCGCCGGCGCCCTCGTCGCCGAGGGCGCGATGGACCTGCTCGGCGTGGAGCGGCTGGAGATCTGCCCCTGGGCCCTGCGCGAGGGCGTGATCCTCCGCCGCCTCGACCACCTCCCGGAGCTCCTGGCCGGCACCTGACCGGCAGCCCCCGCCGGCCCCGCGCCCGCACACCGGGGGCGTACGGAGCCCATGCCGGGGAGCATACGGAGCCCGTGTCGGGGGGTGCGGAGCCCGTACCGGGGGCGTATGGAGCCCGTGTCGGGGGGGTGCGGAGCCCGTACCGGGGGCCTAGGGAGCCCGTGCCGGGGGAGCGTGCGGGCCGTGCCGGCGGCGTGCGGGGGGTGACCGGAACCACCCTCCCGCGCCCAGGTGCGCCCCGTACCCTGTCTGTCGTGGCAGAACCAGCGGTGCGCGTCCCGGATGCGAAGGTCGCCCTGTCGACGGCCTCGGTCTATCCGGAGTCAACGGCGACGGCCTTCGAGGTCGCCGCGCGCCTCGGCTACGACGGCGTCGAGGTCATGGTGTGGACCGACCCGGTCAGCCAGGACATCGAGGCCCTGCGCCGGCTCTCCGACCACCACCAGGTGCCGATCCTCGCCGTCCACGCCCCCTGCCTGCTCATCACCCAGCGCGTCTGGTCCACCGACCCCTGGGTCAAGCTCCGGCGCGCCCGGACGGCCGCCGAGAAGCTCGGCGCGTCCACCGTCGTCGTCCACCCGCCCTTCCGCTGGCAGCGCCAGTACGCCCGCGACTTCGTCTCCGGCATCTGGCGGATGGCCGACGAGACCGACGTCCGCTTCGCCGTCGAGAACATGTACCCCTGGCGGTACAAGGACCGCGAGATGCTCGCGTACGCCCCCGAGTGGGACGTCACCAAGGACGACTACCGGCACTTCACGATCGACCTCTCGCACACCGCGACCGCCCGCACGGACACCCTCGCGATGGTCGACCGCATGGGCGACCGGCTCGGCCACGTCCACCTCGCCGACGGGCGCGGCTCCGCCAAGGACGAGCACCTGGTGCCGGGCCGCGGCACCCAGCCGTGCGCCGAGCTCCTGGAGCGGCTGGCCGTGACCGGCTTCGACGGACACGTCGTCATCGAGGTCAACACCCGGCGCGCGATGTCCGCCGCCGAACGGGAGGCCGACCTCGCCGAGGCGCTCGCCTTCACCCGGCTCCACCTCGCCTCGGCGGCCCGGGGCACGCGCGCGTGAGCGGGGAGTCCCCCCGGCGCCGCGGCCGCCCCGCGCGCGCCTCCGCCGACGGCACCGGCCCCGGCGCGCGCGAGCGGATCCTCGCGGCGGCCCGGACCCGGTTCGCCGAGCGCGGCTACGACAAGACCTCGGTCCGCGGCATCGCCGAGGCCGCCGGTGTCGACCCCGCGCTCGTGCACCACTACTTCGGGACCAAGGACGAGGTCTTCGCGGCGGCGATCGAGGTCTCCTTCGAGCCCGCCCTGGTCGTCCCCGCCATCCTCGACGGCCCGCGCGAGGAGGTCGGCGAGCGCCTCGCCCGCTTCTTCATCGGCGTGTGGGAGAACCCGGCGACCCGCGCCCCGCTGCTCGCCGTCATCCGCTCGGCGGTGACCCACGAGGCCGCGGCGACGGTGCTGCGGACCTTCGTGCTGCGCCGGCTCCTGGAGCGGATCGCCGCCGGCCTGGCGGTGCCGGACCCGAGGTTCCGCGCCGAGCTCGCGGCCTCGCAGATGATCGGGATCGTGATCCTGCGGTACGTGATCCGGGTCGAGCCGCTCGCCTCCGCGGACCCGGAGCAGATCGTCGCCGAGGTGGCCCCGACCCTCCAGCGCTATCTGACCGAAGCCTGAACGCCGCCATCTGACCGAAGCCTGAACACTCGTCCCGCATTCCGGACACCCTGTCCAGATCTTGGAGCGGCGGCGTACGCTCGAAGGAAGCACACCCATCACGAGGAGCGAGCGACGATGCCCGAGCTGAGGTCCCGCACAGTCACCCACGGCCGCAACATGGCGGGCGCCCGCGCCCTTATGCGCGCCTCCGGTGTACCGGGCGCGGACATCGGGCGGAAGCCGATCATCGCCGTGGCGAACTCCTTCACCGAGTTCGTCCCCGGCCACACCCACCTCCAGCCGGTCGGCCGGATCGTCTCCGAGGCCATCACGGCCGCCGGCGGCATCGCGCGCGAGTTCAACACCATCGCCGTCGACGACGGCATCGCCATGGGCCACGGCGGCATGCTCTACAGCCTGCCCTCCCGCGACCTGATCGCCGACAGCGTGGAGTACATGGTCGAGGCGCACTGCGCCGACGCCCTGATCTGCATCTCCAACTGCGACAAGATCACCCCCGGCATGCTGAACGCGGCCCTGCGCCTCAACATCCCGACGGTCTTCGTCTCCGGCGGCCCGATGGAGTCCGGCCGCGCCACGCTCGTCGACGGCACGGTCCGCACGCTCGACCTGGTCGACGCGATCTCCGACGCCGTGAACGACCAGATCTCGGACGAGGACATCCTCCGCATCGAGGAGAACGCCTGCCCGACCTGCGGCTCGTGTTCCGGCATGTTCACCGCCAACTCGATGAACTGCCTGACCGAGGCCATCGGCCTCTCCCTCCCCGGCAACGGCTCGATGCTCGCCACCCACACCGGCCGCCGCGCCCTGTACGAGAACGCGGCCCGCACGGTCGTCGAGATCACCCGCCGGTACTACGACGAGGACGACGCCTCGGTCCTGCCGCGCTCCATCGCCACCCGCGCGGCCTTCGAGAACGCCATGGCGCTCGACATCGCCATGGGCGGCTCGACCAACACGATCCTCCACCTGCTCGCCGCCGCCCAGGAGGCCGAGCTCGACTACGGCCTGTCGGACATGAACGAGGTCTCCCGCCGCGTCCCCTGCCTGGCCAAGGTCGCCCCGAACGTCGCCCCGCGCGGCACGTACTACATGGAGGACGTCCACCGGGCCGGCGGCATCCCCGCCATCCTCGGCGAGCTGTACCGCGCCGGGCTGCTCAACGAGGACGTCCACGCGGTCCACTCCCGCTCCGTGAAGGAGTGGCTGGAGGCCTGGGACGTGCGCGGCGGCTCGCCCACCGACGAGGCCGTCGAGCTGTTCCACGCGGCTCCCGGCTGCGTCCGCTCCGCGGAGGCCTTCTCCCAGTCCGAGCGCTGGGAGACCCTCGACCTGGACGCGGCCGGCGGCTGCATCCGCGACGCGGCCCACGCCTACTCCAAGGACGGCGGCCTCGCCGTCCTGCGCGGCAACATCGCCGTCGACGGCTGCGTGGTGAAGACCGCCGGCGTCGACGAGTCGATCTGGACCTTCGAGGGCCCGGCCGTCGTCTGCGAGTCGCAGGAGGAGGCCGTCGAGAAGATCCTCAACAAGCAGGTCAAGGACGGCGACGTGGTCGTCATCCGGTACGAGGGCCCCAAGGGCGGTCCCGGCATGCAGGAGATGCTCTACCCGACCTCCTTCCTCAAGGGCCGCGGCCTCGGCAAGACCTGTGCGCTGGTGACCGACGGCCGCTTCTCCGGCGGCACCTCGGGCCTCTCCATCGGCCACGCCTCCCCGGAGGCGGCCTCGGGCGGCACCATCGCCCTCGTCGAGGACGGCGACCGGATCCGCATCGACATCCCGAACCGCTCGATCGAGCTGCTCGTCGACGACGAGACCCTCGCCGCCCGCCGCGAGGCGCTCGGCGGCGTCTACGCGCCGAAGAACCGCCAGCGCAAGGTGTCGGCCGCCCTGCGCGCCTACGCGGCGATGGCGACCAGCGCCGACAAGGGCGCGGTCCGGGACGTGTCGAAGCTCGGCTGACACGGATGCCGCCCCCCGGGGGACGGCGCCGCCCGGCACACGCGCGGGGGCGCGGATCGGATGATCCGCGCCCCCGCGCGCGTCGCGCCCGGAGGACGCGCACGCCTTCCGCGCACGCCTTCCGGCCACGCTTCCCGGGCGCGCTTCGCGGGCACGTCTCCCGCGCGCGGAAGACGGCGCGGAAAGCGGCGCGGAAAGCGGCGCGGACGGCGTGCGCGGAGGACGTACGACTACCAGGACTCGGCCACGCGCGCGTCCACCGCGAAGACCGAGCCGTCCGGAGCCGTCCCGAACACCCGGTTCCCGGCGACCAGCGGCGCCGGCACCTGCGTCGCGTACCCGAGCCGCCCGTTCCGCAGCCGGGGCCGGGTCTGCCCGACGACCGCGCCGCGCGCGGTGTCCACGGCGAAGAGCCGCCCGTCCGCCGCGGAGAGGTAGAGCCGGTCGTCGGGGCCGAGCACCGGCACCGAGACGTTCGTGGCACCCGTCTCCAGGTCCCACAGCCGGCTCCCCTTCTCCGTGCCCGTGTCGACCGCGAGCAGCCGCCCGTCCAGGGAGAGCAGGTACGCGACCGAGCCCCGCACCACCACGCCGTTGACCTGCATCCGCTCCTGGATCTCGATCCGCCGCTGCGAACCGGCGTCCGGCCCGCTGCCCGGATCGTCGGGGTCGCCCGGGGCGAGCAGCACCAGCGCGTCGACCAGGTCGCCCTGGTAGCGCGAGGCGAGCACCAGCGTCCCGTCGCCCGTGCGGCCCATCGGAGAGACGTCCCCCGGCACCACCCGGCTCCACACGACCTCGCCCGTCGCCGGGAGGACCGCCCCGATCCGACTGCTCCGCCCGTCCGCCGCCGTCTCGGAGACGGTCACCAGCCCCGTCGGGGCGTCGTACGCGCCGAGCACCGGCGCGTCGAAGCCGGGCAGGCGGTGGGCCCACCGCCGCGCCCCGGTCCGCGCGTCGAGCGCCCGGAGCGCGCCGCGCCCGTCGGAGAGGACCACCACCCGGCCCGCCGGGCGGTAGGTCTCGGGCACGTCGCTCCGCGCGGTCCAGCCGGGCGTCCCGCCCTCGGCGGCGTAGGCGCGCAGCGGTCCGATCTTCGGCGCCGCGCCGATCAGCCGGTCCGTCCCGCCGGCCAGCGGCACGGGCGGGTCCGGCGGCTCGGAGTCGACCGGCCCGCTCCGCTTCCACAGCACCTCGCCGGTGACCGGGTCGAGACGGGCGAGCGTCACGCCCCGGGCCGAGCAGTAGAGCGAGCCGGTGTCGTGGACGCAGGCGGGCGCGACGGACTGGCCGTACTGCTGGAGCCGGGACTGCCAGCCGTCGAAGGAGGTCGCCACCTCGGCGGGGTGGGCGGGAGGCTCGGCCGGGGGCCGGGCCGGCGGGCGCAGCGCCGCGTAGGCCCCGGCGCCGGCGAGGACCAGCACGACCGCGGCGGAGACCGTCAGCCGCGGGGCGAGCCGGGAGCGCCGGCGGGGCGCGGGCGGGGCGGGGACGGCCGGCCGGGTCGTGGTGTCGCCGGGCCCGGGCTCGCCGGTGACCCCGGTGGGGACGCGGCCGCCCGGCGCGAAGGGGTCGGCGGGCAGCGCGGGCCGGCGCCGCTGGGACGGTATGAACGCCTCGGCCTCGTAGGAGGGCGGGAGGAGGGCCGCCATGATCTCGGCGGGGGTGGGCCGCTCGGCCGGTTCCTTCGCCAGGCAGCGCGCGACCAGCGGCGCGAGCTCGGCGGGCACCCCGGTGAGGTCCGGCTCGTCGTGGACCACCTGGTAGGCCACGATGTAGGGGCTGTCCGAGTCGAAGGGGCCGTGACCGGTGGCCGCGTGCACCAGGACCGAGCCCAGCGCGAAGACGTCGGCGGACGGCCCGACCTCGCGCGGCCGCTGGAACTGCTCGGGCGCCATGAAGGGCGGTGAGCCGATCAGCTTCCCGGTCTCGGTGCGCAGGTCGCTGTCGACCGGCCGGGAGATCCCGAAGTCGATGACCTTGGGCCCGGAGTCGGTGAGGAGCACGTTGCTGGGCTTGAGGTCCCGGTGGACCACTCCGGCGCGGTGGATGTCGCGCAGCGCCTCCGCGAGGCCGGCGGTCAGCCGGCGCAGCTCGGCGGGGGAGAGGGGGCCGCGGTGGCGGACCTGGTCGGCGAGGGTGGGGCCGGGGACGTAGAGGGTGGCCATCCAGGGACGCTCGGCGTCCGGGTCGGCGTCCACGACGGGGGCGGTGAAGGCGCCGCTGACCCGGCGGGCGGCGGCCACCTCCTGCCGGAACCGGGCCCGGAAGTCGGGATCCTCCGCGTAGCGCGCGTGCACCACCTTCACCGCGAGCCGGAGCCCGGAGGGCGAGGCGGCCAGGTGGACGACGCCCATGCCGCCCGCGCCGAGCACGGCCTGGAGCCGGTACTCCCCGGCGTACTCGGGACCGCCGGCGCCCCTGTCGGCGTCGGTGCTGTTCAACGGCGGCATCTCCCACCCCCGTGTGGTTCCGCTGTCGGCCGCGCGCGCGTGCGCGACGCGAGGAGCCTAGTCGATGGTCCCCGTGAGGGCGGAGGAGCTTGCTAGCCTGCGCGCGTCGCACAGAGTGAAGCCAGGGGGAGACATCATGGCGGTGAAGTACTACGCGGTCGCGCCGGGGTACCGGGTCAACGTCCGCTCCGGTCCGAGCACGCAGTATCCGGTGGTCAAGGTGCTCGCCGAGGGCGTGACCGTCCCGATCCACTGCCAGAAGTCGGGCGAGTGGGTCTCCGGACCGTACGGCACCACCCGCATCTGGGACAGCATCGCGCCGGGGCAGTACGTCTCCGACGCCTACGTCCGGACCGGCAGCGACGACTACGTCGCGCCGCGCTGCGGCTGAGGACCTTCGCCTCGCCGCTCCGGGCGCCGCACCGGGGATAATCGACCTCGTGAGCGAGGACAAGCAGACCCCCGGAACCGGTACGAGCGGACCCCAGCCCGAGGAGATCCGTTTCTTCGGGACGACCTGGGTCGACCACGGCGCCCACTACGGACTGCGGCGCGCCGGCCTCGCCGCCGGCGCGCTCGCCGCGGCCGCCGCCGGCGCCTTCGTCCTCCGCTTCGCCTACCAGGGGCTCCAGGTCGCGGCCGTCGGCGGCATCGTGAACACCCTGGTCATCCTGATGTTCGCGGTCTGCTCGGCCATCGCCTTCACCAAGACCTGGGAGGGCTTCGGCCGCCGCCCCGCCGACCAGGCCCGCGAGGACTCCCTGAAGAGCCTCAAGGCGATCGGCTTCATCGGCGTGCTCCTCGCCTACGCCCTGCGCTGCCTCCTGGAGGCCCCCGGCGAGAAGCTCCGCCGCGCCGAGTACGAGACGGCCCGCGCCCGCCACGAGAAGCGGCGTGGCTCCCGGACCGGCAATCCGGCCGCCCGCAAGAAGCCCAAGCGCTCCTGAGCCCCGGCCCGGCGCGTCCGGACGGCCCTTCCCGAGCCCCCGCGGTCCTTGACGCGGGGGCTTTTCCGTCCCCACTATTCATCACATGATGAATTACGAATCCGGGGAGCCCGGCGACCGCCCCGGCGAGCCCGAACCCCCCGACCCGGCCCCCGCCGTCACCGCCCGCGCCCTCACCGCCGTACGCGGCGACCGCACCGTCCTGCGCGGCTTGGACTTCACCCTCCCCGCGGGCCGCGTCACCGGCCTCCTCGGCCCCTCCGGCTGCGGCAAGACCACCCTCATGCGCGCCGTCGTCGCCACCCAGGCCAAGGTCACCGGCACCCTCACCGTCCTCGGCAGCCCCGCCGGCCACCCCGGCCTCCGCCCCCGCATCGGCTACGTCACCCAGGCCCCCTCCGTCTACGACGACCTCACCGTCCGGCAGAACCTCGACTACTTCGCCGCGGTCCTCCTCCCCGGCCGCGCCCACCGCGCCGGCCGTGCCGCCGCCGTCGACCGGGCCCTCGCCGACGTCGACCTCACCGACCACGCGGACGCCCTCGCCGGACGCCTCTCCGGCGGCCAGCGCAGCCGCGTCTCCCTCGCCGTCGCCCTCCTCGGCACCCCCGACCTGCTCGTCCTCGACGAACCCACCGTCGGCCTCGACCCCGTCCTCCGCCGCGACCTCTGGGACCTCTTCCACCGGCTCGCCGCCGACCGCGGCACCACCCTCCTCGTCTCCTCCCACGTCATGGACGAAGCCGAGCGCTGCCACCGCCTCCTCCTCATGCGCGAGGGCGCGATCCTCGCCGAAGGCACTCCCGAAGCCCTCCGCCGGCAGAGCGGCACCACCACCGTCGAAGAGGCCTTCCTCCACCTGGTCGACACCGCCGCCCACGCCTCCCCCGAGGAGCCCCGCCCATGACGCCCGCACGCACCCTCGCCACGGCCGCCCGCGTCCTGCGCCAGCTCCGCCACGACCCCCGCTCCCTCGCGCTGATGCTCCTCGTCCCCTGCGCGATGCTCTTCCTGCTCCGCTACGTCTTCGACGGCAGCCCCGGCACCTTCGACACCATCGGCGCCTCCCTGCTCGGGATCTTCCCCCTCATCACCATGTTCCTGGTGACCTCCATCGCCACCCTCCGCGAACGCACCTCCGGCACCCTCGAACGCCTCCTCGCGATGCCCCTGGGCAAGGCCGACCTCATCGCCGGCTATGCCCTCGCCTTCGGCCTCGTCGCCGTCGTCCAGTCCGTCCTCGCCACCGGCCTCGCCGTCGGCCTCCTCGGCCTCGACGTCGTCGGCTCCCCCTGGCTCCTCCTCCTGGTCGCCCTCCTCGACGCCCTCCTCGGCACCGCCCTCGGCCTCTTCGTCTCCGCCTTCGCCGCCTCCGAGTTCCAGGCCGTCCAGTTCATGCCGGCCGTGATCTTCCCCCAGCTCCTCCTCTGCGGCCTCTTCACCCCGCGCGAGAACATGGCCCCCGCCCTGGAGGCGATCTCGAACGTCCTGCCCATGTCCTACGCCGTCGACGGCATGAACGAGGTCCTCCGCCACCCCGACGTCACCGGCGCCTTCGTCCGCGACGCCCTCGTCGTCGCCGGGTGCGCCGTCCTCGTCCTCGCCCTCGGCGCCGCCACCCTCCGCCGCCGCACCACGTGACCGGCCCTCGGACACCCCACGCACCGACCGCTCCGCCGGTGCGAGGATGACGGCACGTACCCCCTCCGGCGAGGTGAACAGAGCCATGACCCAGACCGTCGCAGTCCTCGGAACCGGCAAGATCGGTGAAGCCCTCCTCAGCGGCATGATCCGAGCCGGCTGGCGCCCCGCGCACCTCCTCGTCACCACCCGCCGCAGCGAGCGCGCCGAGGAACTCCGCGACCGCTACGGCGTCGAGACCGTCACCAACGCCGAGGCCGCCAAGCGCGCCGACACCCTCATCCTGGCCGTCAAGCCCCAGGACATGGGCCGCCTCCTCGACGAGCTCGGCCCCCACGTCGCCGCCGACCGCCTCGTCATCAGCGCTGCCGCCGGCATCCCCACCTCCTTCATCGAGGAGCGCCTCAGCCCCGGCACCCCCGTCGTCCGCGTCATGCCCAACACCCCCGTCCTCGTCGACGAGGGCATGTCCGTGATCTCCGGCGGCAGCCATGCCACCCCCGCCCACCTCGCCCACACCGAGGAGATCTTCGGCGGCGTCGGCAAGACGCTCCGCGTCCCCGAGTCCCAGCAGGACGCGGCCACCGCCCTCTCCGGCTCCGGGCCGGCGTACTTCTACTTCCTCGTCGAAGCCATGACCGACGCGGGCATCCTGCTCGGCCTGCCGCGCGCCCAGGCCCACGACCTCATCGTCCAGGCCGCCATCGGCGCCGCCGTGATGCTCCGCGACAGCGGCGAGCACCCCGTCAAGCTCCGCGAGGCCGTCACCTCCCCCGCCGGCACCACCATCAGCGCCATCCGCGAGCTGGAGAACCACGGCGTCCGCGCCGCCCTGATCGCCGCCCTGGAAGCCGCCCGCGACCGCAGCCGCGAGCTGGCCTCCGGCAACGGCTGACCCCTACCCGGCCGCCACCAGCACCTCCTCGGTGGTCACGACCCGGGCGAACCCCCCGCCGTGCAGCGACACCGCCGTCGCCCGGGTCAGCTCCTCCGCCGTCCGCGACCAGCCGAACGGCCCCGCGAGGTCGAAGGTGTGCATCGCGTCCACCGGGAACAGCACGTCGTACCCGAGGTTCCCGCCCACCCGGGCCGTCGTCTCGTTGCACATGTTCGTCTGGATCCCGACGATCACCACCTGTCCGACCCCCGCCCCCTTCAGCCACGCGTCCAGGTCCGGCTCCCCGTGGAAGGCGGAGTTCACCGTCTTCGTCACCAGCACCTCGGGCCCGGCGCCCCCGCCCCGCCGCCCCTCGACGAAGTCCTTGAACCCGTTGCCCTCCGCCCCCGGCCGCAGCGGCGAACCCTGCTGCACCGAGTCGTGCCGCACGAACACCACCGGCCGCCCCGTCTCCTGCCACCGGTCGATCAGAGCGGCCATGTTCCCCTCCGCCCCCGGGTTGTCCCGACGACCCCAGGACGGGTCCTCGAAGCCCTTCTGCACGTCGACCACGATCAGCGCCGCGTTCTCCTCGATCTCCATGACCACGATCCTGGTCCCGCCCGGCCCCGCGCCCCAGAGGCCCGGAAGCCGGCGATCGATGGTTTACTGCCACCCCATGGCAGCCCCTCAGCGCATCGCCCTCCTCTCCTTCCCCGGCATCCGCGCCTTCGACGTCTCCGTCGTCACCGAGGTCTGGGGCACCGACCGCAGCGCCCACGGCGTCCCCGCCTTCGAGCTCCGCCGCACCGCCGCCGACCCGGCCACCCCGATCACCCTCAGCGGCGGACTCGGCCTCACCCCCGACCGCCCCCTCGGCTGGATCGACGCCCTCACCCCCACCGACCTCGTCCTCGTCCCCGGCATCGAGGACCCCGACACCGACGTCCCGGCCCCCGTCCTCGACGCCCTCCGCCGCGCCCACACCGCCGGCACCCCCGTCGCCGCCCTCTGCGCCGGCGCCTTCGTCCTCGCCCGCGCCGGGCTGCTCGACGGCCGCCGCGCGGTCACCCACTGGCGGCTCGCCGAGACCCTCGCCGCCCGCCACCCGAAGGTCCGCGTCGAACCCGAGGCGCTCCACATCGAGGACACCGGCATCTGGACCTCGGCCGGTACCGCCGCCGGCATCGATCTCTGTCTCCACCTGGTCCGCACGGCCCACGGGGCCGAGGCCGCCGCCACCGTCGCCCGCTCGATGGTCACCGCCCCCTTCCGCACCGGAAACCAGGCCCAGTTCATCGAGCGCCCCACCCCCAGGACCGACCGCGACGCCGACGCGCTCGCCGCCGTACGCGCCCACGCGCTCGCCCATCTCGACCGGCCCCACACCGTCGCGAGCCTCGCGGCCCGCGCCGGCATGTCCCCCCGCTCCTTCGCCCGCCACTTCCAGGCCACCACCGGCACCACCCCGCTCCACTGGCTCATCACCCAGCGGATCGCCGCCGCCCGGAAACTCCTCGAACTCACCGACCATCCCCTCCCCGAAGTGGCCCGCCGCGCGGGCTTCGGCAGCGAGGTCACGATGCGCCAGCACTTCGCCTCGCACCTCGCCACCAGCCCGCGCGACTACCGCAGCGCCTTCCGTCACGCGGCGGGCAACAGCCCGATCGCCCGGTAGGCCCGATCCACCAGCGGCCGGGCCGTCGCCCGGGCCCGCTCCGCCCCCTCCCTCAGCACCCGGTCCACGAACCCCGGATCCGCCGCGAGCTCGGCATGCCGCTCCCGCACCGGCCGCAGCAGCTCGACGACCGCGTCCGCCGTGTCCTTCTTCAACTGCCCGTACGACTCGTATACACCGGCCAGCTCCTCCGGGTTCCCATTCGTCGCCGCCGCCATCAGATCGAGCAGATTCGCGAGCCCCGGTTTGGCGTCCCGGTCGTAGACGACCTCCCGCCCGCTGTCGGTCACGGCCCGCACGACCTTCCGCCGCACGGTCTCCGCGTCGTCCAGCAGATAGACGATCCCCGCCCCGTTCTCGTGCGACTTCCCCATCTTCGACAGGGGGGCCTGGAGGTCCATCACCCGCGCCGCCACCGCCGGCCGCGTCGCCCGCGGCACGGTGAACGTGTGCCCGTAGCGCTGGTTGAACCGCATCGCCAGGTCCCGCGTCAGCTCGACGTGCTGCGTCTGGTCCTCGCCGACCGGCACCTCCTCGGCCCCGTGGGCCAGGATGTCCGCGGCCATCAGCACGGGATAGGTGAGCAGCGAGAGCCGCACCCCCTGCCCGGCGTCCCGCGCCCGCACGCTCTTCTCCTTGTACTGGATCATCCGCCGCAGCTCGCCGTCGGTGGCCGTGCACTCCAGCAGGTACGACAGCCGGGCGTGCTCGTCCACGTGGCTCTGCACGAACAGCGTGCAGACCTCCGGATCGAGCCCCGCCGCCAGCAGCAGCGTCGCCGCCTGCCGACTGAGCCTGCGCACCCGCGCCGGATCGTGGTCCACGGTCAGCGCGTGCAGATCGACCACGCTGAACAGCGCCTCGCCCCGGTGCTGGTCCACCTCGACCCACCGCCGTACGGCCCCGAGGTAGTTGCCCAGGGTCAGATGCCCGGTCGGCTTGATCCCGCTGAAGATCCTCGTCATCGCGTTCCGCTCCTTCTCCGTCCTGCGCCGGCCCGACGGCCCGGCTCCCGGAGGGGGATACGCGAACGGCCGCCGAGGCGGCGGCCGTCTGCATGCGTGAGTACGGGCCGCCGTCAGGCGGCCCACCACTGGGTGGTGTGCGCATGCGTAGTCATGGGGAGAGCGTACGCCCCAGGACGAGGGTTGACACGGGATTGACCGATCCGTAGTGTTCTCCGAGTTGTCCGACGTGAGCACCGACTCCGGTCGGCCCCGGACAGCGATTCCGCAAGAACCACCGAGCCTGACGGCCGCGATTCGTCGCGCCCTTCTGCTTTCCGTGTGTTTTTGCGAAATGAGGAATCCGCGTTCGAAGTCCGGACGCAGCCCCCGATTCGCATCGGGAGCAGGGAATCCGCTAAAGTCTCACTCGTCGGAACGGCCCAACAGCCGGGAAGGCGAATCCCGCTGACCGGGAATCAGACACCGAAAGGATCTGATAGAGTCGGAAACGCCGGAAGGGCCCGGAGCGAAAGCAAAAGGGACCGGAAAGCACCGAGGAAATCGGGTCGGAAAGATCTGATAGAGTCGGAAACGAAGGAAGCGCCCGGAGGGCCCGGAAACGGGAACGAAGGAAGCGTCCGC
>NZ_BMVV01000007.1 GCF_014650895.1 Streptomyces omiyaensis
CTTTCAGCGCCGATGGTACTGCAGGGGGGACCCTGTGGGAGAGTAGGACACCGCCGAACAATCATTGTGGGAAAGCCCCGCACCGTCATGGTGCGGGGCTTTTCCGCGTTCACCACCCCCTTTCCCGGGGTGGCCGGCGGACCCGGTTCCCGGGGGTTGCGGGGCCGGGAGGTAAGGTCAGGGGTCAGCGTCGGTACCGTTCCCAGCAGGAGGCTTCCGGGTGGAGGTCCAGGAGACCGAGGTCCAGACGGACCGGGTCCTCACCATCCCCAACATTCTCAGCATGGCCCGCCTCCTCGGCGTGCCGCTGTTCCTGTGGCTCATCCTCCGGCCGGAGTTCGGCGGGCCCAACAGCGACGTCTGGGCACTGGTCGTCCTGATGCTCAGCGGCGTCAGCGACTATCTCGACGGCAAGCTCGCGCGGAAGTGGAACCAGATCAGCAGCCTCGGCCGGCTGCTGGACCCCGCCGCCGACCGGCTGTACATCCTCTCCACGCTGGTGGGGCTCACCTGGCGTGAGATCCTCCCGCTGTGGCTGACCGCCGTCCTTTTGGCGCGCGAGGTCATGCTGCTGGTCATGGTGGGAATCCTTCGCCGGCACGGCTACCCGCCGCCGCAGGTGAACTTCCTCGGGAAAGCTGCGACTTTCAACTTGATGTACGCCTTCCCCCTGCTGCTTCTCAGTGACGGAACCGGCTGGCTGGCGTCACTCGCTGAAGTTTTCGGATGGGCTTTCGCCGGATGGGGTACAACTCTGTATTGGTGGGCAGGGATCCTCTACGTGGTCCAGGTCCGCCGACTCGTGAAGGCGGATACCGCGGCCGATTGAGCCCGTCCGTCCCGCGCCGTGCAGCGTCGCCGGCAGTAACCGAGGACGTCCGAGGGCTCGTGACCGGACAGGGTCGGTCGGCAGGACCGTCGTCTCTTCAAGGAGGACGCTTCCGACATGAAGGCCGTCGTGATGGCCGGTGGCGAAGGAACCCGCCTTCGCCCCATGACCTCGAGCATGCCCAAGCCTCTTCTGCCGGTGGTGAACCGGCCGATCATGGAGCACGTCCTACGACTGCTCAAGAGGCACGGTCTCAACGAGACCGTGGTCACCGTCCAGTTCCTCGCATCACTCGTCCGGAATTACTTCGGCGACGGCGAGGAGCTCGGGATGGAGCTCACGTACGCCAACGAGGAGAAGCCTCTTGGCACAGCGGGCAGTGTGAAGAACGCCGAGGAAGCGTTGAAGGACGACGCCTTTCTCGTGATCTCGGGGGATGCCCTCACCGATTTCGACCTCACGGACCTGATCCGTTTCCACAAGGAGAAGGGCGCCCTCGTCACGGTCTGTCTGACCCGGGTGCCGAATCCACTGGAATTCGGCATCACGATCGTCGACGAGGAAGGGAAGGTCGAGCGTTTCCTGGAGAAGCCGACCTGGGGACAGGTCTTCTCCGACACGGTGAACACGGGCATCTACGTGATGGAGCCCGAGGTCTTCGACTACGTCGAGGCCGACGTTCCCGTCGACTGGTCCGGTGACGTCTTCCCGCAGCTGATGAAGGAAGGCAAGCCGATCTACGGCTATGTCGCCGAGGGCTACTGGGAGGACGTCGGCACCCACGAGAGCTACGTCAAGGCACAGGCCGACGTGCTGGAGGGCAAGGTCCAGGTCGACATCGACGGCTTCGAGATCTCGCCCGGCGTCTGGGTCGCCGAGGGCGCCGAGGTGCACCCCGACGCAGTGCTGCGCGGACCGCTGTACATCGGCGACTACGCCAAGGTGGAGACCGGAGCCGAGGTCCGCGAGCACACCGTCATCGGTTCCAACGTGGTGGTGAAGACCGGAGCCTTCCTCCACAAGGCGGTCGTCCACGACAACGTCTACATCGGACCCCAGAGCAACCTCCGCGGCTGCGTCATCGGCAAGAACACCGACGTCATGCGGGCGGCCCGTATCGAGGACGGGGCCGTCATCGGCGACGAGTGCATGATCGGCGAGGAGTCGATCGTGCAGGGCAACGTCCGGGTCTACCCGTTCAAGACCATCGAGGCCGGTGCCTTCGTCAACACCTCGGTCATCTGGGAGTCCCGCGGCCAGGCCCACCTCTTCGGGGCACGCGGAGTCTCCGGCATCCTCAACGTCGAGATCACGCCCGAGCTCGCCGTCCGGCTGGCGGGGGCGTACGCGACGACGCTGAAGAAGGGCGCGACCGTCACCACCGCCCGCGACCACTCGCGAGGAGCGCGCGCCCTCAAGCGCGCGGTGATCTCCGCGCTCCAGGCCAGCGCCATCGACGTGCGGGACCTGGAGAACGTGCCGCTGCCGGTGGCCCGGCAGCAGACCGCGCGCGGAAGCGCCGGCGGCATCATGGTGCGCACCTCACCCGGCGTTCCGGACTCCGTCGACATCATGTTCTTCGACGAACGGGGCGCCGACCTGTCGCAGGCCCGGCAGCGGAAGCTGGACCGGGTGTACGCGCGGCAGGAGTACCGGAGGGCCTTCCCGGGCGAGATCGGCGACCTGTCCTTCCCGGCCAGCGTCTTCGACTCGTACACCGGATCGCTCCTGCGGAACGTCGACACCACCGGGATCGCCGAAGCCGGGCTGAAGGTGGTCGTGGACGCCTCCAACGGCAGCGCCGGCCTCGTGCTGCCGAGCCTGCTCGGACGGCTCCAGGTGGACTCGCTGACCATCAACCCCGGACTCGACGAGTCGCGGCCGACCGAGTCCGCCGAGCGGCGGCGGGCCGGGCTCGTCCGGCTCGGGGAGATCGTGGCGTCGGCGCGGGCCGCGTTCGGCGTGCGGTTCGACCCCGTGGGCGAGCGGCTGTCGCTCGTCGACGAGCGGGGCCGGATCATCGAGGACGACCGGGCGCTGCTGGTGCTGCTGGACCTGGTGGCGGCCGAACGCCGCTCCGGCCGGGTCGCGCTGCCGGTCACCACGACCCGCATCGCCGAGCAGGTGGCCGCGTACCACGGGACCCAGGTCGACTGGACGACCACCTCGCCCGACGACCTCACCCGGGTCGGCCGCCAGGACTCCACCATCTTCGGCGGGGACGGGCGCGGCGGGTTCATCGTCCCCGAGTTCAGCAGCGTCTTCGACGGGGCCGCGGCCTTCGTGCGGCTCATCGGACTGGTGGCCCGGACGCAGCTCACGCTCAGCCAGATCGACGCGCGGATCCCGAGGGCGCACGTCATCAAGCGGGACATCGCCACGCCGTGGGCGGTGAAGGGACTCGTGATGCGGCGGGTGGTCGAGGCGGCCGGCAGCAGGTCGGTGGACACCACCGACGGCGTCCGGGTCGTGGAGGCCGACGGGCGCTGGGTGATGGTGCTGCCCGACCCGGCCGAGGCCGTCACCCATCTGTGGGCCGAGGGACCCGACGACACCTCCGCGCAGGCCCTGCTCGACGAATGGGCGGCCGTGGTCGAGAGCGCAGGTCGCTGACCCCACCGGCGGACCGGTGCCGGGCGGCCCCCGAGAGGGGGCCGCCCGGCATTCCCAGGGCCATTCGGCGGTACGGCGTGCGACGTGCGACGATGTGCGGCATGTCGCAGCAGCCCCCCGTTCGGAGCACCGGTTCTCCGCCCCCGCGCCCGGACGCCTCGATGTCGCTGCTGAACAACGTCATCGACCACGCGCTGGACGACGGGTACGCAGAGGCGACCGCCCGGCGCCGGGCCGAGGGCGGGACGATGCCCAAGCCGCTGCGGGCCCGGCTCGGGCTGGCTGCCGGGCTGGTGCTCGCCGCCGCCGTGGTGACCGTGGGCGCGGCCGAGGCACGGATCTCGGCCCCCGTCGTCGCGAAGGAGCGCCAGGAGCTCATCGACCGGATCGAGGGCGAGAACGAGGCGGCCGACGAGCTGGAGCGGGACGTCGAGCGGATCCGTGCCGAGGTCGGCGAACGGCAGCGGGCGGCGCTCGAACAGCACGGCGGCGACCAGGGCGAACTGGTGGCGCTGCTCTCCGGGGCCACCCCCGTGCGCGGCCCCGGCGTGAAGCTCGTCGTCGACGACGCCAAGGGCTCCGACGGCGGGGGCGGCGGCCCGCGCGAGAGCGCCGGCTTCTCCGACACCGGGCGGGTGCGCGACCGCGACATGCAGCGGGTGATCAACGGCCTGTGGGAGTCGGGCGCGGAGGCCGTGTCGATCAACGGACAGCGGCTGACCTCGCTCTCGGCGATCCGGGCCGCCGGCGACGCCGTACTCGTCGACAACCGGCCGCTCGTGCCGCCGTACACCGTCCTCGCCGTCGGCGACGGGCAGCGGCTGAACACGGCCTTCCAGGACAGCGCGGACGGGCAGTACCTGCACGCGCTCGTGGAGAACTTCGGGATCCGCAGCAGCATCTCGGTCGAGGGCGAGCTGAGCCTGCCGGCCGCGCCGAGCCTGATCGTACGTACAGCTGAGCCGAGGGGGGCCGGGGCGGCGACGCCGACCGGACGCGCCACGGCCGACAAGGGGAAGGCAACATCGTGATCGCCGTACTGGGCCTGATCGTCGGAGTCGTGGCGGGACTGCTGGTCCGGCCCGAGATCCCGGCGGTCGTCGAGCCCTATCTCCCGATCGCCGTGGTCGCCGCCCTCGACGCGGTCTTCGGCGGCCTGCGGGCCATGCTCGACGGGATCTTCGTGGACAAGGTCTTCGTCGTCTCCTTCCTCTCCAACGTGGTCGTGGCCGCGCTCATCGTCTTCCTGGGCGACAAGCTCGGCGTCGGCGCGCAGCTCTCCACCGGTGTCGTCGTCGTGCTCGGCATCCGGATCTTCTCCAACGCGGCCGCGATCCGCCGCCATGTCTTCCGGGCGTGAGGCCGATGAGTGTGAACCCGAACGAGAAGCCGGAGCCGGGCGGCGAGAACCCCGGAACCCCCACGACGCCCGAGACGCCGCGCACGCCGCGGATCGCGGGGGCGCCGGGGACCGCAGGGGTGCCCGAGGCGCCGGGGACGGTGGGGGCGGCGGAGACTGCCGGGACTCCGGGGAAGCCGGAGTCCGCTGGGGCGCCTGAAGCGGGCGAGCCGCGTGAGACCGTGCCGCAGCCGCAGCCGCAGCCGCAGCCGCAGCCGCAGCCGCAGCCGTCGGCCTCGTCGCCCGTTTCGCCGCCGCCGCGGGTTCCCGTGTCCGTGCCCGCGTCCGCGGAGGGGTGTGAGAGCGCTCCCGAGGGTGCTGTGCCCGCCCCGGAGGCCCCGGGCGGCACCGGGGCCGGTCAGGACGGGCGCCGGCGCCTGGCGGACGCCCTGTGGCCGCCGCGGGTGACGCGGGCGCAGCTCATCGTGGCCCTGCTGCTGGCCTGCCTCGGCTTCGGCCTCGCCATCCAGGTCTCCTCGACCAGCGAGGGCAGCGCCCTGCGCGGGGCCCGGCAGGAGGACCTCGTACGGATCCTCGACGAGCTCGACGACCGCACGCAGCGGCTGGAGGACGAGAAGGCCCGGCTGGAGAAGCAGCGGTCGGAGCTGGAGTCCAGCTCCGACCAGGCCGAGGAGGCCAGGCGGCAGACGCAGGAGAAGGAGCGCCAGCTCGGGATCCTGGCCGGCACGGTGGCCGCGGAGGGGCCCGGGATCACGCTGACCGTGACCGACCCGGTCGGCGCGGTCGAGTCCGACATGCTGCTCGACGCCATCCAGGAGCTGCGGGCGGCCGGGGCCGAGGCGATCCAGGTCGACGGCGTGCGCGTGGTCGCGGACAGCTATTTCACCGGTGGCGGCGATGACATGCGGATCGATGGAACGCAGGTGACCGCTCCGTACGTCTTCAAGGTCATCGGCAAGCCCGAGGATCTCGAGCCCGCGCTCAACATCCCCGGTGGCGTCGTGCAGACCCTCGAGAAGGAGCAGGCCACGGCCACGGTGGAGCGGTCGGCGAAGATCGTCGTCGATGCCTTGCGACCCGCGAAGCGGCCTGACTACGCTCGGTCGTCCTCCCCGTGAGAGAGGGGGTGGGGGGTCCCGCGACATGGGCTGGAGCGTTGCGGGGGGTCGGCGCACCACAACGGTGGTGCGTGGTGGAAACTGTCCGGAGGATACGGACGTTGTGAAGGTGTCCGGGTCGGCAGGTGTGATGGATCTCGGTTCGTCCTGCCCCACGGGCGGGTCTGTTTCGGTCAAGGGGAATCGCCCGTGAAGTTGTTTGCGAAGTTGTTCGGCAAGAGCGCACGCGAGGACGGCGGCAACGCCAGGCACCGCGCGTCGCGCCACGCCCAGAGCGAGGAGCAGGGCGGCGAGCGCCCGCTCTTCCGTGACGAGGTCGGTGGCGACATTTCGGGCGCGCCGGGCGCGTCGTCTGTTGACCCCGCCGGTGCCGCGCGCATAGGTTTCGGTGAACCATCAACCTCAAGTACGGGTGGAGGGTTCACCCCCGACCCGTACGCGACCCAGACCTCCGCGGGTCAGCCGCGGCAGGAGGACGCGTCCATGCCGGTGTGTACCAGGTGCGGTCACCGCAACGCGGCCGACAGCCGCTTCTGCTCCCACTGCGGCACGCCGCTGCGGGGCGGGATCGCCGCCGAGCGTCCCTCCGAGACGACGTCGACCATCTCGATCTCGGGTCTCGAGGCGTACGACGCGGAGACCACCGGGCAGATCGCGATCCCGGCGCTGTCCCCCGAGGCCCTCGCGGCCGTGGAGGCGCTTCCGCCGGGCTCCGCGCTCCTCGTGGTGCGCCGCGGTCCGAACTCGGGCAGCCGCTTCCTCCTGGACGGTGAGCTGACCACGGCCGGCCGTCACCCGCAGAGCGACATCTTCCTGGACGACTTCACGGTCTCCCGGAGGCACGTCGAGTTCCGCCGGGGCCAGGACGGCAGCTTCACCGTCTCCGACGTCGGCAGCCTCAACGGCACCTACGTCAACCGGGAGCCGATCGACTCGGTCGTGCTCAACCCCGGCGACGAGGTCCAGATCGGCAAGTACCGGCTGGTCTTCTACGCGAGCCAGCGAGGCGTCTGACACACGCCTGGCGGAGATCCTTCAGGAAAGGTCCATGGTGCGAACACCGACGGGCGGTGCCGGATCCGGCACCGCCACCGCGGGCGACCGGCTGGTGAGTATCGGCACCGTGCTCAACCAGCTGCGGGCCGAGTTTCCCGAAGTGACGATCTCCAAGATCCGCTTCCTGGAGGCCGAGGGGCTCGTGGAGCCCCGGCGCACGGCCTCCGGGTACCGGAAGTTCAGCCCGCAGGACGTGGAGCGGCTCGCCGCCGTCCTGCGGATGCAGCGGGACCACTACCTCCCGCTGAAGGTCATCCGCGAGCACCTCGACGCCCTCGCCCGGGGCGAGCAGGTGAAGCTGCCCGCCCCCGGGCGGCGGCGTGACCTGCTCGACGGACTGCTCGACGGCGCCCCCGACGACGACGAGGACGGCGAGCGGCCGACCGTCGCGCGGATCGGCCGGGCCGAGCTGGTGGCCGCGGCCGGGGTCACCGAGACCGAGCTGCTGGAGTGGGAGTCGTACGGCCTGGTCGCCGAGAGCGAGGGCGGCGGCTTCGACGCGGAGAGCGTGAACGTCGCCCGGATCGTCGCCGACCTCGGGCGGTTCGGTCTCGAACCCCGGCACCTGCGGGCGGTGAAGGCCTCGGCGGACCGGGAGGCCGGGCTCATCGAGCAGGTCGTGGCGCCGCTGCGCCGGCACCGCAATCCGCAGACCCGGGCGCATGCCGAGGAGACCGCCGCCGATCTGGCCCAGCTGTCGGTGCGGCTGCACGCGGCGCTGGTCCAGACGGCCCTCGGGATCCGGCTCCAGTGAGCCCCGCGGGGGGCCCGGGCGCGGGGTCGCGGGTGCGCTGAGAGGGGGCCCGACTATCCAAACCGGTCGGGCACGTCCTAGGGTTGCTGTGTGAACGAGCTCGACGTTGTGGGTGTCCGGGTGGAAATGCCCTCCAACCAGCCGATCGTGCTCCTGCGCGAGGTGGGAGGCGACCGGTACCTGCCCATCTGGATCGGACCCGGCGAGGCGACCGCGATCGCCTTCGCCCAGCAGGGCATGGCGCCGCCGAGGCCGCTGACGCACGACCTGTTCAAGGACGTGCTGGAGGCCGTCGGCCAGGAGCTCACCCAGGTCCGCATCACCGACCTGAGGGACGGGGTCTTCTACGCCGAACTGGTCTTCGCCAGCGGTGTGGAGGTCAGCGCGCGCCCGTCCGACGCGATAGCCCTGGCCCTGCGGACCGGTTCGCCGATCTTCGGCAGCGACGGCGTCCTCGACGACGCCGGCATCGCGATCCCCGACGAGCAGGAGGACGAGGTGGAGAAGTTCCGCGAGTTCCTCGACCAGATCTCGCCGGAGGACTTCGGGAGCCAGTGACCCGGAGGCCCCGGCCGCCCGTCGGGCGGGGGCGTGCGAGGGGCGGCCGAAGAGCGCCGTCGGCGCATTCGAGTAGCCTTTCCCCGGAGTGGGACACGTGAAACCACTCTCTGGGTGATTATCACTCGGCGTGCCGAGTGTGGCGATCGTTGACGCACCCCTAGCGACTGCCTACCTTCGAGTGGGCAGGTCAAGGACGGAGGGTCGGCGTGATGAGCAGCGCGGACGGTACGGCAGGGAGCTCGCTCGGACGCGTGTCCGGGGAGAGCGGTCCGTATCCGCTTCACGGCAGTGGGGGCGACTTCGGTACGGAGACGGGCTCCGGGGTCGCGGACGAGGCGATCGGCTACCGCGGTCCGACGGCCTGCGCGGCCGCCGGCATCACCTACCGCCAGTTGGACTACTGGGCGCGCACCGGGCTCGTGGAGCCCAGTGTGCGGCCCGCGTACGGCTCCGGGACGCAGCGGCTCTACAGCTTCCGCGACGTCGTCGTCCTGAAGATCGTCAAGCGTTTCCTCGACACGGGCGTCGCCCTCCAGAACATCCGGGCCGCCGTGCAGCACCTGCGCGCCCGCGGCTTCCGCGACCTGGAGCGGATGACGCTGATGAGCGACGGGGCGACCGTCTACGAGTGCTCGTCGCCGGACGAGGTCGTCTCGCTGCTCCAGGGCGGACAGGGCGTCTTCGGCATCGCGGTGGGGGTCGTCTGGCGGGACGTCGAGGCGGCGCTCTCGCAGCTGCACGGGGAGCGCGTGGACACCGGCGAGACGCTGGTCGGGCACAACCCGCAGGACGAGCTGGCGCGGCGGCGGCGCGACCGGGCCGTCTGAGGCCCGCACCGCCCCGGAGCCCGGTCGGCGCGGGCGTGGCCCCGTACCGTCGGTTGTCAGTGGCGTGAGGCAGCATCGGAGACGTGAGAGCCGCCCCCACGATCCTGCACCTGGACATGGACGCCTTCTTCGCCGCCGCCGAACAGGCGTCGAAGCCGAGCCTGCGCGGCAGGCCGGTCGTCGTGGGCGGGCTCGGGCCGCGCGGGGTCGTCGCCACCGCCTCCTACGAGGCCCGGCGCTTCGGGGTGCACTCGGCGATGCCCATGGGGCAGGCGCGGCGGCTCGCGCCGAACGCCGCCTACCTGGTGCCGCGCTTCGCCTTCTACCGGGCGATCAGCGGGCAGGTCATGGAGCTGCTGGGGCGGCTGTCGCCGCTGGTGGAGCCGCTCAGCCTCGACGAGGCGTTCGTCGACCTGGAGGCCGGGGGCCTCGCCGACGACAGCGCGAGCGCGCGGGCCGTGGGGGAGCGGCTGCGGGCCGAGATCCTGGCGACCACCGGACTGACCGGCTCGGTGGGGCTCGCCGGGTCCAAGATGCTCGCGAAGATCGCCTCGGAGGAGGCGAAGCCGGACGGGCTGGTGCTCTTCGAGCCGGGGACCGAGCGGGCGCTGCTCGCGCCCCGGTCGGTGCGGATCATCCCCGGCGTGGGGCCGGCCACCGGTGACCACCTGCGGCGGGCCGGGATCACGACGGTCGCCGACGTGACGGAGGCCGGGGAGGACGAGCTCGTACGGATCCTGGGGCGGTCGCACGGGGCCTCGCTGTACCGGATGGCGCTCGGGCACGACGACCGGGCGGTGGTGGCCGAGCGGGACGCCAAGTCGGTCTCCGTGGAGGACACCTTCGACATCGACCTGCACGACCGGCTGCGGATCCGGCTGGAGGTGGAGCGGCTGGCCGAGCGGTGCGTGGCGCGGCTGCGCGGTGCGGGGCACTCGGGGCGCACGATCGTGCTGAAGGTGCGGCGCTACGACTTCTCGACGCTCACCCGGTCCGAGACGCTGCGCGGGCCGACGGACGACCCGCTGGTGGTGCGGGAGGCGGCGGAGCGCCTCCTGGAGCTCGTGGACACGACCGGCGGGGTGCGGCTGCTCGGGGTCGGGGTGAGCGGACTCGCGGACTACACGCAGGAGGACCTCTTCGCCCAGGCGGAGGCCGAGGCCGGGGCGGCGGCAGGGGCGTCGGGGGAGACGGCGGAGGGCGGGGCGGCGGCGGAGAGCGGAGGCGGGCTCCCCGGGGCCCGGGAGGCGGGCGCGGAGGCCGTCGTCGCGCCGGTGGAGGCCGCCGACGCCGGCGAGCGGCGGTGGACGCCGGGACACGACGTGCGGCACGCGGTCCTCGGGGCCGGGTGGGTGCAGGGCAGCGGCCTGGGGAGGGTCACCGTCCGCTTCGAGGAGCCCGGGAGCACGGTTCCGGGGCGGGTGCGGACCTTCGCGGTGGACGACCCGGAGCTGGAGCCCTCGGACCCGCTGCCGCTGGTGTCCGGCGGGGCGACGGGGGCGGGCCCCTCCGCCCCGGTCGCCCGGGCGGGTGAATGAGGCGGCGGGGCGGGGCCGTTCCGGCCGCCCCCGGCGGCACCCTCCGAGAGTGCCGCGCGGCCCCTTCCGGGCACGCGGCAGGGCCCCGCGCCGGGCGGCGGGCTCGGAGCCGTACCGGTGCGGGGGCGACGGGGTGCGGAGGGCGGGCTCCTAGGCGGCGTCGTCCCGGCCCGCGAGGCGTCCGAAGTCCGGGATCGCGTCCGGCGGGGGCGGGAGCGTCAGCTCGTAGTGGCGGTAGAGCTGGAGCTCCTGCTCGGGCGAGAGGTGACGGCCGACGCCGAAGTCCGGGGCGTCCTTGATCAGGGAACGCTCGAAGGGAATGTGGAGACCGTCGTCGGCCAGCTCGCTCGGCTCCAGCGGGACGAACGCGTCCCTGCTGAACAGGCCGGTGCGGACGGCCGCCCACTCGGGGACGCCGGTCGCGTCGTCCAGGTACACCTCGTCCACGGTTCCGATCTTGTGCCCGTTCCTGTCGAACGCCTTGCGGCCGATCAGGCTGCGCGGATCGATGTCGGTCTGCACGGTCCCTCCAATTGGTCGCAGCTGCTCTACACCCCTACGAAAGTGCACAACTGGGATGTCGGCCACTTGAGCGATGAGGCCGACAACCGCGCTGGTAGGCTGGCTGTGGCTGTCGACACCGTGCGGGAGAGTCCACCGGAGATCCCTTCCGATGGCGCCGAAGGAGCAAATCCTCCCCGGAATCTCTCAGGCACCCGGTACCGCGCGGGCGAGGTCACTCTGGAAAGCAGGGCGGAAGTCCGACGGCATCCGCTCTCACCGACGGTGAAAGCCGGCGTGCCCCCGGGCGTGCCGGTGAAGCTCTCAGGTTGAGATGACAGAGGGGGAGGCCGTCCGGGCACCCGCGCCGTGGTGCCCCTCGCAGGTCGTGACGACCAGGAGGCCCCCGCATCATGACCGCCAACCGCACCCCGCTCTCCGAGCTCGAGCAGGGCATCCCCTTCGAGCAGCGGCACATCGGACCCGACGCCGAGGCGCGGGCCAAGATGCTCGCCCAGGTCGGCTACGGCTCGCTCGACGAGCTGACGGCCGCCGCGGTGCCGGACGTCATCAAGAACGCCGAGGCGCTCGACCTCCCCGGCGCACGCACCGAGGCCGAGGTCCTCGCCGAGCTGCGTCAGCTCGCCGACCGCAACCAGGTCCTCGCCCCGATGATCGGCCTCGGCTACTACGGCACCTTCACGCCGCCGGTCGTCCTGCGCAACGTCATGGAGAACCCGGCCTGGTACACGGCGTACACGCCCTACCAGCCGGAGATCTCGCAGGGCCGCCTGGAGGCGCTGCTCAACTTCCAGACCATGGTCGCCGACCTCACCGGTCTGCCGACCTCCGGCGCCTCCCTCCTCGACGAGGGCACCGCCGCCGCCGAGGCCATGGCGCTCTCCCGCCGCGTCGGCAAGGTCAAGAACGGCGTCTTCCTGGTCGACGCCGACGCCCTGCCGCAGACCGTCGCCGTCATCGAGACCCGCGCCGAGCCCACCGGCGTCGAGGTCGTCGTCGCCGACCTGAGCGAGGGCATCCCCGCCGAGGTCGCCGAGCGCGGCGTCTTCGGCGTCCTGATCCAGTACCCCGGTGCCTCCGGTGCCGTGCGCGACATCAAGCCGCTGATCGACGCCGCCCACGAGCTCGGCGCGATCGTCACCGTCGCCGCCGACCTGCTCGCCCTCACCCTGCTCGTCTCGCCCGGCTCGCTCGGCGCCGACATCGCCGTCGGCACCACCCAGCGCTTCGGCGTCCCGATGGGCTTCGGCGGCCCGCACGCCGGCTACATGGCCGTCCAGGACAAGCACGCCCGCTCCCTTCCCGGCCGCCTCGTCGGCGTCTCCGTCGACGCCGACGGAAACAAGGCGTACCGCCTCGCCCTCCAGACCCGCGAGCAGCACATCCGCCGCGAGAAGGCCACCAGCAACATCTGCACCGCCCAGGTGCTCCTCGCCGTCATGGCCGGCATGTACGCCGTCTACCACGGTCCCGACGGTCTCAAGCAGATCGCCCAGCGCACCCACCGGTACGCGGCGATCCTCGCCGCCGGTCTGACCGCCGGGGGCGTCGAGCTCACCCAGGGCGTCTTCTTCGACACGATCACCGCCCGGGTGCCCGGCCGCGCCGACGCCGTCGTCGCCGCCGCCCGCGAGGCCGGCGTCAACCTGTACCGCGTGGACGCCGACCACGTCTCGGTCTCCTGCGACGAGACCACCGGCCGCACCCAGCTCGCCGCCGTCTGGGGCGCCTTCGGCGTCGACGCCGACATCGAGGCCCTGGACGCCGTCACCGAGGACGCCCTGCCCGCCGGACTGCTGCGCTCCGACGCGTACCTCACCCACCCGGTCTTCCACGCGCACCGCTCCGAGACCTCGATGCTGCGCTACCTGCGCCGCCTCTCGGACCGCGACTACGCCCTCGACCGCGGCATGATCCCGCTCGGCTCCTGCACCATGAAGCTGAACGCGACCACCGAGATGGAGTCGGTGACCTGGCCCGAGTTCGGCCAGATGCACCCCTTCGCTCCGATCGACCAGGCCCAGGGCTACGTCACGCTCATCACCGAGCTGGAGGACCGCCTCGCCGAGGTCACCGGCTACGACAAGGTCTCGATCCAGCCGAACGCCGGCTCGCAGGGCGAGCTGGCCGGCCTCCTCGCGGTCCGCGCCTACCACCGCGCCAACGGCGACGAGCAGCGCACCGTCTGTCTCATCCCGTCCTCCGCGCACGGCACCAACGCCGCCTCCGCGGTGATGGCCGGCATGAAGGTCGTCGTCGTGAAGACCGCCGAGGACGGCGAGGTCGACGTCGAGGACCTGCGCGCCAAGATCGCGCAGTACCGCGACGAGCTCTCCGTGCTCATGATCACCTACCCGTCGACGCACGGCGTCTTCGAGGAGCACGTCGCCGACATCTGCGCCGAGGTCCACGAGGCCGGCGGCCAGGTGTACGTCGACGGCGCCAACCTCAACGCGCTGGTCGGCCTCGCCAAGCCGGGCCACTTCGGCGGCGACGTCTCGCACCTCAACCTGCACAAGACCTTCTGCATCCCGCACGGCGGCGGCGGCCCCGGCGTCGGCCCGGTCGCGGTCCGCTCGCACCTCGCCCCGTACCTGCCGAACCACCCGCTCCAGCCCACCGCGGGCCCGGAGACCGGCGTCGGCCCGATCTCGGCCGCCCCGTGGGGCTCCGCCGGCATCCTGCCCATCTCCTGGAGCTACGTGCGCCTCATGGGCGGCGAGGGCCTCAAGCGCGCCACCCAGGTCGCCGTCCTCGCGGCGAACTACATCGCCAAGCGCCTGGAGCCGCACTACCCGGTGCTCTACACCGGGCCGGCCGGCCTCGTCGCCCACGAGTGCATCGTCGACCTGCGGCCGCTGACCAAGGCGACCGGCGTCAGCGTCGACGACATCGCCAAGCGCCTGATCGACTACGGCTTCCACGCGCCGACCATGTCCTTCCCGGTCGCCGGCACGCTGATGATCGAGCCGACCGAGTCCGAGGACCTGGCCGAGCTGGACCGCTTCTGCGACACGATGATCGCGATCCGCGCCGAGATCGAGAAGGTCGCCACCGGCGTCTGGCCCGCCGAGGACAACCCGCTGGCCAACGCCCCGCACACCGCGGCCGCGCTCGGCGGCGAGTGGACCCACGCCTACGACCGCGACGTGGCGGTCTTCCCCGCCGGCGTCTCCACCGCCGACAAGTACTGGCCGCCGGTCCGCCGCATCGACGGCGCCTTCGGCGACCGGAACCTGGTCTGCTCCTGCCCCCCGCTGGACGAGTACGACCACTGATCGCAGCCATGACAGAGGGCCGGTCCGGAGTCTCCTCCGGGCCGGCCCTCGGCCGTGCCCCGGCGGCGCGTCAGGCCGCCGTCGTCACCCGGCCCGTCGTCAGCGGCCGGTGCGGAGCGATGATCTGCCCGTCCGGCAGCAGTTCGCCGGTGTCCTCGAAGAGCAGGACACCGTTGCACAGCAGGCTCCAGCCCTGTTCCGGGTGGCAGGCCACCGGGTGGGCGGCCTCACGGTCGGCGGAGTCGGCGGTGGGACAGGCAGGCTGGTGCTGGCACATGGGTGGGTTCTTTCGCTGCGTCGTGGTGGATGTCCTGCGGCTCTTCGCGCTCATGGCCGCCCCCGTCGGTCGGTTCGGTTCCGGGCCCAGTCTTGCCGCACGGACGGACTTCCGCAGGTATTTCGCGTCAGCTCGTCCGCTCCTGGGAAGACGCATCACCCGCAGGGGCGGTTCAGGTCAACGCCCCCGCCTTTTCGGGTGGTTCGGGGTGGCCCGAGCGGGCTAGTCCGTACGGGAGGGGTGTTCGGCGACGGTGTTCGGCCCCGGTTTCCGGACAGCAGTGCGCCCCGTGACCCGACCGGGTCACGGGGCGGTGCGCGCGGGACGGATCAGGCGGGCGCCGCGGAGCCGAGGAGCGGCGGCGGCGCGAGACGCGTACTGAGCACGGGCAGCAGATCGGCCACCCGGTAGGGGCGGTTGGCGGCGATGCCGGGCGGGGCCGGGGCGAGGGGCACCAGGACGTCCGCGGAGTCCGCGCCCGGGTCGGCGCCGTCCGGGTCCGGTTCGGCGTGCAGCCACAGCGTCAGCATGTACAGCTCCGGCACCGAGAGCAGCCGCGGCTGGTACGTGCCGGGCAGCGCCTCGGCCTGGACCAGGGCCCGCTCCGTGGCGGCGACGTACGGTCCCTCGAAGAAGTGCGAGAAGGACCAGCCGTCCGGGGTGAGCATGGTGTCCGCGGCGGCGATCGCCCGCTCCCCGCTCCGGATCAGGAAACGCCAGCCGACGAGCCGGGATCCTGGCGCCTGTCCCGGGGCCTCGGAGAGCCTCAGCACGTGCACGGGCAGGGGCAGTTCGGGACTCAGCGGTCCCGGAGCGGCCCGCAGGGCCGGGGTGCGGGCCTCGCGCACGGCCGTGGGCGAGCCGAGTGCCGCGAGGACACTGCGGAGGGCCGGCGCGGGGGCCGGGGTGGGTCGGAGCATCGTGTGGGTCGCCTCTCGCTCAGGAGACACGGTGATACGGGGTACGGGGCTGGTGCGACGGCGCTGTCGGCGGCTGGGGCGGAGCGGGGGGCCACGGGGTCGTGGCCGTCTCCGGCGCTCCGCTGTCCGCGGAGTTTATACGACACGTGTTCACAGAGTGTTTCCGCTAGACGCCGCCGATATTCCTGACAAGACGCCATCAGGCCGTATTCGCCGGGTCGCGGCGTGGAATCGGGGCGAAGACAGGATCTCCGTCCTCGCATTCTCCGGCAAGCCGGACGTCGAAATTCCGAGAATCTTGTCGCACGCGCCGGCGGGGCCATATGACATTGGTATATGTCGACAGCCGGACCGGAGGCGGAGGGGCCGCGCGCGCGGCGACAGGTTCGTACCAGACTATCCGTGGAGCGGCCTGAAACGCAGGCGTTGTCGATCAGTGGCGTGGGCATCATCGTCCGTACGCGCGGCCCCGCCCGGTGGCCGCCCACGCGGGAGGGACGGCTCGATGGGGGAGAAGGTCGTGACGGACGGGTTCGGCCCGGCCGACCGGCAGCGCTACCGGCGCAAGCTCCAGCAGTGTCTGGCGGGGCTCGCCCGGCTCCTCGCGGAGCAGCGGTTCGACCGCCCGCGCAACCTCATGGGCGTCGAGATCGAACTCAATCTCGCGGGCTCCGACGGGCTCCCGCGGATGCTGAACGAGACCGTCCTCGAAAAGATCGCGAGCGCCGATTTCCAGACCGAACTCGGAATGTTCAACCTGGAAGTGAACATCGCCCCGCGGCGGCTCGGAGGCCACGTTTTCGACCGGCTCGCGGAAGAGCTGCGGACGGGACTGGGATACGCCGACCGCAAGGCGGCCGAAGTCGACGCCGGAGTCGTCATGATCGGCATACTGCCGACCCTCTCCCAGCGCGAGCTCGTCTTCGAGAACCTTTCCTCGGCCGATCGCTACGCCCTGCTCAACGACCAGATCCTCACCGCCCGCGGGGAACAGATCATCCTCGACATCCAGGGGGTCGAACGGTTCCGGCACACCTCGGAGTCGATCATCGCGGAGGCCGCCTGCACCTCGGTCCAGCTCCACCTCCAGGTCACCCCGGCGCGCTTCGCCGCCGTCTGGAACGCCGCCCAGGCCGTCGCCGGCGTCCAGATAGCCCTCGGCGCCAACTCGCCCTTCGTCTTCGGCCGCGAGGTGTGGCGCGAGTCGCGGCCGCCGCTCTTCCAGCAGGCCACCGACACCCGCCCGCCCGAGCTCCAGGCGCAGGGCGTCCGGCCCCGCACCTGGTTCGGCGAGCGGTGGGTGGACTCGGTGTACGACCTCTTCGAGGAGAACGTGCGGTACTTCCCCTCGCTGCTGCCGATCTGCGACGAGGAGGACCCGCTGCGGGTCCTCGACGAGGGCGGGGTGCCGCAGCTCAAGGAGCTGGTCCTGCACAACGGCACCGTCTACCGCTGGAACCGGCCGGTCTACGGCTGGGTCGACGGCGTCCCGCACCTGCGGGTGGAGAACCGGGTGCTGCCCGCCGGACCCACCGTCACCGACGTGCTCGCCAACGCCGCCTTCTACTACGGGCTCGTCCGCTCGCTCGCCGACGACCCGCGCCCGCTCTGGAAGCGGATGGCCTTCGAGGACGCCGAGGCCAACTTCGACGCCGCCTGCCGCCACGGCATCGAGGCGGAACTGCGCTGGCCCCGCCCGGGCCGCGCGGGGGGCGTCGCCACCCAGTCCGCCGTCCGTCTCGTCCTCGACGAGCTGCTGCCGCTGGCCGCCGCGGGGCTCGACGCCTGGCACGTCGACCCGGCGGACCGCGACTTCTACCTGGGCGTCGTCGAGCAGCGCTGCCGGCGCCGGGTGAACGGCGCGTCCTGGCAGGCCGACACCTTCCACCGGGCCCTGGAGTCCGGCCTCGACCGGGAGGCGGCCCTCGCGGCGACGACCCGGCGCTACCGGCAGCTGATGCTGACGGGGGAGCCGGTGCACACCTGGGAGGTGGGCACCGCGGGGGCGTGAGCGCGAGCGCGGGTGGTGCGAGTGCGAGTGCGAGCGTGGTGTGAGCGCTGGGGCGCGTGCGTGTGAGCGGGGGCGGGGTGGGTTCCGGCGGGCCCTGGATGGCGTTTCCGGCGTGCCGTCGCGCATGATCGTCGTACGGGGGACCGAGGCCGGTCCCCGCGGCGGTGGTGACGGGAACGGGAGACGCGCGTGGTGTCGGAACAACGGGTCGTGGACGCTGCCCCGCCCCCGGGCGGTCTCTCGCGGCGGGTGCTCCGCTCCGAGACGCTCATCGTGCTCGCGCTCTCGCTCGGCGCCAGCGCGGTCTCCTCGCTCATCAGCTTCGTCGGCTCGCTGACGAGGCCCGGCTCGCTCAAGGAGCAGGCCGCCACCCTCAACGGCTCGTACGCCCCCGGCCGGCCCTGGCTCGACCTCACCTGGCAGCTCTTCGGCATCGCCACGGCCCTCGTGCCGGTCGTCCTCGTGGCGCACCTGCTCCTGCGCGAGGGGGCCGGGCCGAAGGCGATCGGCTTCGACCGGACCCGGCCGTGGTTCGACCTCGGGCGCGGGGCGCTGGTGGCCGCCGGCATCGGCAGCGCGGGCCTCGCCTTCTACCTGGCGGCGCGGGCCTCGGGCTTCAACCTCACGGTGGTGCCCGAGTCGCTGCCCGAGGTGTGGTGGAAGTACCCGGTCCTGATCCTCTCGGCGATCCAGAACTCCGTCCTGGAGGAGGTCATCGTCGTCGGCTACCTGCTGCGGCGGCTCGACCAGCTGGGCTGGACGCCGATGCGCGCGCTGGTGGCGAGCTCGGTGCTGCGCGGCTCGTACCACCTCTACCAGGGCATCGGCGGCTTCGTCGGGAACATGGTGATGGGCGCCGTCTTCGTGCTGCTCTACCGGCGCTGGGGGCGGGTGGGCCCGCTGGTGGTCGCCCACGCGCTCCTCGACATCGTGGCCTTCGTGGGCTACGGGCTCCTCGCGGGGAAGGTGGACTGGCTGCCGACCGTCTGACGGCGGGCGGCACGGCGAAGGGGCGTACGGCATCGTGCCGTACGCCCCTTCGCCGTGTCCGGGCCCGCCGTGCCCGGGGGCGTGTGTCCTGCTTCGCGTCCCGGGGCGGGCGGCCCTTCCTCGCGTCCGGTTCGCGTCCGGGGCGTCAGGCGAGCAGGTCGCCCTCGATGACGGTCACCGCGTGGCCGGTCAGGAGGGTGCGGTCGCCGCGCAGCCGGGTGCGGACCAGGCCCGTGCGGGCGCCGCCCTGGAAGCCGGTGAGTTCGTCGCGGCCGAAGCGGGCCGACCAGTACGGCGCGAGCGCGGTGTGGGCGCTGCCGGTGACGGGGTCCTCGTCGATGCCGACGGAGGGGAAGAAGCCGCGCGAGACGAAGTCGTAGCCGCTGCCGGGGTCGGCGGCCGCCGCCGTCGCGATCACGCCGCGCGAGGAGTGCGTCCGGAGGGCGGCGAGGTCGGGGGCGAGGGCGCGGACGGCGGCCTCGTCGCGGAGCTCGACGACGAGGTCGCCGACGTGGGCGGCGGTGCCGTGGACGGCGAGGACCTCGGCGCCGAGCGCCTCGGCCAGGCCGTCCGGCACCGGGAGCGGGGTGAGCGAGGAGGTCGGGAAGTCCAGGGTGACGCCGCCGTCCGGCTCGGCGACCGCGCCGAGGACGCCCGAGCGGGTGGCGAAGCGGACCGGGCCGGCCGTCCGGCCGGTGGCGTGCAGGACGTGCGCGGTGGCGAGGGTGGCGTGGCCGCACATGTCGACCTCGGTGGTCGGGGTGAACCAGCGCAGCGCCCAGTCGGCCTCGCCGCCGGGGGGCAGCGGGTGTGCGAAGGCGGTCTCGGAGAGGTTGACCTCGGCGGCCACCTTCCGGAGCCAGGAGTCGTCCGGGAAGGAGCCGAGGAGGAGGACCCCGGCGGGGTTGCCGGAGAAGGGCCGGTCGGTGAAGGCGTCGACGATTCGGATGCGCATGCTCCGGACGGTACCGGGGGCCGGTCCGGGCGGACCAAGGCCAATCGGGGACGGCTGGCCCGAGCCGGCCTCTCCACCCGTCCGGACCCGTCTTCCGCCTGTCGCGGCCCGTGCTCCGCCGGGCAGGACTCGTGCTCCGCCGGGCAGGACGCGTGCTCCGCCCGGCAGGGCTTCCGCGCCACCCGTCCGGCCATCCGGGCCGGTCACTTCGGCAGGGCGGCCGTGAACGTCCGGCGGGGGTCCACCGGCCAGGTCTGCACGCGGTCCCAGCGTTCCCGTCCGCCCCGCTCGGCCGGCGCCTGGAGACGGACGGGGTCTCCGCCGGCCACGCGGCGGGCGACGAAGGACCGGCAGACCTCCGTGGCCTGCTCGATGACGCCGGTCACTTCGGCGCGGTCCCCCGTCGGGAGGCCGTAGCCGTCGGCCGGGATCCGCAGCCGTTCGGGCGTGTCCGGTCCGGGGGACGGAGAGCGGCTGCGGATCCCCGGATCGAGCATGGGCACCCCATGGCGGGCCGCCATGGCGATGGCCCGGAGGGCACCGCCCGGGGCCGCCGGGTCACCGGCCCCGACGAGCTGCGCACCGGGCTCGACGCCCTCGTCGACCAGGTCGTCCCCGGCCGCTCCGCCGACTCCCGGCCCGCGAACGCCAAGGAGCCGGCCGCCACCGCCGTCGGCTCGGGGGAGGAACCATGCGCGGCCGGCGTGCTCGAAACGCACCTGGCCGTCGAACGGCGAGCCGGCCCGGGTGCACGCTCCCCGGTCCCGTACCAGCTCGCCGCCGGCCGATTCCTGCGAGCCGCAGACCATCCACGGGGAGGGCCGGAGGCATCGAGCCCCAGGGCCTCGCCCCTGGACTCCGCCTGCTCGCCCGCTCGGTGGCGGGGGCGGTGGCGGTGGTGGTGTCGGAGGCGGGGGCTAGGGTCCGGACCCGTGGACATGGACGATCTTGATTACCGGACCCGGACGCAGTCGGGCTGCGTCCCCCCGTCGCTGGTCGCTCGCCTGCTCGCGCTCGGGCACGAGCGGGAGGTGGAGACGCAGGCCGGACGCGGGGAGTGGTTCTGCGCGCTGGAGTGGGCGCGGCTGCTGGGGGACCGGCAGGAGCACGCCCGGGCGCTGGAGGTGCTCGCGCCGTACGTCGCGACGGGCTGGTGGCCGGCGGTCCGGGCCCGGGCCGAGCTGCTGGAGCGCTGGGGGCGGGCCGACGAGGCGATCGCGCTGTGCCGCCCGCACGCACGGACCGGGGGCCGCCCGGCCCTGGACTTCTTCGCCCGCCTGCTGGCCCGTCACGGCCGGGCCGCCGAGGCGTTCACGCTGGTGCGGCCCGGAATCGCGGACTGGTTGCTCGCCGAGGTCCTGGTGGACGTGGCCGAAGCCGCCGGTCTGGACGAGGAGGCCGCGGCGCTGCTGGAGGCCCGCATCGCGGCTGCCGTTCCGGCCTGTGACGATCCCGACTGCGACCGGATCCGCCTCGAACCGTCCAACGCCTTCCTCCTGCTCGCCGCCGTCCGGGAACGGCAGGGCCGGATCGAGGAGGCGATCGACCTGCTGCGCCGCCGCGACATCACGTCGGTCAACGACCGCGACGCGCTGGCCGACCTGCTGGCCAGGCACGACCGGATCGGGGAACTGCGCGCGTACGCGGCCTCCGAGCACCACGGGCACGCCGCGCGGCGCCTGGCCGAGCTCCTGGAGGAGCGCGGTGACGTGGAGGGGGCGATCACCGCCTACCGGGCGTTCGCCGAGGAGCCCGACGGTCTGTGGCACGTGGCCGTCCCCCTGTCCGAACTCCTCGTCCGCCACCGCCGCGTCGACGAGGCGATCGAGGTGGTGCGCACCCTCGCCGACCGGCCCGGGGGCGCGGAGGACTACGTGGTCGACACCCTGTGCACCCTGTACGCCGACCACGGCCGGGCCTCCGACGGCCTGGCCCACCTCGACGCCCTCAAGGCGCGGCGCGGCGGCGAGGAGGACTGGGACTTCTTCCGGATCCGGCTCTCCCTCATGGCGGGCTGCGGTCTGCTCGACGAGGGGATCGAGCAGGCCCGGACGCACTCCGGAGGGGGCGCCTGGTACGCGGCCCGTTCCCTGTCCGACCTGCTCGCCGCGGCCGGCCGCACGGAGGAGGCCCTCGCCGTTCTCGAACGGCTCCCGGAGCAGAACATCTCGCTGCGGGCCGGGCTTCTCATCGACCTCGGCCGCGTCGAGGAGGCGGTACGACTCCTCCAGCAGCACGTGCGGGTCGCACCTGCGGACGCCTCCTGGACCGGCCTCCACTCCGACGAACCGCCGTTCTGACGCCGTCCGGTCCTCCGGTCGCCGTCGAGTGCGGTGGCCGGCGACCCCGAGGCCGGTCGACCGCAGGAGGGGGAGAGGGCGAGGCCGTGTGCCGATCGTGCCGATCGTGCCGAGGGCATGGTGGGCTTGTCGCGCCTCACGCTCGCCTTCAGGCCGGGTGGAGCACGGCCATGGCGATCTCCCGCACGCGGTCCTGCGTGATCCCGGTGCGCTGTTCGACGGCGAGAGGATGGTCGGTGGGCTCCAGCTCGATGAAGGGCCGCTCGCCGACCGGTCGGGTGTGGGCGTTGGTCTTCACGTGGGTGGTGCTCTCGGGATAGAACGGCAGCTCGGTGCAGAGCCAGCCGAAGTACGGCTTCTCGGCCTCGCGGCCCTCCGTGTTCCACACCTCAAGAGCGCGGGTGAAATTGTCCCTGCTCAGAGAGACCCAGACGCCCCAGGAGAAGACGTCCTGGCTGCCGATCACAGGTATCTCGACCAGACCCCTGATGAAGAAGTGCCGGCCCCTGATCACGCACTGGTCGGACGACAGCAGGCAGTCCGGATCACTCGCGAAGCCGGGGTCCCACACGTCAGGGGCCGGCGTCGAGTAGCTCATGGGGAGCTCCGCGTGGTGCTCGCCGCAGCATGAGCACGTGAAGTCGAGATCGTCGGACGTGGCGCGACCCTACCGAGCACCTGCGCGGGGGCACCCCGCGCCCTCGCCGAGGGCCTCGCCGATCAGCGGAGCGGCCGGCCACGGCGAGGTGTCGTCGTCCGCCGGCCGCTCGCCCCCCCCCGGGACGGGGCCATGGCTCGTGGGCGCAGCCTGCCGTGCCTCGCCGCGGGCCGGACCGGCGGAACCGGATCCTTCGCGACAGCTCGGTCGCCCGGGGGGTCGGTCGTTTGCCCATCGAACAGTTCCGATATATCGTTGAGGCATCGCGACAGTTCAACGATCGAATCTCACGGAAGGAGCGTTGCGATGCGTTCACAGGGACACGACCACGGACACGAGTTCGGTCACGGCCACGGTGCCGGGTGCGGGAACCGCGGGCCCGGACCGCGGGGTGACTTCGAGGGACGGCGTGCCGCCTTCGGGCCCTTCGGCCCCGGCTTCGGCGGCCCCGGCGGCGGGCCCTTCGGGCGCGGCCGCGGTGGCGGCGGCCGGGGGAGGGCGCGGCGCGGAGACGTGCGCGCCTCGATCCTGGCGCTGCTCAAGGACCGCCCGATGCACGGCTACGAGATGATCCAGGAGATCGGCGAGCGCAGCGGCGGGGCCTGGAAGCCCAGCCCCGGCTCGGTCTACCCCACCCTCCAGATGCTGGAGGACGAGGGGCTGATCGTCAGCGCGAGCGAGGGCGGCAAGAAGCTCTTCTCGCTCACCGACGCCGGGCGCGAGGAGGCCGGGGCCGCGCCGGACGCCCCCTGGGAGGAGGCCGGCCGCGGCGTCGACTGGGAGGCCGTCAACGAGATCCGGCAGGCCGGTTTCGGTCTGATGGAGGCCTTCGGGCAGGTCTGGAAGACCGGCAGCGCCGAGCAGCGGCAGAAGGCCGTCTCGGTCATCAACGACGCCCGCAAGAAGCTGTACCTCATCCTCGCCGACGAGCACTGAGCCCGCGGCGACGGGGAAGGGCCCCCGGCGGCACCTGCCGCCGGGGGCCCTTCCCGCGTCCGTGCGCTCAGGCGACCAGGCCGGAGAGCTTGCGCAGCGACTCGTTCAGCGCCGCCGTCGCGGAGTCCTTCAGCTTCCCGGCCATCAGCGAGACCGCCGCCCCGGTGAACTCGCCGTCGATGCGCAGGGTCGTCGCCGCGCCCTCGTCGGCGAGCGAGTAGCGGGTTCCGACGATCACCCCCATCGGGCCCTTGCCCCGGATGGCGAGGACCCGGCCGTCCTCCAGCTCCTCGACCGTCCACAGCACCTCGGCCGGGAAGCCCATGAGCTTCATGTTCTCGCTGAACGTCGACCCGGCCGCCAGGGTCTCGGGGCCGCCGTTCGGGAAGTTCGTGTGGGTGGCGTTCCACTCCCCGTACGAGCCGAAGTCGGTGAGGCGTTCCCACACCTTCCCGGCCGGTGCCTCGATCCGTGCCTCCGCGGTGACTTCGGCCATGACGACCACCCCTTCACGCGTGCCCGCTGGGTTCTGGTGTCGCGGAACGTAGCCGCAGGGGCGCGAACATTCAATACTGATGAACCGTCAGTTCTGCGGCGGCCGGTCCCGTGCCGCCGATCCACCAGATCTCCGCCGCGTCGAAGGCGTCCGGGACGCGCGGACCGCCGTCCTCCTCGTGCCGGTGGAACGCCGCCCAGAACAGGTCGCCCGGCAGTGCCTCCCGGGGCGCGTACACCCGGTACACGAACTGCCGGCCGTCGCGCGCGGCCAGGCCCACCATCCAGAACACACAGGGAGGACGCGCGGGGGCGGCGCGTGGTTGCCGACCGGGCGCGTGGCAAGGCGGCGCGCGCCCCGTACGGGAAATCGCCCGGATCTCCTCCCCGAGGAGGAGGGGCCGCGCGCGGGTGCACGACTCCGGTGGGACGCGGACATGGTTCTCCCGTGTGATGACCCGCGCGGGCGCGGCTGGTGAGGTGGAAGGGTGCACCCTTCCGTCCCGTCGCGCCCCACCCCGCCCCCGGCCCCGGCCGGGCCCGCGCCGCTGCTCGGTACCGTGCTCGCCGCCGCCCGCCGCCGGGCCCTGCGGGACGGTGACCGCCAGGTCGACACCGCCCACCTCCTGCACGCCCTCGTCGAGTCCGACCCCGAGACCCGCGCCGCCTTCGACGGCGAGGAGCGGGTCGCGCGCGTCCTCGGCTACCTCGTCCAGCGCTCCATCGGATACGGGCTCCGCTGGCAGCGGTCCGGCGAGGGCGGGGGCGCCCCGCTCCCGCTGCCCGCCGTGCGGGCCGGGGAGGGGACGGCGCGGCGCGCCTCCCGCTGGTCCCCGGCCGCCGCGGCCGCCCTGGAGGAGGCGCTGCGCCGCGCCTCGGCCCGCGGCGAGGCGCAGCCCCACGGGCTCGACCTGCTGGCCGGCCTCGCCGCCGACCCCGGCAGCCGGGCGGGCGAGGTGCTGCGCCACGCCGGGATCGATCCGCCCGCGCTCGGCGTCCGCGCCGTCGCGCTCGCCGCCGTCCTCGCACCGCGGGGCGCCGGGGTCCTCGACGGGGACCCGATGCCGCCGGAGGGTGTGGAACGCTGAATTCCGCCCCGGCGGGGGGTTTGCCCGGACCGCCGTCTCAACAGGTGCGACGGGGGTTACACGCCTGACCGGGTCCTGTCATCATGGCCCGATGCACGCGTCTCAGGGGAGAAGCGCCGGCCTGGGACTCGCCCTGGCCTCGGCCTTCGCATTCGGTGGTTCGGGAGTGGCGGCCAAGCCGCTGATCGAGGCGGGCCTCGACCCGCTCCACGTCGTCTGGCTCCGGGTCACCGGCGCCGCGCTCGTCATGCTGCCCGTGGCCTGGCGCCACCGGGACCTGCTGCGCCGCAAGCCCGGCCTCCTCCTCGGCTTCGGCCTCCTCGCCGTCGCCGGCGTCCAGGCCTTCTACTTCGCCTCCCTCTCCCGGATCCCTGTCGGCGTCGCCCTCCTCGTCGAGTACCTCGCCCCCGCGCTGGTCCTCGGCTGGGTCCGCTTCGTCCAGCGGCGGCCGGTCACCCGTGCCGCCGCGCTCGGCGTGGTGCTCGCCGTCGGCGGCCTCGCCTGCGTCGTCCAGGTCTGGTCGGGGCTCGGCTTCGACCTGCTCGGACTGCTCCTGGCGCTCGCCGCCGCCTGCTGCCAGGTCGGCTACTTCGTGCTCTCCGCCCAGGGCGCCGACGAGGCCGAACCGGCCGACCCGCTCGGGGTGATCGCGTACGGACTGCTCGTCGGCGCGCTGGTGCTCACCGTGATCGCCCGCCCGTGGACCATGGACACCGGCGTCCTGGGCGGCCGGGCCGACCTCGACGGCACCTCCGTGCCGGCCTGGCTGCTGCTCGGCTGGATCGTCCTGATCGCCACCGTCCTCGCGTACGTCACCGGCGTCGTCTCCGTCCGCCGGCTCTCCCCGCAGGTCGCCGGTGTGGTCGCCTGCCTGGAGGCGGTCGTCGCGACCGTCCTCGCCTGGGTGCTGCTCGGCGAGCACCTGGAGGCGCCGCAGCTCGCCGGCGGCGCGCTCGTCCTCACCGGCGCCCTCATCGCCCAGTCCGCCGCGCCGAAACCGGCGTCCGGGGGACCCGTCGCGGGCTCCGACGGCGGCGAGGAGGGCACCGGCGCGGGGCGCGAGGGGGAGTTGTCGGGCGGGCGGAGCGCCCCGTAGGGTGCCGGTCATGCACTCGACCGTTCTTCCGCCGCCCGCCGCCTAGCGCGCGCGGCACCTTCTCCCGAAGACGACCGACCGGGCTCGGGCGGGCGATCACGCCCCCGAGCGGTCCGTCGCCGCCCGCGCGCGGAACCGGCGACCACCCTTCACCCCGGTCCGTCCGCACGGACCGTCCTTCCGGAGAACCCACGTGTCGAACCCGCACTCCCTCGCCGTCCCGCAGCCCCCCGCCGCCGCCCTGCCCGTCGGGCGGAGCCTCGCCTACCTCGTCGTCGCCGGCATCGCCTGGGGCACCGCCGGCGCGGCCGGCTCCCTCGTCTTCCGCAACAGCGACATGGGACCGCTCGCCCTCTCCTTCTGGCGCTGCGCCGGCGGACTCCTCCTGCTCCTCGCCGTCCCGGCACTGCGCCGGCTGCGCCCCGGACGCCCCCGGACGGCCGCCGCGCCCGTCGCCGAGACCCGCCGGACCCGGCTGGTCCGGATCCTCGGCACCGGCGTCGGGCTCGCGGTCTTCCAGACCGCCTACTTCGCCGCCGTCGAGTCCACCGGGCTCGCCGTCGGCACCGTCGTCACCCTCGGAGCCGGTCCCGTCCTCATCGCGGTCGGCGCCCGCCTCACCATGGGGGAGCGGCTCGGCCTCGGCGGACTGTCCGCCGTCGTCGGCGCGCTCGCCGGGCTCGCCGTGCTGGTCCTGGGCGGCGGGGGAGCGGAGGTGCGGCTCGCGGGCGTCGGGTACGCGGTGCTCTCGGCCGCCGGATTCGCCTCCCTCACCCTGCTCACCCGCCGGCTCGGGCGCAGCGGCGCCGGCGCGGCCGGTTCCCTCGCGAGCACCGCGTGGACCTTCGGCGTCTCGGCCCTCGTCGTGCTGCCCCTGGCCGTGGTCGAGGGGCTGCTGCCGCACACCGAGGACCTCGTCCGGCTGCTCCTCCTCCTGCTGTACGTGGCGGCGATCCCGACGGCCCTCGCCTACGCCCTGTACTTCGCCGGGGCGGCGGTCGTCCGGGCCGCGACCGTCTCCGTGATCATGCTCCTGGAGCCGGTCAGCGCGGCGCTCCTCGCCGTCACCCTGCTCGGCGAGGAGCTGACGGCGGCGACGGTCCTCGGCACGGTGCTGCTGCTCGCGGCCGTCACCGGGCTCGCCCTCGCCGAGGCGCGCACGGCGGCGGAACGGCGCAGGAGCGCGGAGCCGGCCGCCGCGTAGGAGGTGCTCCGCCGATCGGGTCCGGCCCGATCGGCGGAGCACCTCCGGGACCCGGTGCGGCCGGGCCGGGTCACTCCTCGGAGGCCAGCCGGCGCAGCTGGTGGGTCCGGGCGGCGAGGTCGCCCGGACCGGCCCGCTCGGCGAGCCGGTCCGCGACCCGGCGCCGCACCCCGGCCGGCTTGTTGCCCGCGTACTTGAACTTCGCGCGCACCTCCGTCACCTCCAGGCACAGACCCCGGATGCCGGGGAGCATCCGGCCGAACGGGACCTCGCCGGGGACGACGGGGGCGGTCCCGCCCTCCGGCTGGAAGTGCGCGACCTGCCGGTTCAGCAGCTCGGCCTTCTCCGCCGGGTCGTCCACCACGCGCGCGGTGCAGCGCAGTTGCACCGCCGCGTAGTACGAGGTCGGCGTGCCGTGCGCGGCGGGCGCGCCCTCCGGCGCCGTCCAGGTGCCGGGGACGTAGACGTAGTCGTCGACCACGCTGAGCAGCACCCGGGGGTCGGCCTCCAGGGCGCTCCACAGCGGGTTGGGGCGGGCGAGGTGGAGCAGGACGCGGCCGTACGGGCCCGGCTCCGCCTCGTACCGGAAGTGCGCGGGCTGCACCCAGGGCGGGTCGCCCGGCAGGCCGTTGACCGCGAGCTGGCCGAAGTCGTGGCGGGCGAGCCACGCGCGCCACTCGGCGTCGTCCGCGGGGGCGTCCCAGGGATGGACGAGCATGCCGGTCCTCCTCAGGGCGCGGTCAGGTAGCCGGGCAGGGCGACCGCCGGGTCCAGGTCGGCCGACGGCACCGGGACGCCGGTGCGCGGGGCGACCGGGACCACGCCGGCCCAGTGCGGCAGCGCCAGGTCCTCGGCGTCGTCGTGGGGTCCGCCGGTGCGGACCTTGGCCGAGACCTCCTCCAGGTCGAGCCGTATGACGGCGGTGGCGGCCAGCTCCTTGGCGTTCGCGGGCCGGGAGTCGGCGGAGCGGCCGGGGACGACCTGGTCGACGAGGGCGTCGAGCGCGGTGCGCAGCTCGTCGGGGTCGGTGACCTGGCGGGCCGTGCCGTGGACGACGACCGAGCGGTAGTTGAGCGAGTGGTGGAAGGCCGAGCGGGCCAGGACCAGGCCGTCGAGGTGGGTGACCGTGAGGCAGACCGGGAGGCCGGGCGCCCCGGCGCCGGGGCCGGCGGACCGCGCGCCGGCCATGCGCAGCGGGCGGGAGCCGGTGGAGCCGTGGACGTACAGCCGCTCGCCGACCCGGCCGTAGAGGGTGGGCAGCACGACCGGCGCGCCGTCCCGCACGAAGCCGAGGTGGCAGACGTACCCCTCGTCGAGGATCGCGTGCACGAGCGCGCGGTCGTACGAGGCGCGCTGCCGGGCCCGGGTGGGCACGGTCCGTTCGGTGGGGGTGTACGCGGCGCCGCTCCGCGCGGCGGTGGTCGTGGTGCTCATGGCGGGTCCCCTTGCGTCCCTCATTGCACTAGTGCATAATCTGGTTTGTGCTAGGAGAGTATCGGATCGAAGGCCGTCGCGCATCGGAGATCGCCGCCAGCGTCGAGCGGGGAGTGGGCTCCGGGGCCCTGGAGCCGGGCCGATCCCTGCCGCCCATGAGGGAGTTGGCCGCCGACCTCGGCGTGAACCCCAACACCGTCGCCGCCGCCTACCGGACCCTGCGCGAGCGCGGGGTCATCGAGACCGACGGCCGGCGCGGCAGCCGGGTGCGCCCGCGACCCGCCACCACCGCCCGGGGATCGCTGCGCGTCGAGGCGCCGCCCGGCGTCCGGGACCTCAGCGGCGGCAACCCCGATCCGGCCCTGCTGCCGCCGCTCGGGCCCGCGCTCGCCGAGGCGGCCCGGCGGTACGCCGAGCGGCCCGGGCTCTACGGGGAGGCCCCCCTCGACCCGGACTTCGCCCGGCTCGCGCGCGCCGCCTTCGACGCCGACGGCGTCCCCGACGGGCCGGTCGGCGTGGCCTCCGGCTCGCTCGACGCCATCGAACGGGTCCTCGCCGTCCATCTGCGGCCCGGTGACGCCGTCGCCGTCGAGGACCCCGGCTGGGGCAGCCTCCTCGACCTCGTGCCCGCGCTCGGCCTCCGGCCCGTGCCGGTCGCCGTCGACGACGACGGGCCGCTCCCGGACCACGTCCGGCGCGCGATCGAGCGGGACGGGGTCCGTGCGGTGATCATCACCGACCGCGCCCAGAACCCCACCGGGGCCTGCCTCGGTGCCGCCAGCGCGGCCGGGCTGCGCCGGGTCCTCGCCGACCACCCCGGCGTGCTGCTCGTCGAGGACGACCACGGCCACGGGATCGTCACCCGGCGGCTGCGGCCGCTCGCCGGGGTCACCGACCGGTGGGCGCTGGTCCGTTCGGTCGCCAAGGCCTACGGCCCCGACCTGCGGATCGCCGCCTTCACCGGCGACCCCGAGACCGTCGACCGCGTGCTCGGGCGGCAGCGCCTCGGCCCCGGCTGGGTCAGCCGTCTCCTCCAGCAGGCCGTCGTCCACCTGTGGGCCACGGACGCCGTCGACCCGGAGGCCGTCGCCGACGCCTACGGGGAGCGGCGCGACGCGCTGGTCCGCGCGCTCGCCCGGCGGGGCGTCGAGGCGCACGGCCGCAGCGGCATGAACGTCTGGGTGCCGGTCGCCGACGAAACGGGTGCCGTCGCCCGCCTCCTCGCCGCCGGCTGGGCGGTCGCGCCCGGCGCCCGCTTCCGCATCGCCACCGGGCCCGCCGTCCGGCTCACCGTCTCCCCCCTCTCCCCCGACGACATCGCCCCCCTGGCCGACGCCGTGGCCGCGGCGGCGGCGTCGGCACCCGCCCGCAGCTACGGCTGACGGGGCGACCCGTGGGGCGGGCCGTCGCCGCACGGGTGGGCGGTTGCCCCGGGGGGCCGCCGCACGCGGCGCTGGGACGGGGGCACCTGCCCGGGAGGTCGGGCGGTTGCCCCGGGGCGGGGCCGGGGACGGCGGGGCCGAGCGGTCGTCCCGGGGCGCCGCCGGCGCCCCTCCGGGCCCGGGGCCGGTCGTCCCGGGTCCGCGGCCGGGCGTCAGGTGCGGGCCGGGGTCCTCCGCGGAGCCTCGGCCGGGGACGGGGCCGTCCGGGACGGGGCGGCGCTCCGGGAGGACGCGCGGGTCTGGGTGAGGGCGGCGCCCAGGAGGACCACCACGGCGCCCACCGGCGTGTTCCAGGCGAGGTGCTCGTCGAGGAAGGCCACGCCGGCGGCGGTCGCGATGACGGGGATGAAGTACGTGACCATGGAGGCCGTCGTCGGGCCGACCTCCGCGACCACGCCGTACTGCAGCAGCATCGCGTAGCCGGTGCCCAGGGCGCCCAGGGCGATCACCGAGAGCAGCGGCAGAAGCTCCACGGAGTCCGGGAGCGTGGTGAAGAAGGGGGTGACCAGGGCCAGTTGCAGGGTCGCCACGCCGACCTGGCCGGTCGCCAGCGAGAGGTGGGAGGCGCCCGTGCCGCTCAGGGTGCGGCGGACGTAGATCCAGCCGACCGCGTAGCTGAACGAGGCCAGCAGCGCCAGCGCCGTGCCCGTCACGTCCAGGCCGGAGAAGCCCTGCCACGCGCCGAGGACCGTCAGGACGCCGATGAAGCCGATGCCGAGGCCCGCCGCGCGCACCCGGGTCGGCCGGTCCTCGGAGAGCGCCACGAGCGACAGGACCATGCCCCACAGCGGCGTCGTCGCGTTGCAGATCCCCGCCAGCGTCGACGGGATCGTCAGCTCCGCGTACGCGAAGAGCGAGAACGGCAGTGCGTTGAGCAGGAACGCCGCCACCGCCAGGTGCCCCCACGTGCGCGCCCCGCGCGGCAGCCGGTCCCGCTTCACCAGCAGCACCACGGCCAGCACCGCCGTGCCGAACAGCAGCCGGCCGAAGGCCACCTGGAAGGGCGCGAAGCCCTCCGTGCCGACCTTGATCAGCAGGAAGCTGAAGCCCCAGACGAGGGCCAGCACGCCGAAGCGGACCCGCCAGTCGAGGAGGCGCGCGCGGAGGCGGCGGGAGCCGGGGGAGGGGGACGGCGGGGAAGGGGCGGAGGGGGAGGGTGGGACGGCGGGCGAGGAGGGTCCGGGGGCGGGGGCGGCTGCGTGGCTCATGCACTCAGGGTGACCGGCCCGATCTCGTAGAACAAGCGAGATTGTCTCGACCCCTTCCCTTAGCATTGCTTACATGTTGAACCTGGAGCGCCTGCGCACCCTCGACGCCGTCGCCCGGCACGGCTCCGTCAGCGGCGCCGCCGACGGGCTCCACGTGACCACCTCCGCCGTCTCCCAGCAGCTGTCCAAGCTGGAGCGGGAGGTCGGCCAGCGGCTCCTCGCCAAGAACGGGCGCGGGGTGCGGCTCACCGACGCGGGGCTGCTGCTCGCCGAGCACGCCGCCCGGATCCTCTCCCACGTCCAGCTCGCCCAGGCCGACATCGAGGCCCAGCGCGGCCAGGTCGTCGGCGAGGTCCGGCTCGTCGGCTTCCCGACCGCCGCCCGGGGCCTCTTCCCCGCCGCCCTCGCCTCGCTCCGGGCCCGCCACCCCGACCTCAGGGTCCGCACCGCCGAGTTCGAGCCCGAGCAGGGCGTGCGGGCGGTGATGCGGGGCGACGCCGACCTCGCGATCGTCCTGGACTGGAGCAATCGGCGGGCGCCGGTCCCGGGGGAGCTGGAGCGGGCCCACCTCCTCGACGACGCCGCGGACGTCGCCCTGCCCGCCGGGCACCGGCTCGCCGGGCGGGAGGCGGTGGACCTGGAGGACTTCGCCGACGAGGAGTGGGTCTCCTGGCCGGAGGGCGAGTTCTGCCACGACTGGCTGATGTTCACCCTCCGCTCCCAGGGCATCGAGCCGCGCATCGCCCACTTCGCGGGCGAGCACCACACCCAGCTCGCGCTCGTCGCCGCCGGGCTCGGCGTCTGCGTCACCCCCCGGCTCGGCCGGCCGCACCCGGACGGCGTCGTCTGCGTCCCCGTACGGCAGCAGATGCGCCGGCACATCTACGCCACCTGGCGCACCGACGCCGGCCGCCGCCCCTCGCTGCGCGCGGTCGTCGAGGCGCTGCGGGAGGCGGGACTCCCGCACGCGGGGTGAGCGGGCCCGGCGGAGTCGGGGAGTCGGGGGGAGCCGGGGCGGATCCCCTCCCCGGGGCGGGTGGCGGGCCCGCCGAGTCGGGTGCCGGGTCCGCGTCGGATCGGGTGCCGGGTCCGCGTCGGATCGGGTGGCGGGCGTGCCGGACCGGGTGGCGGGCGTGCCGGACCGGCGGGGCGGGCGGGGCGTCCGCGCGGGCTACGCTCCGCCGAGCTTGCGGAAGTCCCAGGAGGCGACGGCGTCCGGGGTCAGGCTGAGCCAGGCGTGCCGGCCGTCGTGCGGCATGGCGTCCAGACCGAAGTTCTTCGCGGCGAAGAGGCGTTCCACCGCGTCGAGTTCCGGGCACGGTTCGCCGGTGCGCGGCGCCTCGCCGACGAAGACGGCCGTCCCCGACAGCTCGGCCCCGCGCAGCTCGCCGTACTCCTCGCCGTCGTCCACGAGGACGGAGAGCCGCGGATCGGAGCGCAGCTCGGCCCAGCGGCGGCTGCGGGTCAGCGAGTACAGCCAGAGCGAGGTGCCGTCCCACGCGAACCACAGCGCGCTCACATGGGGCCGGCCGTCCGCGGAGACGGTCGCGACCCGGCAGGTGCGCTGTTCGGCGAGGAAGGAGTCGAGCTCCTCCGGGGTCATCATGATCCGGCGTCCACGGCGCTGCGCGACGGTCATCGTCCGCCCCCTTCTAGATTTCTGATGAGACGTCAGAAATCATGGGTGCGCGTCCACGCCGGTGCAAGGGGCACGAACGAGGGGGAGAGATGAGCGGGAGCGGAACGACGGGCCGAGGAGGGGCGGAGGCCATGGGCCGAGGGGGAACCGCGGGCCGGCGCGAGGAACTGGAGGAGAGGCTGCACCCGGACTCGGCCGTGCTGCTCACCATCGAGTGCCAGCAGGGCGTCGTCGGGACGGAGAGCGCCCTGCCCGAGCTCGCCGCCGTGGCCCGGAAGTCGGGCGCCCTGGCCAACGTGGCGCGGCTGGTCGACGCCGCCCACGGCGCCGGCGTGCAGGTCCTCCACGCCGTCGCCGAGCGGCGCCCCGACGGGCGGGGCTCCAACGACAACGCGCGCCTCTTCCGCGCCGCCGCCCGGCTCCCCGTGCAACAGCACAGCGGTTCCACGGCGGTACGCATCGCGGAACCCATCCAGGTGGCCGACGAGGACCTGGTGGTGCGACGGCTGCACGGCCTGTCCCCGCTGGCCGGGACCGACGTGGACGCGCTGCTGCGCAACCTGGGCTGCCGGACCCTCGTGGTGACCGGCGTCTCCGCCAACGTGGCCGTGCCCAACGCCGTCTTCGACGCCGTGAACCTCGGCTACACCGTCGTCGTGCCCCGGGACGCCATCGCGGGGGTGCCGGCCGACTACACCCCCGCGATGATCCGCAACACCCTCGCCCTCGTCGCCACCATCGCGACCACCGACGACCTGCTGGCCGCCTGGAAGGCGCCCAGGCGTCCGGCCGCCGCCCGGCCCTAGGGGCGTCTTGTCGATCAGGCCGGATCGGGGAGCGGTGCCGGCCACCGCGAGCCCGGCGCGATCGGCAAGGCGCCCCTAGGGCCTGTCTGACCCTTCCCGTCGTGTCCGGCCCGCCCGGCACGCACTCCCCCGTAGCCCTTCGGGCACGGGAGGTGCCCCCATGCCGCACGGCCGAAACGCCCAAGTAGCTCCTTCCCCGAGCTCTCGGCTTCGCTCGAGCAGGGGAGACCCCGACCGAGGGCGCCCCGGCCGCACGCCGATCGCACGCACCGAACGACCCGGCCTGATCCGACGCCAATGGTCAGACAGGCCCTAGGCGGGCGGGAGGTCAGCCGAAGGAGATCTCGTCGCCCTTGACCTCGATCGGCTCCGGCGGCAGCGACGACGTCGCCGGGCCCGAGGTCACGCTGCCGTCCGACATGTCGAACCGGCTCTGGTGGCACGGGCAGACGATCACGCCGTCCTTCACCTCGCTCACCGCGCACCCCTGGTGGGTGCACTTCGACGAGAACGCCTTGAACTCCCCGGCCTTCGGCTGGGTGATGACGATTCCCCGGTCCGCCAGGACCTTCCCGCCGCCCACGGGGATGTCCCCCGTCTTCGCGAGCGGAGCCTCCGCGGCCCCGTCCGCGCCGCCGGTGCCGCCGTCGCCCTCGGCGTTCGTGCCCCCGCACGCGGCCAGCGCCGCCGACGCGAGTCCCGCACCGCCGGCCGCCACCACGGTCCGCCGTGCCACTCCGCTCATGCCTGCCCCTCTCCCGCGCGGGCGCCGCGCACCGCGGCCGCCCCGCACCCGTCCCGATGTCCCGCCGATGTGTTCCGCAGGCGACGGTAGACGCAGTTGCTGTGACGTACGCCCCGTTCGGCGCAGACTCACCCCGATCGCCTGACAGTTCGCATTAGAGTGTCCGAACCTGGACAACCGACGGGTGAAGTGTCAAGCGCGCCGAGGATCCGGCGGAGGACCGGCGACGCCGGAACGGAGGCGACGGCATGCGGACGGCGGCGGGGTCGGTCCACGCCCACCACGTGCGGGCCGTGGCGCTCGGTGCCGAACGGCGCGGCCTGGCCGCCGCGCCGCTGCTCGCCCGCGCCGGCCTGCCGCCCGAGCTGCTCGCGGGAGCCGCCGGTCCGGACCGGGTGTCCTCCCGCCGCTTCGGACGGCTCGTCCGGATGGTCTGGGCGGCCCTCGACGACGAACTGATCGGCTTCGCCGGAGCCCCTACCCGGGTCGGCACCTTCGCGATGATGGGTCACGTCGTCGTCCACGGCAGCCGGGACCTGCGCGAGGCGCTGCGCCGCGCGCAGACCTTCTACTCCCTCTTCCCCGGCGGCCCGAGCTTCCGGCTCGTCGAGCCCGCCGCACCGGCCGGGGGCGCGGAGGGCCCCGACGAGGCGCGGCTGGAGTTCGACGTCTCCGGGTACGACGACCCCCTCCACTTCGGTGCCGAGGCCACCGTCCTGGTCGCCCACCGCTTCGCCGGCTGGCTGGTCCGCCGCCGGATCGGCCTGCGCCGCGTCGAGTTCGCCCACCCCGAGCCCCGCCACGCCGCCGAGTACGCCCTCCTCTTCGGCGCCCCCTGCGTCTTCGGCGCCGGGCGCACCGCGGCCGTCTTCGACCGCGCCGACCTCGACGGACCCGTCCTGCGGGACGCGGACGCCCTCGGGGACTTCCTGCGCCGCGCCCCCGACGGGATGCTCGTCTGCTCGGAGTGGGGGAGCACCGCCACCGGACGGGTGCGCCACCTCATCGGCCGGTCGCTGCCCGCCGGGCCCGTCCCCACGCCGGAGGAGCTCGCCGAGCGGCTCTCGGTCAGCCCGCAGACCCTCCGTCGCCAACTGGCCGCCGAGGGCACCACGTACCAGCGGCTGCGCGACCAGGTGCGGCGGGACCACGCCCTCGCGGAGCTCGCCGCGGGCCGGGTCTCCATCGAACGGCTCTCCCGCCGCCTCGGCTTCTCCGAACCCAGCGCCTTCCACCGGGCCTTCCGCCGCTGGACCGGCGAGACCCCCCGCGCCTACCGGCTCCGCGACCGCGGCTCCCTCCCCGTACCCGGCCCGGAGCGCTTGTTGACGCGCGGTCAACAAGGCTGAGCGGTACGGTCACAGCCGCCGTCCGCCGCCCGTCCTACCGTCCGGCCATGACCGAATTCGACCGGTCCGGGGCCGTACCGCACCCCGGCCGAAGGAGTCGCGGAAGGGGCCGCCGATGAGAACCGGCCGCGTCCTCGGCGTCCTTCTCGGGACCGGCGCCCTGCTCTGCCTGCTCGCGGGAGTGGCCGTCACCGCCCTCGGCGTCCGGGTCGACGGGTCCAGCATGGACCCGACCCTGCGCCCGGGCGACCGGATCCTCGTCTCGCCGGGCTCGGAGGGCCGGGTGCGCCGCTTCGACGTCGTCCTGCTGCGCGGCGGACGGCAGGACGCCCTCATGGTGAAACGGGTGATCGGCGTGCCCGGCGACCGGGTGGCGATCGCGTCGACCGGCACGGAGCCCTTCCAGGTGCTGCTCCAGGAGGGCGGCACGGGACCCGTCCGCCGGGTGGTCGCCGCCCAGTGGGCCGACCGGGCCCACCGCGCCGGTGCGTGCTGCTCGGCGGAGGGCGCCGGGTCGGCGCGCGCGGAACTGCGGACCGTGCCCGAGGGCCGCTTCTTCTACCTGGGCGACAACCCCGACCTGTCCGACGACTCCCGGCAGTACGGCTGGGGCGCGATCGACCGGGTCGAGGGCCGGGTCGGGCTGCGCGCCTACCCCGTCTCGGCGGCGCCCGGCCTCGGCAACCGGCCCGTCCTGGAGGAGTACGCGGGACCGCGGCCGCCGTAGAGGGGGCCGGCCGGCGCCCCTCCGGGCTCAGCCCGGGACCGTCCCCGCCGGCGGCCGGCCCGTGCCGGTGCCGAGGGCGACCCGCACCACCGTGTCCGCGATCCGGCGGGCCGACTCCTCCGGCGAGGCGGCGGCCTGGACGACGTGGCTCGCCGTCAGGCGGACCGCCGCGTCCACCGCCAGATCGCGCGCGACCGGGTCGACCGAGGGCCAGGTCTCCGCCACGTACGCGCCGGCCGTGGTCGTCGCCAGCTCGAAGGCGGCGGCCGACCGGGTGGTCAGGTGGGGGAGCAGTCCGTCCTCGCCCGCGCTGGTCAGCATCGCCCTGATCAGCGGGTTGCGCCCGGCCAGCGTCAGGGTGAAGGAGACGGCCGCCTCCACGGCCGCGCGCAGGTCGTCCGGGTGCGCGTCCAGGGCCTGCTGGATGCCGACGAGGCAGCGCTCCAGCTCGCGGCGGAAGAGGGCCTCCCCGACGGCCTCCTTGGAGGAGAACTCGGAGTACAGCGTCTGCCGGCTGACGCCCACGTCACCGGCGAGGTGGGCCATCCGCAGCCGGGCGAAGCCGTGCTCCGCGACGCGGGCGAAGGCGGCGTCCAGCAGGCGTTCGCGCAGCAGTGTCCGGACCGTCTCCCTGAAGCGTGCCATCGCGCCAGCCTAGAGCAGCGCCCCGCCCCCTCCACCGGCGCTCCCGCGCCCCCGTCCCGGCCGCTCCCGCGCCCCCGCCCCGGCGCTGCCGCACCCGCTTCGGTGTGCCCGGCTCCGCTCCGCACCGCGTCAGAACTCCCAAGTCTGTCCGTTCTATTGACACAACTTCTCGTAGTGTCCAATTCTCGAACGGGCAGTCCGAGAGTGTCCGCCGTCCCCGGCCCCGGCCCGGGACGGACGGCTGTCCGCCATCCACCCCGCGCCATCCGCGCGGACCAACGGTTGGAGAACCCTCATGCAGAACGAGCCCAGAGGCGTCACCCGCTGGCGCAGATCGGCCTTCCTCGCCGTCCCCGCCTGCGCGGCGGTCGCCGCCATGGCCACCGCGATGGTCCAGGGCGCCCTCGCGGCGAACCTCTCCCTGACCAGCGTGCCGTTCACCCTCAGCTCCAAGACGGTGGCGGCCCCGCAGGGCATCGGCGCGGTCATGCACACCATCGACGCCGGCGGCGCCAAGGGCGCCGCGCAGGTCGGCATCGCCAAGGCCGGACTCGACGGGATCTGCGTGCACGCCACCCAGTCCGTCGACCTCCCGGTGATCGGCAGCCTCGGCACCTGGTCGCTCAACATCTCCTCGCCCGCCGCCCAGACCCCGCTCACCAGCGACCAGCTGGTCAACGGCGCAGGGCTCCAGGCCAACAAGCTCATCCTCGACGCGCAGGCGCTCAACGCGGCCACGGCCACCCTGAACGCCAGCGACGCCACCCCGAACGTCATCGGTGCCGCGGCCGACGGCGACGGCATCAAGGCCACCGGCATCAAGGACGGCGCCGCCGGCCAGTTCGGCCTCGACGCCACCGGCGGCCGCACCGACATCAGCAACCTGAGCGCCGACGCCAACGGCGCCACGATCGCCGGAGCCATCACGCTGCCGGACCTCGCGATCGCCATCAAGCACGGCAACACGGGCTGCTGACATCCCCTCCGCACCGCACGAGCACCACCGCACGACCCGGACCGGGACGGCGCGCCACCGCGGGGCGCACCGTCCCGGACCGGCCGCCCGCCCACTCCCGAACGCCCCTGCGAGGCTCCCGTGACGACCACCGACCCGCCCGCCCCCGACGGCACCGGAGCGGCCCCCGGCACCACCGGCGGGGCGCCGCGCTCCGCCCCCGCCCGCGCCCGCCTGGCCTTCCGCCGGTGGCGCCGCACCCGGCCGTTCTGGGCCGCGCTGTGGACCGCCCTCGGCGGCTTCGTGATCTTCTTCCTGCCGATGGCCCCGCTGGGCAGGATCCTCCAGGTCGGCGTCGGAGGCATCGCCGGCATGGCGGGCGGCGTCGTCATCATGGCGATGGCCCTGCTCGTCCTCTTCCTGCCCGGCCAGCGCCACACCGCCGGAACCATCGCCGTCATCGCCGGCGTGGCCTCCTTCCCCCTCTCCAACCTCGGCGGACTCTTCGTCGGCATGGCCCTGTCGGTCCTCGGCGGCGCCATGGCCTTCGGCTGGCTGCCCGAGAAGCCCACCGGGCGCCGCGGCCTCCTCCGCCGTGCCCGCGCCACCGACGGGGCCCCCGGGTCCCCCGCACCCCTGGGGAGCGGCTCCGCATGAACCCCCTCCACGCGGCCCGCCGCAAGGCCGGCGGCCCGCTCGCCCGGCTCGGCGCGCACGGCGCCCGCGCCACCGCCGACTGGAACGCCCGGATGCTCGCCGAAGCCGCCGACGGCACCCGCCGCGGAACCCGCTGGGGCCGGGGCGCCCTCGCCCTCGTCCCCTCCTGCCTCGCCGTCGGCGCACTCGGCGCGGCCCTCGCGCAGGGCGCCCTCGCCGCCAACTTCAGCGTCACCGGGCAGCCGTTCACCCTCACCTCCAACGGCGTCTCGGGCTCCGGCTTCGGCGCCATCGTCAACACCCCCGCCGTCGGCCGCCCGGACGGCACCACGACCACCGACACCGCGATGGCGCGTGTCGGGTTCGCCAGCGCCGGCCTCGCCGGGCTGTGCGGGATCGTCCACCAGACGATCGCGGGCGTGCCGTACTCCCTCCTGCTCACCGGCGGCCAGAGGGTGACGGCGACCCCGCCCGCCTCCTTCACCACCGACATCGACGCCTCGAACCTGTACATCCAGGCGACCGAACTCCAGGCGTACGGCCCCACGACCCTCCAGAACGCGGTCCTCGGCCAGTCCGCCGACCAGGTCACCGTCGCCGGAAAACCGCTCACCGGCGCGCTCCCCGGCGGCTTCGGCCTCGGCTCGGCCGGCGGCGAGGGCGGCAGCTCCATCAAGCTGCACGGCCTCAACGCCACGGCGTACGACGCCGAGATGGCCGGGGCGCTGGTCCTGCCCGACCTGCGGCTGAAGGTCGTCGCCGGAAAGGCCACCACATGCTGAGGCGGGCGCGGGCGGCGTACGCGTGGTTCCGGGCCTTCCGTCGCACCCGCCCCTTCTGGGGCGGGGTGTGGCTGGTGGCCGGCGGCTGGACCGTGCTCAAGTTCTCCCTCAGCTCGGTGCAGCTCATCGTCTCCACCGGCTTCGGCGGCATCGCCGGCTACCTGGTCGGCGGCGGGATGATCCTGTGCGGGCTCATCCCGCTGGCCGCCCCCGGCCAGCGCTACACCTTCGGCCTCATCGGCTGCGTCCTCGCCGTGGTCTCGCTGGTCGTCTCCAACCTCGGGGGCTTCCTCGTCGGCATGGTCCTCGGCATCCTCGGCGGCTCGATGACGGTCGGCTGGGGCCCCAGACGCCCCCGCGCCGCCGGCCCCCCGGCTCCCGGAGCCGCACCCGAGGCGGTGGAGGCGTGACGCGCGGGGAGGACGCCCCGGCGGGCGGGACGCGGGGGCGGCGCAAGGCGCTCGCGGTCGTGGCGGCGCTGCTGCTCGCCGTCGCCACCGCGCTCGCCTCCGGACGGCCGAGCAGCGCCGCCGGCCGGCCGGCGGCCGCCGTGGAACCGCTCGGCGTACCGTTCCTGCCCAGCCCCCACCCGCTCCACGTGACGATCGACAGCATGGTCGCCGTCTCCCTGACCGTCGAGAAGGGCGTCACCATCCGGCTCTCCGACGGCACCACCCGCGTCACCAACAAGTACACCTTCACCAAGCTGCAGATCCGCTCGCACATGAACGTCACCCAGCGGGCCGACGGGCACACCCTCGTCATCGACGTGCCGGACGAGGGCTCCCTGGGCGGCTACGACAGCGCCGGCAAGCCGGAGACCACCACGATGTGGGGGAACATCACCCAGGTCTGCGTCCGGGTCCTGTTCAAGATCTGCGGGGTCCAGGGACTGCTCGACTTCTTCGGCTCGCTCATCCCGCTGACCGCCGGGGCGGAGGAGTTCGCGGGCGACATCTACGCCATCAGGACCGTCGACGACCACGCGGAGCTCGACTCCACCGACAACCCCGTCCACCTGCCCGGAACGATCACGGTGACCACGCCATGAGCCGCCCTCACCCCCGCCGGCCCGAGGGCCGCACCCACGGGTGGCGCGCCCTCGCCGTCGCCCTCCCCGCCCTCCTCGCCGCCGGCGTGACGGGCTCGGCGATGGCCACCGGGGCGCTCGCCGTCGGCCTGCGCATCCAGGACCGGCCCGTCGACTTCACCACCAGCAGCCTCTACGGGACGCAGTACGGCGCCGCCGTCGTCGACCAGGAGACCGTGCGGCCCGACGGCACCCCCGGCAGCGTGCGGGTGCTGCGGATGGGCTTCGCCGACGGCGTCCTCAACGGCCTCTGCCTGAGCCGGCGCCAGCAGATCGGCGGAGCCACGTACACCCTGCTGCTCACCCTCGGCGACGACGACCCCCGATCCTGGGAGATCCGCACCAGGAACACCGTCCTCGACCTCAGGAACGCCACCGGCGAACTCGACATGGACGGCGTCGTCGACCTCAACGTCAACGGCGCCGACGTCCGCACCGTCAAGGACCCCGCCGGCGCCTACGTGCCCAACCCGCTGGGCGCCCCGCAGCACCGCTTCGGCATCCAGGCCCGCTACGCCAAGTTCGACCGCATCACCGGCACCGCGCAGGACTTCCAGATACCCGGGCTGCTCACCACGCCGCGGCTCAAGCTCTCCGTGAAGCCCGGCTCCGTCGCCTGCCCGGCCCCCGCCGCCCCCGTCGGGACGCCCGGCACGCCGTGAGGCACGCCCGCGGCTGCGGTGCCCCGGGACTCCGCGAGGGCCCCGCCGGATCCCTGCCCGGCGGGGCCCTCGCGGAGTCGTCTCCCGCCTTCGCGGAGCGGTCTACTCCCCTTCGGGGGTGCGGCGTTCGGCCCGGAAGCCCGTCACGACCACGGTGACGAGGCAGAGGGCGACCACGATCTCGGCCCACAGGAACGCCGCGTAGTCCAGGAGACTGCCGATCGGCGGCGAGCCGGGCGCGGTGTTCCGGAAGGCCGCGAGGGCGAAGAGCGTGGCGGCCATCCAGCCGAGGGCGGGCCAGGTCAGTCCCTTCCGGCCGGTGACGAGGAACCACGCGCCGGTCAGCACCGAGACGGCCAGGGCCCACATGGCGATCATCATGAAGACGGCGAAGACGAGGACGCTGTCGGAGCGGCCGAGCGCGACGTCGGCGAAGACGGCCCCGCCCTCCTCGGCGGTCTCCACCCGCGCGGAGAAGAGCGCGTCGGCGTTGGTGAGCGTCATGTGGACGGGCACCCGCTCGCCGCCCTGCACGGCGCTGAACTCGATCGCCGCGTCGTAGGAGTCGAAGGGGTAGTCGGTGATCGAACCGCCCGTCAGCGTGACGGGCAGGTCCTTGGTCGCGATCCGGCCGTGCGCCTCGAAGGACAGGTCGCCCCGGGTGGACGTCGAGGTCTGCAGCGTCAGGTCCTCGGTCGGCGAGACGCCGCCGGCCTCGGCCAGCTCCCCCCGCGGGGTGACCAGGACGCGCAGGACCAGCTCCCGGCCGGCGGCGTCGACGCGCTGGACCGAGGCCCGGACGTCCACCCGGTCGGGGCTGGTGCCGCCCACGGCGTGCACCGTGTCCTGGGACTGGCGTTCGCCGAACTGGACCCAGACGCCGAGGGCGATGGCCGCGGCGATCAGGAGGCACGCGAGCGCGGCGGGGGGCAGGCCGCCGCGGGCGGGTCCGCGGCGTCGGGTGGTGGCCAAGGGGACTCTCCTCGGAGGCGGGGTCAGTCGACCGGCTTGCCGGGCTGGTCGTGGGTGGCGCAGTGGATGCCGCCGCCTCCGGTGGCGATGGTGTCGATGTTCACCTGGACGACGTCCCGCTTGGGGAAGTGCTCCTGGAGGATGCCGCGGGCGCGGTCGTCGGCCTTCCGATCGCCGAACTTGGGCATGTACACCGCGTCGTTGCCGATGTAGAAGTTCGCGTACGTGGAGAGGAAGTCGTCGCTGTAGCCGCTGATCCGGTCGGGGTCGGGCTGCGGCAGGTCGATGACCTCGAAGGGGCGGCCCTTCGCGTCGGTCGCCTCGCCCAGCACGGCCGCGGCCTGGTCGGAGGAGCGGGACCAGGAGTCGGCGGGCATGCCGGGGAAGGCGCGGTCCAGGAGGATCACGCCGGGCGCGGTGAAGCGGACGAGGCTGTCGACGTGCGCGTCGGTGATGTCCTCGCCGCGCACGCCCTTCAGCCAGATCACCTTCTCCATGCCCAGGAGCTCCTTGAGCTCCGCCTCGATCCGGGCACGGCTCTTGCCCCGGTTGCGGTTGTCGTTGACGATCGAGCTCTCGGTGACGAGGAGGGTGCCCTCGCCGTCCGTCTCGAAGGAGCCGCCCTCGGCGACGAGGGGCGCCTGCTCGCGGGGGATCTTGTACTCGGCGAGCAGCTTGCGGCCGACCTGGCCGTCGTTGCCGTGGACCTGCTTGCCGCCCCAGCCGTTGAAGTTGAAGTCGACGCCGACTACCTTCCCGCCCTCCTCGACGAAGACGGGGACGGTGTCGCGGGCCCACAGGTCGTCGACGGCGAGCGGGATGACCTCGACGTCCCTGCCGCACGCCTTCCGGGCGGCGGCCACCTGGTCCGGACGGGCCATCATCACGACATACTCGTACTCCCCGATGGCCCGGGCCACGCGCGCGATGTCCTTCCGCACGTAGGGCAGGTCCTCGCCCCAGACGGACTCCAGCGCGGGCCACGACATGAAGGTGCGGGCGTGGCTCTCCCACTCGGCGCCGAGGCGGCGGTCGGCGTCGGTGCCGGCCGCCGCGCCCGGCGCGGAGCCGGTGGCGGCGGCGGCGCCGGACGGGCCGGGGTCGTTCGGACCGCACGCCGTGGAGCCGAGGGCGAGGGCGCCGATCCCGGCGAGCACCCGCAGGGCGGAGCGGCGGGAGGGGCGGAAGTCGGACATCGAGGTCTCCGATCGTGTGGGGGCGGGACCCAGGTCAACAGGGTGCACGGACAGGCTCCTGAATCCCTGGCAGCGCCGGGCCCGATGAGGCCGTCGTGTCGCCACTCTGGCACTGACTGAATATTCAGTCAAATCCCTCGGCCCTTTCTTCCGGTCTCACCGCCGTCGGCGGGGCCTGCTTCCGGGCCCGCCGTGGCGGGCGGGGCGCGCTTCCGGTCGCACCGCCGCCGACGGGGGCGCGCCTCCGGTCGCACCGCCGCGGGCGGGGTCTGCTCCGGCCCCGCCACCGTCAGCGGCTCAGGCGCTCGATCTCGATGGTGACCGCCTCCTTCACCAGTTCGCGGGCGTGGGGCAGGGGGAGCGCGCCGCTGAGCCAGCGCGTGCTCAGCCCCTCCAGGAGGCCGGTGAGCCGCTCCGCGGAGGCCGTGAGGGCGGGCGCGGGAGCCGTCGGCCGGATGCCGCCCAGGAGGTCCGCGACATCGTGGATCCAGGTCAGCGTGGCCCTGGCCAGGTCGCCGCGCAACTCGGGCTCGAAGACCGCGCTGGCACGCAGTTCGCCCCACGCCGTGCTGTTCTCCCGGACCTCGGGGGCGTCCTGGAACTCCAGGAGGAGCGACCGCTCCAGTTCCTGCCGGGGGTCGTACGGGACCTCGGCGCCGTCCTCGCCGGAGGTGTAGCGGTCGGCCCGGTCGCTGATGAACTCCAGCGTGTGCCGCAGGACGCCGGCCCGGTCCTTGAAGTGGTAGTAGATCAGCGCGGTGGACACCCCCGCTTCGGAGGCCAGTTCCTCCATGCGCAGTCCGCGCACTCCTCGCCGGGCTATGACCCGGGCGGCGCCTTCCAGAATGGCGTTTCGGCGGTCCGTCGCCACGTGTGATCCCCTCCTGGGCGGTGTGAGCTGCCAGTGTCGCATGTTGACTGAATCTTTAGTTAGATGCACGATGCGCCCGTTGCGTCCCTCGACCCGCGGCCGGCCCGCGTGCCCGTTCCACCTCGTCGAAAGAGCCCCGCATGTCCGCTCAGCTTTCCGGTGCCCAGCCCGCCCACGCGGCGCTGACGGCCGACGACCCGCGAGAGATCGGCGGCTACCGCCTCCAGGCGCGGCTGGGCTCGGGCGGCATGGGCGTGGTGTACCTGGCGCACACCCCCGGCGGCCGGCCCATCGCCCTGAAGGCGGTGCGGGAGGAGTTCGCGGGGGACCCCGGGTTCCGGCTGCGGTTCGCGCAGGAGGTGGCCAGCGCCGAGCGCATCCACGGCCTGTTCACCGCACAGGTGGTGGCCTCGGGCGTGGACGCCCCCACCCCGTGGCTGGCCACCGCGTACGTGCCGGGGCCCTCCCTGCACGAGGTGGTCCGGCGCCACGGGCCGCTCCCGGAGCGCACCGTCCTCATGCTCCTCGCCGGCGTCGCCGAGGCCCTGGAGGCGATCCATCGGGCCGGCGTCGTCCACCGCGACCTCAAGCCCGCCAACGTCCTCATCGCGGAGGACGGACCCCGGGTCATCGACTTCGGCATCGCGCGGGCCGCCGACGCCGTCGCGCTGACCGGCACGGGCCTGCGGATCGGCACCGCGGCCTTCATGGCCCCCGAGCAGGCGCTGGGCGGCCCGGTCTCGCCCGCCACCGACGTCTTCGCGCTCGGCGCCCTCATCGCGTACGTGGTGAGCGGCGAGGCGCCCTTCGGGGCGGGACCGGAGTCGGCCGCCCTCTACCGGGTGGTCCACGAGGAGCCCGACCTCGCGCGCGTCCCGCAGGGCCTGCGCCCCCTGCTGGCCTGGTGCCTCGCCAAGCGGCCCGAGGACCGCCCGGCGCCGGCGGACCTGATCGCGGCCGTCCACGCCCACCCCCTGGTGGGACCGTGCCCCGAGTTCGGGGAGGGCTGGCTGCCGTGGTCGATCAGCAGCGAGATGGCGGCGGGGCGGGGTACGGGTTCCGGTCCGGTGTCCGCGCCGTCCACGGCGGCGCCGGCCCACGCCCGGCCCACCCTCGCGTCACCGGCCCCGTTCCCGGCGCCCGCGGCGGTCCCGTTCCCGGCGCCCGCGGCGATCCCGACTCCGGCGCCCGCGGCGGTCCCGTTCCCGATCCCGGTGCCGACCGCGGGACCGGGACCGGCCCCGGTGCCGGTGTCCGTCCCGGATCCGGGGGGCCCGGGGGTTGCGGAGCCGCCCGCGCGGACCGGTGGCGGGCGCGCGGCGGCCTCCTCGCGCCGGGCGCCGCGACGGCGCCGCCGCCCCGTCGTGTGGCTCCTCGCCGCGTGCGCCGCCGTCGCGGCGGCCGGCGGCGCGGTGTACCTCCTCGGCCCGCCGCCCGGGGCCGGCCGGGACGCCGCCTACGCGCGGGTCGGCCAGGAGGTCGCGCTCACCGCCCCGGACGACAGCTACGAGTTCGACCTGAGGGCCCGGAAGGTCGTGCCGGCCGACACGGCCGACTGGTACCTGGCGCGGGACCGGTCGGAGTTCGTCCTGCCCGAGGACAGCGACGCCTACGTCGCCGACGGGGACGAGCTCGGCCCCGCCGCCTGCGTGCGGGGCGTCGACACGGAGCCGGTCACCCGGATCGCCTTCGCGGACCTGGCCGACGAGCGCCCCTTCTGCATCCGCGGCGCGGACGGCCGGGACCTCGTCGTGGTGTGGCTCGTCGAGGCCGGGGCCGACGGCGGTCCGGTCACCGCCGCCTTCGAGCACTACCGCCGGGAGTAGGCCGGGCGGCCGCGCGGGCGGGTGGGCACGCCGCCACGGGCTCCGCGGCCGCCGCCCTGCGGATGCCCGCGGAGACCGAGCGCCACGTGCGCACCTTCATGTCCTGGCCGGCGCTGTCGTCGGTCTGGTCCACCCGGCTCGACGGCGTCCGCCGCGACATCGCGCGGGTCGCCGACGCGATCTCCCGCTACGAGCCGGTCAGCGTGCTCGCCCCCCTCGCAGGTGGCCGAGGCCCGCTACCGGTGCGGAGCGGGCGCGTACTACGGCATCGACGTCCTGGACATCCCCGTCGACGACCTCTGGATACGCGACTTCGGCCCCACCTTCGTCGTGGCGCCGGGCGCCGGGCGCCGTCGCCGGCGTGGACACGAACTTCAACGGCCGGGGCGACAAGCAGGTCCACGCCAACGACGCCTTCGCGGCGGCCGCCCTCCTCGGGCACCACGGCCTCCCGCGCGTGCGGGCGGGCTTCGTCGGCGAGGGCGGCTCGCTGGAGACGGACGGCGAGGGCACCCTCCTCGCCACGGTCAGCTCCCTCGTCAACGCCAACCGCAACCCGGGCATGACCCAGGCGCAGGTCGAGGAGGCGATGAGGGCGGCGCTCGGCATCGACAGGGTGATCTGGGTGCCCGGCCTCGCCGGTCAGGACATCACCGACTGCTACACGGCGAACGGCGCCGTGTTCGTCCCGCACTTCGGCGACGCCGACGCCGACGCGGCGGCCTACGCGGTCCTCGCCGCGGCCTACCCCGGCCGGAACGTCGTCCAGCTGGACATCGACGACATCGCGAGCGGCGGCGGCATCCACTGCGCCACCCAGTCGCAGCCGGTCGTCCCCCCCCGGCCTTCTGACCGGGCCCCCGGCCGGCCGTCCCCCCCCGGCCGTCCCCCCGGCCGCCCGGCCGGGGGGACGCCGGAGCACCGGGTCAGGGGGTGATCCGGGGGCGGGCGGCGCCCGGTAAGGTTCGGGCCATGGCGTCTCGCAGTACTCAGATCCTCGAAGCGGCCGCCCGGGTGATCGCCCGGCGCGGGGTCCGTGGCCTGCGCGTGGAGGAGCTCGCCGCCGAGGCGGGCGTGTCCACCGCGCTGATCTACTACCACTTCAAGGACCGCAACGGGATCCTGCTGAAGACGCTGGAGTTCATCAACGACCGGGCGGAGCGGTACACCACCGAGCGCGACCCGGACGCCCCGCCGCTCGGTCCGCGCGAGGAGCTGGAGCGCACGCTGCTCCTCGAACTCCAGGACACCACCGAGGTCCGCGAGAACAGCAGCGCCTGGGGCGAGCTGCGGGCCAGCGCGGTCTTCGACGACGTCCTGCGCGAGGACCTGACGCGCGCCACGCTGGTCTGGGTCCAGGAGATCGCCGCGCTGCTCGGCCGCGTCCGGCCGATGGCCCCGGCGGTCGCCCTCGCGGGAGCGGCCGAGCGGCTCACCGCCCTCCTGGAGGGGCTGAGCATGCGCTGGCTCAGCGGCACGCTCCAGATCTCCCACGCCCGGACGCTGATGAGCGAGGGCATCGACGCGGAGATCGAGCGGCTCGGGCGTTCGTGACGCGGCCGTGCCTCCGGTGCCGCCGCCGGACTTCCGGTGACGCGACCGTGCTTGTGCGGCGCCGCCGCGCCTCCGGTGCCGCGGCCGTGCCGGCCCTTCACGGGGTGAAGCCCGCCGCCTGGTAGGTGCCGCGTCCGGCGAGGACGGTGCACAGCACCTTCGTGCGGTCGACCCGGTCGACGGGGATCTCCAGCAGGTTCCGGTCGACGACGACGTGGTCGGCCTGCTTGCCGACCTCGATCGAGCCGGTGGTGCCGTCCTGGCCGAGGGGGCGGGCGGCGTCGAGTGCGGCGAAGCGCTCCCGGTCGTCGGGGTGGACGAGGTGCGTGTGCGTGGTGCGGTGGCGTCGGTCGGCCACCTCGCCGGGGTCGGCGGCGAGGGCCTCGACCGCGTCGAGCACCTCCCGGGCCGCCGCGTCGCCGATGACGTGGAAGTGCATCCGGTAGCCGATGCGGTGGAGCCCGGACACGCACGCGCGGAACTCGTCGCGCTCGAAGCAGGGGGAGCCGAAGGGGTGTTCCGGGTCCACCGGGGCGTCGTACGGCTCCAGCATCCACGCGGTGCCGAGGCCGAGGATGCAGTCGACGTAGATCCTCGCCGTGCCGAACCGCGGCAGGCTGTCCGAATCGTCGCTGAACCGGCGCTCCAGACAGGCGAGTTGCTCCTCCGGCGGCAGGTCGGCGCAGGCGTAGAGGCTGTTGACGGCGCGTACGGACGGCTCGCCCTCTCCAGGGCCCGCTCCGAGGCCTCCGGGTGGCCCTGGCGCCGGAAGCCGCCCGCGTCGCCCGCGCTGGTGATCCCGTTCTCCGCCGGCTCGTCGAGGGCCACCGGCAGTCCCCGGCAGACCGCCTCGGCGCCCGGCACGGCGGCCCGGTCGGCGAGACCGCGGGAGGAGCCTGGGAAGGAGTCCGAGGAGGGAGGCCGCGAGGCAGTCCGAGGAGGAGCCCGGGGGAGAGGTGCGAGGGAGAAGCCCGAGATGGTCTTGACTGACATTTGAGTCAGTAGAGCAGTCGCTGCGGACTACCCTCCCTGCGCCAGGAGCGCCAGGAAGCAGAAGGGGCGCCATGCGTGCGACCCGTCCCCTCGGTCGAGGGGGTGAGTGCGCCCGCGACCTCCTCCCTCCGCATCCCCACCCCGAAACCCACACCTTCGCTCTTGACTGAATTTTCAGTCGGGAGGAGGATGCTGTTCACACCGCGTACCCGTCCCCGTTCGCGCCAGGCCCCGCCGGCGCCGACGACGGGTACTTCTGGCGAAACGAAGAGAGACCCCTGATGACCGCATTCCGTATGCCTGCCGAGTGGTCCGCGCACGAGGCGTGCCTCATGGCCTGGCCCGTCCGCGAGGACCTGTGGGGCAGCGTGCTGGACGACGTCAAGGACGAGTACGCGCACGTCGCCCGCGCCATCGCCGCGTTCGAGCCCGTCACCGTGGTCGCGCCGCCCGGCCACGGCGAGGAGGCCAGGGCCAGGTGCGGCGACGGCATCACCGTCATCGAGCTGCCGCAGGACGACTCGTGGTTCCGCGACTCGGCCCCGCTCTTCGTGCTCGACGGCGACGGCAACCGCGCCGGCGTGGACTTCCGCTTCAACGCCTGGGGCGGCAAGCACCACCCGTACGACTCCGACGACCGGATCAGCGCGCTGCTCCTGGAGCACTTCGGCGCCGACCGCATCGCCTCCGGCATGGTCCTGGAGGGCGGGGCGATCACCGTCGACGGCGAGGGCACCCTGATCACCACGGAGCAGTGCCTGCTCCACCCCAACCGCAACCCCGGCCTGACCCGCGACCGGATCGAGGACGAGCTGAAGGCCCGGCTCGGCGTGGAGAAGGTGATCTGGCTGCCGTACGGCGGTCTGCTCGACACGGAGACCGACGGACACGTCGACGGCGTCTGCGCCTTCGCCGCCCCGGGCACCGTCGTGGTCTCCCTGCCGGACGACCCCGACCACCCCGACCACGCCCGGATGCGCGCCAACCGCGCGGTCCTGGAGGCGACCCGCGACGCCCGCGGCCGCCGCCTGGAGATCATCGAGGTGCCCCAGACCGCCTTCGCCGACATGCCGGACGGCGAGGTCGAGGTGTCGTACCTCAACTACTACGTGGCCAACGGCGGCGTCGTCGTCCCGGTGGCCGGAGTGCCCCAGGACGAGGCCGCCCTCGCCGTGATCGCCTCCGCGTACCCCGGCCGCGAGGTCGTCCCGGTGCGCGCCGTCGCGATCGCCCACGGCGGCGGCGGCGTCCACTGCATCACCCAGCAGGTGCCCGCCGCCGGCACCTCCGCCTAGCGCCTCCCGAGTCCGCCGCTGACGGGCCGGCCCCGCGGCCCGTCACTCCCGTACCCCTCACGGAAAGACAGCGCGACGATGACGACACCTTCCCTCCGGAGCCGCAGACGGTCCTCCGGCCGGTACGGCCGGACCACCGCCGCGACCGCGGCCCTGTCCGCCCTCGCCCTCCTCGCGGCCTGCGCCGGCCCGCCGAAGGGCGGCGCGGGCGGCGTCGAGGTCCGGCTCTCCGCCTCCACGCCCCCCGCCCGCGCCGAGATCGACTCCTTCGCCTGGGCCCTCTACGCCGAACCGCCGACCCTCGACTACACGGTCGCCTTCGACTACCCCCAGAACACCGTCCTGTCCAACGTGTGCGAGAGCCTCATGCGCTGGACGCCGCAGCTGACCCTCGAACCGGGACTCGCCCGGAGGGCGGCCAACCCGGACCCGCTCACCTGGGTCTACGACCTGCGGTCCGGCGTGCGCTTCCACGACGGACGGACCATGACCGCCGACGACGTCGTCTTCAGCCTGGGCCGGCAGACCGACCCGAAGAACGCCGCGGCCTGGGCGCAGGTCTTCCAGAACGTCGCGTCGGTCCGCGCCACCGGCCCCCTCCAGGTCACCGTGCGCCTGGAGCGGCCCGACTCCCAGTTCCCGCAGTACATGGCCACCGCCGCCGGCGTCGTCGCCTCGAAGGCGGGCGTCGAGGCGGCGGGCAAGGACTACGGCACCACCGGCGGCCTCGCCTGCACCGGCCCCTTCCGGCTCGGCGCCTGGCAGAAGGGACAGTCCATCGAGCTGGAGCGCTTCGACGGCTACTGGGGCGCCGGGGCCAAGGCGAGGAAGGTCGTCCTCCGCGTCCTCACCGACCCCTCCGCCCGGACCAACGCCATGCTCAGCGGCGAGATCGACGGCGGCTACCTGATCCCCACCGAGAGCTACGCCCGGCTCCGGGAGAGCGGCGTCGGAACCCTGTACTTCGGCGAGGGCCTCAGCACGGTCAACGTCAACATCACGAACATGAAGGGCGCCCTCGGGGACGTCCGGGTCCGCCGGGCCCTCTCCCTCGCGCTCGACCGCTCCGGCTTCGTCAAGGCCGGACTCGGCGGCGCCGGCACCGTCACCGGCTCCCTCACCACCCGCGCCGCCTGGGCCGCCGCGCCCGAGAGCGCCCTCAAGGCCGCCTTCGACGGGCTGCCGCCCACCGCACCGGACATCGAAAAGGCCAAGGCCCTCGTCGAGGAGGCCGGCGCCACCGGCAAGACCCTGACCATGGTCACCAGCCCCATCGGCCAGGACGTCTCGCTCCTCGCCACCGCCGTCCAGGCGGCCGGCACGCGGATCGGCCTCGACATCCGCCTCAAGACGGTCTCCCCCAACGCCTTCACCGCGCTGTTCACCGATCCCGAGGCCCGCGAGGGCGTCGACATGTTCCCCCTCACGATCTACAACTCCGTCACCGACCCGCTCGACCTCCTCGCCCACTTCAAGACCGGCGCCTACCTCAACTACGCCGGCCACAGCGACCCGCAGTACGACGCGCTCGTCGACAAGGCCGCGGCCGCCTACGCGCCCGCCGAGCGCATGGAGATCGAGGCCCGGCTCAACCGGCTCGCCGCCGAACGGTTCCTGTGGATACCCGTCGCCGAGTGGCCCACCTCGGTCTTCCTCAACAAGAGGATCACCGGCGCCCCCACGACCATCTCGTACATGTACCAGCCGTGGGCCGCCTCCGTGGGGGCCGGGCGGTGAGCTTCCTCCGCTTCGCCGCACGGCGCGTGGCGGAGATGGCCGCGACCCTCCTCGCCGCCTCCTTCGTGGTCTTCGGCGCCCTCTACCTGGCCCCCGGCAACCCGGCGGGCTTCCTCCTCGCCGGCCGCTCGGCCTCCCCCGACGCACTGGCCGCGATCAACGCCCAGTACCACCTGGACGAGCCCTTCGCCGTCCGCTACCTGAGCTGGCTCGGGGACGTGGTCCAGGGCGACTTCGGGCGCTCCCTCACCTACCGCACCGACGTCTCGCGCCTCCTCGCCGACCGGCTGCCGACCACCCTGCTCCTCATCGGCATGGCGCTCGTCGTGGTCGTCGTCGTCGGACTGCTGCTCGGCCGGCTCTCCGCGGTCCGCGGCGGCGCCACCGACACCGCCGTCCTCGTCGGCACGGCCTTCGCCGTCGGCACCCCGTCGTTCGTCGCCGCCGTGCTGCTGCAGGGCGTGTTCGCCGTCCAGCTGGGCTGGTTCCCCAGCAGCGGCGCGGGCGACGGCCTCCTCGACGAGGTCCGGCACCTCACCCTGCCCGCGATCGCCCTCGCGCTCTACCTCATCGGCATGCTCGCCCGGGTCACCCGCTCCGCCATGCTCGAAGCCCTCGACAGCGAGCACGTCACGGTCGCCCGCAGCCGGGGCGTCCCCGAACGCCAGGTCATCCGCCGGCACGTCTTCCGCAACTCGCTCGGCACCGTCCTCACCACCGGCGGCCTCATCGTCTCCACCCTGCTCGTCTGCACGGTCCTCGTGGAGACCGCCTTCAGCATCGGCGGAGTCGGCCAGCTCCTGGAACTGTCCACCTCGACCAAGGACTTCCCGACCGTCCAGGCCATCTCCCTGATCATCGTCGCTCTCTTCATGTCCGTGAACCTCGTCGTCGACCTGCTGCTGCCGCTCGTCGACCCGCGGATCGCGCTCGGAACGAGGAGCTCCTCCGCATGACCGCCGTCCTGACGCGGCGCCCGGGCCTCGCCCGGCTCCGCACCGCCCGCTCCCCGCTCCACCCGCTCTGCCTCGGACTCGTCGGCCTCGTCACCGCCGCCGCCCTGCTCGCGCCCTGGATCGTCCCGCACGACCCCAACGCCGTCGACCTCGGCAACGCGCTCGCGGGCCCCTCCGCGGCGCACCCGCTCGGTGTCGACGCCGCCGGCCGCGACACCCTCTCCCGGCTGCTGCTCGGCGCCCGCACCTCCCTCCTCGGACCCCTCGGCGTCGTGCTCTTCTCCACCCTCGCCGGGCTCGCGATCGGCATGGCGGCCGCCTGGCGCGGCGGTTGGCTCGACTCCGTCCTCTCCCGCTCCACCGAGCTCGTCTTCGCCTTCCCCGGCATGCTGCTCGCGATCCTGGTCGTCTCGGTCCACGGCGAAGGGCTGCTCGCCCCCGTCATCGCGCTGTCGCTCGCCTACCTGCCCTACGTCAGCCGGCTCACCCGCTCGCTCGTCCTCGCCGAACGCGCCCGCCCCTACGTCAGCGCCTACCGGGTGCAGGGCCACTCGGCGCCCCAGATCTGCCTGCGCCACGTCCTGCCCAACATCGCCCCCGTCGTCCTCGCCCAGTCCGCCATCAACTTCGGCTACGCGCTCATGGACCTGGCCGGCCTGTCCTTCCTCGGCCTCGGCGTCCCCGCCCTCACCCCCGACTGGGGCCGCATGGTCTTCGACGGACAGACCGCCGTCCAGCACGGCTACCCGCTCTCCGCGGTCCTGCCCTGCGTGTTCATCGTGCTGACCGTCGTCGCCTTCAACGTCGTCGGCGAACGCTGGGCCGACCGCGTCGCCAGGAGAGACCGATGACTCCCACGAGAACCCCGCACGCCCTCGACGTCCAGGGCCTGCGGGTCACCCTGCCCGGCACCGCACGCCCCGTCCTCGACGGCGTCGACCTGCACGTCGCCGCCGGCGAGACCGTCGCCCTCGTCGGCGAGTCCGGCTCCGGGAAGTCCCTCACCTCGCGCGGCGCCCTCGGCCTGCTGCCGCCCGGCGCCACCGTCGCGGGCCGGATCCGGGTCCGCGGCCACGACGTGCTCGCCATGAAGCCGGAACAGCTGCGCGCCCTGCGCACCGACACCGTCGCCATGATCTTCCAGGACCCCCGGGCCGCCCTCAACCCGATGCGGCGCATCGGCGACTTCCTCGTCGAGAGCGTCACCCTGACCCGGACCATGAACCGGGCCGACGCCACCGCCCGCGCCGGCGAACTCCTGCAGGCGGTCGGCCTGGACGCGTCCGCGCTGCGCGCGTACCCCGGGCAGGTCTCCGGCGGCATGCTGCAACGCGTCATGATCGCCGCCGCGCTCATGGGCGACCCCGAACTGCTCCTGGCCGACGAGCCCACCACCGCCCTCGACGTCACCACCCAGGCCGAGGTCGTCGCCCTCCTCGCCGAGCTCCGCGCCCGCTTCCGCACCGGCCTGCTCTTCGTCACCCACGACCTCGACCTCGCCGCCGCCATCAGCGACCGCGTCTACGTCATGTACGCCGGACGGATCGCCGAGAGCGGCCCCGCCGAGGCCCTCTTCGCCCGGCCCCGGCACCCCTACACGGCCGCCCTGCTCGCCTCCACCCCCCGCCTCGAAGCCCCCGGCGGCCGGCTCGCCGCCATCGGCGGCCATCCCCCCGACCTGCGGCGGGAGCTCACCGGCTGCCCGTTCGCCGCCCGATGTCCGCTCGCCACGGAACTCTGCGAGCGACAGGCCCCCGAGCAGCGCACCGCGCCCGGCCTCCCGGACCACCGGGCCGCCTGCCACCACACCGACCGGCTCGAAGGGAGCCCCGTCGATGCCTGACAACGCCCTGGAGGCCGTCGGCCTCCACCGCGCCTTCGGGAGCGTCCCCGCCGTCGACGACGTCTCCTTCGTCCTCCCCGAAGGCGGCTCCCTGGGCATCGTCGGGGAGTCCGGCTCAGGGAAGACCACCACCGCCCGCATCGTCGTCGGCCTGGAGCGGGCCGACGCCGGAGAGGTACGCGTCCGGGGCCGGGCCCGGGCCACCGGCGGCGGCGGCCGGGCCGGGCGCCTGGCCCGCGCCCGCGAGGTCCAGATGGTCTTCCAGGACCCCTACCTCTCCCTCGACCCCCGCACCAGCGTCGAGCAGGTGCTGCGCGAGACCCTGCGCCTGCACTTCCCCGGCACCGACCACGACCGGCGCGTCCGCGAACTCCTCGACCAGGTCGGCCTGGGCACCCGGGCCGCCGACGCCCGTCCCCGGCAGCTCTCCGGCGGCCAGCGCCAGCGGGTCGCCATCGCCCGCGCCCTCGCCGTCGAACCCGCCGTCCTCGTCCTCGACGAGGCGGTCGCCGCCCTCGACGTCTCCGTCCAGGCCCAGATCCTCAACCTGCTCGCCGACATCCGCGAACAGACCCGGATCGGCTACCTCTTCATCACCCACGACCTCGGCGTGGTCCGCCGCGTCACCGACGACGTCATCGTCATGCGCCGGGGCCGCGTCGTCGAGGCCGGCCGCACCTCCGAGGTGCTCGCCGCGCCCGGACACCCCTACACCCGGCTGCTGCTGGAGTCCGTGCCCCGCCCCGGCTGGGACCCCGCGGCCATCGCCGCCGCCCGCCGCGCCCTCTGAACCCTCCCGGGCGCGCCCGCCGCCCGCCGCGCCCCCGACCCCTCCGGCGCACGCGCCCCCGTCCGCCGTGCGCCCACCGCCCGGGGCCTCCTCGCCTCGTACGCCCACTTCTCCCTCTGCGACGACGCCGTCATCAGCGCCCGCTTCGGCGACCGGCGGGCCGAGGAGGCGGCCCGCGCCACCCTCGCCCGCCTCTCTCCGGACCGCGTCGTCGAGCAACTCGACATCGACCGCCTCGGCACCGGTGGCGGCGGCACCCACTGCGTCACCCGGCAGCAGCCCGCCGCCTGAGCGCCCCGTCCCGGCCGTCCGCACCGGACCGGCGCCCGGCACGGCCTCCTTCGCCGGGCCCGCGGCGGTGTGCGGGCATCCGGTGGCGCCGCTGCCCTGTGCCCCCGGCGCCGCGCGTTCCCCGGACCGCCGCGGCGTCGCTGCGTGCCCGGCCGGCGCACGCGCCGGGCCTCGGTCCCGGCGGGCCCTATCCGGCGCCGACGGGGGCGACCGCGGCGGGCGTGATCGTGACGGCCGTCGTCCGGCCGCGGGGCAGAAGGACCGCCGGGCGGCGTACCGACGACGAAATCCGCACTGAAATTTCAGTCAACTCATCGTGCGCGAAGGATTGACTGAAATTTGAGTCAGTTCCTACGGTGTCTGCATCCGAGTGGCGCCCGCACCTTCCCGCGGTGGCCGGCGGATTCGTGGAAGCACCCGTGAACAGGAGCCCGCATGGGGCCAGTTGCCTCGCAGACGAACGATCCCGCCCCCCTCGCCGGGATCGAGCAGCACTCGATCGACTGGGTGCCCCTCTCGGAACGGCACGGCAAGCCGTCGGACGTGGGGGCCATCTGGTTCGTCGGCAGTCTCAACCTCACCGGCCTGGCGACCGGCGTCGTGACCCTCTCGCTCGGCGGCTCGCTGGTCTGGACCGTCGTCGCCACCGTCCTCGGCTCCCTCTTCGGCACGTTCTTCATGGCCTTCCACTCGGCCCAGGGGCCGCAGCTGGGGCTTCCCCAACTCGTGCAGTCCCGACCGCAGTTCGGATACCTGGGCGCGGCGCTCACGGTCTGGGTCTTCGCCCTGGTCAACTACGTCGCCTTCAACACCTCCGACGCGCTCCTCTCCGGCCAGGCCGTGAACCTGCTCACCGGGATGCCGAACACCGTCGGCTACCTGCTGGCCGCCGGGGTGGCGACCGTGGTCGCCCTGTTCGGCTACGAGTGGATCCACCGCATCAACGGGTGGCTCACCTGGCCGTTCGTCGTGATCACCGCGGCCGTCACGGCGGCCGCCCTCTTCGGCGGCGGACTGCCGGACGGCGTCTGGGAGCCCGGCCCCTTCGAACCCGCCCCGTTCATGCTGGTGTTCGTCTTCGTCGCCGGCTTCCAGCTGGGCTGGGCACCGTACGTCTCCGACTACTCGCGCTACCTCGGACCCGACGTCCCGGTCCGCAGCACCTTCTGGTGGACCTACCTGCCGAGCGCGGTCTCCGGCATCTGGGTTTTCGTCCTCGGCGCCGTCGTCTCGGCCGCCGCCCCCGAGGGCACCGACCCCGTGACCGCCCTGAAGCTGGCGGCGGACCGGCTCTTCGACGGATTCGGCACCGTCGCGGTCGTCGTCCTGCTGATCGGCCTGCTCTCCATCATGGCGATCAACCAGTACGGCGGCAGCCTCACCATGATCTCCATCCTGGACTCCTTCCGCCCGGTCAAGCCCACGCGGACGCTCAGGATCGCCACCGTCGGCATCATGCTGGCCGCCGTCGGCACCGTCTCCACCCTCGTCGGCATCGACCGGTTCAACTGGTTCTTCGCCCACGTGGTGGTGGTCCTGACCTACCTCTTCATCCCGTGGACGGCCATCAACCTGGTCGACTTCTTCTTCGTCCGGCGCGGCCAGTACGTCGTCAAGGAGATCTTCAACCCCCACGGGATATACGGCCGGTGGGGCTGGCGCGGCAACCTCGCCTACGCGATCGGCCTCGCCTGCATGGCCCCCTTCATGGTCATCACCGGCCTCTTCGTCGGTCCCGCCGCACGGTTCCTCGGCGGTGTCGACTGCTCCCTCCTCGTCGGCCTCCCGGTGGCCGGCGGCCTCTACTGGGCCTTCGCCCGCAGCCTCGACCTGGCCACCGAGCGCCGGCTGGTCCGGGAGGAGGGGCTGCTGGACCGACTCCACTGACCGCGCCGCAACCCGCACCCGTACCCGTACCCGCACCCCCGTGATTCCCGCGTACCGAACCCCGCAGAGAAGGAGCACCACGTGAAGAACGCACACGACGGCGACCGACCGGGCCTCAGCCGCAGATCCCTCCTCGCCCGCACCGGAGCGGTCGCTGCCGCCCTCGCGGCGGGACCGGTCCTCGGCGCCCGGCCCGCGATGGCCGCCTCCTGGCGCGTGCCCGGCGAGGACGAGGCGCACCGCAGGACCTGGATGGCCTGGCCGTCCAGCACCACGATCTGGGGCGCCGACCTCTCCAAGATCCAGGCCGACATCGCCAAGCTCGCCAAGGAGGTCGCCGCGTACGAGCCGGTCGTCATGTGCGCGGACGGCTCCACCGCCGCCTCGCGCGCCAGGGCCGCGTGCGGCTCCACGGTCACGGTGACCGGCTCGATCCCGGTCTCGGACTGCTGGATGCGCGACACCGGTCCGCTCTTCCGCGTCGACGACGCCGGCGGCCTCGACTCCTTCGGCCTGAACTTCAACGCCTGGGGCGAGAACGCCACCCGCTTCTACGGCATCCCCGCCTCCGCCTACGACAAGGACCGCGTCGTCGCCCAGCGGGTCGCCTCCTACTCGGGCGTGCCCTTCGCGAAGTCGTCCGTGGTCGGCGAGGGCGGCGGGGTCGAGTACGACGGCGACGGCACCCTGATGGCCACCGAGAGCTGCTGGGTGAACTCCAACCGCAACCCCGGCAAGTCCCGCGCCCAGATCGAGGCGGAACTCCTCTCCCGCTTCGGCGCCTCCAAGATGATCTGGCTGCCGGGCGTGAAGGGCCAGGACGTCACCGACGGGCACATCGACGGCACCGCCCGCTACATCAGGCCCGGCGTCGTCATGGTGCAGCTCGCCGGAGCCGTCCGGCCGGACGTCTGGACCGCGAACGCCCGGGCCGTGCGCGACGTCCTGGTCGACGCGACCGACGCCCGCGGCCGCCGGCTCCGGGTCCTCACCATCGAGGGCCCCGACACGCTGCCCCGGATCCCCTCGGGCCGGCGCGCCGAGTTCCTCAGCTCCTACATGAACTGGACGGTGACCAACGGCGCGATCATCACCACCCAGTTCGGCGACACCGCCAAGGACGCGGCGGCCAAGTCGGCCATCGCCGCCGCCTACGGCCGGCCCGTCGTCCAGCTCAACCTCGACGGTCTCTACGGCAACGGCGGCGGAGGCGCCCACTGCGTGACCATGCAGGAACCCGGCCGCTGATCCGGTGAACCGCCGGTCCGGGCCCGGCGCGGGGGCCCGGACCGGCCCGCCGCGGCGCCCCGCCGCCGGGCCGGGGGCGGCTCCGGGCGCGCCGGGGCGCGGCCGGACGGCCCGGCCCGGCGGCCGGATAGCCTGGGCCGATGCTTACCGAAGTGACGGCGACCCGCTACGTCACGCCCTTGCGCGAGGGCGGATCGCTCCCAGGGATCGTCGAGGCCGACGACTACGGCACGTACGTCATGAAATTCACCGGTGCCGGACAGGGTCGCAAGACCCTCGTCGCCGAGGTGATCTGCGGGCAGCTCGCCCGGCGCCTCGGGCTGCGCGTGCCCGAGCTGGTCACCCTCCAGCTCGACCCGGTCATCGGGCTCTCGGAGCCCGACCAGGAGGTCCAGGAGCTGCTCAAGGCGAGCGGCGGGCTCAACCTGGGCATGGACTTCCTCCCCGGCTCGCTGGGCTTCGACCCGCTGGCGTACGGGGTCGATCCGGCGGAGGCCGGCAAGGTCGTCTGGTTCGACGCCGTGATCAACAACGTCGACCGGTCCTGGCGCAACCCGAACATGCTGGTCTGGCACGGCGACCTCTGGCTGATCGACCACGGCGCCACGATGATCTGGCACCACAACTGGCCCGGCGCCGCCGCCTCCGCGGCCAAGCCGTACGACGCCTCCGGCCACGCCCTCGCGCCCTTCTCCCCGGACGTCGCCTCGGCCGCCGCCGAGCTCGCCCCGCTCGTCACCCGCGAGCTCCTGGAGGAGGTCGCCGCCGACGTGCCCGACGCGTGGCTGGCGGACGAGCCCGGCTTCGACTCCACCGACGCCCTGCGCGCCGCCTACGTCGAGGCGCTGCTGCCCCGCGCGGCCACCATCCACGAGCGGATCACCCTCGGCCCGCGCACCGAGCGCCGCCCCCAGCAGCCGCCGGGCTGGCTAGCCGAGCGCCTCGCCCCCCGGCCGGCGGTGGGCGACCGCGCCGGCGCCGGGAGCGGCGCGAAGAACAGCGACACGAGCAGCGACACGAGCAGCGACACGAGCACCGAGAAGGACAGCACCCCGTGACCGACCGCGACGTCTTCGAGTACGCGCTGCTGCGCGTGGTGCCGCGCGTCGAGCGCGGCGAGTGCTTCAACGCGGGCGTGGTCGTCTACTGCCGGGCCCGCTCCTTCGTCGCCGCCCGCACCCACCTCGACGAGGCCAAGCTGGCCGCGCTCGACCCGGCGGCCGACGTCACCGGCGTCCGCGCCGCGCTGCGCGCCGTCGAGGGCGTCTGCCTGGGCGGCGACGCGGCGGGGCAGGCCGCCGGGGACGACGCCGGACGGCGCTTCCGCTGGCTGATCGCCCCGCGCTCGACGGTGGTCCAGCCGGGTCCGGTCCACACCGGCCTCACCGGCGACCCCGAGGCGGAGGTGGAACGCCTGCTCGACCTCCTCGTGCGGTGACGCGCCGCCACCCGCGCACGGTGACGGGGGAGTGACGGGGTGCACCCGGTGGGCCGTTGACACCGGGTGCCAGGGCTTCTAGCGTCTCGTCCTGCGGTCGATACTAAGCGGTCGCTCATGAGCCCGGGGAGAGCCCGGGACCCCTGAGGGCGAGGAGAAGCAAGCATGTCCACCACCGAGCAGCGCGTAGCCGTCGTCACCGGTGCCGCACGGGGCATCGGCGCCGCCACCGCGCTCCGTCTCGCGGCCGAGGGCCGCGCCGTCGCCGTCCTCGACCTCGACGAGGCGGCCTGCAAGGACACCGTCGAGAAGATCACCGCCGCGGGCGGCCGTGCCCTCGCCGTCGGCTGCGACGTCTCCGACGGCGCCCAGGTGGAGGCCGCGATCGCCCGTGTCGCCGCCGAGCTCGGCGCGCCGACGATCCTCGTCAACAACGCCGGCGTCCTCCGCGACAACCTGCTCTTCAAGATGTCGGAGGCCGACTGGGACCTCGTCATGAACGTGCACCTCAAGGGCGCGTTCCTGATGGCGAAGGCCTGTCAGAAGCACATGGTGGACGCGGGCTTCGGCCGGATCGTCTCGCTCTCCTCCTCCTCGGCGCTGGGCAACCGCGGCCAGGCGAACTACTCGGCGGTCAAGGCCGGCCTCCAGGGCTTCACCAAGACGCTCGCCAAGGAGCTCGGCAAGTTCGGCATCACCGCCAACGCCGTCGCCCCGGGCTTCATCGTCACCGAGATGACCGCCCAGACGGCCGAGCGCGTCGGCATGGGCTTCGAGGACTTCCAGGCCGCCGCCGCCTCGATGATCCCGGTCCAGCGCGTCGGCCGCCCCGAGGACGTCGCCAACGCCATCGCCTTCTTCACGGGCGACGACGCGGGCTTCGTCTCCGGCCAGGTCATGTACGTGGCCGGCGGCCCGCTCAACTGACCCGCGGGACCGGCGAGAGCAAGGAGTACGGCATGACCGCACAGCAGCCGCCGGAGCCCTCCGGCAAGGTCGCGCTCGTCACCGGCGCCAGCCGGGGCATCGGCTACGGGATCGCGGAGGCGCTCGTCGCCCGGGGCGACCGGGTCGTCATCACCGGACGCGGCGAGGAGGCCCTCAAGGAGGCCGTGGAGCGCCTCGGGGCGGACCGGGCCGTCGGGGTCGCGGGCAAGGCCCACGACACCGCCCACCAGGCCGCCGCCGTCGAGGCCGCGATGGACGCCTTCGGGCGCGTCGACTACCTCGTGAACAACGCCGGCACCAACCCGGTCTTCGGCCCCATCGCGGACCTGGACCTGGACGTGGCCCGAAAGGTCTTCGAGACGAATGTGATCTCGGCGCTCGGTTTCGCGCAGCGGACCTGGCACGCCTGGCAGAAGGAGAACGGGGGCGCGATCGTGAATATCGCGTCGGTGGCCGGAATCTCCGCTTCCCCCTTCATCGGGGCGTACGGGGTGAGCAAGGCCGCGATGATCAATCTCACCCAGCAGCTCGCGCACGAATTCGCGCCGGTCGTCCGGGTGAATGCCATTGCGCCGGCCGTCGTGAAGACGAAATTCGCCCAGGCGCTCTACGAGGGCCGTGAGGCCGAGGCGGCCGCCTCGTACCCCATGGGCCGGCTGGGCGTCCCGGAGGACATCGGGGGCGCCGCCGCCTTCCTGACCTCGGAACAGTCGGGATGGATCACCGGACAGACGCTGGTCGTCGACGGGGGCATTTTCCTGAACGCCGGAGTCGGGTGACCGATAACCGGACACTTTCCGGATCCAGTGTCCGGATTGGCCCCGGTTGCATCTCGATTGCCTCAAGTGCCCCGCCGGGCTCGCCCATTGACCTGGCGGGGTACTGCGGTATCGTCGGCCGACCCCAGGCTGAACGAGGAGCGTGCACGTGTTCAACCGGACGAGTCTGCAGGCCGCTGCAGCCCTTGCGTCCATATCCCTGGTATCCGGATGCGGTGTTTTCTCGGATACCGAATCCGCCGGGGAGCAGAGGATCACGATCGGGACGACGAGTTCCCCCTCGACGCTCGATCCCGCGGCTTCCTGGGACAGCTCCTGGGAGCTTTTCAGGAATGTCTACCAGACCCTGGTGAGTTTCCCCACGGGAAGTACTTCCCCGAAGCCCGACGCGGCCGAATGCAAATTCACGGACGCGTCCAGCCGCGTCTTCGAGTGCACGCTCCTCGAAGGGCTCAAGTTCTCCAACGGCCACAAGCTCGACGCCAAGGCCGTGCAGCATTCGATCGAGCGGATCCGCACGATCGACGCCGAGGGCGGCCCCAACGGCATGCTCGGTTCGCTCGACTCCATCGAGACCGTCGGCGAGCGCACGGTCGTCTTCAAGCTCAACAAGGCCGACGCGACCTTCCCCTTCGTCCTCGCGACCCCGGCGATGTCGATCGTCGACCCCGCCGAGTACCCGGCCGACAAGCTCCGCAAGGACGGCAAGGTCGTCGGCTCCGGTCCGTACGTCCTCGACGGGTACGAGGTGCGCAAGCAGGCCGAGCTGACCAGCAACCCGAACTACAAGGGCTTCGCCGACCGCAAGAACGGCGGCGTGACCATCAAGTACTTCGACGACTCGGAGGCGATGGTCAAGGCGCTGCGGGCCGAGGAGATCGACGCCACCTACCGGGGTCTGACCGCCGCGGAGGTCACCTCCCTGGAGGAGGACAAGGACGAGAACAAGGGCCTCCAGCTCGTCGAGTCCACCGGCGCCGACATCCGCTACCTGGTCTTCAACACCGAGGACGAGTCCGTCGCCAATCCGGCCGTCCGCAGGGCCATCGCCCAGCTCGTCGACCGCGACGAGCTGGTGAGCAAGGTCTACCGGGGCACCGCCGAGCCCCTGTACTCGATGGTGCCCAAGGGCATCGCCGCCCACACCACCAAGTTCTTCGACACCTACGGCCACCCCGACAAGAAGAAGGCCGCGAAGATCCTGGAGAAGGCCGGGATCGACGAGAAGGTCGAACTGAACTTCTGGTACACGACCGACCGGTACGGCTCCTCGACCGCCGCCGAGTTCGCCGAGCTCAAGCGCCAGCTGGAGGAGTCCGGCCTCTTCAAGGTCACCATCCAGGGCAAGCCGTGGACCGAGTACCAGGCCGCCTACCAGCAGGGGGAGTACCCCGTCTTCGGCCGCGGCTGGTTCCCCGACTTCCCGGACCCGGACAACTTCATCGCCCCCTTCCTGGGCAAGAAGAACGTCCTCGGCACCCCGTACCTGAGCCCGCGGATCACCGACGAGCTGCTGCCCAAGTCCCGCCGCGAGAGCGACCGGGGGGCCGTCACCGACGAGTTCGTCGAGGCCCAGTCGATCATGGTCGACGACGTCCGGCTGCTGCCGCTGTGGCAGGGCAAGCTGTACATCGCGGCCCGCGACGACATCGGCGGCGCCGAGCGCGCGCTCGACCCGCAGACCGTCATGCAGCTCTGGGCGCTGCACCGCCGGGCCAGCTGGTAGCCAAAGGCCCCCACCGCGCCGCCGGCACGCACGGACGCGTGCCGGCGGCGCGGTGCGTGCCGGCGGGCGTCGGTGCGGGAGGCCGCCGGGGGCCGTTGTCGGTGGGGCCCGGTAGGTTCCGTAGCGGAACTGCCGAACCACCGGAGGTTGTGGACCGTGACCGACATCAACATGCTGCCCGAGTCCTGGCGGGGCGTCCTCGGCGAGGAGCTGGACAAGCCGTACTTCGCCCAGCTCTCCGAGTTCGTGGAGCAGGAGCGGGCCGCCGGACCGGTCTACCCGCCGAAGGACGAGGTCTTCGCGGCCCTGTCCGCCACCCCGTACGACAAGGTGAAGGTCCTGATCCTCGGTCAGGACCCGTACCACGGAGAGGGCCAGGGCCACGGCCTGTGCTTCTCCGTCCGCCCCGGCGTGAAGACCCCGCCGTCGCTGCGGAACATCTACAAGGAGATGCAGGCCGAGCTCGGCCACCCGATCCCGGACAACGGCTACCTGATGCCGTGGGCCGAGCAGGGCGTCCTGCTGCTCAACGCGGTCCTCACGGTCCGCGCCGGCGAGGCGAACTCGCACAAGGGCAAGGGCTGGGAGAAGTTCACCGACGCCGTCATCACCGCCGTCGCCTCCCGGCCCGACCCCGCCGTCTTCGTCCTCTGGGGCAACTACGCCCAGAAGAAGCTGCCCCTCATCGACGAGGAGCGGCACATCGTGGTGAAGGGCGCCCACCCCTCCCCGCTGTCGGCGAAGAAGTTCTTCGGCTCGCGGCCGTTCACCCAGATCGACGCGGCCGTCGCGGCCCAGGGCCACGACCCGATCGACTGGCGCATCCCCGACCTCGGCTGAGCCTCGGCGCGATCGGGGCCGCGGCCGGTTAGCGTCGGTGCTCCACGCAGTGCGAGCGCCGGGAGGCCGCGGTGACCGAGCAGCAGCGGACGTCGGACGAGACGGTCCTGACCAGGATCGGGCAGGCCAGAATGCTGCTCCACGGAGGCGACCGGGAGGAGGCCCGCAACCGCCTCGGCGCCCTGTGGCAGCAGCTGGGCCCCGACGGGGACCCGCTGCACCGCTGCACCCTCGCCCACTACCTGGCGGACACCCAGGACGACCCGGACACCGAACTGGCCTGGGACCTGCGCGCCCTCAGCGCCGCCGAGGGGCTGGAGGACGGGCGGCTGGCCGCGCACGACTCGGCGGCCGCCCTGCGGGCCCTCTACCCCTCGCTCCACCTCAACCTCGCCGCGGACTACGCCAAGCTCGCCCGTCCGGACGCGGCCCGGTCCCATCTGGAACGGGCCCGCGCCGCCTCCGAGGCGCTCGACGACGACCGGTACGGGATGGGCGTCCGCGCGGCCATCGAGCGGCTGGACCGGCGGCTCCGCGAGGGGTGAGCCGCGGGGCGCCGCACCGGGGGCTCAGCGCGCCCGGACGCCCCGGCACAGTCCGGCCTGCACGCTCGCCGGGTCCCAGCCGCCGTACCGCTCGCCCAGCGCGCACACGTCCGTCCGGGTGACCGGAGGCGCCTCCCGCAGCTGCTCCGCCGCCCGTTCGAGCTCCGGCTCCCCGGGCGCGGCGGGGGAGGGCGGCGCCGGGGCCGACGGGGCGGACGAGGGGGCCGCGAGGGCGGGGGAGGAGGAGGGCTCCGGGGCGGCGGCGCGCGGCGGGGCCGCGTCACCGGTGGCGCGCCGGGTCTCGCCCCGCGGCGGGGCCGTGGTCGGCGCACGGGACGGCAGGGCCGCTTCGAGCGCCTCCCGGGCCGGCCCCCGGAGGGCGATCTGCGGCTCCACGTCCTGGGCGGGTCGTACGGGGTCGGTGGCGGGCACCGGGGCCGGGACGGACGCCGGGGGCGGCCCGTCGACGGCCGTGCACCCGGTCAGGACGGCGACGACGGCCGCCCCGGCCAGGAGCTGCGCGGGGGTTCGGGATGCATGCACCCGCGCCACTCTGCTGGTCGTGCGGCGATCTTCGAACCCCTACCGGCGGGGAATGCCCCGCACGGGTGAGCGGCGGGTCACCCTCCTTGACACCGCCGGGGCCGGGACGGAGGCGGGACCGGGTGCGGGAGCGGTCCTCGGCCCCGCGGCGGAGCGGGCGTCCCGTCAGGCTCCGGTGGCGCCGTCGATCCGCTCGCGGATGAGGTCGGCGTGGCCGTTGTGCCGCGCGTACTCCTCGATCATGTGGAGGTAGATCCAGCGCAGGTTGATGAGCTCGCCCGTGCGGTGGTGGGCGCTCGCGCCCAGGTCGTCGAGCGCGTGCCGCGCGGCCAGCCCGCGGGCGTGGGCGATCTCGGCCTGCCAGGCGGCGTACGCCTCCTCGTAGCTGTCGTCCTCGGTGACGTGGAGGTCGCGGTCGAAGTCCTCGTCGGTGGCGTAGAGCCACGAGGTCCGCTCGCCGCCCAGGACCTTGCGGAACCAGCCGCGCTCGACCTCGGCCATGTGGCGGACCAGGCCGAGCAGACTGAGCTCCGAGGGCGGGGTGGAGAGGGTGCGGAGCTGTTCGTCGGTGAGGCCCGCGCACTTCACCGCGAGGGTCGCGCGATGGAATTCGAGCCACTGCTCCAGGGCCTGGCGCTCGCCGGTGGTGGGGTCGGGCCAGACGCGCTCGGGCACCGCGGTGTGATCGGTCGTCATGGGGGGCATGGTGACGGACCGCCGGGGAGCGGCGCCAGCGGTTTAGCGTGACGGCCCGGTGAGCATTCCGCGCAGCAACTCGTCGAAACCGGTCCGCAGTTCCGCGCGGCTCGGCACCGCCGCGTGGAAGGAGCCGGCGGCACAGGAGAACATCAGCCCCTCGCACCACGCGATGACCGAGAGCGCGTGCCGCTCCGGGACCGGCGAGCCGGCGCCCCGCATCATCGCGGTCACCGGAGCGTGGAAGGCGGCGCCGGTCCGGTCGAAGAAACCGCGCAGTTCGGGGCGGCGGGTGGCCTCCAGGGCGAGTTCGTAGCGGGAGACGAGGAGCGCCCGGTGGTCGGTCAGGTACCGGTGCAGGGCGAGGGCCAGGGCGTCCGCGAGGACCCCGGGATCCGCGCCCGGCGGCGGCAGCTCGTGCGGCGCGAGGACCTGGGCCTCCCGCTCCGCCTGGCGCCGCACGGCGGTCTCCAGGAGGGCCTGGCGGGTGCGCGCGTGGTTGGAGGTCGAACCCTGCGGCAGGCCGGCCCGCTCGTCGACCGCGCGGTGGGTCAGCCCGCGCATCCCGCGCTCCACCAGCAGGTCGAGCGCCGCGTCGCCGATCCGTTCGGCGCGGGTCGGGGGAGCGGGGGAGGCCGGGGCCGGGGTGCGCGCGGTCATGGGGACAACCTACCCATCGCCCCGTGACTACACCTGTAGTACGGTCGTGGCGTCCGGTCGACTACAGCTGTAGTTGCGGGTGGACGGTGCCGCGCGCCCTCCCGAAGAGCCGCCCCGCCCGTCCTGCCCGCTTCGCCCGCCCCGCCCGTCCTGACCGCCCCGAGGGAGCAGCCATGTCACAGCACCGTGCCGTCGTTCTGGGAGCGGGCATCGGCGGCCTCACCGCCGCCGTCGCCCTCCACCGGCGCGGCTGGACCGTCACCGTCCTCGAACGCGCCGCCGACCTCGCCCCCGTCGGCGCCGGCATCGCCCTCGCCCCCAACGCCCTGCGCGCCCTCGACGTCATCGAGCTGGGGGACCCGGTCCGCGCACGCGCCGCCTGGCAGGGCGACGGGGGCATGCGCACCCCGGACGGGCGCTGGCTCGCCCGCACCGACGCCCGCGCCGCCGCCGCGCGCTTCGGCGACCCCCTCGTCCTCCTCCACCGCGCCACCCTCGTCGAACTCCTCGCCTCCGCCCTCCCCGGCGACGCCGTCCGCACCGGCGCGCCCGCCGCGCTCGACCACCCCGGCGACGCCCGGACCCCCGCCCGCGTCACCACCCCCGACGGCACCCTGGAGGCCGAACTCCTCGTCGCCGCCGACGGCATCCGCTCCGCCGCCCGCACCGCCCTCTTCCCGGCCCACCCGGGCCCCCGCTACTCCGGCTGCACCACCTGGCGGCTCGTCGTCCCCGCCCCCGAGCACCCCTTCGCCCCGCACGAGACCTGGGGCGCCGGACGCCTCTGGGGCACCCAGCCCCTCAAGGACGGACGGATCTACGCGTACGCCATGGCCGCCGCGCCCGCCGGTGCCCACGCCCCCGACGGCGAACGCGCCGAACTCCTCCGGCTCTTCGGCGACTGGCACCACCCCGTGCCCGGGATCCTCGCCGCCGCCGACCCCGCCCGGGTCCTCCGCCACGACGTCCACCACCTCGTCGACCCGCTGCCCGCCCACCACCGGGGCCGCACCGCCCTCCTCGGCGACGCGGCGCACGCGATGATGCCCACCCTCGGACAGGGCGGGAACCAGGCCATCGAGGACGCCGTCGTCCTCGCCCACCACGCCCGCACCCCTGCCGGCTTCGACCCGGACCTGGCCCTCCCCGCGTACACCGCCGACCGGCTGCCCCGCACCACCGCCCTGGTCCGCAAGGCGGCCCGCACCGGTGCCCTCACCCTCGTCTCCGCCCGCCCCGCCGTCGCGCTCCGCGACACCCTCGTGCGGACCGTGTCGCGCCTCGGCCCCGGTTTCGTCCTCCGCGGCTTCGACGGCATCGCCGACTGGCGGCCGCCGCTCGCCCCCGACCCGCCCCGCGTAAGCTGACCAGCGCGAACGGCCCCCGTGCCAGGGGCCGTCGAACCACCGCACGACGGACCGCCGCGAAGCGGACCAGCGCAGAGGGAGAGACCCCGTGAAGATCGGCTGCATCGGACTCGGCGACATCGCCCGGAAGGCGTACCTGCCCGTCCTCGCCACCCTCCCCGGGGTCGAACTCCACCTCCAGACCCGCACCCCCGCCACCCTGGACCGGGTCGCCGAGACCTTCCACCTGCCGGAGGCGCGCCGCCACCGGGACCTCGACTCGCTGCTCGCCGCCGGACTCGACGCCGCCTTCGTGCACGCCTCCACCGCCGCGCACGCCGAGATCGCCACCCGCCTCCTCGACGCCGGCGTCCCCACCTACGTCGACAAGCCGCTCGCCTACGACTACGCCGACTCCGAGCGGATCGTCGAACTCGCCGAGAAGCGGGACGTCTCCCTCGCCGTCGGCTTCAACCGCCGGCTCGCCCCGGGCTACGCCCAGTGCCTCGACCACCCGCGCGAGCTGATCCTGATGCAGAAGAACCGCATCGGGCTCCCCGAGGACCCGCGGACCTTCGTCCTCGACGACTTCATCCACGTCGTCGACACCCTGCGCTTCCTGCTCCCCGGCGAGGCCGACCACATCGACGTCCGCGCCCGGATCCGCGACGGCCTGATGCACCACGTGGTGCTCCAGCTCTCCGGCGACGGCTTCACCGCCATCGGCGTCATGAACCGCATGAACGGCTCCACCGAAGAGGTCCTGGAGGTCTCCGGCCAGGACACCAAGCGCCAGGTCCTCAACCTCGCCGAGATCGTCGACCACAAGGGCCAGCCCACCGTCCGCCGGCGCGGCGACTGGGTGCCGGTCGCCCGCCAGCGCGGCATCGAGCAGGCCGTGCTCGCCTTCCTCGACGCCGTCCGCGACGGCCGCGTCCTGAGCGCCCGCGACGCCCTGCTCACCCACGCCCTGTGCGAGCGCGTCGTCCGCGACGCTCTGGAGCAGGCCGCCTGAGCGCCCCGGCACCCGCCGCCGCGCACACCGCGCCGACCACGACGAACGCCCCGTACAGCGGCCAGTCGCCCCAGCGGGCGTACCCGGTCGTCACCTCCGAGAGCGGCAGTTCGCGCACGACGGCGGTGCTCGCGTCCGTCCCCACGGCCGGCCCCGCGCGCCGGCCGTCGGGGCCGTAGGCGGCGCTGATCCCCGTCAGCGTCGTGTGCACCACCGGACGGCCCGTCTCCGCCGCGCGCAACGCCGCGAGCGACGCGTGCTGTGCGGGTGCCCAACTCCGCTGGAAGGTGCTGGTCGCCGACTGCACCACGATCAGATCGGCCCCGTCGCCGACCAGGCGCCGGCTCATGTCGGGGAAGGCGGACTCGAAGCAGACCAGCGGCCCGACCGCCAGGGGCCGCCCGCCGTCGGGCAGACGCATCACCACCGGCGCCGTGCCGCGCCGCCGGTCCTCCTCCGCCGCCTTGCCCACCGAGGTCGCCCAGCCGAGCAGCCCGCGGGCCGGCACGTACTCGCCGAAGGGCACGAGCCGCATCTTGTCGTACCGGTCGCCGGTCGGTCCGTCCGGCGCGAACAGCAGCGCGCTCTTGTAGATGCCGGGCCGGTCCGCGCGCCGCGCGTCCACATTCACCAGCAGCGGCGCGTCCACCGTCCGCGCCAGCGCGGTCAGCCGCGCGGCGAGCGCCGGATCCCCCGCCGGATCCCGCCCCACCCCGCTCTCGCCCCACACCACCAGGTCGAGCCGCTGCCCGGCCAGCCCGCGCGTCAGCTCCACCGCCCGGTCCAGGCGCCGCTCGGCACCGTCCGGACCGCCGTGCACCCCCGGCTGCACCATCGCCACCCGCACCGAGCCCGAGACCCGCGGCGCTGCCACGCCCCACGCCGCCGTCCCCACCACCAGCGCGCAGGCGGTGAGCCCCGCCACCCCCACCGCCCGCGGCCCCGGCGCGACGCACAGCAGCACCGCCGCCGTGTTCACCGTCACCACCAGCAGGCTCACCAGCCACACCCCGCCCAGCGACGCCAGGCGCAGCGCCACCGGCACCTCCCACTGGCTCGCCCCGAGCAGCCCCCACGGCCCGCCCAGCCCCTCCCACGACCGCACCAGCTCGATCAGCAGCCACCCCGCCGGCACCGCGCCCAGCGCCGCGACCGCCCGCCCCGGAGTCGGCGTCCCACCGAGCAGCGCCCGCACGAGCATCCCCCACGGCAGCCAGAGCAACCCCATCAGCACCGCCATCACCAGCAGGAACACGTGCACGCTCGGCAGCAGCCAGTGGTGCACGGCCAGCAGGAAACCGATACCCCCGCACCACCCGTCCAGCGCGGCGCGCCGCGCCCCCGGAGCCGTACGCACCAGCAGCATCCAGGGCACGAGACAGACGTACGCCCACCACCACAGCCCCGGCACGGGGAACGCGAGCGCGGGCAGCGCCCCCAGCCCCACGGCGAGCAACGACCGCCCCGCCCCGGCCCCCCGCCGCCCCGCCCCCGACCGAACGCCCGGCTCCGGTCCGGGACCTGGGCCCGGCGCGAGGACCGGCTCCGGCCCGGCGTCCGGCTGCGGTCCCGGGCCCGGCTCCTCTCCCGGGTCCCGCTCCGCGCGTCCGGTGGAGTTCCGCGTCCGCCGGAAGGGGTTCCGCATGGATGCCTCCCGCCCTTCGCCTCCAGTCTGCGCCCGCCCGCCGGAGCGGGCCGGTCGGACGATCCGGTCAGGGCGCGCCGCCTGGGACCGGCCGGTCCCGGCGAGCCGTCCGGCCCGGCGGTCCCGGCGAGCCGTTCCGGCCGGCCGGTCACGGCAGCCGGCGCCAGCGCTCCTCCACGACGACCGAGCGCAGCCGCCAGCCGTCGGCGGTGCGGCGCGCGGTGAAGGCGTACCGGCCGCCGCAGACGAAGTCGTCGCCGGAGGTCATCCGCATCGGGTTGACGTAGTCGGCGCGGACGTCGGCCGCGTCGCCGGTCTCGGCGTAGCCGCCGGGCCGGTGGAGCGTCACCCGGCGGTTGACGATCAGGTGCTGGCGCACCGGGAAGAGGGTCATCGTCCCCGCCAGCCAGTCGGCCACCTCGGCGGCCGGCCCCTCGATGCCCCCGGAACCGGTGTAGTCGGCGCGCCCGTCGGGGGTGAAGAGCGCACGGTAGGCGGTCCAGTCGGCGTCGTCCACGGCTGCCGCGTAGCCGGTGACGAGGTCGTCCACGGCGAGCCGGTCCATCACGTTCGCGAGGTCCACGCGCTGCGTCATCGCCTCAGTGTCGGGCAGCGCGCCCACGGCGCCAAGAGGCGTGCGCGGGCCGTCCCGTACGACCGCCATACTGGCCGGATGCGCATCGACGTCGACCCCGCCCGGACCGACCCCGCCGCCGTCTACCGGCTGCTGACGGCCACGGTCGTCCCCCGGCCGATCGCCTGGGTGTCCACGGCCTCCGCCGACGGCACGGACAACCTCGCCCCGCACTCCTTCTTCACCATCGCCTCGGTGGACCCGCCGGTCGTGCAGTTCACCTCCGTCGGCCGGAAGGACACGCTGCGCAACGTCGAGGAGACCGGCGCGTTCGTGGTGAACTTCGCGCCGGAGGGCCTCTTCGAGCAGATCAACGCGACGGCGACCGACTTCCCACGGGGGACCAGCGAGTTCGACGCGTGCGGCGTGGCGCGCGAGCCGAGCCGCCGCGTGAAGGCCCCGCGCGTGGCCGGCTCCCCGGTGGCCCTGGAGTGCGAACTGCACAGCACGCTCCGGATCGGCGACTCGACGGTGGTCTTCGGGCGGGTCGTGCACGTGGCCGTCGACGAGGCGTACCTGACCGACGGGCACCCGGAGATCACCCGGCTCCGTCCGCTGACCCGGCTCGGCCTGGACGAGTGGGGCACCCTGGGCGGCATCCGCGAGATCGCCCGCGTCCCGTACCAGGCCTGAGCGGGCGGCCGGAGCACGAACGGAACCGGGGCGGGTCCCGCGTCGACGCGGGACCCGCCCCGGTTCCGTTCGGTCGTGCAGCGACCGGTGGACCGGCGGACAGCCGGTGGACTGCCGGCCCGGCGGACGGGTGGGCCGGGTCAGTCGCCGGACTCGCCCGCGTGCGGGCTGAGGACGTCCGTGCCGACCAGGACGAAGAGCAGGATGCCCAGCGCGATCCGGTAGATCACGAACGGCATGAAGGACTTCGTCGTGATGAACTTCATGAACCAGGCGATCACCGCGTAGCCCACGCCGAAGGCCACGATCGTCGCGAAGACCGTCGGCCCCCAGGAGACGTGCCCCTCGCCCGCGTCCTTCAGCTCGAAGAGGCCGGAGGCGAGGACCGCGGGGATCGCGAGGAGGAACGAATAACGGGCGGCGGACTCGCGGGTGTAGCCCATCAGCAGGCCGCCGGAGATGGTGGCGCCGGAGCGCGAGACGCCCGGGATGAGGGCCATCGCCTGGCAGAAGCCGTAGATCAGGCCGTCGCGGATGCCCAGGTCCTTGAGCGTCTTGCGCTCGCGGACCACCCGGTGCCGGCCGCCGATCTCGTCGCGGGCCGCGAGCCGGTCGGCGATGCCGAGGACGACGCCCATGACGATCAGCGTGGTGGCGATGAGCCGCAGATCGCGGAACGGGCCCTCGATCTGGTCCTTCAGCGTGATGCCGAGGACGCCGATCGGGATGGAGCCGACGATCACCAGCCAGCCCATCTGGGCGTCGTGGTCGGAGCGCATCGACTTGTCCCTCAGCGAGCGGAACCACGCCGTGACGATCCTGCCGATGTCTTTGCGGAAGTAGATCAGGACGGCGGTCTCCGTGCCGATCTGCGTGATCGCCGTGAAGGCCGCGCCCGGGTCCTCCCAGCCGGCGAAGGCGGCGGTCAGCCGGAGGTGCGCGCTGGAGGAGATGGGAAGGAACTCCGTCAGCCCCTGGACGAGTCCGAGGATGAACGATTCGAACCAACTCATGGGGCTTGGGCCGTCCCGTTTGTACTAGTGCGGTCAGTAGGTCGAGCGCACTGTACCGCCCCAAGGTGACGTGTTCGTGATCAGACGGCGTCGGCGGGCCCCGCCGCCCCGCTCCGCCCCGTACGGTTTCAGGAAGCGGCGACCGGTACCGGCTCCGACACCGGTACCGGCTCCGACACCGGCTCCCCGGCGGTCGGCCGGCGCAGCGCGTGCCGCTTCCGCCAGGCCACCACCGCGGCGGCGAGCCCCGACACCACGATGAAGCCCGCGGAGATCAGGAACGCCGGCGAACCCGGCTCGCCCGCCTGGGCGCCGGCCACCACGTAGGCCGCCGTGTTCGGCACCGTACCGATCGCCGTCGCCAGCAGGAACGGCACGTATCCCATCCGGGAGACCGCGGCGCAGTAGTTGGCGGCGGCGAAGGGCACCCCCGGGAAGAGGCGGATCGCCAGCATCGAGCGGAAGCCGTGCCGGCTCAGCTGTCCGTCCGCCGCCCGCAGCCACCGCCCCTTGAGCAGCGGCCGCAGCGCGTCCTGCCCGAGGACCCGGCCCAGGGTGAAGGAGATCCCGGCGCCCAGCACCGTCCCCGCCACCGCCGCGGTCAGACCGAACGCGGAACCGAAGAGCGCCCCCGCCGCCAGGTTCAGCACCGGGCGCGGCACGAACGCCGCCGTGCACACCCCGTACGCCAGGGCGAACAGCATCACCGCGCCCGCGCCGTCCGTCCGCGGCCACCCCGAGGAGAGCAGCCGCTGCGGTTCGTACAGCACCACCAGGGTCGCGGCGGTGAGCAGGACGAGCGCGAGGAACGAGAGCCGGGACCGGGGCGCGAGCAGGGCCCGGGAGCAGCGGACGGCGAACGGGTCCGTCGGCCGGGGCACGGGAGCGAGCATCCCGGGAGAGTAACGGAGAACTCCGTATGATCGCCGTAATGTGCGTCATGTCCACCCCCGATCCCGTCCGGGACCCGGCCCCGTCCGGGACGGTCTCCGACTCCGCCGATGGCGCCGCCGTCTCCGGCTCCGCCGCCGTTTTCGTCTCCGACTCCATCGATGTCGATGTCGATGTCGCCTCCGGGCACGCGGACGTGCCCGGAAGCGAACTCGCCGACGCGGTCATGAGCCGGCTCACCACGCTCTACCCGGCCGCGGGGAACCCCTTCCGGGCGCAGGAGATGGTCGCGTACATGAAGGGCGTGGCGCCCTTCCTCGGCATCCGGACGCCGGAGCGCCGCGCCCTCTCCCGCACCGTCCTCGACGGCACGCCCCGCCCCGACGAGTCCGACTGCGCGGCGGTCGCCCTGCGCTGCTTCGCCCTCCCGGAGCGCGAGTACCACTACTTCGCCGTCGACTACCTGCGCCGGCACGTGAAGCGCTACTCCTCCGGATTCCTGCCGGTCGCCCGTCGGCTGGTGACCACCGTCTCCTGGTGGGACACCGTCGACCACCTCGCGGCCCACGTCGTCGGCGGGCTCGTCGCCGCCGACCCCGCGCTCGCCCGCCAGATGGACGCCTGGATCGACGACCAGGACCTCTGGATCGCCCGCACCGCCCTCCTCCACCAGCTGCGGTTCAAGGAGGACACGGACGCCGACCGGCTCTTCGCGTACTGCCTGCGGCGCGCCGCGGACACCGACTTCTTCCTCCGGAAGGCGATCGGCTGGAGCCTCCGGGAGTACGCCAAGACCGCCCCCGGCGAGGTGCGGGCCTTCGTCGCGGACAACCGTTCCCTCCTCTCCCCGCTCTCCGTCCGCGAGGCCCTCAAGCACCTGTGAACGACCCCGCCGGGGGCGCGTCCCGGCGGCTGCGCGAAACTCGGCCCATGAGCGACAAGGGAACGCCCACGGGCGACGCGGCGGCCGGGGCGACGGGCGGCAGGACGGCACTCGTCCTCGGAGCGGGTGGCCTCGTCGGCGCCGCCTGGGAGGTCGGGATCCTCCACGGGCTCGCCGAGGCGGGCGTGGACCTCTCCGGTGCCGACCTCGTCGTGGGCAGCTCCGCCGGCGCCGTCGTCGGTGCCCTCCTCACCTCCGGCACCCTCACCCTCCCCGAGCTGTACGCACGCCAGCTCGACGGCACCGACGCCGAACCGGCCGTCCGCTTCGGCGCCGGAACCCTCCTCCGCTACACCCTCGCGGTGCTCACCTCCTCCACCCCGGAGGCGTACGGGCGCAAGCTCGGCAGGCTCGCGCTGCGCGCCCGCACGGTCGACGAGGCCACCCGGCGCGCCACCGTCGCCGCACGGCTCGGCGACGTCACCGACTGGCCCGCCGCCGGCCGCCTGCGCGTGACCGCGGTCGACGCGTGGAACGGCGCGCTCGGCGTCTTCACCGGCGGCGGTGACGACGGGGGTTCGGGCGCCGGCTCCGGCGGGAGCTCAGGCGCCGGTGCCGGCGCAGGCTCCGGCTTCGCCTTCGGCGCCGAGGGGAGTCCCGACGGCGTCGGGCTCGTCGACGCGGTCACCGCCAGCTGCGCCATTCCCGGCGCCTGGCCGCCCGCGACCCTCGCCGGCCGCCGCTGGATCGACGGCGGCATCCACTCCACCGCCAACGCGCACCTCGCCGCGGGCTGGGAACGGGTGGTCGTCGTCGCGCCCACCGCGATGGGCAGCAAGGCCGTGCACACCCCGGCCCGCCAGGCCGCCGATCTGATCGCGTCCGGCGCGCGCGTCAAGGTGATCACCCCCGGCGCGGAGGCCAAGGCCGTCATCGGTGCGCGTGCCCTCGACCCCGCCCAGCGGGGCGCCGCCGCCCGCGCGGGACGCGCCCAGGCCGCCGCGCACGCGAGGGCCGTCGCCGCCGTCTGGACGGGCTGACCGTCCGCGGAACGAAACGGAACGGAACGGCCGGGCGGAGCGGCAGGACCGGGCGGAGCGGCGCGGCACGACTGCGGCGCGGCACTCGGCCCGTAAGCCCGGGTACGGGCGCGGAGTACGGGCGTGCGAGACGCGCACGGGCACGAGCGGTGTCTGTGCGGTTGCACAATGGAGGGGTGAACGAGCAGATTCCCGTCCTGCGCGACGTCGACCACGGCACCGCGCGTCTCATGCCCGATGTGGACCGGGAGCGGGCCTGGCTCCTCACGGTCGACGGTGCCCCGCAGTCGTACGTCGACCTCGACGCGCCCGACCACCTGGAGTTCGAGTACGCCCGCCGGCTCGGGCACGTCGTCGACGGCGCCGCGGCGGCGGGCGCGCCGCTGGACGTGCTGCACCTCGGCGGCGGCGGGCTCTCGCTGCCGCGGTACGTCGCCGTCACCCGGCCCGGTTCGCGCCAGGACGTCGTCGAGGCCGACGGCGGACTCGTCGCGCTGGTCGCCGAACACCTGCCGCTGCCGGAGGGCTCCGGTGTCACCGTGCACACCCACGACGCGCGCGCGTGGCTGGAGGCGGCGCCCGCGGCCTCGGCCGACCTGATCGTCGGCGACGTCTTCGGCGGGTCGCGCGTCCCGGCGCACCTGACCTCCGTCGCGTACGCGCGCGAGGTCCGCCGCGTGCTGCGCCCGGGCGGGACCTACGCGGCCAACCTGGCCGACGGCGCGCCCTTCGCCTTCCTCCGCGGCCAGCTCGCCACCTTCGCGACGGTCTTCCCCGAGACGGCCTTGGTCGCCGAACCGGCGGTGCTGCGCGGCCGGCGTTTCGGGAACGCGATCCTGGTCGCCTCCGACGCCCCGCTCGACGTCCCCGGCCTCACCCGCCGCGCCGCCGGGGACGCCTTCCCCGCGCGGGTCGAGCACGGGGCGGCGCTGGCCCGGTTCACCGGGAACGCCGCTCCGGTCGACGACGCCGAGGCGGTGGGGTCACCCGTTCCGCCGGACGGCGCCTTCGGCATCGGCTGACGCCCCGGGCGCGGGAACCATCCCGGCACCGGCGCCGCCCCCGGCGACCACCACGGTGCCCGTGCCGGCCCCCCCGCCCGTGCCGGTCCCCGCGTCGACGGCGGTTCCCGGAGCACCCTTCGCCGTCGTCGCGCCGTGCGGCCGCCGGGTCATGTTGCGCACGTCGGGGACGAGCAGCACGAGCGCGGTGACGAGCGTCATCAGCGCGACCGCGCCCCACAGGGATTCCTTCCGGCCGAACGCGGCCTCGGCCGGGCCCGCGAGCGCGGTGGACAGGGGCAGCAGCGCGGTCGAGCCGAACCAGTCGTAGGCGGAGACGCGGGAGAGCTTCTCCTCGGGGATCTCCTGGTGCATGGTCGTCATCCAGGAGACGCCGAAGATCTCCATCGCCACACCGCTCACGAACATCACCGCGGTGAGCCCCACGGGATGCAGCGGAACGGCGAGCGCCGCCGAGGGCAGCGCGATCGGGAACACGCCGAGCGTGCCGACGAGCAGCATCCGGCGCGGCTTCCAGCGGGTCATCAGGATGGCGCCGGCGACCGTGCCCACGCCGTATCCGGCGAGCGCGATGCCCCAGGGACTGGCGCCGCCGAGCTCGTCCCGGGCGACCAGCGGCCCGTACACCGCCTCGACGGCGCCGATGAGCGCCACCACCACCGAGAACTGCGCGACGATCGACCAGAGCCACGGCCGGCCGATGAACTCCTGCCAGCCCTCGCGCAGATCGGCGAAGAGCCCGCCGCCGGGCTTGCGCTCGGGGATGCCGCTGACGTCGAGGAACGCCCGCAGCGCGCCCGCCACCGCGAAGGCGAGGGCGTCGACGGCGAGGACCCAGCCGGGGCCGACGAAGGCGACGAGCGCGCCGCCGAGCGCGGCGCCGCCGATGCCCGCTCCGTGCATCGCCATCCGGTAGAACGCGAAGGCGCGGCCGGCCTGCTCGCCCGTGACGCTGGACATGAGCATGCCCTCGGCCGCCGGGTTGAAGAAGGCCTGCCCGGTGCCGCAGAGGCCGGTGAGCACCATCATCTGCCAGAGCTCGGCGGTGCCGGAGAGGACCAGGACGGCGAAGACGGCCTGGGAGACGAAGTTGAGCGCGTTGGCCGCGACCATCACCCGGTGCCGGGGTATGCGGTCCGCCACGGCGCCGCCGATGAGCAGGAAGAACACGAGCGGCAGGAAGCGCGCCATCGCGACGAGGCCCACGTCGCCCGCGTCGCCGCCGGACTCGAAGACGGCCCAGGTGGTGGCGATCAGGGCGCCGTGGGCACCGAGACTGGTCACGATGGTGGCGGCGGTGAGCAGCACGTAGTTGCGCCCGGCCCATTCGGGGCGGCGGCCGCTGCGGGGAGAGGCGGAGCGATTCGTCACCCCGGGACTATCCCCGGCACCTCCCCTTCCTGCCAAACCGAATATCGGACGGCCGGGGCTCCTCTACGGCCGGGACTTCCCTACGGCCGGGACTTCTCGACGTTGAGGGCTCCTCGACGTTCAGGACTTCTCGGTGAGCCGGACCGTGGAGAGGATCTTCTGGATCGTCGCGTCGGGGAGCTCGTCCTTCACGCCGTCGGCCGCGTAGAGCAAGAAGGTCGCGTAGTCGTTCTCGGCGTTGAGGAAGGTGAACGCGATCGACTTGCCGTCGGTCTCGCACTTGTTGCGCTTCGTCACGTTCGGCGCCGTCGCCGTCGCCATGCTGCCCTTGAGCCCGGACGCCGTGGTGTACGGCACGGGGGCGGTGACCTTGATGGACTTCTCGGGCATGTGCTGGGCGAACGCGGCCCACACCCAGGTCCCGGCCTGCGCCCGCGCCGCCGAGGCGGTGTCCGTGGCGCCCTTGTTGCCCTTCGTGCCGGCGGCGCCGAGGCCCCAGGTCTCCGGGGTGCCGTTCTTGTCCTTGTCGAAGGCGCACCACTTGCTCTTGAACTCGGCGGGGCCGGACATGACGACCAGCGGGCTGCCGTCGCCCTTCTTGGCGTCCCCGAAGCCGGTGTACGTGGTGGGCTTCAGGACCTCCCACTCCGGCGGGACGTCGAAGAGGGTGCCGTACGTCGGGTTGTGGACGACCTTCCAGCCGGGGATCGTGGGCTGGAACGTGGTGCCGTCGCGCGGGTTGTCGATCTCCGTCGAGGCGCCGTCGGACGGCTCGGACGGCTGCCCGGAGGGGTCCGTCGAGGGGGCGTCGGACCCCGGGGCGGAGGCGGTCGTCGTCGGCTTGTCGGCGACGTTCTTCTTGTCGTCCCCGCCCGTGACGAGGAAGACGGTCACGCCTGCCGCGACCACCACGGCGGCCGCCGCCACGACCGCGATGAGCGTCGAGCGCCTGCTCCCGCCGCCGGACCCCTGGGGCGGGGTGGGGGCGGGCACCTGGTACTGCGGCTGCGTCGGCTGCTGGTACGGGTTCGGCTGCGCGTACCCCTGCTGCGGATAGCCGGGCTGCTGCTGCCATCCGCCCTGCTGCGGGTAACCCGGCTGCGTCGGCTGCTGGTAGGGGTTCGGCTGCTGGTGTCCCGGCTGCTGGTACCCCGGCTGCGTCGGCTGCTGGTACGGGTTCTGGTTCTGGTCCTGCGGGTTCTGCTCGCCCCCGGGCGGCTGCTGTCCTGGCCACATGGGCCGTAACGATAGAGGGGCGGGGGCGGCCGGGCCATGCCCGGGCCCCGCCGCCGGGGAGGCGCGGGGTCGCCGGAGGCATGGCCAAGACGGCTACTCATGGGTAACATCACGGCCATGAGCGCAGACCAGAAGTCCGTCGGCGACATGCTCGCCGCCACGGTCCCCATGGCCGGAACCCTCAACCTGGAGTTCCTGGAGACCACCGCCGAGCGCGCCGTCGTGCGCCTGCCCGACCAGCCCGCCTACCACAATCACGTGGGCGGCCCGCACGCCGGCGCCATGTTCACCCTCGCCGAGTCCGCCAGCGGGGCCATCGTGCTCGCCGCCTTCGGCGACCAGCTGGGCCGCGCCGTGCCGCTCGCCGTCAACGCCGAGATCGCGTACAAGAAGCTCGCCATGGGCGTCGTCACCGCGACCGCCACGCTCGGCCGCCCCGTCGCCGACGTCGTCGCCGAACTCGACGCCGGACAGCGCCCCGAGTTCCCGGTCCGCATCGACATCACCCGCGAGGACGGAGCCGTCACCGGCGAGATGACCGTCCTGTGGACGCTGCGCCCCAACAACCCGGGCAAGTAGCCGAGGCGAGCGGCAGGCGGCCCGGGCACCCGGTCTGGGCAGGTGCCCGGGCGCGCAGCCCGCAGATCGCCGGCCGGTCGTCCCCGCACACCGACAGGTCCGCCCCCGCACCCTCCCTTCGGGTGCGGGGGCGGACCTGTCGGTGTGCATCGGCCCAGGAAGGGCTCGGGCATCGGGTGTACCGGCCGGCCGGGCGGACGGCCGGGCAGACGGACGACCGGGCCGGTCGCCGGAGCCGATACGCGAACTCGTGCACTCCGCTCCGAGGCTCGGCCGTGCACCTTCCGAACCGATCGGCGTGCCCGGGCACCCCGGACCTGGGCAGACGCCCAGGAAGCGCGCGGAGCGCCCGTGCCGTGCCGAGCCCCCGTACCCTGCCCCGCCCGTGCTCCGCGCCCGTTTCCCGCCCGTGCCCCGTGACCGCGACCGAGGCTGTCAGGTCACGGTCGAGGCGTGTCCCGGGCGCCGGGTAGGCTGCCCCGGCGTGCCCGACGCGGGGCACGCCACCGCAGCGGCCCCCGATCGGCGCCGCGCAGGCACAACGGGAGGAACCCGCGTTGCACGTCCAGGAATGGCTGGAGACCATCCCGCCCGTCGCCATCTACGCGCTGGTGGGGGTGGTGATCGGCCTGGAGAGCCTCGGCATCCCGCTCCCCGGCGAGATCGTCCTCGTCAGCTCGGCCCTGCTCGCCTCCCAGCACGGCGACATCAACCCGTACGTCCTCGGCGGCTGCGCCACCGCGGGCGCGATCATCGGCGACTCGATCGGGTACGCGATCGGTCGCAGAGGCGGCCGTCCCCTGCTCGCCTGGCTCGGCGGGAAGTTCCCCAAACACTTCAGCGAGGCGAACATCGCCCTCGCCGAGCGCTCCTTCCAGAAGTGGGGCATGTGGGCGGTCTTCTTCGGCCGCTTCATCGCCCTGCTGCGGATCTTCGCAGGGCCGCTCGCCGGCGTGCTCCAGATGCCGTACTGGAAGTTCCTCATCGCCAACGTCTTCGGCGGCATCCTGTGGGCGGGCGGCACCACCGCCGTCATCTACTCCGTCGGCATCGTCGCCGAGGCGTGGCTGAAGCGCTTCTCCTGGCTGGGCCTGGTCCTCGCGGTCCTCATCGGCGTCGCCTCGATGCTGATCATCAAGAACCGCGCCAAGAAGGCGGCCGCGGAGGTCTCCGCACAGCGCGCGGAAGCGCCGCTGGAGCCGGTCGCGGCCGACTGACCGGCGCGCCGCGCGGACGGCCGCACCCCTCGCACGCCGGAGGGCGGCACCCGGGGATCGTCCCGGGCGCCGCCCTCCGTTGCGTACATGAGCAGCCGGGCGGCCCTCCCCGCGAGACGAGGGGGAAAGACGCCGGTCCCGCCTGTCTCACACGCCCCACAATCCCTGCCGGTCCCACGAGTCTCACAGGTCCTGCCGGTCCCGCAGGTCTCGCCGTTCCGCCGGTCCCGGCGGTGGTGAGAGGGCCGGCGGCGCCGAAGCGACCGGCCGAGGTCAGTCCTCGTACGCCTCGGCGTGGCCCTTCGCCAGGTGGAGGTACATCTCGGCGTTCAGCCGGATGCCCGCAAGCTCCTCCTCCGTCAGCGCCCGGCGCACCTTCGCGGGGACGCCGGCGACGAGCGAACCGGGCGGGACCTCCATACCCTGCGGCACCAGCGCCTGCGCGGCGACCAGCGAGCCGGCGCCGATCCGGGCGCCGTTGAGCACCGTCGCGCCCATGCCGACGAGGACGTCGTCCCCGATGACGCAGCCGTGCACGGTCGCGTTGTGCCCGACCGTCACGCGATCACCGATCGACACGGGGAAACCGGGGTCGACGTGGACGGTGCAGTTGTCCTGGATGTTGGAGTCCTCGCCGACGGTGATGGGGCCGCAGTCGGCGCGGAGCACCGCGTGGTACCAGACGCTGGCGCGCGCGCCGAGCGTCACCTCGCCGAGGACCACCGAGGTCGGGGCCGTGAAGGCGGTCGGGTCGACGCTCGGCTCCTTGCCGCCGACGGCCTTGATCAAAGCCTCTGCCATGGGGTCACTCCTGGGGGTCTCTACGGCCCGTCCGGCCGTGGTGGTGTCGCGCCTTCCGGTTGTCTGCCCGCACCCTATGACGAGCCCATGACGGACATCACAGGGGACCGCGCCGACCGGGCCCGACGCCGCCGACTACGGTGTCGGGGTGCCCAAAAACGGAAACACGTTCTCATCCCTCGCCGCCTGGCGGCGCCGGGTCGTCGCCCACGCCCTCCAGGGCGGATGGCGCTGGGCGCAGCAGGCCGGCGCGGTGACCGCGGAGCATCCCGGGCGGCTGAGGTTCCGGCGGCTCGGCGCGGGCACCCGGCTCGCCTTCCCGCAGGGCACGCTCTTCGGGGAGCGCTGGATCGAGATCGGCGAGTGCTGCATCATCGCCGAGCAGGTCACCCTCACGGCGGGGATGCTGCCGGGTCTCGACCTCGGCACGGAGACGGTCCTCACCCTGGGCGACGGCGTCGTCCTCGGCCGCGGCAGCCACGTGATCGCCGACACGACGATCACCATCGGCTCGGACACCTACTGCGGGCCGTACGTCTACATCACCTCGACCAACCACAGTTACGACGACCCCCACGAGCCCATCGGCCGCCAGTGGCCCCGCTCCGAGCCGGTGTCGATCGGCCCCGGCTGCTGGCTGGGCACGGGCGCGGTGATCCTCCCGGGCGCGCGGATCGGCCGCAACGTCGTCGTGGCCGCCGGCGCGGTCGTACGCGGCGAGGTGCCGGACCACTCGGTGGTGGCGGGCGCCCCGGCCAGGGTCGTACGGCGCTGGGATCCGGAACGGGGATGGCAGCCGCCGCTGCGCACCCCGGCCCCGAAGCCGATCCCGGAGGACGTCACCCCCGAGCAGCTGGCGGCGCTGGCGGCCTGGGAGATCGAACAGGCGGAAGCAGAAGCAGAAGCGGATGCGGAAGTGGTGACGGTGGCAGTCGTGGGGAGCGGGGCGGACGCGGTGGCGCAGGCGGCGGTGGCCGACGCGGGCACGGCCGTCACGGGGACGCCCGAGGGCGCGACGGGGGCGCGGAGCTCCTGACCGGCCCCCACCGGCCTTCGCCCGGGGCCTCCGCAGGGCGCGGAACCACCGGCACCACCCGTACCACCGGTGCCGCCCTCGCTAGCGGTCCCACGTGCCCTCTCGTGACCCTCGCCCCCGTGCGAAACCGGCGCGCCGCCCGTGTCAGCCGCCCGCGATGAGAACGGTGCCGACGAGCGCGAGGCCCGCCCCCGTCGCCTGGATCGCGCGCAGCCGTTCCCGGAGCACGCCGAAGGCGGCGAGCGCGGTCACGACCGGGTAGAGGCTGGCGAGGACGGCGGCCACGAGCACCGGGCCGCGCTGCGCGGCGAGCGCGTACGTGCCGTTGGCCGCCACGTCGGCGAGGCCCACGAAGGCGAGCGCGGGCAGGGCGCCGCGGATCACGCCGAAACCCTCCTCCGGCAGCGCGCGGCCCCCGCGTCGCACGGAGAGGTACAGCGCGCCCCCGCCCACGGCCACGTTGGTGACGCGCTGCACGAACAGCGCGAGGAAGAGGCCGGTGAGCGTGGTGGACGCCTCGGCGATGAGCGCCATGACGGCGCCGAACCCGAACGCCGCGAAGAGGGTGAGGACGACGGCCTGCCGCTGCACGGGCGCGCCGCGCAGCTCGGGGCCGCCCGCGAGCACGATGCCCACGACCGCCGCGACGATGCCGCCGACCTGGAGCAGGCCGGGGCGGTCGCCGAGCACCAGGCCGACCGTGACGGGGACGACCACGCCGAGCGAGCCCAGCGGCGAGACGACGCCCATCGGGCCGAGCGCGAGGGCCTTGTAGAAGGCGAGCATGGCGGCCGGGCCGACGACGCCGGCGGCGACCGCGTACCAGAGCCCGGGCCCGGCCTCGGTCCAGGCCGAGGTGGCGAGGACGACCGAGCCGAGGACGACGACCGCGAGGCTCTGCGAGACCACGACGACGGTGAGGGCCGGGATGCGCCTCGTGAGCAGGCCGCCCCCGAAGTCGGCGAAGCCCCACAGGAGGGCGGTGGCCAGGGCGAACACGGCGGTCATGGAGGTCCTCGCAGGCAGGTACGGGGTGAAGCGGGGCAGTACAGTGCAGTGCACGATCGAGTGCACCTCACCGTAGTGCAATGCAGTGAACTATGTCATCCAGGATATTGGACGGAATGTGTCGGACCTCGACCAGCTGACCCAGTCGCTCGCCCGCAACCTCAAGCGCTGGCGCAACGAACGGGGCTTCACCCTGGACGCGCTCGCCGCCCGTTCCGGGGTCAGCCGCGGCATGATCATCCAGATCGAACAGGCCCGGACCAACCCCAGCGTCGGCACCACCGTGAAGCTGGCCGACGCCCTCGGGGTCTCCATCACCACCCTCCTCGACTACGAGCAGGGCCCCCACGTCCGGCTCGTCCCGCCGGAACAGGCCGTCCGCATGTGGTCCACACCGGCGGGCAGCAGCACCACCCTGCTCGTCGGCACCGAGGCCCGCGGCCCCCTCGAACTGTGGTCCTGGTCCCTGGTGCCCGGCGAGGGCAGCGCCTCCGACCCGCACCCGCAGGGCACCACGGAGCTCCTCCACGTCACCGCCGGCGTGCTCACCCTCGTCGTCGACGGCGTCGAGCACGCCGTCCCCGCCGGCACCTCCGCCGTCTTCGAGGCCTCGGCCCCGCACGCGTACCGCAACGACGGCGACGAGACGGTCCAGATGACCATGGCGGTCTCGATCCCCCCGGCGCGCTGAGGCGCGGCACGCTGAGGCGCGGCGTGCTGAGGACCGACGCGCCGGGGTCGGGGCCGGGGCTGAGGCTCGGGCCCAGGGTGTCCGGGAGCCGGGAGCCGGGAGCCGGGAGTCGGGGGACGGGGGACGGGCGTCGGGGTTCCGGGGTTCGAAGATCGCACACCGGAGCCCGACGTCCCGCGGCCCGAGGCCGGGACCCGGTTCGTACGCTGAGACACCCGGCCGCACGCCGGCCGGGTGCCGCTAGCGTGCCGCACATGCGCGCACCCATCGGAGACTTCGACGACGCCCGCCCCGCCACCGACTGCCTCGACCTGCTCACCCCGCCGGTCGCCGCAGCCGTCCGCGCCTGGACGGGCCCCGTGCCGGCCGACCGGATCCTCTACGTCGACACCGACCCGACCATCGCCGACACCGCCGTCTTCGTCGAGCACCACGGCCCGGAGCTCCTCGAACAGTCCGCGAACTGCGTCGTCCTCGCCGGCAAGCGCGGCGAGACGACGACCCTCGCGGCGTGCGTGGTCAAGTCCGGCACCCGCGTCGACGTCAACGGCGTCGCGCGCAAGCACCTCGGTGTCCGCAAGGCGCGGTTCGCGCCGATGGACACCGCGACCGGCGACACCGGCATGGAGTACGGCGGCATCACCCCCATCGGCCTCCCCGCCGACTGGCCGCTCCTGGTCGACGCCACCGTCGTCGACACCGAATGGGTGCTCATCGGCAGCGGCCGCCGACGCGGCAAGATCATCGTCCCGGGCAAGGCATTCGCCCAACTTCCCCACGCCGTGGTCCTGGAAGGGCTGGGCCTGCCCCAGGCCTGACGACGCGGCCGCGCAGCGGTGCGGACACGACGACGGCCGCCCGGCGCACCCGCCGGACGGCCGTCGTCGCCCGCAACCGCACGGCACGACCCCCGGGCCGCACCCGCTCGGCCCTCTGCGCGCCGGACCGATGGTTACGCGCGCCGCGCGCCGGGCTGCCCGCCGCGTGCCGCACGGCAGGCCGGCCGTCCGGCGTCACGCATGGGCATCAGCCCAGTCGCGGGATCTCGATCGCGGGGCAGCGGTCCATCACCATGTCCAGCCCCGCGTCCGTCGCGCGCGCGTACGCCGCCTCGTCGACGACACCGAGCTGGAACCACACGGCCTTGGCCCCGATCTCCCGCGCCTCGTCGGCGACCGCGCCGGCGAGGTCGCTGTTGACGAAGACGTCCACGACGTCGACGGGGAAGGGGATGTCGGCGAGGGACGCGTAGCCCGGCTCGCCGTGGACCGTCTCCGCCTTCGGATGCACCGGGACGATCCGCTTCCCGAAGCGCTGGAGGACGGCCGCCACCCCGTACGCGGCACGCTCCCGGTTCGAGGAGAGGCCCACGACCGCCCAGGTGTCGCCCGTGCCCGTCAGGATCCGGCGGACGGTCTCCTCCTCGGAACGCTCCGTCGCCTCGGTGGTCGTGGTGTCGACGCTCATCCCTGGTGCCTTCCTTCTGTCCGTACGGGGTCTTCCTCCGTTACGAACCCGCCGCGCCTTCGGATCCTTCCCGCCCGGCAGCCCGGGAGCCCGGGGATTAGGCGGCTCGGGAACCGGGCAGCCCGGGAACCGGGCAGCCCGGGAACCGGGCAGCCCGGCTCGGGTGTGCCCGCCGCCTCATTCCTCCCAGGAACGCCGTTCGTCCTCCCGAGGGGCCGACACGACGGACGGGCGCTCCGGGCCGAAGACCATCACCGGCCGCTCCTCGTCCCACGTCCGCCACCCCGGGTCGCCGTCCGAGGCGAACGCCACCCAGGCCGCGTGCACGGCCGCCGCAAGTTCGCGCGGCGCGCCCGGCCCCGTCAGCGCTTCCGCCTCGGGCGTGTCCAGGGTGTCGAAGACGAAGCCGAGCTCCAGCGCGTGGCAGGCGCCCAACCCGAGCACTGGCGACGGCCACCCGAACTCGTACACGAACGTGCGTCCCGCCGCCCCCGCCCGCAACCGCGCGTCCGCCATCCTGTTCAGCGGCACCCGCAGCAACTTGTCGGTGGCGAGCGCGCCCAGGACCTCACCGGGCCGTGCCTGCGGCCGGTTCGCCCGGTAGACCCGCGCCGTACGCGACGGGACCCGCGTCTTCCACAACGCGAGCCGCAACATCAGCGGGGACAAGCGTTCCACGAGCCCACTCGGTACGAACCAGAGCCGGTACTCCTCCGTCGTCGTTCCCAGCAGCAGGTCGACCCCGGCGGAGTCCACGCCCGGCTCCGAGGCGCGGGACGAGCCCGATCCGGCAGCGACGTACGGGAGCGAGTCTCCGGGACCGTTCCCCGCCGCTTCACCCAGCACCCCCTTGGGCGATCGCCCAGCCCCCGAGCCGACCTCGGCCTCGACCCCGGTTCCTGCTCCTGCTCCTGTTCCTGTTCCTGCTTCGGCTTCGGCCTTTGCCCTTCCCCTGACCTCGTTCCCACCCGGCACCCCGGTCGCCGTGAGGGCCTCCGCCGGGTCGCGCGGCAGCACCTCGCCGTCGACCACGATCTGGAAGGAGTGCCCGCTTCCCGTCAGCGGCGACCCCTTGGCCGTCACCTCCGTCTGCGCCGTGAGCAGCAGCTCCCGGTCCACCGCGGCGAACGCCTCCGCCGTCGCGGGGACCCCCAGCCGCTTCGCGATCGCCTCCGTCGTCCGCCGCGCCCGCTCAGGCGGCAGCGCCATCGGCGCGCCACTCTGCACGACCGCTCGCCGGAACAGTCCGCGCGCGAGCGGCGAGGCGAGCAGCGCGGCGATCGAGATCGCGCCCGCCGACTCGCCGAAGACCGTCACCCGCCCGGGATCACCGCCGAACGCCGCGATGTTCTCCCGTACCCATGCGAGCGCGGCGATCTGGTCACGCAGCCCGAGATTGGCAGGGGCGTCGGGAAAGAACCCGAACCCCTCCACGCCGAGGCGGTAGTTGACGGAGACGAGGACCACGCCGTCCCGCGCGAACGCGGTCCCGTCGTAGACGGGCACGGCGTTCGAGCCGTGAAGGAGCGACCCGCCGTGGATCCACACCATCACCGGCCGGCCGCAGACACCCTGGACAGGGCCCGCGCCCGTGCCCCCCTCCTTGCCCGCGGTCGGCCCCTCCGGCCCCTCCGATCCTTCCGGCCCTTCCGGACCCCAAGGGGCCCAGACGTTGACGTTGAGGCATTCGTCGCCCTCCACCGCGGGGTCGGGCAGCAGCGCGTCGAGCGGAGGGGCGTAGGGCCGCTTCGGAGCGGTCGGCCCGAACTCCGTGGCCTTCCGCACCCCCTCCCACGGCTCCACCGGCTCCGGCGCCCGGAACCTGCGCGGCCCGAACGGCGCCCGCGCGTACGGCACACCGAGGAAGCGGGCCACGCCGTCCGCCGCGAACGCGCCGCTCACCCTCCCCGCCACGAGCACGGCCTCCGGCGCCCCTCCCGCGCCCGACCCCGTCCCACGCACCGCGTCCTGATCCTGATCCGGCGTCGTCATGGCTGCGTCCTTCCGTACCGAGCGTGCGTGTCGTGCGGATGATGCCCCGGGAACCGCCGGGACGGGAGAGCTCTGCCGGGACGGCGACGCCGCTGTGCAGCTGCCCAGAACAGGCCCGGCCGACCCGGCCGCGACACGGGCCGATCCGGGCTCGGTGCGGACGGCCGCGTCACGCCCCCAGGCCCTCGGCCCTCGCCGTGCTCGCGTCAGTCGGCCGACGCCACCAGCGCGCGCTTGAGGACCTTGCCGGTCGGGCCGAGCGGCAGGGCGTCCACGAACCGGACGACGCGCGGGTACTTGTGGCGGCCGAGCCGTTCCCGCGCCCAGTCGACGAGCTCCGCCTCGGTGAGGGCCGTCGTGCCCGCCCGGCGTACCACCACCGCGCACACCTCCTCGCCCTTCGCCTCGTCGGGGACGCCGATCACGGCGACCTCGGACACCGACGGGTGCCGGACCAGGACCTCCTCCACCTCGCGCGGGTAGATGTTGAAACCGCCCCGGATCACCAGGTCCTTCTTCCGGTCGACGATTCGCAGGAAACCGTCCTCGTCCCGCGCGCCCAGGTCGCCCGTGCGGAACCAGCCGTCCACGACCGCGGCCGCCGTCGCCCCCGGATCGTCGAGGTAACCGGCGAAGACGTTGTGCCCCCGCACCACCACCTCACCGACCTCGCCGTCCGGCAGCAGCCGGATCTCCCCGTCGAGCGCCGCGTCGGCCACTCCGACCTCGACACCCCACACCGGATGACCCACCGTGCCGGGCCGCCGCCCGAGGTGCGGCTGGTTGAACGTGGCCACCGGCGAGGTCTCCGTCAGGCCGTACCCCTCCAGGATCTGCGTCCGGAAGGTCTCCTGGAAGCGCTCCAGGACGGCGACCGGCAGCGCCGCGCCACCGGAGATCGCGGCGCGCAGCGCCTCCGGCCGCCGGTCCGACACCGCCGCGGCCTCCACCAGCGCGTGGTACATCGTCGGCACGCCCATGAACACCGTCACACCTTCGTCGGCGAGCACCTCCAGCGCCGCCGGCCCGCTGAACCTGGGCATCAGCACAAGCGTGGCGCCCTGGCGGAGCGTGCCGTTCATCGCGCACGTCTGGCCGTAGCTGTGGAACAGCGGCAGACAGCCGAGGACGACGTCGTCCTCCCCGAGACCGAGCAGGTCCTGCGAGGTCACGGCCGCGTTCATGACGATGTTGAGGTGGGTCAGCCGCGCGCCCTTGGGCCGCCCCGTCGTGCCGCTGGTGTAGAGGATCACCGCCGTGTCGGACGGGTCGGCCGGCTCGGGCGCGGCCAGCGGTTCGGGCGCGGAGGGCGCTCCCCGGAAGGCCCGCACACCGGCCGCGCGCGCCGCCTCGTCGGCGACCGTCCACAGCGGGCCGCCGCTCACGATCGCGACCGCGCCACTGTGCTCCAGCACAAAACGCACCTCGTCCGCGACGAGCAGCGCGTGCACCGGCACCACCGTGGCACCGGCGGCGAGCGCGCCGTAGTAGACGCGCAGGAACTCCGTGGTGTTCGGCAGCAGCACCGCCACCCGGTCACCCGGCTTCACCCCCGCCTCGCGCAGCCCTGCGGCGCAGCGCAGCGCCGCGTCCCACAGCTCGCGGTAGGTGAACCGGCTCGCGCCCTCGACGACGGCGATCCGGTCGGGGAAGTGGCGGGCGGACTCACCCAGCACGCCGGCGACGCTCAGTGACATGACACGCTCCAGAGACGTGGTGCTGACGGCGGTGTCAACATTCCGTGACACGGCACAGAATCGATCGTGGAAGCACCCCGAAGCCATGTGCAGACGCCCACCATGCGCCTCCACGGGCTGGGCATCGGCCCCTCAGCGACTCCCGGCACGTGGCAATCGCCAAAGCGCGGCGCTACGGTGCCAGCCATGACGCCCCGCCCGCCCGGCGCCCCCGACCCCTCGCCGGACCGCACGCCGGACCGTTCGTCCGTTCCCTCCCGGCGCCCGCCCTCCGGCCCGCCGGCCGCGCCCCGCGCGCGCACCCCGCTCGGCTCGGCAGGCGACTCCGGCGCCCTGCGCCGCTCCCTCGCCGCCGCGCTGCTCTCCGACGTCGACCGGCTCACCGACCGGGCCGTGGCCGACATCCGCGCCCACTCCGGTACGTACGCCTCCGGCGACCCCGTCACCCACGAGGACCTCTGGGCGATCTGCCGCGACAACCTGCTGCGCGCCCTGGAGGACTTCGGCGGGCTCGCACCCACCGACGGCGACTTCGAGGGCGCGGCTCGCGAGACCGGCCGCCGCCGCGCCGAACAGGGTGTGCCGCTCGACACCGTCCTCCAGGCCTACCGGCGCGGTGGACGCATCCTGTGGCAGGTCATGGCCGAGCACCTGCGCACCCGGGCCGGCCGCCAGGCGGACAGCCGCGACCTGGAACTCGACGTCGCCGGCGCCGTCTGGGAGACCATCGACCGCTACTCGGTCGCCATGGCCGACGCGTACCGCCTCGGTCAGCTGGAGCTCCAGAACCAGCAGGACACCCGCCGGGCAGCGCTCTTCGAGGCCCTCCTCGACGGGCGTGCCGACGACCCCGCCGTCGCGTCCGCCGCTGCCGCCGCGCTCGGCGTCCCCGCCCAGGACCGGTACGTCGTCGTGGTCGCCACCCAGGACCCGGCCGCCCCGCCCCGCCCGGCCCCCGTCCTGGAGGCGCAGGGCCTCTGGTCGTACTGGCGCCCGCGCTCGGGGCGGTACGCCGGCATCGTCCGCCTCCCACGCCGCGACACGCCCGCCGGCCGGACGCCGCCCCTGCCCGGAGCGGGCCCCGACCCGGCGCTGCTCCGCCTCCTCGACGCGCTCCGCGAACGCACCGGCGCCACGGCAGGCGTCTCGCCCGAGTTCGAACGCCTCTCCCAGGCGGGCCGCGCCCTCCGACTCGCCGAACAGACCCTCCGTACCCTTCCTGCCGGCAGCGGCGAGGCCGCCGTCTTCGACGCACGGCTCACCGAGATCCTCCTCAGCGGGCGCCCCGACATCGCCGAACGGATCGTCACCGTCCACCTCGGACCCATCCTCGTCACCGGCGGCGAGCGCGCGGCGCTCCTCACCACCCTCCGGGTCTGGCTCGACCACGGCTGCTCCGCCTCCCGCGCCGCGGAACTCCTCTACTGTCACCGCAACACCGTGCTGAACCGCATCGGGCGCGTCGCCGAGCTCACCGGCCGCTCCAGCGAATCGGGCGAGGCACGCCTCGGTTGGGCACTTGCCCTGCGCGCCCTCCCGTACGTCGGGCTCCCCGACGCCCCCGGCTCTCCCTCCGCCACCGTGGACCCGCCCAGTCCGGGGGGCGCGGAGCGCGACGGGTACGGCACGTAGGCTGGCTGAATGCAGGAGCAGTACCGCACGCTGGCCCGCGAGGGCGTCCACGAGACCGAGATCAACCGTTCGCGCTTCCTCTGTGCACTCGCACCGGTCGCCGACGAGCGCGAAGCGCAGGAGTTCGTGGCGCGGATCCGCCGGGAACACCCGACGGCCACCCACAACTGCTTCGCCTACGTGCTCGGCGCCGACGCGTCCGTCCAGAAGGCGAGCGACGACGGCGAACCCGGCGGCACCGCAGGCGTCCCCATGCTCCAGATGCTGCTGCGCCGCGAGATGCGGTACGTCGCCGCGGTCGTCACCCGCTACTACGGCGGGGTGAAACTCGGTGCCGGCGGTCTGATCCGGGCGTACGGCGGCGTGGTCGGCGAAGCCCTCGACGCACTCGGCACCATCACCCGGCAGCGCTACCGGCTCGCCACCGTCATCGTCGACCACCAGCGGGCCGGAAAGCTGGAGAACGATCTCCGCTCCACCGGCCGCGCCGTCCGGGACGTGCGATACGCCGAAGCCGTCACCATCGAGATCGGCCTCCCCGACGCCGACGTTCCCGCCTTCCGCTCCTGGCTCGCCGACGCCACGGCCGGCACCGCCACCGTGGAACTCGGCGGCGAAGCGTACGGCGACGCCTGACCCCCACCCCCAGGGCAGATGCCCATCCACCCGCGCCGCGCCCACTGGTCCACCCGCGCAGGTATCCACCTACCTGCACTTACGATGCGCGCGGGAACAAGCTTGCCCGCAGTCCTGGGCATCGGCCCCTTCCGGTCGTGCCTTGTTCCTCCCCGCCGACCCGCCTCCTCCCCACCCCGCATCTCCCTCATGTGGCCCCGCCCACCACCCCCGCCGGGATAGCGTGGTGGACACACACGAACGGACCCGGGTCACCGGACGGGAATCCGGCACCAGGGCGAGGAGCGGCGCGCGCATGCGGGGTGGGACGACGACGTGAGGTTCCTGCACACCTCGGACTGGCACCTCGGCCGGTCCTTCCACCGCGTCGGCCTCCTCGACGCACAGGCCGCCTTCCTCGACCACCTCGTCGCCACCGTCCGCGACCGCGACGTGGACGCCGTCCTCGTCGCCGGCGACGTGTACGACCGCGCCGTGCCGCCGCTGCCCGCCGTCGAGCTCTTCGACCGCGCGCTGCACCGCCTCGCCGAGGCGGGCGTGCCCACGGTCATGATCTCCGGCAACCACGACTCCGCCCGCCGCCTCGGCGTCGGCGCCGGACTCCTCGGCCGCGCCGGCATCCACCTGCGTACCGACCCGGCCGGCATCGGCACCCCCGTCGTCCTCGCCGACGCGCACGGCGAGGTCGCCCTCTACGGCCTGCCGTACCTGGAGCCCGCGCTCGTGCGGGAGCAGCTCGGGGCCCGGCGGGGCGGCCACGAGGCAGTGCTCGCCGCCGCCATGGACCGGGTCCGCGCCGACCTCGCCACCCGGCCCGCCGGGACGCGTTCCGTCGTCCTCGCGCACGCCTTCGTCGCGGGCGGCGCGGCCAGCGACAGCGAGCGCGACATCACCGTCGGCGGCGTCTCCGCCGTCCCCGCAGCGGTGTTCGACGGCGTCGACTACATCGCCCTCGGCCACCTCCACGGCGCCCAGACCCTCACCCCCCGCGTGCGGTACTCCGGCTCCCCGCTCGCCTACTCCTTCTCCGAGGCCGATCACCGCAAGACGACGTGGCTCGTCGACCTCGGCGCCGACGGCGCCGTCACCGCCGCCGAGCGCGTCGACTGCCCCGTGCCCCGCCCGCTCGCCCGGCTCCGGGGCCGCCTCGACGACCTGCTCGCCGACCCCGCGCACACCCGCCACCAGGACTCCTGGATCGAGGCCACCCTCACCGACGCGGTGCGCCCCCACGACCCGATGGCCCGGCTCGCCGAACGCTTCCCGCACACCCTCAACCTCGTCTTCGAGCCCGAACGCGCCGACACCGACTCCCTCGCCTCCTACGCCCAGCGGCTCCGCGGCCGCAGCGACCAGCAGATCGCCGAGGACTTCGTCGCCCACGTCCGCGCCGGCGGCGGACTCGACGCGGCGGAACGGACCGTGCTGTACGGCGCCTTCGACGACGTCCGCGTCGACGCCGCCACCACCGAGCGCGAGGGGGGCCGATGAGGCTGCACCGGCTGGAGATCACCGCCTTCGGTCCCTTCGGAACCACTCAGACCGTCGACTTCGACGCCTTGTCCACCGCCGGGCTCTTCCTCCTCCACGGTCCCACCGGCGCCGGCAAGACCTCCGTCCTCGACGCCGTCTGCTTCGCCCTGTACGGAAGCGTGCCCGGCGCCCGTCAGGCGCCCGGAACCACACTCCGCAGCGACCACGCGCCCGCCGGAACCCTCACCGAGGTCCTGCTCGACCTCACCGTCGGCGGCCGCCGCCTGGAGATCAGGCGCAGCCCCGCGCAGCCGCGGCCCAAGAAGCGCGGCGGAGGTTTCACCACCGAGAAGGCGCAGAGCACCCTGCGCGAGTACGACCCCGCCACGCGCGCGTGGACCGGTCTCAGCAAGTCCCACCAGGAGATCGGCGAGGAGATCACCCAGCTCCTCGGCATGAGCCGGGACCAGTTCTGCCAGGTCGTCCTGCTGCCACAGGGCGACTTCGCCCGCTTCCTGCGCGCCGACGCCGAGGCACGCGGCAAGCTCCTCGGCCGCCTCTTCGACACCCGCCGCTTCGCCGCCGTCGAGGAACGCCTCGCCGAGCTGCGCCGCGTCGCCGCCCACCGCGTCGAGGAGGGTGACACCCGCCTTCTCGCCCTCGCCCACCGCATGGCCCAGGCCGCCGGAGGCCTGCCCGCCGCCGACGCCCCCGTCGACGGGCGGCCCGGCGAGCCCGGCCTCGCCGACTCGGTCCTCGCCTGGGGGGCCGTGGCCCGCACCGAGGCCCGCGAGGCCGCCGACATCGCCGCCGTACGCTTCACCTCGGCCGAACACGCCGAGGCGCACGCCCGCGCGGCCGCCGCGCACGCCCGGGAGCTCGCCGCCCGCCAGACCCGTCACGCCGACGCGCTGCGCCGCCGCGAGGCGCTGACCGCCCGGATCCCCGAGCGGGACGGCGACCGGCACGCCCTCGACCTCGCGCTCAAGGCCGAACGGGTCGCCCCCGCCCTCGCCCTGCGCCACGACGCCGAACGCGAGCACGCCGGGGCGCTGGCCGTCCGGGGATCGGCCCGTTCCCTGCTCCCTCCCGACCTCGCCGAGGCTCCGGCCGAGCAGCTCTCCACCCTGGAGAACCGGCTCCGCGAGGAACTCGGCGGCCTCGCCGCCGCCCGCCGCGCCGAGGGCCGTGCCGCCGCGCTCGCCGAGGAGAGGACCCTCCTCGAACGGGAGGCCCGCGCCGACGAGGACGCCCTCCAGGAGGCCACCGACTGGCTCGCCGACTGGGAACCCCGGCGCGCCGCGCTCCAGCAGCGCGTCGACGCCGCGCACGAGGCGGCGGCCCGAGCCGAACACCTCGCCGGCCGGCTCGACCCCCTGCGCCTCCGGCTCGCCGCCGCCCGGCGCCGCGACGACCTCGCCACGGCCCTGAACCGGGCCGAGGAGCGGTACGCGACCGCCCGCGAGCACCGCAACACGGCACACGAAACCTGGCTCGACCTCAAGTCCCGCCGACTGCGCGGCATCGCCGCCGAACTCGCCGCCACCCTCACCGACGGCCACCCCTGCCAGGTCTGCGGCTCCACCAGCCACCCTGCGCCGACGCCCACCACCGCCGACCACGTCGACCGGGCCGCCGAAGAGGCCGCCTACGCCCGCTACACCCAGGCCGACGAGACCGGCCGCGCCGCCGAACGCGACCTCGCCGCCACCCGCGAGGCCCTCGCCGGGGCTCGCGAGGAGGTCAGGACCCTCGCCTCCCCGGGACAGGCGGACCCCCAGCCCACCGTCGGCGAACTCGCCGCCGAGGCCGAGGAGCTGACCGCCCGCCACGCGGAGGCGCACGCCCTCGCCGCCCGGACGCACGCGGCGCGCGAAGCGCTGGCGCACGCCGAACGCGAACACGAGAAGAGGGCAACTGCCCAACGCGAGGCGGAACGCCGCGTCGCCGCCCGGACCTCGCGACGCGAGAGCCTCGACCGGCAGCGGGCCGAGCTCGCCGAGGAACTGGACCGGGGCCGGGGCGCGTTCTCCAGTGTGGCCGAGCACGCCGACCGCCTGGAACGGCGCATCGCCCTCGTGGTCGACGCGGCCGGAGCCGTACGCGCGGAGGAGCTCGCCGCCGACCGCCTCAAGAAGGCAGATGCCCAACTCGCCGACGCCTCCTACCGGGCCGGGTTCACCACCCCCACGGAGGCCGCCGCCGCCCTCCTCGACGAACGGAGCCGCCGCGCGCGCCAGCAGCGCCTGGACGTGTGGCAGGCCGAGTCCGCCGCCGTCGCCGACCGGCTCGCCGAACCCGGCACCGAGGAGGCCGCCGCGCTCCCGCCCGCCGACCCCACCGCCGCCGAGGCCGCGCACACCGCCGCCGAGCGGGCCCTGCGGGCCGCCGGCGCCGGACTCGCCGCCGCCCGCGAGCGCGTCACCGGCCTCGCCGAACTCGCCCGCCGGGCCGAGACCGAGGTACGGCGCCTGGGCCCGCTGCGTGCCGAACACGACCGGGTGGCACGGCTCGCCGGCCTCACCGCCGGGACCTCCGCCGAGAACGAGCGCCGCATGCGCCTGGAGGCGTACGTCCTCGCCGCCCGGCTCGAACAGGTCGCCGCGGCCGCCTCGGCGCGCCTCCAGCGCATGTCCTCCGGCCGCTACACGCTCGTGCACTCGGACGCGCGCGCGGGCGCGCGCCGCAGCGGCCTCGGACTCCACGTCGTCGACGCCTGGACCGGCAACGAGCGCGACACCGCCACGCTCTCCGGGGGCGAGACGTTCTTCGCCTCCCTCGCCCTCGCGCTCGGCCTCGCCGACGTCGTCACCGACGAGGCAGGCGGCGTCCGTCTCGACACCCTCTTCATCGACGAGGGCTTCGGCAGCCTCGACGACCAGACCCTCGACGAGGTCCTCGACGTCCTGGACTCGCTGCGCGAACGCGACCGCAGCGTGGGCATCGTCAGCCACGTGGCCGACCTGCGCCGCCGGATCCCGGCCCAGCTGGAGGTCGCCAAGTCCCGCCACGGCTCGTCCGTCCGCCTGCACCCGGCCGGGGACGGACTCAGCGGCTGACGGAACGGCGGGGGAGCGGTGACGAGTAGACGACGCTGGTCGTCACCGAACCGAGCGTGCCGATCTTCCCGGAGATCTCCTCCAGGTGCCGCATGGAACGGGCGGCGACCTTGATCACGAAGCAGTCGTCGCCGGTGACGTGGTGCGCCTCCAGCACCTCGGGGGTGACGGCGACCAGGTCGTGGAAGGGCTTGTAGTTGCCGGTGGGGTAGCGGAGCCGTACGAACGCGAGGATCGGCAGCCCGAGGCGTTCGTGGTCCACCACGGCGGTGTACCCGGTGATCACCCCGGCCTCCTCCAGGCGGCGCACCCGCTCCGTCACGGCCGACGGCGACATGGAGACGGCGCGGGCGAGCTCGGCGTAGCTGGCCCGGCCCTGGGCCTGGAGTGCGTCGAGGATCCGCCAGTCGGTGGCGTCCGGGGCGTAGTCGTTCATGGACCGAGCCAACAGGGGTTTCCCCGGCGGATCAAGTCGTCCGCCGGGGAAACCTCCCGCCGGGGTCGGTCAGAGCCGGGAGATCTCGTCCACGAGGTCGTCCAGGCCCAGCGGTCCCTGGCTCAGTGCGGCCATGTGCCACGCCTTCGCGTCGAAGGCGTCGCCGTGCGCCGCGCGGGCCCGCTCGCGGCCGAGCAGCCACGCCCGCTCGCCCAGCTTGTAGCCGATGGCCTGCCCCGGCATGGACAGGTACCGCGTCAGCTCGCTCTCCACGAACGCCGGCGGACGGCTGCTGTGCCGCTGGAAGAACTCCTGCGCCAGGTCGGGCGTCCACCGCTCACCCGGGTGGAACGGCGAGTCCGCCGGGATCTCCAGGCCCAGGTGCATGCCGATGTCCACGATCACCCGGCACGCCCGCATCATCTGCGCGTCCAGGTAGCCGAGCCGGCGCTCCGCGTCCGGAAGGAAGCCGAGCTCGTCCATCAGCCGCTCCGCGTACAGGGCCCAGCCCTCGGCGTTGGCGCTCACCATGCCGATGGTGGCCTGGTAGCGGGAGAGGCTGTCGGCGACGTGCACCCACTGAGCGATCTGCAGGTGATGCCCGGGCACGCCCTCGTGGTACCAGGTCGACACCAGGTCGTACACGGGGAACCGGGTCTGCCCGTCCACCGGGAGCCAGGTGCGGCCGGGGCGCGAGAAGTCCTCGGAGGGCCCCGTGTAGTACGGGGCGGCGGCGCCGCCCGCCGGCGCGATGTGCGACTCCACCTTCCGGACCCGCTCGGCGAGCTCGAAGTGGGTCCCGTCGAGCGCGTCGATCGCCTCGTCCATGAGCTGCTGCAGCCATGCGCGGACCTCGTCGACGCCCTCGATGTGCGTACCGTGCTCGTCGAGGTGCGCGAGCGCCTCCCACGGGTCCGAGCCGGGCAGGATCCGGTCGGCCTCGGTGTGCATCTCCTCGCGCAGCCGGTGGTACTCGGACCAGCCGTAGGCGTACGCCTGGTCGAGGTCCAGGTCGGTGCCGTTGAAGTAGCGGCTCCAGCGCCGGTACCGCTCGCGGCCCACGGTGTCCGGTGCGTCGGCGACGGCGGGGGCGTACGTCTCGCGCATCCAGTCCCGCAGGGCCGCGACGGCGTCGCTCGCCCCGGCGGCCGCCGCGGCGAGCTCGGCGCGCAGCTCCTCCGGGAGTGTGTCGGGGCGGGCCGCGGCGTACTCCTCGAACCAGCCCGGCGCGCCGTCGGCGCCCGCCCAGTCGGTCAGCTGACCGACGAAGGTGGCGGTGGCCCGCGGCCCGCCGAACAGCTTCCGCTCCAGACCGAGCGCGAGCGAGGCCCGATACCCCTCCAGCGCGGCCGGAACGGCCCGCAGCCGCTGGGCCACGGCCGCCCAGTCGTCCTCGGTCTCGGTGGGCATCACGGTGAAGACGATCCGGACGCTGTGCACCGGCGAGCGCATGTTGCTGACCGCGCACAGGCCCTCGTCGGCGTCGTGCACGGCCAGCTCGGCGGTGAGCCGCTCCCGGAGCAGGCGGGCACAGCGCCGCTCGGCGTCGCTGTCCGCGCCCGGGGTCCGCTCCGCCTCGTCGAGCAGGGCGAGGGTACGGCGGGCGAGCTCGGCCACGGCTTCCTGGCCTTCGGGGGAGAAGTCCGGAAGCCGTCCGGCGCTCTCCCGGACTCCCAGATGGGTGCCGGTGATCGGGTCGAGGGCGATGAAGTCGTCGACGAAGGCGTCGGCGACCTGACGGGGCAGATTGCTGCGGGAACTCTCTGGCATGTGACTCATCCTGGTGCCTCCGCCGGTCTCCCGTCACCCTCGACCGGGCTCATACGGCTGACAAGGACGCTCCCGCGCCGGGCGGCATCAAGGGGCCGCAGTCCCACTGCTGGAAGATCAGTCTCGTCTCGACCCGCGCCACCTCGCGCTGCGAGGTGAACTCGTCCAGGACGAGTCGCTGCAGGTCGGACGGGTCGGACACGGCGACGTGCACGAGGTAGTCGTCGGGACCCGTGAGGTGGAACAGGGCCCGAGACTCGGGCAGGGCACGGATCCGGTCGACGAACGGACCGATCAGTTCCCGCCGGTGGGGCCGGACCTGCACGAGCAGCAGTGCCTCCAGGCCGCGGCCGAGTTTGGCCGGATCCAGTCGCAACTGGTGCCCGAGCACGACACCGGTACGGCGGAGCCGGGCCACCCGGTCGAGGCAGGTGGAGGGGGCGACGCCGACTTCGGCGGCGAGCTCCCGGTAGGTGGTCCGGGCGTCGTTCTGCAGGAGGCGGAGAATGTGCAGATCGACCGTGTCCAGTACGACAGATTCGGCCATCGGCCGAACGTAGCACGGATGTATGCCGCTACTTCCCGGTATCCGTTCACAGTGCGGCCATGGACGCCATGGATCACGCCCCTTCGGTCACCCCGAGGGCGCTCGCCACCGAAGCCGTGCACGCCGGCCGGGAAGACCTCGCCGCGCTCGGGGTGCACGCCCCTCCGCTCGACCTGTCCACCACCTACCCGTCGTACGACGCCCGCGCCGAGGCCGCCCGCATCGACGAGTTCGCCGCCACCGGCGCGCGCCTCGAAGGCCCGCCCGTCTACGCCCGCCTCGACAACCCGACCGTCGCCCGCTTCGAGGAGGCCCTGGCGAGGCTGGAGGGCACGGAGGCCGCCGTGGCCTTCGCGAGCGGCATGGCCGCCCTGACCGCGGTCCTGCTGGCCCGCGCCGCCCAGGGCCTGCGTCACGTCGTCGCGGTCCGGCCGCTCTATGGCTGCAGCGACCACCTGCTGGACGCCGAGCTGCTCGGCACCGAGGTGACCTGGACCGACCCGGCGGGCGTCGCCGACGCCATCCGCCCGGACACCGGCCTCGTCATGGTCGAGTCCCCGGCCAATCCGACCCTGGCCGAGGTCGACATCCGCGCCGTCGCCCACTCCTGCGGCACGGTCCCGCTCCTCGTCGACAACACCTTCGCCACTCCGGTCCTCCAGCGCCCCGCCGGTCTCGGCGCGCGCATCGTGCTGCACAGCGCCACCAAGTACCTGGGCGGGCACGGCGACGTCATGGGCGGCGTCGTCGCCTGCGACGAGGAGTTCGCCCGCGAGCTGCGCCGGGTGCGCTTCGCCACGGGCGGCGTGCTCCATCCTCTCGCCGGCTACCTGCTGCTGCGTGGGTTGTCCACGCTGCCGGTGCGCGTCCGGGCGGCTTCGGCCACGGCTGCGGAGCTCGTGCGCCGCCTCGCCGCCGACGCGCGGATCGAGCGTGTCCACTACCCGGCGATCGGCGGCGCCATGGTCGCCTTCGAGGTGCACGGCGACCCGCACGAGGTGATCGCCGGCGTCAGGCTGATCACCCCGGCGGTGAGCCTGGGCAGTGTCGACACTTTGATCCAGCACCCGGCGTCCATCAGTCACCGCATCGTGCGCGAGGGCGACCGATGGGCTGCGGGCGTCAGCGACCGGCTGCTGCGGATGTCGGTGGGCCTGGAGGACGTCGAAGACCTGTGGCGCGACCTGACCCAGGCGCTCAGCGCTCGCTCTGCCGAGCCTGCTGGGGTCGCTCGCTCCGTCGCGGTGCCGAGTCCAGCCGAGCGGTGATCACCAGCGTCCCCTCTTCGATCTGGTAGTCGAGGGGGAGGTTCAGCGCGCGCATGGCTGCGACCATGCCGGTGTTGGACGCCTGGGTCACGGCGTAGACGCTGTCGCATCCCGCCTCCTCGGCCATGGCCACGAGCCGGCCGAGGAGTTCGGCGCCGATGCCGCGCCGCTGCCAGTCGTCCTCCACCAGCAGTGCCACCTCGGTCTCGTCACCGTCCCACAGCAGGTGTCCGAGAGCGACGAGACGTCCGGACGCGGTCTGTACGGCGAGGGTGCGCCCGAACCGCGGGCTCAGCAGGTGGTCGAGGTAGCGGTCTGCGTCGCCGACCGGCCCGTGGTAGCGAAGGCTGAGGGTGCGTGCGGAGCAGCGGTCGTGCATGGCGCGTGCGGGTACCAGATCCCGCTGGTCGGCGCGGCGGACGGTGATCTCGTTCCCCTCAGGGAGGGTGAGGACGTCCTGGCTGCGCGGGACCCGGGGGCCCAGCCGTGCATCGAGCTCGACGAGTGCGCGGGCGCGGGCGAACTCGGTCGGGGTGAAGGGAAGGTACGGCCGCTCGATGAGCAGCGTGCCGCCGCTGGGGTCGCGCAGCTTCATCACGGTCTCTTCGAGCACGCCCTCGACGGGTGCCTGTTCGCCGGTCGGACGGCCGGTCAGCGAGACGGCCGGCACGGAGTGCAGCGTGCACCGCCCGAGGAGCTGGCGGAGAGCGAGGGGCAGTTCGGCGGCGTCGAGCGCGGTCCGGGTGGCGAGACCGAGGACCCGGGTGGGGGTGTCCACGAGGTCGTGGGCATCGGCCCGCTCGGTCCAGGTGTCCCGCCCGCCGGCGGCTCCGATCTCTCGAGCGAGAGCGCCGGAGGAAAGGGTTGCCGGGGCGCGGAGCAGGAACTCGTCGACCGTTCCCTCGGTCAGCGGGTGGGTCTGCAGCGTGAGGATGTCGACGTCGAGCAGGGCGAGCACGGTGCACAGTGCGGCCAGGCTGCCCGGAGCGTCGTCGACCGTGGTCCTCATCCGCCACAGCACGGTCTCGACGACCTCCGGGGCCCGGTCCGACGCGGCGTCCGTGTACCGTTCCGCGGGGTCGCCGGAAGCGTGCGCCGGCGCGGACGCTCCCTTGGCGGCGGGTGGGGCATGACTGTGCCTTCGCGCCCACCATGTGTGGAAGCCGGCGGTGGCCATCAGAGCGATGGCCGAGAACACCAGGAGGTAGGGGCCGTCGGGACCCTTGACGATGGTCTTGGCGATCGTGTCGGCCACCACCACGGCGGTGAACAGGGCGGCGAGTTCGATCAGGTCGTGCCGCCAGTGGTGCGGGCGGCGAGTGCTCTTCGAGGACGTCACATCGGTCATGACTTCACTGTGACCGAGAGGTGTTGCGTGATCACGAACGCTTTGTGACTGGCGGGTTAAGTGGCGATCTGGAGGATTTGCGACTGATTCAGGACGTTTCTGTCGCGCTTTGATCGCTCCCCTGGCGGAGTGCGTTCCGCAGCCGCCTCGCCTGCGTCACCAGCTGTGACGAGCCCCGCGCCGCGGCGTGCCGTTCCAGTCCCGCGAGCTGTCCCGTCGCCCCACACCGTTCCACACAGTCCGCCGCAATGGCCAGCAGTTCACCCAAGCCGCGCATGGGCTGCTCGGCTTCCAGTAGAGGCGGCAACGCCTCCGACAGGATCGTCCACACGGTCCCGTACGCGCCCGTGGCAGCCGCGGTGCGGGCCGCGTCCGCGAGGCGGTTCGGCTTCATCGAGCGTTCGGCAAGAAGCCAGGCCAGATCCCTTCCCACCTGCCGGGCATCCAGATCCCCTCGTGAGGCCAGGACGAGCAGTGCGTCCACCGCACGAAGCCGGTCGTCCGCGTCACGGCAACCGAGGCCGAAGGCGAGCACCAGGGCGACGGCCCGGCCGACCTGTCCCTCCCCCTCGGCCAGAAGCGTCAGCGGGCCGGTCACGTCCCGTGCCGAATCCCCGTCGACCGCGCTCGCCATCGAGGACAGCAGACATGCCGCGAGCAGCTCGCGGTCGGCGGGCAGCAGCGTGGCCCAGCGCTCGGGAACCTGCTCCCAGTGGTAGCAGCGGCGCGCGTTCGGCAGCAGGCCACCGGCGAGCCAGTGCAGGCCCTTCGGGAACTCGTCACGGAACTCGGGACGCTTCGCCATCTCGACCAGGATCCGATCGACCAGCCACCAACGACCGGACTCCTTCTCCCCTCGCGGATGGAATCGAACCGTGGCGCCCAGAGGGTTCTCCGACCGGAGCCACTCGGCCAGCCGTGCCCCGGCCTTGCTGCCGAGCGCCTCCGCTTCGTCGGCGGCCTGTACGGCGGCGGCGTCCTGGCGGCGCACCCGCAGCAGGGCGTGCCCCAGGTCCATCGGCGCCGGTTCGAGCCCCGCGTCCGCGTACTCGCGAAGCCGGCGCACCAGCTCCAAGGGATCGATCCCCCCGGTGTGGCGGGTGGGCGTGGACAGGAGCAGCGGCAGTGTCCCGCCGCCGATCAGATGCGCGACCTCCCAGACCCGGATGTCCTGCGTGACCTCCATCGCCCCGTGCACACAGGACGTCATCGGAACGGTCTGGTTCCGCCCGGCTCGCGTCCGTTCCCGCTTCACCTTCCCCACGAGAGCCGCGAGCACGGCGTCCAGGCCACGCGCCCCGTGCCGGAAGTAGTCGTACCCGGTGTGGCCGAGGAAAGCGCCCGAATCCTGCCAGTACGCGTCGGCGAACGCCTCCTTCACCCGCGACGCGACCCTCTCCTTGTCCTTGTGCGCGTGCCGTACAAGGCCGTCGAGCGCCACCTCGAATTCCATGGCATCGCCCGCGCGACGCTGCTGCACCAGCAGGTCCTCCACGAGCTCCTCCAGGCTTCCCTCCGTATCCCGCAGGATCTGAGGCTCCGGAACGGGAGGCAGGATCTCCTCGTACAGCAGGTGCTCCGGTTCCCCGAGGCCGCTCCCGAAGACCGTCTCCGCCGCCGACCTGTGCGCGGGACCGAGCAGTGAGGCCGCCTGGCCCAGCTCGCGGCGTGTCGCCTCGTCGACGGCCTTCAGATGGCGGGCCACGACCTGCAGCGCCCGCTCCTGAACCTCCGAGTCGTCGTGACCGAACGCGTCGGCGACCACCGGCAGCACCTCGCCCGCGAGCGCTGGGTTCTTCGTGAGGACCTTGTTCACCAGCGTCAGCTGGGCCCGCAGGAGCTTCTTCTCCGTACGGAACAACACGCCCGCCGTCATCTCAGCAAACGCCCCGCCCGGCAGCGCCCCCTCGAGCGCCAGCCCGGACAGTATCTTCTGCGCGTACCCGGCGACCGTCGAGGTCGCGTCGGCGGTCATGCCGATCCAGTCGGCGATCCGGTCCCGCCGCTCATCCGCGTTCGGCGGCACCAGCTGCAGCAGGGCCAGTGGGAACCGCAGGTCACGGGAGCGTCCGCCACGCAGCAGCCGCGACACACAGAGGTCGACCAGCTCCGCGCGGTCGAGCACCCCTTCCTCCGTGAGCTTCGACAGCGCCGACGGCCAGTGAGCCGCCGAACCTTCCGTTCCCGACCAGGTCAGCTGGTCCGGGGTCTCCCGCATCGCGAGGGCATGGGCGACGAGCACCGGTGTCTGCGGATCGTTCCGCAGCGTCGTCAGGAGCCTGTCGTCGGTGATCTTCCGCATCCACCCGAGCACGTAACCGTCCGTCGCCGGAACCGTGGCTCCGGAGCTCTCCACCAGCGCCCGGATCAATGGGTAGCTCTCCTCGGCGACAGCGGGCTTGGCCGCCAACCGGTGAGCCACATCCGCACGCCACACGGGCGTGCGGTCGGTGAGCACCCGTAGCGCCAGGGCGCCGTCCTCCGTGCGCCAGCTCAGCAGATCACGCCCGCCCAGCCAGCTCGCAGCCGCCGCGGCCCCCGTGTGGCAGCCCGCTCCCGCGACGTACAGCGCCCGCCGGACCCGCGTCGCCTCCTGCCACCGGCTCCAGTCCCAGGAGCGCACCTCGGCGCGCAGGGCCTTGAGCCGTGTCAGCGCCTCCGCTCGGTCGGCCGCCTCCAGGCGCTCCAACAGCGCCGGCACCTCGCCGGCCCGGCCCGCGCGTACTGCCTTCATCAGGGCGTCGACGCCTTCGTCGTCGCCCTCGATCGTCCCGCTGATCACCTTCGTCGTCATCTCCGCCCCCATGAGTGGCTCGTTCCGTTCCTGCCGGCCGCTGTCGACGGCTCGGCCCCCGCGGTCATGCAGCCCCCGCCACGACCATTCCGCCGCGGACCATCCGTACCGCCAGCGCGTGCTTGCAAGGCCCACGACGTCCGCGGTGGTCGGCCCACCACGCACACGTGCAGGTCGGTGTCCCGTCCGACCAGCGCACCCGGTACCGACGCTCCCCGGAGACCACCGTCGCCAGATCCCCCTCCAGACACACCGCACCGTCCGCTACCAGGCGTCTCGCCGAGACGAGACGGGGATTGTGCCGCTCCGCGCGGTCCGCGTCGTAGGGGAGTTCCCGATGGAAGTACGCGGCGTCCGCGACGTCGTAGCCGACCCGGCCGGCGGTGCCCAACCGCGTCAGGGCGGCGCGGACCCGATCGACGGGGAGACCGGACTGCTCGGAGAGATCGGCCGGGTCGATCCGCGGCTCCCAGGCGAGAAGGACCGCGATCAGCTCCGCGTCCGCCGCGGCGTCGTCCGTCGCGAGGGCCTCCAGCACCCCTCCCTCCCCGGAGAACCCTCGGGCCGGATCGGGGGAGAGGGTGAGCGTCAGTCTCATCCCCGGCAGAACCACCTCCCAGGCGCTGGGCGCGGCCGGACCGTCGGCCACCGGCCCGTACACACGGAACCCCGTCGCGAACCGCAGAACCCTCTCCAGGGCGGCGAGCCGGTCCGGTCCCGGCAGACACACGGCCCCCGCCCCCGGCCGCGTCGTCGGGCGTAGTGTCCGACCCGACTGGACTACCCACAGCGGCGGCCTTCCCCGACTCTGCGAGCGCGGCAGCCCACGCAGGAACCGTACGGCCTCGGCGCCGGTCAGCTCGGCCCGCAGATCGAAACGGGCCGAGGCGACCTGCGCCTCCGCGAAGCCGCGCAGCCAGCGGTCCGGCAGGGGAACCTTCTTCTCCACCACGGATCCGGCGAGCGTCGTGACCGCCATCTCCTCCGGACCCACCCGCAGATGTATCGGATCGTTCCCGGTCATCCGCGAAAGCGCCTCCCGCAACGGGTCGTTCACGTCCACGTTCGTCGTGCCGTGGCCCGTCTCCGCACCGCCCAGGCCCTCGTCGAGCACGTCGAGCCGCGCGTACACACCGCCGCAGGCGGAGAAGGACTCGAACCGCAGCCGGTCCCCGTTCCCCGTGACGACGGGATCCAGGGAGCCCGGTCTCGCCCGCTGGTGGTAGCGGGCCGCGGCCACGTCCGCGACCGCCAGCAGACCGCGGGCGGCGACCTGCGGCGACGCCAGGAACCCGGCGAAGAAACGGGGGTGCGCCTCTGCGCCGCGAGGGGTCAGACCTCCGGCCGTCTCCAGGCCGAGGAGGCGGCCGGAAGCCGTGGACTCGAGGGAAGAAGGGCGTGCGTAGGCGAGCGCCTGAACGGATCGCGTCATGCAAACGACCGTAGGGCCTCCCACTGACATCGCGCTTTTGTCCACAGGCCGGCCTGTGGACAAAAGCGCATCGGCGAAGACCGGGCTACTGTCCGACCAGCCCCGGTCGCAGGACCTTCGTGAACAGCACGGTGTCGTCATCCCCCCGCAGACGGACCGTCAGTTCGCCGCTCCCTCCGTCGATGTCGACCTCCCCGAAGTACTGGGGACTCTCCATCGGGGAGACGTTCGCCCGCTCCGGCGCCCGCACGAAGACCCGCTCCGGACCGAACGTCGCATCCAGCTTGTTGGCCGGGAAACCGCCGGCGGCCAGCGGTCCCGACACGAACTCCCAGAAGGGAGCGAAGTCCTGGAAGGCGGCCCGCTCCGGCGCGTAGTGCTGCGCCGAGGTGTAGTGGACGTCCGCGGTCAGCCACACCGTGCCGGTGATCCGCCGGTGCTTGACGAAACGCAGCAGCTCGGCGATCTGCAGCTCCCGCCCGAGCGGCGCGCCGGGATCGCCCTGCGCGATCGCCTCGAAGGCGGTCGCGCCGTCCGGCACGACCAGTCCGATCGGCATGTCGGCGGCCAGCACCTTCCACACCGCTCGTGACCGCGACAACTCGCGCTTCAGCCAGGCGAGCTGCTCCGTACCGAGGATGCCGGTGGCGTCGTCCGCCTGCCGCCCGGCGGAGTTGGCATTGCGGTACGAGCGCATGTCCAGCACGAAGACGTCGAGCAGCGGCCCGTACCGCACCACCCGGTGCATGCGGCCGCCGGTTGCCGCCCCCACCGCTCCCGGACCGGGACCGGCTCGCAGGGTGGAGACCGGGAAGTACTCGCTGAAAGCGCGCGACGCCCGGGCCGCCAGCACGTCCACGTCCTTCTCCGCATAGCGCGCGTCGTCGAGGATCTGTCCCGGGTACCAGTTGTTGCGCACCTCGTGGTCGTCCCACTGGACCACCGTCGGCACCTGTGCGTTGAACGCCCGGACGTTGCGGTCGAGCAGGTTGTAGCGGAAATTACCCCGGTACTCGTCGAGAGTCTCGGCGACCTTCGCCTTCTCGGGAGTCACCAGATTGCGCCAGACCCTGCCGTCGGGGAGCGCCACCGACGCCTGCAGCGGCCCGTCCGCGTAGACGGTGTCGCCGCTGCAGAGAAAGAAATCGGGGTCGAGGCGGCGCATGGCCTCGAAGGCCCTGAACCCCCCGATGTCCGGATTGATGCCCCAGCCCTGACCGGCGATGTCCCCGGACCAGAGGAACCGGACCCCGTCGAGACGTCGCTCCGGAGCCGTACGGAAGGTGCCGAGAACGGGTTCACTCGTACGGCGCGGGTCATCGAGGTCGGAGAGTACGACCCGGTAGTGGATCTGCTCGCCCGGCGGAAGACCCCGGAGGAACGTCGTCCCCGTGAAGTCGGAACCCGCACCCAACGACGGCCCGTGATGGCGGCGGACCCGTCGGAACGACTCCGTCGCCGACGTCTCGACGATCATTCGTGCGGGCCGGTCCGACCTCGCCCACACCAGCCCCGAGCGGGCGGTGACGTCACCCGTCTGCACACCCCACCGGGCCTCGGGGCGCCCCGACAGAGCGAACGCCGGCGCCGCGAGTCCGGCGCCCCCGAGGGCGAGCCCCGCGGAGGCCGCGAGGGAGCCGCGCAACAGACTGCGGCGCGCGGGCGCCGGCGGAAGCGGAGCGGCGAGATGACGACCGGGCGGATTCGCGGGCATGTGAGACCTCCGAGAGGGCAACGGGGCGAAAGCGACGTCATCGCACGACGCCAAGGCCGAACTCCAGGAAGAGGGTTCGCGCCGAACCCCTGCCTAACCGCCGGGAGCGGCCACCGCGCGAACCCCGCGTGAATACCTCACTCCCGCCGCTCCACGCCGCGGCCTCACCGCGCGTCGAACGCCTCCGCGACCCGTCGCACTCCGGCCGCGATGGCCGTCGGTGTCTGATGCGCGTACCCGATGACGAGCCGCACGTTTCCGTCCGCCGGTCGCCTCGTCCCGTACTCCTCCAGCGCGCGCAGGGCCACGCCCGCGTCCGCCGCGCGGGCCAGGAAGCGGTCGGTGGGCCCGTAGCGGTCCGGAAGGCAGGCGATCACGTGCAACCCGGCCGCGATCCCGGTGACCGAAGTCCCGGGAAAGCAGGCGTCCAACGCCGTCAGCAGCGCGTCGCGCCGCTCTCGGTAGACGCGCTGACAACGGCGCAACTGCCGGTCGTACCCACCACTCGTCACCAGGTGCGCCATCGTCGCCTGATCGAGCGCCGGATGCCCCAGATCCATCGTCCGCTTCCGCTCGACGACCTCGTCGAGCAGCGACCCGGGCACGACCATCCAGCCGAGCCGCAGCCCCGGCGCGAGCGACTTGCTCACCGAACCGGCGTACACGACCCGTTCGGGATCCAGCCCCTGGAGCGCGCCCACGGGAGCCCGGTCGTAGCGGAAGTCGCCGTCGTAGTCGTCCTCCAGGACGTACCCGTCCACCGCCCGCGCCCAGTCCAGGAGCATGCCGCGCCGCTCGGCCGACCACGCGATCCCGGAGGGGAACTGATGGGACGGCGTCACCACCACGGCACGCACACCCGCCGCGTCGAGAGACGCGGGAAGCAAGCCCTCGTCGTCGAGGGGAAGCCACATCGTCTCCAGACCGGTCGCCGCGAAGAGCCGAGCGTGCTCAGGGCTCCCGGGGTCCTCCACCCCCACCCCGGCGTGGCCCCTCGTCCGGAGTACGGATCCCATCAGCGTCGCCGCCTGCGCCACCCCCGAGCACACCACGAGGCGATCGGGGTCGGCCACCACACCCCGCCGCCGGGCCAACAGCCCCGCGAGCGCGGCACGCAGCACGGGCAACCCGCGTGGATCCGGGTAGCTGAGTGAGTGGTGCGGCAGCGCGGCGAGCACCGCCCGCTGCGCCGTCGCCCAGGCCGAACGGGGGAAGAGGGAGAGGTCCGGCACACCGGGCCGGAAGTCGACGGTGGCCTCGGAGCCGTACGCGTCCGGCGGCGGCGGTGCGTGCACGCCGGGGGACGTGACAGCCCGCATCGTTCGAACCGCGCCGCTCACCCAGGTGCCCGAGCCCCGGTCGCTGCGCAGGTAGCCCTCCGCCGTCAACTGCTCGTACGCCTCCGTGACCAGCCCCCGGGAGACGCCCAGGTCCGCGGCGAGCGCCCGGCTCGACGGCAGACGCGTGCCGGCGCCGAGCCGTCCGGTCCGCACCGCCTCGCGCAACGCCTCCTGCAGCGCGTGGCCGCGTCGGCGCGCGGGCGCCGAGGCGGCAGGAAGCAGCACCTCCCACGCCGGTTGTGCGTCGGCGTCCCGTGCCGAAGGCCTCGCCGTCGTACTCGAAGTGGTCCCCGATGGCGTCATGGAAGTGGACCTTAACCCGGGCCGCACGGCTCCCTAGCGTCAGGAGCATGAACGCGAACGCCCTGCGCGGAGTCCTGCTCGTGACCCTCGCCTACGCTCTCGTCGGTGCCTCCTTCACCGCCAACGGCCTGCTCGGCGACTACCCGTACGCCGGCGGCCAAGCCCTCCGGTACGGCGCCGCCTGCCTCCTCCTGCTCCCGCTCGTCGGCCGCGGCGGACTCGCGCCGCTCCGTCTCCTCACCCCCGGCCAGTGGGTGAGGATCGCCGCCCTGGCCGCCGTCGGCATGGTCGGCTTCAACCTCGCCGTCCTCGCTGCCGAGCGCACCGCGGAACCCGCGGTTCCCGGAGTCGTCGTCGGCTGCGCACCGGTCGTGGTCGCCGTCCTCGTACCGCTGCTCGAAGGCCGGAGGCCCGCGCCGGTCGTGCTGTACGGGGCCCTCCTCGTCGCCGCAGGCGCCTTCACCGTGCAGGGGTGGGGACGCACCGACCTGGTGGGGCTCGGCTGGTCGGGGGTGGCTCTCGTCGGCGAGGTCGGGTTCACCGTGCTCGCGGTGCCCGTGCTGCGTCCGCTCGGGCCCAAGCTGCTCACGTTCGCCGTCTGTGGTGTCGGGGCGGTGGAGGCCGCGCTGCTGGGGCTTCTCGTGGACGGGGCCGATTTCGTGCGGATGCCGACTGCGGTCGAGACGGGCGCGTTGATGTGGCAGGCGGTGCTCGCCACGGTCGTCGGCTTCGTCCTCTTCTACATGGCGGTCCAGCGCATCGGTATGGAGCGTGCCACGCTCTATACCGGGGCCATCCCCGTGGCGGCCGCGCTGAGCGCGGCCGCGGTCGGCGAGGCGACCCTCGGTCTGCCGCAGGCGGCCGGCGGCCTGCTCGTCGGGGCCGGTGCCGCGCTGGGCACCGGACTGCTGACGGGCAGGACGGGTAGGACGGGCAAGGCCGGTAGGACGGGCAAGGCCGGGAGCACGGACAAGGTCGGGAGCCCGGAGCACGCGGGCAGGGCTGACAGGACGGGTAGGACTGACGGGACGAGTGGGGTAGACGGGACGGGCGCCGCGGCGAGGGCGGAGCAGGACTCCATCGCCGCCGGAGAAGGCGGGCTGGACGCCACGGCGGAGGCCGGTTCAGCCGGTGGCGCTGCCGTCGAGGATCACGCGGGCGACGAGCGCGGGGTCGTCGTTCATGGGGACGTGACCGCAGCCGGGCAGCCGTACGAGGCGCGCTCCGGGGAGGGTGCGCTTGGCGCGCACGCCCTGGCGGCGCAGCAGCAGCCGGTCCCGGGTGCCCCAGGCGATGGTCACCGGCAGCGACGGGATGTCCTCGCCGAAGAGGACGGTCCGGCCCGCGGCGAGGGTCTGGTGGAAGCCGGTGGCCTCCCGCAGCGCGAGCGTCTCGGCGACGACGGCCTCCGGTGAGCGGCGGCCGGGCCGGGCGTAGATCGTGCTGGTGAGCGCGGTGCGCCCGGCCGGGGTCCGGGAGAGCCGGTCGATGAGGGGGCGGGGCATCGACAGGGCCGCGCCGCGCAGGGCGCGCAGCGTGCCGAAGGCGTACCGGCGCTCGCTCTCGGTCCAGAAGCCGGCGGGGGAGAGGGCGGTGACCGAGCGGACGGCCTTCTCGCGGCCGAGCTGGAGGGCGAGCAGTCCGCCGAGCGAGTTGCCCGCCACGTGGGGCCGCTCGACACCGAGGGCCGCGCAGAAGGCGGCGAGCGCGGGCGTGACGGTCGTCAGGTCGTAGGCGCAGTCCGGCGGCAGTCCGTCGGAGGCGCCGAAGCCGGGGAGGTCGACGGCGATGACGTCGCGTTCGGTGGCGAGGACGCCGAGGACCGGCTCCCATGCCTGCCAATGGTGTCCGATGCCGTGGAGCAGGAGCAGCGGCTCGCCCGCTCCCCGGCGCTCGTACGCCAGGGACGTGGCGCGGCGACCCTGCGGGGTCTCGAACTCGAACGTGATCCGTGCGGGCATGGAGGCTCCCTCGTACATCCTCTTAGATGTTCTGTCAGCAAGAATTACTGGTCGGTAGGTACGAGTTCAAGAGCCCTGCGGAAAGTGGGGCCGCCGGATCTCGGCCGTCCTCCCCCGCAGCCCGAAGCCCCGCCCCCGGAACCGGTGGGCGGGGCTTCGGGCTGCTCGCGCCTCACGAAGGTGCGAACGTCCTGTGAACGATCAAGGTCAGAGGGTCACATTTCCGGACGTTCGACGGAGGATTGGTCTTGACCAAGGGGGTGGCTCGCCTTATGGTCGCAGAGTTAGTGCAGGAACCTTTAATAAACAAGGGCGCGGAAACGCCGCGGGACACGGCGAATTGCGGAGGACAGGGTGGGGACCACGCAGCTGGAATCGGTCCAGGAACCGAAGTACCAGCACCTCAAGACGGTAATCGGCGAAGCTCTCGACTCCGACTTCGCGGTCGGCGAGATCCTGCCCAACGAGCGCGAGCTCGCGGCCCGCTTCGGCGTCGCCCGAGCCACGCTCCGGCAGGCACTGGAGCAGCTGGAGCTCGAAGGACGCCTTCAGCGCCGGCGCGGCGTCGGTACCACGGTCGCGCCTCCGCGCGTGGGCGTCGACGTCTCGACCACGCAGCAGGCATGGCCCGGCGTCGGCGACGACGCCTGGGAGGCCCAGGACTCCGTCCTCGGTACGGCGCCCGCCGCCGTCACGCGCCAGCTGGAGACCCCGGTCGGCGAGGACGTGCACATCGTGCGCCGGGTGCGGCTCGGCCAGGGCCAGGCCGTCGCCGCCGAACTCCTGTACGTGCCCGCGGCCTCGGTCGCCGGGCTCGGCGCCGTCGACGCCCTTGCCGGACCCGCGGGCGCCCGCGCCGTGCTGCGCGAGCTCCAGCACCTCGCCCTCGACGGCCAGGACCGCTCGGTCGAGCTGGGATCCGCGCGCGCGGACGACGCCAAGGAGCTGGACCGCCTGCCGGGATCGCCGGTGCTGGTCGTCACGACCCGCTACCTCTCGGGCGGTCGTACCGCGGCCGTCTCCGTCGCCACCTACCGGGCCGACACCTGCCGCCTCACCTTCGGCGACTCCGTCGACCTGGCGATGGCCTCCTGACCCGCACCGCCGCGACCGGCCCCTGAGGGCCGCCGGAGCGCAGCCCGAAGACCCGGCCTCCCGAGGCCGGGTCTTCCGCATTCCGTACGCATGCCTTCCGCATTCCGTGCGCGTCCCATGCGCGTCCCGTGCGCAGGGCCTCGCGCAGAGGGCGAGGCCGACGCACCCGGAGCCGGTGCGTGACGTTCTGAGCACGGAGCACGGCGAAGGGCCGTGGCGGCCTTGCGCCGGCCGGTGTGCGCTGCCCGGGGTCGTGACACCCGAGCCGGGGCGGTACCGCTCCGGTCTAGCGCCGGGCCGTCACGCTGCCCTCGACGGCGAACAGCTGCTCCTCGACGTGGTCGAGGGCGAGCCGCAGCGCGCCCGTGCCGACGGCGGCCTCGCCGAGCAGCGAGAGGACCACGCGCGGCGGGCGGAGGCAGAAACGCGCCAGTTCCTCGCGGAGCGGCTGGAGCACCCCGTCCAGGCCGGCCGCCCAGCCGCCGACCACCACCAACTCGGGATCGAGTGCCAGGACGAGGGCGCCGACGTCGTGCACCAGCCTCTGGATGAACCGCTCCACGGCCGCCTCGGCCCGCGCGTCACCCTTCCTCGCCAGCGCGAAGACCTCCGCCACCGCCTGCTCGTCGAGCGGGTGCAGGGGTTCGTCGGTCGTCGACAGCAGGTGTTCCGGCGTGACGCCGCGGCCCAGCAGGTGCAGCGCACCGATCTCGCCCGCCGCGCCGCCGTAACCGCGGTGCAGCCGGCCGCCGATCAGCGAACCGGCGCCGGGGCTCAGCCCGGCGAGGACGAAGACGATGTCGTCGGAGTCGGTCGCGGCGCCCTTCCAGTGCTCGGCGACGGCGGCCGCGTTGGCGTCGTTCTCGACGATCACGGGGCAGCGGAAGGAGCGGCGCAGGCGCTCGCCGAGCGCGAGACCCGTCCAGCCGGGCAGTGCGGTGCCGAGCCGCACCGTCCCGTCGGCCTCCACGATGCCGGGGGTGCCGACGCCGACGGCCCGCAGGTTCGACCGGGGCACGCCGGCCCGGCGCAGCACGTCGGCGACGACCGTACGCACCTTGTCCAGGCGCTCGTCCTCGGGAGCGGTCTCCGCGACCTCGCGCGCGCCGGCGCCGATGATCCGGCCGTCGAGGCCGGAGAGGAGGGCGGCGACGCGGTGCGGGCCGATCTCGATCCCGAGGAGGTGGCCGGCCTCGGCGCGGAAGCGGAACCTCCGGGCGGGGCGGCCCTGGCGCCGGGCCTCGCCCTCCTCGGGCGCGGTCTCGACGACGAGACCGCCCTCGATGAGACCCTCGACGACGCCCTCGACGGTCGGCCGGGACAGGCCCGTGATCCGGGTCAGATCGGTGAGCGTCCGCGCGTCGGAGCCGCGCAGCGCATGGAGTACCACCGCGGAATTGATCCGCCGCAGTAGAGACGGATCCCCGCCGGTCAGCCGCCCCACCGTGTGTCCTCCCAGCTCGTGCCCGTCTCAGCCGGATGGTACTCAATGGTTCCGGAAGCGGCGAGGGCCGCCCCCGGCCCGTGTCCGGGCCGTGTCCGCGCCGAGACCCGCGGCGGCCCGGCGCCTCCCGGGTGCCGACGGCGAACTGACGTGGCGCCAACTGTCGGTGGTGACCGCTTCACTGGATCCATGACCACGTCACGCCTTTTGTCGGATCTCGACTCGTTGCGGTCGAAGGAGTTCCCGGCGGTGCCGGAGCGCTCCGGCCTCCGCGACAGCGGGCCGGGCTTCCACGTCGCCGCGCTGGCCTTCAGCGAGGACTTCTGGGAGGACGACGGCAGCCGCCGGGAGGCGGTCGAGGAGCGGTACGAGGCGGATCGGGACGGACTGGCCGCCCGGCTCGCCGTCCGCTGGGGCGAGCCGGACCGGCTCGCCCTGTGGTCGCTGCACGAACGGAGCATGTCGGGGGAGGAGCTGCCGGAGCCCTGGGCCGGCCTGTGCGCGCACGTGCCGAACCTCGTGCTGTGGCGGGTGGACGACGGATGGGTCGGACTGGGCGTCTCGCAGTGGGACAAGGAGCTGCCGTTCCAGCTCCTCGCCGTCGTCACGGACGTGGGTCCGCCGTAGGACGACCGGGGTGGGGCCACCGAAGGCAGCCACGCCCGGGAGCGGGTACCGGGGGCCGCGGACTGGGTCGGGGCCAGGGACCGGCACCGGGTCGCGGGCCTACGGGCCGGGCTGCGCGGGCGGTCGACCGGCGGCCTCGCGGAGGCGCGCGTACTCCTCGGCCATCGTCGCCGCCGTCCAGTGCGCGTTGAGGCCGCTCGGATTGGGCAGCGCCCAGACCCGCGTCGCGCCGATCGTCCGCTCCTGCGGGCCGATCGCCGCCTTGGGCTCGCCGAAGGCGGTGCGGTACGCGGTGACGCCGACGACCGCGAGCCAGCGGGGCTCCAGCCGCCGGACCTTCTCGGTGAGGAGACGGCCGCCCTCGACGTACTCCTCACGGCTCAGCTCGTCGGCGCGCGCGGTCGGCCGGGCGACCACGTTGGTGATGCCGAGGCCGTACGAGAGCAGCTCGCCCTGCTCGTCGGGGCGCAGCAGCCGCGGGGTGAAGCCGGAGAGGTGGAGCACCGGCCAGAAGCGGTTGCCGGGGCGGGCGAAGTGGTGACCGGTCGCCGCGGTCATCAGCCCCGGGTTGATGCCGCAGAAGAGAACGGCGAGGCCGCCCTCGGCCACGTCGGGGACGACGCGGTCGCGGGCGGCCTCCAGTTCCTCGCGGGTGAACCGGCGGGTCCGGGTCAGAGGATCGCCCCGGGCGTGTAGGCGGCGGCCTCCGGGTGCTGCTTGACGAGCTCCTCGATCCGGGACACCACGGTGGCGACCTGGTCGGCGGCGGCGCCGGTGAAGGAGAGCTTGTCCGCCATCAGCTCGTCGAGCTGCGCGCGGTCCAGCGGGATGCGGTCGTCGGCGGCGAGCTTGTCGAGCAGCTCGTTGCGCTCCGCGCCCTGCTCGCGCATGGCGAGGGCCGAGGCGACCGCGTTCTCCTTGATCGCCTCGTGGGCGAGCTCACGGCCGACGCCGGCGCGGACCGAGGCCATGAGGACCTTGGTGGTGGCGAGGAAGGGGAGGTAGCGGTCGAGCTCGCGGGCGACGACGGCCGGGAAGGCGCCGAACTCGTCGAGCACGGTGAGGAAGGTCTCCAGCAGGCCGTCGAGCGCGAAGAACGCGTCCGGCAGGGCCACGCGGCGGACCACGGAGCAGGAGACGTCGCCCTCGTTCCACTGGTCGCCCGCGAGCTCGCCGGTCATCGAGGCGTAGCCGCGCAGGATGACCATGAGGCCGTTGACGCGCTCGCAGGAGCGGGTGTTCATCTTGTGCGGCATCGCGGAGGAGCCGACCTGGCCGGGCTTGAAGCCCTCGGTGACCAGCTCGTGGCCGGCCATCAGGCGGATCGTCTTGGCGATCGACGACGGGCCTGCGGCCAGCTGCACCAGGGCGGTGACCACGTCGTAGTCGAGCGAGCGGGGGTAGACCTGACCGACCGAGGTGAAGGCGTGCGCGAAGCCGAGGTGACCGGCGATCCGCTGCTCCAGCTCGGCGAGCTTGCCGGCGTCGCCGCCGAGCAGGTCGAGCATGTCCTGGGCGGTGCCGACCGGGCCCTTGATGCCGCGCAGCGGGTAGCGGCCGAGCAGCTCCTCCAGGCGGGTGAACGCCACGAGCAGCTCGTCCGCGGTGGTCGCGAAGCGCTTGCCGAGCGTGGTGGCCTGCGCGGCGACGTTGTGCGAACGCCCAGCCATGACCAGCTCGCCGTACTCGGCGGACAGCTTGCCGAGGCGGGTCAGGACGGCGACCGTGCGGTCCCGCACCAGCTCCAGGGAGAGGCGGATCTGGAGCTGCTCGACGTTCTCCGTGAGGTCGCGCGAGGTCATGCCCTTGTGCACGTGCTCATGGCCGGCGAGGGCGTTGAACTCCTCGATGCGGGCCTTCACGTCGTGCCGGGTGACCTTCTCGCGCTCGGCGATGGAACCGAGGTCGACCTGGTCGAGGACGCGCTCGTAGTCGGCGATCGCCGCGTCCGGAACCTCGATCCCGAGGTCCTTCTGGGCACGCAGCACGGCGAGCCACAGCTGGCGCTCCAGCTTGACCTTCTGCTCGGGGGACCAGAGGACGGCGAGCTCCGCGGAGGCGTAGCGGCCGGCCAGGACGTTGGGGATACGGGGCTTCACAGTCGCAGCAGTCACGTGTCGAGAGTTTACTGGTGATTTCTGCAGGCCAGCGCCGTGGCCCGGGCTGGACTTTGCTACGAGACGCAGGTCACGCGGCGGGTGCCCGCCGCTGGTCAGACCTCGGACCGCGTCTCGTACGGCAGCAGCTCGGGACGCTTCGGCGGGCGGCCGTCGCCGGAGGAGCGGCCGGTGAGGCGGCGGCCGATCCAGGGGCCCAGGTGCTCCCGGGCGAAGCGGGCGTCCGCGGTGCGGCGCGTCATCCAGCCGGGTCGCGCGGTGGCGGGCAGCGGCTCCTGCCAGTCGTGCTCCCGGGCGAGTCCCAGGGTCTGCCACACCGCCTCGGCCACCCGCCGGTGACCGTCGGCGGTGAGGTGCAGCCGGTCCACGTCCCACATGCGGGGATCGGCCAGGACGGGCGCGCCGTACAGGTCGACGACGAGGGCGCCGTGCCGGGCGGCGAGCTCGTCGATGTGGGCGAAGAGCTCCTCCATCCGGGGGCGGAAACGATCCAGCACCGGACCGTTCCGGCCGGGGCTGCGCATCAGGACGAGCTGTCCGCAGGAAGGTGTGAGGTGTTCCACGGCCTCGGTCAGGAGGTCCTTCACCCGCACCATGTCGACCTTGGGGCGGAGGGTGTCGTTGAGGCCGCCGACGAGGGTCACCACGTCGGCCTTCATCCCTGCGGCCAGGGCGACTTGCTCCTCGACGATCTGTCCGATGAGCTTCCCGCGCACCGCGAGGTTCGCGTAGCGGAAGCCCGGCGTGCGGGCCGCGAGCCGGCCGGCGAGGACGTCGGCCCACCCCCGGTAGGAACCGTCGGGCCTCAGGTCCGACATACCCTCGGTGAAGCTGTCTCCGACGGCGACGAGACTGTTGTACGTGGCATTGATCTCCATGGCGGACCCGATCATACCGTGCGGTATGCGCGGGTGCCGTGGAGAACCCGGGAGGGGAAACCCGATGAGCGACGCGCTCCTGAACGCCCTGGCCGAAGCACTGGCCGGGCTGGTGACCGCGGTCGAGACCAGCGACGAGGACATCCTCGACCCCGACACCGCCGTGGAGTGGCTGGAAGGGACCGGGCACGTCCTCGCCGGACTCGGAGCCGCGGACCGGCAGGCCCTCGACGGGCTCTTCCGCGCGGCCGCGATGCGCCGTCCACCCGGTGCCGGGCGCGAGGAGCTGCTCCTCGTCTCCGCCGGCTTCGGGCTCGACGAGGACACCCACCTCGCCGCCGTCGACGCCGTCGCCGACCACGCCCGGCGGTACGCGGACACCGTCCGCGGCGCCGACCCGGCGACGCCCGTCCCGGCCTGCCCCGGCTGGACGCTCGGCGACCTGACCCACCACCTCGGCACCGTCCACGGCTGGGCCGAGCACCTCGTGACCGCCCGTCCCGCCACGCGCGTCCGCGCCGGGGACCTCGCCCTCGACCCGCCGGGCGACCCGTCCTCGTACCGCGACTGGTTCGCCGCGCGCGCCGAGGGCTTCGCCGCCGCCGCGAGGACCGCCGACCCGGAGGCGCCGGTGTGGTCGCCGGGCGCGGACCCGCACGTGCGCCACTACCCGCGCCACGTCCTGGCCGAGACGGTCGTCCACCTCGCCGACGCCGAGATCGCGCTCACCGGCACGGCGCGGCCGATCGACCCGGGCACGGCCGCCGACGCGCTCGACCACTTCCTCACCACGGCCCCCTACATCCCCTGGATCGCCGAGCCCCTCGCCCACCTCGACCGCGACGGCGCCGTCCTGAGCCTGGTCGCGCGCGACAGCGGCGTCACGTGGACGCTGGTGCTCGGGGCGGGCGGATTCGCCTGGAGCCGGGGTGGCGGAGGCACCGAGCCGACCGCGCGCGTGACGGCGGACGCGGGCGAACTGCTGCTCCTGCTGCACCGCCGGTACGCGGCCGACGACCCGCGCTTCACCCTCACCGGAGACCGCGACCTCCTCGACGACTGGCTGGCGGCGACCGTGCTCTGACCCGCGGCGGCGGAAGCCCGCGCGACCGCAGCGCTGCGTCAACCGTCCGTAAGCCGCCACCCGCCTCCACCCACGCACTCGCCCGTACGCCGTCGAGCGCGCGCGAGCCGTCAACCGTACGCGAGCCGTCACCCTTCGCCGGAATGCGGCCGGGTCCGTCCCTCCGCGCAGAGACGCGGGGCAGGAAACGGGGAAGGGCCCCGGGATCGTGGATCCCGGGGCCCTTCCTCACGAGGGCGGCGTCACGGTGCCGCCGAGCGTCCCACCAGCTCGCGCAGGACGTCCTCCATCGTCACGAGGCCGGCGAGCTTGCCGTCCTCGTCGAGGACGGCGGCGAGGTGCGTACGGCTGCGGCGCATCGCCGTCAGCACGTCGTCCAGCGGCGTCGCCGCCCGCACGCGGGCGATCGGCCGCAGCGCCGAGACCGGGAACGGCAGGTCGCGCGGGGTGATGTCCAGGGCGTCCTTCACGTGGAGGTAGCCCAGGATCCGGCGGTCGGAGTCCACGACCGGGAAGCGGGAGAAGCCCGACTCCGCGGACAGCGCCTCCAGCTCCTCCGGCGTGGTGCCCACCTGCGCGTACATCACCTTCTCCACCGGCATGACCACGTCCCGCACCGGGCGGCGGCCCAGCTCCAGAGCGTCGTGCAGCCGCTCGGTCGCGCGGTCGTCGAGCAGGCCGGCGTCACTCGCGTCGGTGACCATCCGGGCCAGCTCGTCGTCCGAGAACGTCGCCGACACCTCGTCCTTCGCCTCCACCCGCAACAGCTTGAGCAGGGCGTTGGCGAACGCGTTGATGGTGAAGATGACCGGGCGCAGCGCGCGGGCCAGGGCCACCAGCGGCGGGCCGAGGAGCAGCGCGCTCTTGGCCGGTTCGGCGAGCGCGATGTTCTTCGGGACCATCTCGCCCAGCAGCATGTGCAGGTAGGTGGCCACGGTCAGCGCGATCACGAAGGAGATCGGGTGGACCAGGCCGTGCGGCACGCCGACGGCGTCGAAGACGGGTTCCAGCAGGTGCGCGATGGCCGGCTCGGCCACGATGCCGAGCACCAGGGTGCACAGTGTGATGCCGAGCTGCGCGGCTGCGAGCAGCGCGGAGACGTGCTCCAGACCCCAGACGACGCTGCGGGCCCGTCGGTCGCCGGCCTCGGCGAGCGGCTCGATCTGGCTGCGCCGGACCGAGATCAGCGCGAACTCGGCGCCGACGAAGAAGGCGTTCACGACGAGCGTGAGCAGACCGATCAGCAACTGGACGGCGATCATCGGCGGGCCTCCCCGGTCTCGTCCTCGTCCTGGGGGAGCGGCGCGTGCAGCAGGACGCGCGCGGCGCGGCGCCCGGAGGCGTCGACGACGTCGAGGCGCCAGCCGCCCAGTTCGACGGTGTCACCGACGGCCGGGATCCGGCCCAGGTCGGTCGCGAGGACGCCGGCGAGGGTCTCGTACGGGCCGTCCGGCACCTTCAGGCCGATGCGTTCCAACTGGTCGGTACGGGCGGCGCCGTCGGCGGACCACAGCGCGCGGCCGTCCTCGTCCTCACCCGCGCGGGCGAGGTCGGGCGTCTCGTGCGGGTCGTGCTCGTCGCGCACCTCGCCGACGACCTCCTCGACGATGTCCTCCAGGGTCGCGACGCCGGCCGTGCCGCCGTACTCGTCGATGACGACGGCCATCGTCTGCTTCCCGGACAGCCGGTCGAGCAGCTTGTCCACGGTCAGCGTCTCGGGCACGAGCAGCGGCTCGCGCGCGATGTCGCCGACGCGGCGCAGGCGCCGTTCGTCGGCCGGTATGGCGAGGACGTCCTTGATGTGCGCGATGCCCACGACCGTGTCGAGGTTGCCCCGGTAGACGGGGAAGCGGGAGAGGCCGGTGGCGCGCGTGGCGTTGGCGACGTCCTCGGCGGTGGCCTGCACCTCCAGGGCGGTCATCTGGACGCGCGGGGTCATCACGTTCTCGGCGGTCAGCTCCGCGAGGTTCAGTGTGCGAACGAACAATTCGGCCGTGTCGGCCTCCAGCGCGCCCTCCTTCGCCGAGTGGCGTGCGAGCGCCACCAGCTCCTGGGGGGAACGCGCGGAGGCGAGCTCCTCGGCCGGCTCCATGCCGAGACGGCGCAGGATGCGGTTGGCGGTGTTGTTGAGGTGGCTGATCAGCGGCTTGAAGGCGGCGGTGAACACGCGCTGGGGCGTGGCCACGACCTTGGCGACCGCGAGCGGAGAGGAGATCGCCCAGTTCTTGGGGACCAGCTCGCCGACGACCATGAGGACCACGGTCGAGACGGCGGTGCCGAGGACCAGGGCGATCGACGAGGCGACCGTGGGGGAGAGGCCGAGCGCCTCGACCGGTCCCTGGATCAGCTTGGAGATGGAGGGCTCGGAGAGCATGCCGACGACCAGGTTGGTGACGGTGATGCCGAGCTGGGCGCCGGAGAGCTGGAACGTGAGGGACCTGACGGCCTTGAGGGCACTCGCCGCACCGCGCTCGCCGCGCTCCGCGGCCGCTTCCAGCTCGCCCCGCTCGACGGTCGTCAGCGAGAACTCCGCCGCCACGAACGCGCCGCACGCGAGCGAGAGCAGCAGCGCCACCAGGAGCAGAAGCACTTCGGTCATCGGTTCACCTCCGTCCCATGATCAGTCAGGGGGGCACGGAACGCGCGATGTCGATGTCGATCGCCGGAATCGGGACCGGTGCTCGCGGAGGAGGGGGCATCGGTGCCGGAGAAGGAAGCACCAGTGCTACTGGGAGGCTCGCCCATGGGCGGACGTTCACACCTTTCGGTCGTCTCGGTCGTTTGAAGGAGATCTCATGGTAAAGGATCGGCAAAACGGCGGGTCGATCACCCCGTGACCGGCTTCACCCAGCGTCGCCACTGGTCCTGCCGCTCATACCCCGCCGCGGTCCACACATGATGGGCCCGCTCGTTCGCTTCCAGAACCATGGCGTCCACGCGCCGCCCGCCCAGCGAGGCGAACCGTTCCTCCGCCGCCTTCAGCAGGGCCTTCGAGAGACCGCGCCTCCGGTACGAGGGGAGGACCGCGAGCCGGTAGAGCGAGGCGCGCCAGCCGTCCCAGCCGGCGATCACGGAGCCCACGATCCGCTCGCCGTCCACGGCGAGGATCAGCGCCTCGGGGTCGCGGTCGAGGAGCTGCTTCACCCCGGCGACGTCGTCGGAGACGGAGGTTCCCTCGGCGGACTCGCGCCAGAAGGCGAGGACGGACTCGGCGTCTGCGGGCACGGCGGCCCGGAACTGTATGTCGATCACGGGCAGATCCCACCACGCGGGTACCGGCGCGGCCAGCACATTCCGCACCGTGGACCCCGAGGCGGCCGTCCGCGGGGACGTCATCCCGTGACGAAGCAGAACTCGTTGCCCTCCGGGTCCCGCATCACCTGGAACGACCCCTGTTCGTCGGTGACCGGACCGCCGACGCGGACCGCGCCGCGCGGCTCGGCCTCGTCGGCCGCCGCCTCCGGATCCGGCACCTCCAGGTCGAGGTGGAGCCGGTTCTTCGCGGTCTTGCCCTCGGGCACCCGCTGGAAGGCGATGCGGACGAAGCCGGGCGGTTCGACATATGCCCAATCGGGGCTCCGTTCGACGGGCTCCCCGCCGAGGAGCCCCGCCCAGAAACGGACCAGCGCGGCCGGATCACCGCAGTCGAAGACGAGCTCCTGTACCTGTGCGCGCATCCCCTCACTCTACGGAGCGAGGGGACACGACTCCACGGAGCGGAGGGACGCGGCCGCGCGGATCGACCGGACGCGGCTTGCGAGGCGGCGCGGCCGGCACGGTCCCTCGTGGCGAGGACGCGCCGACGGACTGTGCAGATGCCTCAGGCCCCGGCCTCGTGGGGGAGCGCCCGGGCGCCGTCCGCGAATCCGTCCGCGTCCCACGTGCCGCCCAGCACAGGGGCGAGCCAGCCGCCCGCCGCCGCGCGGAACGCCGCGGGGTCCAGCGCGCCGGAACCCTCCGGCACCGCACCGAGCAGCGGGGCGCCCGCCGCCTCCGGCAGATCGGCGAGATTGCACCGCGCCGCCAGGTCCGGGGCCGCCGGCCAGCTGCCGACGACCACCCCGAGCTGCTCGATCCCGCGCGCCCGCAGCGCCTCCGCCGTGAGCGCGGTCGAGTTCAGCGTCCCGAGTCCGGCCGGTACGACCACGAGGACGGGCGCGCCGAGCAGCCGGGCGACGTCGGCGAGGGTGTGGCCGTCCTGGTCGAAGCGGACGAGCAGCCCGCCCGCGCCCTCGACGAGCACCAGGTCGTGCTCCTCCGCGAGAGCCCGGGCGGCCTCCGCGACCCGCTCGGGGCCGACTGGTGCCATACCGGCGCGCCGGGCGGCCGTGTCCGGGGCGAGCGGCTCGGGGTAGCGGGCCAGCTCGGCGGCGGTCTTCGCGCCCGAGAGCCGTACCACCTCGTCCGCGTCGCCCCGCTCCGCGGGCGCGAGCCCGGTCTGCGCGGGCTTGAGGACGGCGACCGTGCGCCCGGCGGCGACGGCCGCGGCGGCGACGGCCGCCGTGACCACGGTCTTGCCGATCTCCGTCCCCGTCCCGCTGACGACGACGATGCTCATACTGTTCCTTTCCCTCCGGCGGCGCGTGCGCGTCGACCGGTTCGTCCGTCACCGTCGGGCGTGCTCAGCCCGCGGTCGCCGCCGCCCGCACCGCCGCGCAGATCCGGGCGAGGTCGGCGTCCTCCGTCACGTACGGCGGCATCGTGTAGACGAGGTCGCGGAACGGGCGCAGCCACACGCCCTCCCGGACCGCCGCCCGCGTCGCCGCCGCCATGTCGACCTCGTGGTCGAGCTGGACGACGCCGATCGCGCCGAGCACGCGCACGTCGCGCACGCCCGGCAGGTCCTCGGTGCCGGCGAGGCCGTCGCGCAGTCCGGCCTCGATCCGCTTGACCTCGCGCGCCCAGTCCTGGGAGAGCAGCAGGTCGATGGAGGCGCAGGCGACGGCGGAGGCGAGCGGGTTGCCCATGAACGTCGGCCCGTGCGCGAGCACCGGGACCTCGCCCTGGGAGATGCCGTCGGCCACTGTGCCGGTGCACAGGGTCGCCGCCATCGACAGGTAGCCGCCCGTCAGCGCCTTGCCCAGGCACATCACGTCGGGGGAGACCCCGGCCTGGTCCGCGGCGAACAGGGTGCCCGTGCGGCCGAAGCCCGTCGCGATCTCGTCGAAGACGAGGAGCACGCCGTGCGCGTCGCACGCCTCGCGCAGCACCCGCAGGTACGCGGGGTCGTGGAAGCGCATGCCGCCCGCGCCTTGCACCACCGGCTCCACGATCACCGCGGCGAGTTCGTCCGCGTGGCGCGCGACGGTGGTGCGGAGCAGTTCGGCGTACGACTCCTCGTACGCGGCCGGCGGCTCGTCCACGAAGACCTGCTGCTGGAGGACGCCGGACCACAGCTGGTGCATCCCGCCCTCGGGGTCGCACACCGACATCGGCTGCCAGGTGTCGCCGTGGTAGCCGCCGCGCCAGGTCAGCAGCCGCCGCTTGTCGGGGCGGCCGAGCGAACGCCAGTACTGCAGGCACATCTTGGCCGCGACCTCGACCGCGACGGAGCCGGAGTCGCTGAGGAAGACGTGCCGCAGCGGCTCGGGCGTGATCTCCACGAGCCGGGCGGCGAGGCGCACCGCCGGCTCGTGGGTGAGCCCGCCGAACATGACGTGACTCATCCGGTCGAGCTGACCGCGCGCGGCCTCGTTGAGCACCGGGTGGTTGTAGCCGTGCACAGCCGACCACCACGACGACATGCCGTCGATCAGCTCGGTCCGTCCCTCGGAGGGCTCGGCGAGGTGCAGACGCACACCGGACGCGGACGCGACCACGAGCGGCTCCGCACGGCCCGGCATGGGGCCGTACGGATGCCACACGTGCGCCCGGTCCAGGGCGAGGAGTTCGTCGGTGCGCATCGTCACGCGTTCGGGGCGAGGTCCGTACCGGCACCGCGGCGGCGGACCGCCACCAGGTCCGTCCGGGCCTCCGAGCCGGTCGCCGCCGCTGCGGGAACCGCCCCGGCGGTGGCCTCGGCGGGAGCCGCGTGCCCGCCGCACGGACCGCAGCCGCCGCCGGCCGTCGCGTCCTCGTGCGAGCCGCAGCCGGCCGCCGCACCGGAACCGCAGCCGCCCGCCGAGGCGTGCGAGCCGCACCCGCCGCCGGCACCCGCCGCCGCGAGGGCGTCGGCGCGGTGGGCGGGCAGCGTGGTCGTCCCGGCGCCCTCCACCTCGAAGCCGGCGTCCGCGATCATCTCCAGGTCGGCCTGACCGGCCTGGCCCTCGCTGGTGAGGTAGTCGCCGAGGAAGATCGAGTTGGCGATGTTCAGCGCCAGCGGCTGCATCGACCGCAGGTGGACCTCGCGGCCGCCCGCGATCCGCACCTCCACGTCGGGGCAGACGAAGCGGACCATGGCGAGGATCCTCAGGCACCGCTGCGGGCTGAGGTTCCACTCCTTCGCCAGGGGCGTGCCCTCGAACGGGATCAGGAAGTTGACCGGCACCGAGTCCGAGTCCAGCTCGCGCAGCGCGAACACGACGTCGACCAGGTCCTCGTCGGTCTCGCCCATGCCGGCGATCAGGCCCGAGCAGGCCGAGAGGCCCGCCGCGTGCGCCTTCTGCACGGTGTCCACCCGGTCCGCGTAGGTGTGGGTGGTGGTGATCTCGCCGTACGTGCCCTCGGAGGTGTTGAGGTTGTGGTTGTACGCGTCGGCGCCGGCCGTCTTCAGCCGCTCGGCCTGCCCGTCGGAGAGCAGACCGAGGCAGGCGCACACCTCGACGCCCTCGTTCTGCTCCTTGATCGCCTCGATGGTCCTGCCGACGCGCTCCACGTCGCGGTCCGTCGGACCGCGGCCGCTCGCCACCAGGCAGACCCGCTTGGCGCCGCCGGCGATGCCCGCCGCGGCGGCCTGGGACGCCTCGTCCGGCTTCAGCCAGGTGTACTTGAGGATGTCGGCCTTCGAGCCGAGCCGCTGCGAGCAGTACGAGCAGTCCTCCGGGCAGAGCCCGGACTTCAGGTTGACGAGGTAGTTCAGCTTCACCCGCCGCCCGAACCACTGACGGCGCACCTTGCCGGCCGCGGCCACCACATCGAGCAGGTCGTCGTCGGAGGTCGCCAGCACGGCGAGCGCTTCTTCACGGGTCGGCGTCTCGCGCCGCAGCCCCTTCTCCACCAGCGTGTTCAGCAGGTCCATAAGGGCTGATCCTTGCCTACCGCACACCCCCCGGCCAAGGAGGATCTGAACAAACGGGCCCGATCGAGGTGTGTGTATGACCACATCCCGACCTCGGCTTCCTGACGTTAGGGTCTGTGCGCTGCCTACAAAAGGTGCCGACAAAAGGAACGCCGCATGCCCCAGGTCCAGCCGACCCCGCCTCCGCGTCGCTCCGCCTTCGACTGGACCGAGGCGGAAGCCCGCCGCCGGGCCGAGGCCGGACTGGTACGGACGCTGCGGCCCCGCCCGGCCGTGTCGGAGCTGACGGACCTGGCCGGCAACGACTACCTCGGCCTCACCCGGCACCCCGAGGTCACCGCCGCGGCCGCGGAGGCGGCCCGCCGGTGGGGCGCCGGCGCGACCGGTTCGCGTCTCGTGACCGGCACGACCCGGCTGCACACCCGCCTGGAGGAGGAACTGGCCGCGTTCTGCGGCTTCGAGGCCGCCCTCGTCTTCTCCTCCGGCTACACCGCCAACCTCGCCGCGCTCACCGCGCTCGGCGGGCCGGGCGCGCTGATCGTCTCCGACGCCGCCAACCACGCCTCGATCGTGGACGGCTGCCGGCTCGCCCGCGCGGAGGCCGCCGTGGTTCCGCACGCCGATCCCGAGGCCGTGCGCAAGACGCTGGAGGCGCATCCGGGGCGGCGGGCGTTCGCGGTCAGCGACTCCGTCTTCTCCGTCGACGGCGACCGCGCTCCGCTGGAGGAACTCGCCGCCGCCTGCCGCGAACACGGTGCCGGGCTCGTCGTGGACGACGCACACGGGTTCGGGGTCCTCGGCGCGGGCGGCCGGGGCGCCCTGCACGGCGCCGGACTCGCGGGCGACGAGGACGTGGTCGCCACCCTCACCCTCTCCAAGTCGCTGGGCAGTCAGGGCGGTGCGGTCCTCGGCCCCGCCCGCGTGATCGAGCACCTGGTCAACGCGGCGCGCACGTTCATCTTCGACACCGGGCTCGCCCCGGCGGCCACCGGCGCCGCGCTCGCGAGCCTGCGGCTGATCGCCGCCGATGCGGGACTCGCCGAGCGGGCGCGCGCGGTCGCGACCGCGCTGCACCGGACGCTCACCGAGGCGGGGTTCACCTCGGCCCGGCCGGACGCGGCGGTGGTGTCGGTGCACGCGCCGGGACCGGAGGAGGCCCTGCGCTGGGCGGCCGACTGCCGGGAACAGGGCCTCTCCGTCGGCTGCTTCCGGCCGCCGTCGGTGCCGGACGGCATCTCGCGGCTGAGGCTGACCGCCCGCGCGGACCTCACGGACGCGGAGATCGAGCGGGCGGTGGCGACGATCGTGCGGACCGCGCCGCCCGGCGCGCGCCGCGAGGCACGTGCACAGGCGGACGGCTGACGCGCAGGGAAAGCGCGTGGGGGAGCGCCGGTGCCGGGCGTGTGTGCTGGGCACTTGCACGGGGCCGGGCCCCGGGGCGGTTGCGCCCGGGCTTCCAGGCGCCCAAGCTTCCGGGGGCCTGATCGGGCCTCCGAGTGAGCAGCGACCGAGCGACCAGTGACCAGTGGCCGAGTGGCCGAGTGACCGGGGAACGGGGCGAGGGGGCGGCCGTGGTGGTCCCGGACGGGCAGGGAGCCGGCCGTGGTGGCGGGGGGCGGTTCCGGGACGGCTCAAGGGTGCTTCGGGGGATCGGAGTTCGCCGCGTTCACCGCTTCGGGCGACAGAGCGGGACATATCTCGGGAGAACGCCTCACCCGGGCGCGCGATCGGTGGCAGTCTGACGCGAAGCGCGATCCGGGGCGACGGCCCCGGCGGGAAAGGGACGACGTCGCCATGGCAGATCACCAAGAAGCATCCTTCACCCTGCCGAGCGATCCCGCCGAGGTCGCCGCGGCACGCAGGTTCGTGGCGGAGGTGCTCGGCCGCTGGGGTCTGGACGGCGATGGTGACGCGGCGGACTCGATCCGGCTGATGGTCTCGGAGCTGGCGACCAACGCGGTCCAGCACACCTTTGGGCAATCGCCCACCTTCACGGTCGAGCTGCGTCTCGACCGTGAGGAGGTGCTGCGGATCGGCGTCACCGACAGCCACCCGCGATTCCCGCGCCGTCTCCCCGCCGCCGTCCAGCAGGACAACGGGCGCGGCATGTCGATCATCCGGGTCCTCGCGGCGGAGGCGGGGGGCCGGCTCTCGGTCACGCCGACGGCGGAGGGCGGCAAGACCGTGTGGATCACGCTGCCATGGGCAGCCGCACCGGTCCCCGTCTGCTGAACCCGACGGGCACCCGCACGTCCCGTCCCCCCGGCCGTCCGCCTGGCATGGCGAGTGGGCGCAGGGCGGGCCCTCTGCCACGAGGTCGGTCGTCCGCTCGGTTCGCGTGCAGGGCGGGGAGGGCCAGGAGCCGCCGGCGCAGTGACGTGCCCAGCAGCGCTGGTTCGGTTCGCCGAGCCGCCGCGCCACCCGGCGCGTCGGGTCCTCGGGGTGGGGGACGCCGACCTCGACGTCGGGACTCCGGAGCGCGAGACGCTCCTGGCAGACGCCGCAGGGAGGCAGGATGACGTACCGGCCGTCCTCCGGGTCGCGGAAGACGCAGACGGTGGCGGTCACCCGGCGGTCGAGGGTGTAGGCCTGGCAGTACGCGCCGGTCTCCTGGCAGAGGGCGACGCTCGGGTGGATGGTGTCGAGGGCGATGCTCGGGTGGATGGTGTCGAGGCCGACGCCGGTGAGGATCCGTCCGTCGTCGAGGCGGACGGCGGCGGCTCCGCCGGGCTCGCCGGGGGACCGGCGGCGGTCGGGCTGGGCGATGGCGGCGTCGGCGAGAGCTCGGTCGAGTGTCATCGGCGCGTCCTGGGAGACGCCGTGCTCCCGCGCGGCGGCGGGCGCGGTGTCTTCGCGCGGGGCGGGGCGCCTGCGGTGGGGTGCGGCGGCGCCACCGCACTCCGGGGACGGCCGCAGGCGCCGGTGGGTCAGTTCACGCGCCCGTAGTAGACCTTCGAGGACCAGATCCTGTCGAGCTTCACCCACGAGCCGGTCTTGGGCGAATGCCAGATCTTGCCGCTGCCGGCGTAGATCCCCACGTGGTAGACCCTGCCGCCCGAGTGGAAGAAGACCAGGTCGCCCTTCTGGCGGCTGGAGGCGGAGATGTGCCGGGTCTTGTTGTACTGCTGCTGCGCTGTGCGGGGCAGCGACTTGCCCGCCTTCTTGTACGCGTAGACCGTGAGACCGGAGCAGTCGAAGCGGGTGGGCCCCGCCGCGCCGTACCGGTAGGGCGCGCCCTTCTTGGACGCGGCGACGCCCAGTGCCTTCGTCGCGTGGGAGGTGGCTGCCTGGGCCTCGGGTGCCGCTCCGGGAGCGAGGAGCGTGCCGCCGACGGCGGCGAGGGTGAGAGCCGAGACGGCTCCCGCCCGGGACAGCAGGGACGGGACATGCATCTGCGCAGTCATGCGCAACCCTTCGTCAGCCGCCTGTGAAGGATGACCTGTCGGGTTCGGGCAGGCGAAGATGCCCGGCCGCGGCTGCGGCTTCACCCCAAGGGACGGCCGCGCTGGGGATTCAGCGCGGTCGACCCGTACTGCTCGGGTCCTCCACTCCTGCCGGTCCAATCCTGTCGACCAGACGTCCGGGACGGCGGCAGGACTCGGCGTCCGCCCGGACCGCCCCGCCTGGATGGCGGGGGCTTGTCGTCGTCGAGGATCTTGACCCACGACACGGGTGAAATCCGAGCGGAAACGGCGTTATGTGAGGCTCCTCACGACTGATCCATACGGGTGGACAAGAGGGTTTCGTGATCGTCGCAGGTTTGGCTGACGAGCCCCGTACCAGCGCCGGAATGTCCGATTCCGCCAAATGCGTACATCGGTTGCGCAACTTGCCCGCCTCAACTGTCGATCCCGCGAATACGCCGAACGGGGGACGGATTCTGCGTCCCGTGTCGGCCGTCCGGGGCTCGACACGACACGACGGAATGTCAACTGGCGCGCGTTCCGGGCACGGTGACGCGGGCCGCTCGCCGTTCGCCGTCCAACACCCGCAGGGCACAGGCCAATGTCTCGGCGTGGACCTCGCTCTCGCCCCGCATGTGCATGAGCGTCAGGGCCTGTCGCAGAGCTTCCACCCGCCCGGCCAGCGCCTGGGCGGCGCGCAGCGCGCCATAGGTATGCGAGGTCCTGGATGGATTGATCTTCCCCAGGAGGTCGACGACTTCGAGGTACGCGTCGATGAACTCCCCTTCGGCGCGGGTCAGGGCGGGCAGCGGCGGAAGTTCCGGCACCATCGCGGCCTCACCGGGCCGAGGCGCCGGAGGCGGCCCGGCGGTCGCTGACGATGTGGTCGACCAGGCCGTACGCGAGCGCCGCGGGCGCGTCGAGGACGGTCGGACGGTCGGTGTCCGCGGTGATCCGCTCCTCGTCCCGGCCGGTGTACGCGCAGAGCAGGCGCGTCATCACCTCGCGCAGGCGTGCCATCTCGCGCGCCTGGAGGTCCAGGTCGGAGGGCCGGCCGGTGAACGGCTCGTCCAGGACCGGCTGGCGCAGCGTGATCCGGGCGCCGGGCAGCGTCATGCGCTTGCCGGGCGCGCCCGCCGCGAGCAGGACCGCCGCCGTGGAGCCGACCTGGCCGAGGCAGGTGGTCTCCACGTCGCTCGCCAGGCTGCGCATCGTGTCGTGGATCGCGGTCGTCGCGGTGATCGAGCCGCCGGGGGAGTTGAGGTACAGCGCGATGTCCCGCCCGGGGTCGGCGTGGTCGAGGTACAGGAGCTGGGCGATCACGTCGCTCGCGGCGGCGTCGTCGACCGCGGTGCCGAGGAACACCACCCGGTTCTCCAGGAGCTTCGCGTACGGATCGAGGGTCCGGAGGCCGTACGAGGTCCGCTCCGAGAACTCCGGCAGTACGTGACGTGCGTCCAAGGGGAGCGCCTCCTTCTGTCAAAAATGTACAGGACGTACAGACCGTAAGATGAGGAGCATGACCTACGAGATCCCGGTGACGCAAGCGCGGGCGGAGCTCGCCGACCTCATCAACCGCGTGGTGTACGGCGATGAGCGCGTGGTCGTGACCCGCCACGGGAAGCCGCTCGTGGCCCTGGTCTCCGCCGCCGACCTGGAGCGACTGGAGAAGCTGGAGGCGGAGGCGCCGGAGGCGGCCGGTGATCCCGTGATCACGTCCCTCACCGGCGCGGGCGGTCTCGCCGGTCTCGGTTCCGCCACCGGTGAACAGCGCCGCTTCGGCATCGCCGCCCGCCACGGGGAGCCCGGCGCCGGCTGACGACGGGCCGTGGCGCGCCCCTCCGGCCCGAGCCGCCGGCTTCGTCCTCTTCCGACCCGAAGGCTCCGGCCCGACCCGACGGCTCCGTCCTTTCCCGCCAGGCCCCGCGTCCCTGCCGCGCCCCGCGTCCCTGCCGCGCCCCGCCCCGCGTCGCGTCCCGCGCCCCGCTCCGCGCCCCCGCGTCGCGCCGCTCGCCCCCGCGTCGCGCCGCTCCGTCCCCTCCCGTGCCGTGCCCCGTCGTCCCGGCCGGTCCGGCCTTCCTCTCCTCCGTATACGAGGAAGCCGCGTGCCCCCGTCCGCTACGTCGGGGGCACGCGGCCGTCGGTGGGCGGCGGGCGGTCAGCCCGCCGTCGCCGGAACCGGGGTCGGGTCCGGGGTCGGTACGGGGGCCGGACCGGGCCGCCGGCGGGTGCCGAGGGCCAGCGCCGTCAGGCCCGCGACGGCCCAGAGGGAGAGGACCAGGAGCGGTCCGCCCGCCGCCGCGCCGTCGAAGTACGCCACGGAGCGCAGCGCGCTGCCGCCCGCGCCGGGCGGCAGCCACTGGCCGAGGAGGCCGATCCCGGACGGCAGCAGCTCGGGGGCGCTCGCCATGCCGGAGAAGGCGTTTCCCGCCAGGATCGTGAGCACCGCGGCGAGCCCGAAGCCGGGCTTGCCGAGCAGGGTGGCGAGCCCGGCGAAGGTGGCGCCGATCGCGAGGACGGTCAGTGCCAGGACGCCGGCCTCCGCCCAGGCGTTCCCGGTCAGCACGCCGAGCCAGCCGTGCGCGAGCGCGGCGCCGGTGAGCCCGGCGAGCGCGGACGCCCCGGCGAGGGTGGCGACTGCGCGGGTTCCGCGCAGTCCGAGGAGCACTGCGGCTGCGCCGGTGGCGGCGCCCGCCAGGGCGAGCGGCAGCAGGCTGGCGCCCAGCACGGCGCCGCGCGGATCGGCCGGGGGCAGCGCGACGACGTCGGTGACCGGAACGGTCCTGTTCTCCGCGGCGGCGCCCCCGGTGACGGCCTCGCGCAGCAGGCCGGCCACGACGGGGCTGCCGGCGGAGGCGGTCAGCAGCTCCGGGCCGGCCGGAGTGACGACGACCGCTCCGTACACCTCGCGGTTCTCGACGGCGGAGCGCGCGGCGGCGGCGTCCTCGTACCGGTGGACCTCGAAGGCCCCCGCGTGCCGTTCCAGCTCGCGCGCGACCCCGTCCGCCGCGGCGACCGGGCCGGCCACGCCGACGGGCAGGTCCCGCGGCGCCATGCGGGCGGCGGGCCAGGCGAAGGTCCACAGGACGAGAGCGGCGAGGGCCGGGACGAGCAGCAGCACCGCGAGGGTCTTGCGCCCGGCGCCGGGAGCCGTGCCGGGGCCGGTGTCGGGGGTGGGGGCCGGTGCCGCGGCCGAGGCCGGGGCGGAGGCGGTGGGGGCGGGCATGACGGCCTCGATTCGCGGGTTGGTTGGGACGGGATCGCTCGGAGTGGAGCGCCGGTAGGGGCGCCGAGAGGGGCGCCGGGAGGGGCGGGGGCGCTGGAGGGCTGGAGTGCCGAAGGGGAGGGACTGGAGGGCCGGAGTGCTGAAGGCGGAGGGGCTGTAGGGCAGGGGGGCGGGACGGGGCACGGGGGACAATCAAAGAGAAGGATCGTTCGTTTTCTCCTGGCCCACTGTCCGCCGGGGTGGCGAAGTTGTCAAGAATGAATATTCGTTTTAGGTTCGGGGCATGGCCCGTGTCTCCCAGGAACACCTCGACGCCCGCCGCCGCCAGATCCTCGACGGCGCCACCCGCTGCTTCGCCCGCAACGGCTTCCACGCCACGTCCATGCAGGACGTTCTCGCCGAGGCGGGGCTCTCCGCCGGCGCGGTCTACCGCTACTTCCGGAGCAAGGACGAGCTGATCGCGGCCATCGCCGAGGAGACCTTCACCCGCATCCGCGGCGCCTTCGCGCAGGCCGCCGGGGAGAATCCGCCGCCGACGCCCGACGTGCTGATCGGGCGGGTGATGACGATCGTCCTGGAGCGCCGGATCGCCGGGGCGGAGCAGCAGGCCTTCGCCCGGCTGATCATCCAGGTGTGGGCCGAGACCCTCCGGGACGAGGCGCTGGCGAAGGCCCTCGCCCAGGGCTTCGACGGGATGCGGGAGATCTGGGCGGGGCTGGTCGACGCGTACCGGGCGAACGGCCTCGTCCCCGCCGACGTCTCCTCCGAGCACATGGCCCGCACCCTCATCGCCGCCGTGCAGGGCTTCATCGCCCAGCAGGCGCTCTTCGGCGACGTCGAGATCGACGTCCTGCAGGAGGGGCTGCGCGGGCTCATGTCGATGGGCGCCCCCGCCCCGCCCCCGCCGGTCCGATGATCATGGGATCGCAAAGCCGGAGTTAACGCGCCGGAAAAACTTCCGCCCTAACGTGCAATGTCCGGCCGTCCACCGCATCTCCGCTGTTCAACAGAGTGTTGACGGTCGGTAGGGTCCGCAGCTGTCCGGGTGCGGCCCGGTGGACGACTGTGAGGTGGAAGAGTGCAACTGAGCCCGCACGAGCAGGAGCGCCTGCTCATCCATGTGGCCGCCGACGTGGCGGAGAAGCGGCGCGCCCGCGGGGTGAAGCTCAACCACCCCGAGGCCGTCGCCCTCGTCACCGCGCACATCCTGGAAGGAGCGAGGGACGGGCGCACCGTCGCCGAACTCATGGCCTCCGGGCGCAAGGTGCTCTCCCGCGACGACGTCATGGAGGGCATCCCCGAGATGATCCACGACGTCCAGGTCGAGGCCACCTTCCCGGACGGCACCAAGCTCGTCACCGTCCACGATCCGATCGTCTGACGGGGGCCGGCACCGATGATCCCCGGAGAGATCCTGTACGCGGACGGGCCCGTGCCCCTCAACGAGGGCCGCCCCGTGACCCGCCTCACCGTCCTGAACGCCGCCGACCGGCCCGTCCAGGTCGGCTCCCACTACCACTTCGCCGAGGTCAACCCCGGTCTCGACTTCGACCGTCCGGCCGCGCGCGGCCTGCGGCTGCACATCGCCGCCGGTACGGCCGTGCGCTTCGAGCCCGGCATCCCCGTCGAGGTGGAGCTCGTGCCGATCGCCGGCCGCCGGATCGTCCCGGGCCTGCGCGGCGAGACCGCCGGCCCCCTCGACGCCACCGGCCCCGCCCCCGACACCTCCACCCCCGAGGCCCCCGCCGCCCCGTCGGCCGCGACGCCGAACGGAGCCCTCCGTGCCTGACCTCCACCGTGCCGTGTACGCCGACCTCTTCGGTCCCACCACCGGCGACCGGATCCGCCTCGCCGACACCGACCTGCTGGTGGAGATCGAGGAGGACCGCTCGGGCGGCCCCGGCCGGGCCGGCGAGGAAGCCGTCTTCGGCGGCGGCAAGGTCATCCGCGAGTCGATGGGCCAGGCCCGCACCACCCGTGCCGAAGGCGCCCCCGACACGGTGATCACCGGCGCCGTGGTCATCGACCACTGGGGCGTCGTCAAGGCGGACATCGGCATCCGCGACGGCCGCATCACCGCCCTCGGCAAGGCCGGCAACCCCGACACCATGGACGGCGTCCACCCCGGGCTCGTCATCGGCCCCGAGACCGAGATCGTCGTCGGCAACGGGCGGATCGTCACCGCCGGAGGCGTCGACACCCACGTCCACTTCATCTCGCCGACCGTCGTCGAGCAGGCCCTCGCCACCGGCATCACCACCCTGGTCGGCGGTGGCACCGGCCCCGCCGAGGGCACCAAGGCCACCACCGTCACCCCCGGCCCCTGGCACACGGCCCGGATGTTCGAGGCGCTCGACACCTTCCCGGTCAACATCGGCCTCCTGGGCAAGGGCAACACCACGTCCCGCGAGGCCATGCACTCCCAGCTGCGCGGCGGCGCGCTCGGCTTCAAGATCCACGAGGACTGGGGGGCGACCCCCGCCGTCATCGACGCCTGCCTCGGCGTCTGCGAGGAGACCGGCGCCCAGCTGGCCATCCACACCGACACGCTCAACGAGGCCGGGTTCGTCGGCGACACCCTCGCCGCCATCGCGGGCCGGACCATCCACGCGTACCACACCGAGGGCGCCGGCGGCGGGCACGCGCCCGACATCATCACCGTGGTCTCGGAACCGTACGTGCTGCCCAGCTCGACCAATCCGACCCGGCCGCACACCGTCAACACCATCGAGGAACACCTCGACATGCTGATGGTCTGCCACCACCTCAACCCGGCGGTCCCGGAGGACCTCGCCTTCGCCGAGTCCCGGATCCGGCCGTCCACCATCGCCGCCGAGGACGTCCTCCACGACCTCGGCGCCATCTCGATCATCTCCTCCGACTCCCAGGCCATGGGTCGGATCGGCGAGGTGATCCTGCGGACCTGGCAGACCGCCCACGTCATGAAGAAGCGGCGCGGCGCGCTGCCGGGCGACGGCCGCGCCGACAACCACCGGGTGCGCCGCTACGTCGCCAAGTACACGATCAACCCGGCCGTCGCGCAGGGCATGGACCACCTCGTCGGCTCGGTCGAGCCCGGCAAGCTCGCCGACCTCGTGCTGTGGGAGCCCGCCTTCTTCGGGGTGAAGCCGCTCGTGGTCCTCAAGGGCGGCCAGATCGCCTACGCGCAGATGGGCGACGCCAACGCCTCCATCCCCACGCCGCAGCCGGTGCTGCCGCGCCCCATGTTCGGCGCCCTCGGCCGGGCGGCCGCCGCCGGCTCCGTCAACTTCACGGCCGAGGCGGCGATCGAGGACGACCTGCCCCGGCGGCTCGGCCTGGCGAAGGAGTTCACCCCGATCCGCTCCACCCGCCGGGTCACCAAGGCGGACATGCGGGAGAACGACGCGCTGCCCCGTGTCGAGGTGGACGCCGACACCTTCACCGTCACGCGCCCGCTGTGGAACTGCCCATGGCCCAGCGCTACTTCCTCTTCTGATGACCGCCTCCCGCTCCGCACTCCTGGTGCTCGCCGACGGGCGCTTCCCCGCCGGCGGGCACGCCCACTCCGGCGGTGCCGAGGCCGCCGTGAAGGCCGGCCGCATCCGCGACGCCGCAGGACTGGAAGCCTTCTGCCGTGGGCGTCTGCACACCACCGGCCTCACCTCGGCGGGCCTCGCCGCCGGCGCGGCCCTCGGGCTCGACCCGTACGAGCTCGACGCCGCCGCCGACGCCCGCACCCCCTCGCCCGCGCTGCGGACCGCCGCCCGCCGGCTCGGCCGCCAGCTGATCCGGGCCGCCCGCGCCGCCTGGCCCGGACCCGAACTCGACGCGCTCGCCGCGGCCTTCCCGCGCGGCGCGCACCAGCCGGTCGTCCTCGGCGTCACCGCCCGGGCCGCCGGACTCGGCCCCGAGGACGCGGCGCACTGCTCGGCGTACGAGACCGTCGGCGGTCCCGCGACCGCCGTCGTGCGCCTCCTCGGCCTCGACCCCTACCAGGCGACCGGCGTCCTCGCCCGGCTCGCGCCGGAGATCGACGAGGTCGCCGCGCGGGCCACCGCCGCCGCCCGCGGGGGCGTCGGCGCGCTGCCCGCCGCCTCCGCACCGCTCCTCGACATCACCGCCGAACAGCACGCCGCCTGGCCCGTCCGCCTCTTCGCCTCGTAACCCCGGAGCACCCCCATGCACCTCGACCACGGCCACACCCACCACGGCGCCGTCTCCGCCGACGCCCACCGGCCCGACGGCACCCGCCGCGCGCTGCGCATCGGCCTCGGCGGACCCGTCGGATCCGGCAAGACCGCCACGGTCGCCGCGCTCTGCCGGCTGCTGCGCGACACGCTCTCGCTCGCCGTCGTCACCAACGACATCTACACGCGCGAGGACGCCGAGTTCCTGCTCCGCGAGGCCGTGCTGCCGCCGGAGCGCATCCAGGCCGTCGAGACCGGCGCCTGCCCGCACACCGCGATCCGCGACGACATCTCCGCCAACCTCGAAGCCGTCGAGGAGCTGGAGGACACCGTCGGCCCGCTCGACCTGATCCTCGTCGAGTCCGGCGGGGACAACCTCACCGCCACCTTCTCCCGGGGCCTCGTCGACGCCCAGATCTTCGTCATCGACGTCGCCGGCGGCGACGACATCCCCCGCAAGGGCGGCCCCGGCGTCACCACCGCCGACCTCCTCGTCGTCAACAAGACCGACCTCGCCCCGCACGTCGGCTCCGACCTCGGCCGGATGGCCCGCGACGCCGCGGAGCAGCGCGGCGACCTGCCCGTGGCGTTCACCTCGCTGCGCTCCGAGGAGGGCGTCGGCCCGGTCGCCGACTGGGTGCGCGAGCGGCTCGCCGCCTGGACCGCCGCGCCGGTGCCCGCCGCGTGAGCCTGCGCGCCACCGCCCGGATCGCCGCCGACGCCGACGGCTCGCTCCCGGTCCTGACGAGCGACGGGCCGCTCGCCCTGCGCCGCACCCGCGCCGCCGTCCCCGGCTGGACGCGGGTGACGGTCGTCGGCGCGATGAGCGCGCCGCTCGGCGGCGACCGGCTCGCGATCGAGACCGAGGTGCGGGACGGGGCCCGGCTCCGCGTCGACTCGGCGGCCGCCACCCTGGCCCTGCCCGGCCGCAGCCCGGAGCCCGCCGCGTACGAGCTCCGGCTCCGCGTCGGCGGGGACGCCGTCCTGCGCTGGCTGCCCGAACAGCTCGTCAGCGCCCACGGCTCCGACCTGCGGGTCCGCACCGACGTCGACCTGGCGCCGACCGCGCGCCTCGTCCTGCGGGAGGAGCAGGTCCTCGGCCGGCACGGCGAACCGCCCGGCACCCTCGTCTCCCGGCTCGCCGTCCGCCGCGCGGGCGCGCCACTGCTCGACCAGGAACTCGCGTACGGTCCCGGCGCCTCCGGCGGCTGGGACGGCGCGGCCGTGCTCGGCGGGCACCGCGCCACCGGCCAGCTGCTCGTCGTCGACCCGGCCTACGAGGGCGCGCCGCCAACGGCGCGCCCGCTCGGGGAGTCCGCGGCGCTGACCCCGCTGGCGGGTCCGGCCGTCCTGGTCACCGCGGTCGCCCCCGACGCGCTCGCCCTGCGCCGGATCCTCGACGCGGCCCTGGACGAACTCGCCCCCGAATGAGACGGATCCGGATGTACCGCTCAGCGGACTCCGGTCTCCGGTTATGGGTTCGGCAAAGAAACGTGTGTTCGGACTGACGCTGCGCCCCTCCTGAAGGAAGGATCGCCCGGACGGACGACCACCTACAGGGGGAGGACCTGTGAGACGACGCACGGCAGTGCTCGGATCCGCCGGCACGCTCATCGCCGGCACACTCGTCGCGGGCGCGCTCGCGGCTCCGGCGGCGGGCGCCGCGAGCGGGGCCCGCCACGGGCGCGACGCCGAGGCGGCCGGTGTCGCCGTCGCCGCGGCCCAGGCCGCGCGCGCCGGGATCGACTGGCAGGACTGTCCCGCCGACTGGGGCCTGGAGAAGCCGATCCAGTGCGGCTGGGTGACGGTGCCGGTCGACTACGCCGAGCCGTACGGGAAGAAGATCAAGATCGCCGTCGACCGGATCGCCGCCACCGGCACCCCGGCCGAGCGCCAGGGCGCGCTCCTCTACAACCCCGGCGGCCCCGGCGGCTCCGGCCTGCGCTTCCCGCGCCGCGTCACCACGAACAACAAGATCTGGGCGAACGCCGCGAAGGCCTACGACTTCGTCGGCTTCGACCCGCGCGGCGTCGGCAAGTCCGCCCCGATCTCCTGCGTCGACCCGACCGAGTTCGTCAAGGGCCCCAAGCCCGACCCGGTCCCCGACAGCGAGGCCGACAAGCGGGCGCAGCGCAAGCTCGCCGCCGAGTACGCCGCCGGCTGCGCCGAGAAGAGCGGCGACATGCTCCCGCACATGACGACGCCGAACACCGCGCGCGACCTCGACGTCGTCCGGGCCGCCCTCGGCGAGCGGAAGCTCAACTTCGTCGGCGTCTCCTACGGCACCTACCTCGGCGCCGTCTACGGCACCCTCTTCCCGACGCACGTCCGCCGCATGGTCCTGGACAGCGTCGTCAACCCGTCGACCCGGTCGATCTGGTACGAGGCCAACCTCGGCCAGGACATCGCCTTCGAGGGCCGGCTCACCGACTGGATGACCTGGGTCGCGAAGAACGACGCCGCCTACCACCTCGGCGACACCCTGGCCGAGGTCCGCGGGCAGTGGGACGCCCTGCGCGCCGCCGCGAAGAAGGCGCCGCTCGGCGGCAAGGTCGGACCGGCCGAGCTCATCGGCTTCTTCCAGAACGCCCCGTACTACGACTCCATGTGGGCGCCCGTCGCGGAGGCCTGGAGCGCGTACGCCGCCGGCGACCCGCAGCCGCTCGTCGACAACGCCGCCGCGGACCTCACCGACACCGCGGGCAACATCGCCGCGGAGAACGGCAACGCCGTCTACACCGCGGTCGAGTGCGCGGACGCCCCGTGGCCGACCAGCTGGAAGAAGTGGGACCGGGACAACTCCCGCCTCCACGAGCAGTACCCCTTCATGACGTGGGCGAACGCCTGGATGAACCTGCCCTGCGCGACCTGGAAGGCGCCGAGCCGCAAGCCGGTCCAGGTCGGCACGGGCAAGGGCCTGCCGCCCGTGCTCATCACCCAGGCCGAGCGCGACGCCGCCACGCCGTACGAGGGCGCTGTGGAACTGCACAAGCGGTTCAAGGGCTCGCGCCTGATCACGGAGAAGGACGCCGGCTCGCACGGCATCACCAACCTGGCCAACCCGTGCCTCAACACCAAGGTCGAGGCGTACCTGCTGACCGGCAAGGTGGACGCCACGGACCAGACGTGCGCCCCGCACGCCGCTCCGCAGCCTTAGCAGCCGAACGACCGCGGAGGGGCGTCCGCACAACGACCGCCCCTCCGCCGCTCACGCCTCGGCGGCCTTCACCACGGCCGCGTACTCGTCCACGTACTCCTGGCCCGACAGCCGCATGATCGCGTACATGATCTCGTCCGTGACCGCCCGGACCACCGCCCGCTCGTCCGCCGAGCCCGCGAAGCGCGAGAGGTCCAGCGGCTCCCCGAACCGGATCGTCACCCGGCGGATGCGCGGCACCACCCGCCCCGGCGGCTGGATCTCGAAGGTGCCGACCATCGCGCACGGCACCACCTTCACCCCGGCCGTCAGCGCCATCACCGCCACCCCGACCTTGCCCTTGTACAGGCGTCCGTCGGGCGAGCGGGTGCCCTCCGGGTAGATCCCGAGCAGCTCGTCCCGCGCCAGCACCCCCAGTCCCTCGCGGATCGCGGCCCGTCCCGCCTCCTTGCCCGAGCGGTCCACCGGGATCTGTCCGGCCGCCCGGAAGAAGGCCGCCGTCAGCCGCCCCTTCAGGCCCGGCCCGGTGAAGTACTCCTGTTTCGCCAGGAAGGTGATCCGCCGGTCGAGCACCACCGGCATGAGGAAGTGGTCGGAGAAGGAGAGGTGGTTGCCCGCGACGATCGCCGCACCCTCCTCGGGAATGTGTTCGATCCCCTCCACCCGCGGCCGGAACAGCAGTTTCAGCAGCGGTCCGAGGAGCACGTACTTCAGCAGCCGGTAGAACACCTGGGCCCCCGTTCGTCGTCCGTCACGCCCCGTTGTAACCCCCCGGCCGCCCGTGGTCCACTGGTGGGAGTGGCCCGACACACCGGGAGGCCGACATGCCAGGCGCGCGCGGACCCCGGCGTCCCGGACGCGTGCTCGCCGCGCTGCTGTGCGCGGTGACCGCGGCCGGTCTGTACGGATGCTCCGGCACGGGCCCGCCGGACCCGTCTCCGACGCCGACGCGCGCGCCCGCCACGACGGCGCCCGGCGGCGTCTCGCCCTTCACCGGGCTCCCCGCCCGCAGCGGCCCCGTCCTCGCCGTCAAGATAGACAACGTGGCGGCGGCCCGCCCCCAGACCGGCCTCGCCGCCGCCGACCTCGTCTACGTCGAACAGGTCGAGGGCGGCGTCACCCGCCTGCTCGCCGTCTACTCCTCCCGCCTCCCCGACAGCGTCGGCCCCGTCCGCAGCGCCCGCGAGTCCGACATCTCGCTCCTGCGGCCCTTCGGCACGCCGGCCCTCGCCTACTCCGGCGCCCAGACCAGGCTGACCCCGCTCCTGGAGGCCGCGCCGCTCGAACTCGTCTCCCAGGCGGACGCGCCGCGGGCCTTCCGGCGCTCCCCGGACCGCCCCGCCCCGCACAACCTCTACCTGGACCCCGAGCGCGCCCTCACCTCGGCCCCCGGTGCCTCCGACGCCCGCCCCGTCGGGCTGCGCTTCGGCGCCGCCCCCGAAGGCGGCACCGCGACCGAGGCCCGCACCGTCCGCTTCCCGGCGGCGCGCTACACCTTCACCTGGTCCGCCGCCGACCGCGGCTGGCGCGTCGCCCTCGACGGCCGCGCCGTGACCGCCACCGACTCCGGCCCGCCCGCGCCCGCCACGGTCGTGGTCCAGCGCGTGACCGTCCGCCCCTCGGCCTTCCGCGACGTCAACGGCGCCGTCTCCCCGTACACCGAGACCACCGGCTCCGGTACGGCGACGGTGCTCCGCGACGGGCGGGCGTACGAGGCCCGCTGGTCGCGCCCCGACCCGGCCGGCGGCACCGCCTTCACGACCCCCGACGGCAGCCCGCTCCCCTTCGCCCGCGGCCAGGTCTGGTTCGTCCTCGCCCCGCGCTGAAGGGCCGGACGGGCACTCCGAAAAGCCGGACGGTCCCGGACGGACCCGTCGGGCCCTCCGCGCCGAAAGGCCGGACGGGCCCCTCGGGTCCCCGGTCCGGCCGGAGCGGGCACGAGGCGGACCGTCACCCGTGGGGGTGCCGCTCAGCGCGCCGTGGGGCCCGGCCCGCCCGCGCGGGGGCGGCGCGGCACCGCGGGCGCGTCGGCGCTGTCCGCCGCCGCCATGCCGATCGTCGCGACCCCGAGTACGATCCAGCCGAACCAGAGCCAGCCGCTGCTGCCGAGCGCCACCGTGTACGCGGTGATCAGCACCAGTACGGCGCAGGTGACGTACGCCATCGCCTTCGTGGAACCGGACATCTGCCCGCCCTCCTCCCGACCGCGGCCGGAGTGCCTCCCTGCCATCGTGACTCCACGCGGGGGGCGCGCGCTACTCCCCGGACGCACCCGGCGTGCGCCGAACGGCACGAGGCCCCCGGAACACGCGGTTCCGGGGGCCTCGTCCGAGGGAGGGGGGAGGGTCAGCGGCGCGCCTGGAGCGAGGCCAGGTAGGCGTTGTACTCCGCCAGCTCCTTGTCGCCGTCCCGGTCGGCCTGCCGGTCCTTGCGGACCGCCTGCCGCTGCTCGGAGTGGTACCACTGGTAGACCAGCGCGATGAGCACCAGCACCGAGGGGATCTCGCTGAAGGCCCAGGCGATGCCGCCCGCCGCGTTCTGGTCGGCGAGCGCGTCGATGCCGAGCGAGGCCGGCGGGTTCTCGTACGCCTTCACCATCGGCTGGCTCGCCATCATCATCGCGATGCCGAAGAAGGCGTGGAACGGCATGCCCGCGAAGAGCTCCAGCATCCGCATCACGTACCCGGGCCGGTGCGGGCCCGGGTCCACGCCCATGATCGGCCAGAAGAAGATCAGGCCCACGGCGAGGAAGTGGACCATCATGCCGATGTGCCCCGGCTTCGACGCCATGAGGGTGTCGAAGAGCGAGGTGAAGTAGAGGCCGTAGAGGCTGGCGATGAACATGCTGATGGTGAAGACGGGATGCGTGATCACCCGCAGGTACCGGCTGTGCAGCAGCTTCAGCAGCAGCTCGCGCGGACCGAGCGAGCCGCGCCCGGCCACCGGCAGGGCGCGCAGCGCCAGGGTCACCGGGGCGCCGAGCAGCAGCAGGATCGGCGAGACCATGGAGATCACCATGTGCTGCACCATGTGGACGCTGAACATGACCATGCCGTAGTCGTTCAGCTTGGTGCACATCACCAGGGCGATCGTCAGCACGCCCGCGGTGAAGAGCACGGTCCGGGCGACCGGCCAGGCGTCGCCGCGCCTGCGCAGCCGGGCGACCCCCCATCCGTACAGGCCCAGCGCCGCGAGGCACCCGACGAGGAAGAAGAGGTCGGGAGAGAACTCCAGGCCCCGCCCCAGCGTGAACGGCGGCAGGTCCGTGGTCATGCCGTGCCCGCTGTGATCCATCGCTTACTCCTGGAGCCCATTGCGCGCCGAGCCCGTTTCGCGCTTGTTGTCCGCACCAGACTAGAACCGCCCCCGGTCGCGCTCGCGACCGGGGGCGGGTGTCGTGCGCAGGGGTGTCCGGAGCACGTGCAGAGTGCGCTCCGAGCGCGCCCGGAGCGTGTGCGGCGCGTGCTCAGAGCACGGACTGGGCCTCGGCGTAGCGGTCCTCGGGGACCGTCTTCAGCGTCTCCACGGCCTGCGCCAGCGGCACCATCACGATGTCGGTGCCGCGCAGCGAGGTCAGCATGCCGAACTCGCCGCGGTGCGCGGCCTCGACGGCGTGCCAGCCGAAGCGGGTGGCGAGGACGCGGTCGTACGCGGTGGGGGTGCCGCCGCGCTGGACGTGGCCGAGGATGACCGGGCGGGCCTCCTTGCCGAGGCGGCGCTCCAGCTCGACGGAGAGCTGGTTGGCGACGCCGGTGAAGCGCTCGTGGCCGTAGATGTCGGTGCCGGCGGTCTTGAAGTCCATGGAGGAGCCCTCGCGCGGCTTGGCGCCCTCGGCGACGACGACGATGGCGAACCGCTTGCCGTCCTCGAAGCGGGCGCCGACCCGGGTGGTCAGCTCGTCGATGTCGAAGGGGCGCTCCGGGACGACGACGGCGTGGGCGCCGGCGGCCATGCCCGAGTGGAGGGCTATCCAGCCGGTGTGGCGGCCCATGACCTCGACCACGAGGACGCGCTGGTGGGACTCGGCGGTGGTCTTGAGCCGGTCCAGGGCCTCGGTCGCCACGGTCACGGCGGTGTCGAAGCCGAAGGTGACGTCGGTGGAGGCGATGTCGTTGTCGATCGTCTTCGGGACGCCGACGATGGGGAGGCCGGCGTCGGAGAGGAGCTTCGCCGCCTTGAGGGTGCCCTCGCCGCCGATCGGGATGATGGCGTCGAGGCCGAGGTCGGCCACGTGGCCCCTGGCCCGCTCGACCCCGTCGACGAGGTGGGCGGGCTGGACGCGGGAGGAGCCGAGGATGGTGCCGCCGCGGGCGAGGATGCCGCCCACGGCATCGAGGTCGAGCTTCCGGTAGTCGCACTCCAGGAGGCCCTTCCACCCGTCGTGGAAGCCGATGACCTCGTCCCCGTGGTCGACGACGGCCCGGTGCACGACGGAACGGATGACGGCGTTCAGACCGGGGCAGTCTCCGCCGGAGGTGAGCACACCAATGCGCATAGCCCAAAAACCTTTGCAACGTGGGCCGACTCCCGGACCACGTCGTCCGGCTGGATCCCCGCCACCCTATCGTCGCCGGGTGGCGGGGCCGAACCCGATGTCCGCAGATTGGACACCGTATTTACTTACGAATCCAATGTGCGCTAGCCCGCTCAGAAGTGCGCTTCCCCGGGGCTCCCGACGGTCCGTCAGGCGGGCTGGGTGGCCGACGCGATGCGCTCGGCGCGCAGCGCCTCGTACCACCGGTCGTCGGTCGGCGGCAGCGCGTTGACGTCGAGGGCCAGCTTCAGCATCAGGTCCGCGATCTGCGGGTTGCGGGCCATCACGGGACCGTGCATGTAGGTGCCGAAGACGGTGTCGTTGTACGCGCCCTCGGTGCCGTCGCCGGTGCCGTTGCCGTTGCCGAAGACGGTCCGCGCGAAGGGGCGGGCCGTCGGGCCCAGGTGGGTGATGCCCTGGTGGTTCTCGAAGCCGGTCAGCTGGGGGAGGCCCAGCTGCGGGTCGATGTCGGCGAGCACGTCGCCGACGCAGCGGGCACCCTCGCCGCGGACCGTGGTCACGTCGAGCAGGCCGAGGCCCGGCTCGCGCGCCCCGAGGTCGTTGATGAACTCGTGGCCCAGGATCTGGTAGCCGGCGCAGACCGAGAAGATGATCGCGCCGTTGGAGGCGGCCCGGGAGAGGCCGCCGTCGCGGCGCAGCCGCTCGGCCGCGAGCCGCTGCGGCCGGTCCTCGCCGCCGCCGACCAGGTAGATGTCGCCGGAGGTGGGGACGGGCTGGTCGCTGCGGACGTCGACGCGCTCGACGCTGAGGCCGCGCTGGCGGGCGCGGCGCTCGACGACGAGCACGTTGCCCTGGTCGCCGTAGGTGCTGAGCAGGTCCGGGTAGACCCAGACCACACGCAGGCTGCTGTCACTCATGCTGCAACTCCTTCTGCGAGTCGGGGCGGGGTCAGTTGCCCACGCGGCGGCGGACGTCCTGGAACGCGGTGTAGTTCGCGATCAGCTCGATCTGCCCGGGCGGGGCCATGGCGACCGCCTCGTCGATCGTCTCGCAGACGCGGAAGTCGACGCCCGCGACCTCCAGGCGGACCGCCAGGTCGAGCCGGCGGTCGCCGATCACCATGATCGGGTGGCCGGCGAGGCGCCCGTAGTCGACGTCCCACAGCCAGGAGGTGTCGGTGCCGTCGGCGCCGCGCGCGTTGACCGAGAGGATCACCGGCGTCGGCGGCTGGTCGATGAGGGAGAAGGTCTCCAGCCAGCCCGCCGGGTTCTTCGCGAGCAGCAGCCGCAGCTGCCGGTTCTGGAAGGAGACGACGTCGTAGCGGCCCGCCACGGCCTGCACCTGGTACATGCGCTCCAGGGCGACCTGCGGCGGCACGCCGAAGACGGCGGCGACGGCGGCCGAGGTGGCGGCGTTCGCCTTGTTGGCGCGGCCGGGCAGCTGGAGCCGGATGGGCCAGGCCGAGCCGTGCGGGTCGAGCACGTGGTCGCCGCTGAGCGCCCAGCTCGGGGCGGGACGGCGGAAGCCGCACTCGCCGCAGAACCAGTCGTCGCCGGGGCGCTGGAGCACGCCGCCGCAGGAGGGGCACGACCAGGCGTCGTCCTTCCACTCCTGGCCGACCGCGACCCACACCACGTTGGGGGAGGAGGAGGCGGCCCACACGATCAGCGGGTCGTCGGCGTTGGCGATGACGACGGCCTTGGAGCCGTTGAGGCCCTCGCGCCACTTCTCGGCGAGCATCCGCGTCTCGGCGGCGCGGTCGAGCTGGTCGCGGGAGAGGTTGAGCAGCGCGATGGCCTTGGGGGTGGTGTCGCGGGCGACACCGGCGAGGTACTTCTCGTCGACCTCGATCACGCCGTACCGGGCGTCGCTGCCGCCGGCGAGGGCGGAGGTGATGCCCGCGGGCATGTTGGCGCCGAGGGCGTTGGAGACCACCGGGCCGCTGGCCCTGAGCGCCTCGGCGATCAGCCGGGTCGTGGTGGTCTTGCCGTTGGTGGCGGACACGAGGACGACGTCCAGGTGCTGCGCGAGCCGTCCCAGCAGGTCGGGGTCGAGCTTGAGCGCCACCCGGCCGCCGATCACCGATCCGCTGCCGCGGCCGGCCGCCCGCGACACCGCGGCGGCCGCCTTGCCAGCGGTCACGGCCAGTTTGGCGCGCGGCGTCAGCGGCTCTGGATTACCGGGGTGTCCTGACATCGTCCTTGATCCTCCTTGCGTCGGTCGGGGCTCAGCCTATCGAGAACCGGCCAGGAGCCCGAACCGCGGCACCCGGCCGACCGTATGAAATGAGGAGGTCACACCGGACCGTACCCTTACCGCCATGCGAAACCGCCCCATCCCCGGCAGCTCCGGCGTCGTCCGGACGATGACCCTGCTCGGCGATCCCGTGCTGCACGCACCCTGCGCCCCCGTCACCGAGTTCGGCCCCGGACTCGACGCCCTGGTGGAGTCCCTGTTCGCCACCATGTACGCGGCGCACGGCGTCGGTCTCGCCGCGAACCAGGTGGGCGTGGGGCTGCGGGTGTTCGTCTACGACTGCCCGGACGACGAGGAGGTGCGGCACCTCGGACACGTCGTGAACCCGCGCCTCGTCGAGGCCGACGGGGACGCCTACCGGGGCCCGGAGGGCTGTCTCTCGCTGCCGGGCCTGGAGGCGCCGGTGGCCCGCTTCGACCGCGCGGTGGTGGAGGGGGTGCGGACGGACGGCACCCCGGTGCGGATCGAGGGCACCGGTTTCTTCGCCCGCTGCCTCCTCCACGAGATGGACCACCTGGAGGGCCGGGTCTACGCGGAGCACGTCACGGGGTGGCGGAGATCACGCCTGCTGCGCGCGATCCGCAAGCGGCCGTGGGGCGCGGGCGCCGCCGTCCTGGAGGCGCGGACCTGACGGACGCAGGGGTACGGCTCCGGGGGCGGGCGTCCGGGCCGGGCCCGGCCCGGGTGCCCGGCCGGCCCCGGTGAGGAGCCGGGCGCCGGGCCGGAGCGGGCCGGTGCCTCCCGGCGGGCGTACCCGCCCGGGGTTCAGAAGCCCGGGCCGCCGGCGCGGTCGTCGGCCTCGGCGAGGCGGCCCCAGAGGAGGTCGGCGAGGGAGCGGACCAGCTCCGCGCGGGAGCAGGGGCGCTCGCCCAGCCACCAGTCGCCGGCGGCGTGCATCATGCCGACGATCCCGTGGCCCCAGATCCGGGCCTGTGCCTCGGCGGCCGGTCCGAGGTCGACGCGCTCGGCGATGACCTGGCCCAGCTCCTCGCCCATGCGCCGGAGCAGCGGGGCGGAGTGGCGGCCGACGTCGAAGCCCTGCTCGGACTGGTGGGACTCCTCGGCCGGGTGCATGAGGAAGCGGTAGACCTGGGGCATCGCCTCGATGGAGGCGAGGTAGGTGTCGAGGGTGGACTCGACCCGGCGGCGCCGGTCGGAGGGGGCGTCGAGGGCGGCCCGCAGCGAGGCGAGGAGGGCGTCGGTGTGGCGGGTGGCGAGGGCGCGGTAGAGGCCGCCCTTGTCGCCGAAGTGGCGGTAGAGGATCGGCTTGGTGATGCCGGCCTCGGCCGCGATCGCGTTCATGGATGCCTTGGGGCCGTCGCGGAGCACCACGCGGTCCGCCGCCTCCAGCAGTTCGCGCCGCCGCTGCTCGGCGGGCTTCTGCTGGTCGGTGGTCCGGTGTGCGATGTCCATAGCGTGTCTCCCCGCCCGTGCGATGACCTGAGGCTGTCGCAACGTAACACCCGACCGGTGCCGCGCGCCGAACCGTCCGGTCCGCTTCGTCCGTGCAGACCCGCAGGTTGACAGCCGTACCCGCCGGTAACAGACTGGTGTTACCGCAAGTAACGTACTGCCGGGAGGGAACATGGGCGAGTTCACGCTCGAACTCAACGACGACCAGAAGCAGGTCCGCGACTGGCTCCACGGCTTCGCCGCGGACGTCATGCGCCCGGCCGCCGCCGAGTGGGACGAGCGTGAGGAGACCCCCTGGCCGATCATCCAGGAGGCGGCCAAGCTGGGAATCTACTCCCTCGACTTCTACGCCCAGCAGTTCTTCGACCCGACCGGCCTCGGCATCCCGATGGCGATGGAGGAGCTCTTCTGGGGCGACGCGGGCATCGCGCTCTCCATCGTCGGCACCGGCCTCGCCGCCGTCGGCGTCCTCGCCAACGGCACCGAGGAGCAGATCGGCACCTGGGTCCCGCAGATGTACGGCGACGCGAACGACGTCAAGGTCGCCGCCTTCTGCTCCTCCGAGCCCGACGCCGGCTCCGACGTCGCCTCCATGCGCACCCGGGCCGTCTACGACGAGGCCAAGGACGAGTGGGTGCTCAACGGCACCAAGACCTGGGCGACCAACGGCGGCATCGCCAACGTCCACGTGGTCGTCGCCGTCGTCGACCCGGAGCTCGGCTCCAAGGGCCACGCCTCCTTCATCGTGCCGCCGGCCACCCCCGGCCTCTCCCAGGGCCAGAAGTTCCAGAAGCACGGCATCCGGGCCTCGCACACCGCCGAGGTCGTCCTGGAGGACGTCCGGATCCCCGGCTCCTGCCTCCTCGGCGGCAAGGACAAGCTCGACGAGCGCCTCGCCCGCGCCCGCGAGAAGGCGAGGTCGGGCGGCGGCGAGCGCGTGAAGAACGCCGCCATGGCCACCTTCGAGGCCTCCCGCCCGGCCGTCGGCGCGATGGCCGTCGGCACCGCCCGCGCCGCGTACGAGGTCGCCCTCGACTACGCGAGGACCCGGGTGCAGTTCGGCCGCCCCATCATCGAGAACCAGGGCGTCGCCTTCCAGCTCGCCGACATGGCCACGCAGATCGACGCGGCCCGCCTGCTGGTCTGGCGCGCCTCCTGGATGGCCACGGCCGGCAAGCCCTTCACCCACGCCGAGGGCTCCATGTCGAAGCTGTACGCGAGCGAGGTGGCCAAGTCCGTCACCGCCCAGGCGATCCAGATCCTCGGCGGCAACGGCTACACCCGTGAGTACCCGGTCGAGCGCATGCACCGCGACGCCGCCATCTACACGATCTTCGAGGGGACGAGCGAGATCCAGCGCATGGTGATCAGCCGCGCCCTCGCGAAGTAGCGCCGCCGGAGGGCCCGGTCCGGCCCCGTCCGGTCGTCCGGCGGGGCCGGCGCGGGTCACACCACGCAGAACTCGTTGCCCTCCGGGTCCTGGAGGACGACCGCGTAGTGGTCCGTCCCGTGCGGCTCGTCCATCGTGTACAGGACGGTGGCGCCGAGGGCCGTCAGGCGGGACACCTCGCCGTCGACCCGCGTGCGGCGGAGCGCGAGGGGGACGGCGCGCCCGCCGCCGACCTTCAGGTCCAGGTGGACGCGGTTCTTCGCGGTCTTGGGCTCCGGGACCCGCTGGAACCAGACCCGGGGGCCGGCCCCCGCCGGGTCGACCAGGGACTCCGGGAGGTCCCCGCCCGCGTCGCCCAGCTCCTCCTCCGGGACGCCGCAGGCCGCCCAGTAGGCCCGCCAGCTCGCGTGCCCCTCGGGCGGGGGCTCCGGCACGTACCGCAGGGCCTCCGCCCAGAAGGGGACCAGGCGGGCCGGGTCCGCGCAGTCGATCGTGAGCTGGAGGGTCAGTTCGGGGCGCTCGGCCCGCTCGTTCTCGTCCATGGCGCCGAGCCTCCCAGACGCCACCGACAATCGTCCGTATCCGGCCAACAGGCCAGATCCAGACGGTCCGTCGGCGGAAGCTACCCTCCGGTCACCTGCTGCGGGAGAATCCCCACGGCGTCGCGATCAAGGGGGAAACACATGACCACCGAAACCCGGACCGAAGCACCCGTCCTCACCGGACTGCCCGTCGTCGGATCGATGTTCGACCTGAAGAACGACTCGCTCGGCACCTTCCTGCGCGCCCGGCGCGAACACGGCGACGTCGTCCGCATCACCGCCGGCCCGCCCGGCGCCCGCGCCCACGTCTACGCCGTCTTCTCCGCCGAGGGCGCCCAGCAGGTCCTCGCCGGCGAGTCCGCCAACTTCCGCAAGGACAACGCCTTCTACCAGGAGATCCGCGAGTCCTTCGGCAACGGCCTGCTGACCAGCCAGGACGAGGACTACCTGCGCCAGCGCCGGCTCGTGCAGCCCCTCTTCACCAAGCGCCGCGTCGACGGCTACGCGGACGCCGTCGCCACCGAGGTGACCACCCTCACCGACGAGTGGGAGAAGGACGGCCGCACCTCCGTGGACGTCCTCCAGGAGTCGACCCGCCTCGCCCTGCGCGCCGTCGCCCGCATCCTCTTCGGCACCGACGTGGACTCCGCCGTCGAGGTCGTCGAGCGCTGCTTCCCCGGCGTCGGCTCCTACGTGCTCCGCCGCGGCTACTCCCCGGTCAACGTGCCCCGCGAGTGGCCGACCCCGGCCAACCGCCGGGCCGCCGCCCTGCACGAGGCGCTGTACGCGGAGTGCGACCGGATCATCGCCGAGCGGAAGTCCTCCGGGCGGGCCGACGCGGACGGCGACGACCTCCTCAGCCTCCTCATGGCGGCCGAGAGCGCCGAGGACGGCGCCTTCTCCGCCACCGAACTGCGCGAACAGGTCCTCGTCTTCCTGCTCGCCGGCCACGAGACGACCGCCACCTCGATCGGCTTCGCCCTCCATCTGCTGGCCCTCCATCCGGAGGTCCAGCGGCGCGCCCACGAGGAGGTCGACCGGGTCCTCGCGGGCCGCGCGCCCGGCGCCGCCGACCTCGACGCCCTGCCGTACGTGACGCGGGTCCTGAAGGAGGCGATGCGGCTCTTCCCGGCCGCGCCCGTCATCGGCCGGCGGGCCGTCGCCGCCACCACCGTCGGCGGGGTCGCCATCCCGGCGGGCGCCGACGTCATCGTGGCCCCGTGGGTCACCCACCGGCACCCCGCCTACTGGGACGACGCCGAGCGCTTCGACCCGGACCGCTTCACCCCCGAGGCGGAGGCCGCCCGGCCCCGGTACGCCTGGTTCCCCTTCGGCGGCGGACCCCGGGCCTGCATCGGCCAGCACTTCTCGATGCTGGAGGCGGTGATCGCGCTCGCCGCGATCCTCCAGCGCCACGGCTTCGAGGCGGTGGACACCGAGGTGCCGGTGGCCCCCGCGATCACCCTCCAGGCGGCCGGCCCGGTCCGCTGCCGGCTCGTCCCCCGGGCGGTCTAGCCGCCCCGCCCGCCGGCTCGGTCCTTCGGCGTGCGGCCGTGGAGGTGGAGCGAACGCAGCGCCGCCTCCAGGGCGAAGCGGCGGTCGGGGTCGAGGAGCCGGTCGCCGAAGTGGCCGTCGAGGTTCCGCAGGCGGTACCGGACGGTCTGGGCGTGGACGCCGAGCAGCTCGCCGACCTGTTCGGCGGGGGCCCGGGTGGAGACGTGGACGCGCAGGGTCTCGATCAGCCGGTCGCGCCGGGTGCCCGACAGTCCGTCGAGCGGGGCCAGTTCGCGCTGGGCGAGCTGGGTCATCAGGGCCGGGTCGGAGAGCAGCCACAGCGTCGTCAGGTGGTCCTCGCAGCGCACGACGGCGGTCTCCGGCACGATGCCGTCGTCGATGAGCTGGAGGATCCGCCGGGACCAGCGCAGCGAGTGCGCGGCCTGCGCGGTCGGCACGGTCAGGCCCAGCACCGCGGGCGTCCCGGCCAGCGCGGAGTCGAGCATCGCGAGGCGCTCGGCGGTCAGCGCTCCGGGCACCAGCAGGTGGGGGTGGGGCAGGCTGAGGTCGGTGAGGACGTCCCGGTCGAGCGCGCTCTGCAGGACGCCGCCGGCGGGCGGCCGGAGGGCGACCAGGGTGCATTCGGCGGGGAGCTGCCAGGAGGCCTCCTGGCAGAGCTCGGCGATGGTCGCGCGGGGCAGCGGGGGCCCGGCGACGACGAGGTGGAGCAGCTTCCTGCGGAGCGCGGCCACGTCCGAGACCGCGCGGCTCTGGACGGCGAGGTACCCCTCGCGGGAGAGCGTCTCCAGCTCGTCGACGTAGGCGAAGAGGGCGTCGGCGAAGGCCAGGATGAGGGTGGGGGAGAGGTTGTAGGTGCGCCCGATGCTCTTCGCCCGGCGCAGCGCGATGCGGGCGCCGAGGCGGTAGGCCCCTTGTAAGGTGTCGAGGTCCCGCCCCTCGTAGGCCTCCACCCGGCCGAACTGGCGCAGCAGTTCGTCGCGGAGGGTGGAGGTGGTGCCGGGATGGTCGACACGGTCCACGAAGGCCGCCAGGGCGTGTTCCACGCCCTGGCGGATGGCGTCCGAGTGGGGCCCGTTGAAGAGGTGGGCGTACACGGGGTAGGCGCGCTCGATCTCCACGCCGATCTCCTTGATGAGGCCCGGGATCTCCGGTCTCATCAGGGCGGCGAACTCCCTGGGAAGCGGATCGAGCGGCTCACCGGGCTCCGGTGACTGTGCGGTGGAGGGCATGGACCGATCCCTTGCTCTGCTACGTGACCGGTGGGGTCGCGGCGCGCGGCGCCCGCCTGGGGTGGCGGGCGCCGCGGGAGCCGTCTGGTACGTACCGATGTGGACTGCTGAAAGCTAGGACAACTGTTGTGTGCTGTACACAACTTGAGCAAGGTTCATGTCTTCCGGCGGGGCGTAGGTGGTCGAGTCGGCCGGTAATCACCCCTGGGTGGCCGTTAGTTGACGGCGGAGTGCCAGTTCCGGGAGAAGGTCCGGCCCGCTTCGGGGGCGATGACGCCGGGGGCGAACAGCCCGGTCAGGAAGGTCTGGGTGTTGTCGAGCGTGAGCCGGTTCTTGCCGGCGGCGGAGGGCAGGCCGGTCTTGAGGTTGACCGCCGCGTCGATCACGCCGAACCAGCCCAGGCCGCAGCCGCTGGCGCCGGGGACGGCGAAGCCGTCGTCGTACTGGGTGGCGCCGAGGAGGTTGAGGCGGCTCATGTCGCCTTCCTCGTTGGCGGAGCCGTCGCCGTCGAAGCGCTCCACGCCGAAGTCGGGCGCGGTGAGGTTCTTCGGGCGGAGCAGGATCGGGTTGGCCTTGGTCCCGATGTAGCAGTTGTCGCCGAGGAACGGGTTCTGCAGGCGGATGCGGACCGGGATGGTCACGATCGGCTGGTCGGTGAGGACGCCCGCGATCTGGTCGAACTGCGAGGGGGTGCCGACCGACTCCATGGTGGCGGTGATCTTGTTGAGCCTGGCGTCCGACAGCTGCCGGCAGATGTCGGTGATGAAGGGGATGTCGCTCGGACACATCAGCCCCATCAGCCCGCCGGGGACGGTGGCGGAGTCGGCGATGAGCGCGCCGCCGGCCGGCGCGACGACCGAGTTGGTGCCGTCGGTGTTCTGCACGACGCCGATCTGGAGGTTGGTCTTCCCGGTGGTGACCGTCGTGTTGCCGAGCTTGATGGAGCCGCTGAGGGAGTACGAGACGACGCACTGGGGCGAGGTGTCGAGACCGTCCGAGGCGATCATCGGGGCGGCGTCGACGGGGCAGCGGGTGGACGGCGCCCAGCCGCCGTTCAGCACCGGGGAGGCCGCGGTCGCGGTGCCCATGGAGGCGAAGGCGCCCAGCGCGGTCAGGGCGGAGACGGTGGCCAGCTTCGTACGGGCGGAGACGAGGGGCATGGCGGGGTGCCTTTCGGTGAGGGGAGCGGGGTGTACGGGGGTGCGCGGAGGTGCGGGACCCGCGGGGTGCGGGGCGGCGCGGGGGATCAGCGCTCGGGCTTGGGGACCACGTACGGCTGGCGGTCCTCGGTGCACTGCGGGTCCGCGGTGGGCAGCTCGTTGAGGATGGTGCAGGTCTGGCCCTGGATCTGCTTGACGTAGTTGCCGGGCCCGGAGATGGCGGCGGTGAGCAGCCGGTCGAGGTTCTCGCGGTCCGCGGCGCAGCCCTTGAAGGCGGGGATGGTCGCCTCGCCGGTGAGCGGACCGCCGCTGGTGAGGAGGTAGCCGACGGCGTCGGTGCCGTTGATGAGCTGGCCCTTGCCGAGCAGCGTCAGGTGGTCGCCGGGGTACTTGGCGGGCTGGGGCTCCGGGGAGCTGAGCGGCCTCTCGGTGCGGCAGGAGGGGCCGACGTCCAGGCGGGTGCCGTTGACCTTCACGTCGAGGACGCGCAGCACCAGGGGGACCCGGACGTAGGTCTCGGCGATGTTGTCGGGGAAGGCCAGGAGGACGTCGGAGTCGATGACGACGGGCCCCGCCTGCTCCAGGACCAGGGTCGCGGTGGTCGGGGCGAAGCCGAAGGTCAGGAAGGTGGCCTCGAAGGGCGGTGACTGCTTGCGCCCCTGGTAGGAGAAGTTGCCCACCGCCCGGGTGAGCAGGTGGATCCCGTCCTCCCGGAACTCCATCTCGGGCAGGCCCTGTTCGATCAGGACGCAGGAGACCGGGATGACGTTGGCGCCGTTCTGCTTGCGCACGTTGGAGTAGCCGGTGATGTAGGCCGAGAGCGACATGGGGGTCGGGTTCTCGGTGACGCACCGCGGCGCGTCCGGCCGGGCCGCCGGGGTGCCCGGCGCGTCCTCGTCGGCCGTGCCGAGGCCCCGGTCCGCCGGGAGCCCCGCGCCGGGCGGCTTCGGCCGGCCGGCCGGGCCGGGGTTCCCGGGGGCCGCCGGGTCCGGGGTGAGCGGCGGGACGGGCGGTCCCGACGAGGGGGACGGGACGGTCGGGGAGCCGGGGGAGGGCGGGGCGGACGGCGAGCCGGGGGCGGACGGCGCGGGAGGCGTGGGCGTGCCCGGTTCCGCGGTGTCCGTCCCGGCGCCGACCGGGACCGTGGCGACGACCGTGCGCCCCTCCGCCTCCGGGGCGGGGGCGCAGGCGACGGAGAGCGAGGCGGGGGTGGTGGCCCCTCCCCCGGCCGTGCTCGGGACGAGGTCGATCCCGAGGCCGCCGGCGGTGAGCGTGAGGTCGCCCGCGGCACCGGTCGTCAGGGACGGCACGTCGCCGGTGGTCGCGAGCGCGAGGGGGCCCTCGGCGGGCACGGCGACGGGCTGCGCCGTGCCGTTCCAGACGGCCTCCGCGCGCTGCTCGTGCTGGGCCACGCCGATCGAGAGGCGGGACTCGGCCCGTACGTCCGCGGCCCCGAGCGCGGTGAGGTCGGCCACGGCCGCCGCGGGGAGCTCCACCGTCGTGGTCACGCCGGCCGGCCGGATCTCCTCGCCCGCCGCCACCCGTTCGGGAAGGTCCGCGGTGATCCGCACCGTCACGGGCAGCGGACCCGAGGGCAGGGCGCAGACGTACGGCAGCGCGGCGTCGGCCTTCAGCGTGCCGACGGCGACGGCCGCCGCGGGGAGCAGGGGGGCGAGCGCCACGAACGCGGCGACGGTCGCGCCCCGCACGCGCGTGCGGGAGGAACGGGTGGTGGGCCGTGGGCCGTTCATCTGGTGCTCCGCTCGGGTCGTTCGGGAACGCGGACAGGCCGCGTCCGTCCGGCCGGGGTGGCCGGCCGGACGGACGCGGGTTCCTGCGCCTTACGGGTTGGAGCCGACGATCGTCGGGATGGAGGCGCCCGACTTGAAGAGGTACGTGCCCTTGAAGGTCGGCTTGGCGCCGACCGGGACGGCCGCGCCGCAGCCGGACGACGAGACGACGGTGAGCTCGCCCGCGACGCTGTTGACGGCGAGCGCGCCGGTGGAGTTGGTGTACGTGGCGGACGCCTTGCCCGTGACGCGGAAGTTGCAGGCGCCGACGGTCACCTTGGCGTCGACGTTGCCGACGTAGCCCTTGGTGACGCCGGTCGCCGCGGTGTAGTCCTGGGCCACGATCGTCCAGGGGGTGGTCGGGACCGCGGTGACGGTGCCCAGCACGCTGGTGCAGGGGGCGCCGGTGGCGCCGAAGGCGATCGAGGTGATCTGGCCGACGGTCGCCGGGTTGCCCGTGGTGCTGGCGCCCGTGCCCGCGCCGTTCGACTTCGTACACGTCATGGCGATGCCGTTGACGCTGAGGACGACGTTGCCGCTGTTGACGGCGGTGATGCTGGCCGGGTTCGGGCTGACGGTCCAGACCGTCGAGGGCACCGCGGAGGCGGGGCCGGCGGCGAGGGCGAACGAGGCGGAGGCGGCTCCCGCGACGACGGCCAGGTTTCTCATGGACTTCTTCATGGCTCTGGGACTCTCCTTGGGGATTGACCGGCAGAGGGTGCTTCGGTGGGGGTGCCGCGGCGTGCCGTAATGGCCGGCGACCCGACGGTCGTCCCGCCGCGAAACCTGACGTTACTTGCGGGAAACTTAGCCGAACAATGGCGCGAACCATGATTCTTTGAAGAGGGCTCATTGCCTGTCAAGGGGGTGAGCGATGGCGGGAATCTGCTTGGTTCCCGAGTGCGCAATGTCGACATTTATGATCGATCGGAGGAGGTCGGGGCGGGCTTCGGCCGGTCATCGGCGCACCTTTCTTCCGCCGATGACAAGCGCTCTCGCGGAATTGTCTCCGGCCTGATAAGCACCCCTCTCCTCGGCCGTGTTCCGCGAAAACTCCGGATCCGGTATTGCCCCGCGAGGTTACTCGGCCGTAGCGTTCCCGGGAGTCGACGCTCCATCGCAGGTCGGCGCCCTAGTCTGTCGCGCCGGAGACAAGAACGCCCCCCGGTTTTGTCTGCCCGGTGACAAACGCGGAAGCGGATCAATGATTTTGCGCCAGACCTATTGTCCGGGTGATCCAGAACGGCCTAACGTGCGCCCGCGGCGCACGCGTCACGCACGCTTGCTGGAGGTGGGATGGGAATCGAAGTAGTCGTTGAGGGGCTGACCATGTCCTTCGGCAGGCAGAACATCTGGCAGGACGTGTCGCTGACCTTGCCGGCCGGAGAGGTGAGCGTCATGCTCGGCCCGTCCGGAACCGGAAAGACCGTTTTCCTGAAATCCCTCATCGGGCTGCTCAAACCCCAGCGGGGCCGGGTCCTCATCAACGGCGTCGACATGGTCAACAGCCCCGAACGGGACATCTACGAGACCCGCAAGCTCTTCGGCCTCATGTTCCAGGACGGGGCCCTCTTCGGCTCCATGACGCTCTTCGACAACATCGCCTTCCCGCTGCGCGAGCACACCCGCAAGCGCGAGTCGGAGATCCGCCGCATCGTCATGGAGCGGATCGAACTCGTCGGCCTGCTCGGCGCCGAGGGCAAGCTCCCCGGCGAGATCAGCGGCGGCATGCGCAAGCGCGCCGGGCTGGCCCGCGCGCTCGTCCTCGACCCCCGGATCGTGCTCTGCGACGAGCCCGACTCCGGGCTCGACCCGGTCCGCACCGCGTACCTCTCCCAGCTCCTGATCGACCTCAACGCGCGGATCGACGCGACGATGCTGATCGTCACCCACAATCTCGACATCGCCGCCACCGTCCCCGACAACATGGGGATGTTCTTCCGGCGCGAGCTCGTCACCTTCGGCCCCCGGGAGGTGCTCCTCACCAGCGAGGAGCCGGTCGTCACCCAGTTCCTCGCCGGCCGCCGCGAAGGCCCCATCGGCATGTCCGAGGAGAAGGACGCGGCCACCCTCGCCGCCGAGGCCGTCGCCGCCCCCGCCGCGCGGCCGGCCGGGCCGCGCGTCATCGTCCCCCAGCTGGAGCCCTCGCCCGGACTGCCGCCCCGCGCGGCCGTCGCCCGCCGCCGCGAACGCGTCCTCGGCATGCTGGACACCCTGCCGCCCGCCGCCCGCACCGCCATCGAGGCGACCTACGCGCGCCACGCCGGCGCGCCGACCGTCCCCCTGCCGGCCACCGGCGGCGGCTCGTGACCGGCGCGCTGCGGCAGACCGGCCGCCTCTTCGCGCTCGCCGCCGAGGTGACCCGGGCCGTCTTCCGCAGGCCCTTCCAGTTCCGCGAGTTCGTCGAGCAGTTCTGGTTCGTCGCGAGCGTCACCATCCTGCCGGCGGCCCTCGTCTCCATCCCCTTCGGCGCCGTGATCGCCCTTCAGGTCGGCTCGCTCACCCAGCAGCTGGGCGCCCAGTCGTTCACCGGCGGAGCCAGCGTCCTCGCCGTCATCCAGCAGGCCAGCCCCCTCATCGTCGCCCTCCTCATCGCGGGCGCCGCCGGCTCCGCGATCTGCGCCGACCTCGGCTCCCGCAAGATCCGCGAGGAGCTCGACGCGATGGAGGTCATGGGCGTCTCGCCCGTCCAGCGCCTGGTCGTCCCGCGGGTCCTCGCCACCATGGCGGTCGCCGTCCTCCTCAACGGCATGGTCTCCGTCGTCGGCACCCTCGGCGGCTACTTCTTCAACATCGTCCTCCAGGGCGGCACCCCCGGCGCCTACCTCTCCAGCTTCTCCGCCCTCGCCCAGCTGCCCGACCTGTACATCAGCGAACTGAAGGCCCTGGTCTTCGGCTTCATCGCGGGCATCGTCGCCGCCTACCGGGGACTCAACCCCCGCGGCGGCCCCAAGGGCGTCGGCGACGCCGTCAACCAGGCCGTCGTCATCACCTTCATGCTGCTGTTCTTCGTGAACATGGTGCTGACCGGCCTCTACCTCCAGATCGTCCCGCCGAAGGGAGGCTGAGGCCGATGGCCTCCCCGTTCGTCTGGCTCGACCGGTCCGGCGACCAGCTCCTGTTCTACGTGAGGGCCCTGCTCTGGGTCCCGAGGACCCTGCGCCGCTACCTCAAGGAGGTGCAGCGGCTGCTCGCCGAGGTCGCCTTCGGCTCCGGCGGCCTCGGCGTCATCGGCGGCACCGTCGGCGTCATGATCGCGATGACGCTCTTCACCGGGACCGTCGTCGGACTCCAGGGCCACGCCGCCCTCGAACAGATCGGCACCGCCGCCTTCACCGGCTTCGTCTCCGCCTACTTCAACACCCGCGAGATCGCGCCGCTCGTCGCCGGCCTCGCCCTCTCCGCCACCGTGGGCGCCGGCTTCACCGCCCAGCTCGGCGCCATGCGGATCAACGAGGAGGTCGACGCCCTCGAAGGCATGGGCATCCGCTCCATGCCGTACCTGGTCACCACCCGCATCATCGCCGGCGTCGTCGCCATCATCCCGCTCTACGCGATCGGCCTGCTCTCCTCCTACCTCGCCTCCCGCACCGTGACGGTCCTCTTCAACGGCCAGTCCCGGGGCACCTACGACCACTACTTCAACCTCTTCCTGTCACCGACGGACGTCCTGCTGTCGATCCTCAAGGTGCTGATCTTCAGCGTGATGGTGATCGTCGCCCACTGCTACTACGGCTTCCGCGCCTCCGGCGGCCCCGCCGGCGTCGGCATCGCGGTCGGCCGCTCCGTGCGCAACGCCATCGTGCTGATCAGCGTCACCGACTTCTTCCTGTCGCTGGCCCTCTGGGGCGCGACCACGACCGTGAAGGTGGCGGGGTGAGATGAACGCTCCACGAGGACAGACCCTGCGCCGCCGGTCCGCCGGCGTCGTCTTCCTGCTGGTCCCCGCCCTGCTCGCCTGGCTGGCGGTCGCCGTCTACGACAAGAGGTTCACCGACTCCGACCCGGTCGTCGTCGAGACCGGCAGCGTCGGCAACGAGATGCACCTCGGCGCCGAGGTCAAACTGCGCGGCGTCGTCGTCGGCGAGGTCCGCGCCATCGACGCCACCGGCACCGGCGCCCGCCTCACCCTCGCCATGCGCCCCGGGGCCCTCGGCCACGTCCCCTCCGACGTCCGCGCGCAGATGCTGCCCACCACCCTCTTCGGCGAGCGGTTCGTGGCCCTCGTACCGCCCGCCAACCCCTCCCCGGAGCCGCTCGGCCCCGGAGCCGTCATCCCCGAGGACCGCTCGGGCAACGCCATCGAACTCCAGCAGGTCCTCGACGACGTCCTGCCGATGCTCACCGCCGTCCAGCCGCAGAAGCTGTCCGCCACCCTCTCGGCCGTCTCCCAGGCCCTCGAAGGACGCGGCGAGAAGCTCGGCGACACCCTCGCCCGGCTCGACGCCCACCTCAAGCGGTTCAACCCCCACCTGCCCGCCCTCACCCGGGATCTGAAACAGCTCGTGAAGGTCAGCCACCTCTACGCGGACGCCGCCCCGGACATCGTCACCGCGCTCACCGACTTCACCACCACCAGCGGCACCCTCGCCGAGCAGGAGGCGGCGCTCTCCACCACCCTCGGCGCCACCACCCGCACCGCCCAGGACCTCACCTCCTTCCTCCGCAGGAACAAGGACACGGTCATCCGGCTCAGCGCCACCGGCCGGCCCACCCTGGAGCTCCTCGCCGAGTACTCCTCGTCCTTCCCCTGCACCCTGCGCACCCTCGCCCAGTTCGTGCCCGCCATGGACAAGGCGCTCGGCAAGGGCACCGACCGCCCCGGACTCCACGTGGACGTCACCACCGTGCCCTCGCGCGGTGCCTACCTCCCCGGCCGCGACACCCCCCGGTACGGCTCCGGCGGCAGCCCCCGCTGCCATCCGGTGCCCTACCTCGGCGCCCCGGTCGCACCCGCGGCCCGCGTCTCCTCCGCCGCCGACCAGGAGCTCGGCCCCGCCAACTCCCCGCAGGAGAACGACCTCGTCACCGAACTCCTCGCCCCCGGGGCCGGGAAGCGGCCCGGCGACCTCCCCGACTGGAGCAGCCTGCTCGCCGGCCCCGCCTTCCGCGGAGCGGAGGTGACCCTCCGATGAGGACCACGAGCTCCCCCACCCGGCGCCGCGGACTGACCGGCACCGTTCTCAAGTCCCTCGCCTTCGTCCTCGTCACGGCGCTCGCCACCACCGTGCTCGGCTTCAGCATCGCCAACACCGGCGTCGGCTCCGCCACCCGCTCCTACAAGGCGCTCTTCACCGACGTCACCGGCCTCGTCGCCGGCGACTCCGTGCGCATCGCCGGCGTCGAGGTCGGCGAGGTGACCGACGTCCGCGTCGTCGAACGGCGCACCGCCCAGGTCACCTTCACCGTCCGCGAGGACCGCACCCTGCCCCGCTCCGCCACCGCCGCCGTCAAGTACCTCAACATGGTCGGGCAGCGGTACGTCTCCCTCGGCCGGGGCAGCGGCGACCTCACCGGCACCCTCGGCGACGGCGGGACCATCCCGCTCGACCGCACCACCCCCGCCCTCGACCTCACCCTCCTCTTCAACGGCTTCAAGCCGCTCTTCGAGGGCCTCTCGCCGGCCGACGTCAACGACCTCGCCGGCTCGCTCGTCCAGGTCCTCCAGGGCGAGAGCGGCACCGTCGACAGCCTGCTGCGGCACATCGGATCCCTCACCCGGACCGTCGCGGCCAAGGACAAGGTCATCGGCGACGTCGTCACCCACCTCAACACCGTCCTCACCACCCTCAACGACCGCGAGGCCGGCTTCGAGGACCTCGTCGTCACCCTCCAGAAGCTCGTCACCGGCTTCAACACCGACCGCAAACCCCTCGGCGAGGCGGTCCGGGCCATGGGCGACCTCACCACCACGACGGCCGGCCTCCTCCACGACGGACGCGCCCCCCTCAAGAAGGACATCCGCGAGCTGGGCCGGCTCTCCGGCACCCTCGGCGACCACGTCCCCGCCATCGAGCGGTTCCTCGCGAACACGCCCGGCAAGATGACCGCCCTCGCCCGTCTCTCCTCGTACGGCTCCTGGTTCAACCTCTACCTCTGCGAGGCGCGCGTGACCGGCGTCAGGACGTCCGACGGCTCGAAGCCGCCGACCGGCATCGCCGTGACCGAACCGAGGTGCCGCGGATGAGCGCCCCCCGGATCAGACCCGTCAAGGAACGCAACCCCGTCGCCGTCGCCGTCGTCGGCCTGCTCCTCCTCGGCCTCCTGGCGACCCTCGCCTACAACGTCGAACGGCTCCCGCTGGTCGGCGGCGACACCACCTACAGCGCCGACTTCACCGAGGCGGCCGGACTCGACACCGGCGACGAGGTCCGCATCGCGGGCGTCAAGGTCGGCGAGGTCACCGGCGTCGCCCTCGACGGCCCCAAGGTCAAGGTGACCTTCGAGGTCGGCGACGCCTGGGTCGGCGACCGGTCGACCGCCGCCATCGCCATCAAGACCCTGCTCGGCGAGAAGTACCTGGCCCTCGACCCGCTGGGTTCCGCGCGCCAGGACCCCGGGACCCGCATCCCGCTCTCCCGGACCACCTCCCCGTACGACGTGACCCAGGCCTTCCAGGACCTGAGCGGCACCATCGACGCCCTCGACACCGACAAGCTCGCGGAGAGCTTCCAGACGATCTCCGACACCTTCGAGAACTCCCCGCCGCACGTCCGCAGCGCCGCCGACGGCCTCTCCGCGCTGTCGAGGTCCGTCTCCAAGCGCGACACCGAACTCGCCCGGCTCCTGCGGAACAGCGAGAAGTTCACCAAGACCCTCAAGGACCGCAAGTCCAGCTTCGAGGTGCTCCTGGAGGACGGCGGCTCGCTCCTCGGCGAGCTCAGCAGGCGCCGCGACGCCATCCGCGCCCTCCTCAAGGGCAGCAGGGCGCTGGGCACCGAGCTCAGCGGCCTCGTCGGCGACAACGACCGGCAGCTCGGCCCCACCCTCAAGGCGCTCGGCCGGGTCACCGGCGTCCTGGAGAAGAACAGCGGCCAGCTGGAGAAGACCCTCGCCCTCGTCGGCCCGTACTACCGGCTCGTCGGCAACACCCTCGGCAACGGCCGCTGGTTCGACAGCTACCTGTGCGGCGTGGTGCCCCGCGGCTACCTGCCCGAGGGCTCCCCGCCCACGACCGGATGCCTGCCGCCGAAGCAGCGGGCGACGACCCAGGGGAGCGGCGGACGATGACCAGGACCAGGAAACCCCTCGTCGCCGGCCTCACCCTCGCGGTGCTCGCCGCCTGCGGCCTCGTCACCGTCCGCGCCCTCGACGACGAGGGCATCCGCGTCACCGCCTACTTCGACCGGGCCGTCGGCATCTACGCCGGCTCCGACCTGCGCGTCCTCGGCGTCCGTGTCGGCGAGGTCGAGTCCGTCGAACCCCAGGGCACCCGGGTCCGCGTCGGCCTCCGCCTCGACGAGGGCGTCAGCGTCCCCGCCGACGCCCGCGCCCTCGTCGTCGCCCCCAGCATCGTCGCCGACCGCTACGTCCAGCTCGCCCCCGCCTACAGCTCGGGCCCCGCCCTGGACGACGGCGCCGAGCTCCCCGCCTCCCGCAACCGCACCCCCGTCGAGGTCGACCAGCTGTACGCCTCGATCACCGAGCTGGCCACGGCGCTCGGCCCGGACGGCGCCAACTCCGCCGGGGCCCTCTCCCGCCTCCTCGACACCGGCGCGAAGAACCTCAAGGGCAACGGCGAGGCCATCGGCGGCTCCATCGACCGCTTCGGCAAGGCCGCCAAGACCCTCGACGGCAGCAGCGAGGAGCTGTTCACCACCCTCGGACAGCTCCAGACCTTCACCACCATGCTCAAGGAGAAGGACGGAGACGTCCGCACCGCCCAGGAACGCCTCGACGAGGTCGTCGGCTACTTCGCCGAGAACAGGGACGACCTCGCCGGCGCCCTCAAGGAACTCGGCAAGGCCCTCGCCCAGGTCAAGACCTTCATCAAGGACCACCGCGGCGAACTGAAGAAGAACGTCGACCGGCTCGTCCCCCTCACCCGGGCCCTCGCCGACCAGCGGGCCTCCCTCGCCGAGGCCCTCGACGTCGCCCCGCTCGCCGCCGGCAACTTCGTCAACGCCTACGACAAGGACACCCGCACCATCGACGGCCGCGCCAACCTCAACGAGATCAGCATGGGCGGACCGCTGCTCCCGCTGCCCGTGTCCGGAGCCGCCGCGAGCAGCGGAACGCCCAGCCCCGCAGAGGAGGAGCGGTGAGACGCCCCCGCCTGCCGTCGAGGAGGGCCGCCGGCGCCGGAGCGGCCGGCGCGGTCGCCGTCGGCCTCGGCCTGGCCGTCGCCCTCGGCGCGATCCCCTCGGTCCCCGTCCGCTTCGACGGCATCGAGGACCTGCCCCTGCCCGGCGGCGCCGACCTCGGCGCCCACCCCTACACCGTCACCGCCGAGATCGCCGACGTCCTGAGCCTCGTGCCGCAGGCCGCGGTCAAGGTCAACGACGTCGCCGTCGGACGCGTCACCGCCATCGAGCTCGACCCCGCCACCTGGTCCGCCCGCGTCACCCTGAAGATCAACGGAGACGTCCGGCTGCCCGCCGACACCGGCGCCCGGGTGGAACAGTCCAGCCTCCTCGGCGAGAAGTACGTCCAGCTCGTCGCCCCCGCCTCCGGCGGCACGGCCGGCGTCCGGCAGGCCGCCGCCGGCCGGGACACCGGCGACCGGCTCGCCGACGGCGGCGTCATCCCGCTGGCCCGCACCAGCCGCAACACCGAGGTCGAGGAGGTGTTCGGCGCCCTGTCCCTGCTGCTCAACGGCGGCGGCGTCAACCAGCTCAAGACCATCACCCGCGAACTCAACAAGGCGCTCGGCGGCCGCGAACCCGAGGTCCGCTCCATGCTCAGGCGCGTCGACACGCTGGTGACCACGCTCGACGCGCACCGCGGCGACATCACCCGGGCCCTCGACGGCCTCAACCGCCTCTCCACCACCCTCGCGGGCCGGAAGAAGGACGTGGGAACCATCCTCACCGACCTCTCGCCCGGCCTGAAGACCCTGGAGAACCAGCGCGGTTCCCTGCTCACCATGCTCCGCGCCCTGGACACCCTGTCCGGCGTCGCCGTCTCCACCGTCGAAGCGAGCAAGAAGGACATGGTCGCCGACCTCAAGGCCCTCGCCCCGACCCTGACCGCCCTCGCGGACGCCGGCGCCGACCTGCCCGACTCGCTCCAGGTCCTGCTGACGTACCCCTTCACCGACGAGGTGACGAAGGGCATCAAGGGCGACTACCTCAACACCTATCTGCACCTCGCGGCCGAGTCCGGGACCGAGATCGTCCCGCCGCTCGTCCCCCGGGCCGATCCCACACCCACCCCGACCCCCTCCCCGTCCGACCCCGGTGCGCCCACCGCGCGGCGCCAGGGTGCCGACGGCGCCCGGGACGCGCGGTCGCCCCTTCCCCTGCCCCCGGTCCGGACGGTCCCCCCGTCCGGGCCGGGCACCACGCCCGAGGACGGAGGCGAGCCCAGGTGATCACCCGTTCCGTACGCCTGAAGAACCTCGCGTTCCTCGTCATCGCCGTCACCGTCCTCGGCTTCGTCGGCGTCCGCTACGCCGACCTCGGCCGCTACGCGGGGCTCGCCGACCACTACACCGTCCGGGTCCATCTCGCCCGCACGGGAGGCCTGTTCCCCCACTCCGACGTCACCTACCGGGGCGTCTCCGTCGGACGCGTCGGCGCCATCGACCTCACCGCCGACGGCGTCGTCGCCGAACTCCGCATCAAGAAGTCGGCCCCCCGGATCCCCGCCGACGCGCGGGCCGTCGTCGCCGGGCTCTCCGCCGTCGGCGAGCAGTACGTCGACCTGCGCCCCGAGAGCGACGGCGGCCCCTACCTCGCCGACGGCGCCCGCATCGAGCAGCCCGACACCGAGGTCCCGGCCCCGGTCACCGACGTGCTCAGCAGCATGGACGACCTGACCCGCTCCGTCCCGCTCGACTCCCTCCGCACGGTCGTCGACGAACTCGGCAAGACCTTCGAGGGCCACGGCGACGACCTCCAGGTCCTCCTCGACAGCGGCAGCGCCTTCGTCCAGGCCGCCGACGACTCCCTCCCGGCCACCACCCGGCTCCTCCACGACGGCGAGGTCGTCCTGCGCACCCAGGCCGAGGAGAGCCGCGCCATCCGGGACTTCGCCACCGGCGCCCGCGACCTCGCCGCCACCCTCAAGAAGTCCGACGCCGACCTGCGGCGGCTGCTCGCCGTCACCCCCGACGCGGCCGGACAGGTCAGCGGTCTGCTGACCGACGTCGACCCGAGCCTGGGCGTCGTCCTCGCCAACCTCCTCACCACCTCGGAGCTGGCCCTCACCCGCCAGCGCGGCATCGAGGAGCTCCTCGTGAAGTACCCCGCCGCCGTCTCGGCCGGCGCGACCGCCGTCGACGGCGGCCGCCTGCGCATCGGCATGGCCGTCACCTTCTTCGCGCCACTGCCCTGCACCGACGGCTACGGCGCCACGCGCTACCGCAACGGGCTCGACCTCGGCACCGCGCCCGCCCTCAACACCGGAGCCGCCTGCACCGCCCCGGCCGGCTCCGGGGTCAACGTGCGCGGCTCCGCCCACGCCCCGAAGGGCGACGCCGCCGCGGCCCCGACCCGCACCGGCCCCCCGGCCGGGACGGAGCGCGCCGCGCCCGCGAAGCCCGAGCTCCCCGGCGCGCTCTCCCTGCCGGGCGGGAACGACGGCCCGACGGACCTGGCCGGCCTGCTCGGCCTGGAGACCGGGAGCGGGCGATGAGGCGGCCCCGGATCCTCGCCGCGGGTGCCCTCGCCGTCGCCCTGGGCTTCTGCGCCACCGGTGCCTGGAGCTACGCGCAGGCCCGTACCGACCAGGAGCTCTCCTTCGGCCGCGAGCGGGACACCGCCCTCGCCGAGGGGCGGCAGCGCCTCGCCGTCCTCCACACCCTCGACGCCTCCACCCGCGAGCGCGCTGAGGCGGGCGTGCAGGCCTGGCGCGACGCCACCACCGGGGCGCTCCGCGCCGAACTGGGCCGTACCGAGCCGGCGGTGGGGGCGTCCGCCCGGGCCACCGTCACGGAGGCGGCGCTCACCGCGCTCGACCCGCGCGCGGGCACGGCGAAGCTCATCGCGACCGTACGCGTCGACGTCACCCCCCGGGGGGCGACGGCCGCCACCACCGACCGCAAGCGCCTGGAGGCCGTGCTGACCCGCACCGGCGAGCACACCTGGCGGGTGGCCGCGCTCAGCGCGGTCCCCGTCGCCGGAACGGAGGGGGGCGCATGACGCGCCGCACCCTGGACGGGACGGAGACCGGGCCCGAGACCGAGACCGACGTACAAGACGTAGAAACGGACGCCGACGCGGACGCCGACGCGGACGCCGACGCCGACGCCGACGCCGACGCGGACGCCGAAGCCCGTCGCCGCCCCGCCCGCCGGTGGACGGTCCTGCTGTCCGTCGCGGTCCTCGTGCTCCTCCTCGCCGGCGGCGCGTTCTTCCACCAGGCCGACCGGTTCCGCTCGACCGCCTCGGCGCGCAACCTGGCGCTGACCGACACCGCCGCGACCGACCGGGTCGCCGGCGACGTCGCCGAGGGGCTGGCCCGGATCTTCTCGTACACCCCGACCAGTTCCGACGCCGCCGAGCGCTCCGCCGGGACCGTGCTCGCCGGACGGGCCGCGCGTCAGTACGGCGACCTGTTCGCGCGGGTCCGCGAGAGCCTCGCCGCGCAGCGCGTCACCCTTTCCACCCAGGCCGTCCGCACCGGCGTGATCGAGCTCGACGGCGACAGCGCGCGCCTCCTGGTCTTCCTCGACCAGGTCTCGCGGCGGGACGGGGGCTCCGCCACGGCCGTGGCGGCGCAGCTCACCGTCACCGCGCGGTTCCAGGACGACCGGTGGCGGATCACCGACATCAAGGCCCGCTGACGTTGAGCGGGAGACGGGAGCACTCCATGACACGCGCGGTCCGCACCCCGGCCGGTTCCCGGCCGGTCCTGACCGTGGCCCTCGTGCTCACCCTGGTCGCGGGCGGTTTCGCGGCCTGGACCGGGCAGGGCTGGTACGCGGCGGCCCACGACGACTCCGCCGGGTACGCCGCGGAGCGCGACCGGGCGCTCGCGGCGGGGGAGCAGGCCGTGCAGAACCTCAACACGCTCGACCACCGGAGGGTGGACCAGGGGCTCGACCTCTGGGAGGCGTCGACCACCGGCGAGCTGCACGAGCAGCTCGCCGACGGACGCGAGGAGTTCGCCGGGCAGGTGAGGACGGCGAAGACGGTGACCACCGCCCGGGTGCTGGCGGGCGCGATCACCGAGCTCGACGACCGCGCGGGGCGCGCCCGGCTGCTCGTCGCCCTGCGGGTCACCGTCACCACCCCCGACAGCAAGAGCACCGACAAGGACAGCCGCATGCTGGGCGAGCTCACCCGCACCGACGGGCAGTGGAAGCTCAGCGGTCTGGGGCAGGCCCCCGTGGGCGGCACGGCGACCGGCTGACCGGGGCCGTCCCGCGAGAGCCGCCCGCACCCGAAAGGACACCGCACGATGCCGACGCCCCGCCACCACCTCAACCAGCAGCGCCGCCGCCGGGCCCGCGCCGACGCCCCGGCCCCCGCCACCCCCTCGGCCCCCGCCCCCGCCGCCGCCGGGGAGCGGGACGCCGGCCCCGGCGCCCCGGTCGGCGTCCTGACCGGGCCCGCGCCCCGGACGCGACGGCGACCGGCGGCGAAGCCCGTACCGGAGGGGGCCGGGGCTCCGGAACGGGAGGAGGGTGGAGGGCCGGCGGCGAAGGGGCCGCGCCGCCGCGTCCCCCTGCTGGTCCTCTGCGTCCTGACGCTGCTGCTCGGGGGGTTCGCGGGCTGGGCGCAGAGCAGGGCCGGCGCGCTCCGCGACGATCCCGCGCGCGGGAACACCGCCCTCACCGACCCGGCCCGCACCAGCGAGGTCAAGGGGCGGACCGCCGAGGCGGTCGCCGCGCTCTTCTCCTACGACCACACCGATCCGGGCGCCTTCGAGCAGGCCGGGAAGGCCTTCCTCACGGGGAGGGCGGTGGAGCAGCACCGCACGCTCTTCGCGGGGGTGCTGGCCCAGGCCGCCCGGCAGAAGTCGGTGATCACCACGACCGTCACCGAGAGCGCGGTCGAGCGGATCGACGGCGACCGCGCCCGGGTCCTGGTCTATGCCGACCAGAGCAGTGTGAGCACCGCCGGCGCGCCGAAGCCCGCGGCGGGCGGGGCCAAGGCCAAGGCCCAGGAACAGGCCCAGGACCAGGGCGTCTACGCGGGAGCGATGTTCGCGGTGGACGTCGTCCGGAGGAACGGCACCTGGCTCGTCGAGAACATCGACACCTTCGGCCGCTGACCGTCAGGCCCCGAGGGTGGCGACGAGCACGGTGGCGTACCGCTCCTCGCAGGTGACGAAGCGGGGCGTCAGGCCGTGCGCGGCGACGGCGTCGGCCGCCGCTCCGGTCTGGCGCCCGCTCGTCTCGACGAGCAGGCTCCCGCCGGGCGCCAGCCACTCCGGCGCCGCGGCGGCCACCCGCCGCAGCACGTCGAGGCCGTCCGGGCCGCCGTCGAGGGCGACGAGCGGCTCGTGGTCGCGGGCCTCCGGGGGCAGCAGTCCGACCTCCCCGGTCGGGACGTACGGCACGTTGGCGACCAGCACCTCGACCCGGCCGCGCAGTCCGTCCGGCAGCGGCGCGAAGAGGTCGCCGCCGTGGACGGTGCCGCCGCGCGGCTCGATGTTCCGGCGGGCGCAGGCGACCGCCGCGGGATCGATGTCGGCGGCGTGCACCCGGGCGTCCGGCACCTCGGCGAGCAGCACCGCGCCCGCCGCGCCGGAGCCGCAGCACAGGTCGACGCAGAGCGCGCCGGGCGCGGCCAGCGCCACGGCCCGCTCGACGAGGAACTCGGTGCGCCGCCGGGGCACGAAGACGCCGGGGTCGACGGCGATCCGCAGCCCGGCGAAGTCGGCCCAGCCGACGACGTGTTCGAGGGGGAGTCCGGTCGCGCGCCGCTCGACGAGGACGTCGAGGCCGGCGGTGTCACGGGCGGCGGCGAAGAGGAGTTCCGCCTCGTCCTCGGCGAACACGCAGCCGGCGGCGCGGAGCCGGGCGACGGTGGCGGAGCGGAGGGCGGCGGAGGGGTCGAGCGGCATGGAAGACCTTTCGGGAAGCCGTGAGGAGGCTCCCGCGGCGCGCTACGACCGGGTCGTGCGTACGGCCGCCGAGGGGGAGCGTCCTGCCTGCGTGGTGCGGATGGGACCCACCTCCTCCGGTCGACACGAACTGATCTTGCCGATCGTAACCCATGCGCGGACGGACCCCCGGGCCGCTCGGTCCGGGGGTCCGTCCGCGCGGGGCGGGCGCGGGGTCCGCTCAGGCGAGGAGCGCCTCGATGGCCGCGACGACCTCGGGGGCCTCCGGCTCGGTGCGCGGACGGAAGCGGGTGACGGTGCCGTCGGCGGAGATCAGGAACTTCTCGAAGTTCCACTGCACGTCACCGGCCTCGCCCTCGGCGTCGGCGACCCGGGTCAGCTCGGTGTAGAGCGGGTGCCTGCCGTCGCCGTTGACCTCGGCCTTCTCCAGCAGCGGGAAGGTGACGCCGTACGTCGTCGAGCAGAAGGACAGGATCTCCTCCGCCGTCCCGGGCTCCTGCCCGAGGAACTGGTTGCAGGGCACGCCGACGACGGTCAGGCCCCGTTCCCCGTACGTCTTCTGGAGCCGCTCCAGGCCCTCGTACTGCGGGGTGAGGCCGCACTTCGAGGCCACGTTCACCACCAGGACGGCGCGGTCGCGGTAGTCGGCCAGCGAGACCTGCTCGCCGGCCAGGTTCTTCAGCGGGATGTCGTACAGACTCATGGGGGGATGCTCTCCTCGTCGAGAATCGGAGTGTGATGACAGCATGAGGGAAGAACCACTGGCAATCGCGCTGGATTCCGCGGGCCTGCCCGTCGGCCCGGTCCGCTGCCGCCTCTGCGGCCGCCCCCTCACCGGTGCGGGATCCCGCCGCACCGGCCTCGGCCCCACCTGCGACGCCAAGCTCCACCCGCCGGCGCCCGACATCCGCACCCGCCGCCACGAGGTCGAGCAGGACGCCCTGCCGGGCCTGGAGGCGCCGGAGCGGCGGCCGGGCCGGGCCGCCGGCGCGTGACCCCACCAGCGGTAAAACCGGTGGTGGGGGAATGACCCGCCCGGCACAGTGAACGGCGATGAGAACGAGACGCCGACCCCACCGAGCGGAGCCCTGAACCATGTCGACCCTGCGCGTCACCGCCGAAGTCCTCACCGTCCATCCCCACCCGAACGCCGACGCCCTCGAACTGGCGCAGGTCGGCCTCTACCGGGCCGTCGTCGCCAAGGGCGCCTACCGGACCGGCGACACCGCCGTCTACATCCCGGAGCAGGCCGTGCTGCCCGCCGGCCTCGTCGACGAGCTGGGGCTCACCGGCCGGCTCGCCGGGAAGGCCTCGGACCGGGTGAAGGCGGTACGGCTGCGCGGCGAGCTGTCGCAGGGGATCGTCTGCCGTCCGGGCGCCCTGACCGGGGTCGACCTGGCCCGGGCCGCCGCCGACGGCACCGACTTCGCGGAGGCGCTCGGCATCACCAAATGGGTCCCGCCGATCCCGCCGACCATGAGCGGGGACGTCGAGCCCGCGCCCGACCTCCTGCCCTGGGTCGACATCGAGAACCTGCACCGCTACCCCGGTGTCTTCGAGCCCGGCGAGCGGATCGTCCTCACGGAGAAGGTCCACGGAACGGCCTGCCTGCTCACCCACGTCGCCGACGGCGGCCGGCTCCACGTCACCTCCAAGGGCTTCGGCGCCAAGGGGCTCGCCCTCAGGGAGGACCCGCGCAACCTGTACTGGCGGGCCGTCCGCGCCCACGGCCTGCCCGCCGTCGCCGAGCGGCTCGCCGCCCGTCTCGGGGCGACCCGCGTCGGCCTCTTCGGCGAGGTGTACGGCTCCGGCGTCCAGGACCTCGCCTACGGCGCCGACGCCCGCCGCGAGGCCGTCGGCTACGCGCTGTTCGACGTCTCCGCCGAGATCGACGGCCAGGTCCGCTGGCTGGACCCGGTCGAGGTCCTGGAGCCCGGCGAGGTCCCGCTCGTCCCGCGCCTGTACGAGGGGCCGTACGACCTCGACACCGTCCTCGCGCACGCGAGCGGCGCCGAGACCGTCTCCGGCCGCTCCGCCCACCTCCGGGAGGGCGTGGTCGTCCGGCCGGCCGTCGAGCGGTACAGCCCGGTCACCGGCGGCCGGGCCGTCGCCAAGGCGGTCAGCCCGGCCTACCTCACCCGCAAGGGCGGCACCGAGTACGAGTGACCCGGCCGGCTCAGGCCAGCGCGCGGAACAGGCCCTCCTGCACCACCGAGACGAGCATCCGGCCCTCCCGGTCGTAGATCCGGCCCCGGGCCAGTCCCCGGCCGCCGGTCGCGACCGGGGACTCCTGCTCGTACAGGAACCACTCGTCCGCGCGGAACGGCCGGTGGAACCACATCGCGTGGTCCAGGGACGCCATGTCGAAGCCGCGCGGGCCCCAGAGCGGCTCGACGGGGATCCGCACGGCGTCGAGCAGGGTCATGTCGGAGGCGTACGTGACCGCGCAGGTGTGCACCAGCGGGTCGTCGCCCAGCGGCCCGACCGCCCGCATCCACACCGCGCTGCGCGGGTCCGCGTCCTTGACCTCGTCCTTCGTCCAGCGCAGCCGGTCGACGTACCGGATGTCGAAGGGCATCCGCCGCGCCATCCGCTCCATCGACTCCGGCAGCCCCCCGAGGTGGTCGCGGACCTCGTCCGCCAGCCTCGGCAGGCTCTCCGGGTCGACCAGGTGCCTCGGCGGCAGCTGGTGCTCGAAGCCCGCCTCCTCCGGGAGGTGGAAGGAGGCCGTCAGGTTGAAGATCGTCCGGCCCTCCTGGACCGCCGTGACCCGGCGGGTGGTGAACGACCGGCCGTCCCGGACCCGCTCCACCTGGTACACGATCGGCACGCCCGGCCGGCCCGGCCGCAGGAAGTAGGCGTGCAGCGAGTGCACCGGCCGGTCCGCGTCCACGGTCCGCCCGGCCGCCACCAGGGCCTGCCCGGCGACCTGCCCGCCGAAGACCCGTTGCAGCGACTCCTGCGGGCTGCGTCCGCGGAAGATGTTGACTTCGATCCGCTCCAGGTCGAGCAGGTCCACGAGCTTTTCGGCGGGATTGGTCACGAGCGTCCTCCTCGGGAAGGGCCTACAGCTGTCCGACCGAGGTCACGCGGACGACCGCCCGGCCCTCCTCGTCGGAGGCGGCCAGGTCCACCTCCGCGCTGATGCCCCAGTCGTGGTCGCCGTTCGGGTCGGCGAAGGTCTGCCGGACGCGCCACAGGCCGTGCGCCGCGTCCTCCTCGATCGCCAGCAGCTTCGGGCCGCGCGCGTCGGGGCCGGTGCCCAGGTCCTCGTACTCGTCCCAGTACGCGTCCATCGCGTCGCCCCACGCGTCGGCGTCCCAGCCGGACCCGGCGTCCATCTCGCCCAGCTCGCCGACCTTGTCGAGCGCCGCCAGCTCCACCCGCCGGAACATCGCGTTGCGCACCAGGACCCGGAAGGCGCGCGCGTTCGCCGTGACCGGCTTGACCTGGTCGGCCTTCTCCTGCGCCTCCTCGGCCGTCTGGACCTCCGGGTTCGCCAGCTGCTCCCACTCGTCGAGCAGCGAGGAGTCCACCTGGCGCACCATCTCGCCCAGCCAGGCGATCAGGTCCTCCAGGTCGTCCGTCTTCAGGTCGTCCGGGATGGTGTGGTCGAGCGCCTTGTACGCGCTCGCCAGGTAGCGCAGCACGATGCCCTCGGTCCGCGCCAGCTCGTAGTGGGAGGTGAACTCGGTGAAGGTCATCGCCCGTTCGTACATGTCGCGGATGACGGACTTCGGCGACACCGGGTGGTCGCCGACCCACGGGTGCGACTTCCGGTAGACGTTGTACGCGTGCCAGAGGAGCTCCTCCAGCGGCTTGGGGTAGGAGACGTCCTGGAGCCGCTCCATCCGCTCCTCGTACTCCACCCCGTCCGCCTTCATCCGGCCGACGGCCTCCCCGCGCGCCTTGTTCTGCATCGCGGCGAGGATCTGGCGCGGGTCGTCCAGCGTCGACTCGACCACGGAGACCATGTCCAGGGCGTACGACGGCGATTCGGGGTCGAGCAGGTCGAACGCGGCCAGCGCGAACGTCGACAGCGGCTGGTTCAGCGCGAAGTCCTGCTGGAGGTCGACGGTCAGCCGGATCGTGCGGCCCTCCGCGTCCGGGGCGTCCAGCTGCTCCACCACGCCGCCGTCCAGCAGCGAGCGGTAGATCGCGATGGCCCGCCGGATGTGCTTGAGCTGGTTGCGGCGCGGCTCGTGGTTGTCCTCCAGGAGCTTGCGCATCGCCTCGAAGGCGTTGCCGGGGCGGGCGATCACCGACAGCAGCATGATGTTGGTGACCTTGAAGCGGGAGGTCAGCGGCTCCGGCTCGGCGGTCTGAAGCTTCTCGAAGGTCGTGTCGCTCCAGGCGACGAAGCCCTCGGGCGCCTTCTTCCGGACCACCTTGCGGCGCTTCTTCGGGTCGTCGCCGGCCTTCGCCAGCGCCTTCTCGTTCTCGATGACGTGCTCGGGCGCCTGCGCCACCACGAAGCCGGCGGTGTCGAAGCCGGCCCGGCCCGCCCGGCCCGCGATCTGGTGGAACTCGCGGGCGCGCAGCGTCCGCACCCGGTTGCCGTCGTACTTGGTGAGGGCGGTGAAGAGCACCGTGCGGATCGGCACGTTCACGCCGACGCCGAGGGTGTCCGTCCCGCAGATCACCTTCAGCAGACCCGCCTGCGCCAGCTTCTCCACCAGCCGCCGGTACTTCGGCAGCATGCCGGCGTGGTGCACGCCGATGCCGTGCCGGACGTAGCGGGAGAGGTTCTGGCCGAACTTGGTGGTGAAGCGGAAGTTGCCGATCAGCTCGGCGATCTTGTCCTTCTCCTCGCGCGTGCACATGTTGATGCTCATCAGCGACTGTGCCCGCTCGACGGCCTGCGCCTGCGTGAAGTGCACGATGTAGACGGGCGCCTGGCGGGTCTCCAGGAGCTCGGTCAGCGTGTCGGTGATGGGCGTGAGCCGGTACTCGTACGAGAGCGGCACCGGCCGGGTCGCCGAACGGACCACCGAGGTGGGGCGGCCGGTGCGCCGGGTGAGGTCCTTCTCGAACATCGACACGTCGCCGAGCGTCGCCGACATGAGCACGAACTGTGCCTGGGGGAGTTCCAGCAGCGGGATCTGCCAGGCCCACCCCCGGTCCGCCTCGGCGTAGAAGTGGAACTCGTCCATGACGACCTGGCCGATGTCGGCGTCCTTGCCGTCCCGCAGCGCGATCGAGGCCAGCACCTCCGCCGTACAGCAGATGACCGGCGCGTCCGCGTTCACCGACGCGTCGCCGGTCAGCATGCCGACGTTCTCCGTGCCGAAGATCTTGCACAGGTCGAAGAACTTCTCCGACACCAGCGCCTTGATCGGCGCCGTGTAGAAGGTGACCTGGTCGTTGGCGAGCGCCGTGAAGTGCGCCCCCGCCGCCACCAGCGACTTCCCGGACCCCGTCGGGGTCGACAGGATGACGTTCGCCCCCGAGACCACCTCGATCAGCGCCTCCTCCTGCGCCGGGTAGAGCGTGATGCCGCGCTCCTCCGCCCAGGAGGAGAAGGCCTCGAAGAGGGCGTCGGGGTCGGCGGTCGGCGGCAGCTGATCGATAAGGGTCACGTCACCATCTTGCCTGCATTCCGCCCGGATGAGGGAACCGGCTGTCGAACGTCAAGATCACGCCCGATAGGCTGCCCCGTCGACCGGTCGTCAATGCGGCGCCGGCAGGGGAGAAACGGGGCGGAACCGACCATGATGGGACCGGCGCACTCGCTGTCCGGAGCGGCGGCCTGGCTGGGCGCGGGAGCCGCCGCGGCCGCCCTCGACCACCCGATGCCCTGGCCGGTGCTCCTCGTCGGGGCGCTGCTGTGCGCGGGCGCCGCCCTCGCCCCCGACCTGGACCACAAGTCGGCCACCATCTCGCGCGCCTTCGGCCCCGTCTCCCGGGGCCTGTGCGAGGTCGTCGACAAGCTCTCGTACGCCGTCTACAAGGCGACCCGCAGCCCCCAGGACCCGCGCCGCTCCGGCGGCCACCGCACCCTCACCCACACCTGGCTGTGGGCCGTCCTCATCGGCGGCGGCTGCTCGGTCGCGGCCGTCACCGGCGGCCGCTGGGCGGTCCTCGCCATCCTCTTCGTCCACCTCGTCCTCGCCGTCGAGGGCCTGCTGTGGCGGGCCGCCCGGATGTCCAGCGACATCCTGGTCTGGCTGCTCGGCGCGACCAGCGCCTGGATCCTCGCGGGCGTCCTCGACCAGCCGGGCAACGGCTCGGACTGGCTCTTCACCGCTCCCGGCCAGGAGTACCTGTGGCTCGGCCTGCCGATCGTCCTCGGCGCCCTCGTCCACGACATCGGCGACGCGCTCACCGTCTCCGGCTGCCCGATCCTCTGGCCGCTCCCCATCGCCCGCAAGCGCTGGTACCCCATCGGCCCGCCCAAGGGCCTGCGCTTCCGCGCCGGCAGCTGGGTCGAGCTGAAGGTCCTCATGCCGGTCTTCATGATCCTCGGGGGCGTCGGCGGGGCCTCCGCGCTCGGCTTCCTCTGACCCTTCCGGCACGGTCGCCCGGACACCGGCCCGGCGGCGCGGGAGCCGGGCCCCGGCGGCCCGCCGCCCCGCGCCCCGCCCACCCCGGACCCGGGACGCCACGACCGCCGGGCCCGGGGGCGCCAGACCCCCTCCGGACCCGGGGGCGCCACGACCGCCGGGCCCGGGGATAACACGGCGTTATGGCCGAACGGGATTACCCGGGGATCCCCCGCGTGACCACTCTGGTTCCACCCACTCCCCCCACAGGCGGCACTTCCGCGTGCCGTCGGAGACGAGGAACCTTGCGCACGCACCGCATATGGGCGTCCGTCGCAGCCTCGACGCTCTCCGTGCTCGCCCTCTTCGCGCCCGCCGCCACCGCCGCGGAGCGGACGCCCGTCCGCGCCGACGCCGCGGCCGTCCAGCCGATCATCGGCGGCGGATACGCCCAGAGCGGCCCCTGGGCGGCCCGGCTCTTCTCCAACGGCAGGGAGACCTGCTCCGCGACGATCATCGCCCCCACCTGGATCCTGACGGCCAAGCACTGCGTCACCGGGGGCGGACTGTCCTTCCGGATCGGCAGTCTGGACCAGCACAGCGGCGGGACCGTCGCCAACGGGGCCCAGACCTACACCCACAGCTCCGATCTCGCCCTGGTCCGCCTGGACCGCTCCGTGACGGCGACCTACGCCCGGCTCGGCCAGCCCGGTTCCGTGAGCGTCGGACAGAGCGTCCAGGTCTACGGCTGGGGCGCCACCTCCCAGTGCGGCTCCGAGGCCACCTGTCAGTCCCGCTACCTGAAGGTCGCCGACGTGACGGTGACCGGCGGCTGTCGTGACGCGTACAGCGGCTCGGCGATCTGCGCCCGGCGCGGCAACGGCATCACCGCCGGCGGGGATTCCGGCGGCCCGATGATGGCCAACGGCGTCCAGGTCGGGGTCGCCTCCACCAGCGACCGCCAGACGACCACCGCGTACACCAACGTGACGGCCTACCGCTCCTGGATCCAGTCGGTCGCCGGCGTCTGACCGCCGGCCGGACGGTCGTGACCCGCGCCCGGTCGGGGCGGGTCACGACCGTCGCCCGGGCCGGGCACGACGGCCCGGGCTCAGCCGTGCCAGGAGCGCCACAGCGCCGCGTAGGCGCCGTCCGCCGCGACCAGCTCGTGGTGGCTGCCCAGCTCGCTGATCCGGCCCTGCTCGACGACCGCGATCAGGTCGGCGTCGTGGGCCGTGTGCAGCCGGTGCGCGATCGCCACCACCGTGCGCCCGTCCAGGACCCGGCCGAGCGAGCGCTCCAGGTGCCGGGCCGCGCGCGGGTCGAGGAGCGAGGTCGCCTCGTCCAGGACCAGCGTGTGCGGATCGGCCAGCACCAGCCGCGCCAGCGCGATCTGCTGGGCCTGCGCCGGGGTCAGCGCCCGCCCGCCCGAACCGACCTCGGTGTCCAGGCCCGCCTCCAGACCCCGGGCCCAGCCCTCCGCGTCCACCGCCCCCAGCGCCGTCCACAGCTCCGGATCACCGGCCTGCGGGCGGGCGAGGAGCAGGTTGTCGCGGAGCGTGCCGACGAAGACGTGGTGCTCCTGGTTGACCAGCGCCACGTGCTCGCGGACCCGCTCGGCCGGCATCCGGGCCAGCTCGGCGCCGCCGAGCGTGACCGACCCGGCGCGCGGACCGTAGATGCCCGCGAGGAGCCGGCCCAGCGTCGACTTGCCCGCCCCGGAAGGGCCGACCAGCGCGACCCGGGTGCCCGGAGGGACGGCGAGCGACACCCCGTGCAGGACGTCCACGCCCTCCCGGTAACCGAAGCGCACCCCGGCGGCCTCGACCGCACGCCCCTCGGGCCGCACCGACCCGTCGCCGGGCTCCGGCTCGATGTCCCGCACGCCCACGAGCCGGGCCAGCGACACCTGCGCCACCTGGAGCTCGTCGTACCAGCGCAGCACGATCCCGATCGGGTCCACCAGCATCTGCGCGAGCAGCGCGCCCGTCGTCAGCTGCCCGACGTCCATCCAGCCGCGGAGGACGCAGAAGCCGCCGATGGCGAGCACCCCGCACAGCACCGTCGTGTGGGTGAGCGTGACGACGGGGAAGAGCACCGCCCGCAGGAAGAGGGTGTACCGCTCCCAGCGCGTCCACTCGTGGATCCGCCGGTCCGAGAGCGCCACCCGGCGCGCGCCGAGCCGGTGCGCCTCGACCGTGCGGCCCGCGTCGACGGTCTCGGCGAGCACGGCCGCCACCGCCGCGTACCCGGCCGCCTCCGAGCGGTAGGCGGCGGGCGCCCGCCTGAAGTACCAGCGGCAGCCGGCGATCAGCAGCGGCGCGGCGAGCACCACGGCCAGGGCGAGCGGCGGCGCGGTGAGGGCGAGCCCGCCGATCAGCAGCCCAACCCACACCACGCCGATGACGAGCTGCGGCACGGCCTCGCGCATCGCGTTGGCCAGCCGGTCCACGTCGGTGGTGATGCGGGAGAGCAGGTCGCCGGTGCCGGCCCGCTCCAGGACGCCCGGCGGGAGGCCGACCGCCCGGACCAGGAAGTCCTCGCGCAGGTCGGCGAGCATCTCCTCGCCGAGCATCGCCCCGCGCAGCCGGACGAGCCGCACGAAGACCGTCTGCACCGCCAGCGCGACGGCGAACACCGCCACCGAGCCGCCCAGATGCAGCTCCCGGGCGCCCTCGGCGAGCCGGTCCACGACCTGCCCGAGCACGTACGGCCCCGCCATGGACGCGGTCACGGCGACCGCGTTCACCCCGACGAGCAGCGCGAAGGCCTTCCGGTGCCGGCGCAGCAGCGCCCGGACGTAGGCCCGGACGGTCCCGCCGGCGGCGACGGGCAGGGTCGTGGCGGTCGTGGGGGCCGCCGGGTCGTACGCGGGCGGCGCCAGGCCGATCATGCGGTGTCCCCTTCCGGTGCTTCGCGTCCGGCCACGGCCGTCGCGGCGAGTTCGTCGTCGGTCTCCCGGGTGACGACCGCCCGGTAGCGCGGTTCGTCCGCCAGCAGTTCGCGGTGGGTGCCGTGGGCGACCGCCCGGCCCTCGTGGACCAGGACCACCCGGTCCGCCAGGTCCAGGAGCAGCGGCGACGAGGCCAGCACCACGGTGGTGGCGCCCGCCCGCAGCTTGCGGACCCCGTCCGCGACCCGGGCCTCGGTGTGCGAGTCGACCGCCGAGGTCGGCTCGTCGAGGACGAGCACCTCCGGGTCGGTCACCAGGGACCGGGCGAGCGCGAGGCGCTGGCGCTGACCGCCGGAGAGGGAGCGGCCCCGCTCCGTGATCCGGGTCCGCATCGGGTCCCCGTCGGTCTCCACCGACGCCTGCGCGAGCGCGTCGAGGACGTCCTCGCAGCGGGCGGCGGCGAGCGCGTCCCGCGCCCGGACCGCCCCCGACGAGGGCACGTCGAGCAGCTCGTGGAGGGTGCCCGACAGCAGCACCGGCTCCTTGTCCTGGACGAGGACGGCCGTCCGGGCCGCGTCCAGCGGCAGTTCGTCCAGCGGCACCCCGCCCAGGCGGACGGAGACGTGGTCCTCGCCCGGCTCCGCCGGGTGCCCGCCGAGCCGGTCCGCGAGCCGGCCCGCCGCGTCCGGGTCCCCGCACACCACGGCGGTCAGCAGCCCGCCGGGGGCGATCAGGCCGGTCAGCGGGTCGTACAGGTCGCCGCCCGGCTTCCGGGGCCGGTCGCCGGGCCCCCGGCCGGCGGGCTCGGTGACCCGGGCCAGGGCCAGCACCCGTGCCGCGCGCCGCGCGGACGGGCGGGAGAAGGCGTACGCCATCGCGATCTCCTCCACGTTCCGCAGCGGATGGTGGGTGAGCGCCACCGCGCCGTAGACCGTGACGAGCGCGCCGACCGTGATCCGGCCGTCGAGCGCCAGACCCGCCCCGTAGGCCACCACCGCGATCAGCAGCAGGCCCGGCAGCAGCACCTGGACGGCGGCGATCAGCGCCCACATGCGGGCGCTGCGCACGGCCGCCCGGCGGACCTCCTGGGAGGCGGCCCGGTAGCGGCCGAGGAACAGCTCCTCGCCGCCGATGCCGCGGAGCACGCGCAGCCCGGCGACCGTGTCGGACGCCAGCTCGGTGGCCTTGCCGGCCTTTTCTCGCTGCTCGTCGGCCCGGCGGGTGGCGCGCGGCAGCAGCGGCAGCGCGGCCAGGGCGAGCGCCGGGACGCCGATCGCGACGACGGCGCCGAGCGCCGGTTCGTAGAGGACGAGTCCGACGCAGACGGCCAGCAGGGTGAGGACGGCGGCGGCGAACCGGGAGAACGCCTCGACGAACCATCCGATCTTCTCGACGTCGCCCGTCGACACCGCGACGACCTCTCCGGCCGCGACCCGCCGGGTCAGCAGCGAGCCGAGCCCGGCGGTCCGGCGGGCGAGGAGCTGCTGCACCCGCGCGGCGGCGGTGATCCAGTTGGTGACGGCCGTGCGGTGGAGCATGGTGTCGCCGACGGCGATGCCGACGCCGAGCGCCGCCGCCACTCCGCAGCCGAGCGCGAGCCCGCCGCCGTCGCGGTCGACGACCCCCTGGACGGCGATGCCGACGCCGACCGGCAGCCCCGCGATGGACAGCTGGAGCAGCAGGCCCCACAGCAGGGACCGCACCTGCCCGCCGAGCTGCATGCGCCCGAGCCAGATCAGGAACCGGGTGCCCGAGCGGACGTCGGGCACCCCCGGGTCGGCGTAGGGGAGTTGATGGATCTGCATGACGTCCCCAGGGGTGCTCGGGGGCGGACGGGGGGTGGTCCGGCGGCACGCGGGCGTGCGTCGGCGGGGGTCCCGGAGAGGGACCCCGTGGGTACGGACCCCGGGGTGCGGGATCCGTGCCAGGTTCGCCCCCCGCACGGGCCCGCGGCAACGGATTTTCCGGCTGCCGCGGTACGGATCGGACCCCCGGACCCCGGTGGCGCACGCCCGTCGCTCCCGCCCCGTCGCTCCCGCCCCGTCACTCCTGTCCCCTCGCTCCCTCCGGCGGGGTTTCGCGCGCGGTCGCCCCCGGCCCGGCCGTCGCCTCCGGCGGGCCTTCCCGCCCCGTCGCGTCCTCCGGCCGGCGCTGGCCCGGGACGCTGCGGTCGTTCTGGAGCTCCAGCAGCTCCCGGAAGAGCCCGGGCGCGACCGAGAGTTCCTCGAACGTGCCCTCCTGCACGATCTGCCCGTGGCCGAGCACGACGATCCGGTCGGCCACCGCCACGTTCGCCAGCCGGTGGGTGACCAGGACGACCGGCCGCCCTTCGGCGACCTCCCGCAGCCCGGCGAAGATGCGGTGCTCGGCGCGGGCGTCCAGCGCGCTGGTCGGCTCGTCGAGGACGAGCACCCCCGGCCGGTAGAACGCCCGGGCGATCGCGATCCGCTGCCACTGCCCGCCGGACAGCTCCACCCCGCCGAACCACTCCCGGGCCAGCAGCGTCCCCCAGCCGCTGCGCAGCCCGTCCACCACCTCGCCCGCACCGGACCGCTCGGCGGCCCGCAGCAGCGCCGCGGTCCCGCCGCGCGGCTGTCCGAGGGTCACGTTCTCCTCGGCGGACAGCGGCCAGTGCGCGAAGACCTGCGGGACGACCGCCGTGTGCCGCCACATCGCGTACGCGTCGAGCTCCCGGACGTCCCGCGCGTCCCAGGTGACGGTGCCCTCCGTCGGCAGGTACAGGCCGGTGAGCAGCCGGGAGAGCGTCGTCTTCCCGGAGCCGTTCTCGCCGACCAGGGCGACGATCTCGCCGGCCCGCACCTCCAGCGTGACGTCGGCGAGCGCGGGCCCGTCGGCGTCCGGGTAGGTGTAGCCGAGGCGTTCGGCGCGGACGGCCTTCGGCGGGTCGGGGACGATCGAGCCCCGGTCGAGCCGGTGGCCGCCGGCCTCCGCGATGAAGTCGGCCCAGTCGTCCACGTACAGGCCGGTGCGGAAGATCCGGGTGCCGTAGCCGACGATCCCGTACAGGTTGTTGCCCACCGTCTGGAGGGCGAAGACGGCGGTGCCGGCCGACGCGAGCGTCATCCGTCCGGAGGCGAGCAGCAGCACCAGCGCGCCCCACATCACGGCCGAGGCGGCGCCGCCGGCCACCGAACCCGCCATCGCCCAGCGCGAGCCGCGGTGGATGGCCCGGTCGGTGACGTCGTCCACCCGGGCGCCGATCTCCCGGTAGCGGCCGAGGAGGAAGCCGAACATGGTGCCGGAGCGGAGCTGGTCGGCGATCTGCCGGTCGGCGATGTACCAGCGCAGGTGGCCGAGGGTGCGCCGCTCGGCGGAGACGGCCCGGCCGCTCTCCCACTGGAGGTGCGCGCCCTTCATCCGGGCCAGCGCCTGCGGGAGCACCGCGAGCACGAGCAGCGGCAGCAGCACCGGGTGGAGCACGGCGACGACGCCGGCGGCGGCGATGATCGAGGCGAGGCAGGACATCAGCATCTGCGACTCGGTGATGAGGTCCTTGGCGACGTCGGCGCCGCGGTCGGCGTGGTCCCACTGGTCGTTGAAGCCGGGGTGGTCGTACGCGGTGAGCTCGGCGTGGGCGGCGGCGTGCAGCATCTCCAGCTCGGCCTCGCGGGAGATCCGGGGCGAGAGGCGCGAGGAGACGTCGGAGATCACGATGCCGAGGACGGCCCGCAGGCCCACGGCGGCCGCGATCAGCGCGATGGAGGGCAGCGCCTGCGCGATCCGGTCGCGGATGTCGCCGGGGGCGACGAGCGAGGTGAGGGTGGACCCGGTGGCGACCAGACCGGTGGCCTCCAGGACGGCCGACAGGGCCTGGCAGGAGAGGAGCAGGGCGACGGCGCGGCGGTCCACCCGCCAGCCGAGCGCGAGCCCCTTGCGGACGAGCTGCGGCAGCCGGCGGGCCATCACCCACGGCGAGGTGGGTCTGCCTTCGAGGGCGGCGAGCTTGCCCTGCTGGAAGCGGTACTCCTCGGCGGGCGGGGTCGGCGCGGGGGCCGGCGGCGGGGTGTCGGAGGTCTGCTCTGCGGTCACGGTGGTGGTTCCCCCGTCCGGGTGGCGACACGGAAGGGGAGGAGTTACCCAGCCTCGTCCGCGGCGCACCGTCCGGCGGGCGGTTCACCCGCCGGGGGGAGCCGTTTCCGGACAGGCGCCGGTGACCGGGCGGCCCGCCCCGCCCCGGCCCGGGGCGGGCGGCGGGCCGGGGCAGGGCGGGGCGGCCGGGCCGAGGCGACCGGGCCGGGTCAGGGGCGGGTGGCCCGCTCCAGGGCGAGGAGGGCGGAGGCGTACCGGCGGCCGGTGGCGCGGTCCATGCCGATCTCGCACATGCGGTTGGCCGAGAGGTGCGCGTCGAAGGGGCGGGCGGTGACCTCGGCGGCCTCGCGGGCGGTGGCCGAGGCGGTCAGCTCGGGGTGGAGCATGCCCCGGTCGCCGGCGAAGGCGCAGCAGCCGGCGTCGGCCGGCACGACGACCTCGTCGGCGCAGAACTCCGCGATCTCGGTGAGCTTCTCCGCGTCCCCGAGGTGCCGCATCGAGCACGTGGGGTGCACCACCGCCGAGTCGACCCGGCGGCGGGCCTCCAGGCGGGGGAGGAGCTCGTCGGCGGCCCACACCAGGGAGTCCACCACGGTCAGTTCGGCGTGCAGGGCGCGGTTGTCGTCGGTCAGGTGGGGGACGACCTCGTGGGCGATGCCGAGGGTGCAGGAGGAGGCGTCGACCACCAGCGGGAGCCGGCCGCCCGCCGTCCAGCCCCAGGCGGCCTCGACGATCCGGTTGGCCATCACCGCGTTGCCCTCCTCGTACCCCTTGGAGTGCCAGATGGTGGCGCAGCAGGTGCCGGCCACGTCGTCGGGGATCCAGACGGGGCGCCCGGCCCGGGCCGAGACGGCGACGACGGCCTCGGGCAGGGACGGGCCGGGGGTCCCCTCGGGGTTGCCGAAGATGCGGTTGACGCAGGCCGGGTAGTAGACGGCGGTGGCCGCCGGGCGGTGGGTGCGGGGGAGCCGCCGGCGCGCCGCGCCGGGGATCTCGGGCAGCCACTCGGGGACGAGGTCGGGCCGGACGGCCTTGCGGGCGAGGCCGGTCACCCGTGCCAGGAAGCCGTCCCCCATCCGGTCGGCGGCGCCGACCGCGAGCCGTGCCGAGGCCTCCACCGCGCGGAAGTGCCGGGCGGCGAGGGCGGCGATCCGCTCCTCGCGGGGGGAGTGCCGCGCGTGCCGGAAGTCCTTCATCAGCGCGCCCGTGTCGATGCCGACGGGACAGGCCAGCTTGCAGGTGGAGTCGCCGGCGCAGGTGTCGACGGCGTCGTAGCCGTACGCCTCCAGGAGCCGCTGTTCGACGGGGGAGCCGTCGGCCTGCCGCAGCATCTCCCGGCGCAGCACGATCCGCTGGCGCGGAGTGGTCGTCAGGTCGTTGCTGGGGCAGGTCGGTTCGCAGAAGCCGCACTCGATGCACGGGTCGGCGATCCGCTCGACGGACGGGATGGTCTTCAGGCCGCGCAGGTGTGCCTGCGGGTCCCGGTCGAGGACGATCCGGGGGGCCAGGACCCCTTCCGGGTCGACGAGTTCCTTGGTCCGCCACATCAGCTCGGTCGCCTTCGGTCCCCACTCCAGCTCCAGGAAGGGGGCGATGTTGCGTCCGGTGGCGTGCTCGGCCTTCAGGGAGCCGTCGAAGCGCTCGACGGTGAGCTTGCAGAAGTCCTCCATGAAGGAGGCGTACCGCTCGACGTCGGCGGGGTCGGCGGCGTCGAAGGCGAGGAGGAAGTGCAGGTTGCCGTGGGCGGCGTGCCCGGCGACGGCGGCGTCGAAGCCGTGCCGGCCCTGGAGGTCGAGCAGTTCCGCGCAGGCCTCGGCCAGCCGGTCCGGGGGCACCGCGAAGTCCTCGGTGATCAGGGTCGTGCCGGAGGGGCGGGAGCCGCCGACGGCCGTCACGAAGGCCTTGCGGGCCCTCCAGTAGCCGCCGATGACGGCCGGGTCGCGGGTGAAGGCGTTGTCGACGGAGGGGACCGGGGCGACGAGGGCGAGCCCGGCCAGGACCTCGTCCGCCGCCCGCCGGTACGCCGCGAGGGCGGGTTCGTCGGGCGCCCGGAACTCGACGAGCAGCGCGGTGGTGTCCTTGGGCAGCTCCGCCCAGTCGGCCGGCACGCCGGGCACGCTCACCGAGGCCCGCAGGGTGTTGCCGTCCATCAGCTCGACGGCGAGCGCCCCCGCCTCCGTGAAGCGGGGCACGGCCGCGGCGGCGGCGGGCAGGGTGGGGAAGAAGAGCAGGGCGGTGGAGACCAGCCGGTCGAGCGGGAGGGTGTCGAAGACGACCTCGGAGAGGAAGCCGAGGGTGCCCTCGGAGCCGACCATCAGGCCGCGCAGGATCTCCACCGGGGTGGCGCCGTCGAGGAAGGCGTCGAGACGGTAGCCGTTGGTGTTCTTGATCCGGTGCTTGGCGCGGATCCGGTCCGTGAGCTCCGCGTCGGCCTCGATCTCGGCCTTGAGGGCGAGCAGCCCCGCGCAGAGCCGGGGCTCGGCGCGGGCCAGCTCCTCGTCGGCGGCCGGGTCGGCGGTGTCGACGACCGTGCCGCCGGGGAGCACGACGGTGAGCGAGGCGACGGTCCGGTAGGAGTTCCGGGTGGTGCCCGCGGTCATCCCGGAGGCGTTGTTGGCGACGACCCCGCCGATGGTGCAGGCGACCGCGCTGGCCGGGTCGGGGCCGAGCACCCGGCCGTGGGGCGCGAGGGCCGCGTTGGCCCGGACGACGGTGGTGCCGGGGCGGATCCGGGCCCGCGCGCCGCCGTCGAGGACCTCCACGCCCGCCCAGTGGCGGCGGACGTCGACGAGGATGTCCTCGCCCTGCGCCTGTCCGTTGAGACTGGTGCCGGCGGCGCGGAAGACCACCTCGCGCCCCTTGCCGCGGGCGTAGGACAGCACCGCCGAGATGTCGTCGACGTCCTCGGCGACGACGACGACCTGCGGCAGGAAGCGGTAGGGGCTCGCGTCGGAGGCGTACCGGACGAGGTCGGAGACGCCCGAGAGCACCTTCTCCGGTCCGATCAGCGCCGCCAGGTCCTCGCGCAGCCGCCGTGGGGTGCCCCGCGCCTGGAGGTCCGGGACCCGGTCGGGGGCCGGGGTCCGCTTCCGTCCCGGGCTGAGGGCCTGCGGGTTCGGTTCCAGCAGCGGCATGGCACGGCTCCCCTCGGCGCGGGCGCCGGCGTCAGCAGCCGCTCTCCGGGACGGGCCCGGCCAGGGCGGTCAGCAGACCTCCGAGCACCTCGCGCTGTTCGACGGTCAATGGAGCCAGGATGTCCTCTGCGGCGGCCCGGCGCGCGCTGCGCAGCTCCCGCAGCGTGGCGCGTCCCTCGTCGGTGAGCTCGATCCGCACCACCCGGCGGTTGCTCGGGTCGGGCGCCCGGCGGACCCGCCCGGCCGCCTCCAGGCCGTCGACGAGGCTGGTCACGGCGCGCGGGACCACTTCGAGGCGGGCGGCGAGGTCGGTCATCCGCGGCGGCGCGTCGCCGTAGTGCGCGACCAGCCGCAGGAGCCGGGACTGGGCCGGGGTGATGCCGACCGGCTCCAGGTGGCGCTTCTGGATGCGGTGGAGCCGGCGGGTGAGCCGGAGCAGCTGCTCGGCGAGGAGCCCGTCGGGATCGGGGGTGCTCACGGCGGCGGAGTTCATGGGGGAACGATATCAGGACCTTGTTCATTGTGAACATAGGTAAGAATGGGCTATAGTCCCCTCTGCACCCTCATGTCTCGCATCCTCGAAGGAGCCCATGCGTCCCCACGACGAGTCCACCTGGACACCTCCGCCGCGCGATCCCGCGCAGCCGAGGGAGCCCGCCCAGCTGCGGCGCATCCTCGGCCTCTTCCGCCCCTACCGCGGCCGCCTCGCGCTCGTCGGCCTCCTGGTCGCCGCCGCCTCGCTGGTCTCGGTCGCCTCCCCCTTCCTCCTCAGGGAGATCCTCGACACCGCGATCCCCCAGGGGCGCACCGGGCTGCTCAGCCTGCTCGCCCTCGGCATGATCGCCACCGCCGTGCTGACCGGTGTCTTCGGCGTGCTCCAGACCCTGATCTCCACCACGGTCGGTCAGCGCGTCATGCACGACCTGCGCACCGCCGTCTACGGCCGCCTCCAGCGCATGCCGCTGGCCTTCTTCACCCGGACCAGGACCGGCGAGGTCCAGTCCCGGATCGCCAACGACATCGGCGGCATGCAGGCCACCGTCACCTCGACGGCGACCTCCCTGGTCTCCAACCTCACCGCGGTCGTCGCCACCGTGGTCGCGATGCTCGCGCTCGACTGGCGGCTCACCCTCTTCTCCCTCCTGCTGCTGCCCGTCTTCGTCTGGATCAGCCGCCGGGTGGGCGACGAGCGGAAGCGGATCACCACGCAGCGCCAGAAGCAGATGGCCGCCATGGCGGCGACCGTCACCGAGTCGCTCTCGGTCAGCGGCATCCTGCTCGGCCGCACCATGGGCCGCGCCGACTCGCTCACCGAGTCCTTCGCCCGGGAGTCCGAGCGCCTCGTCGACCTCGAAGTGCGCTCCTCCATGGCCGGACGCTGGCGGATGTCCGTCATCGGCATCGTGATGGCCGCCATGCCGGCCCTGCTCTACTGGGCGGCGGGCTTCGCCGTACAGGCGGGCGGCGCGGCGATCTCGCTCGGAACCCTGGTCGCGTTCGTCTCGCTCCAGCAGGGTCTCTTCCGGCCCACCGTGAGCCTGCTCTCCACCGGCGTCCAGATGCAGACCTCGCTCGCGCTCTTCCAGCGCATCTTCGAGTACCTCGACCTCGAGGTGGACATCACCGAGCCCGAGGAGCCCGTCCGCATCGGCACCGTGCGCGGAGAGGTCGGCTTCGAGGGGGTCCGCTTCCACTACGACCCCGAGCGCCCGGACCGCCCCACCCTCGACTCCATCGACCTGACCGTGCCCGCCGGAGGCAGTCTCGCCGTCGTCGGCCCCACCGGCTCCGGCAAGTCCACGCTCAGCTACCTCGTGCCCCGGCTCTACGACGTGACCGGCGGCAGGGTCACCCTGGACGGCGTCGACGTCCGCGACCTCGGCTTCGACACCCTCGCGGCCGCGATCGGCGTGGTCTCCCAGGAGACCTACCTCTTCCATGCCTCGGTCGCGGACAACCTGCGCTTCGCCAAGCCGGACGCCACCGACGCGGAGATCGAGGCCGCCGCCCGGGCCGCCCAGATCCACGACCACATCGCCTCGCTGCCCGACGGGTACGACACCCTGGTCGGCGAGCGCGGCTACCGCTTCTCCGGCGGCGAGAAGCAGCGCCTGGCCATCGCCCGCACGATCCTGCGCGACCCGCCGGTGCTCATCCTCGACGAGGCGACCAGCGCCCTCGACACCCGTACCGAGCACGCGGTGCAGCAGGCCATCGACGCCCTCTCCGCGGGCCGCACCACGATCACCATCGCCCACCGCCTCTCCACGGTCCGCGACGCCGACCGGATCGTCGTCCTGGAGGCGGGCCGGATCGCGGAGAGCGGCACCCACCGGGAGCTGATGGCCGCCGACGGCCGCTACGCCGCCCTGGTCCGCCGGGACGAACAGGCGAACGCGGGAGCGGTTGTTCCCACGAACGTGTGATCGTCTCGGGATCCATTGCCCAACTCCCGTACGGAGTCGGATGATTACGTTGTGCGAGCGAGGGGCTGCAGACCACCGATCGCACCGTCCCACGAAACATCTGTACGAGGAGAAGCACCACCATGAACGTCATCACCGATCTGCTCGCCGGCGTCCTCCACTTCCTGGGCTGGCTCGTCTGACGCACGCAGTTCCCCGGCGCCGCCGGCCCCCCGTCCCAGGGGGCCGGCGGCGCCGCCGCGTGCGCGGGCTCCCCGGAATCCCGCCCCCGCCGGGTTACGGTGCGGCCATGCCGTACCGGCCGCCCTCCCCGTACGCGCCCCGCCGCCGTCCCCGGCTCACCCGCCGGGGCCGCGCGGCCGTCCTCGCCGGCGCGCTCCTCGCCCTCGCCGTCGTCACCGCCGTCCCCCTGCTGCTGCTCCTCCCGCGCGACCGGGGACCCGTCACCCCGCCCGCGCCCCCCACCCTCCTCGTCCCCGAGGGGTGGCGCTCCACCCAGGTGTACGAGGCCGTCGACCGCGCCCTCGCCCTGCCGGACGGCACCGCGCGCGCCGCGGCGACCGCCCCCGCCGCGGCGCTCGGGCTCCCGGCCGCGGCCGGCGGCAATCCGGAGGGGTACCTCTTCCCCGCCACCTATCCGCTGCCCGACGGCACCACGGCCGAGGGCCTCCTCCGTTCCATGGTCGACACGGCCGGCCGCCGCTTCGGCACCCCGGCGACCGCCGGGGCGGCCCGGGCCCAGGGCCTCACCGTCCACCAGGCCCTGATCGTCGCGAGCATCGCGCAGGCCGAGGCGGACACCGCCGACGACATGGGGAAGGTGGCCCGGGTCGTCCACAACCGGCTCGCCCGGGACATGCCGCTCCAGATGGACTCGACCCTCAACTACGCCCTGGGGCGCAGCACCGTCGACACCACCGCGGACGACACCCGCATCGGCAGTCCGTACAACACCTACGCCCGCAAGGGGCTCCCGCCCGCCCCCATCGGCAACCCCGGGGAGCAGGCGATGGCGGCGGCCCTCCGTCCGCCCGCGGGCGACTGGCTGTACTTCGTCACCGTCGCCCCCGGCGACACCCGCTTCACCGCCGACTACGCGGCCCACCGGGCGAACGTGACCGAATTCAACGAACGGCGGAGGCGGGCGCGGGAGGGCGCGGAAGAGGGGGTGGAGGGCGGTGGATGACTTCTGGCGATATCGACCGATTCGCGCGGTATCGCGAGGGCGTTCGGCTCGTTGGGCAGCGCATGAAGCAGCTCAGACGACGTCGCTGGATCTGGTCGCCCATCACCTCCTGGCAGGCCAGGCGGCTGGCCCGGGTGACCGGGATGGACGTCGACGACGCCTGGGTCGAGATCCGGCTGACCACCCATCCGGACGAGCGACATTTCGCCCTCGCCCACGACGTCCTCACCCAGGTCCTCCTCGCCCGGAGCGCCGTCTGCCTGGAGGACGGACCGAGGTACGCGCCGGAGTCCGGACCGAGGTACGCGCCGGAGTCCGGACCGAGGTTCGCGCCGGAGTCCGGGACGAGGTTCGCGCCCGGGGCGGGGCCGCGCTCGCCGGAGGGGGAGTGGCGGCCCCGCGACGGGTCGCTCAGACCGTGACCGGTCCGCCGCCGCGCGCCGGCTCGCGCGACAGCAGGCGGCGGATCTCGTTCACCGCGGCCCGCCCGGCCCGGTTGGCGCCGATCGTCGACGCCGACGGGCCGTAACCGACCAGGTGGACCCGCTCGTCCACGGCGGCACGGGTCCCCTCCAGCCGGATGCCGCCCCCCGGGTCCCGCAGGCGCAGCGGGGCCAGGTGGTCGATCACCGGCCGGAAGCCGGTCGCCCAGAGGATCACGTCCGCGTCGGCCGTGCGGCCGTCCGCCCAGACGACGCCGGTCGGCGTGATCCGTTCGAACATCGGCCGCCGGTCCAGGACCCCGTCGGCGAGCCCCGCCCGCACGGCGTCGTTGAGGGGGAGGCCGGTCACCGACACCACGCTCCGCGGCGGCAGCCCCCGCCGGACCCGGTCCTCCACCAGGGCGACGGCGGCGCGGCCCTCCGCCTCCCCGAAGGAACCCTCCCGGAAGACCGGCTCGCGCCGGGTCACCCAGGTCGTCGCGGCGGCGTGCCCGGCGATCTCCAGCAGGTGCTGGGTGCCCGACGCGCCGCCGCCCACCACGATCACCCGCCGCCCGGCGAAGGCCTCGGGCCCCGGGTAGTCCGCGGTGTGCAGCTGCAGCCCCCGGAAGGACTCCTGACCGGGGTAGCGGGGCCAGAAGGGACGGTCCCAGGTGCCGGTGGCGTTGATCAGCGCCCGGGTCGCGTACGCCCCCTCCGAGGTCTCCACCCGCAGTCGCCCGCCCCCGCCCTCCCGCACGGCCGTCACGTCGACGGGCCGGTGCACGCGCAGGTCGAAGGTGCGCTCGTACGTGTCGAAGTAGGCGCCGATCACCTCGGAGGAGGGCCGGGCCGGATCGGCACCGGTCAGCTCCATGCCCGGCAGCGCGTGCATGCCGTGGACCTTGCCGTAGGTCAGCGACGGCCAGCGGAACTGCCAGGCGCCGCCCGGCCGCGGAGCGTGGTCGAGGACGACGAAGTCCCGGTCCGGCTCCCGTCCGGTCCGGCGCAGGTGGAAGGCGGCGGAGAGCCCCGCCTGACCGGCGCCGACGACGACCACGTCGACGTCGGCGACCACACCGCCACCGGCATCGGCGCGGTCGGGCGCGGCGCCGGTCGTGCGGAAAGCCGCTCCGGCGTCCGCCCGCGCTCCGGCCGGCCGGGCCGCTTCGGCCGCCGCCACCGCTTCCACCACTGAATCGTTCACGTTTCTACCAACGGGGGTGGGGGCCGGGATCTTCCCGGCCCCCACCCCGTCTCCGCCGACGGCTATCGCCCGCCGCCGACCCCCGCCGCGCCCGCCAGGAGCGGGGATGCCGGCACCGTCGTCAGCAGGCCGCGCTCCGCGAGCAGCGGGGTGACGCCCTCGCCGAACCAGTACGCCTCCTCCAGGTGCGGATAGCCGGAGAGCACGAAGTGCTCCACGCCCAGGTCGTGGTACTCCTCGATGCGGTCGGCGACGTCCGCGTGGCTGCCGACCAGCGCCGTGCCGGCCCCGCCGCGCACCAGCCCCACGCCCGCCCACAGGTTCGGCGCGATCTCCAGCCGGTCCCGGTCGAGCGCGCCGCCCCGGTGGAGGGCGAGCATGCGCTGCTGGCCCACGGACTCGCTGCGGCCGAGGAGTGCCTGCGCCGCCGCGACCGTCTCCGCGTCCAGGTCGGAGAGGAGCCGCTCGGCCGTCGCCCACGCCTCTCGGGAGGAGTCGCGCGAGATGGTGTGGAGCCGGATGCCGAAGCGCACGGTCCGGCCGCGCTCCTCCGCGAGCCGGCGGATCCAGTCGATCTTCTCCTTCACCTGCCACGGGGGCTCGCCCCAGGTGAGGTAGACGTCCGCGTGCTCGGCGGCGACCGGACCGGCAGCCGCGGAGGACCCGCCGAAGAACACCTCCGGCACCGGGTCCGGCGGCAGCGCGGTGAGCCCGCCCTCCACCTGGTAGTGCTCGCCCCGGAAGTCGAACGGGCGTCCGCTCCACACGCCCCGCACGACCGACAGGAACTCGGAGGTCCGCGCGTACCGCTGGTCGTGGTCCAGGTGGTCGCCGAACCGCCGCTGCTCGACGGAGTCGCCGCCGGTCACCACGTTGAGCAGCAGCCGGCCGCGGGTGATCCGCTGGTAGGTCGCGGCCATCTGGGCGGCCAGCACCGGGGACAGCACCCCCGGCCGGAACGCCACGAGGAACTTCAGCCGCTCGGTGTGCTGCGCGAGCGCGACCGTCGTCAGCCAGGCGTCCTCGCACCACGTGCCGGTCGGGGTCAGCACGGCCTCGAAGCCGAGCCGTTCGGCCGCCTTGGCGATCTGCGCCAGGTACTCGACGTCCGGAGCGCGGACCCCGGCGATCGCGCCGGTGCGGTTCCGGGTGATCCCGCCGTCGGTGTAGGCGTGCCGGTCGACGAGGGTGCGCCCGTCGCCGCCGGTGGGCAGGAACCAGTGCAGGTGGACCGTCATGGGTCAGTCGTCCTTTCCGTAGGAGCGCGCCGGGGTGGTCGACGGCGGCAGGTCCTTGTCGAAGCGGTTGTCCACGAAGTCGGCGAAGCGGAACGGGCGCGGGATCAGGCCGAGCCCGGCGAAGGTGTCGGCGATCCGCTGCTCCGAGGCGATCGCGGCCCCGTCGAGCGCGACCGGGATCCGGGTGCCGCTGCTGCGCTTCACGGCGGCGAGCGCCACCTCGTACGGCAGCCCCGTCTCCTTCGCCCAGACCTTCGCCCACTCCTCCGGGTGGCCGAACACCCACTCCTGGGCGCGCCGCAGCCGTTCGACGAAGTCCCCGACGGCCTTCTCCTTCGCGGGGTCCGCGAGCGCGGCCGGGGCGGCGACCTGGAAGCCGAGGCCGTTGACGACCCCGCGCCCGTCGGTGAGGATCCGTCCGGTACCGCTGTGCAGGACCTGGGAGGTGTACGGGTCCCAGACCGCCCAGGCGTCGACCTTCCCGCTGGTGAAGGCGGCGAGCGCGTCGGCCGGCTGGAGGAGCGTCACCTGGACGTCCTTCAGCGTCAGTCCGGCCCTCTCCAGCGAGCCGACCAGCTGGAAGTGGGCCGAACTGCCCTGCGTCACCGCGACCTTCCGTCCCTTCAGGTCGCCCGGGGTGCGGAGAGGGGAGTCCTTGGGCACGAGGATGGCCTCGCCCGCCGAGTCGCCGTGGGTCGCGGCGATCACGGTGATCTTCGAGCCGGCCCCGGCGGCGAAGACGGGCGGGGTGTTGCCGACGCCGCCGATGTCGACGGCGCCGGCGTTGACGGCTTCGAGGAGGGGTGGTCCGGAGGTGAAGGTGGACCATTTCACCCGGTACGGCAGGTCGTCGAGCTCTCCGGCGGCGCGCAGCACGGCCTCGGAACCGCCCTTCTGGTCGCCGACGTTCAGGACGAGATCGCCCTTGCCGTCGGTGTTCCCGCCCGCGTCGGCGCCGGAGGCGGAGGTGCAGGCGGTGGTGGCGAGCAGGGCGAGCGGCAGCAGCAGCGCGGCGGCGAGGACGTGTCGGACGGACTTCACGGGAGGCTCCTAGGGGTGGGCGGCCGCGACGGGCGCGCGGACGGGGGCGGGATCATCGGCGGACTCGCCCTCCTCGACGCCGAGTTCGGCGAGGAGGCGGCCGCGGAGGGCGGCGAAGGCGGGGTCGGAGGGGGAGCGGGGGCGGTCGAGCGCGACCGGGGTGTCGTACGCGATGACCCCGTCGCGCATCACCAGCGCCCGGTCGGCGAGGAGCAGTGCCTCGTCCACGTCGTGGGTGACCAGGAGCACGGTGCAGCCGCGCCGCCGCCACAGTTCGGCGACGAGCCGCTGGGCCTTGATCCGGGTCAGCGCGTCCAGCGCGCCGAACGGTTCGTCGAGCAGCAGCAGATCCGGATCGCGTACCAGCGCACGGGCGAGGGAGGCGCGTTGGGCCTCGCCGCCGGAGAGGGTCTTGGGCCAGGCGCCGGCCCGGTGCGCGAGTCCGACCTCCTCCAGGGCGCGGTCGGCGACGGCCCGGTCGGGCCGGCCCGGCAGGCCGAGGAGCACATTGCGCCAGACCCGCTTCCACGGCATCAGCCGGGGAGCCTGGAAGGCGACGGCGCGGCGGCGGGGCACGAGCACGGTGCCGGAGATCTCCCGGTCGAGCCCGGCGAGGACGCGCAGCAGGGTCGACTTGCCGCATCCGCTGTGACCGAGCAGAGCGGTGAACTGCCCGGTTTCCAGGGTGAGATCGAGGCCGTCGACGACCGGCCGGCCGTCGAAGGAGCGGGTGAGACCCTGGACGGTCACTGTCCGGTGAAGGTCGGTCGCCATTGCAGCAGCAGCCTTTCGAGAGTGCGGACGACGGCGTCGGCGAGCAGGCCGAGGAAGGCGTAGACGACGAGGCAGACGACGATCACGTCGGTGCGGAAGAACTCGCGCGCCTGGTTCATCAGGAAGCCGATCCCGGCGTCGGCGTTGATGGACTCGCCGAAGACCAGGGCCAGCCAGGCGGTGGCGAGGGCGTACCGGAGCCCCGTCATGGCGCCCGGCAGGGCGCCGGGCAGCACCACGTGCCGCACCAGCCCCCACCGTCCGAGCCCCAGCGACTGCCCGGCCTCGACGAGTTGGGAGTCGACGCCGCGGATGCCGGCGTAGACGTTCAGGTAGAGGTGGAAGGCGGTGCCCAGGGCGATCAGGGCCACCTTCGGGGCCTCGCCGATGCCCAGCCAGATGATCAGCAGCGGGATCAGTCCGACCCAGGGCACGGTCCTCAGCATCTGCACGGTCGCGTCGATGAGGTCCTCGCCGAGCCGCGAGAGCCCGGACAGCAGCGCGAGCGTCACCCCGACCGCCCCGCCGAGCAGCAGGCCGGCCGCCACCCGGCGCAGCGAGACGCCCATGGCGGTCGGCAGGGTGCCGTCCGCGACCAGTTCGGCGGCGGACCGCGCGATCGTCCCGGGCGAGGCGAGCACGTCGGGCGCGAGCAGCCCCGTGGCGCTCGACACCTGCCAGGCGAGCAGGAGCAGTAGGGGCCCGACGGTCCGTCGCAGCCAGCGGGGCACGACGGGCCGACGGCCGGACCGCCGTGCGGGAGTCAGTGACTCGACATCCGGAATGGGGGACATATCCGGCGCGAGAGGGGCGGGAGGAGGGGGCGCGTGACCGACGGCCATGACGGGGCTCCGGGAAGAGAGGAAGGGAAGCGGGGAGGGGGCGGGTACGCGTCGACGTCACCGCACGCGGAAGGCACACGCGTACGGCGAGAGGATCAGAGCGTCGGGAGGGGGAACCGTTCCGGCGAGCGGGCCGGAGAGCGGGGAGAGGAAGGCGTCAGCAGCCGCGGGAACAGGTGGCGGAGGCCACCCGCAGCAGGTCGATGTGACCACGCGTGGTGAGCAGGGCTGTACGCAACATGGCGCGAACGTAGCGACCCGCGGCCGACACGGTCAACGGTGTCTCGGAGCGTGGACGCGCCATCCTGCGCTTCGGACGGCAGGATGACCCCATGTCACACTCCTTCACCACCCGCGTCCTCAGCCTCACCACCGGCGCCCGCGAGACGGTCACCGACCTCACCCGCGCCTGCGAGACCTTCCTGACGGAGACGGCCGTGGGCCGCGACGGCCTCCTCAACCTCTTCGTCCCCCACGCCACCGCCGGCCTCGCGGTCCTGGAGACCGGCGCCGGCAGCGACAGCGACCTCCTCTCGACCCTCCACCACCTGCTCCCCGCCGACGACCGGTGGCAGCACCGCCACGGCACCCCCGGCCACGGCCGCGACCACGTCCTCCCCGCCTTCCTCCCGCCCCACGCGACCCTCCCCGTCATCGCCGGCCGCCTCGCCCTGGGCACCTGGCAGTCCGTCTGCCTCGTCGACACCAACAAGGACAACCCGGAGCGACAGGTGCGGCTGAGTTTCCTGGGCTGACCGAGCGGCCGTACGACGGCTGCGGAAAGTGCCTGCTCGGAATAGGCCGGCTGTCGAGGGTCAAGGCCGCCGCGACCTCGCCCGAGCGGCGGCGGGAGGACGTGCCGACGGCCGCCGCGGCCGTAGGCGGTCGCCTCATCGACCGGGCGGACGCCGGGGAGGTGTCCGGCGCCACCGACCCGACGGCCCGTCCCGGGCCCGGCCCGTGGCCGCGCGACGAGCGGGGCACGTACGACGGGCGCGTCGCCGCGGCCGCCGACCGGCCCGGCCGCAACGCGGTCGACCGCCCCGACACCGGCTACGAGATGCGCGACGAGGGCGGGCTCCTCGTCTCCCACGGGCACGGGGGCGTCCGGAACCTCGACGACCCGAACCGCTTCACGGGGGAAGCGCGGGGCGCGGCCCTTCGTGTGTCCTCCGCCCGGTTCGGCTCCGGTCGCCGCAGGCCGGCGTCACGTACGGAATCGCGTGGCGCCGGTGCGGGCATCGACGGCCGGCAAGCCGGTCCCCCGTCTCACCAGGGGCTGCTGCTGCTCGTCGACGTCGGGCCGGGGGAGGCCGTGTGCGCCGGAGCGGTGGTGGGCCGGGCGCCGAAGGCGGAGCCGCCCGAGGACGACTCCGTGGGAGAGTGCGCCCGTCCGGCGGCCGTGAGGCGGACCGGGGTGGTCGACGCCGACTGGGTGGCGGCCCGTGCCGGCGCCTCCCCGCCCGCCTCGTGGGCGCGCTCGTCCACCTCGCCGATCCGTTCCAGGCGCAGCACCAGATTGCGCTCGTGCTGGTTGCCCCGGGGCCAATCCACGTCCTTGCTGGTGACCAGCTGCGTCGACACGCCGTCCACTGTTTCCCAACGGCTGCGGATCGCACGGACGTTGGGACGCCACTTCCCCTCGTGCAGGTGCTCCACCTCCAGGTGCCAGCTCGGCGCGTCGATGTGCCGGACCGTTCCCGCCTCGCCCGGGATCTCGATGCGCGCACCGCGCGATCCGGACACCGCGACGACCGCGCGCTGTGGCCAGTCGGCGTCGACGTCGACGACGGTGATGCGGCAGGGGCCCTCGTACCAGGCCATGGGTGTCCTCCGGTGTTCTTGTGCGGGTGGGTCGCGATTGCGGTCGCGGATCGCGCGTGGGGCGGGGGAGACGGGGCGTCAGCCCCGGTCGAACTCTTGCGCCACCAGCGACGCGAGTTCGTAGTACGCGGCCCGGGTCCGGCCGCGCATCCACTCGGGGTCGACCTCGCCGCCCCGGGCCAGATACGGGTCGTACGGAACGCTGACCACGGCCCGGCAGCGCTGCCGGAAGTGGGCGACGACCTCGTCGACCCGGATCAGCCGTCCCGAGGACGACCGCACTCCGGAGACGACCGTCACCGCTTCGCGCGCCTTCTCCTCGTAGCCGTGGGCGGCCAGCCAGTCGAAGGTGACGCTGGCGCTGCTCGCACCGTCCACGCTCGGCGTCGCCGCCACGACAAGCTGGTCGGAGAGGTCCAGGATGCCGCGCATGGTGTCGTGCAGCATGCCGGTCCCGGAGTCGGTGAGGACGATCGGGTAGTGGCCGCTGAGGAGTTCGACGACCCGCCGGTAGTCCTGGTCGCCGAAGATCTGCGAGACCGCCGGGTCCGAGTCGTTGGCGATCACCTCCAGGCCACTGGGCGCCTGCGAGGTGAACGCCCGGATGTCCATGTAGGTGCGCAGGCCGGGGATCGCGGTGACGAGGTCGCGTACGGTGGCGCCGGACTGGCGCGGGACGCGCCGGCCGAGGGTGCCCGAGTCCGGGTTCGCGTCCACGGCCACGACCCGGTCGGCCCGCTCGCGGGCCAGTACCGCGCCGAGCGCCAGGGTGGTGGTGGTCTTGCTGACGCCGCCCTTCAGGCTGAGCACCGCGATCCGGTGGCTGCGGAGCAGCGGGGTGCGGAGCGCGTCGGGCACATGGGCGGGGGCCCGGCGCAGACCGACGCGGAAACGCTCGCGGGCCGTGCGGCGCACCAGGCGTTCGCCGGACAGTTCCCGGTCCGCGGCCCAGCCGATACGCCGTGCCGGTGCCCCGGCGGGTTCCGCGGGAGGGGGCGGCGTCGCCGGGTCCGGGTCCGCTGCCCCCGCGGGCCGCGCTCCCGTCGCCGCGGGCTGCGGCAGGGAGTGCTCGGCGTCGGGCTCCGACGCCGTCGGGGCGGGGTCCGGGAGTGCCGCTTCGCCCGGGTCCGCCGTCGTGGCGGCCGCCGTGACGTCTCCGTCGTCCTCCGTGTCCGCGCGTACGTTTCCGTCGTACTCGGGATCCGCAGGCCTGTCGCTGTCGCTGCCGTCGTCGGTCGCCGGGGCCGTGGGCAGGTCCCCGTCGTCCGCCGGACCCGGGTGCGCGTCTCCCGCGCCCCCCTGACCCTCCCCTCGCGTCGTCCCGTCGCCCCCCTCGCCCTTCGGCGCTCCCGCCGCCGGCAGGTGCTCGCCCCGGCCCGTACGCCACTCCTCCGGGCTGTAGTCGGGTGCGTCCGTCCAATGCCCGGGTTCGTCCATGTCGTTTCTGGCTACGACGGTAACCACCTGGCGGTCCCCTCTCGTCGGTCGTCCGGAGGAACGGGCCGGCGGACGCGCCCGGTTCAGGTGGGGACGTGCCGGCCGGTCAGGCCGGGGCGAGGTCGCGCTGCTCCAGGAGGGGGCGCAGCGCCCGTACGGCATAGAAGTTGCGGGACTTGACCGTGCCCGGCGGTATCCCGAGTGCGGCGGCCGCGTCGGCGGTCGAGCGGTCGTTGAGGTGCAGTTCCACCAGCACGTCCCGGTGGTGCGGGGCCAGTTCGGCGAGCGCGTCGCCGATGGCGTGCGCCGACAGGATCTCCTCGAACGGGTCGTCCGGGGCCGCCCGGTCCTCCGGCGTCTCGTCGCCCAGCTCCTTCGGGCGGGCGGACTGTGTCCTGAAGTGGTCGATGGCGATGCGGCGGGCGACGGTGAAGAGCCAGGGGCGGCCGTGCTCCGGTCCGCGGACCAGGGCCTGGGGGTTCTGCCAGGCGCGCAGGAACGTCTCCTGGAGCATGTCCTCGGCCTTGCCCCGGTCCCCGCTGGTCAGGCGGAGCAGCGCGCGGAGCAGGGCGGAGGAGTGGAGCCGGTAGAACTCCGCCAGGGTGTCCCGGTCCATCGTGGGGCGCGCCTGCGCGCGTGCGCCCGGCCCCGCCCCCGCGCGGGTCGCGCCCGCCGGTGCGCCGTCGGCACTGTCCCCCTGCATTCCCATCCCGGTGGTTCCTCCCGCGCTGCGCCGTCGGCGGCTCCTCGCGCTCGACGGCGGCACCAACCGACCGCCTCTGAGGGCTCGTCGGGCTCGTTCCGGCAGAATCGCAACCTTGACTAATGCTTTGCTAACGATCATGTGCCTTTCGCGCCCCGCGTGGTAACGCCTCGCTTGCGTCTCCCTAAAGGGGCTCCGGGCCTCGGTTCCGGCCCGCCTCCGGGGCCCGGTAGCCACCCGGCCGCCACCGCCGCCGGCGCCCGCGCGGCACCACGGCGGCGGTGCCCGTCACCGCCGCCAGCAGCGCCAGACAGCCTGCCGACACCCACCAGGCGGACCCCGCGGCGGAGGGCCCGGCACCGGGCGGCATCGCCACCCCCGGCGCCGTCGCGCGGACGCCGGAGGGCGAGGCGCCGGGCCCCTCCTCGGGGAGGACGGCCGTGACGGCGGCCACCGGGTCGACGGGGCCGTGCCCCCGCACCGGGTCCGGCAGACGGCCGCCCGGACTCGACGTGGTGGCCTGCAGCCGGTGCGCGAGCGCCTCGGCGCCCAGGTCCGGGTGGTAGCCGAGGACCAGGGCCGCCGTTCCGGCCACGAACGCGGCCGCGTAACTCGGCCCCGAGGCCGTGAACTTGCCCCTGCCGCCCGGTCCGGGGCCCATCACGGCCTCGCCCGGCGCCGTCAGGTCCACCCGGCCCACGATCCCCTGACGGGGCACCTCCCCGCCGGGGCCGGTCGCCGCCACGGACAGCACCAGCGGGTGCGCCGCCGGATACGCCGCGCCGCCGCCGCTCACCCCGGTCGCCCCGTCCGGAGCGGCCGGCGCGATCACGAGAGCGCCCCTGGAGACGGCGTACCGCACGGCGCTCGACAGCGCCGGGCTGTCCCGGCCCGCCACCGCCACGGTGACGATCACCCGGGCACCGCCGTCGGCCGCCGCCCGGATGCCCCGGGCGAGGAGGTCGGGGGTGGTGTTCCCCCGCCGGTCGGTGACCGGGACGTCGAGTATCCGCGCCCGGGGCGCGAACCCCGCGAACCCCTCTCCCGCGGTGGGGGCCGCCGCGATCAGACCGGCCGTGAAGGTGCCGTGGCCCGCGCAGTCCTTCGCCGGGCCGGCGTCGAACAGCCGCGGTGCCCGCTTCAGCCGGTCGCCCAGAAGCCCCGCGGCGTCGTCCACGCCCGAGCCCACCACGGCCACCGTCACCCCCGCGCCCTCGGAAAGCGGCCAGACCGTCTCCGGACGCAACCGGGCCTGCGGCCACGGCAACCGGGTGACCATCCGGTGCGACGCCTTGCGGCACGCGTCGCCGGAGAGCCGCTGCGTGAGGGCCGGCAGCGAGGCGGGGTCCGTACCCGGAGCCGCCGCCGGGGCCACCGCGGCGAGGGGACCGGCCGTCGCGGCAGCGGCGCTCCCCGGAGGAGGGGCCACCGCCCCGCACAGCAGGGCCGCCGCGATCACCGCCGTACCCCCTCTCGTCCGACGGCTCACGCGACACCGCCCGGCACGCGGTCCCAGGGCACGTCCTGCGGCAGCAGCAGGCTCAGCTCCGCCACGTCGTCGATGTCGAGCCGGCTGAGCCGCCCGGCCTGCCGGGTGATCATCGACTCCATGGTCTGGCGGGCGAAGCGGCCGTTGCCGAACGTACGGTCGCGCGGCACCGAGGCGAACAACTCGCCGAGAGCCGACAGCGTCTCGGGCGGGCACAGGTAACCGGCCTTCTCGGACAGCGCCCCGACGATCCGCACCAGCTCCTCGTCCGTGTAGTGCTCGAACGAGACGGACCGCGAGAACCGGGAGGCCAGGCCCGGGTTGGAGTCCAGGAAGCCCTGCATCTCGTCGGCGTACCCGGCCACGATGACCACGACCTCGTCGCGGTGGTCCTCCATCAGCTTCATCAGGGTGTCGACCGCCTCCTGGCCGAAGTCGTTGCCCGTGCCGCCGCGGGGTGTCAGGGTGTACGCCTCGTCGATGAACAGAACACCCCCGCGCGCCCGGTCGAAGGCCTCCTTCGTCAACTGGGCGGTGTGCCCCACGAACCGTCCCACCAGGTCCGCCCGCGCCGTCTCGATCAGCTGGCCGCCCGGCAGCACCCCGAGTTCGGCGAGCAACCGGCCGTACAGACGCGCCACCGTCGTCTTACCGGTTCCGGGCGGTCCCGAGAACACCAGGTGATGGCTGATCGTGGCGGTCGGAAGCCCCGCCTCCTTGCGCCGGTTGACCTGCTTGATCAGGTTGACCAGGTCCTCGACCTGCTCCTTGGCGGCGGGCAGCCCGATCATCGCGCGCAGCTCGTCGAGCAGCTCCGTCCGGCGTTCCGCGGGCTCCCCGGCGGCCACCGTCACCCCCACGTCCTCGGGCGTGAGCAGCGCCAGGTCGGCGTTGCCGATCTCCGGCAGCGCGGCCAGCCGCGAGGCCTGCCGGTCCACCATCTCCTCGAAGACCTTGCGCGCGGCCCGGCCGTTGCCGAAGTCGGCGCCCTTGGCCACGCCCCCGAAGTGCTGCGCCAGCGCCTCACGGGTGCCGTCGGCGAGCTGGTAGCCGTGCGAGGCCGCGGCCATCGCCACGATCGTCGTCAGCTCGTCGTCCGAGTAGTTCTCGAACTCCACCGTGCGGCTGAACCGCGAGGCGAGCCCGGGGTTGGAGTCGAGGAAGCCCCGCATCTCCTCGGAGTACCCCGCGACGATGACCACGACCTCGTCGCGGTGGTCCTCCATCAGCTTGACCAGCGTGTCGATGGCCTCCTTGCCGAAGTCCGGCCCGCTGCCCCCGGTGCCCTGCGACAGCGTGTACGCCTCGTCGACGAAGAGCACGCCGCCGAGCGCCCGCTGGAAGATCTCCGTCGTCTTGATCGCCGTGCCGCCGATGATCGACGCCACCAGGTCCGCGCGGGCCACCTCGACGAGATGGCCCGACGGCAGGACGTCCAGCTCGGCGAGGATCGAGCCGTAGAGCCGGGCCACGGTCGTCTTGCCGGTGCCCGGTGGGCCCGCGAAGATCAGATGGCGGCTCATCGGCAGCGCGGGCATGCCCGCCAGCTCCCGTCGTCTGGCCAGCTTGTTGAGGTTGACCAGGGTGGAGACCTGCTCCTTCACCCCGTCCAGGCCCACCAGCGCCTGCAAGGCCTCCAGCGGCCCGTCCGGCCTGCGCGGCGCGGCGGACGGCACCGGACCCGAGGCCCCGCCGGAAGGACCGTCCTCCGCGCCCTCGCCGTCCGTGTCCCCGCGCGTCCCGTGCGACTCGCTCCCCTGACCGCCGGCCGGGGCGGTGACCTCCCCGTACGAGTCCGGCAGTTCGTTCTCCACGCTCGTCAGGTTCTCCACCGCGACCCGGACCGACGGCTTGAGCTGGCGCAGCCCCGAACCCCGGTTGCCGGAGACCGTGCAGTCGTGCACCCGCACCGCCTCCGTCGAGTCGACCCGGATGCCGTCGGCCGCGTTGTCCACCGCCTCGCACCGGCTGAGCGTGGCCCGGCCGCCCGCCGCGACCCGGAAGCCGTAGCGCCGGCAGGACCGTGCGCGGGTGCGGGTCGCGGTCAGCTCCCCGCCGTCCTCGACGAGTACCCCCTCCTGCGGCGATTCGGCGACGCTGCAGTCCCGCAGCGTGGCCACCCCGCCCGCGCCGACCGACACGCCGGCCCCGCCGGTCTCCCGCACCACGGTGTTGCCGACGTAGGCGTTGCCCCCGTCGGCGATCCGCACCCCGGCCTGTCCGGTCGCGGAGACCTCCGAACCCTCCAGCCGGCCACGCCCGTCGCGCGTCACCTCCACGCCGGGTCCGGCGACGTCCGACACGGTCACGCGCCGCAGCATCGGGTTGGCCCCTTCCAGGACGCGCACTCCCGCCCCCGCGCCGCCGGACACCTCCAGCCGGTCGAAGTCCGGCGCGCTGTCCCCGGTCAGTACGACCCCGGCGTCCCTCGCGTCCCGCACCGAGCAGCGCTTGAACGAAGGCCCCGAGGTCTCCTCCACCCAGATGCCGCTGCCCTCGGCCCCGGTGACCTCGCACTCCTCGAAGGTGCCGCGCGAACGGCCCGTGACATGGATGCCGTTGCCCTTGGTGCGGGAGGTGCGGCAGCGGCGCAGCACCGGGTCGGTGCCCTCGGCGAGGGCGATGCCGTGCACCTGGGTGCCGGTCACCGAGCACTCCTCGAGGACCACCCGCTCCTTGGAGCCGATGAACACGCCCAGCAGGCAGTCCCGCACCGAGGTCCGCAGCACCTGGGTGGAGCTATTCTGCTCCAGGGCGATGGCCGGCTTGTCGGTGGCCGAGATCTCGCAGTCCTCGATCACCCCCCGGCCCTCGCCGTTGGCGCACACCCCGTTGCCCCGGGCGTCGCGCAGCACGCAGTTGCGGAACGTCGGATTGGCCCGCTCGCCGATGACCACCGCCGAGGTGCCCAGATGCTCCACGACGCAGTCGTCGATCACACTGGTGCCGGTGGACGTCTCCACGATTCCCGCCCCACCGGGGTTGGTCACCCGGCAGCCGCGCATCGCCAGCGAACCCTGCTGGCGGGTGAGTACGGCGGCCCAGGCGTTGCCCACCACCTCGCAGTCCTGGAGTGCCGCCTGACCGCGCGGCACGTCCACCGCGGGCAGCTCGTCGTCCAGCCCCTGCAGCACCAGCCCCGTCAGCTGCACCGCTTCGGCCACCACCTGGACCACCGTCCCCCGGGGCGGCACGATCCGCACGCTTCCGCGCCGGTCCTCGGCGGTGATGGTCACCATCTTGGTGATGACCAGGTTCTCCTCGTACCGCCCCGGCCGCACCGAGATCACCGCGCCGTTGCGCGCCGCCTCCAAGGCCGCGCCGATCGTGCGGAACTGGCCGCCGGAGCCGGACGGCCGGTCGGTCTGCGCCTCGGCGCTCACGGTCAGCACATGGCGCGACATGCGTGGTTGTTCCCTTCGTGGTGGGCCGCCGGCCCCGGTGGGCCGGACCGCTTCAGGAGGCGGTGCACTGGACACGGGCGGCGTCGCCCGCGTGATGGGCGTAGGTCCGCTTCGACCCCGACCAGTCGAGACCCCGGTCGTGGAGCTTCACCGTCAGCAGGCCGCGGGTGACGTTGACGCTGCCGGCGCTGATCCACTGCCCCCGCCGGGAGACCTGGTCGACGGTGAAGGACTTCAGGATCGGGTCGTTGCCCGTCGCACCGGCGTGCACGGTGTAGTACGACGGCTTGCCGCCCACCGCCTTGATGTCGCTGTGGTGGGGAACGTGCACCGAGACCTGGCAGGTGCCGGAGGTGACGTCGCCGGTACGGAACGTCCAGCGCAGCGCGTTCCCGGCGTCGCTGCCCGAGTGCCCGGACATCGGCAGGGAGTAGAAGTCGCCGTTGCAGCCGGAGCTGCCGTAGCCGCCGGTGTCGTACCGCTGCCAGCCCTCCTTGCCGTCCGTGTACCAGCCGCTGTACGTGAAGGTGGCGCCCGAGCCCGCGCAGCCCGGGCCCGCCACGGCCGAGTACTGCGCCTTCGCCGGGGGAGCCGACGTCTGCTGCGGCGCGGTCACCCGGGTCTCGGTGGGCGTCGGGCCGGGCCGGGTGGGCGTCGGGCCGGGCCGGGTGGGCGTCGGGCCGGAGGTGGACCTGGACCCGTCGGAGGTCGGACCGGTGGTGGGACGGGAGCCGCCGGAGCCGGTGCTCTTCGTGGCCGTCGGCACGGGGCCGCCGCCGAGGCCGTCCGCCCCGGCTCCCGCGCCGAGACCGGCGGCGGACTTGGCCAGGGGGTTGTTCGCGGGGCCCGGACCGCCGTCCCGCGGGCCGGGGGCCGCCCCCGGGGCGCCGGTTCCCGGCAGGGCGGAGCCCTTCTCCGGCGCGTCGACCCCCGGCACGTAGCCGTCGGGGCCTCCGCCGGCCTGGTTGTACCCGGTGGGGCGAGGGGGCACGGGGTTCGGGCCGGAGCCGCCGCCGAGCTGAGAGAACAGCAGGGGTACGCCCATCAGGACCACGCCCGAGGTGGCCGCCGCCGCGATCATCGGCTTGGAGAGCCGCCTGCCGGGACGGGAGACGGCGCGGGGGATCGCCGCGGCGGTGGCGGCCGCGGCGAGGCCGTCCGCGTCGGGGGCGGCCTGGCGTCCGCCCTCCCGTTCGCCGTCCGGCGCGCCCTCCCCGGCGGTCTCGGCCCCGCCTTCGGGGGCCGTGGTCCCCGGGGCGCCGGGGCCGGCCGCGGGGACGGTGCCGATCGGCGCGGCCGCGGTTCTGGCGCTCGTCTCCGGTTCGGCGACCTGCTCCGACCCGGCGCCGGCCGGGTCCGTCCCCGGTCCGGAGCCGTTCGCGGCCGGCGCGGTGCCGGTACGCGGCTCGGGCGCCGCGCCGGACCCGTCCGGATCGTCGTCCGCCGACTGCCAGGCGACCGTCGGCAGGCTGATGGCCGACGCGGCCTGCGCGGCGGTGCCCCCGGCCCGTGCTTCGTTGTTGTCCACCGTGATTCCCCTCGGTCGTCGCGGACCCCCCGCGACACGTACGAACGGACCGGCGGTGTCGCGTGGTTCACCGGACCGGTCAACTCGGCGGGCGGACTTCCGCCCCTTCCGGCGCGGGGGTCAGCACGAAGGCGGCGGCGCGCTCGACGACGTCCTGGCCGAGGGGGCCCGGGGCGGTGTAGCCGGGCCTGTCCAGGTGCGCGAGCAGCCCGGCCTCGGGAGCGAGCGCGTACTGCTCCAGGTAGTACGTGACGGTGTCGGTCCACACCCACCGCCCGTCCGTGCGGAAGTTCAGCGGCACCTCCGCCACCCGGGAGGGGTCCAGCACGTCGTCCATGAGCACCGGCGTCATCAGGACGGGCGTGCCGGCGTTCAGCCGCTCCACCAGCAGGGCGCGCAGGTCCGGGTCCTCGACCACCGGGTGGTCGAGGCCGAACCCCGGGCCCGTCTCCGGTCCCGCGTGGTCGAAGACGGCGGCGAGTCGGAACTCCGGGTCGGTCATGGCGAGGTCCTGTCCTGGGATCGGGGCGGCCCGGCGGCCGTACGCTCCCGGGAGAACGTACGGAACGCCGGGCACGGTTCAGACCGGGCGCGGCCGGTTCAGAACGACCAGTCCACGGCCGGCAGCGTGAGGGTGGCGCGCCCCTGACCGAGGCGTACGTGCCAGTCGTCCCCCGGGGACCCGTACGCGTCCCCCGCCGCGGCCGCGAACGCCCGCGCCGCCTCGGCCTCGGCCCGCGCCAGGGCTGCGGGATCGCCCCCGTCCCGCACGCGGTGCAGATCGGCCAGAGCACGCGCCAGCACCGTCCGGGGGTCCGAGAGCCCGGGATCGGACCGCTCCGACTCTTCGGCGATCCGTTCCAGCGCCGGACCGTAGTGGGCCAGGTTGGCGTCCACGGCGCGTCGCATGTCGGCGTCCCGCCGGGCGGGCCGCGCGTCGTCCCGGAGCGCGACGTGAGGTCCCTCGGGGTCACCCGCGAGCACCAGGGGCGCGGAGCCGGAGGCGCCGGCGCCCCGCACCGTGACCCGCAGCAGGGTGTGCTCCACACCGTCCCGGGTGAAGCGGACGTACGCCTCCGGGTCGACGTCCAGCCGTACCGCGGCGGCGGGGGCCAGACGGGTCCGCGCCTCCGCGACGACGTCCGCCGTCGCGTAGAACGCGCGGACACCGTCGTGGTCCGGCACCGCCAGCCGGTGGTCGGCGGACACCCGGAGGGCGGGCCGCTCCACCGCCTCGACGGGGCGGACGGGCCGGAACGCCGGGAAGGACGCGGCGTCCCTGGACGGGCCGTTCAGGGCGACCGCGATCGGGTCCTCCCCGTCCGCGAACGCCACCACGCGCGTCTCGCCGACGCGGTGGGTGTGCGACGTCGTCCCCGCCGCCTCGTAGTCGGTGAGCCGGTAGGCGGGCGCGGGCGGTGAGGCCGGGGGAGCCGGCGGGGCGGCCGGGTCGAGGGGCGGGGTGACGACGATGACGGGCGGCCCGGCCACCTTCGGCCGGATCTCCCGCTCCTGCCCGGTCCTCCCTCCGGGGATCGGCCCGGCCTGATCGTCGAACCGGTCGGCGGCGTCACGCGGCGTGGTGGGAGCGGAGGCGGGTGCGGGGGCCGGGGTTTCGCCGCTCCCGAGGGAGACGAACCGGTCCGCGTCCGCGTCCTCGTCCTCGTCCGGGAGCCCGAAGCCGAAGCCGTAGTCGTCGTCGTCCTCGGAATGGACCGATGCGGCAGGCGGTGTCTCCGGCCGTGCGTTGGCCGTGTCGCCCAGCTTGCCGGCCGCGGCGCGGAGGCGCGCCGCTCCGATCCGTTCGAAGTGCCCCTTCACGGTGGCGTCGTCGGCGAACATCGCGGCCAGATCGCGGTACCGCGTCTCGTAGGCGAACCGTTCCGGCCCCTCGGTCCTGTCGACGAGCGCGAATCTGCGGTAACGCGGGAAGTCATCGTCCGTCCCGTCGGCGGGCACCTCGGCCGCGGCCAGCTCGGGGCCGGTTCCCGACGCGGGGTCTCCGCTGCCGAGGGGTCCGGTCGCGGGGGCCTCGAAGTACTTGTCGAACGTGGCCTTTCCGGAATGCCAGGCGCCTCCTTCCCGACGGTCGCGGTAACGGCTGTAGCTCGTGTACGAGGAGAGGTCCGCCTGGTAGTACTGGTGAAACTCGTGGAAGAGCCTGCGGATGGTCCTCAGCCGCTCGCTGTCGAGGTCCACGAGACGACGCCGTGTGCCCTCCGTCGTCTCCACGGGCGTATCCGTGAGCCGGAGGGCGGCCTCGGCGATCCACTGGAAGGTGCTGTCGGCGCTCTCCTTCCCCCGGAAGTAGAAGCCCATCGGGTCGGAGTCGACGAGCAGGAGCGAGGCCCGGAAGGCGAAGCCGACCTGATCCCGGGTCATGTCGCCCCACAGGTTCCGGTAGCGCCTCATGAGATCGACGGCGCCGCGGTGCTCCGGCTCGTCGTCGTGCGCGTCCTTTCCGGCGCCGTACATCGCCTTCGAGTTCAGCTTCTCGATGTCGTGGAAGAGGATGGCCTTGACGACGGCGTCCACCGGAATCAGGCGGGTGCCCTCGTCGCCGGTGGCGTCGACGAGTCTGATGTACTGGCCGGCCACCATCTGCGCGTGCTCGTAGAAGGTGTACTCCTCACTCGCCGCGCAGATCATGCCGTAGCGGTCGTCGAGTCCGGGGAACGTCTCGGCGAGGAGGTCGAGCATCCGGAACACCGGCGCTCCGTCCTCCCTGAGCCGGGTCAGTCGCTCACCGGTCTCGATCTGCAGGGCGACCTCGGCGGCCCGTGACTCGCGCAGGGCGGCGAAGTCCTGCCGCGCGGGCTCCCGGGGGACGTGGAAGTCGGCGGAGACCTCCTTGTCCTGGCGTGCGAGTTCATGGGCGATCGCCGCGTGGGTGGCCCAGGAGGCCACCGTTCCGTGCATGAGGCGGTCGACGGACCTGTTGTACCGGTCCGGCCAGTCGGTGCTCGGAGTGTCGGTGCCGTCGAGGAACCGCAGGTGATCCCCGAGGAACTTCCAGAGCTCCTTCTCCCTTGCGGCGTACGGGATCGGATCCTCCAGGAGGGGTTCCCGGACGCGGTCGACGGGCTCCTGGAGGTACTGCTTCCAGGTGACGTGGTGCTGGCGCAGCTTCCGGGATATCCAGCCGAGAGTGGTCTCGTTGTTCTGGTGCGAGGCCCCCGAGATCCACGGGTTGTACTCGGCGTTCAGGTCGGGGGCCTCGGAGTCCGGCATGCCGACCCGGTTCCGGAGCTCGTTCACATGGAGGTGTTCACCGTGCTTCGGGAACGTGTGGCCGGGGTCGTCGGCGTTCTCGCTCAGATGGTCCTTCGCTCCGGCGAAGTAGGTGATGAGGGAGTTCGGGCGGATGTTCTCGCGGAGCAGCGTCAGGTCGTCTCCGCGGATTCCGAACTGGTTGCGGTCGCCCGAGTGGTCGACGTTGAGCGACGGTCTCCCACCGGCGACATCCGGAGTGTCGAGGTGCCGGGCGCCCTCGGAGATGCGGTGGTAGACGTCCTGGGGAACGAGGTAGGAACGGATGAGCGGCTTCTTGGCGTCGCCGTGCTCCGCCTGGTACTTCATGAGCCAGGCGACGGAGCGGGCGGGAGTTCCGATGCTCGTCCACATGGTGCCGTCGCCCGAGCCGGTGCAGAGCAGCACCTCCCCCGTCCGAGGGTCCTGCTGGACGTCCTTGCGGTTGTCGGCCGAGGTGGCCCGGCCGGGGACACCGGGAGTGACGGTGAGGGGGACCTCCTCGACCACGGCGGTGTAGAAGCGCACGTACGGCGTTCCGTCGACCACCTCGACCTCCGCCTCGCCGCGGTGGACGTACTCCTTCGTCGCGTATCCGTAGCGCTTGTTCTTCCAGGCGAGACCGTCACCGGTGGGACGGCTCGGCCCCGGGTAGCTCATGCCGGGGACACCGATGACCGGGCCGCCGGGGGCGGTCCGTCGGGACGGGCCCCGTTCGGAGCCCTCGGGAGCCTCCGGATCCACCTCGCGCAGCTTCACCAGGGACCGGCCGCCGGTCGCACGCGTCACCGACGTCACCTCGTAGTGCGAGCCGGGCGTGAACACGACCCGGTTCTCTCCGAGCGCCCCGGGCACGGACCAGGTGACCGAGGGGTGCACCTCGACGATCGCGTTGTCGGCTGTGCCGGCCTCGTGGCCTTGCCGGGTCGACCAGACGGGGGCGGCGGACACCAGCTCGTCCAGGGAGTACGTCGTCCGGTCGTCCGCCGACTCGCGCAGCCGCGTCAGCAGTTCGGGCGAGATCGAGGCGCCCGTCTGTACCGGGTGCCGGTAGGGCCTGACCGTCCGGTGGATCTCGGCGATCGACTTCGCCACAGCGCCGTCGGGGTCACCTGCCAGGCCGCGCAGGGACGCGTCGCCCCGGGCGTGGCCGATGACCAGGGCCAGCTGCGTGAGGTCGATTCCCGCGTCGGGCAGCTGCCGGAGCAGCGCCCTGGCCTCCTCGGTGTAGGGCGTCAGCGTCCGTACGTCGCCGGAGACGGTGCTCTCGCGCCGGGACTCCGCCGTCGAAGGACCGGTCGGCGTCAGGCTGTCGAGGAGCGAGAGGCCCTGCGGCCGACGGTCGAACGTGACGTGGTCGATCAGCGTCCGGTCCGGCTCCGGTGCCACCCTCCCGAGGCTGTCGGACAGCGCGGCGACGAGGGCGGTGACGCGCGCGTCGGCAGCCTGCTTCGCCTGCCCGGGGAAGCGGTTGTTGCCCCCCGCGGTGACGGTGACCTCCAGGTTCGGCTCGCCGTCCCGCCGCCGGCGCTCCAGCTCGGGCCGCAGGTCACGCGCGAACGCGTCGAGCTCCGCTCGCTGGTCCTCGCTGAGGCTCTTTCCCCTCTCCGGGAACCGTACGGTCACCTGCCGCGGCGCGGAGGGTTCCCCACCGGGCCCGAACACCGCGGTCAGTGACGCCTCGTCCTCGTCGCCGAACCGCACCGCTCCGGGGTGGCCGGGCGTGTCGGTGCCGGCGTCACGGACCGCGTCGGCGGGAGCTCCGTCCCCGTCGGTGACCGTCCTGTCGGGGGTGTGGCCGGACGTGCCGGTGTCGGTGTAGCGGTGCCAGCGTGCCGGGGGGTCGCCGAGGACGGTGATCCTGCCGTCGGCGGTGATCCCGACGTGACGGGCCGTGAAGAGAGGGGAGCCCGGCACGGACCAGACCGGGGCGTCGGCCGCCAGCGCGGTGAGGGGGTCGCGATCCGTGCCCCCTCGGGAGCGGTGCGCCCACAGGCCGCTCATGACCGTTCGGACGGTGCTTTCGTGGAGGGGCGTGGCCAGGTCGCAGCCGGTGAACTGGATCTCGGTGACGCCGTCCAGCCTGCCGCTGTCGTGGGCGTCGGTCAGTGCCTTGAGGACGAGGTCGGCGGAGGGCGGCCCGTCCGCGCCGACGTGCATGCCGACGACGAAGACCCCCGGGCGGGGCGGCAGGTCGGCGAGGGCCTTGTTCCGGGCCGGTGTCATGGCGCCCACAGCCACTCCGGCGGGGAGGGGGCGTGCCGTCCCCGCCACCAGGACCTCGGTGATCCGGGCCACGGACCCGCGCCAGAACTCCGGGGTGTACGCGTCCGCGGGCAGCAGGTCCGGTGAGTGGCCCTGGTCGAGCAGGAAGCGGTGGGCCACGATCCGCACGTCCGCGGTGAGCGCGGTCCCCGGAGGCTCCACGGCGTCGAGCCGCTGGAGCCTCGTGACGGCCTCGGCGAGGGCGGTCAGCCGCTGCCGGCCCGGGGCGGGGGCGTCTCCGGCCTGTGCCACCGCGGCGTAGTAGTCGTCGAAGACCGCGTCGATGTCGGGCCGTGCGGGGGGCGCTTCCGGGTCGTCGTCCGCCAGCCACGGCCGGGTTCCCTCCGGCTCGGGGCGCGGCTCGACTCCGTATGCGACGCGGCGCCGCAGTTCGAGGTAGGAGTCGGCGTGCAGGACGCGCCAGTCCCGGTTGCCGTTCGGCCGCAGGTCCAAGACCTCGCGGAACAGGGCGGTGACCCGTTCGTCGGGGTCGGGAGCGGTGCCGTCGCCCAGGAGCGAGGACCAGGAGTTCTCGGGCAGGACGTCCGAGAGCCGCAGCCCGCGCGGCCCGGGAGCCCGGACGTGGTGTGCCGAACCCGGTGCTCGCTCGCCGGGCTCCAGACCGAGCGCCACCTCGTCGGGGAACCTTCCGCCCGGCATGACCTTGCGGAGGTGCTTCTCCTCCAGGGGAGCCAGCGCGTGGTACCTGCTCCAGTTGTCGGCGTAGTCGAGGGGGTTCTCGGTGAAACCGAGCCGGGTGTCCTTCAGCAGCACCGTCCGCCCGAACTCCTCCGCAGCCCGCATGACTTCGTGGAACGAGTGGTGGCGGACCGGCAGCATGTCGGCCAGCAGGGCCAGGCGCAGCAGCCGGTAGTCGACCGGGACATCCCATCGCCGGCTCAGGGAGTGGACCGCCGCGAGCGTGAAGTACGCCGTATTGGACGTACCGGCGTTCAGGAGGCCACCGGTGCTCTGCGCTTCCACCTGGCCCATGCTCTGCATCTTGATCGAGCGGTGGTTCTCCCCGGGGATCCAGGTCAGCCGGCCGTCCTCGCCCACGGCGTGGCGGAGCTCGCGGGGGCTGAGCGGGGGCACCACGTCGCCCGGCCGGAGGTCGGTCGGTGCGAGCCGGTTGACGTCGGGCGTCCGCTGGTGCGCGTGCTCCTGACCGAGGACCATCGGCGTGGTCTTGGCGAAGCCGAGGTGGGGCAGGACCGCGTGCACGGCCGCCCCGAGCAGATGCATCTGCTCGCGGATGTTGCCGTCCTCGACGACCTCCCGCAGGGTGTCGAGGTCGTTGCCCACGGACCCGCTGCCCGTCGCCGCCGCGCTGCCGAGCAGGGATCGGAGCCGTTCCGTCTCCTTCGCCTTCTCCTCGGCACCGGAGAACTTCCCGTCCTTCGCGACCGTGGCCTCGATGCCGTCCCAGACGGCCCGTACCAGCTTCTTCACCTCGCCGTGAACCGTGGGGAGCTGGGCGAGGAGATGGCCGAGCGGTCGTTCCGCCGCCAGGGAGGCGTCCGTGTACGCGATGCGCGTGGCCAGCCGCACCAGGGGGTCGTCGACCCCCTGGTGCGGGGTGGCGTGCGATGCCCGGCCGAGCCGGGTGAGGGCCGACAGCGGGCGCCCCGGCAGATCGGTGCCCGAGGTGAGGGGGTGCCATCCGTCGGCGGCCTCGTCCGGGGTGGAGACCGCGGTGATGGTGCTCCGTGCCAGGTCGTCCTTGTCGACGAGCAGGCGGCCGTCGGGCGTGCGGACGGCCGCCCCGGCGGCCACGGTCACGCGCAGGAGCGTCCCCCCGCCCGTGCCCGGCGGGGTCGTGGTCAGCGTGGCGTGGGGCCGGTCGCCGGTACGCAGGAACGCGTCGGAGCGCCGGAGGACGAGGTCCGGGGTGACGGGGAGCCGCAGGTAGGCCTCGGTCTCGGTGCCCGTACGGGTGCCGAGGGCGTCCAGTTCCGACCGCCGGTCGAGCGGGGCGTCCGGCTCGTCCGTGACCGTGCCGAGCACCTGAACCACCTCCGCGTGGAGGTCGGCGGCGACATCGCGCGTGAGGGGGGCGTCCTCGTTCGCCGGCGCGTCCGTGCGCACCGGTGCGTCCGTGCCGAGTGGCGGCGTGTGCGCCCCGCCGTCACCGGCGGTCGTCGTCTCCGGGCCGGGCGAGGGGGTCGGCTGGGAGATCGCACGGGTGGCCTCGGCCATGCCCAGGACGAGGTCGTCGGTGATCCGGGACGGGCGCGCGCGGAGCCAGTAGTCCGCCGTGTGCTGATCGGCGGTCAGCCGCGTCGGGCGGTATCCCTGGTCGAGCAGGAGGCGCTGGACCAGGATCCGGACGTTCGTCGTGATCTTTCCGTCCGCCGTCGCGGGGTGCGGTTCGTCGAGCTTCTGCAGCTTCGTGACGACCTCGCCGACGGCCTTGAGACGTGCCTGATCCGTGAGCGGGGGCCTGACTCTGGTCACCGTCTTCGCGTACGCCGCCAGCACGGTGCCGATCGTGTCGCGCAGGGAGCCCGCGTACTCCGGGGGCAGCTCGCGCCCCTCGACTTCCGCGCGCAGCCTCAGGTAGGCGTCGGCGTCGAGCGGCGGCCGGTCGCTCGACGCCGACGACAGGAGGTCGCCGAGCAGCCTCGTGCCCCGCTCGTGGACCCCGGCGTCCGGGGAGGCCGCACGGGCCCGCGCGGAATCCACCTCGACGATCTGTGCCACAGGGGCGGGGGACAGGTCGGGACGCCGGCCGTGCGGGGTCCGGGTGCGGACGAAGGACGCCATGCCCAGAGCCAGTTCGGCCGCCAGCTGGGCAGGCTCGTTGGCCGCCCAGAAGTCCGGGGTGATGTTCCTCTCCGCCAACAGCGCCGGAGAGTAGCCCTGTTCCAGCAGGAATCGCTGGGCCAGGATCCGTATGTCGGTCGTGGCTCCCGCGTCGGACTCCGCGTCGGGATGGTCGAGGGTCCGGAGGCTGCTGATCAGCTCGGCGATCGTTTCGAGTCGCTTCGCATCGGTCGGAGCCCGGGACACTTCGGCGTAGTAGTGGTCCAGGGCCTCGGAGATGTCCCTCCGTAGGTCGTCCGTCTCGTTCCCCGGTTCGAGCGGCCCGGAACCGCCCACCCGGACGCGCAGGGCCAGATAGCCGTCGGCGTCGAGGCGCGGCCGCTCGTCGGGGTCGCCGCGCCAGTCGAGCTGCTCCGCGAGCACCTCCCCCAGGTCGTCCGTGAGATCGGCTCCGGGCAGCAGAGCTCCCCACTCGTCCCTGTCCAGCACCGTGGACAGGGGGACCGCCACCCGCTCGCCCGCGCCGAACCGCTCCGTGCCCGGGCGGTTGAGATCGATGTCGCCGAGGAAGGCGTCGGGAGATCCCTCGGTGCGTCGCGGGGTGTGGTCGGGGGCACCGCCGTCGCTGTACTCGTGCCAGCCGACGGCCACCGGGGCGATCCTGAGACGGCCGCCCTCGTCGACGGCCTCGGCGGTGATGAGACGCCCGGGACGCGGGTGGGCGTCGGAGCCGGTCGAAGCGCCGGCGGAGGTGTCCGGACGTGCGCCGGGCACGAACCAGACCGGTGCGCCGGAGGCCACGGCCCTGAGGGGGCCGGGAGGTGTCGCGCCGTTGGCGCGGTGCTTCCACAGACCGCTCATCACGGTCCTGACCGTGGCCTCGTCGACGGACCCGGCGAGGTTGCACGCGGTGAAACGGATCTCGGTGACGCCGTCCAGCCCGCCGCTGTCGTGGGCGTCGACGAGCTTCCTGAGAACGGCGTCCGTGTCGGGCGGGCTCGCGGGGTCGGTGTGCCAGCCCACGACGAAACGTCCGGGCTCCCGCGGCACGGAGCTGAGGGCTCTGCTCTGGCCGGGGCTGAGGGGGCCGACGGCGATGCCGGCGGGGATGGTGCGTACGGGCTGTGACCGGGCGAACTCGCCCATGCCGGCGATCAGGTCGGCCGCCACCCGGTCCGCGGGCCGCTGCCAGAACCCCGCCGTGCCGCTGTCCTCTCCCAGCAGGGCCGGGGTGTACCCCTGGGCGACCAGCAGGTGCTGCACCAGGACGAGGGTGTCGGCCGGCACCGCGGAGTCCGGCGGCGGAGGGACCGTCGCGCCCGGCTCATGCCGCGCCTGGTGCGTCTGGAGCTTCCCGATGACGTCCGCGACGGCCGCCAGACGGGTGCGGTCCGTGCCGGCCGCCGCCATGGCGGAGTAGTACTGATCGAAGATGCCGTCGAGTTCCGCGTGCAGGTCGGCCCCGCCGGGGTGCGCCGGCTCCTCGGGGTCCACCGCGGTGGTGTCCTCCGGCAGCCGGATCAGCCGCTCCATGATCGAGGTGACTTCGTCGCGCACGCCGGTCTGGGGGTCCGGCTCGACGTCCCCGATGAGACGGCTCCGCAGCTCCTGATAGGAATCGGCGTGGACACGTCGCCAGTCACGGGTCTCGCCCGGCGTCCCGCCCAGGAGTTCCCCGAGCAGCGGCTCCAGCCGGTTCCTGTCGCCGGGAAGACGGTCCAGCAGAACGGACCACTCGGCACCGCGGGGCGCCCGCGCGTCGCGCGGGGCGACGGTGATCGGGACACGGGCGGGGTCCGGCGAGTCCACCGGTGTCGTCTCACCGGGCTCGAGACCCAGCGCGACCTCGTCCGGGAACCTTCCGCCGGGCATGGCGGCGCGCAGCTCGCTCTCGGTCAGCGGCGGAAGATGCCGGAACCTGCCCCAGTCGTCGCCGTACTCCAGGGTGCCGGGGGCGTGGCCGGGTTCCCTCGCCAGCACGTCCCGCTCGAACGCGTCGGCGGCCCGCATGATCTCGTGGAAGGTGTGGTGGCCGACGGGCAGCATGTCCGCCAGCAGGGCGAGCCGCACCAGCTGGTAGTCGACCGGGATCTTCCACTGCTTGCCCATCGCGTGGACGAGGGCGAGCGTGAAGTACGTCGTGTTGGACGTACCCGCGCTCATCAGCCCGCCGGTGCTGTCCGCGGTCACTTGACTCTCGGCGATCATCTTGATCCCGGTGCGCCGCTCACCGGGCTCCCACAGCAGCTGGTCGTCCCGCAGCGCGTGCCTGCGCTCGCGATCGCTCAGAGGCGGATTCACCTCGTCCGGACGCAGACCGGTCCGCAGCCCGCGTTCGATCTCGGCGATGCGCTCGTCACGCGCCGGGGACTTCGGCAGGGCCTGGAGGTCTTCGATGAGCGCGGCGGCCCGCTGCTGGTTCGCCCAGTCGCCGCTGAGGATCGGCGGCTTGGGCTTCGTGAACTTCAGGAGGGGCTTGGTGACGTTGCCGTACAGCGCGTTGCTGTGCACGACATTGCCGAGCAGGTGCATCTGCTCACGCACGTTCCCGTCGGTGACGACGGCCTTGAGCGTGTCGGGATCGTTGCCCACGGAGCCGCTCCCCGACGCCTCCGGGGACCCCAGCAGCGCGATGCGGTCGACCTCTTCACCGGTACGGGTCCTGGCGACGGGCTCCTTCTCGATCCTGTTCCAGATCTGCCGGACCAGCTGCCGTACCTCCCGCTGGACGTCCTCCCGCGCGGCGAGCGCCGTGCCCAGCCGCAGTTCGGCCTCCCGTGACGCCTCGGCGTACACGACGCGCCGGGCGGCCCGCACCATCGGATGGTCGCCGTCCAGGCCGGGATGGGCGTGCAGCACCTGTCCGACGGGCGTCAGGACGGACAGCGGCAGCGGCCGTGTGTCCGGTGCCGCGTCGGGCTCGCGCAAGCTCTGCTGGAACCTCTGGATCGCGGTCAGTTCGCCGTCGGGGCCGATGACGGTCACCGCGGCCAGGTCGTCCTTGCCGAGCAGCAGCCGTCCGTCACCCGGGTCGACGGCGCGCCCTGCGGGGATCCGTACCGTCAGCCAGTGGGCCGCGTCCCGAGGGAGGTCCTTGGTGAGCGTCGTGTACGGCTTGTCGTCGGTGCGCACAGTGCTGTCGGAGCGGCCCACCAGCCGGACCGGGGCGTCGTTCAGCACCAGATGGGCGGTGGTGTCCTCGGGCGTGCGCGTGCCGAGGGCGTTCAGATCAGCCCGCCAGTCCTCCGGGCCGGCCGCGCCGTCGTCCCGACCGCGCGCCGGTTGTCCGTCCCCCGCCCCGCGGGCTTGCGCGAGGGCGGGTCCGCCGACGGGCGTGGACGTGTGGTCACCGGCCGGCCGGGCGCCGTCCCCGGCGGGCCGCCCCGTGGCCGCGCTCGGGCCGCCGGCCGGACTCCCGCTGTCCGCGGAGGTGGACGCGGGCGTGGAGGTGGAGGCGGGCGTGGACGCGGGCGTGGGTGTGGAGACGGGCGTGGGCGTGGAGGGCCACCGGTGCGACGACACGACGGCCCTGGCCACGTCGATCGCGAAGGTCTGAAGCCTCGTGGCCTTCATGGCGGGCATCTTGGGCTTCTTCCAGAGAGCCTCCGTGTGGTACTTCGCCGGCAGCTTCACCGGGGTGACACCGAGGTCCAGGAGCATGCGCGGGACCACGAATTCGGCGTCGGCGGTGAGCGCGCCGTTCGGGGACGCCGGGACACCCGTGATCTGATGGAGCGTCAGGGCAGTGTCGGCGACGGTCTTGAGCTGCCCCACGAGCCCGGTCGCCCCGGCCAGGTCCTGCCGGTGCTTGGCGAAGACACCGTCGAGCGCGTGCCGCACGTCGTCCGCGAGCGCACTCTGTTCTCCGCCCTCGATCGCGGCGCGCAGGGCGAGGTACGCGTCGGTGTCCAGCGTGCGCCAGACGCCCTCCTCGGTGTGCGCCCCGTTCAGGAGGTCACGGAGCAGGGCCGTCCTGGCCTCGTCGGGTTCCCGCAGCAGGTCCCGCAGAGCGTTCTCGGGCGGCGGCGGTGCCGGAGAAGGAGCGGCCGTACCCGGAAGGGTCGCGGCCCGGGCGAGGCCGGACATGCCGAGGGCCAGCTCGGCCGAGAGGACGGGGGGCGTGGAGTCCCGCCAGAAGGCGGTGGTGCGGGCCTCGGGCGACAACCGCGCCGGGGGGAAGCCCCGGTCGAGGAGGACACGCTGGATCAGGATCTCGGCGTCCTGTCCGAGCGGGCGGTCCGACGCGTCCAGGTGGAGCGCCTTGACCAGGTTGGCGACGGCCTCCAGGCCGCCCCAGCCGTCCTCGGCGGAGGCGGCGGTCTCGGCCTCGTCCGCGTAGGCGGTGAAGGCCGCCGCCACGTCGTCGGCGGACGGGCGGGTGTGGTCGGGCGCCGGGGTCAGGGTCAGCAGCCTCCGGTACGCGTCCGCGTCGAGCGTCCTCCACGCGCCGTCGGCGTCCCGCGCACCGTCCGCGACCTCCGCGAGCAGGTCGGCTCCGGAAGGATCGGTCAGCAGGAGTCCCCAGTGTTCCCGGGCGAGGTGCCGGGACAGGGGTCCCGGAGCCGCCCCTCCGGAACCGAACTTCACGACCTCCCCGTCGACCGGGTCGAGCCGGTCGGGCAGGTCGGGCAGGTCGCCGGAGCGGGGGGCGGTGACCTCGGGGGTGTGGTCGGGGGCGCCCGTGTCGGCGTACTCGTGCCAGGCGGCGTCGTCGCGCCGGACGGAGAGCCTGCCGTCGGAGGCGACGGAGACGTCCGCGGCGGTGACGAGACGCCCGCCGGGGACGTACCAGACGGGGGCGTCGGCGGCGAGGGCCTTGACGGGGCCGGGCGGCGGCACGTCGTTGGCGCGGTGCTTCCACAGGCCGCTCATGACCGTCTTGACGGTGGCTTCGTGGACGGGGGAGGCGAGGTTGCAGGCGGTGAACTGGATCCGGGTGATGCCGTCGAGCCGGCCGTCGTCGTGCGCGTCGGTGAGGGCCTTGAGAACGGTCGCGGGATCGTGGGGGGTGTCGGGGTCGGTGTGCATGCCGACGACGAAGACGCCGCGCTGCTTGGGGATCGCCTGGAGGGCATGGTGCTGGGCGGGGCCGAGGGCGCCGACGGCGATGCCCGAGGGGATGTCCCGTACCGGACCGCCGGACGGAGTGAGGCCGTCGCCGTCGACCGGGACTTCCGGGCCGTCGTCGCCCGAGTCCGCCGGGATCCCGGGGTCGTGGTCGCCGGCCGGGGCCTTGGGACCGCCGTCACCGCCGGCCGGGGCCCCGATGGTTTCGCCGTCGGGGTCCGTCCGGTGCGCGGGGGCGTCGCCGGAGGGTGCGTCGGTGTCGTCGACGTCGACGAGGAGGTAGCCGAGTCCTTCGGCGGCGGCCCGGTCCGCTTCGGCCTGGAGCGGGTGGGGCCTGACGCCGGACGCCGTGCCGGCGGGCGCCTCCGCCGACTGCTCGGTGGCCCTCGGCACGGGGGCGGCGAACCGGTCGCCCCCGCTCTGGGTCACGGTGCGCGACGTGAGCCGGTCCTCCTCCGTCCGGTTCGGGCCCCGGTTCTCCGTGTCGCCGCCCAGCAGGGAGGAGAGGTCCGACGAGGTGGTCGGGCGGGCGGCGCCGGGCCCGTCGTCCTTCGTGCCGGAGTCCTTGTCCACGCCGCCGGACCTGGACGTGTCGCCGTCGGATCCGACCCGGAACAGCGGGTCCTCGGCGATGTCGTCGGCGAACGAGGGCCCCAGGTCCACGTCGAGCGGCGTGAAGGCGCTGCCGCCGTCGCTCTGGACCGTGACGTCCGGGCCACCGGGCGTGTCGGAGAAGAAGGACGTGCCGGTGAAGGGGTTGGAGAAGACCCACTTCACCATGTCCTTCATGTCGCGCGCGAAGCTCGGGTCCGTCGTGTCCGATGTGGGGCGGGGCACCGGCCACGGTGCCGGGTTGCCCGTCATGTTGGCCACGAACGAGGCGATGTTGATGGGGTGCAGCAGTCCGAAGTACTTGCTGTCGTCCGGGTTCTCGGCGTACTGGTGGCTGAGGACCCAGTTCTGGTACCTGACCATGACCGGCTCGAACATCCGGTGCAGGCCGTGGCTCAGCGCGCCCATGGCCACGCCGGAGGCGAACGGACCCGCCGTGATCTTGAACGTGCCGTCTCCGAAGACGAGGTTGTAGAAGCCCTCGCTCAGCATCTCGTGCGTGCCCTCGCTGAGGAGGGACGCGACGGCCCCGCCCAGCTGGTACATCGGGCTGCCCTGCAGGGGGTTCTCCTGCTTGAAGATGCGTGCGAGGGCGTTGCCGTGTTCGGAGCGGGCGAAGAGGTCCGGCATCGCGTCGGCGAGGTTCCTGAGCGGCGCCAGGTTGCCCAGGTCGCCCATCGCCTTGGTGAGGAGCTCGGGGAGGTCGGCATGGTCCGCGCCGAGGCGGACCCACTGGTGGGCCAGGACGTCGCCGAACTTCTTGCCCGCCTCCCTCGCCGCCTGCTTCGCCGCGGCCTCCGCCACCTCGTCCGCGCCCTCGTGCTTGAGGTGCTTGGCGAAGACGTCGCCCATCTTGTCGGCGAAGGCCTCCGCGATGGTCCCCTCGCCGAACCGCATGAAACCGGTCTCCAGCTGGCGGTTGACACCGCCGAGGAGTTCGCCGACGTCCTTCGCGAACGCCGAGCGCGCCTCCTTGGTGGCCAGCAGTTCGTCCAGCGGGTTCGCGCCGTGCCCCGCGGCCCCACCCGTCCCCGGGGCGTCGGAGGACTTGGCGGGCGCGCCCGTCGTCGGTGCGTCCCCGGCGGCGGACTTGCCCGCCCCCGGCGCCGTCGCACCGGCGCCCGACTCCGTCCTGCCCGGTGCGGGAGCGTCCTTGGTACCCGGGGCGGGCGTGTCCTTCGCACCCGGGGCCGGGGTGTCCTTGGCGCCCGTGACCGGCGCGTTCGGCTTGTCCTTGGCCGTGGCGCCGCCCGGGGCGTCCGGCTTGGCCGGGACCGGAGCGGGGGCGGCGGTGTCCGGCTTCGGGCGGGCGGCGGGCGCGGACACGCTGCCTTCGGTGGGCGTCTTCGGGGGGACCGGGGGAGGCGTCGCGTCGTTCTTCGCCTTGTCGACCGGAGTCGGCGGCAGTTCCTTGTCGGTCTTCGACGCGACGTCGTTCAGCTTCGACTCGGGGCCGGCCGAGCCCTGCGGGACGTCGGGCTTCTTGTTCTTCGGGGCGCCTTCGAGCTTGTCGTCGGCCTTGTTCAGCACGTCGTCGATCCGCTTGCTGATGATCGAGCCCGGGGTCCTGCCGCCCAGGAGCCTGCCGAGCATCTTGCCGCCGTAGTGGAAGACGACCTCCAGCGGGCCGCCGACCAGGCCGGTCAGGGCGCCCTGCTTGATGGAGTCGATGAGCGACTCCGTGTTCCAGCTCGTGGTGTGGCCCGCGTTGAGCTGGTAGAGCTGGATCACCGTGTCCTGGAAGACGCCGCCGGTGATGCCGATGAACGTCTGACTGACGATGGTCTGGAGCAGCCACCGGAAGAGATGGTTGAGGCCCTCCCTGGTCGCGGCGAACATCGCCGACACCGGGCCCCACACCGCGCCGAAGGTGAAGGCCGAGAAGAGCGTGGCGAACAGGATCTCGGCCAGCAGCTGCACGAGCTGGAGGATCGCCATGATCTTCGTGTACTCGACCTGGTTGGCGACCTTCAGCGCCACCTCGGACAGCTGGCGCGACAGCTCCGCCGTCTGCGTCAGCTGGTTCGCGCCGGCGGTCGCGCCCGTGAGGTCGTTCATGGCCACGAGGAAGGAGTCGGCCGCCTCGCCGTCGAAGTCGTTCTTGACGATCGGGATGAGCTCCGTGACGTACCCGGACAGGGTCTCCAGGTCCGTCGCGATGGCACCGTAGTGCTCCGACACCCGCCGCATGAGGTCCTCGTCGGCCTCGGGCCATTCCATGCCCGACACGAAGGCGAGGAAGTCGGCGATCCCTTCCGGCGGGTTGATGGCCATGGCGTGAGGGTCCTCTGATCGTGCGGACGGCTGTGCCCGGTGGAACGGGGTCGGCCGTCCGCGCGGTTCAGAGGGAGGACGTCCCCCGCACGCGGCGCCGGGCGGACGGCGCTCGGCGGTCCGGGCTCAGAAGCCGTCCGCCCGGGACCCGGCCTCCTCGTCCGACCTGTCCATGATGTCGGAGGTGTCGTTGCCGGCTTCGACGACCGTGCCCAGCCGCTTGGTGACGTAGGAGAGCGTCTCGGTGAGGTTCTCGGTGGGCTTGTCGACCTGGTCGTGGTAGGTCGTGCCGATCTCGTCCTTGCCCGCGGACTCCTTGTTGATCCGGTTGATCTCCAGGATCGCCTTGCCGAGGTCGGCGAGACAGCGCTGGTAGTCGTCGTAGTGGGCGAACTTGCTCTTGAGGTCGCTCAGCACCCTCAGGTCGTCAGCCACTGAACTCCTCCTGCTTCCCGGTGGGGATGCGGCTCTCGGCCTGCGTGGCGAACTCCTCCTGCTTGGCGTCCTGTTCGGAGGCGCGGCGGGTGGCCGCCTCCTCCTCGGCGGCGAACTCCCGCTGCCGGGCCGCCTTCGCCTCCTCCTGGGCCTCCTCCAGGCCGAAGGACGGGGCCATCGCCCGCAGCGGCTTGAGGAGTTCGTCCATGTCGTCGGGCGTTCCGGCGAGGCCGGTCACGCTGCGCAGGTGTCCGCCGAAGTCCTGGAAGCCCTTGATGTGCTCGATGACGTGGCTGCCCATCCTGGCCCGCGCCTCGTTGAGAACGGCGGTCAGGGCCGAGGCCAGTTCGGCCGGTGCCATCGACTGGTAGGCCTTGGTGTGGAAGGTCATCGAGACCACCTGGCCCTGGGGGCCGACCGTGACCGACACCATGCGGTCCTTGGAGGTGACGGACGCGGTCGCCGCGTCCAGTTCGCGCTTGGCCGCGAGCATCCTGTCCCGCTGATCGTGCAGGGCCGACATCGCGTCCTTGAGGACGCCGTCGAAGTCGATGGCCATGGTCCGCCTTTCGTGCTGCTGGGATGGGTGGCGTCGGTGACGGGTGGACGTCAGCGTCCGATGACTCCGCTGACGGAGCCGGTGTCGGTGCCCCAGGTCTCCTCGTCCTCGGTCAGCCAGGTGGTGCGCTGCCGGTCGTTGCCCTGGTTGGGGCCGCCCGCGCCCGCTCCGGCGCCGGGACTCATCGGGGGCATCATCGGGGACTGCGGCATCTGTGCGCCGCCGCTTCCGGTGCCGCCGCCTCCTGCCCCTCCGCCTCCGGTGCCGCCGCCCGACTGCCGGCCGTCGGGGGTCGCGGTGGCGGTGAGCGGCGGACCTTCCGGAGGGATGCCGAGCATGCGCGCGGCCCGCTCGCCAAGCCCCCCGGTGCCGGTGACGACCGAGGAGCCGCCCTTCGGCCGGGAACCGTCGCCGCTGCCGCCCGAACCGCCGCCGTCGAGGGTGAACCGGTCGCCGCCGCCGCGCGAGCCGTACCCGTCGGGGATCAGCTTGCCGTCTCCGCCCGAGCCGCCACCGCCGGTGGTGATCTTCCGTACGGGGGGCGAGTCGACGGCGTGCTCGGCGTTGGTGAGCAGCTGGTGCATGCGGCTGATCGGGTTGCCGTTCGCGTCGACGACGATGCCGTCCTTGAGGGTGGCTCCCTTGGGCAGGGCGTAGGGGTTGCCGTTGGAGTCGAGCAGCTGCTTGCCCCGGGCGTCGACCACGGTGCCGTCCGGGAGGACCTTCGCGCCTTCGGGGAGCCGGATGCGGTCGTAGCCGGAGCCCGGGAGTCCGCCCGTCTGGGTCTCGTCCTTGACGGGCGGCGTGCCCACCTTGCCGCCGGGGGGCGCGACGATCTGCTTGCCGCCCGTACCGAGGACCGGCTTGCCGTTGGCGTCGTAGACCTTGCCGTCCTTGCCGATGCGGGAGCCCGGAGGCACCAGGACGGGATTGCCGTCGCTGCCCATGACGGGCTTGCCGTTCTTGTCGAGCAGCGGGACCTTGCCACCGCCGCCCGCACCCGTACCCGACCCCCCTCCCGGCGAACCGGGCGTGGTGGTGGGCACCGAGACCGGCGGGATCCCGGGGCCGTCGGGCAGGCCCGTCGGCTTCTTGTCACCGGGGTTGCCGGAGCCTCCCTTGCCGCCCTTCGGATCGGGAAGGCCGCTGCCGCCCCCGCCCCCGCCGCCCCCGATCCCGCCCGGACCGCCGCTTCCGCCGCCCGGCAGGTCCTCGGTGCCCGGGCCCCCGCCGCCGCCGGCACCGCCGGGCCCGGTGGGACCGCCCCCGCCCGGCAGGGTGAAGCTCGGCTGGTAGACGCCTTCCTCCAGGGCGGCCGCGAGCTTCAGGTAGCTGTTGTCCAGGGCGAGGACGTGGGTCGACGCGGCGGCGTCGAGGTCGGCGATCGTCTTGAGCCACTCGTTCTTCGCGTTCCGTTCGACCATCCTGACCCAGTCGGGGGAACTGACGTCGTTCTTGAAGCCGTCGAGGATCTGGCCGAAGTCCGGAGTGGTCGTGGACGTGTAGCCGTTCCCGTAGCTCGGATTGCCCGTCGTCCGCCAGGTGACGGTGAGCGTCGAGCCCGTCATGAGGCGGTTGAACTCCGCCCGGAGCAGCGCCACCCCGTTCATGGCCGAGTACCCGGTCCCCGAATCGGGGGGCACCTTCTTGGCCCTCCACGCTTCGAACGCCCTGTACATCCCCCAGGAGGACGTCTCGAGCTGCGTCTTGGACTCACCCAGCAACTTCGAGATGTCCTGCGGGGTCTTGATGTCCAGCTTGACCTTGTTCATCTCCATGTGGATCACGTCGACGAACTTCTTGAACGCGCCGGCCGCGCTGCCCCGCCACTCGCTCCCCCCGGATTCCATGTCGTTCCCCCAGCCCTTGATGAGCGGGAGCCATTCGTCGAGCCACGCGACCACCCCGTCCAGCTGGTCCTTCGCATTGCCGAACGAGAAGGAGTTGACGATGTCCGTCTTCGCGGACGAGGTCCCGTTCACCAGGGGCAGCAGCGCTTTGTAGGGCTCGTTCAGGAAGAGGTTGTACGGGGACTTGACGTCGTCGAAGTAGCCCTTCCAGTTGACGCTGAAGCCGACCACGAACCGTGCCGACTGGCCGCCGTAGCTGGTGTCGAACGTCCAGTAGAAGTCGAAGATCTTGCTGTAGTCCTTGCTGAAGGCGACGTTCTTCTCGATGCGGAAGGTGCCGAAGTCGGACCAGTCCGTCGAGCCGGGCCCGGCCACCGCCTCCCGGGTCGTCAAGGCCCCGGTCGTGTCCATGAAGACCTTGAGGCCTTCCTCCCAGGTCCACTTCTTTACCGCCATGGTCGCGTCGAACTCCTGTCGGGTGGGTGACGGTCTACTTCTCGGGAGAGGGGGCGGACCCGCCGGACTGCTGGGCGTCCCGCTGGATCATGCCGAGGATCTCCCACATCTCGGTGACGTCGACGGCGTCGCCCGCCGTGTCGCCGAGGATCTCCTTGACGCTCCGCAGGTTGATGCTGCCGCTCTTGGTGACGCCCTGGAGTTTGTCGAGAGCGCCCTCCAGCTGCGTGCACACGGCGGCGAATCCCGCCTGCACGCGGGCGGCGCTGTTCAACTGCTTGGGGTTGCCCGGAAGGATCTGGCCGAAGTCCCCGTTGGGCTTTCCCGCCGACCAGTCGGGGAGCGCCAGCAGGACCGCGTCCGAGGTGAATTCCAGGAGCAGTTCCTCGAACTTCTTCGCCTTCTCCAGCAGAACGTCTTCGGTGATCGAAGTGACGCTCTCGTCATCCTCGTTGTCGTCCGCCATGGCGCCACTCCATTCCTGTTCCGGGCCGCGTACCGTCCGGCACGGAGAACGCAGGCCCCGCACTCCGAGGTTCACCGGGCCCGGAACGCCGGAACCCGGCACACCGACGGTGACGGCGTGCCGGGTCCCGGTGCGGGGCGCGGGGTTCAGCGCTGGAACAGGAACGCGCTCTTGCGGTCCCCGTTCCGGATGATGCCGTGGGCGTCGGACAGCAGGACCGCGCCCTGGTCGAACTGCTTCGACAGGTTGGAGTCCAGGGAGTTCACGACCTGCTTGAACTCCGCGAACTCCTTGGCCGCCTCACCGGTGAACTCCGACCGGATGGCGTCGAGCCGCTGGACGACGGTCTCCACGGCCGAGCTCATGGCCGCGGCGACCTGCTTCATCTGGGCGTTCGCTTCCTCCAGCGCGCCGTGCTTGATGTCCATGTCCATGTCGCTCATGCGCGTTCCTTGGGTGAGAGGGGAGGGGGAGGGACGGAGAGGGCGTACGCGATCACTTGCTGAGGATGTCGTAGACGTCGCCGCTCCACAGGTCCATGTTGGCGTCCGCCTCACCGGCGGTGTCCGCCATGACCTTGCTGGTGGTGCCGACCGCGTCCAGGAGGTCCTTGTACTCGGCCATCACCGTGCGGTAGCCGCGCTGCCAGTTCTCGATCTTCGCGATGAACTTGGTGCCCGCCGTGGACCGCATGCTCTGCGCGACCTGGTTCGCGATGTCCTCGGACTGCGTGTAGGCCCGCTCCATCGTCTGGAGGTGCTCCTCCAGTTCGTTGAGGGTCTGAATCAGTACCGCTGATGAAACCTTGAGGTTGTCATGGGGAACGTCGGACACCTGATCTCCTTGTTCGTACGGTCGGTGGGCTTCCCGGCAGGGAGAACGGACCGTTCGCGGTGGGAGGTTCACCGGTCCGCCGCACCGGTCCCGGGCGGCGGCGCGGACACCGTGCTCAGCTCCCCGAAACGCTCCCGGGGCACAGAGGGGCCGGCCCGTCGGCGGGCGGGTCGACCACCCCCGCCGTCATGAGCGCCGCCGGGTCGAGGTCCGGGCCCGAGGGCAGCATGGTCAGCAGCGTCGAGGGCACGCCCACCGGTGTCGCGCCCGCGTAGCCGAGGACCTTCGCCGCCTCCTGCGTCGGCAGCGGGTACTTCACGCCGTTGTCCGCGACCAGGTACGTCGCCCCGGCCGTGCCCGCCCCGGACAGCGACCGCACCAGCGCGCCGCCCCCCGGCCGTACCGAGATCCGGTCGGCCGCGCCGCACGACGCCGTCACACCAGGCTGGGGCGTCACCGGCCGTCCCGCGACCGCCGGCGCGTCGGCCACGGTCACCAGGGTGCGGGGCCCGCCCGCCGCCGAAGGCCGCACCACCGTGCACACGCCCTGACCGGTCCCCGGCGCCACCAGCTCCGGCGGCGTCGTCGGAAGTCCCGTGTCCGGCAGGACCCCGGCCGGCGCCGGGTGGGCGGCCAGGTCCGCGGCGCCCACCACGACGGCGACCGGCGGAGCCGCCGCGTACGCCTCCCTCTGGGTGCGCGGGTCACCGCGCAGCAGCTCGAACTGGGTGCGGCCGAGCGGAGCCAGACCCTTCAGGGTCAGGACGTACGGCTCGCCGGCCGGGCCCGTGAACAACTGGCCGACCCGGGTCGGCCGCCCGGCCAGGTCGGGACCGGGCGTGCCCCGGCCCGCGAGGTCCGGCGCGGCCAGATCGGGCCCGGAGGGAAGGGAGTTGAGGTAGGACGGTGCCACCGGGAAAGGCGTGGCCGTGCCGTAGCCGAGCGCCCTCCCCGCGTCCTTGCCCAGCCGCAGCCGCTTCCCCTGCCACAGCACATGGCGAGTGCCGTCCGCGGCGATCACCAGCAGTCCCTGCTCGGGACCCAGCGCCTGACCCGGGCCGGCGGAGCCGACGGCCAGCGAGACCACGGCTCCGGGCCTGCCCGACGCCGTGGCGACCACCAGTCCGCACACCAGCCAGTCGCCGCGGGACAGCGCGGACGCGGCCGGCAGCCCGTCCGGCGCGCCCACGATGCCCACCGGTCCGCCGCGCGGCGCCGACGCGAGCGAGTTCAGGCCGACCTGCGTGACGGTCATCTTCTCCCCGGCCACCAGCCGGGCGCTGGCCTGGTTGAGCACCGGCCGCAGCTCCCCGCCGACGAACAGGTACCGGGCGCCCGTCTCCTTGACCACCACCAGGGTCCCCGGCTTGGCCCAGCCCGTCGAACCGCCCGGTTTGATCGCCCCGTACAGGCCCATCACCAGGGCTATCAGGACAGCGATGAACAGTCCGGTGCGCACCCCGCGAGCGGTGCGCCGGGTGGGAAGGTCCAGGGAGTCGGGCTCGCCCCGCAGCATCCCGGCCCCGAGCCTGCTCATCACGAACAGGTGGGCCTGCACCTGGTCGCGCCTGGACTGCATGTGAACTCCTCGGAGGAAGGGTGTGGTGGGGTGCGAGGCGAGGTCACCGGCCCCCGCGCCGGAGTCCCGGCCCGGGGGCCGGTCGCGGAATTCAGCCGGTGAGCCCGCGCACCCAGGCGAAGACCCCGGCCTCGGTCAGGGCCAGCGGCAGCATGCTCAGCGCGAGCAGGCTGTGCAGCAGGTCGGCGGCCCGACCCCAGTACGGCAGCATCCGCCGCCCCGGCACCGTCCACGAGACGATCGCGAGGGCCGCGGCGGTCGCCGTCAGCCCCGCCAGCAGGCCCAGGCGGCCGGTGGGGCCCAGCGAGAGGGCCCACCCGGTCGTGAGCAGCGCGAGCCCGTACGAGCCGGGCAGGACCAGGGCCAGCCGCTGCCACCGGGAGCCCAGCTCACGGGCGTGCAGGATCAGCAGCAGCGACAGCGCGCAGCTCAGGGCCACGGGAGCCCAGCCGGGCGCGGGGACCATCAGGGTGAGACAGGCGGCGCACAGGGCGCCCGTCACCACGTGGAAGGCGGTCAGGTAGCCGTCGGCCACGGCACTGCGGTCCACGACGTCCTGCGCCGGGTAGGGCTCGATGTCCTCCTGGAGCTCCTCGGCGGTGCGCGGCAGCGCGGGCAGCCTCAGCCCCGAGAGCCGGAAGGCGAACCCGGGCAGGAACGTCCCGAGCGCCACCACCAGCACCGCCAGCGCCGCCGCCGTCTCCGGGGCCGTGAGCCCCGCGAGGGCGAGCGCTCCCGCCACCGCCGTGGCCACCGCGGTGATGAGCAGCCCGAGGAAAAGAGGCGCCGAACAGGCCACGGCGGCGAGCGCGAGGACCGAGGCGCTCGCGGCGGCCGAACCGCCCGCGAGCAGCCGGGCGGCCGTCAGGTCGCTCTCCCCGGACGGCAGCAGCGCCCCGGCCAGTGCCACGTAGGGAACGGCCGCGGCGCCGAGCGCCGTACCGGCCCCCGCGTCCCCGACCGCCCGCGCGGCGCTCCCCGCCCCCAGGAGCAGGAGCACTCCGGTCACCGCCGCCGAGACCCCCCGCAGCGGCCCGATGTCCGCGGAGAGGGCCAGGAGGACCAGGCCGCCCGCCAGCGCGAGCAGCGCCAGGCCGAGTGCCAGGTGATGGGTGAGGGCGGGGTGCCACGTGTCGCCCCGCCGTTCGAGCCCGGCCGCCACGCCGTCGACGACGTCGTCGAAATGGACCTCCGGCAGGGACTCGCGGCGCAGCCGCAGATAGAGGCGCTCGCCGTCCCGCAGGCCCAGGGCCCCGGCCGTCCGCTCCTCGTCCAGGGGCTCCTCGCCGAGCCGCTGGAGCACCCAGCCGCCCGCCTCGACGGCCTCCTCGTCGAGGCCGTCCCCGGAGTAGCCGATGATCGTCGGCAACAGGTCTGCCAGGGGGACGTCGGCCGGTACGGAGAGTTCGACGACCTTGTGCGGCCCGTGGAACCTCAACCGGCACAGCCCCGCCACCGCGCTACCGCTCACTGCCCGCGTGTCCTTCCTGCTGTCCCGCCGAGGCCGGAACGCCCTCGGCGGGCAGTGGAACGGACGGGCCCCGGTGCCGGGTTCAACCCCGGTGGACCGGATGGCCGGCACGGGCCCCGGCACGACGGCGGGGGAGGGGCCGCGGGCCCGCCCCCGTCGCGACGGGGGCGGGCCAGGCGGCGAGGGGCGGTGCGGCCGCAGAGGCGGGCCCGGCGACCGGGGTCGGCGTGGCGTCGGGTCGTTCGTACGGACGACGGCGAACGGATCAGTCGTCCCCCCGCAGCGCCCGTACGAACGACTCGACGCCCTCCTCGCCGTGCCGTACGAGGAGCACGGCGACCAGACGGATCACGGCCCGCCGCTCGCCCTCGCTCCAGGCGGCCGCCGACGGATGCTCGTCGACCACGAGCGCGCGGGCGATCAGCAGCGTCTCCCGCGGTGCCGGGACGACGGGGGACACCGGGCCGAGCAGCCGGGCCAGGACCCGCGTCACCTCGGACGCGGTGGCCTCCGGCACGTCCAGCCCGGTCGCGGTCCCGGCGAGCGGGTCCCCGTCCTCGGGGCGGGTGTCCGGCAGCCAGTCGCGCAGCAGCGCCCGCACCTCGTCCGCCGCCGCGTCCCCTGCCCCGTCCTCGTCCTCGTACACCGCTCTCCCGCAGACACCGCCACGACGGGCGTGCACGCACCGCCTCGACCACCCCGCAGACGTCACCGGCACCCGGTCCGGCGGTCGTCCGTAGTCGCGCACGCTCTCCCACCGTTCGTCCGCCCCTGTTCCGACGGAGGGATCAACGCGTACCCCGCCCGTGGAGGTTCATCCGGGGCGCGGGCCACGGGTGTGAACCATCGGGCACCTTCCGCCCGTTCCCGACTGACGAGGAATCGGCACACAGCAGGCCGCCAGGTGTGAGGAGCGTTGTTCGTTGAGCGTGGTGCAAGTCAACCGCCCGCCGAGGCGGCCGGGCCCCGAGATGCCGGACGGCGAGATCCAGCTCCAGGAGCCGCCGGGCCTCCCGGAGAAGCAGAACGGCATGGGCAGCATCATCACGATGGTGCCCATGGCGCTGTCCTCGCTCTCCATGGTGTTCATCTTCCTACGGCCCAACGGCGGCCTCATGACGTACATCGCCATGGGCACCATGGCCGTGTCCGCGATCGGCATGGTCGTCACCCAGATCATGCGCGGCAACGCCGACCGCAAGCAGGAGCTCACCGCCGAACGCCGCGACTACCTGCGCTATCTGTCGCAGATGCGGCGGCAGGTGCGCAAGGAGGTCCTCCGCCAGCAGGAGGCCCTGGCGTGGCGGCACCCCGACCCGTCCGAGCTGCCCTCCCTGGTACGCACCTCGCGGCTGTGGGAACGACGCTCCTCGCACCCGGACTTCAGCGACGTACGGATCGCGCGCGGCTCCCAGCGTCTCGCGGTGCGCCTCGCCCCGCTCGCCACCAAGCCGGTCGACGACCTCGAACCGCTCAGCGCCCACGCCCTGCGCCGCTTCATCCACGCGTACGGCGCCATCGCCGACCAGCCCGTCGCCATCCACCTGCGCGGCTTCGCCCACGTCCTGATCCGGGGCGCCGACGAAGCCGGTCCCGGCAACGGGACGACCGGAGGCGCGACACCCGACGGCGGCGCGACGGCCGGCACCGACGACCGCCCCCGTGCCCTTGCCCGCGCCTTGCTCGCCCAGTTGGCCACCTTCCACGCGCCCGACGAACTGCGCGTCGCCGTGGTCGCCGCGCCCGACCGGCGTGCCCACTGGGAGTGGACCAAGTGGCTGCCGCACGCCCTGCACCCCGGGGAGACCGACGGCGCGGGGCCGCTCCGGCTCGTCGCCGGAACCATCGGCGAACTGGAGCAGCTGCTCGGCGAGGAGTTCGGCGCCCGGCCGCCCTACGAGCCCGACGCCACCCCGAGCCGTGACGAGCCCTACACGGTCATCGTGCTCGACGGGGCCACCTTCACCGCCCCCCACCGGGCCGCGCTCGGCGGCTACCGCAACGCCACCGTCGTCGACGTCGGCTCCGCGCTGGAGTGGAAGCACAGCAGACTCGTCCTCCGCCTGCGGATCACCGGGACCCCCGACGGCACCGGCGGAGCCCTGGAGATGGTCGGCGCCGACCGCAATCGGAAGGACCAGGTCACCACGCTCGGAGTCCCGGACGGCCTGACCCCCGCCGCAGCCACCCGCCTGGCCGCGGCCATGGCCCCGTACCGGCTGGGCGACAGCGTCGACCAGGGCGAGCCCCTGGCCACCGACTTCGACCTGACCAGCCTGCTCGGCATCCACGACCTGCACCGCTTCGACGTCAAGCAGCAGTGGTCGCAGCGCAACCAGTCCAACAAACTGCGCGTCCCCCTCGGCCTCGGCCCCGACGGCACGCCCATCGACCTGGACATCAAGGAGTCCGCCCAGGGAGGCATGGGCCCGCACGGCATGCTCATCGGCGCCACCGGCTCCGGCAAGTCGGAGCTCCTGCGCACCCTCGTCCTCGCCCTGGCCCTGACCCACTCCTCGGAGATCCTCAACTTCGTCCTCGTCGACTTCAAGGGCGGCGCCACCTTCCTCGGCCTGGACCGTCTGCCCCACACCTCCGCCGTCATCACGAACCTCGCCGACGAGGCCGACCTGGTCGACCGCATGCGCGACGCGCTGCACGGCGAGATGATCCGCCGCCAGGAACTGCTCCGCGCGGCGGGCAACTACGCCTCCCTCCTGGAGTACGAGACCGCCCGCGCCGCAGGCACTCCGCTGGACCCGCTGCCCACGCTGTTCGTCGTCGTCGACGAGTTCTCCGAACTGCTCGCCGCGCACCGCGACTTCATGGACCTCTTCGTCATGATCGGCCGACTCGGCCGCTCCCTCGGCGTCCACCTGCTGCTCGCCTCCCAGCGCCTCGACGAAGGACGCGTGCACCAGCTGGAATCCCATCTGTCGTACCGGATCGGCCTGCGCACCTTCTCCGCCATGGAGTCCCGGGGCGTCCTGGGCGTCCCCGACGCCTACCAGCTGCCCTCCCAGCCCGGCAACGGCTATCTGCGCAGCGACATCTCCACCCTCACCCGCTTCAAGGCGGCCTACGTCTCCGGGGCCTACCAGCCCAAACGCCGGCCGGCCGCCCAGCGCGCTCATCGAGGGCCAGGTCGTGGCCTTCGGCACCCACTACGTGGCCCCCCGCGTGCTGCCCTCCACCCCCGACACGGAGGAGGAGCCCGAGACCGAGGAGACCGGCACGCTCCTCGACATCGCCGCCGAACGACTGACCGACGTCGGTCCCCCCGCCTATCAGGTGTGGCTGCCGCCGCTGGACGTCCCGCCGACACTGGACGAACTGCTGCCCCCGATCGGACCGCACCCGGAGCACGGCTTCACCGTCGAGGGCGAGGGCCGCGGCACCCTCAAGGTTCCCGTCGGCGTCGTCGACCGGCCCTTCCAGCAGGTCCGCGACCTGCTCGTGGCCGACCTGGCCGGAGCCGACGGACACATCGGCATCGCCGGAGCCCCGCAGTCCGGCAAGTCCACCCTGATCCGCACCATGATGACGGCACTCGCGCTCACCCACACCCCCGCCGAAGTGCAGTTCTACTGCCTGGACTTCGGCGGCGGAACCCTGTCGGGCCTGCGCGGCCTGCCCCACGTCGGCGGAGTCACCGGCCGCCACGACCCGGACCGCGTCACCCGTACGATCGCCGAGGTCAACGCGGTCATCACCCGCCGCGAGAAGTACTTCGCCGAACGCGGCATCGACTCCGTCGCCACCTTCCGCCGCAAGAGGGCGGCCGGAGAGCTCCCCGACGACCCCCACGGAGACGTGTTCCTCGTCATCGACGGCTGGAACACGCTGCGCCAGGAGTTCATGGACCTGGTCCAGCCGCTGACCCTCATCTCGCAGCGGGGCCTCAACTACGGGGTTCACCTGCTCGTCGGCACCACCCGCTGGGGCGAGATCACCGGCGCCCTGCGGGACCAGCTCCAGACCCGGTTCGAACTGCGCCTGGGAGACGCCGTGGACTCGGTCGTCAACATGCGGGCGGCGGGCAAGGTGCCCAAGATCCCCGGCCGCGGACTCACCGCCGACCAGGCGCACTTCCTGTGCGCGCTGCCCCGCATGGACGGCCTCGGCACCGCCCATGACCTCAGCGAGGGCGTCGCCGACCTCGTCGACGTCGTGGCCGACCACTGGACCGGGCCGCGCGCCCCCGAGGTCCGCATGCTCCCGTCCGTCCTCGACGCCGCGGAACTCCCCGCACCCCACGGCTCCCTGCGGATCCCGCTCGGCCTGGAGGAACACGACGTCCTGCCGCTGTGGCACGACTTCTCCCAGGACCCGCACCTGATCGTCGTCGGCGACAGCGAGACCGGCAAGACGAATCTCCTCAAGCACATCGCCACCCAGATCATGCGCGCCTACACGCCCGACCAGGGCCGCCTGATGCTGGTCGACTTCCGCCGCGAGATGTACGAGACCGTGCCCGAGGAGTACCGGCTCGGCTACGCCGTCTCGGCCGACCCGCTGCGCCAGATGGTCACCGGCGCCGCCAAGGCGATCGCCAACCGCGTCCCGTCCGCCGACATCACCCCGGACCGGCTGCGGCTGCGCGACTGGTGGAGCGGCCCGGAACTCTTCGTGCTCGTCGACGACTACGACCTGGTCCACGGCTCCCTGTCGGCCCATCCGTTCGCCGCCGTCCTCGACCACCTCGCCCAGGGCGCGGAGATCGGCCTGCACCTCATCGTCGCCCGTTCCGCCAACGGAGCCGGACGAGGCCTGTCCGACCAGCTCCTGCGCAAGCTCCAGGACGTCAACACCCCGGCCGTCCTGCTGTCCTGCCCGCCCACCGAGGGCTACCTCTTCGGCGGTACGAAGCCCAAGGTGCTGCCCACGGGACGCGCACTGCACATCACCCGCCGTCGCACGGTGCAGCTCCAGACGCCGCTGCTCGACCCCGACGGCCCGACCCCGCAGAACGGACACTCCGCATGACCACGTCCGCCCCCGCCACCGGATCGAGGGTGCGTCCCGTCGGCCCCCACCTCGTGATCACGTCCGAGGAGACGGCACCGGCCCTGACGGCAGCCCTCGGCGGTCTTCCCCCACTGCCCGGCGCGCTCCTGATCCTGGCCGCGGCACAGGACGCGGCCCCGGTGCTCCGCCGGAGCCTTCCGGACCTGGTGGCCCTCGCCGTGGAACGCGGAGCGACAAGCCTGGTGCTGGCGGCCTCGGGCCTCGCCGCGACGGGCCCCGACGGCAGGCGCCCGGTCGAGGCCGTCGCGGCGACGGCGGACTTCACGGTGATCGCCCCGGACGGCGTGGTCAGCATCGAACCGGACGGCACGCTGCGGATCGCGGAGCCGGGAAGCTGGTGGAGCACGGAGCCGGGGGAACAGCCGCGCCGACTGGCGGCCGACTGGCCGCCGGCGGCTGGGGACGAGGCTCCGGGGCGGAGCGGGCGCGCGGAGCCCGGCCCCGGCCTGGGCGAGGGGCTCGGCCAGGCCGGGAACCCCGACCCGAGTGAGGATCCCGGCCGGGAAGGGCGTCGCGACGGGATCGAGGAACCCGACCGGGAGGAACACCCCGACCCGAGTGAGGATCCCGACCGGGAAGGGCGTCCTGACCGGATCGCGGAGCCCGACCGGGACAAGCACCCCGATCGGGCGGAGGATCCGCTCCCGCCGCCCGCGCCCCCGGTCCCCATGGTGGCGGAGTCCCGGGCCGGTGCGCACGGGTTCGGTGCGGCGCCGGTGGAAGGGGCGGTACCGGTGACGGGCGCGGCACCGGTGGAGGACGAGGGCCGTTCCGTGCGGGGCGGGTTCTGGCTGGGGGACCTGCCCGAAGCGGCCGAGCAGCTGATCGGCGTCCACCCGGACGCCTTCCTCCTGGGCGTCGGCTCACCTCGGCGGCCGTCGCTTCCCACCGCCGAACTCCTCGACCGCGTACCGGAGGCGGCGAAGGACGCGGCGGACCTGCTGCTGGCCGCACCGTGGGCCGCTCCGTCCGAGCTGATCGCCATGGCCGTGGCCCTCGCGGAACATCTCGGCCGCACGGTGCGCGCGGCCGTCGGCCTCCCCGTACGCACGGCCGACGACCACGCCACCACGCTCCTCGACGAGCGGGCCGCACCCACCTGGCAGCCCCTGCTGCTCGAACTCGCCGCCTCGCCCGAGCACCGTCGCGTGGTCCCGTCCGCGTGGCTGCGACTGCCCGGACGGGACGCACCGGCCCCTGCCGTGCACCGGAGCACGGACCTGGAGGACTGGCTACTGGAGTCCGTACCGGCGGGGCTCTGGCTGCGCCCGGCAGGACCCGTACCGGACCTCCGCCCCCGGACGCTGCGCCCCGACCCCGTGCGTCCCGTCCTGGTCGTGGGCGGCGGGGACGTGCGCATCGGACCCGAGGTCTGGGCGGCGCTTCCCTGGGTGTCGGCGATGCTGCCGGGCCCGGGCGCGACGGAGCCGCACGGACTGCTGGTCCACGGGAGCGAGGCCGAGGAGGCGGAGGGCAGGGCCCGAGCCACGGCGCTGGACCTGAACTGGCTGGATCCCCGGACGACCTGGCCCGCGCCCGAGGCCTTGTCGTCGCCGGAGGCCGCACCGGACTCCGAAGGCACGCCGGAAGCCGGGCTCGAGCCGGGTCCCGGACCCGCCGCGCCCCGGGTGGTGCTCGGGCCGGGTGCCGGTGCCCCGGAGCCGGATCCGCATGCGCCGGGCCCGCACGCGTGGGAGACGACACCGCCGACCGAGCGGGACCGGCAGCCCGAACCCGCCACCGCTCCGGTCGCACCGCCCGGCCCCGACGCCCCGGTGCGAGCGGTCCCGGTCCCGGTCCCGGACCGGCCCGTCCGGCCGGCGCCGGCACCCGCAGCGCCCAGCGGCCCCGGGGACCGTGCGGCCCTCCGGGACCTCCTCGGCGAGCGGTACCACGTCCTCGCGGGCAGGACGGAACTCCTGGCTTCCCGGCTGCCGTCGCTGCGCTCCACGGCCCAGGACGACCTCAAGCCGGACATGGTCGCCATCGCGGTGTACCAGGCCGACACCCCCGACCCGGTGTCCCGGGCGGGACTCGCCGAGGCGGCGCGGGCAGCGGCACCGGGCCCCTTCACGCCGCTGCTGCGCTGCCTCGGCTCGGGCCTGCGCAGGCTGCCGGGTCACTACGGGGCCGTCATGCTCGCCGCCCCCGCCGAGGCGGTGCCGCTGGACCGGTACGTGCCCGGCGCCGTCATCGTCGAGCCCGCCGCCGTGGCGGCCGTACCGGCCTGCGACGCGGAGCTGGAGGGCGCGGTCGAGTTCGGGATCTGGTCCACCACCGGCCGTCGTACGGCCGTCTTCCTCGGCACGGACGACGAACCGGAGGTGGTGTTCCCGCCGGGCACCGCCTTCACGGTCCTGGCCCTGAACATCGCGGAGGACGACGCGTCCCCGATCCGGGTCCTGCTCCGCGAGGTGTCGCCCGCGGAGGGGGTGGACAGCCGTGTCCGGGAGCGCGACGCCCAGGCCCGTGCACGCCTCGTCGACTGGTTCGAGCGCCGGGACATGCTGGAACCCCACGACCGCCGCCCCCTGCCCGACGCGTCGCGCTTTCACACGGCACCCGGAGCGGCTCCGGGATGAGCGACGGCTCGCGCCGAGGAGGCCGCCGGGCCGGGGCGACGGAAGAGGAGGGGGAAGGCGACGCCGGTACCGAGGGGGCTCCACCACGCTCCGCGCGCGTCCCCCGTCCCCGCGGGGCACGGCTGCCGTTCGGCCACGGGCCGCGCGCACCGCGGGACCCGCGCGGAGAAGCGGTGAACCGCCCGGCTCCTCTGCGACCTGTCGTGGGCTCCTCGCGGACGGCGGACCCGGTGGGTGGGGGCGACGTGCCGTTGCGCCCGTCGGTCGGCCAGGCGCTCGGTCGTCGGCGGCGGCCGGGGGCGGAGGCGTGCGGGCGCGCGTAAGTGCGGGAAGGCATTGTACGCCTCCTTTCCGACATTTCTTCCCATTAGGCATTTTTCTTGGCGAAAAAGGTGGATTGTTCCCTTTTGTGGGGCTAGCGTGGACGCAGACAGTAATTCGAATGCATATTCGATCCGAGTGGCGGCCACGCAGGCGCACGTCCTGCCGGACGAGGACCTCGTCCCCTGTCGGCCGGGCCCGCCCGGAACCGCCGTCGCAGACGCCAGGAGAACGGCGTGAACCTCACCTTCACCACCGCCACCAAGGAACAGGCCAAGGCCCGCGTCGCGCTCGCCGGCCCCACCGGGGCGGGCAAGACCTACACCGCTCTGGTCGCCGCCGCCGGGCTCGGCGAGCGGGTCGCCCTGATCGACACCGAGCACGGCAGCGCCGCCAAGTACGCCGACGAGTTCGCCTTCGACACCCTCCCGCTCACGACCTTCGAGCCCACCACCCTCGTCGACGCGCTCGCCGTGGCCGCCCACGAGGGCTACGACGTCATGATCGTCGACTCCCTGAGCCACTTCTGGTCCGGTACCGGCGGCATGCTGGAGCAGGTCGACAACGCGGCCAAGCGCCTCGGCGCGGGCGGCAGCTTCGCCGGCTGGAAGGAGGCCCGGCCCCAGGAGCGGGCGATGATCGACGCCCTGCTCGCCTACCCCGGTCACCTCATCGTCACCATGCGCACCAAGACCGAGTACGTCGTGGAGGCCGACGAGCGCGGCCGCAAGGTGCCGCGCAAGATCGGGCTCAAGCCCGAGCAGCGGGAGGGCATCGAGTACGAATTCGACATCGTCGGCGATCTCGACCACGAGAACACCCTGGTGATCTCCAAGTCCCGCGCGAAACCGCTGTCCGGGACGGTGCTCCACCGGCCGGGCCCGGAGTTCGCCGAGGCCGTCCTCGACTGGCTGCAGGCCGGCAAGCCCGTCCCCTCCGTCTCCGACTACGTCACGGCGGCGACCGCGCCGGGCGCCGGCCACGAGGAACTGCGCGTCCTGTACGAGGAGGCCCGCCGGCACAACCTGCTGGGCGCCGCCGTCCTGGACGACGCCGGGGAGACCCGCACGCTCGGCCAGCTGATCGTGAGCTACGGCACCGCGGCGGCGAGGAACAGGGTCGCCGAGGACGTCGAGTCCGGGGCCGGAGCCAAGCGGGAGAACGGGGCCGCGCGGAAGAACGGGACGGAGCCGAAGAACGGGGCGGAGCAGGAGAGCGGGACCGGGCGGAAGAACGGGACCGCACGGAAGGGCGGGTCCGCATGAGCCTCAAGGAGCACGCCACCCGGGTCGCCGTGCTCCGGGTGCTGCGCGACGCCGTCGACACCGAGTACGGGGCCGAGCGCCACGAGGTCCTCCAGGAGCTGCGCGCGGCCCGCGCCGAACTCGACCTGAAGTCGGTCCGGGTGACCCTGCCGGACGACACGCCGGTGGCCACCCTCACCCTCGTCGACCCCCGGCCGGTGGTCGTGGTCGCCGACGAGGAGTCCTTCACCGCCTGGGTCGCCGACAACCACCCCGGCGAGGTGGAGACGCTGGTCCGGGTGCGCCCCGGCTGGCAGCGGCAGTTCCTCGCCCGGCTGAGCCGCCTCGATCCGGTCGCCGACCCGCACACCGGCGAGGCGATCCCGGGACTGGGCGTGCTGTCGCCCTCCGAACCGCGGTCGTTCAGCCTGCGTCCCCTGCCCGGCGGGCGGGAACGGATCGCCCGCGCCCTGCGCACCGGCACGCTCGACCTGCACCGGCTGCTCCCCCTGGAGGGCGGCGAGAACCCGTGACCGCCGTCGCGGCCCACCCCGGCCGGGACGCGCTCGGCACGGTGTGGTTCCTGGTCTCCCGAGCCGGTCACCTCGATTGCGGCCGCTGGACGTTCGGGGACGGCAAGCGGCTGCGGTGCGCCTGCGGGGCCGTCCTGTACGCGTACCGGCAGCCGGCGGACGCGGCGGGGAGCGGCGCACCGGCGACGGCCGGGACGCTCCCCCGCGGAGAGGAGGAGCGCATGCTGCCGGCCGAGACGGCCCAACTCGTCGCCCTGGTCGCGGCGATGTGCCCGTCGATGCACCTGGAGGACACCACCACGGACGCCTGGCACCTGCTGCTCGCCGACCTGGACGTCGCCGACGTGCGGGCTGCCGTGACCCGGCTGGGCGGGCAGCGGTCCCGCATCGCCGCCGCCGACATCCGCGCCGAGGTCCGGGCGATCCGGGAGGAGCGGCTCGCCCGCAACCCGCTGCCGCTCCCGGACAGCGACCCCGACGACCCGGTCCGCTACCGCGCCGAACTCCTCGCGCTGGTGACCGCGATCGCCTCGGGGCGGCGGGTCCGGCGCACCCCCGCCGCCCCGGCCGCTCCGCCCTCCCGCCCCACCGGACCGAAGCGCGACCCGCGCGTCCGCTCCCTCCGCGTGCCCTGCCCCTGGTGCGGGGCCGCCGCGGGCCGTCCCTGCACCGTCCCCCGGCTCGGAACCCCGCTGAGGAGGGCCCCCGCCCACCAGGCGCGGCTCCTCGCGGCCGGGCTCACCGAGTCCGGGCCGAGGCGGACGGGGGAAGCGGGGCGGATCCGATGACCGCCCCGGCCCGGGGAAAGGCCGCCCGTCGCACCCGCACCCCCACCCGTATCCCCGCCCGTATCCACACCCGAACCCGCACTCGTCCCCGCACAGGCACAGGCACAGGCGCGGGTGAGGAATCATCCGTCGCACGAGAGGAGAGCCGCCATGGCCGGTGAAACCGTCATCACCGTCGTCGGCAACCTGACCGACGACCCCGAGCTGCGCCTCACCCCGTCCGGCGACGCGGTCGCGCACTTCACCGTCGCCTCCACGCCCCGCACCTTCGACCGGCAGAGCAACGAGTGGCGGGACGCCGAAACGCTGTTCCTGCGCTGCTCGGTCTGGCGGCAGGAGGCGGAGCACGTCGCCGGGTCCCTGACCCGCGGCACCCGCGTCATCGTCCAGGGGCGGCTGCGCCAGCGGACGTACGAGACCCGGGAGGGCGAGAGGCGGACCGTCGTCGAGCTGGAGGCCGACGAGATCGGCCCCTCGCTGCGGTTCGCCGCCGCGACGATCGTCAGGCCCCCGCACACCGGCGTCCCCGCCGGCTCCCGCGGCGGCCCCCGTCCTCCCGCCGAGGACCCGTTCACCCGGCCCGGCGGCGGTGAGCGGCCGGTCCCCGCCGAGAGCGGAGCACACGCCCCCCGAGGGGAGGCGGAGCCCTTCTGACGGGCCGGCGCACCCGTGCGACGGCCGCGCCCCCCCACCGCACCCATCCGAGGCGGACCCATGAAGGAACAGGATCGCGAGGAAGCGCTCGAACTCGCCCTCGCCCAGATAGAGAAACGATTCGGTACAGGCTCGGTGATGCGCCTGGGCGACGAGCCCGGGGACCCCGTGGAGACCACCCCCACCGGCTCGATCGCCCTGGACCTCGCCCTCGGCGTCGGCGGTCTGCCGCGCGGCCGCGTCGTGGAGATCTACGGCCCGGAGTCCTCCGGCAAGACGACCCTGGCCCTGCACGCCATGGCCAACGCGCAGAAGGCCGGCAGGACCGCGGCGTTCATCGACGCCGAGTACGGCCTCGACATCGAGTACGCCAGGCGCCTCGGCGTCGACACCGACGCCCTGCTGGTCTGCCAGCCGGACAACGGCGAACAGGCCCTGCAGATCGCCGACACCCTCATCCACTCCGGCGCCCTGGGCCTCGTCGTCATCGACTCCGTCGCCGCGCTCGTCCCGCGCGCGGAGATCGAGGGCGAGATGGGCGACCCGCACGTCGGCCTGCAGGCCCGGCTCATGAGCCAGGCGCTCCGGAAGACCGCCGGCGCGCTGGGCCACTCCGGAACCACGATGATCTTCATCAACCAGCTCCGCGAGAAGATCGGCGTGATGTTCGGCTCCCCGGAGACCACGACCGGCGGCCGCGCCCTGAGGTTCTACGCCTCGGTCCGCCTGGACATCCGCCGGATCGAGACCCTCAAGGACGGCACCGGGCCGGTGGGCAACCGCACCCGCGTCAAGGTGGCCAAGAACAAGGTCGCGCCGCCGTTCCGGCAGGCCGAGTTCGACATCCTCTACGGCCGGGGCATCAGCCGCGAGGGCGAGCTGATCGACCTGGGCGTGGAGCACGGCGTCGTCCGCAAGGCCGGCACCTGGTACACGTACGAGGGCGAGCGGCTCGGCCAGGGCAGGGAGAACGCCCGCGCCTTCCTGGAGGACGACCCCGGCCTCACCGGCCGGATCGAGCGGAAGGTCAGGGACGGACTCGGCATCGGGGCGAAGGGGGAGACCCCGGCGGCGGAGCCCCGGGCCGGCACGGCGAACCGGCCGGCCGCACCCGGCACCGTGCCGTTCGACCCGGCCGCGGCCGGTCGGCGCCTCACCGGGACGCCTCCGCCGGCCCTGACCGGTCCGGCCCCCCGCGTCCTCCTCGACGGCACCCCGGCCGGGCCGTGAAGACCGGCCCGCCGCTCCCTCGCACCGGCGCGCGGCGCACGCCGGTGAACGGGGACGGCACCGCGCTCCCCGCCGCCGCGCCCCGGGACGGGACGCCGGCCCCGGGCGGGAGCACCGCCGGCCGGTCCACCGCTGCGGAGCCGGCCCGCCGGCCGGCCGCGCCCCCCGCCGACGGCGAGGAGCGGGCCACCGAGGCGGCGCTGCGCCCCAAGGGCCTGGACGGGTTCATCGGCCAGGAGCGGGTCCGCGAACAGCTCGACCTCGTCCTCAGGGCGGCCCGCCGGCGCGGCGCCACCGCCGACCACGTGCTGCTCTCCGGCGCCCCGGGGCTCGGCAAGACCACCCTGGCGATGATCATCGCCGCGGAGATGGAGGCCCCGCTGCGCATCACCTCCGGCCCGGCCATCCAGCACACCGGGGACCTGGCCGCGGTCCTGGCCTCGCTCACCGGGGGCGAGATCCTCTTCCTCGACGAGATCCACCGGATGTCCCGGCCCGCCGAGGAGATGCTCTACCTGGCGATGGAGGACTTCCGCGTCGACGTCGTCGTCGGCACCGGCCTCGACGCGACCGCCATGTCCCTGGAGCTGCCGCCCTTCACCCTGGTCGGGGCCACCGTCCGGGCCGGCCTGCTGCTCCCGCCGCTGCGCGACCGCTTCGGCTTCACCGGCCACATGGAGTTCTACGACCCGGCCGAACTGGAGCGCGTCGTCCGCCGCTCCGCCCGGCTGCTGGGGGTGGAGATCGAGCCCGCGGGCGCCGCCGAGATCGCCGGCCGCTCCCGCGGCACGCCCCGCATCGCCAATCGCCTGCTGCGCCGGGTGCGGGACTACGCCCAGGTCACCGCGGACGGCGTGGTCACCCGCGAGATCGCGTCCGCGGCCCTGGGGGTCTACGAGGTCGACGGCCGTGGCCTGGACCGCTTGGACCGGGCCGTGCTGCGCGCCCTGCTGAAGCTGTTCGGCGGCGGACCGGTGGGCCTGGCCACCCTCGCGGTCGCCGTGGGCGAGGAGCGGGAGACGGTGGCGGAGGTCGCCGAGCCGTTCCTGGTCCGGGAGGGGCTGCTGGCCCGGACGCCCCGGGGACGGACCGCGACGCCCGCCGCATGGGCCCACTTCGGGCTCGTACCGCCGCCCGGGCCGCCCCCGGACGGCCTGCCCGGGGCCGCACCGGAGTGACGGTCCCGGACGGGACGACCGGCCCGCGGCCCGCACCGGACGCCGGGACGGGGCCTCGGCGTCAGCGGGGACGGGCCATGGCCGTGACGCGCGCGCAGTCCACGCGCCGACGCGTCACGAGCGGGCACGTGGGGGACAGGAGGACACGCCCCCCGCAGGGCGCCGGTGCCCCGCGCCGCGACGGGGCGGGCGGGCCCGGGTGCCGGGGCGGCCGGCGGATCCCGGCGTGACGGAGGCACCGCCTCCGGCGCGCCCGGGCCGGGCCCCGCGGGCCCCGTCGGAGGCGGTGCTCCGGCCCGCGGGGGAAGCCGGGCACATGCTCCGGGCGCGACGGGGCAGTCGGTGGACATGAGGAGCCGCCGTCGAGGCGGGGCCACGGCCCGGGAGGGCCGTCCGATCACAGGGAGTCACGGTGACCGTCCGCATCGGGGTCGAAGAAGAGTTTCACGTGATCGACATCGAGAGCGGGCAGTCGGTGCCGCGGGCCGGTGCGCTGCTGCGCGCCGTGGAACGGTACGGCGACACCTTCACCGGCGAGCTGCCCCTGTCCGTGGTCGAATCCAACAGCGGGGTCCACGCGACCCTCGACGGGCTCTTCGCCGACCTGACCACCACCCGCGCACGGCTGGACCGCGCCGCCGCCTCCGAGGGCCTGGCCGTCGTCGCGGCCGGCACCGCCCCGCTGGCCCGGCTCGGGACCGTCCCGACCGCCGACGGCGACCCGCGCTACGCGCGCATGGCCGACGCGTACCGGCGGCTCGCGGACGAGCAGCTGATCTGCGGCGTCCACGTCCACGCCGACGTGCCCGACCGGGACGCGGCGGTCCGTGCGCTGTGCGTGATCGCACCGTGGCTGCCGGTCCTGCTCGCCCTCTCCGCGAGTTCGCCGTACTGGCTCGGCGCGGACACCGGGTACGCGAGCTGGCGCACCATGGTCTGGCAGCGCTGGCCCACCGCCGGCCCGCCCGGCTGCTTCGCCGGAGCGGAGGAGTACGACCGGATGGTGGGGGAGCTCGTCGGCTCGGGCGTCATCGGCGACCCCGGCATGATCTATTACGACCTCCGGCCCTCGGCCCACCTGCCCACCCTCGAACTGCGCGTCTGCGACGCCTGCCCGCGCGTCGAGACGGTGGTGCTGATCGCCGCGCTCCACCGCGCGCTCGTGACCGACGCCCTCGCCCGCCTCGACGCCGGAGGGTCCGGCTGCGACGGGAACCACGCCCGGCTGCGCGCGGCGACGTGGCGCGCGGCCCGCTCCGGACTGGAGGGCGAGCTCGTCGACCCGGTGACCCGGCGGCCCGCGCCCGCCCCCGCCGTGGTGCGGCGGATGCTCCGCCGCCTGCGTCCCGCGCTGGAGGCGCACGGGGACTGGGAGGCCGTGCGGTCCCTCGCGGAGGAGGCCCTCGCCCGGGGGAGCGCAGCGGAACGGCTGCGGACGGCGGTGGCGCGGGAGGACCTGCTCGCGGGGGTGGACCGGCTCCTCGCGGACACGCGGGGGAGGGCCCGGCCCGCCGCCCGGCCCCCGCGTCCCGCCGCGAAGGACCGGGCCGCCCGCGACGACGGACGGGCGGCGGCGGGAGCACGGTGAGCCCGCCCGGCGCCGGCGGCCCCCGGGCGCCCGTGCGGGCCGCCCGCCCCACCGGAACGAGCCCGGCCCCGCACCGCCCGGCCGCTCTCCCCGCCCGCCCGTCCCCACCGACCACACCGGCACCGGCCCCACCGACATCGACACCGGCCACACCGGCACCGGCCACACCGGCACCGACCACACCGGCACCGGCCCCACCGACATCGACACCGACCACACCGGCACCGGCCACACCGGCATCCGACCGGTGCGCCGTCCGACCGGTGCACCGTCCGAACGAACCACCGTCCGAGGAGGGACGCACATGCGAAAACGTTTCCGTCCGCCCATCCACCCCGCCGATGGCCCGTCCGGCACCCGACGGGCGAGCGGGTGCCTCACCGCGGGAGGTGGCGTCCCGTGTGCGGCCTGACCGGTGAGATGAGGTTCGACGGGAGCCGTCCCGACGCGGCGGCGGTGGACCGCATGGCCGACCGGCTGGCGGCCAGGGGGCCCGACGGACGCGGCCTGTGGTCCGCGGGCGCCATCGCCCTGGGCCACCGGCGGCTCAGGATCATCGACCTGAGCGACCGGGGCGGTCAGCCCATGACCGACACCGACGCCGGTCTGACCTGCGTCTTCAACGGCTGCATCTACAACTACCAGGACCTCAGGCAGGAGCTGCGGGAACTCGGGCACACCTTCACCACCACCTCGGACACCGAGGTCGTCCTCAAGGCGTACCGCCAGTGGGGCACCGACTTCGTGACGCGCCTCGTCGGCATGTTCGCCGTCGCGCTGGCGGAGCACCGTACCGGCCGGCTGGTCCTGGCCCGCGACCGGCTCGGCATCAAGCCCCTCTACCTCGCCGAGACCCCCGGCCGGCTCCGCTTCGCCTCCACGCTGCCGGCCCTGCTCGCGGGCGGCGGCGTCGACACCTCCCTCGATCCGGTCGCGGCCCACCACTACATGAGCTGGCAGTCCACGGTCCCCGCGCCGCACACGATCCTGGCCGGGGTGCGCAAGCTCCCGCCGGCCACCGTCCGCGTCGTGGAACCGGACGGCACCCGCACCGACCGCGTCTACTGGCGGGCCTCCTACACGCGCCGCGCGGAGTTCGCCGGCATGGGCGCCCCGGAGTGGCGGGACGCCGTCCTCGACGCCCTCCGCACCGCGGTGCGCCGCCGGATGGTGGCCGACGTGCCCGTCGGCGTGCTCCTCTCCGGCGGCCTGGACTCCAGCCTGATCGTGGCCCTGCTGGCCGAGGAAGGACAGGCGGACCTCGCGACCTTCAGCGTCGGCTTCGAGACGGAGGCCGGCGAGGAAGGGGACGAGTTCTTCTACTCCGACCTCGTCGCCCGGCGCTTCGGGACCGACCACCACCAGCTGATGGTGCCGTCCGACCGGGTCTCCACCGCGCTGGACGCGGCGGTCGCCGCCATGAGCGAACCCATGACGAGCCACGACGTCGTCGCCTTCCACCTCCTGTCGGAGCTGGTCGCGAAGGAGGTCAGCGTCGTCCAGAGCGGTCAGGGCGCCGACGAGGTCTTCGCCGGCTACCGCTGGCACCAGGAGCTCGCGGGGGTCCCGCGCGCCGCGGAGCCCGGCCGGTACGCCGAGGTGTACTTCGACCGCAGCCACGCGGACCTGGAGAAGATCCTGCAACCGGACGTGCTGCCGCTGCGCGACGTGTCCCGGGAGTACGTCGAGACCCACATGGCCGAACCGGGCGCCGAGACGGCGATCGACGCGGGACTGCGCATCGAGACCCACGTGATGCTCGTCGACGACCCCGTGAAGCGGGTCGACAACATGACCATGGACTGGGGCCTGGAAGCCCGGGTGCCCTTCCTCGACCACGAGCTGGTCGAGCTGGCGGCCGCCTGCCCGCCCGAGCTGAAGCTCTCCCAGGGCGGCAAGGGAGTCCTCAAGGACATCGGGCGGACGATCCTCCCCCGCGGAGTGGTCGACCGTCCCAAGGGGTACTTCCCCGTCCCCGCCATCCACCACCTCGCCCCGCCCGTCATGGCGCGCGTCCGCGACGCCCTGGCCGCCCCCGCCGCCCGTTCCCGCGGGCTGTTCCGCGAGGAGTACGTCGCCTCCCTCCTGGAGGCGCCCGACGACCACCGCGCCCACCGCGGGCAGAACGCCCTGTGGCAGGTAGCGTTGCTGGAGATATGGCTGCAGACGCACGGAATCGACTGACCGGAGGAGGCCGGCCGGGCGCGCCCGCGGCGCAGCCCCTGCCCGCCGGGGCGGGGCACCCCGACGCCCCGCCGCTCCAGAGCGCGCACGCCTGCTGGTACCCGTCCGCCGACCCGGGCGGCGAGCGCGTCGCGTTCGTCTGCGACCGGGGCGGCTCGCCGCAGCTGTGGGCCGGCCCGGCCGACGGCGACCGCGCGCGTCCGCTGGACACCGCGCCCGACCACGTCACGGAGGTCGCCTGGTCGCCGGACGGCCGGTGGATCGCGTACACCGTCGCCCCCGGGGGCAGCGGGCACACCCGCGTCCTGTGCGTCCGCCCCGACGGCTCGGACCGCAGGGTCCTCGCCGGGGCGGAGCCCGGCACCTCCGCCTCCCTGGGGTGCTGGGTGGGTGACGGCTCGGCGCTGGCCGTCACCGTCGCCGAGCCCGTCGACGGGGCGGGGGAGCCCGTCCGGCCCGCCCAGGACCCCTCCGTCCGGCCGGACCGCGACGGACCCGCCACGCTCCTCGGCGCGGGCGGCCGCCCGGGGCCCGTGCGCGACCGCCTCGGCGCCTATCTGATCGACCCCGACGGCGTCCGCCCTCCGGTCCTGCTCGCCGACGAGTCCGGGGCGGCCACGCTGCGCGTCTGCGACGTCAGCCGCGACGGACGGCTCGCGCTGCTGCGGCGCGGGCCGCGCGGCGGACGGGAGGCGGTCGTGGTCCGCGTCGCCGACCGGACCGCCGCCTGCACCCTCCCGGTCGCCGACGGCGACCCGTGGATCGGCCGCTTCTCGGCCGACGCCCGGACGGTGTGGCTGCGCAGCGACCACGGTGCCGAGTTCGCCGCCCTGCTCGCCCTGGGAGTGGACGAGGACGGCCGGCGGACCGGTCTGCGCGAGATCGCCCGCAGAGCCGCACAGGACCTGGAGCTGTTCGCGCTCGTCGAGGACGGGCGCCGCGCCGCCCTCGTCTGGAACGCCGGCGGGACCAGCGAGATGGAGACCCTCGCCCTGCCCGCGCCGGAGGCCCGGGAGGTGCGGGTTCCGCCGCGGGCGGTGGCGCTCGACCACGAGGTCGTCACCCGCGTCGCCGCCGCGGGCCCGTACGGCCTGGTGGCCGCCCTGGCCGGGTCGCAGCGCCGCCCCGGGGTCTGGCACCTGGCCGACGCCTCGACCGCGCTCCGTACCCCGTGGACCGCGCGGGACGCCGACACCGTCCCCCCCGGCCCCGCGCCGGTCCGCCCGGTCCCGATGCGGCCGAAGGCCCGCGACGGGCTGCGGCTGGGCGGCTGGTACCACCGCGCACCCGGCCGCGCGTCCGGCGAGCCCGCGCCCTGCGTGGTCCACCTGCACGGCGGTCCCGAGGAGCAGGAACGCCCGGTCTTCGACCCCCTGTACCACGAGCTCACCGGCCGCGGCCTGGACGTCTTCGCGCCCGACGTCCGCGGCTCCTCGGGCTGGGGCCGCGCCTTCCGCGACGCGGACCTCGGCGAAGGACGCTTCGCCGCCATCGACGACGTCGCCGACTGCGTCGCCCACGCCGTCGAGGCCGGTCTCGCCGACGTCCGGCGCCTGGCCGTCATGGGCCACTCGTACGGCGGCTATCTGACGCTCGCCTCGCTCGTCCGGCACCCCGGGCTCTTCCGCACCGGCGTCACCGTCTGCGGCATGTCGGACCTCACGACCTTCTTCGCCACCACGGAGCCCTGGCTGGCCGAGTCGGCGGCCCACAAGTACGGGCACCCCGAACGCGACCGGGCGCTGCTGCGCGCCCTCTCGCCCATGAGTCGCGTCGACGCCCTGCGCGTCCCCCTGCTCGCCGTGCACGGGGCCCACGACACCAACGTGCCGCCGAGCGAGTCCGAGCAGATCGTGCGCGCCGCGCGGGAGCGCGGCCACGAGGCCGAGCTGCTGCTCCTCCACGGCGAGGGCCACGACTTCCGCCGCGCCGACAGCCGCCGTCTCTTCCGGCGGACCGCCGCGGACTGGATCGAGAAGCGCCTCGGCTGACCCCCGGCGTCTCCCGCGGCCCCGCTATCCGTCCGCGAGCACCCGGTCGACCCGGGCCGCGGCCGTGGCGAGGAGCGTGTCGATGTCGGCGTCCTCGTCGGTGAGGACGCCGGCCATCACGTCGTCGAGGATCTCGTAGATCTCCTGGGCCTTCGGCGGTTCGGCCTTGCCCGGGACGGGGTTGTCCATGAAGGTCCTGAAGTGGGCGACCGGCACGGTGGCGTGCTCCACGCGCGCGGCGTCGTCCTTGGCCTTGGTCCTGCCGAGCCAGAAGTTCGGCTGGGGGAGGCCGACCGGCAGGCCGTCGGCCTTGGTGCGGGCCCAGTCGAACTGGCCCTTGCCGACCGTGGCGAACTTGAAGCTGAGCCAGGCGACGGCGGCCTTGATCTTGTCGGGCGCGATGCCCTGCTTGATCATGTAGTTGTTGCCGCCGGCCAGGGTGTTCCTGCCGCCCGGGATCGGGCCCATGCCGAAGTTCTCGTACTTCGCGCCGAGTTCCTGCACCATGTACGCGATGTCGTCGGGCGCGGCGAGGAACATGCCGAGCTTGTCGGTGGCGATCCGCTTCTGGAGGTCGCCCCACTTCAGCAGCTGGGTCCCGCCCATGCTGTCGTCCTCCCAGCGCATGGCGTGGAGGTTCCTCGCGACCTGCCGGCCGAGGCGGTCGTCGAAGGCGGCCCGGGTGCCGCTCGCGTCGACGACGTCGCCGCCGAGGCTGTAGAGCTGGGCGGTGAAGTGCCAGCCGCCGGTGTTGCCGGCGCTGTACTCGCCGAAGCCGGCGATGTCCTTGCCGAGACCCGCGATCTTCCTGGCGGCGGCCCGGACCTCCTCCCAGGTCCGCGGCGGGGCGTCGGGGTCCAGGCCGGCGTCCTCGAACAGCTTGCGGTTGATCAGCAGGCCCATGGTGTAGTTGCTCGTCGGCAGGCCGTACAGGCGGCCCTTGTGCCGCAGGGAGTCGAGGACGTCCGGGTTGACGTCCTTGAGGAGCGGTACCGACCACGGGTGCACGTAGGCGGAGATGTCCTGGGCGCCGTCCTCGGCGAGGACCTGGGGCAGGTCGGTGAAGTAGGTGTAGAAGACGTCCGGCTGCGACTTCGCCTTGAGCATGGCGGTGAAGCGCGGCGGCTCCAGGCACTGGCCGGGGGTGGAGCGGCCCTCGATGGTGACGTTGGGGTACGTCTTGTTGAACTCTGCGACGTCCTCCTTCCACTCCTTCAGCTCGGCCGCCTTCGCCGCCGGCGGCATGCAGTCGATCGTGATCGTCACCTTCGTCCTCGGGTCCAGCAGCGTCGTGGGGTCCGAGGAGTCCCCGCCCCCGGACGCTCCGCCCCCTTCGCCGCAGGCGGCGAGCGAGAGGGCCAGGAGGACGGCCGCGGCGGCGCGGCGCCCGCGGCGGAACAGGACACTTCTCATCGGGGTTCCCCTTCGGGACGGGTGTGCGGAAGAGCGTCGCCCCCGGCGGTACGCGAGGTTCCGTGGAAGCGGGGAGGATCGTGGACGAGGCAAGGGAGTACGGGAACCTCACCGTGCGGCGGGCGCGGGAGCCGGACGCGGAGGCGCTGGCGGAGACCGACGCGCTCGCCGTCGCGGGGGACGCCGGACGGCGGGCCGCCATCGGGGAGTGGTGCCGCCGGGGCCTGGCGGCCGTGGCGGAGGACGCGTCCGGCCCGCTCGGCTACCGCGTGGTCGAGTACACGTTCTTCGGGCACGGCTTCGTCGCGATGCTGACGGTGGCCCCGCGGGCGCGGCGGAGGGGCGTGGGGCGGCTCCTGCTGGACGACGCGGCCGCGACGTGCGCGACCCCGAAGCTGTTCACCTCGACCAACGTCTCCAACCAGCCGATGCAGGGGCTGCTCCTGCGGGCCGGATGGGAGCCGGTCGGCCTCCTGCACGGTCTCGACGAGGGCGACCCCGAGCTGTTCTACCTGCACCGGCCGCGGGCCGGCTAGGCGCACCCCCCGGCCGACGGGGCCGGCGCCCCCCGCGGGATGCGGGGGGCGCCGGCGTACGCGGCCGCGGGTGCGGACGGTTCAGCAGGGGTTGATGTTGATCTTGAAGTTGGTGGTGTTCCGGATGTTCTCGGCGTTGTCCTGCATGCGCAGGCAGTTGAACGTCGCCTCGCCGACGGCGGGGCCCTGACCGGGCTCGGGCATCTCGTTGGCCCAGATGCCGATGCCGGACCTGGCGTCCCAGGCGTCGCCGCTCCGCTTCGCGCCCGTGATGGAGATGTCGGTGAAGACGGTGTCCTTCACCGGGTTCTCCGGCTGCGAACCGGTGTACTTGGTCTGGAACATGATGCCGCTGTAGGTGGGGTCGACGATGTCCACGTGGCTCACCCGGATCCCCTGGAAGACCTTCGAGGCGGAGAAGATCCAGATGCCGGGGAAGGACTGGTTGCCCCAGAAGTGGCCGCCCGCCCGGACGATCGAGATGTTCTCGAAGTTCGTCGGGACGGTCCCGAAGCCGTTCATCGGGTAGCCGAAGTCCAGCGACGAGATGGTGATGCCGGAGTAGACGAGGGTGTCGGCGATGTGGATGTTGCGGAAGGTGTTGTTGTAGCCGCCGTACACCGCGATGCCCGCGGCCCGCCACGTGAGCGTGGTGGTGAGGTTCTCGTAGACGTTGTTCTTCATGTCCGCGCCGCCGGCGTCGATCGCCGAGAAGAGCGCGAAGCTGTCGTCGCCGGTGGCCCGGGCGTCGTTGTTGGACACCAGGTTGTCCGTCGAGCCGTTGGTCATGTTGACGCCGTCGGCGAACATGTTCCGGATCCGGGAGTTCTTGATCGTCATCCGGTCGGTGTTGGCGCCCCAGTAGAGGCACACCATGTGCTCGTTCCAGATGTCGTCGATGACGACGTCCGCGACGTTCGCGAAGTCGAAGACCTTGCCCGGGCCGTCGATGCGGGTGACGTAGTTGCCGAAGTAGGCGAAGCCCTTGAAGAGCGAACCGTTCGCCGTGGCCTCGGCGCGGAAGCCGATGTCGGTGTTGTCCTGCGTGGTCGGCGCGTGGAACTTCGTGAACCACGGGCCGGCGCCGACGACCTTGACCGCCTTGCCGTAGACCTGGAACTTGCTGGAGGTCTGGTAGTCACCGGCCGGCAGGTAGACGCCGACGAGCTTCCCGGTGGTGTCCATGCGGACCTTGTCGAGGGCGTTCTGCACGTCCTGGTGCGTGAAGCCGGCCGGCACCGTGTAGGCGGCCGGGTCCGGGTTCGCGACCGGGGCGACCTGCTCCAGGTTCACGAAGTCGATCGCGTAGTGCGCGGCCGAGTTCGCGGAGTCCTTCTGGAGCCTGATCCTGCTGCCGGCGGGGACGGTCTCCCCGAACATCAGGTTCGCCTCGTCGTAGATGTGGCGCGGGGCGCCGGAACCCGGGTCGTTGCCGGGACCGGCCTCGGCGCCGTACAGCCAGGCGTACTTCGAGGTGAGCGGCAGCGCCTTCTTGAACACGCCGTCGACGTAGACGTTCAGGGTGGTGCTGATGCCGCCGCCGCCGGGCGCGTCCGGGATCGAGAAGCGGGTGACCAGGGTGTTGGTCGCGGCGCGGGTGGTGAACTCGACGTACTCGCCGGTCGCGTCCAGGGTGACGGCCTTGCGGCCGGACGCCTCGCCCGCGATGTCGCCGACGGTCCGGTTGGGCCCGACGACGGAGGCCCCGCCGCCGGCGGCGCCGTCCTCCGCCTCGTACATCGTGTACGGCATGTTCGCGCCGCGGCCGACGAAGAGGGACTGCGTCTGGGTGTTGTTGCCGCGCTTGACCGGCAGTTCGTTCGCGTCGTCGGCGAGGACGGTGCGGACCGTGTACGAGCCGTTGACGGCGGTCCACGTGCCGAGGCTGACGTCGGCCGTGGCGCCGGGCGCGAGCGCCCCGCCGTGGGACCCGGTCAGCGTCCTGACCACGCCGCCCTGGGCGTTGAGGAGCTCCAGGGTGACGCCGTGGGAGCCGGCCGTGGTGGCCGTGGTGCCCTGGTTCCGCACCGCGACCTTGAAGGTCACGGCGTCGCCGGCCTTCGGGCTGGACGGGGTGGTGGTGACCGAGGACACGACGAGGTCCGCGCTCGCGACCGGCTTCACCACGAGGGCGGTGGACCGGGTGTGGGCGTTGTTGGTCTCGTTCTGCTCCACGACCTCGTTCGCCTCGTCGGCGACCGCGCTCAGCTCGTACGAGCCCGCGGCGCGCACGCCGATGGAGACGGGGACGGTGGCCTGCTCGCCGGGGGCCAGCGCCGGGGCCTGCCCGGTCGCGACCTTGGTGCCGCCGAGGCGGACGGCGACCTTGCTCGCCGCCGCGGGCGCGGGGCCGTCGTTGCGGACGACCGCCGAGACGGTGATCTCGTCGTCCTCCTCGGGCGCGGCGGGCGTGGTGGACAGTCCGGTGACGGTCAGGTCCGGGTTGGGCGCGGGCACGCCCACGACCTGGAACTCGGCGATCTGGCCGCCGGGCGCGCCGGTGTTGGCGGTGAACTTCAGCTGGACGTCCGCGAGCCGCGCGGTCAGCGGGATCGTGACCGTGTTGCCGCTCGCCGGGTCGAAGGAGTAGCCCCTGGCCGCGACCCTGCTGGTGAAGCCGGCGGCGCTCTGCTCGCGGCCGAGGACCTCCAGGGTCTGGGTGCGGGCCTGCCACGCCTGGGCCGGGTCGAGCTTCAGCACGAGCCGGTCGACGTCGGCGTTGGCGCCGAGCTTGACGGTGAGGGTCTGCGGGTAGGCGCCGCCCCCGCCCTCCCAGTAGGTGGCGGTGCTGTTGTCGTTGGCGTTGGCCGCGGCGAAGTTCCCCGTCGCCGAGGACGCCTCGATCGCCTTGCCGACGGAGAGGTTGGAGCCGGTGCCGCCGGTGCCGTTGCGGGTGACGCTGTTGGAGGCGACCGAGGCGTTGCCCGCCGCGTCCTTCGCGACCACGTGGTAGGCGACCGTGGCGCTCGCCGGCTGGGTGTCGGTGTAGGTGGTGGTCTGGCCCGAGACGCTGCCGCGCAGGACGTTGTTGGCGTAGACGTCGTAGGCGGTGACGCCGCGGTCGTCGGTGGCGGCCGTCCAGGTCAGCTTCACCTGGCCGCTCGCGGGCTCGGTGAACCCGAGGTTCGCGGGGGCGGTGGGGGCCTGGGTGTCGCCGCCGTCGCCGGTGCGGGTGACGGTGTTGCTGTCCCCGGACTGGTTGCCGGCCGCGTCCTTGGCCCGGACCCGGTAGGAGACCGTCTGGCCGGCCGGGCGGTTGTCGGTGAAGCTCGTGACGTCGCCCGCGACGGAGGTCAGCAGGACGTTGTTGGCGTAGACGTCGTAGCCGGAGACCCCGACGTTGTCGGTCGAGGCGTTCCAGGTGAGCCTGATCTGGCCGGTCGCCGGCTGGGTGTAGGCCAGGTTCGCGGGGGCGGACGGGGCCTGGGTGTCGCCGGTGGCCGGTCCGTAGACCTCCAGCTCGGATATCTGGGCGGCGGGCTGGACGGTGTTCGCGGTCACCAGCACGCGCACGTAGCGGGTGGTGGTGGAGTCCAGCGTGATCGTCGCGGTGTTGTCGTTGCCCGCGTCGAAGGCGTACGCCCGGGAGGCCGAGAGGTCCGTGAAGGCGGTGCCGTCGGTGCTGCCCTGGATCTTCAGGGTCTGGCTGCGGGCGCCCCAGCCGGCGGGCAGCTTGAGGACGACCCGGTTGACGGCGACGGAGGCGCCGAGGTCGGCCTGGAGCCACTGCGGCAGCGCGTTGTTGCCGCTCTCCCAGTAGCTGGCCCGGTTGCCGTCGTTGGCGTTGGGCGCGGCGTACACCTCGGTGTGGCTGCTGGCGGTGAGGGTCTTGCCCGCGGCGAGGTTCGCGGAGGAGCCCTCGGCCGCGTGCACCTCCAGCTCGGAGAGCTGGGCGGCCTGCCAGCCGGTGTTGGCGGTGACGTTGACCCGTACGAAGCGGGTCTGCGTGGCCGGGAAGGCGACGGTGACCGTGTTGGCCGAGCCGGGGCTGAAGGTGTAGGTGGCGGAGGCCTTCAGGGTGGAGAAGCTGGTGCCGTCCGCGCTGCCCTGGACGGACAGGGTCTGGTTCCGGGCCTCCCAGCCGGCGGGCAGCCGCAGGACCACCTCGTCGACGCGGGTGGCGGTGCCGAGGTCGGCCTGCACCCACTGGGGGAGGGAGCCGCCGGCGCTCTCCCAGTACGTGCCCTGGTTGCCGTCGGTGACGCTGCCGGCGGAGAAGCCGGACTGGGCGCTGCTCGCGGCGGCGGCGTCGCCGAGCGCGATGTTGGGCCCGCCGGCGGCGTGGGCGGCCATCAGGGGGCCGCCCAGCGCCAGCAGGCTCGTCGCGATCGCGGCGCTCAGGCACCGTGATCGCCAGGTGGGGGTTCTCATCGTTCCTCGCTTCTCGATGGAGGGGGTGCGGCGGGGACGCCCGGTTGCGGAGCCGGGCGTCCCCGCCGGGGGAAGGGCCTCAGCCCTGGTGGAAGACGAACTGCGTGCCGGGCTGCGAGCAGACGTCGCCCTTGGCCGAGTTCGTGACGGTGACGTTCGTCAGCGTGGCGCTGCCGCGCGCACCGCCCATCGCGAGGATTCCGCAGCCGTTGAGCGACTTGTCGATCTTCACGTTCGTGACCTTGACGTTCGGCATGGCGCCGCCGCCGGTCTTGAACTGGATGCCGTCGTAGGTCGACTCGTGGATGTCGGTGTCCCGGATGGTGACGCCCGGGATGTCGGGACCCTGCGCGAAGAGGGTGATGGCGCCGAACTCCTGGTCCTCGTTCCAGAAGGCTCCGCCGGTGCGGTACAGGGCGTTGTTGGCGATCAGCGTCTGCCCGGAGAAGGGGATCGGGTCGTGGTCGGTGGCGAGCATGATCCCCGGGTAGTTCATGGTGTCGGAGACCACGTTGTTCTCGATGGTGTTGCCGTAGCCGCCGTAGACCGCGATGCCGTTGGCCCGCCAGGGCAGCTGGACCGTGTTGTTGCGGAAGTGGTTGTCGTGGCCGACGTCCACCGAGGTGTCCTTGACGTACTTGTTGGCCCACACCGCGAGGGCGTCGTCGCCGGTGTTGCGGAACGACGAGTTGTAGACGGTGGAGTTGCGGGTGCCGTTGGAGAAGTTGACGCCGTCTGCGTAGGTGTTGCGGATGCGCATGCCGCTGAACTCCACGCCGTCGCCGGGGTTCCACAGCTCGGGGATGTTGGTGTAGTCGCGGCCGACCCAGGCGGCGACGTTGGCGTGCTCGATCCAGACGTTGCTGATCTTCGTGTTCTTGCCGAAGCGGCCGTTGAGGCCGACGCCGCCCTCCTCGTCGGCGTTGTTGCCGCGGATGGTGCCGGAGCCGAAGATGGCGATGTCCGAGATCTTGGTGTTGTCGTCGATGTCGAAGCCGAAGTTGCCCTCGTGCGGGTGGTTGATCCCGTTGGCGAGGTGCGGCGGGGTCAGCGTGTAGAGCTGCGAGTGCCACATGCCGGCGCCGCGGACGGTGACGTCCCGGATGCCGACCTGGTTGTGCGTGCCCCGGTTCAGCGGGTCGTCGGTGAGGATCTTCTGCTCCTGGCGCCACTGGCCCGCCGGGATCCAGACGCAGGGGATCTCGCCCTTCTGGTCCGCGGTGACGGCGCGCTGGAGGGCGTCGGTGTCGTCGATGCCGTCGTTGGGCACGGCCCCGTACTGGGTGATCGAGACGCACTCCGCGGGCTTCGCGGCCGGCGGGGCGACCTGCTCCAGGTCGATCAGGTCGACGACGTAGAAGGCGGCGTTGTCGCCCGCGTCGCGCTGGAGGCGGAACTTCGTGCCGGCCGGGTAGGACTGGGTCAGCAGGGCGCTGGACTCGTCGAAGAGGCGCCGCGCGTCACCGCCGGGGGTGTTGACGAGCCCCTCCGGCTGGTCGGTGGTGCCGTAGAGCCAGCTGTGCTTGGAGGAGAGGGTCACCTTGCGGACGAACTGGCCGTTCGCGTAGAGGCTGAGGGTGGCCTCCTGGCCGCCGCCGGCCGGCGCGTCCGGTATCGAGTTGCGCACGACGATCGAGTTGGCGGCGTTGGTGGAGGTGAACTCCACGTAGTCGCCCTGGGCGTTGAGGCGAACCGACTCGCGGCCCGAGGACTCGGTGGCGAAGTTGGTGTGCCCGAACGGGCGGGTGGAGTCGGTGTACAGGAGGGTGCCGCGGTAGCTCGCGTCCTCGGCCTCGTACTCGGTGTACGGCACGGCGGCGCCGCGTCCGACGACGAGGGACCGGCCGAAGACGTTGTTGTTCTCGTTGGTCTCGGCGACGGTGCCGGTGGCGTCGGCGGTCGCGGTGAGCGTGACGCCGCCGTCGGTGGCCGTCCAGGTGCCGCTGAGGGCGACGTCCGCGGTGGCGCCCGCGGCGATGGCCGGGGCGGTGCCGTTCAGGGTGGTGGACCCGACGGTGAGGCGCGTGACGCTGCCGGCCGGGACGGAGGACGTGCCGCGGTTCTTGACGGCGACCGTGAAGGAGACGGGCGCGCCGACCGCGGGGGTGGCCGGGTTGGGGGTGATGCCGGTGACCGTCAGGTCCGGGCCCGGGGTCTGCGTGACCGTCAGCTTGCCGGTCGCGGTGCGGCTGTTGTTGCCGTTGTCGAGTTCGGGGACGGTGTCCGTCGGGTCGACGGCCGCCGAGACCGTGTAGGAGCCCTCCGGCCGCTTGCCGAGGGGGACGCTCACGGTCGTCGACTGGCCGGCGGCGAGCGCCGGGACCGGGGCGGCGCCGGCGACGGTGCCCTCGGTGCTGACGTTCACCGTGGTCGCGGGGGCCGCGGCGGTGCCGGCGTTGCGGACCGTGACCCTGGCGGTGACGGCGTCGGCCTCGGACGGGGTGGCCGGCTCCCAGGTGAGCTCGTTGACGACGAAGTCGGGGGCGGGCGCGGCCGTGCCGAGCACCTGGATCTCCGCGACCTGGGCGCCGGGGGCGCCGGAGTTGGAGAAGCCGGTCAGCCGCAGGTCCGAGACGCGGCCGGTGACCGGGATGGTGACGGTGTTCTGGCCCGACGACGGGTTGAAGGCGTAGTCGGCGCGCGCCTTCAGGGTGGTGAAGCCCGTGGCGGCGGAGGAGCGGCCGAGGACCTCCAGGGACTGGGTCCGCGGGCCCCAGGCGGAGTCCGGGTTGAGCTTGACGACCACGGCCTGGACGTCGGCGTCGGAGCCCAGCTTGACGGTGAGCGAGGCGGGGAAGCCGGCCGACTCCCAATAGGTGGCGGTGCTGTCGTCGTTGGCGTTGCCCGCCGCGTAGTTCTGCGTCGTGGACGTCGCCTCGATCGGCTTGTTCCGCGCCAGGTTGGTGCCGGTGACCGGCGGCGGGTCGCCCGGGTCCCCGCCGCCTGCCGTCTCGCCGTAGACCTCCAGTTCGGAGAGCTGGGCGGCGTTCCACGCGGTGTTGGAGCCGACCTGGACCCGGACGAAGCGGGCCGTGGCCGCCGGCAGGTCGATGTTCACCGTGTTGGCGGCGGACGGGGTGAAGGAGCGCGCCTGGGCGGCGGCGATGGTGCTGAACGTGGTGCCGTCGGCGCTGCCGAGGACGGCGAGCGACTCGTTGCGCGCCTCCCAGCCGGTGGGCAGCTTGAGCGCGAGGCGGTCGAGGTCGACCTGGGTGCCCAGGTCGACCTGCACCCACTGCGGGAAGGAGCCCAACGGGCCTTCCCAGTAGGACTGCTGGCTTCCGTCGGTGACGTTGGAGGCCGGGTAGCCGCCGTTCGTTCCGCCGGCTGTCGCCGCCCTGCCGAGGGCGAGGTTGGTCTCGCCCGCGGCCTGCGCGGGGACGGGGAGCAGTCCCACGGAGATCAGGCCTGCCGTCAGCAGACCCACCCCCAACCGCCTGCTCGGATGTGTGCCTCTCATGGTGACCTCTCCGCGATGCGGGCAGGGTCGCGACCCGTCCTCCGTTCCGGAGCAGCCCCCGCCGGCGAACGCACAAGGGAGCTCGGGGGGTTCGACAGGGTCGCGCGCCTGGAGCCCGACATGACTCCGACAAGGATCTAATGACGGCCAGCCACGTTCTTGAGTAACTCTGTGGACCATTTGCGCCGTCAGCCCGCAAGGTTTCTACTGGATGACGACTTTGTCAACGGTCCCCGTCCACTTGCCAACAGAGGACATCTGCCGGAAACGCCGACGGCACCGGTGTCGGAACCGCTCGCGGGCGGGGACACCGGTGCCGTCGGGCACGGACTGTTCAGTTGTCGGACACGGAGTCCCGGAGAGAGGGCGGGGGCCGGGGCCGGCGCCGGGGGGTCAGCGGGCGGGCGGCGGCGGGGCCGTCGAACCGCGGACGACGAGCTCGGGCTCGAAGAGCAGCTCCCCCAGATGGTGCTGCGTTCCCTGGATCTGGGCGATCAGCAGGTCCACGGCGGCGCGCCCCATGGCCTCGATGGGCTGGCGGACCGTCGACAGCGGCGGCTCCGTGCAGGTCATGAAGGCGGAGTCGTCGAAGCCGACGACGGACACGTCGGCGGGAACCGACAGGCCGCGGCGCCGGCCGGCCCTGATCGCACCCAGCGCCAGCGGGTCGCTGCCGCAGGCGATGCCGGTGACGCCGCGGTCCAGGAGCCGGCCCGCGGCGGCCTGCCCGCCCTCCAGGGAGAAGGCGGACCGCTCCACGAATGCGTCGTTCCACTCCGTGCCGGCGGCCGCGGCCGCCGCGCGGGCCGCCTCCAGCTTGCGCCGGGACGGTATGTGGTCCTCGGGGCCGAGCACCAGGCCGATCCGCTCGTGCCCCAGCGAGGCGAGGTGGCGCCACGCCTGCTCGACGGCGACGGCGTCGTCGCAGGAGACGCACGGGAAGTCCAGGCCCTCGATCGACGCGTTGACGAGGACGACCGGGATGCTGCGCTCGGCCAGCCGGTAGTAGTGGTCGTGCGGGGCGTCGGCCTGCGCGAAGAGCCCGCTGGCGAAGACGACGCCGGAGACCTGCTGCTGGAGCAGCAGCTCCACGTAGTCGGCCTCGGAGACGCCGCCCCTGGTCTGCGTGCAGAGGACCGGGGTCAGCCCCTGCTGGGCCAGGGCGCCGCCGATGACCTCGGCGAACGCCGGGAAGATGGGGTTCTGGAGCTCCGGGAGGACCAGGCCGACGAGCCGGGCCCGTTCGCCGCGCAGCTGCGTGGGCCGTTCGTAGCCGAGCACGTCGAGCGCCGTCAGCACGGACCGCCGGGTCGACTCCGAGACCCCGGGCTTGCCGTTGAGGACACGGCTCACCGTGGCCTCGCTGACCCCCACCTTCTTCGCCACCTGAGCAAGTCGTCGCGTCATACACGCAACTCTAGCGCAAAACATGCAAGTCGTTTGCATCGAATTGTCGATGCGAGCGGATTTCCGACGCAAGCGACAGTGGTGTCCGGGGCGTCCGGGCAACGCGGGGCGCCTCCGGGCGCGACGGCCGTGAGGCCGCCGCTCCGGAGGGCGCGGGACGGGCCCCGGCCGCGCGGCCGGGGCTTCGGTGGCGGGGCGTCAGGACCAGGGCGCGGGGGCCGGGGGCGCGACGACCGGCGGTCGGTCGTCGCAGGTGATGGTGTGGGGCAGGAGCCACGGGGCGAGCCAGCCGCCGTCGTTCCCGCCGCGGTCGTCGAGCGTGAACTCGGAGCCGGTGGCGGGGAAGTTGAAGGAGCCGCAGTTGTTCACGCCGACCGCTCCGACGTTGCGGGCGTCGACGTTCTCGAAGGTGGCGGAGCCCTTCGTGCGGGCGCTGACGACGGAGTTGCCGGTGCCGTCGACGCGGATGTCCTTGAAGTGGACCGAGGGGATGGAGAAGCGGTCCTTCACCCCGTACTCGCTGACCAGCATGATCGCGTTGTGGGTGGAGTCGAGGTAGTGGTCCCCGGTGACCCGCACGTCGGCGTCGATGGAGCCGTCCAGGGCGTAGAACCAGAGGGCGCCCAGGCCGATCCGCCAGTTGAGGTCGAGGGTGCCGGCGCGGACCGTGGTGTTGTCGGTGAAGCGGAGGGTGCCGGTGAAGGGTTCGGCGCCGAAGCGGGCCCCGGCGTGGAGTCCGCTGCCCTCGCGCACGGGGTCGGCGACCAGGTTGCCGGCGACGGTGGTGTCGGCGCCGCCGTAGACGGCGATGCCGTTGGCGAGGGTGGGCGACTGGACGGTGTTGCGGGCGAGGGTGTTGCGGGCGTCGGCGGTCTTCTCCGACCAGAGCGCGATGCCGTCGTCGCCGGTGTTGCGGACGAAGTTGTTCCGGACCAGGGAGTCGGTGACGCCGGTGTGGAAGTTGAGGGCGTCGGCGATCTGGTCGGTGATGATGTTGTTCGTGACCCTCACGTTCCGCATGGGGCCGTCGAACCAGAGCCCGACCTTGGTGTGGTGCAGGTAGAGGCCGTCGACGGTGGAGTCGCTCATGGCGCCGCCGATGGCGTTGACCTGGTCGGTGTCGATCCGCTCGCGGACGTCGCCTTCGACGGCGAAGCCGCGCAGGTGGACGTTGCGGCTGCCGCCCTCGGCCGCGGGCTTGCCGTAGAGGCCGACGCCGGTGTGGCGCGAGCCGTCGGGGGCGGGCTCGGCGAGGGTGACCTGACGGCCCTTGAGGACGGTGTGCCAGTTGCCCGCGCCGACGATCGTGACGTCGTCGACGACGATGTGCCGGTCGACGCGGAAGGTGCCCGGCGGGAGGTAGACGGGCCGGTCGAGGCGGCGGGCGAGTGCCACGGCCCGCTCGATGGCGGGGGCGGCGTCGCGGCGGCCGGTCGGGTCGGCGCCGAGGAGGCGCACGTCGATCCCGCCGCGCTCGACGTGCGGCGGGGCGACCAGCTCGGTGTCGAGGAGGTCGATCACCGTCCAGGCGGCGGGGCTGCCGGCCGGCACCGTGAGCCGTACCGTCTCCCCCGCGCGGTACGCCTTCCCGAGGAGCAGCCGCTGCTCGTCGTAGAAGTGGGTGGGCCGGAAGGGCTTCTCGAAGACGGGCGCGGGCGTGGTGGCGGCGGGGACGCAGGCGCACTCGGCGAGCCACCAGTCCGGGTGGAGCAGGCCGGCGCCGGGGTCGTTGGTGAAGGGGTACTGGTTGTAGAGCCAGGAGTACTGCGAGGTCAGCGTCATCGTCCTGCGGTGACGGCCGTCGACGGCGACGTCCAGGGGGGCGGTGATCCCCCCGCCGCCGGCCGCGTCCGGGATGCTGTAGCGGACGGTCAGGGCGTTGGCGGCGCGCGGCAGGGTGAATTCGACGTACTGGCCGGGGACGAGACGGACCGCCTTCCGGCCGGAGGCCTCCGAGGGGAGGGTGTACGGGGTGCGGTCCGGTCCGATGACGGTTCCGGTGGTGCGGGCGTTCTCCGCCTCCTGCTCGTCGAAGGCGACGTCGGCGCCCCGCCCGGCCACGAGCGCCGGGTCGAGGCCGGCCCGGGTGACCACGGGACCGGCGGGAGAGGCGACGGGGGACGGACCGGCGGCCGTGGCGGCTGCGGTACCGCCCGCCGCCTGGCCGAGACAGAGGAGCGCGCAGGCGACGGCGGTGGCTCTGGCACCGGCGCGGACGCGCGGACGGACGCGGCTGGGGATCATCTGGGCTCGCTTCTCGGACGAGAGGGATCCGCGGCGCACGGGCGTCGCGGTGGTGGGCGGGCGCGGTGCGGGCGTCTGCCGACGCCGCGCACCGCGCCTCGTACGCGGAAGCCCCGTTCCCGGCCCCCCACGGATCGGGAACGGGGCTTCCGCAGGGGCCGGGGGTCAGGGTCCCGGCACCTGCCACCGTGCGGCCGCGGCCGACGGAGTCGGCGCCGATCGGCCGCGGCCGCACGGTGGGGTCTTGCCGCGGGCCCGCGCGGCGCGGGCTCAGGCGCGCAGCCAGGCGGCGGTGTCCGGGGGGAGGGTGCCGTCGGCGCCGAGCGGACCGCTGGTGAGCAGCACCGCGGAGTGGGCGGGGAGTTCGACGGGGCCGGCGGAGAGGTTCACGACGCAGGTCGGGCCGTGGTCGCGGACGAAGGCGAGGACGCCGTCGGCGGCGGGGAGCCACGTCATCGCGCCGTCGCCGAAGCCGGCTTCGGCGCGGCGCAGGGCGAGGGCGGTGCGGTAGAGGGTGAGCATCGAGTCGGGGTCGTCGCTCTGCCGGTCGACGGCGTAGCGGGCCCAGTCGGAGGGCTGCGGCAGCCAGGGTTCGGTGCCGGGGAGGGTGCCGAAGCCGTACGCGGGGGCGTCGGCGTCCCAGGGGAGGGGGACGCGGCAGCCGTCGCGGCCGGGGTCGGTGCCGCCGGAGCGGTGGTGCATCGGGTCCTGGATGCGGTCGAGGGGGATGTCGGCCTCGGGCAGGCCCAGTTCCTCGCCCTGGTAGAGGTAGACGGAGCCGGGCAGGGCGAGGGTGAGCAGGGCGGCGGCGCGGGCGCGGCGGGTGCCGAGCTCCAGGTCGGTGGGGGTGCCGAAGCGCTTGGCGGCGAAGTCGAAGGCGGTGTCGGCGCGCCCGTAGCGGGTGGCGGTGCGGGTGACGTCGTGGTTGCAGAGCACCCAGGTGGCGGGCGCGTGGACGGGGGCGTGCTCGGCGAGGGTGTCGTCGATGGTGGCGCGCAGCCGCTCCGGCTCCCAGGGGCAGGCGAGGAAGTTGAAGTTGAAGGCGGTGTGCAGCTCGTCGGGGCGCAGGTAGCGGGCGAAGCGCTCGGCGTCGGGGAGCCAGACCTCGCCGACGAAGACGCCGCCGTACTCGTCGGCTATCGCGCGCCAGGAGCGATAGACGTCGTGGATCTCGTCGAGGTCGATGTAGGGGTGGGGGTCGACGCCCTCGGTGAAGTCCCGCAGTTCGGGGTCCTTGGTGAGCAGGGCGGCGGAGTCGATGCGGACGCCGGCGACGCCGCGCTCGAACCAGAAGCGCAGGACGTCCTCGTGCTCGCGGCGCACGTCGGGGTGGGACCAGTTGAGGTCGGGCTGTTCGGGGGTGAACAGGTGGAGGTACCACTCGCCGTCGGGGACGCGGGTCCAGGTGGTGCCGGAGAACTGCGAGGGCCAGTCGTTGGGCGGGAGTTCGCCGTGTTCGCCGCGTCCGGGCCGGAAGTGGAAACGGGCGCGCGCCTGGCTGCCGGGGCCCGCGGCGAGGGCCTCCTGGAACCAGGCGTGCTGGTCGGAGACGTGGTTGGGGACGATGTCGACGATGACGCGCAGGCCGAGCCCGGCGGCGTCGGCGATGAGCTTCTCGGCCTCGTCGAGGGTGCCGAAGGCGGGATCGATGGCGCGGTAGTCGGCGACGTCGTAGCCGCCGTCGACCAGCGGGGAGGCGTACCAGGGGGTGAACCACAGGGCGTCGACGCCGAGTGCGGCGAGGTGGGGCAGTCTCGCTCGGACGCCCGCGAGGTCACCGGTGCCGTCGCCGTCGCCGTCGGCGAAGCTGCGCGGGTAGACCTGGTAGATGACGGCGTCGCGCCACCAGTCGGAGGTGCGGGACGGAGAGGGGGCTGCCACGGAACGGTCCTTTCGGGCAGGAAGGCAGGGAGGGGTTCTTCGCCGTCGTCCCGGATCGGCGGGGACGGGATGGGCCCGGGACGACGGCGAAGGCTTCGAGGGGGGTGGTGTGCCCGTCAGCCCTTGAGGCTGCCGGCGGTGAGGCCGCCCATGATGTTGCGCTGGAAGATCAGGAAGACGATCAGCGTGGGGAGGGACGCGATGGTGAGCGCGGCGATCAGGACGTTGACCGGGACCCCGTTGGAGAGCGAGTAGATGCCCACGTTGAGGGTCTGCTTCGCCGGGTCGGGCAGGGTCAGCATCGGCCAGAGGAAGTCCTTCCAGACGCCGACCACCGCGAAGATCGACACCACGCCCAGGATGGGGCGGGAGATCGGCAGGACGATCGACCACAGGATCCGCATCGGGCTCGCGCCGTCCATCGAGGCGGCGTCCAGGAGTTCCTTGGGGATCGAGTCGAAGAACCGCTTCAGCAGGAAGATGTTGAAGGCGTTGGTCACCGACGGCAGCCAGATCGCCCACGGGCTGTTGAGCAGGTTCCGCTCCACGATCGGCACGTCGAGGACCGTGAGGTACTGCGGGACCACCAGCACGGTCGCCGGGATCATCAGGGTGGCGAGCATCATGCCGAGGATCGCCTTGCCCAGCACCGGCCGCAGCTTGGACAGCGAGTAGGCGGCCGCCACGTCGAGGATCAGCTGGAAGGCGAGCGCGCCGAAGGCGTAGTAGAAGGTGTTGAACAGCAGCGTGGACAGGTCCATGACCTCCCACGCCCGGCTGTAGTTCTCGGGGGTGAAGCTCTCCGGGACCAGCGTCGGCGGGGTGCGCACGACTTCCTGGGTGTCCTTGAAGCCGCTGGAGACCAGCCAGTACAACGGGCCGAGGAACGCCACGGTGAAACCGCCGGTGACCAGGGCGAACGCGGCCCAGTACAGGCGCTTGCCGCGGGACTTGGCGAGGACGGCCGGTGAGATGAGGGTGCGTGTGGACATGCGGGTCTCCCGGTCCTACTCGTCCTCGGCGCGGCTGAGCTTGACGTACGCGGCCGAGAACCCGGCCAGCAGTACGAGCAGGAGCAGGCCGAGGGCGGCCGCGGCGCCGTAGTTGTTGAAGTTGAAGGCGTATTGGTAGATGAGGTAGACGACCGTGGTCGTGGACCCTTCCGGGCCGGCGCCGCCGGTCAGCAGGAACGGTTCGACGAAGACCTGCATGGTGGCGATGACCTGCATCAGCAGCATCAGGGACAGGATCAGGCGGGTCTGCGGGACCGTCACGTGCCAGATCTTGCGCAGCAGACCGGCCCCGTCGAGCTCGGCGGCCTCGTACAGCTCGCCCGGGATGCCCTGGAGCGCGGCCAGATAGATGAGCGTGGCGCCGCCCATGTTCATCCAGGTCGAGGCGATGACCAGGGAGAACATCGCGATGTCGGCGTCCTGGAGCCACTGCTGCTCCGGCAGGCCGACGAAGCCGAGCAGCTCGTTGAGCAGGCCGTAGCCGGGGTCGTACAGGTACTGGAAGAGCAGGACGGCGGCGACCGGCGGCAGCATCACGGGCAGGTAGACCAGCAGCCGCAGGTATCCCTTGCCGTGCCGGAACTCGTTGATCGTGATCGCCAGGACGAAGGGGACCACGAAGCCGAACACCAGGGCCAGGACGGTGTACCAGACGGTGTTGCCCCAGGCCTGCCAGAAGGAGGGGTCGTTGAAGACGGTGCGGAAGTTGTCCAGGCCCACCCAGACCGACTCGCCGCTCTCGGTCTTCTGGAAGGCCAGCAGGAACTCCCTGACCATCGGCCACCAGGAGAACACGGCGAAACACACCACGGCGCCGATGAGGAAACCGTGGGCCGTCAGGTTGCGCCGCAGGCTCTTGGCGAACGCGCCGCCGGGGGCCGCGGGCCCCTGGGGGCGCGGCTCGGGGTGGCGGGGGCGCCCCGCCTTGCTCGGGGTCAGGCTCGGGGCCGACATACGTGCTCCTTGGTACGGGACTGCCGCTTCTGGGGGTGCCGGCGGGCGGGGCGGACCGGTCGGGGTCCGCCCCGCCCGGCCGGGTCACTGGTTGGCCAGTACCTGGTTGACCTGGGTCTCGGCCGTGGCCAGGAGCTTGTCGATGTCGGCGTCCTTGTTGGTGAGGACACCGGACATCACGTTGTCGAGGATCTTGTAGAGCTCCTGGGCCTTCGGCGGCTCGGCCTTGCCCGGGACGGGGCTGTCCATGAAGGTCTTGAAGTTGGCGACCGGCATGGTGGCGTGCTCCACGCGCGCGGCGTCGTCGGTGGTCTTGGACCCGTTCAGCCAGAAGTTGGGCTGCGGGATGCCGACCGGGAGCTTGTCGGCCTTGGTGCGGGCCCAGTCGAACTGGCCCTTGCCGACCGTGAGGTTCTTGAAGTTCAGCCAGGCGACGGCGGCCTTGATCTTGTCGGGCGCGATGCCCTGCTTGATCATGTAGTTGTTGCCGCCGGCCAGGGTGTTCTTGCCGCCCGGGATCGGGCCCATGCCGAAGTTCTCGTACTTCGCGCCCAGCTGCTGCACCATGTACGCGATGTCGTCGGGCGCGGCGAGGAACATGCCGAGCTTGTCGGTGGCGATCTGCTTCTGGAGGTCGCCCCACTTCAGCAGCTGGGTCTTGCCCATGCTGTCGTCCTCCCAGCGCATGGCGTGGAGGTTCTTCACGACCTGCTTGCCCAGCTCGCTGTTGAACGCCGCCTTCTTCCCGCTCGCGTCGACGACGTCGCCGCCGAGGCTGTAGAGCTGGGCGGTGAAGTGCCAGCCGCCGGTGTTGGCCGCGCTGTACTCGCCGAACCCGGAGACACCCTCACCCAGACCCGCGATCTTCTTCGCGGCGGCCCGGACCTCCTCCCAGGTCCGCGGCGGGGCGTCGGGGTCCAGGCCGGCGTCCTTGAAGAGCTTGCGGTTGATCAGCAGGCCCATGGTGTAGTTGCTGGTCGGCAGGCCGTACAGCTTGCCGTCCTGCTTGAGCGAGCCGAGGACGTTGGGGTCGATGTCCTTCAGCGCCGGGACCGTCTTGTCGTTGACGTACGCGGAGATGTCCGCGGCGCCGTTCTCCGACAGGACCTGGGGCAGGTCGGTGAAGTAGGTGTAGAAGACGTCCGGCTGCGACTTCGCCTTGAGCATGGCGGTGAAGCGCGGCGGCTCCAGGCACTGGCCGGGGGTGGAGCGGCCCTCGATGGTGACGTTGGGGTACGTCTTGTTGAACTCTGCGACGTCCTCCTTCCACTCCTTCAGCTCGGCCGCCTTCGCCGCCGGCGGCATGCAGTCGATCGTGATCGTCACCTTGGTGTTCGGGTCGAGCGGAGCGGAGGCGTCGGACGAGCCGGTCGGCTGCGAAGCGCCGCCACCGCTGGAGTCGCTGCTGCTGCTCGTGCCACAGGCGGCGAGAGCGGTCAGCGTCATCGCGGAGACGACGGCGACCGCGCTGGCGCGGCGGGTACGGCGGAGCCTGGCACTTCTCATCGAGTGGTCCCCTTCGGGCAAGAACTGGGAGGGTGCCCCGCCGAGGTCGGCGACTGCTTTGCGGGGCGCGGCACACTCAACCACCCCCAACAAGTGAACGCAAGATATCGCGCTCATTTCGTAATTGCTCGACAATCGCCTCGCTTTCTGGGGCGGGGCGCCTCCGGTTCCCCGTCGCACGTGAGGGCCCCCTCCAGGGCGGGATCACGCCGAGTGGACGCCGGATGGACCGTGCGCCGGGACTGTCGCGCAAGGAGTAAATGATTTGCGCGATCACTTCAACTTTTTCCATCGACCCGTTACCTTGGCGCACGGTGCGACCACCGGCACACAGGACCGGGGCCACGACACGCCGCTCCCGCCGGCCGCGCTCACCAGGCGAGCCGGGTCAGGGGCGCGCTCACCAGGTGGCAGTGGAGGAGGAGGCTCGCCGTGGTGGGGGAGGCCGGCGCGGTGAGCGTGAAGAGCGTGCGCGCGGTCCGGGTCCACCAGCCCCGCTGCCAGGCCCCGACCGCACCCGCCACCACGCCCGGGGACGTCGCCGCCAGGGCGGTGCCCAGGACGGTGACCACCGACAGCGGGGGAGAGCCCAGCGGCACCGCCTCCATCATGGCGTTGACGTCGGAGACGACCGCCGCGAGCGCCGCGGCGAAGGCCCCCGTGAGCAGCCCCGCCACCGTCGCCGCGGCCCGCGCGGCCCGCGCCGCGCGGGTGCGGCGACCGGACGCGGAGACGTCGCGCCACCGCCGTCGCGGGGAAGGCGACGGCGCCGAGGGCCGACACGGCCGCGCCGGAGACGAGCAGGGCCGTGTGCAGGGCGGGGGACCGGCTCCAGGACAGCTTCCCGTACGCCGTCGACGGCGTCGCCGACGAGACCGGCACGCCCCCGCCGGCGAAGGCGATCGTGGCGTCGCCGCCGTCCCGCTCACGGAACAGTCCGCCGCCCGGCGCGGTCCAGCGCTGTTCGGCCCGGTCGGGGGCGGGGGAGAGGCCGGTGGTGCGCAGGCCGTTCCCGCCGTCCCGCCCGACGGTGACCGCTCCCGCCAGCCCCTCGACGGCCATGAGGCCGGCGCGGCTGACCCGGGTGGCGCGGTAACTGCCGGTGTACGGGGCGAGGGCGGGGTCGGCCGTGGCGGCGCGGGGGTCGCGGGCGGGGCGGAGGGACGCGGGGCGAGCGCCCCGACGATCCGGTCGACCGGCTCCCTGCCGTCCCGCCCGGCGCGCCCGTCGACGCCGTCGCCGTTGAAGACGACGAAGATGCCCGGACCGCGTTCCGGCAGGAGCAGCGGGGCGGAGTGGAAACCGGGGATGTCACCGTCCTTGAACCAGCCGGTGTGCCCGCCGCCCCGCCACTCCTCGTAGCCGTGTCCGAGCCCGGGCGGACGGGGGTCCTGGCGGTGGTGGACGCGCTGCATCAGACGGTTCGCCGGGGTGTGGGCGGTCGGCCGGTCGACGAGCCGGCGCCCCATGTCGGCAGCCGTGCCGGCCGCGCCGGGACCGGCCGCGCTCCACGCTCCGTACCGACCCTTCTCCTCGGTCCAGCCGGAGGCGCCGTCGGGCCGGTGGCCGCGGGCCAGGTGCGCCGCGATCCGCGCGGGCTGCGGCTGGGCGAAGGGGGAGCGGGTCATGCCCAGCGGCCGGAGGATCCGCGTCTCGACGCAGGAGGGGAAGTCCGTCCAGGAGACGTCCGCGACGAGCCGGCCGGCGAGGGCGTAGCCGTAGTTGTCGTACGCGACGGTCTCCCCGGGCGCGCGCACCCGCGGCGGCCGCCGCGTGGCCGGGCTCTCGGCGAGCGGCTCCCCGTCCTCGGCGGCGGCCCTGTCGCGGCCCACGAGGTCGCTGTCGAAGCCCCCGGTGCGCGTGAGCAGGTGGTTCCAGGGTGACGGGGCGGCCGGGGTGGGCAACGGACTCGGGAACCTGCGTGACCGGGCGGCCTCCTCGGCGCGCAGCTGCGGGCCGGCCCCACCCCCGACGGCCGCGGGTGCGCCCCCACGCTGCCGATGCGCCCCTCGCCCGCCTGGTCGGGCCGGCCGGCCCTGTTCCCGCGCGATCCGCACCGCGTCCAGCCGGTCGCGGGCGTCGAGCTTGGTGACGGCCGCGCCGAGGCGGTTCCGTACCGTGCCCTGCGACAGGTGCAGCCCGCGGTCGATCTCGGAGAGCTCGGCGCCCCCGGCGGCCAGCCGCAGCACGTCGGTCTCCCTGTCCCCCAGCGGGCTCTCCCCGGCCATGAGCCCTCGGGTCGATGACGTGTTCCCCGGCCGCGACCCGGCGCACCGCGTCGGCGAGGCGGTCCGGCGGCGCGTCCTTCAGCATGAAGCCGTGCACCCGCGCCGCGAGCGCCGGCCGCGGCACCTCGGGCCGCCCCAGGGCGGTCAGGACCGGCACCCGGCACTCCGGCAGCGCGGCACCCAGGTCCCGGGCGGCGGCGAGTCCGTCCCTGCCGGGCGTCTCGACGTCGAGCACCGCCACCGTGGGCCGGTGCGCGAGCGCGGCGGGGACGACCGCGTCGCCGTCGGGCACCTCCGCCACGACCTCCATGTCCGGCTCCAGACCCGGCAGGGCGACCAGTGCCCCGCGGATCTACGTGTCCTCGGCCGGCAGGATCCGGATCACGCGCCCGCCTCCGGCCCCCGCGGGGCGCGGAGTACGAGCAGGGTGATCTCGCTGGGGGCGAAGACGCGGAACGGCGGCCCCCAGAAGCCGGTGCCGCGGCTGGTGTAGAGGAGGGTGCGGACGCCGTGCCGGCTGAGGCCGGCGAGGACCGGCTGGTCGATGCCGACCAGGTGGTGGAAGGGCCAGATCTGGCCGCCGTGGGTGTGGCCGGAGAGCTGGAGGTCGACGCCGTGGGCCGCCGCCCGGTCGACGAACTTGGGCTGATGGGCGAGGAGGAGGACGGGCAGGGCGGGGTCGGCGCCGTCGAGGGCCCCGTCGAGGTGGGCGCGGTGGCCCGCCAGTCCGGAGGCTTCGGCGGTGACGTCGTCGACGCCGGCGACCACGAGGGTGTCACCGCCGCGTTCGAGCAGCACGTGGCGGTTGCGCAGCGGCTCCCAGCCCAGCTCGCCCATCAGGTCCACCCAGCCCTGGGCCTCGCTGTAGTACTCGTGGTTGCCGGTGACGTAGACCCGGGCGCGGGTCGCCCGCACGGTGCCCAGGGGAGCGGCCTGGGCACGGCGGCGTTCGGCCGTGCCGTCCGCGATGTCGCCGGTGTGGCAGACCAGGTCGGCCTCCAGGGTGTTCACCGTCTCGCAGACCCGTGCCGACCAGCGGGCGCGGTCGAGCGGGCCGTAGTGGGTGTCGGTGATCAGGACGACCCGGGTGCCGTCGAGCCCCGCCCCCAGGCGCGGGAGCGTCACGTCGAGCCGGCGCACCCGCGGCACGCGCCGGGCCTCGGCGTACCCCCAGGCGAGCAGGACGGCGCAGACGCCGAGGACGGCCCAGGTCACGAGGCGCGCCCGGTCCCGTCCGTCGCCCACGTCCGCCACGGTCAGGGCGAGCCGCAGCAGGACGCCGAGCAGGACGGACCAGGTGAAGAGCACCCAGCTGACGCCCAGCAGGGTGTCGCCGACGATCGCCGCGCGGTCCCGCTGGCGCCGCCCGTGGCCGTGCACCATCGCGAGCGGCATCCCGACCAGGCCCAGCACGGACAGCGCGGTGCCGGCCGCCGCCACGGGCAGCGGCCAGCGCTGGCCCGTGTGCAGGAGCACCCCGCACGGCACGGCCCACAGCAGGACGGGGGCGATCAGCGGGACGAAGCGCATCAGGCGCTGCAGACGGCCGGGTGGCGCCCCGTGCGGCCCGCCCGCGGCGGATCGGGTGTCGCTGGTCTCGGTCACGCTTCCCCTCCTGAGGATCTGTCCCGGCGGATCACGACCGATTCTGCACGCGTTCCCCGGGGCACGGGACGGGGGCCGGGGAAGGGGTCGGGGAGGGGAGCCGGGACGCCCCGTATCCACCGGATGTCTGTTTGGTTAGGCTGGCCTTGCCTGGCATGTAGGGTCGGATGCCGGGTCGGGTTCCGCCGCCGCCGTGGCGGGGACCCCGAGGACGGAACGGGCAGAGACGAAGGCAGAGCGCAGGTGAGTGGCGGAGAGCGGGCCGGTGCCCGCCGTGGGCCCGCTGGAGCGGGACGTGCGAGGCGGGTGACGGGTGCCGTGACCCCCGGCGCGCTGCCCGGGACGAGGCGTCGTGGGTGAGATCGCGTTCACGGCCGGCGCCCTCTACGTCATCGTGCTGCTCCGGGCCGGCGGGACCTTCGCCGTCGGATGGCTCGCGGGCGCGGGCGCCCGGCGCAGCCGGTTCGCCGAGCGCATCTCCTCGGCCAAGTTCCAGCGGGTCGAGCGGGCGATCCAGCGGTGGGGCGCGCCGGTGGTGGCCGTCTCCTTCCTGACCGTCGGTTTCCAGACCGCCGCCAACTTCCTCGCGGGCAGCATGCGGATGCCCCTGACGCGCTACCTGCCCGCGCTGTTCGTCGGCGGAGCGGCCTGGGCGCTGGTCTACGCGACCGTCGGGATCGGCGTGCTCGGGGTGCTGGCCGACCTGTTCGCCGAGCGGACGGCCCTCGGGGTCGCCGCGGTGGCCGCCCTCCTGCTCGTGGTGTGCGGTGTGGTGGTGCACCGCAGGCGCAGGACGGTCCCGCCCGCGCCCGTTCCCGCCGACGGCGAGGCCTCCTAGGAGGACGCGGCCGGTCTCGGCGGACGCCGGAGCGGCGGTACGTGCCGGGCCACCTGCACGTGCCGGAGTACCGGCATGTGTCGCCGTACCGGCATGTGTCGCCGTACCGGACCGTGTCGGCGTACCGGGTCGCGGACCCCTCCGCGCCGATGGCCGGCGTGCGGACCTGGGGTGCCTCACCGTCCCCCGCCGTCCCCATCGCCCCCGCCGTCCCCCACCGCCCGATTCCCGCCATCCGTCGTCCGATAAACGGTTGCCTTCTCCCGTTCCGGGCGCGGAAAGTGACGCCGTGACCATGACCGATGACAGACCGCGGATCGACACGGCCCACCGGCGGCACCTCCACGCCCACGACTGTCCCGCCCCCGCGGCCGCCGGCCTGCCGGCCCTCGCCGCCGGGCCGGCCGAGTCCCTCCGCCAACCCGGCCCGGGCCTCCGGGACGGCGAGCCCCACGTGGTGCCGCGGACCCGGATCCGGCGGGACGTCATCGGCCGTCCGCTGCGCGCCCGCCCGGGCGCCGTGACGGCCGGGCGCTTCGAGGGGCCCGGGATCCAGGCGCACGCCTTCGCCCCGCTCGTGCTCGACGCGCTCGTCGCCCGTGACGACCGCGACCCGACGTGGGGGGAGGCCTTCCGGCGGCGGTGACCGGCCGGAAAGGGCCTGCGCGGACACGACCCGCACCTGGGCCGACTGCACGCGGTCGGGCCGGAGGTGGCGGCCCCGGTCCTCCGGGCGGTGTGACCGGGGCGCGCAGCGCGGTGCGAGGCCTGGGGGCGCTCGTGGGGTGAGGCGCGTCTCACCGGCGGGCGCCCACCTTGCTATGCAACCAGTTGCATAGCAGGATCGGGGGCATGGCGCTCGAACACGCGATCCTCGTCTCCCTGCTGGAGAAGCCGGGTTCCGGATACGAACTGGCCCGGCGGTTCGATCGGTCCATCGGCTACTTCTGGACCGCCACCCACCAGCAGATCTACCGCGTGCTGAAGCGGATGGAAAACGACGGCTGGGTCGCCGCCCGGGAGGTGGCGCAGCAGGGCCGGCCGGACAAGCGGGAGTACTCCGTCGCCGACCTCGGGCACGCGGCGCTCAGCTCCTGGCTGCACGAGCCGATCGAGCCCGAGACCGTCCGGCACGACCTCGCCGTGAAGATCCGAGGCGCCGCCTTCGACGACCCGGCCGGCCTCGTCCGCGAGGTCGAGCGGCACCGGCAGGCGCACGCCGACCGCCTCGCCCACTACCTCGCGGGCGAGGGGCGCGATTTCCCGCCGCAGTCCCCGGCGGAAGCGCCTTCGTCCCCGGCGGAAGCGCCTTCGTCCCCGGCGGAAGCGCCTTCGTCCCCGGTGGGAGAAGGGTCCTCCCCGCCCCCGTCCGGAGCGTCGCCCGACGCCGAGCGCGAGCTCCAGCACGTCGTGCTCCGGGGCGGCATCGCGTACGAACGCATGATGATCGCCTGGCTCGACGACGTCCTCGCCACCCTGCACCGTTTCTGAGGCCCGCCTCCGGTCCTCCGGCCTTCCGGTCCTCCGGCCTTCCGGTCCTCCGGCCTTCCGGTCCTCCGGCCTTCCAGTCCTCCGGTTCTCCGGCCCACGCCTGGCCCCGGGGCTCTGCCCCCACCCCTCACCCACCCTCGACGCCCCAAGGCGGTAACCCGTGTCCGACGCGCTGCTGTTCAACCCCCGCACCTACGACCCCGCGCACTTCGACCCCGAGACCCGCAGGCTGCTGCGCGCCACCGTCGACTGGTTCGAGGAGCGCGGCAAGCGCCGGATCATCGAGGACTACCGCACCCGCGCCTGGCTCGGCGACTTCCTCGCCTTCGCCGCGAAGGAAGGCCTCTTCGCCACCTTCCTGACCCCCGCGGCCGAGGCCGGCGAGGGCCAGGGCGACAAGCGCTGGGACACCGCCCGCATCGCCGCCCTCAACGAGATCCTCGGCTTCTACGGCCTCGACTACTGGTACGCCTGGCAGGTCACCATCCTCGGCCTCGGTCCGGTCTGGCAGAGCGACAACGCCACCGCCCGCGCCCGCGCCGCCGAACTCCTCGACCAGGGCGAGGTCTTCGCCTTCGGCCTCTCGGAGAAGACGCACGGCGCCGACATCTACTCCACCGACATGCTCCTCACCCCCGACGGCGAGGGCGGCTTCCGGGCCACCGGATCCAAGTACTACATCGGCAACGGCAATGCCGCCGGCCTCGTCTCCGTCTTCGGCCGCCGCACCGACGTCGAGGGCCCCGACGGCTACGTCTTCTTCGCCGCCGACAGCCGTCACCCGGCCTACCACCTGGTCAAGAACGTCGTCGACTCCTCGAAGTTCGTCAGCGAGTTCCGCCTGGAGGGGTACCCGGTCGCCCCCGAGGACGTCCTGCACACCGGCCGCGCCGCCTTCGACGCCGCCCTCAACACCGTCAACGTCGGCAAGTTCAACCTCTGCACCGCCTCCATCGGCATCTGCGAGCACGCGATGTACGAGGCCGTCACCCACGCGCAGAACCGGATCCTCTACGGCCGCCCGGTCACCGCCTTCCCCCACGTGCGCCGCGAACTCACCGACGCCTACGTGCGCCTGGCGGGCATGAAGCTGTTCAGCGACCGCGCCGTCGACTACTTCCGCACCGCCGGACCCGACGACCGCCGCTACCTCCTCTTCAACCCCATGACGAAGATGAAGGTGACCACCGAGGGCGAGAAGGTCGTCGACCTCCTGTGGGACGTCATCGCCGCCAAGGGCTTCGAGAAGGACAACTACTTCGCCCAGGCCGCCGTCGAGATCCGCGGCCTGCCGAAGCTGGAGGGCACGGTCCACGTCAACCTCGCCCTGATCCTCAAGTTCCTCCGCAACCACCTCCTCGACCCGGTCGACCACCCGGCCGTCCCCACCCGCCTCGACGCCGCCGACGACGCCTTCCTCTTCCGCCAGGGCCCCGCCCGCGGCCTCGGCTCCGTCCGCTTCCACGACTGGCGCCCGGCCTTCGACGCGTACGACCGGCTCCCCAACGTCGCCCGCTTCCGCGAGCAGGCCGACGCCCTCTGCGACTTCGTCCGCACCGCCGCCCCCGACGAGGCCCAGAGCCGCGACCTGGACCTGCTCCTCGCCGTCGGGCAGCTCTTCGCGCTCGTCGTCCACGCCCAGCTCGTCCTGGAGCAGGCCGCCCTCACCGGCCTCGACGACGACGTCCTCGACGAGCTCTTCGCCGTCCTCGTCCGCGACTTCTCGGGCTACGCCGTCGAGCTCCACGGCAAGGACTCCGCCACCGCGGCGCAGCAGGAGTGGGCGCTCGGCGCGGTCCGCCGCCCGGTCGTCGACGAGGCCCGCACCGCCCGCGTCTGGTCCCGCGTCGAGGCCCTCTCCGGCGCCTACGAGATGCGGCCCTGACACCCCGGTCCCGGGCCGCGCCCCCCGGCGCGCGGCCCGGGACCCCGGCTGTCGGTCCCACCCCCTACGATGACCGCACATGAGCACGAGTGACGACGACGGCAGACCTCTCGTCGACGGACGGTTCCGACTGATCTCCCGGCTCGGCAGCGGTGGCATGGGCACCGTCTGGCGCGCCCGGGACATCGCCCTCGACCGGGACGTCGCCCTCAAGGAGGTCCGTCCGCCGGACCCCGCCGCCGAGGCGGCCCACCCCGGCCTCACCGCCCAGATGCGGGCCCGGGCCGTCCGCGAGGCCCGCGCGCTGGCCCGCCTCTCCCACCCGCACGTCGTGACCGTGCACCACATCGTCGAGCCCGCCGACGGCTCGGCCCCGTGGATCGTCATGGAGCTGGTCGAGGGCAGCTCCGTCGCCGACCGCCTCGCCGCCGGGCCGCTGACCGTCCCCGAGGCCGTCTCCCTCGGCCGGCAGGTCCTCGGCGCCCTGCGCGCCGCGCACGCCGCCGGCATCCAGCACCGCGACGTCAAGCCCGCCAACGTCCTGCTGCGCGCCGAGGGCGGCGCCGTCCTCACCGACTTCGGCATCGCCGTCCTCGACGAGGCCACCTCCCGGCTCACCGCCTCCGGCGACCTCATCGGCTCCGCCGAGTTCATCGCCCCCGAGCGGGTCCGCGGCGAGGAGGGCAACCCGGCCTCCGACCTGTGGTCCCTCGGCATGCTCCTGTACGTGGCGACCGAGGGCCACCACCCGCTGCGCCGCGCCACCAGCCTCGCCACCGTCGTCGCCGTCCTCGACGACCCGATCCCGCCGCCGGTCCGCTCCGGTGCCCTCGGGCCCGTCCTCACCCGCCTCCTCGTCCGCGACCCGGCCCTGCGCCCGGACGGCGCGGAGCTCGACCGCCTCCTCGCCGAGGCCGAGACCCGGGCCGGCGCCCACCCGGGGGTCGCGGGCGGCACCGTCCCCGCGCCGCCCTCCGACGCCGTCCCCGCGGGCTTCGGACCGCCGACCCCCGCCGCGTACCCGCCGCCCCCGGCCCACCCGTACGTCCGCCCCGGCCACGGGCAGCCCGTCCCGCCGGCCGCCGGTCCGCACCCCGCGCCCCGCACCGGTCCCGCCCGGCGGCGGCGCGCCGTCACCGTCGCGGGCGGCCTGGCCGTCGCCGCGGCCCTGCTCGCCCTCGGCCTCCCCCAGCTCTTCCCGGGCGACGACGGCGACGGCGGCACCGGCGGCACCAGCAGCACCGGCGGTCTCGGCCTCGGCACGGACACCGGCACCGGCGACGGCAAGCGGACCGGGTCCGCCGACCGCACCGCCCCGCCCGGCGCGTCGACCGGCGCCACCCCCGCGACCACCCCGCCCGCCACCGCGCGCGCCGGCTCCCTCCTCACCCCCGACGGCATGCGCACCGTCGTCGCCGCGTTCCGCGAGGCCACCGGCGTCCCGACGGTCAAGCAGATCTCCGTCTACGAGGAGTACGCCATCGCGGAGATCCCCACCAAGCAGGGGGCGAAGACCTACGACCGGTACCAGTACCGGGACGGCGAGGTCACCCGGCAGGGCATCGGCGGCACCATCCTCGCGTCCAGCGCCGACGACCAGCCCTTCGACCCCGCCCGCATGCCCTGGGACGACCTGCCGGCCCTGGCGAAGCGCGCCGACCGCGAGCTCAAGGTCGAGGAGCCCGCCATGCGGTACCTGCTCGTCAAGCGGTGGACCTTCAACGAGGACCGCCCCACCCTCCTCGTCTACCGCACCAACGAGTACAGCGCCGTCGGCTACCTCGCCGTCGACGCCGACGGCAAGGTGGTGCACACGCTGGTCGCCGACTGAGGCACCGGCACCGGGCGGCGGGGGAGAATGGCCCGCGTGAACCATGACGACCCGTACCTGTGGCTGGAAGACGTCGACGGCGAGCGGGCCCTCGCCTGGGTGGCCGAGCGGAACGCCGAGACGGAGGCCGAACTCGCCGCCGGACCCGGCTTCGACGCCTTCGCCGAGCGCCTGCGCGAGGTGCTCGACGCCGTCGACCGCATCCCCTACACCACCCGCCGAGGCCCCTACCTCTACAACTTCTGGCAGGACGCCGAGCACGTGCGGGGCCTGTGGCGGCGCACCACCCTGGAGCAGTACCGCAAGGACGCCCCCGAGTGGGAGGTCCTGCTCGACGTGGACGCGCTCGCCGAGGCCGAGGGCGAGAAGTGGGTGTGGGCCGGAGCCCGGGTCCGCCGGCCCGCCCACGACCGGGCGCTCGTCTCCCTCTCCCGCGACGGCGGCGACGCCGTCGTCGTCCGCGAGTTCGACCTCGCGGACCGCGCCTTCGCCGAGGACGGCTTCACCCTGCCCGAGGCGAAGACCAGCATCGGCTGGATCGACGACGACACCGTCTTCGTCGGCACCGACCACGGCCCCGGCTCGCTCACCGACGCCGGATACCCGCGCACGGTCCGCCGCTGGCGGCGCGGCACCCCGCTCGCCGAGGCCGTCACCCTCTTCGAGGGCGAGCCCACCGACGTCTCCGCCTGGGCCTGGCACGACGCCACCCCCGGCTTCGAGCGGGACTTCGTCGGCCGCTCCCTCGACTTCTTCCGCAGCGAGACCCACCTCCTCACCCCCGACGACCGGCTCGTGCGGATCGAGGTCCCCGAGGACGCCGAGGTCTACGCCCACCGCGGGCACCTCGTCGTCACCCTCAAGTCGCCCTGGCTCGGCCACCCCGCCGGCTCCCTCCTCGCCTTCGGCTTCGACGCCTTCCTGGCCGGCGACCGCACCGCCGAGGCGCTCTTCACCCCCGACGAGCGGACCGCGCTCGCCGGACACTCCTGGACCCGCCACCACCTGATCCTGGAGACCATGCGGGACGTCAGCACCCGCATCGAGGTGCTCACCCCGCGCGAGGAGGGCGGCTGGTCGCGCGCCCCGCTCGCCGACGTGCCGCCGCTGTCGGCGGTCGGCGTCACCGACACCGACCCGGACGTCTCCGACGAGTACTTCCTCGACGTCTCCGGCTTCCTCCAGCCGTCCACCCTCACCCGGGGCGACATCGGCGGCGACACCGAGGTCCTCCGCCAGGCCCCCGCCCGCTTCGACGCCTCCGGGCTCGCCGTCGAGCAGGCCTTCGCCACCTCCGACGACGGCACCCGCGTCCCGTACTTCGTCATCGGCCCCGACCGGTCCGCGGACGAGGCCCCGGCGCCCGGCCCCACCCTCCTCTACGGCTACGGCGGCTTCGAGGTCTCCCTCACCCCGTCGTACGCGGCGCTCACCGGCCGCGGCTGGCTGGAGACCGGGGGCACCTACGTCATCGCCAACATCCGCGGCGGCGGCGAGTACGGCCCCGACTGGCACCAGGCCGCCCTCGGCGCCCGCCGTCACAAGGCCTTCGAGGACTTCGCCGCCGTCGCCCGGGACCTCGTCGCCCGCGGCATCACCACCCCGGCGCGGCTCGGCGCCGCCGGCGGCAGCAACGGCGGCCTCCTCATGGGCGCCATGCTCACCCGCCACCCGGAGCTCTTCGGCGCGATCGTCTGCCAGGTGCCGCTGCTCGACATGGTCCGCTTCCACAAGCTGCTCGCCGGCGCCTCCTGGATCGCCGAGTACGGCGACCCCGACGACGAGGCCGACCTGCCGCACCTGCGGGAGCTCTCCCCGTACCACCGGCTCACCGCCGGCGCCCCCTACCCGCCCGTGCTGCTCACCACCTCCACCCGCGACGACCGGGTGCACCCCGGGCACGCGCGCAAGGCGGCGGCGCGGCTGCGCGAGCTCGGCCACCCGGTGCTCTTCCACGAGAACACCGGCGGCGGGCACGCGGGCGCCACCGACAACGCGCAGGCCGCCCGCAACAAGGCCCTGATGTACACCTTCCTGCGCAAGCACCTCGCCCGGGACTGAGCGGGCTCAGAGCCAGCCGTGCCGCTGGGCCTGGAGCGCCAGCTGGAAGCGGTTGGCCGCGCCCAGCCGGGCCATCAGGACCTGGATCCGGCGGAAGAGGGTGCGGCGGCTGACCCCGATCTCCCGGGCGATCACCTCGTCCGCCGCGCCCCCGGCCAGCAGCCACAGCAGCCGCCGGTCGGCGGGCGGGAGCCCGCCCGGGAGCGCGGTGCGGCCGTGGAAGGGCAGCGCGTCCCGCCAGGACTGCTCGAAGAGCGCCACCAGCGCCGAGAGCAGTCCGCACGGCTGCACCACCAGCATCGTGTGGTGCACGTCGGCCTCCCTGATCGACAGCGAGACCAGCGCGTAGGCGTCGTCGATCAGCACCAGCTTGACCGGCACGGAGGGCAGCACCCGGGCCTGCTCGCCCGCCGCGATCACCGGCTCGATCGACTCCTCCAGGTGCCCCGGCTGCTCCAGCGAGGCCCGCGAGTAGATCACCCGCTGGGTGACGCCCCGGGCGAGCGTCGCGAGCGCGTCCTCGGTCGAGGCCGGGATCGGGAAGTACGGCGGCGAGTCCATCTGCCGGATCTGCTGCCGCGCGCTCGCCCACGCCTGCCGCATGCGCGGCCCGATCGCCTCCCCGGTCACCACCTCCACCAGGTCGTCGTCGTACGCGGCCAGCCGCCGCCGGCGGAACGCCTCGAAGGCGCCGCCCACCGTGATCCGCGACTCGTCCAGCTCGGCGGCCCGGTGCCGGCCCAGGACCTCCAGGCCCGCCGCCGGCGGCACCGGCGCCACCGCGCCCCCCTCGGCCGCCGGGCTCGCGAGCCCCGCGTCGACCAGCTCGCCGTACGCCTCCGCCAGCGCGGACCCGTCGAGCCCCGCCGCCGCGCCGACCGCCGCCAGCGGTGCCGGGGCCCGCTCCAGGAGCGCGCGGTAGAGCCGCGCCGCCGTCTCGCCGAGGCCGAGGAGACGCAGGGCCTCACCCAGTTTCGCGTTCGCCATGGCCCCCATTCTGTCCGCGACCGGAGCCCCCCGGTGTCCGATCCGTGCCACTGGCACCACGGGGCACCGCGGCACCCCGGGGCGGGCTACGGTCCGTGCACCGCCCACGACCGGCGGTGTCATCCGCACACCCGACAGAAGGAGCACGACGTGGCGAAGGGTCGCAAGAACGGCCTGTACGACGGCATCTCCGAGGAGCTCTCCGCGCTGATGCGGACCGGCTGGGCCGACACCGAGCGGCACGACCTGCCGCTCGCCGAGCAGGCGCCGTACGCCGCCGCCCGCCGCGCCGCGCTCTCCGCGCGCTTCCCCGGCGAGCGCCTCGTCATCCCCTCCGGCAACCTCAAGGTCCGCTCCAACGACGACACGTACCCCTTCCGCCCGCACTCCGCCTACGTCCACATGACCGGCGACCAGGCCCGCGACTGCGCGCTCGTCCTGGAGCCCCGCGCGGAGGGCGGCCACGACGCCCACTGCTACCAGCTGCCCCGCGACGGCCGCGACGACGACACCTTCTGGATCGGTTACACCGCCGAGCTGTGGATGGGCCGCCGGCTCTCCCTCGCCGAGGCCGAGGCCGTCCTCGGACTGCCCTGCCGCGACGTCCGCGACGCGGCGGCCGAGCTGGCCGCCGGCGCCGGCGTGCCCACCCGGATCGTCCGCGGCGTCGACCCCGTCCTGGAGGCGGCCGTCACCACCGACGAGGAGCGGGACACCGAGCTGGAGGACGTCCTCGGCGAGCTGCGCCTGGTCAAGGACGCCTGGGAGGTCGGCGAGCTCCGCAAGGCCGTCGACTCCACCGTCCGCGGCTTCACCGACGCCATCGGCGACCTGTCGACCGCCGTCGCCACCTCCGAGCGGTGGATCGAGGGCACCTTCTTCCGCCGTGCCCGCCTGGAGGGCAACTCCGTCGGCTACGGCTCCATCTGCGCCGCCGGCGACCACGCCACGATCATGCACTGGACCGCCAACGACGGCCCGGTCCGCCCGGGCGAGCTGCTGCTCTTCGACGCGGGCGTCGAGACGACCTCGCTCTACACCGCCGACGTCACCCGCACCCTGCCCATCAGCGGCACCTTCACCCCCGTCCAGCGGCAGGTGTACGACGCCGTGTACGAGGCCCAGCAGGCCGGCTTCGACGCCGTGAAGCCCGGAGCCCCGTACCGCGCCTTCCACGAGGCGGCCCAGCGCCACCTGGCGGCGAAGCTGGTGGAGTGGGGCTGCATCGAGGGCCCGGTCGACCGCGCCTACGAGCTGGGCCTCCAGCGCCGCTTCACCATGGCGGGCACCGGCCACATGCTCGGCCTCGACGTGCACGACTGCGCCACCGCGCGCACCGAGGAGTACGTCGACGGGGTCCTGGAGCCGGGCATGGTCCTCACCGTCGAGCCGGGCCTCTACTTCCAGCCCGACGACCTGACCGTGCCCGAGGAGTGGCGCGGCATCGGCGTCCGCATCGAGGACGACCTGCTGGTCACCGAGGAGGGGCACGAGAACCTCTCCGCGGGCCTGCCCCGCACCTCCGCGGAGGTGGAGGAGTGGATGGCCCGCGTCGCGGGCTGAGACCGGACCCCGGCCCCGCCCCGCGCGGGGCCGGGAGCCTCAGACCGTCCGCGCGGAGACCCGGTCGACCAGTGCGGCCAGGGCGTCGCCGAGGGCGCCGAGCCCGGGCCCGGCCGCGCCGCCCGGCTCGGCCATGTACAGGTCCCGGCGGATCTCCACCATGAGGGCGGCGACCCGCGGGTCCCGCCCGTGGTGCCGCAGCGGCACGTACGTCCCCGCGAAGGGGCTGTCGACCCCGGTGCCGCCGAACCCGGCGAAGGCCTCGCGGGCCGCCTCCAGGAGCCACGCCGGGGTGTGGAAGGGGTCCGTGCCCAGGCAGACGGGCGGCCGCGGGCCGTCGCCGTGCAGCTCGTAGGGCAGGGCCCCGGTCGGGTAGGAGTGCACGTCGACGACGACCGCCCGCCCGGCCGCGGCGAGCCGCTCGTCGACGGCCTCGGTCACGGCCCGCGCGTACGGCTCGAAGTACCGCTCCACCAGCGCCCGCCCGTCGAACCCGGCCGGCCGCAGCTCCGCCCCGTGCGCGGTCCGCGTGTAGACCGCGCCCATGCCGCTCGCGAGCATCTCCTCCCGCTCGTCGGGGAACCGCTCGGGGTCCACCACGAGCCGGGACAGCCCGTTCACGAACCGCCAGGGCGCCCGCCCCGCGGCCCCGGCGGCGCGGGCGGCGATCTCCTCGGTGTGCGCGTCGGTGAGGTGGTCGAGCTCCCGGCCGAGCGCCGCGTCGTCGAGGACGATGCCGGCCCGCACCGGGGCCGGTATCTCCCGCGAGGAGTGCGGGACGTGGAGGAGGACCGGGGAGTCGGCGGCCCCGGGGAGGAGCCGGAAGGGGGCGGCGGAGGTGTCGGGCACGGCGTTCGTCTCCCTGCTGCTGGACCGGCACAATGCGATCATGATGCACTCGTTCCTGCCCGTCCTCGAACGCATCGCCGAGGAGATCGAGGGCCTCGCGGTCCGGGGCCGCCCGGCCGACTACATCCCGGCGCTCGCCGCGGGCGACCCGCGCAGCTTCGGGATGGCCGTGGCGGAGCTCGACGGCACCGTGTACGGCGTGGGGGAGTGGCAGCGGCCCTTCTCCACCCAGTCCGTCACCAAGGTCTTCGGCCTGGCGCTCGCCCTCGCCCGGGAGGGCGACGCGCTGTGGGAGCACGTGGGCCGCGAGCCGTCCGGCAACCCCTTCAACTCGCTGGTGCAGCTGGAGTACGAGCGGGGCGTCCCCCGCAACCCGTTCATCAACGCGGGCGCGCTCGTCGTCACCGACCGGCTGCACCGGCTCACCGGCGACGCCTCCGGCAGCCTGCGGGACTTCCTGCGCGCCGAGAGCGGCAACCACGACCTCGACTTCGACCGGGACGTGGCCGCCTCCGAGGGCGAGCACGGCGACCGCAACGCGGCCCTCGCCCACTTCATGGCCTCGTACGGCAACATCACCACCCCCGTGCCCACGCTGCTGCGCGAGTACTTCCGGCAGTGCTCGGTCGAGGCGTCCTGCGCCGACCTCGCCGTCGCCACCGGCTTCCTCGCCCGGCACGGCGTCCGCGCCGACGGAAGCCGGCTCCTCACCCGCAGCCAGGCCAAACAGATCAACGCCGTCATGCTCACCTGCGGCACCTACGACGCCGCCGGCGACTTCGCCTACCGGGTCGGACTCCCGGGGAAGAGCGGCGTCGGCGGCGCGATCATCGCCGTGGTGCCCGGCCGCTGCACCCTGTGCGTGTGGAGCCCCGGACTCGACGAGCGGGGCAACTCGGTCGCCGGCGTCGCCGCCCTCGACCGCTTCACCACCATCACCGGCCTCTCCGTCTTCTGACCCGGCGGCGCGCCCCGCGGCCCGGCTGGCGGGCGTGCCCCGCACGGGGTACAGATCCGAAGGGGCGCCGTGCGCGCCCCGGAGCCAGGGAGGTCGCCGTGGACAACCGCACCACCGGATTCGTGCAGTCCTTCAACCGCCGCGCCGGCTACGGGTTCGTGCTGCCCGTCGGCTCCGGGGAACCCGTCTACTTCAGGGCGGAGGACGTCGAGGACGGCGTCCGCTCGCTCTCCGAGGGGCAGCAGGTCACCTTCGTCCTGGTCCTCGGGGAGGGACGCTTCGAGGCCCGCGAACTCCGCGTCTGACCCGCGGCCGCCCCCGGCGCCGCCGCCCCGTACGGAGCAGCCCGCCGCCGCCGGCGCGGGGCGGTCCCGGCCGTCCCGGAGCCGCGGCGGCGGTCCCGGCCCGCACCGGTCCGCGGCACCGCTCCGCACGGCCTGCCGGGCCGGGGCGCCCGTGCCAGGGTGGGGCCATGAGCATCGAAGTGCGCCCGGCCTCCGTCTACGAGGACGTCCGTGCCGTGATCGGCCCCAAGTCGCCCACGGCCAACGTCTGTTTCTGCCTGAGCTACCGGATCCCCTCCCGGCTCAACAACGAGCTGCGCGGACCCGCCAGGGGCGAGTACGTCGCCGGTCTCTGCGCCGGGGAGCCCCCGCCCGGCGTCCTCGCCTACGAGGACGGCGAGCCGGCCGGCTGGGCGGCCGTGGCGCCCCGCGCGCAGACCTCCTTCGCCCGCAACCGCAAGATCCCGCACGTCGACGACCTGCCGGTCTGGTCGCTCTGGTGCGTCCGGGTCCGGCCAGGCCACCGCAAGAAGGGCGTCAGCCACGCCCTGATCGCGGGCGCGGTCGCGTTCGCCCGCGCGCACGGGGCGCCGGCGGTGGAGGCGTACCCGCTGGACAACGGCGACGCGCGGGTGGACATGACCATGGCCTACGCGGGCCTGCGGAGGAACTTCGAACGCGCCGGCTTCGTGAAGGCCGCCGACACCACCTCGGTGCTCTCCGGCCACCCCAGGATCCTCATGCGGCTCGACCTGCGCTGACCCCGCCGGCGGGGCGCCGGGCCCCGGACGCGACGAGGGCGGGGAACCGACGGTCCCTCGCCCTCTTCAACGTATAGCGCACGGGGGGCCTTGCGGCAAGGCCCCCCACCCGGCGCAGAATCGGCGGCCGTACCACGCACAGAGATGGGGGAACAGTCATGTTCGATGCCGATGTCCTCGTGGTCGGCGGCGGGCCGACCGGACTGGTGCTCGCCTCCGAGCTGCGCCTGTGGGGCGTGCGGCCGCTCGTCCTGGAGAAGGAGGCCGCGCCCACCGGGCACAGCCGCGCGCTCGGGCTGCACGTCCGCAGCATCGAGATCATGGACCAGCGGGGCCTCCTCGACCGTTTCCTCGCCCGGGGGAAGCAGCACCGGGTGGGCGGCTTCTTCGCCGGGCTCGGCCCCTCCTGGCCGGAGGGCCTGGACACGGCCCACTCCTACGTCCTCGGCATCCCGCAGAACGTCACCGAGGAGCTGCTCGGCGAACACGCCCGCGAGCGGGGCGTGGAGCTGCGGCGGGGGCGGGAGCTGGTGGGCCTCGCCCAGGACGCGGAGGGGGTGACGGCGGAGCTCGCCGACGGCACCCGGCTGCGGGCCCGTCTGCTGGTCGGCTGCGACGGCGGCCGCAGCACCGTGCGCGCGCTGACCGGGATCGGCTTCCCCGGACTGCCCGCGCGGCACGAGACGCTGATCGCCGAGGTGCGGATCGGCGTCCCGTGGGAGGAGGTCGTGCCCGTGGTGGCCGAGGTGCGCAGGACGCAGCTGCGGTACGGCGTGACGCCGCTGGGCGACGGCCTGTTCCGGGTGATCGTGCCCGCCGCCGGGCTGTCCGGCGACCGTTCCGCGCCGACCCTGGACGAGCTGAGGGAGCGGCTGACCGCCGTGGGCGGAACCGACTTCGGGGTGCACGAGCCGCGCTGGCTCTCCCGCTTCGGCGACGGCACCCGCCAGGCCGAGCGGTACCGGGAGGGCCGGGTCCTGCTGGCAGGCGACGCCGCCCACATCCACCCGCCGACCGGCGGCCAGGGCCTCAACCTCGGTGTCCAGGACGCCTTCAACCTCGGCTGGAAGCTGGCCGGGGAGGTGCTCGGCTGGGCGCCGGCCGGTCTGCTCGACACGTACCACTCCGAGCGCCACCCGGTCGCCGCCGCGGTGCTCGACAACACCCGCGCGCAGATGGAGCTGATGTCCGGGGAGCCGGGGGCGCGGGCGGTGCGCCGGCTGCTCGCGGAGCTGATGGAGATCGACGAGGTCAACCGGCGGCTCATCGGGAAGCTCACCGCGATCGACATCCGCTACGCCTACGCGGAGGAGGGCGAGGACCCGCTGGTCGGCCGGCGGCTGCGGGACGTGCCGCTGAAGGAGGGGCGGCTTTTCGAGGCGGCGCGCGGCGGGCGCGGCCTGCTGCTCGACCGGACCGGGTCGCTCTCGGCGGCGGGCTGGGAGGACCGGGTGGAGCGGGTCGCCGGGGCGGGTGACGGCCCGGACGTGCCGGCGGCGCTGCTGCGGCCGGACGGCCACGTCGTCTGGACCGGGGACGACCCGGCGGAGCTCCGGCGGCGCCTGGAGCGCTGGTTCGGCGCGCCGGCCGCGGGCCGACCGGCCGCGGGTTGACCGGGCGCGGGCCGACCGGGCGCGGGACGGCCCGTCCCGCGCTGCCGGAGCCTGCTCCGGGAGCCGCACCCCGAACTCCTCGCACGCCCGTCCGGCAAACTTTTGGACGCGCATTCACTTGATGGGATGACTGAGGCCGAGGCGAAACGTCTTTTCCGCCGGAGGCGAGGCCAGGCTCGACGTGACACTTGGACCCACCCTGTGGAGCGTCCGATGCAGCTGATCCCCCGTCACGACCCCCACCTCACCGTCCGGTCGGCCGGTGCCCTCACCGTCGCCGTCGTCTGCGGCGAACTGGACCTCGTCCTCGTCCGCCACCTGCGCCCCGAACTCGACGCGCTCGTCCGCGAGTCCGGGGCGCTGGCGGTCGACGTCCGCCCGCTCGCCTTCTGCGACGCCACCGGCCTCGGGCTGCTCGCGCACTGCGCCCGCAACGCCCGCGGCCGCGGGGCGCACTGGCAGCTCGTCTGCGACCAGCCGTGGATCCTCCGGCTGATCCGCCTCACCGGCCTCGACGACCTGCTCCGCCCCGCGCCCGCGCTCCGCCCGCTTCCCGGGCTTCCCCGGCCGGCCGGTCCCCGCGCGCGGGCGGAGCACCCCGTCTGAGGGGCCGCGATACGGTCGGCCGTATGTCTGAAGTCCGGCTGACCACGCCCTCCTACCTCGTCCTCGGCATCATCGACAAGCTGGGCGAGGCCACCCCGTACGACGTCAAGGTCGAGGCGGCACGGACCGTCGCCCCCTTCTGGTCCGTGCCGCACGCCCAGGTCTACGCCCAGGTCGACCGGCTCCTGGGGGCCGGCCTGCTCTCGGAGGCGCGCCAGGAGGGCGGCCGCAACCGGCGGCTGATGCGGCTCACCGGGGAGGGTTCGGCGGCCCTGCGGGACTGGCTCGCCGATCCCTCCTTCGTACCGGTGGAGGCCCGCGAGCGGGGCATCCTGAAGCTCTGGTTCGGGGCGAGCCCCCGGGTGCACGCCCCGGTCCAGGTCACGGAGCACCGGCGCACCCTGGAGGAGTACGAGGAGCTGGCCGGGGAGGTCGGGGAGCTGCTGACCCGGGGCCAGCGGGAGGCCCTCGAATTCGGCATCCGGTACGAGCGGATGATGGTCGACTTCTGGCACTGGGTCGGGACCCGCGAGCCGCAGGCCGGCGACGGAGCGAGCCCGACCAGCGCTGACCCCTGGTAACAGCAGTTTGTTACCGACCGGTTGACCCCGGTCGGAAGCGGCCCTACCTTCCTCCATAGTCCAGGGTGGACTATGGAGAGGGGGGTCGCCGTGGGGCGTCCGACCGGCACCAGACGCGGAAGGGCGGCCGTCGTCGCGCTGACGGCGGTCTGCCTCGCGTACGCACCGATCGCCTTCACCGAGCTCTGGCCCTACACCCGGCCCGGCGCCCCCGCCCTCGGCGAGTGGGTCCTCGGCCGCACGGTCTCGCCCGAGTTCGTCGCCGGGGCCGTCCGCGACCGCACGGCCCCGTACGCGCGCAGCCTCGTCCCGCTGATCGTCCACTCGGTCCTCGGCGGCCTGCTCATGCTCCTCGGCCCCGCGCAGCTGCTCACCGCCGTCCGCCGCCGCATCCGCCTCCACCGGGCCCTGGGCCTCGTCTTCGCCGCCGCCGTGTACGTGTCGATGGCCGGCGCGGCGGTCTACCTGGTCCGGACGCCCCCGGAGCAGGCGTTCAGCGGCGCCGCCTTCTGGGTCGTCCTCGCCGTCATCCTCGTCGGCACGGTCGGCAGCGTCACCCTCGGCATCCTCGCCGCCCTCACCGGCTTCCCCGACCTGCACCAGCGCTGGCTGCTGCTCTGCTACGGCTTCCTCATGACCGCCCCGCTGCTCCGCCTCGAATGGGGCTTCCTGCCCGCGCTGTACCCGGGCCTGACGATCCAGGAGATCAACCGGATCGCGATCATGCACCTGGGAGCCCTGGTCTCCTTCGGCGCGCTCCTCGCCACCCGCGCCCTCGACCGGCGCACCGCCGTCCCCGGCCTCACCGGCACCTGGGCGCCCGGCCCCGTCCTGGTCCTCGCCCACCTCGCGGGCGCCGCGGGCCTCGCCGCGCTCGTCCCCGCCTTCCTCGACCAGGGCGCCGAGGGGCGCCGGCTCCTCCTCGCCCACCTGGTGCCGTACGCCGTCGCGTACGCCGTCCTCGCCGTCCGGGCCGCCGGCGCGCGCCGCGCCGGCAACGGCTGGGCCCGCGAGGAGTGGCGCCTCCACCTCGCCGCCCTGCTCCTCGCCCCGGCCTTCTCGGCGGTCATGGTGCCCGTCCTGGAGCGGGCCGTGGACCTCGACCGCGCGACCGCGCTCGTCGCCGCCGCGGGCATCGGCGGCGGCGTGCTCGCCTACACCGCCGTCGCCGTCGTCAGCCTCCGCGTCCTCGCCGGGCGCGAACTCCTGCGCCGCGGCCGGACCCCCGCGCCCCCGCCGAAGACGCCCGGGGCCGGGCTCGCCGCCGCCCGCACGCCGGGGGAGGAGGCCCGGTGAGCACCCCCGCCGCCGCACCCGCGGCCCCGTCCGCCCCCGGGCGCGAACTCTCCGCCGCCGTCGCCGTCCTGAGCACCGTCGTCGCCGTCGTCGGCCTCGGGGTCGGCTCCTTCCTCGCCGTCGCCTGTGTCGCCGGGTACGGGGTGGGGGCCTGGGCCTCGCCGGAGCCGCTGGCCACCGGCCTCATCGGGGCGGCCATGGTGGGCGTGGGGCCCGCGCTCCTCACCCTCGGCCGGGCCGGCACCTGGGAGGAGGCGCGCGGCCTCTACCTGCCGCTGGTGGTCGTCATGGTCGGCCTGCTCGCCGTCACCCTGCTCAACGCCGGCACCCTCCGCGTCGCCGAGGGCGGCCCGCTCTTCCCGGTCCTCTTCAGCCTCGGCTGGGTGCCGGTGGTGGCCGTCCTCGCGGTGGCCTCCGTCGGCTGCCTCGCCGCCCAGTACCGCAAGCCCGCCGGCGGGCCGTCCCGCGCCCCGGCCGTCCCGGTGCCCGGCTGGTCCCGGCCGCTGCTCGCGGTCCTCGGCTCCGGCTGGCTCGGCATCGGCGCCGGACTCCTCTTCCTCCCCGGCTTCTGGAGCGCCTTCGTGCCGTGGACGGTGAACCGCGCCGACGCCCAGGGGCTCGGCGTCTGGGCGCTCTCGCTCGGCGTCGGCGTCCTCGCCTCGCTCGCCGAGGACGACCTGAACCGCACCCGCCCCGCCCTCCGGGCCGTGCCCCCGGTCGCCGTGGCCTGCGGGGTCGTGCTCGCCTCGCGCGCCGCCTCCGTCGACTGGGGCACGGGCGGCGCGGTCGCGCTCCTCGCCCTGCTCGGCGGCCTGCCGGTGACCGGGGCGACCGGGTGGCTGCTGCTCCGCCGGGCCGCGCGCGCCGGGGGAGCGCCGGGGCGGGAGTGACCGAGGACCACGGGGAGGGCCGGGGCGGACGGGCGACCGGGCGGGAACGGTCGAAAACCCCGTGGAGGGTCCTGGGCGGAGGCGTGATGATGGCCGGATGACCGACCAGACGCCCCCCTCCGTGGACGCCCTCCCCGCCGGCGCCCCGCCCGCCGGCCACCGCGCCGCCGAAGTCCTCGTCGCCGACACCCTCGTCGTCGTGGACGTGCAGTCGGCCTTCGTCACCGGGGACGGCGCCGTGCCCGACGCCGCCCGGCTCGTCGACCGCACCGCCGGCCTCCTCGCCCGGGCCCGCGCCGCCGGCGCGCTCGTCGTCCACCTCCAGAACGACGGGCCGCCCGGCGCCGAGGACGAACCCCACACCCCCGGCTGGGAGTTGCACCACCCCGTCGTCCCCGGTCCCGCCGAGTTCGTCATCCGCAAGCCGTACGACGACGGCTTCCGCGAGACCCGGCTCGGCGCGGTGCTGACCGCCCACGGAAGCCGGGCCGTCGCCGTCTGCGGAGTGATGTCGGAGATGTGCGTGCAGGCCACCGCCCGTACCGCCCTGGACCGCGGCTACCGGGTCGTGGTGCCGCACGACGCCCACGCCACCCAGGACTGCCCGGCCGTCCCCGGCGTCGCCGACGCCGTCCCCGCCGCGGTGGTCTCCCGCGTCGCCGCCTACGCCCTCGGCTCCGAGGCGGAGGTCACCGCACCGGCCTCCGCCCTCGCCTTCACCGCGCCGCCGTTCCCGGCGGCCCCGGCGGACGCCGTGCGGGGAGCGGCCGCATGACCGCACCGCACCACCGTCCCGCCCGCGAGGCCGACCTCGCCGCCCTCGTGCGCCTCCGCGACGACGCGGCCCGCTGGATGCTGGACCGGGGCATCACCGGCCAGTGGAGCCCCGGCGAACTGGGCGAGGACCACTTCCGCCGCGTCATGGCGCACGGCGAGGTCTGGATCGCGGAGAGCGGCGGCCGGATCGCCGGAGCCTGGGAGCTCTGGTGGGAGGACGAGGCCGCCTGGGGGCCGCAGCCGCCCGACGCCGGCTACGTCCACCGCCTCATGGTCGACCGCGCCGCCCCGCCCGGGACCGGACGGCGGCTGCTGGCCGCGGCGGAGGCCCGCGCGGCCGAGGCCGGCCGGACCCGGCTGCGCCTCGACTGCCTGAGCTCCAACGCGAGGCTCACCGCCTACTACGAGGAGGCCGGCTACCGCGTGGTCGGCCGGAAGGACGGAAAGCCGCAGCCGGGCGGACCGGCGAAGTCCTTCACCCTGATGGAGAAGGCCCTCCCGGCCCCCGCGTCCGTCCGCGGCTGGTCCGTCCGCGGCTGGGCCGGGGCCGCGCCGCCCGTCGGCGGCCCGGCCGGCTCCGGCTCCTCGCCGGCGTCCGGCTGGATGCCGGCGAGGAGGTTGAAGGCGCCCGTCAGCAGGTTGAGGCTGACGAGCCCGACCACCCCGGCGATGATCCGGTCGCTCCAGCCGTGCGCCCGGACCTCGGCGACGTCGGCGTCGCCGAGGCCGCCCGGCTCGGCGAGGACCTTGAGCGCCAGGGCGATGAGCGCCGCCTCGCGGGGGTCGGTGGAGGTGCCCTGCCGGGCTGGCGCGACGTCCGGGGCGGTCAGCCCGGCGGCCGGGCCCGCGGAGGCGTGCGCCTCGTGGCAGGTGCCGCAGCCGATCCGCTCCTGGACGGCGAGCGACAGCTTCTCGCTCAGCGCGCGGGGGATCTTCACCCGCTTCATGGCGCGGGAGAGGCTCAGGTAACCCTCGATCATCGCGGGCGAGTTGGCCATCGTGGACACCATCTCGCCCGCCGATCCGTGCCGTTCGACGATGTCCGCGAGCAACTCGCGCGCCCGTCCCTGCGCCTGCTCGGGGGTGAGCGCCGGCAGGCGGCGGGCGGCGACGGTGGCCGTGGCGGCTGTGGTGGTCCCGGTGGTCCCGGTGGTGCCGGTCGTGGTCATGAAGTCCTCCTGTATACCCGTGGGGGGTATAACGCGGCGACGATGGAGATCGCACCCGCACCCGCACCCGCACCCGCCCCCACCTCCGCGCACCGCCACCCTCCGCTGCCACCCGCCCGGCGGTGGTCACCCCCGCGCCCCGGCCGCCTGCGACGACCCGGACGCCACCGGGAGCGCGGCGAGCGGGACTCCGGCACCGCGCGCGTCCTCCTCCACGGCCCCGCCGAGGTCCGCGCCGAAGGCGTCCGGCGGGGCAGGCCCCTCTCCTTCGCCCGCCGGTACGGCACCACCTGTGAACGGGACGCCCCGACCGGCGCGGTCTTCGCCTTCTGACGGTCCGCAGGGGCCGCCGGCGGACCGGCGTCCGGACGGATGCGCCGCACAAGCCCTCCGACGGCACCTCGGCTAGGGTGAGGCGGTAGGGATCGCCCCCCGGGGCCAGGCCGATGCGTAGGTCGATGCGTGGACGCTCATCAGTCGTCGCCGAACAGGGTTCCGCAGCCGCCGCGCGCGGCCGTCGGTGACGCGGGCGTGCTCCGGGAGCTGCTGCCCATCGCCCTGTGGCGCGAGGACGCCGAGGGGCGGATCGTCGAGTGGTCGCTGGCCGCGCAGGACCTCCTCGGCCACCGCCCCGAGCACGTCCTCGGCCTGCCCGCCGCGCCGCTCCTGGTCCCCGACGCCAACCGGGAGCTCGCCGACCGGCTCACCCGCCGCGTCCAGGCCGGCGAGACCATGGTCGGCACCCTCCCGGTCCGGCACCGCGACGGGCACACCGTCCCCATGGAGATGTGGATCGTGCCCGCCGCCGACCCGACGGGCCGGCCCGGGGCCATGCTCATCGCCGTGGAGACCTCCGAGGTCCTGCGGATGCGGGAGAACCTCGCCGCGATGGAGAGCCTCTTCACCCAGTCGCCCATAGGCCTCGCCCTGCTCGGCCCCGACCTGCGCTTCCTGCGGGTCAACGACGCCCTGGCCAGGATGAACGGCGTCACCGCCGCCGAGCACGTCGGCCGCCGCCTCACCGAGGTCGTGCCCGGGGTCAACGCCGTCGCGCTGGAGTCCCTGATGCGGCAGGTCCTCGACTCCCGCACGCCCGTCATCGACGCCCGCAGGGTCGGCCGCACCCCCGCCGACCCGGGCCGCGACCACATGTGGTCCTGCTCCTACGCGCCCCTCGTCGAGCGGGCCGCCCGCTCCGGCCAGGACGGCCCCGAGGCCGGTGCCGACCCCGGGCGGCCCGGGCGCCCCCTCGGCCTCATCGCCTCCCTCGTCGACATCACCGAGGGCCAGGAGGCACAGATCGAGGTCGAGCGGGCACGGCACCGCTTCGCGCTGCTCTCCGAGGCCGGCGCGCGCATCGGCACCACCCTCGACCTGCGGCAGACCGCCGAGGAGGTGGTCCGCTTCCTCGTGCCGCAGCTCTGCGACTCCGCCGACGTGCAGATGCTGGAATCCGTCCTGGAGCCCGACGACCCGGCCGCCTCCTCCCGGGGCGTCCTGCGCCGGATCGCCGCCGTCTTCCCCGAACCGGTGCCGCCGAGCCCCCTCCTCGGGCCCGGCCAGACCTTCCAGCTGCCCGTCGGCTCCGCGTACGAGCGGCTCGTCCTCGACGGCCGCCCCACCTTCCTCACCGACGCCGACATCCCGGTCCTCTTCCCCGGCAAGGCCGCCGAGTCGCTGCGCTCCTACCTGTCGACCCGCTTCGGCTCCGCCCGCACCGTCCCGCTCGTCGCCCGCGGCCAGGTCCTCGGCGCCGTCACCGTCACCCGGCTCAAGACCCGCGAGCCCTTCGACGACCAGGACGCGGTGCTCATCGACGAGGTCGTCTCCCGGGCCGCGCTCAACATCGACAACGCCCGGCTCTACACCACCCAGCGGGCCGCCGCCCTCGCCCTCCAGCGCAGCCTGACCAACAGTGCCCTGCCCGCCGTCCCCGGGCTCGAACTCACCGGCCGCTACCTCCCCGCGAGCGCCCACGACGTCGGCGGCGACTGGTTCGACGTGATCGAGCTGCCCGGCGGGCGCACCGGGCTCGTGATCGGCGACGTGATGGGCCACGGCATCCACGCGGCCGCCGTCATGGGGCAGCTCCGCACCGCGGTGCGGACCCTGGCCCGCCACGGCATCCCGCCCACGGAGATGCTGCGCTCCCTCGACGCCGTCGTCGCCGACCTCGGCGAGGACACCATGGCCACCTGCCTGTACGCCGTGCACTCCCCGGCGACCGGCACCTGGACGATCGCCCGCGCCGGCCACCTGCCGCCGGCCGTGGTCACCCCGGAGGGGGCGGTCTCCTTCCTCCAGGGACCGCCCGGCACCCCGCTCGGCACCGGAGCGCACGAATTCGCCACCGAGGAACTGCCGCTGCCGCCGGGCGGATTGCTCGTGCTGTACACGGACGGGCTGATCGAGGCCAGGGACCGCGACCTCGACGAGGGGATGCGCCAGCTGGGCCTCGCCCTCGGCCGGGCCGACGGCCCGCTGGACGAGCTCTGCGACGGAGTCCTGGGCCGGCTCCTCGTGGACCCGGCCCAGGACGACGTGGCCCTCGTCCTCGCCCGCACGACCGCCCGCTGACGACCGCCGGTCGTCAGCGGGCCGTGTGCGGGGACCGGGCCGGTGCCGGGCCGGCCGTCAGGCGTTCCGGATCCGGTACAGGTCGCGCAGGAGGGCGATCTCGGCGCCGTGGTGCAGGAGTTCCTGGTTGACCCACCACACGATCTCCAGGAACGGCTCCTCCGGATCGCTGCCGTGGGGATACGTGCAGTGCCCGACGGCGTCGAGCTCCTCGTCGCCGACGGAGAGCAGCGCCCCGCGCCAGGCCCCGGCGGCCGTGCCGAAGGCGGCGATCGCCCCGCATCCGGGTCACCGCCCCGCCCGCGTCACCGCCCGCTCCGCGCGCACGTCACCGCTCCCGGCCGGCCGCGCGTCGCGCCCGCCCTCCCGCGGGTCGCGCCCGCGTCGCGCCCGCCCTCCCGTCCGCGTCACCGTCCGCCGGGCCGCCGCTCCGCGCCGCCGCCCCGGCTCATCGACTCCACCAGCGGCAGCATCCGGTGCGGTACCCGCTCGCGCAGCGCGATCTCCGTGCGGGTGCGCACCACGCCCGGCAGCTGGATGAGCCGCTGGATGACGTCCTCCAGGTGGCCCGCGTCCCGGGCCACCACCCGGGTCAGCAGATCCCCTCCGCCGGTGATCGAGAACGCCTCGACGATCTCGGGCACGGCGGCGAGCGCGTCGCCGACCTCGTCCAGGTGCCCCTGGGTGACCTCCACGTGCACGAAGGCGAGCACCGGATGCCCCAGCGCCGCGGGGGAGAGCACCGGACCGGTCGCCGTGATCACCCCGTCCCGTTCGAGCCGGTCGATGCGGGCCTGCACGGTGCCCCGCGCGACGCCCAGGACGCGCGCGTACTCCCGCACGCTGGTGCGCGGCTGCTCGATCAGGAGCCGCAGGATGCGGGTGTCGAGTTCGTCCACCGCCATGACGTGCCGGCCTCCCCGTGCCCGCCGGGGCGCGCCGCCCCGGCGTGATGGTCCGTCCGGCGGGCCGATCCGCCGGAACGGTCCCGACTGTACCCAGCGCCGCGGCGGTGCTCGCGGAGGGGCGCGGTACGGCTCCTTCCCGCGCGCGTAGCGCGCCCCGGGCCCGGTCGGGGTCGTCCGATCGGCCGACCCCGCGGTCCGCCGGGCGGGTCCGCGGGGCCGGCCGGCGGGCCGACAGCGGAGGGCGGGGGACGGACCCAGGATGGAGGGCAGAGCGGGACGGCGCGACGGCCTCCCGGTCGCCAGGGCCGGTCCCTCCGGCCCCTTTCCCGCCCCGAACCCGTCGAGTGGAGTGACCGACCATGAAGCAGATCTCGAAGCGTGCCCGTGTCCTGACCGGTGGCGCCGCCCTGGTCGCCCTGGGCGCCGGCGCCTTCGGCGCGGTGTCCGCGAACGCCGCGACCCCGGCCGCCGCTCCCGCCGCCGTCGCCAAGGCCGACGCGAAGAACAAGAACACGACCGGCAGCACCCACCTCACGATCGACGCCGCCACCAAGGCCGCCCAGGCGGCCCTCGACGCCGCCGAGAAGGAGAACCAGCGCGTCTCCGTCGCCGTCGTCGACCGCAACGGCAACACCCTCGTCACCCTCCGCGGCGACGGCGCCGGCCCGCAGTCCTACGCGTCCGCCGAGAAGAAGGCCTACACCGCCGTCTCCTGGAACGCCCCGACCACCGAGCTGGTCAAGCGCCTGGAGCAGGCCCCCAACCTGAAGGACATCCCCGGCACCCTCTTCCTCGGCGGCGGCGCCCCCGTCACCTCGAAGAACGCCCCCGTCGCCGGCATCGGCGTCGCCGGCGCCCCCTCCGGCGACCTCGACCAGAAGTTCGCCCAGGCCGGCGTCGACGCCCTCGCCGGGTAACCCGGCGGGGCCCCGACCCCGGCGGCGTCCGGGCACGCCCGCCCGGACGCCGCCGGTCCCGTACCCGTACCCGTACCCGGTTTCGGGTCCGGTCCCGGGCCCGCGTCCCGGGGCCGGGCGGTCCGTCCGCAGTACCCCCATCCCCCGCCCGGGAACCGTCCGGCGCGGGCGTCGTCCCGTGGGGGCGTCGTCCCGCGCCTTCCCGCGTCCGCCGCCGATCCCCGAGGAGACCGCCGTGACCGTGCCGACCGCCACCCCCCACCACCGGCTCCTCGCCGCCGCCCGCCGGGGCGACGCCGACGGCGTCCGGGCCGCGCTCGCCGACGGCGCCCGGATCGAGACGCGGGACGGGGACCTGCGCTCCCCGCTGCTCCTCGCCGTGCTCGGCGACCACGTCGAGACCGCGCGCGTGCTCGTCGCCGCCGGCGCGGACGTCAACGCCCGGGACGCCCGGCACGAGAGCCCCTGGCTGGCCGCCGGCGCCACCGGCAGCGTCGCCGTGCTGCGGGTGCTGCTCACCGCCGACCCCGCCCCCGACTTCCGGCTGACGAACCGCTTCGGCTCCACCAGCCTCGTCCCCGCCGCCGAACGCGGCCACGTGCCGTACGTCCGGGCCGTCCTGCGCGACACCCCGGTCGACGTCGACCACGTCAACGACCTCGGGTGGACCGCGCTCCTGGAGGCCGTCATCCTCGGCGACGGCGGACCGGCCCACCAGAAGGTCGTCGCGCTGCTGCTCGACGCGGGGGCCGACCCCGGCCTCGCCGACGCGCACGGCACCACCGCCCGGGAGCACGCCGAGCGGCGCGGTCACACCGCGCTCGCCGCCCTGCTGCGCCCCGCCCCCGCCCTCCCGCCGGTCCCGTCCGCACCGGCGTCCCCGACGGCTCCGGCCGCCCCGGCCTGAGCGCCCCCTGGTCCGTCGGCCCACGGTCCGGCCGGTTCCACGCGCGAAGACCGGGCCAATGGCCCAGTCCTCCGGGGGTGATTTGAGCCAAGGGCCCGGTCGGTGTTTCCCTTGTGTCCACCAGGTACTTTCGGCGCCGCGCGCCGGGACGGCGACGAGGCCGCCCCGGGATGTGGCGCCTTCGTCGTGTCCGTGCGCGCCCCCCACCACCCCGGGACGGGCGCACGGCGGGCGAGCGGCAAGACGAGGGGGCGGCCGGCCGTCGTGAAGAGGATGTTCGTGGCTCCTGACCCGGGGCTCCTCCGGCTCAGGACCGGAGTGCGCGCGGTGCTCGGCATCGCGCTCGCGGTGACCGTCGCCGAACTGGCCGGTTTCTCGCTGACCGCGTCCATCACCGGAGGACTGGCGGCGCTGCTCGCCCTGTTCACCGTCACCGACGCCACCGTCCGCCGCCAGGCCGCCACGACCGCGCTGCTGCCGCTCGCCGGCTTCCCGGTGCTCGCGCTGGCCACCCTGCTGCACGACCACACGCTCCTGCGGGACGGGGCCTTCCTGCTCGTCGTCCTCTGCGGCGTCTACGCCCGGCGCTGGGGCCCGCGCGGACACGCGCTCGGCATCTTCGCCTTCATGAACTTCTTCAGCACCCAGTTCCTGCACGCCGTGCCCGGCCAGCTCCCCGAGCTGTACGCGGCCGTGGGCATCGCCCTGGCGGCCGCCGGGGCCGTCCGCTTCGCGCTCTGGCCGATCGAGCGGCGCACCCCGCCGCCCGCCGCCCCGGCCCCCCTCCCCGGCACCGGCCTCGCCCGGATCACCACCCGGCAGGCCGTCCAGGCGACCGCCGCCTGCGCGGTGGCGCTCGGCATCGGCCAGGTGCTCTCCGAGGACCGCTGGTACTGGGCCGTCGGCACCACCTGGTGGATCTTCGTCAACACGGTCTCCCGGGGCGAGACCCTGGTCCGGGGCTTCCGCCGCTTCCTCGGCACCCTCATCGGCATCGCCGTCGGCATGGTCGTCGCGATCCCGCTGCACGGCGCCCCGCTGCCCACCGCCCTCCTGGTGGCCGTCTGCGTCTTCGGGATCTTCTACACCGCGCCGCTCTCCTACAGCTGGATGATGCTCGCGGTCACCGTCATGGCCGGACTGCTCTACGGGCTCCTCGGCGTCCTCGACCCGGCGCTGCTCGTGCTGCGCCTGGAGGAGACCGTCGTCGGCGCCGTCTGCGCCGCCCTCGCGGTCCTGCTGATCCTCCCGGTCACCACCCACGCCATCAACGACGCCTGGATCCAGCGCGCGCTGCGGGCCGTGCACGCCGCCACGGCGGCCTCCGAGCGCCGGCTCGCCGGCGACGAGGGGGCCGACCCGAGCCCGCACGTCGCCGAGCTCGACCTGCTCCTCGGCCGGGTGCGGCTCTCCGTCGCCCCGCTCGTCCACCCCCTCAGCCCGTTCCGCGAGCGCAAGGCCCGCGCCCGCCGCGTGCTCGCCCTGCTCGACGAGTGCGCCGCCGAGGTGCGCGGCCTCGCGGCGGTCGCCGCCGACCCGGACGCCAGCCACGACGCCCGGCTCGCCGCCGCCTGCTGGCGGGTCGAGACGGCCGTCGAGGGGCTCACCTCGCCCGGCGCCCCGGAGGCCGCCCCGGTCCGGCAGGCCGCCGAGCCCGAGGCCACGGCCCATCCGGCCCCGGCCGCGCTGGGGCACGTCAGCGGTCTGGAGCGGCTGCTGGCCGCCCTGGACGAGCCGCTCCGCGCCCCGCCGGGCTCCCTCCTGGTCCGCTCGTGAAACCGCGGGCGGACGGCTGACCGACAGCTGGGCGAACTTGGTCTAGACCGCCTGCTAACGTCGCCCCCGAGACGGCCGGTCGCAGCGACCGGCCCGGGCCTGGGAGGCGCCGTGGGCGGGACCGACGAGACACGCGAGCGGGGAGCGGGGCGGACCCGTGCCTATCTCGGCTCCTTCACCTCGGCCGGCGGCCCCGGGGTGCTCGCCGCCGACGTCGATCCGGAGACCGGCGCGCTCACCGTCACCGGCTCCACCGACGCCGTCGCCGACCCCTCCTACCTGACCCTGGCCGGCGGCGTGCTCTACGCCGTCTCCGAGACCGAGCCGGGTGCCGTCGCGGCCCTCGCCGTCGACGGGCCCGCCCCGCGCCCCCTCGGCGCCCCCGCGCCCGTCGACGGCTCCGGCCCCACCCACCTCTCCGTCGCCGCCGGCCACCTCCTCACGGCCAACTACACCTCCGGCGGCGTCAGCGTCCTGCCGCTCGGCGCGGACGGCGTCCCCGGCCCCGCCACGGCCGTCCTCCCGCACGAGGGCGGCGGCCCGGTCGCCGACCGGCAGGCGTCCCCCCACGCCCACCAGGTCCTGCCCGACCCCAGCGGCCGCTGGACGGTCAGCGTGGACCTCGGGACGGACTCCGTGCGCGTCTGCGCCCTCGATCCCGCCACCGGCGCCCTCCGCCTCCACCGGGAGACCGCCCTGCGCCCCGGCTACGGCCCCCGCCACCTCGCCTTCCACCCGGCCGGCGGCCACGCCTACGTGGTCGGCGAGCTGGAGCCCGCCGTCACCGTCTGCCGCTGGGACGCCGAGCGCGGCGAGCTGACGCCGCTGGCGGAGATCCCGCTCGTCGACGCGGACACCCCCGGGCCCGCGTACCCCTCCGCCGTCGTCGTGGCACCCGACGGGCGGTTCCTGTGGGTGGCCGTGCGCGGCACCGACACCCTCGCCGTCCTCGTCCTCTCCCCGGCGGGCGACGAGGCGATCCGCTCCGCCACCGTCCCCTGCGGCGGGGCGTGGCCCCGGGACCTGGCCCTGGACCCGTCCGGGCGGCGGCTGTACGCGGCGAACGAGCGGTCCGGCGACGTCACCTGGTTCGACATCGCCCCCGGCACCGGCACCCCGCGCCGCGCCGGCTCCGTCGAGGTCCCGGCGGTCACCTGCGTGGTCTTCGGCTGACCGGCCGGACGCCCCCGGCGGCACCCGGGCACGCGGAAGGGCCCGCACCGGACGGTTCCGGTGCGGGCCCTTCGCGCGGGCACGGGCGTCAGAGCGCGGGGGCCGCGCCCTGCTGCGGGAGGCCGAGCACGGCCGCGTACTGCGACAGCACCAGCTTGCCGATGGCGGGGTAGGCGCCCAGGGCCTCGGCCGCCGGGCAGCCGGCCTCCTTGGAGGCCTCGTCGAGCAGGCCCTCGGCCAGCTCCGGTCCGATCAGGTACGGGGCGAGCGCCAGCTGCACCGCGCCCGCCTCGCGCAGCTGCTCGGCGACGGAGGCGATGGAGCCCTCCTGGTCGAGCGCGGCGGCCATCACCGGCACGGCGAGCCGGGCCGCGAGCAGCATGCCGGTGATGCCGGCGGCCTGCACGGCCTCCTCGCCGCCGACCGTGGCCAGGACGATGCCGTCCGCGGCCGTGGCGACGGTGAAGAGCCGGGCGCGGTCGGCGCGGGCGAGACCGGCCTCCGACAGGCGCACGTGCAGGGCCTCGGCGAGCAGCGGGTGCGGGCCGAGCACGTCGGTCAGCTCGGCGGTGTTGCCGCTGTCCATGACCGCCTGGCGGATCTGGCGCATCACGGCGCTGTCCGGGCCGGCGAGCAGCGGGACGACGACGGCGGCCGGTCCCTGCGGGGCCTCGACCTCGCGGCCGGCCGCGACGCCGATCCGGTACCGCTCGTCGCGCAGCTCCGCCGCGGCGGTCAGCACGCCGGCGAGCGTCGGGTACTCCGCGCCGTCGCCGTCCACGAACCCGATCGCGGCCTCCAGGCCGGGCAGCTCGGACCGGGCGATGCTCACCAGCTCGTCCGCCAGCGCGCGTATGGCGGCCGAGGGCGTGCCGGGGACGGCGAGCACCAGGGCGGGAGCGCCCTCGGGCGCCGCCGCCGGGTCGGGGCGACGGTGCCGCCCGGACGGGCGGGGGCGCGGCATTCGTACAGGCAGGCCGTTGGCGGGCCCAGTGGGGGAGCTCATGGCGCCGCATGCTACTGGCTTTGCGGACGGCGGCGTTCGGTGAGGTACGACCCCGCGCCTTCTGCCCCCTTATGTCCACCCCCTGGTGCACCGCATAGCGGACCCGGGGCGGATCGGGCGCCCGCGCACCCCTGCGACCAGCGGCGATGCCCCCGGCCGGGGCGCGGCCGTCACAGGAGCCGCAGCAGGGCGGGGTCCTCGGGGAGCCGGACGCCGCCGGCGGCGAGCCAGGTGGCGAGCGTCACCGCCCCGTCGAGGGGATCGCCCGACGGAGCGACGGTCCGGACCCCGGGCAGCCGCTCCGCGAGCGCCGCCCGCAGCGGCGCGAGCAGCGGCTCGCCCAGCCGGAACAGGCCGCCGGTGAGGGCCACCACGGATTCCGGGCCCGGCGGGCAGGCCGCCTCGGCCGCGTCGGCGACGTGTTCCGCGGCCCGCTCCAGGATCCCGGCCGCGACCGGGTCGCCGGCCGCCGCGGCGCCGACCTCCGGGGCGAAGGCGGCGAGCACGGCCGGCCGGTCCGCGCGCGGGTACAGCGCGGCCGGCAGCCCCGCCGCCGGGCCGTGCAGCTTCTCCGCCCGCTCCAGCAGCGCGGGCGAGCCGCCGCGCCGCCCGTCGTGCGCGCGCATCGCGGCCTCCAGGCCCGCCCGCCCGATCCAGGCGCCGCTGCCGCAGTCGCCCAGGAGGTGGCCCCAGCCGTCCGCCCGGCGCCAGCCGGTCAGGTCGGTGCCGAGGGCGATCAGGCCGGTGCCGCCCGCGACGACGGCGCCGGGCCGTGCGCCGAGCGCCCCGGCGTAGGCGGTCACCGCGTCGGCGGCGAGCGCGGTCCCGCGCACCCCCCAGGCCTCGGCGAAGGCGCCCGGCAGGACGGCCCGCAGCTCCTCGCCGAGGGTGGCCATGCCGGCGGCGCCCACCGCGGCGGCGCGCACCGGCCGCCCCGCCCCGTGCCGTTCGCGCAGGGCGGCGACGGCCGGCAGCACCGATTCCAGGAAGCGGTCGGCCCGGATGCCGCCCGGTCCGGTCGGTACGGGGCCGGGCGCGGCCACCCGTTCGAGCAGCGTCCCGTCGGCGGCCCGGGCGAGGGCGATCCGCACGCCCGAGCCGCCCGAGTCGATCCCGACGACCACCGCGTCCGCCGGCCCGCCGGCGCCTTCGTTCCGGGGCTCCACGCTCGCAACCGTCCTCACCGGGTGGGGGTCTGGGGCCCGCAGTCTAGGGCGGAGGGCGTTGTCGGTGTAGGCCGCTAGAGTGACGGACTGTGACTGCGAGACCGTTGAGCGAACTGGTGGAGCCCGGCTGGGCGAAGGCCCTGGAGCCCGTCGCGGGCCGGGTGGCCGAGATGGGCGACTTCCTGCGGGCGGAGATCGCCGCCGGCCGGAGCTATCTGCCGTCGGGACCGAACGTGCTGCGCGCCTTCCAGCAGCCGTTCGACGACGTGCGGGTCCTGATCCTGGGTCAGGACCCCTACCCCACGCCGGGGATGGCGATCGGCCTGAGCTTCGCCGTCGCCCCGGAGGTGCGGCAGCTGCCGGCCAGCCTCCTGAACATCTTCTGGGAGATGCACCAGGACCTGGGGCACCCCCGCCCCTCCAACGGCGACCTCACCCCGTGGACCCGGCAGGGCGTCCTGCTGCTCAACAGGACGCTCACCACCTCCCCGCGCAACGCGGGCGCCCACCGGAACAAGGGCTGGGAGGAGGTCACCGAGCAGGCCGTCCGGGCGCTCGCCGCGCGCGGCAAGCCGCTGGTGTCCATCCTCTGGGGCCGCGACGCCCGCGACGCCCGTCCGCTGCTGGGCGGTCTGCCCGCCGTCGAGTCGGCGCACCCGTCCCCTCGCTCGGCGGACCGGGGCTTCTTCGGCTCGCGCCCCTTCAGCCGGGCCAACGAGATGCTGGTCGCCCAGGGCGCCGAGCCGGTGGACTGGCTGCTGCCCTGACCGCGGGGCCGACGGCCGCCCGGCGGCGGGGGGTTCAGACGACCGCCGCCCGGACGCAGAGGACGTCCGGCAGGTGCTCGGCGAGCAGCCGCCAGGTGTCCCCGTCGTCGTCGCTCGCGTACACCTCGCCGTTGCGGTTGCCGAAGTAGACGCCCGCGGGGTCGGCGTCGTCGGTGCACAGGGCGTCGCGCAGGACGGTGCCGTAGTGGTCGCCCCGGGGGAGGCCCTCGCCGAGGGGCTCCCAGGTCGCGCCGGCGTCGCCGGTGCGGTAGACCCGGCAGCGCCGGCCGGCCGGGACCCGGTCGGAGTCGGCGGTGATGGGGAAGAGGTAGGCGGTGCCGGGGCGGTGCGGGTGCGCGGCGACGGCGAAGCCGAAGTCGGAGGGGAGCGGCCCGCCGACGTCCGTCCAGCTGCCGCCGGCGTCGTCGCTGCGGTAGACGCCCCAGTGGTTCTGGAGGTAGAGCCGGTCCGGATCGCCCGCGTCCTGGGCGATCTTGTGCACGCACTGGCCGAACTCGGGGTGCGGGTCGGGCAGGAAGACGGCGGAGACGCCGTCGTTGGAGGGGGCCCAGGAGGCGCCGCCGTCCCGGGTGCGGAAGACGCCGGCGGTGGAGACGGCGACGGTGACGGCGTCCGGGTCGCGCGGGTCGGTCACGACCGTGTGCACGGCCTCGCCGCCGCCGCCCGGCACCCACCGGTCGCGGGTCGGGTGCTCCCAGAGCGGCCGGACGAGGGCGAAGGACTCGCCGCCGTCGTCGGACCGGAAGAGCGCGGCCGGTTCGGTGCCCGCGTAGACGACGCCGGGGGAGTGGGCGGGGGCCGGGTGGAGCTGCCAGACGCGCTCCAGGGAGGCGCCGGTGTCCTGGGGGAACCGCACGGCGGGGGCGGGCGGTTCGGTCCAGGTCCGACCCAGGTCGTCGGAGTGGAAGACGGACGGGCCCCAGTGGGAGCTGTCGCCGCCGACGAGCAGCCTCGGGGTGTCCGGCCGGGTGTCGACGGCGACCGAGTAGACGGCCTGGGCGGGGAAGCACGGATCGTCGAACTCCCAGCGCCCGCCGCGCCTGCGGCCGATGAAGAGTCCCTTGCGGGTGCCTACGGTGAGAAGTACGTCGGGCATGGGTGCCCACCTCCAGGACGCCGTTGTCGCGGGTACCGGCCAGTCTGCACCCGGCCACTGACAACGGCGTCCGGGGACGCCCCGCGAACGGCCGGTCGCGGGGCGTCCCCGGACGGCCGCTCCCCGGCGCGGCCCGGCGGTCCGGGCGGCTCCGGGGCGTTCGCCGCCGGCCGGGGTCAGATGGCCCAGGCGTACTGCGGCGGCGTGAAGGCGGTGCCCTCCAGTTCGCGGGCGGCGCGCCGGGGCCAGGAGGCGTCGCGCAGGAGCTCGCGGCCGAGGAGGACGGCGTCGGCCTCGTCGTCGGCGAGGATCTTCTCGGCCTGCCGGGGCTCGGTGATGAGTCCGACGGCGGCGACCGGCAGTCCGGTCTCGGCCTTCACCCGGGCGGCGAAGGGCACCTGGTAGCCGGGGGCGACCGGGATCCGGGCCGTGCTCGCGTTGCCGCCGGTGGAGACGTCCAGGAGGTCGACGCCGTGCTCGCGCAGCAGCGCGGCGAAGCGGACGGTCTCGTCCGGGGTCCAGCCCGCCTCCTCCAGCCAGTCGGTGGCGGAGATCCGGAAGAAGACCGGCAGCTCCTCGGGCCAGACCGCGCGGACCGCGTCCACGACCTCCAGGGCGAGGCGGGTGCGGTTCTCGAAGGAGCCGCCGTAGGCGTCGGTGCGGTGGTTGCTGTGCGGGGAGAGGAACTCTCCGATGAGGTAGCCGTGGGCGCCGTGCACCTCGACGACCTCGAAGCCGGCGGCCAGGGCGCGGCGGGCCGCGGCGGCGAACTGCCCGACGACCTCCCGGATGCCGTCCTCGGTCAGCTCGGTCGGCACCGGATAGCCGTCGGCGAAGGCGACCGGGCTCGGCCCGACCGGCTGCCAGGCCTCCTCGGCCGGCGCGGGACCGCGGCCGAGCCAGGGGCGCTGGGTGGAGGCCTTGCGGCCGGCGTGGGCGATCTGGATGCCGGGGACGCTGCCCTGTGCCTTGACGAAGGAGGCGATCCGGCGCAGGCCCTCGGTCTGGGTGTCGTTCCACAGGCCCAGGTCGGCGGGGCTGATCCGGCCCTCGGGGGCGACGGCGGTGGCCTCGACCAGGATCAGGCCGGCGCCGCCGGTGGCCCGGGAGCCGTAGTGGGCGAGGTGCCAGTCGGTGGCGACGCCGGCGTTCGGGCCGAAGACGTCCGCCGAGTACTGGCACATCGGAGCCATCCAGACCCGGTTGGGGATGGTCAGCGAGCGGAGGGTGTAGGGCTCGAAGAGGGCGGCGCTCATCGCGGACTCCGTTTCAAGGCGGCCGGTGCCGGACCGGGGGAGGTCCGGCGGGATGTTCGTACGATACCCGTCGTAGTACGGCGACTGTCAAACTACGAGGATCCTCGTACAATGATTCCCGTCCCGGACCGACCCTCGGGAGAAAGTGGAGCCGCCGCCATGACGACCCCCGCCAGCCCCCGCCTCCTGGAGCACCCCGCGCGCGAGGAGATCCGCCTGGAGGCGGTGCTGCACGCGCTGTCGGACGCCGTCCGCCTGCGGATCGTGCGCGAACTCGCCGCCGCGCGCACCGAACTGAGCTGCTCGCACTTCGTCCTCCCGGTCACCAAGTCGACCACCACCCACCACTTCCGGGTGCTGCGCGAGGCGGGCGTCATCCGGCAGGACTACCGGGGCACCGCCAAGCTCAACGGACTGCGCGGGGCCGAGCTCGACGCCCTCTTCCCCGGACTCCTCGACACCGTCCTGGCCGCCGCCGACGCGCAGTCCGCCCGCGAGGGCGCGGGGGAGGCCCCGGGGGCCTCCCCGGTCACAGCGACCGCATCCGGTTGATCTCCGCGGTCTGCTGGGCGATCACGTCGTTCGCCATCTCCTCCACCTGGATGTTGTTGCCCTGGCCGAGGACCTCGGCCGCCATCGCCACGGCCCCCTCGTGGTGCGTCACCATCAGGCGCAGGAACAGCTCGTCGAAGGCCGCGCCCTTCGCCGCCCGCAGCTCGGCGAGCTGGGCCTCGGTCGCCATGCCCGGCATCGCGTGATGGTCGTGCGCCCCCTGCTCGCGCGGCCCGCCGTTGTTCTCCAGCCATCCCTCCATGGCGCCGATCTCCGGCTGCTGCGCCGCCGCGATCCGCTCCGCCACCTTCCCGACCCGGGGCGACCCCGCGCGTCCGGGGGCCAGTGCGGTCATCGTCAGGGCCTGGCGGTGGTGCACGACCATCATCTGCACGTACCGGAAGTCCGCGCCGTTCGGCCGCTCGTCCGGGAGCAGGCTCGCGGCCTCCTCCGGTGACACCCGCCGGGCCGGCTCGCCGGGCCTCCCCGGCACGACCACCGCGGCCGCGCCGCTCGGCGCGGGCTCCGGCGCCGCGGAGTCGGACCCCGACTCGCAGGCGCCCAGGGCGAGTACGGCCAGGGCGGCGAGGGGTGCGGCGAGGGCGGCGCGCCGAGGGCGGATCAGCAACGGTACCTCCAGGGGGATGTGCGGGTACGGGGGCCGTTCCCGGTGTTCCTTCCGGGAGGGTCGCCCGGAAGCGTTCATTGCGTCCGTGTCGCCATCTGTTGGGATGTGCACGTCAAGGAACATACTGCCGGGGTCCAGCACCGTTCAGCACGGAACGGAAAACATGGAGGACGGAGTGACTTCGTTGCCCACCCCGCACGGTCCACGGTCCCGCATCAGACGCATCGGCGCGGCCACCGCCGCCGCCGGCCTGCTGGCGGCGCTCCTCGCCACCGGAACGGCCACCGCCACACCCGACCCCGGTGATGCGCCCCTCCAGACGCCCGTCTCGGCGGAACGGGCGGCCGGGGCACGGTCCGCGATCCTGAGCGGCGACATACCCGGCGTCGACGAGATCGTGCACACCGACAACATCGAACACCTGGCGAACGTCCCCAAGGACGCGCTCAAGAGCCTCAACACGGACCTGGCCTTCCAGGGCAGGTACGCCTTCGCGGCCAACTACGACGGCTTCCGCGTCTTCGACATCGGCGACCCGAAGGCCCCGAAGACCGTCACCCAGGTCCTCTGCCCCGGATCCCAGAACGACATCTCCGTCTCCGGGGACCTGCTCTTCCTCTCCACCGACTCCTCCCGCAGCGACGACTCGTGCGCCAGCACGACGCAGCCCGCCTCGGTCAAGGAGTCCTGGGAGGGCATGAAGATCTTCGACATCAGCGACGTCGCCAACCCGAAGTACGTCGCCTCCGTCGAGACCGCCTGCGGCTCCCACACCCACACGATCCTGCCGCAGCGCAAGGACGTGTACGTGTACGTCTCCTCCTACTCGCCCAACGCGGCCTTCCCCGACTGCCTGCCGCCGCACGACGGCATCTCCGTCATCAAGGTGCCCCGCAAGGCACCCCAGCAGGCCCGGATCGTGGGCTTCCCGGTCCTCTTCCCCGGCGAGGGTCCCGACGGCGGCGGCAACCCCGGCGCGCCCACCAACCCGGGCGTCTCCAAGACCACCGGCTGCCACGACATCACCGTGCTCCCCGGAAAGGACCTCGCGGCCGGCGCCTGCATGGGCGACGGCATCCTCTTCGACGTCTCCGACCCCGAACACCCGCGGGTGATCGACCAGGTCCAGGACAACGTCAACTTCGCCTTCTGGCACTCCGCGACCTTCAACCAGAAGGCGAACAAGGTCGTCTTCACCGACGAGCTCGGCGGCGGCGGGGGCGCCACCTGCAACGCCGCCGTCGGCCCGAACCGGGGCGCCAACGGCATCTACGACATCACCGGCAAGGGCGACCACCGCCGGCTGGTCTTCCGCAGCTACTTCAAGATCCCCCGCCACCAGGCCGACACCGAGAACTGCGTCGCGCACAACGGCTCGCTGATCCCGGTCAAGGGCAAGGACCTGATGGTCCAGGCCTGGTACCAGGGCGGCGTCTCCCTCTGGGACTTCACCGACTCCGCGCACCCGAAGGAGATCGGCTACTTCGACCGCGGACCGGTCTCCGCCACCACGCTCGCCACCGGCGGCTCCTGGTCCGCCTACTACTACAACGGACACGTCTACTCGAACGAGATCGCCCGGGGCCTCGACGTCCTGAGGATCGACGACCGGCGCACGGACCCCGCGAAGCGGATCCGGATGGACGAGCTCAACGTCCAGACCCAGCCGGACTACTTCGAGGACTTCGACGACCGGGGGCACGGCCGGGACTGACCCCGGACGCGTCAGAGCATGCCGCCGGGCGGACCGCCGTCCGGCGGCATGCCGCGTCCCCAGGCCAGTCCGTACCGGTGGAACAGCTCCGCGCGCAGCCGCGCCATCGGCATCGGCGCGCCCGGGAGCAGCACCCCCACCACGGCGCCCATCAGCAGCGCCCGCAGCAGCGGGTAGTCCCGGTCGACGTCCTCGGAGCCGTACCGCACCATCGTGTCCCTCAGCAGGAACGCGAGCCGCTGCTGCTCCTCGCACCGCACGAAGCCCTCCGCCTGGAGGATCCCGGCCATGTGGGTCCGCATCAGGGTCGGCCGGGCCACCGCGAGCCCCAGGATCGCGTCGATCGCCCGGGCGAGCCGCTCCTCGCCGTCCTCCGCGCGCGGCTCGCGCTCCAGCGCCTCGGCCAGCGTGAGGTGCATCAGCCGGTGCACGGCGGCCTGGAGCAACTTCCGCTTGCCGTCGAAGTAGTACGAGACGAGCCCCCGGGCCACCCCGGCCCGTTCGGCGATGTCGCCGAGGGTCGTGGCCTCGTATCCGCGCACCCCCACGAGGTCGACGGTGGCCTCCAGGATCCGCTCGCGCGACCGTCGCCGAAGCTCTTCGTTGACCGATGGGCTACGTGGCGTCATGCTGGGCTCCTGCGTTGACTGGCTCGCAGCCAATATACTCAGCGCAGTCCGCCGGTCCGCCCTCGTGGCGCGACGGCGGGGAGGCCGCCCGACCTGGGCGACACGGGGGATCGTCCAGGTCGGCGGCTTCGTCACGCCTCCTCGTCCGCGGGCGTCCCCGCCGACGGGGACCGGCGGCCGGCGGTCCGGCGGTACGAGAGGATCGCGACGGCCACGCAGCACCAGCCGAGCAGCCAGCCGGCCAGCACGTCCGTCGGCCAGTGCACGCCCAGGTAGAGCCGGGTCCAGCCGACCCCGAGCACCGAGACGACGGCCACTCCCGCCGCGGTGCCCCAGCCCCGCCACGGTTCCCGGCCGACGACCGCCAGCACCCACAGCAGCAGCCCGCAGACCACCGCCGCCGTCATCGCGTGCCCGGAGGGGAAGGCGGCGAACGAGGCCGAGTCCAGGGGATCGGGCCAGACCGGCCGCTCCCGGCCGACCAGCGCCTTCACCGCCTGCTGCACCCCGGCCGCCGCCACCACGGTCCCCGCCACCCACAGGGCCAGGCGCCGGCGGCCGGAGCGGGCGAGGACCAGGGCGACGGCGAAGGCCAGGACGCGGAGCGTCAGCGGATCCCAGACCCAGTCGCTCAGCACCCGGTGGAGACGGGCGAAGCCCGGATGGTCCACCGCGTTGCGGTGGAGCGCCTCGTCGACCGCGCGGTCGAAGGAGAGCAGCGGGGACCAGCCGGCCACCACGAGCACGAGCAGGACGAGGGCGAGGCATCCGGAGATTACGGCGGAAGTACGCATTCCACGATCCTGCCGGACGGACCGCCTCCTGTGGGCCCCCGCGACACGCGCGACACCCGTGCGCGCGGGGGAGGCGCCCCCTCCCGGTCGGGAGGGAGGTGCTCCTCAGCCCAGCGCCGCCAGGCCCGGGTAGAAGGCGACGAGCAGCGGGACGACCGGGACCAGCGCGGCGGTCGCCGTCAGGCGCAGCCGGTGGGCGGCGGGCAGCCGGGGCGTGGCGGCGAGCAGCCGGTCCACCCGCCGGGGGAGTCCGGCCTCCGGGCCGGTGCCGGGGGCGGCGGCGAACACGCCCCGCTCCTCGTTCAGTTCCACCAGGGCGAGGGCGACGGTGAGCCGCCCGAAGCGGCGCGAGGCCACGTCGTCGGCGGCCAGCTCGACCAGCCGGTGCATCTCCTCGCGGAAGGCGGCGAAGACCGGGATGCCGGGGAAGCCCGCGGCCAGCGCCCCGGAGCAGTTGAGCAGCCAGTCGTGGCGGGCCCGGGCGTGGCCCTGCTCGTGGGCGAGGACCGCGTCGAGCTGACGGCCCTTCAGCCGGCGGAGCGCGGCGGTGGTGATGACGAGCCGAGGGGTGGACCCCGGCAGCCACCAGGCGTCCGGGCGCTCGCCCTCCAGGACGACGAGCCGTCCGCCCGCCTCCTCCTCGCCGGGCAGCTGCGGGGCGCGGACCAGCAGGTCGTCCCGCCGCCGCCGGCGGCGGGCGCGGGCCAGGCCGATCTCCCGGCCGAGCATGGCGCCCGACCACAGCCCGCCGGCCGCGAGGAGCAGGGCGAGCGCCGCCGACCAGGGGCCCCCGTCCGCGGTCAGCTCGTACGCGTCGAGCACCGCGCGCGGCGCGGGTGCGAAGAGCTGCCCGCGCACCGCCTGCCAGGCGGCGGAGGCGCTGAAGGCCATCGAGAGCGCGAAGCTGACCAGCACCGCGGCCACCACGCACTGCCACACCCACAGCGCGACGACCGGTTCTCGCTCCGCCCAGTGGGCCCGGGCGAGCAGCCGGGGCGCGGTGAGAGCGGTCAGGACGCCGAGCAGGAGCAGCGCGAGGGAGACCGACATGACGCCAGCCTATGAGCGGGGCGCTCCCCGGGGGTACGGGCGGGGCGGGCAAGTGACGTACGCCACGGTTTCGCCGCCGGGGGAGCCGAACGTCCTTGCGGGGCAAGGGACTCAGAGGGTGCCGAGCATCGCCAGCATGGCGAGCCCCGTCGAGAGCCTGCACACCAGGGTCAGTTCGGGCCGGTTCGCCCAGGCCGGCCCCCCGGTGCCCGCCGCGCCCGCGGCGCGCGGGTGCGGCGCGACCGGGACGAGCCGGGCGCCGGTGCGGAGCACGTACACCATGTAGTAGAGGAGCAGGCCGCCGGTGAGCAGGGGGATGCCGCCCGCGGCGGCCGGGCCCGTGCCGTGCGCCGCGTGCACCCCCTGCGCGCCGGTGGCCGCCGGTGCCATGGCGAGCGCCATGTAGACCATGGCGAGGGAGCCCACCGCGTGGTGGAGCCGGTGGCCGCCGCGCCGCGCCGCGACGAGGTCGCGCACCGCCACGGCGCCGAACAGCGCCGCGTACGCCGCCCAGCTCCAGGGCGGCGGGCCGATGACGGCGGCGGGCACCGCCATCGCGGCCATCCCGAAGCCCATCACCGCCTCCGCGCGCGCGGCCCGCCGCTCCTCGTCGGCGCACGCCCGCATCCGCAGCAGGCAGAACGCCCCGCCGGCCGCGCAGAGCGCGACGAGCAGCCAGCCGGACAGGGCCGGTCCGTGCACGGCACACCTCCCCCTCGACTCGTCCCCGTCCAGGTGGCTGCCCGCCCCGGGCCGCGCGCACGCGGGCGCACGGATGCGCACGGGCGTACGAAAGGGGGTGCGGCGGCGCGCGTTAGGCTCGGGACGATCGCGCACGCCGATCCACCGCGCCCGAGGGAGCCCCGCACGATGGACACCGCCACGCCCGTCCCCGACACCGCCGCGAGCCGGGAGCCCGGCACCGTCACGTACCGGCAGGCGGTGCTCGACGACGTCCCCGTCGTGGTGCCGCTGGTCGAGTCGGCCTACCGGGGCGACACGAGCCGGGCGGGGTGGACGACCGAGGCGGACCTGCTGGACGGGCAGCGGACCGACCCGGAGGGGGTGGCCGCGGTGATCTCCGCCCCCGGCAGCGTGCTGCTGCTGGTCGAGCGGGACGGCGAGACGGTCGCCTGCTGCCAGCTGGAGCACCGGGGCGAGGCCGCCTACTTCGGCATGTTCGCGGTCCGGCCCGAGCTCCAGGGCGCCGGTCTCGGCAAGCGGATCATCGCGGAGGCCGAGCGCCGGGTGCGCACGCTCTGGGACGTCCGCGAGATGCACATGACGGTGATCACCGCCCGGGAGGAGCTGATCGCCTTCTACGAGCGGCGCGGCTACCGGCGCACCGGCGAGACGAGCCCCTTCCCGTACGGCGACGAGCGCTTCGGCGTGCCCCGGCGCGAGGACCTCCGCTTCGAGCTGCTGGTGAAGCCTTTGGTCTGATCCGTCCGGCGGAAGCACGCCTTCACCCCCCGGCCGACAGGAAAAAATTCGGTGGGGTGGGCGTCTCACGGGAGAATTTCTCTTGCACCACTTGCGGGGATCACCCCTGCGTGGATACGGTTTCTTGACGCAAGGTTCTCCTGTGGAGGAAGAGGCATGACGGAAATTCTTGTGCAGGACGTGACCGGTGTGGCGATAGCCGCGGACACCCGTGTGATCGACCACCCGGCGTGGCCCGAGCTCAAGACCGCCGTGGAGGAGATCCGGGCCTGGCAGCGCGCCGACGGCTCGGTGGACTTCGAGGCCGAGGGCGCGCCCGCCCGCGCCCTGGTCGAGCTGACCGTGGACCGCATGGTGTCCGCCGTCGAGCAGCTCTCCCCGCTCGTGCCGCACGACGCCGCCTACCACCGGGCGCTCGTCGCCGACCTGCGCAAGTGGTCCGAGGGCGGCTTCGCCGTCCCGGACTTCCTGGACTCCCTCATGGAGTTCCACCCGGCCACCGGCCGCGCCCACGGGCTCCAGCACCTCGTGCTCTTCCCGATGTACACGCAGAACGGCAACCCGGACCGCAACTTCGAGGCCGTCGTCCTGCGCATGGTCTGGCCCGAGTGGCTGGCCGAGCTGGAGGGCGCCCGCTACGACAACCCGGGCTTCTGCGGCATCACCTTCGAGGACTTCACCGCCGGGTACGACACCAACTCGGCCGTCCTCTTCCCGGAGACCGTCGCCGTCCGCGAGGTCCCCGAGCGCTTCACCTGGGGCGGCATCTTCTGCGACCGCGAGGCCGCCCGCTTCCGCAAGGTCACCGAGGCCGCCGTCGACACCCTGGGCCTGAAGCTGCCCGCGGAGATCGCCTCGATGCTCGACGACCAGACCCGCTGCGAGCAGGCCTTCGTCCTGTGGGACCTGGTCCACGACCGCGCCCACAGCCGCGGCGACCTGCCCTTCGACCCCTTCATGATCAAGCAGCGCCAGCCGTTCTGGATGTACGGCCTGGAGGAGCTCCGCTGCGACCTCACCGCCTTCCGGGAGGCCGTGAAGCTGGAGGGCGAGGGCAACGAGCACGGTCGCGACGTGCAGTACGCCGTTCTCTTCGACCGGATGTTCCGCTTCCCGCTCACCGGCGACCGCAACCGCAACTACGACGGTCTGGGCGGCCAGCTCCTCTTCGCCTACCTCCACAAGAACGACGTGGTGCGCTGGACGGACAACGTCCTCAGCATCGACTGGGAGCGCGCCCCCGAGGTCACCAACCGCCTCTGCTCCGACATCGAGACCCTCTACCGGGACGGCATCGACCGCCCGAAGCTGGTCCACTGGTTCAAGGCGTACGAGTTCGTCTCCGGCTACCTCGCCCCGCACCCGGGCTCCAAGTGGGCCAAGGGCCCCGACGCCCTGGACCTCACCCTCCCGCCGCGCAAGCTCGTCGACGACGTGCTTCCCGACGAGTTTCCGCTCAGCATGTTCTTCGAGGCCCTCGCCAAGAAGCTGAAGGGCGTGATCGCCGACACCAAGGGCATCACGGCCGCGGACGTCACGGGCACCGTGCGGGTCGCCGCGTGAGCGAGGCCCGCCAGGACACGGAGGAGGCGGCACCCATGAACGCCGAATCGAACGGCGGCCCCCTCGACGGGCTCGTCATCGCGGTGGCCGGCGCGGCCGGCCCCGCCGGCCGGGCGGCACTGCTCCGCCTCGCCGGCGCCGGCGCGACGGTGGTCGCCGCCGACGCCGACCCGGCCCGCCTCGCCGAGGCCGTCGAGGCGGCCCGCGAGGCCCACGGAGCCAAGGTCGTCGGCGACACGGTGGACCTCCTCGACCTGGACGCCACGCGCACCTGGGCGGACAAGACGGAGAAGGAGTTCGGACGCGTCGACGGAGTCGTCCACCTCGTGGGCGGCTGGCGCGGCAGCCCCTCCTTCACCGAGACCGACCTCAAGGACTGGGACTTCCTGGAGAAGCTCCTGATCCGCACGGTCCAGCACACCTCGCTCGCCTTCCACGACGCCCTGGTCCGCGGCGGCGGCACCGGGCGCTACGCCCTGGTCAGCCAGGTCGGCGCGCACAAGCCGCAGGCCAACAACGCCGCGTACAACGCGGGCAAGGCCGCCGCCGAGGCGTGGACCCTGGCCCTGGCGGACTCCTTCCGCAAACTGGGGGGCGACGACGGCCCGCAGGCCGCGGCTGTCATCCTGGTGATCAAGGCATTGGTGCACGACGCGATGCGCGCCGAACGCCCCAACGCGAAGTTCGCGGGCTTCACCGACGTCAAGGACCTGGCCGACGAGATCGCCGGCCTGTGGGACCGGCCCGCCCAGGAAGTGAACGGACAGCGCCTGTGGCTGACCCCCGCACCGTGACGGCCGCCCTCGGACACCGGACCGACGCCCGTCGGCACCACGACCCGTCGGTCCGGGGCTTCGCCAGCGACAACTACGCCGGCGTCCACCCCGAGATCCTCGCCGCCCTCGCCCTCGCCAACGACGGCCACCAGGTCGCCTACGGCGAGGACGACTACACCGACCACCTCCAGCGGATCGTGCACAGCCACTTCGGCCCGCTCGCGGAGGCCTTCCCGGTCTTCAACGGCACCGGCTCGAACGTGACCGCCCTCCAGGCGCTCACCGACCGCTGGGGCGCCGTGATCTGCGCCGAGTCCGCCCACATCAACGTGGACGAGGGCGGCGCCCCGGAGCGCATGGGCGGCCTCAAGCTGCTCACCGTGCCCACCCCGGACGGCAAGCTCACCCCCGAGCTGATCGACCGGCAGGCCTGGGGCTGGGAGGACGAGCACCGGGCGATGCCCCAGGTCGTCTCGATCACCCAGAACACCGAGCTGGGCACCGTCTACACCGTGGACGAGATCCGCGCCGTCGTCGAGCACGCCCACGCCAAGGGCATGAAGGTGCACCTCGACGGCGCCCGGATAGCCAACGCGGCCGCCTCCCTCGACGTGCCGATGCGCGCCTTCACCAACGCGGTGGGCGTCGACGTCGTCTCGTACGGCGGCACCAAGAACGGCATGCTCTTCGGCGAGGCCGTGATCGTCCTCAACCCGGACGCGGTCAGCCACATGAAGCACCTGCGCAAGCTGTCCATGCAGCTCGCGTCCAAGATGCGCTTCCTGTCGGTGCAGCTGGAGGCGCTCCTCGCCAAGGACCTGTGGCTGCGCAACGCCCGCCAGGCCAACGCGATGGCCCGCCGCCTCGCGGACGGCGTGCGCTCCCTGGACGGGGTGGAGATCCTCTACCCGGTGCAGGCGAACGCGGTCTTCGCGCGGCTCCCGCACGAGGTCAGCCGCCGGCTCCAGAAGCGCTTCCGCTTCTACTTCTGGGACGAGGCCGCCGGCGACGTGCGCTGGATGTGCTCCTTCGACACCACGGAGGAGGACGTCGACGCCTTCCTCCAGGCGCTGAAGGAGGAGCTGGCCCGCTGAGGCCCGCCCGCCACGGCGACGGCCGGGCGGAGTCACCCGTGACTCCGCCCGGCCGTTCTCCGGTCTTCGCAGTGCAATGAAATGGATCGCCCGGTGCTTTATGCTGGACCGGTCCCGTGGTGATCCCCGCCGCGGGCCGTGACCCCCGGCAGCAAGGAACGGCGCCATGCCCCTGACGCTCACCGTCTCCGACGAGGTGCGCGCCCTCGTCCCCGGCTTCACCCATCTGGCGATCGAGGCCCGCGGGCTCGTCAACGGTCCCAGCGACGCCACCAGCGAGGCCCTCCTCGACGAGGCCGCCCGGCGCCTGGCCGACCGCCTCGACGGCCGCACCCCGGACCAGGACCCGCACGTCGCCGCCTGGCGCGCCGCGTACACCGCCTTCGGCGCCAAGCCGTCCCGCACGCGCAACTCCGCGGAGGCGCTCGCCCGCCGGGCGCTGGCGGACGGCGGGCTGCCCCGCATCAACCGCCTCGTGGACGCCTACAACGCGATCAGCGTCGCCCACCTCATCCCCGTCGGCGGCGAGGACCTCCACCGCATCCAGGGCGGCATGAGGCTCGTCCGGGCCACCGGCGAGGAGGACTTCGTCACCCTCTCCGGCGGCGAGGAGAGCGTGGAGCACCCCGAGCCGGGCGAGATCGTCTGGTGCGACGAGCGGGGCGTCACCTGCCGCCGGTGGAACTGGCGCCAGGGTCCGCGCACCCGCATCGACGACGACACCACCGACGCCCTCTTCCTCCTGGAGTCGCTCGCCCCCATGAGCCCCGCGGAGCTGCTCGCGGCCGGGCGGGAGCTCGCCGAGGCGCTCCTGAAGGTCAGCCCCGGGGCGCGGATCACCGTCGGCGACCCCGGGTGAGACGGCCCGGGGGCTACTTCCCGGACGCCTTCAGCTGCTCCGGGGTCGGCGCCGTGCCGCCCAGGTGCGCCGGGATCCACCAGGTGTCCTGGGCGTCCTTCGTGCGCACCGGGTAGGCGCGCTGCGCGGCCTCCAGGAGCTCCTGGACGCGCTCGCGCAGCCGCCGGGTGATCGCCCCCGCGTACTGGTCGGCGGGGGCCTCCACCGGCTCCCCGACCCGGATCGTCACCGGGATGTGGGACCGCTTGAAGTTCCGCGGCCGGCCCTTCGTCCAGACCCGCTGCGTCCCCCACAGGGCCATCGGGATCAGCGGGACCCCGGCCTCCTGCGCGAGCCGGGCCGCGCCCGACTTGAAGCTCTTCAGCGTGAAGGACTCCGAGATGGTCGCCTCGGGGAAGACGCCGACGATCTCGCCCTTCCGCAGCGCCTCCAGGGCGTGCTGGTAGGCGTGCTCGCCCTGCGCGCGGTCCACCGGGATGTGCTTCATGGCGCGCATCAGCGGCCCGGAGACCTTGTGCCGGAAGACCGACTCCTTCGCCATGAAGCGCACCAGGCGCTTCTGGGGCAGCGCGGCGAGACCGGTGAAGATGAAGTCCAGGTAGCTGATGTGGTTGCTGACCAGAACGGCTCCGCCGGTGCGCGGGATGTGCTCCGAACCCTGTGTGTCGATCTTGAGGTCGAGCGCCTTGAACATGGTGAGCGCGGCGCCGACCACCGGTCGGTACACGAGTTCTGCCATGGGAGAGGTACCCCTTCGTCTGTGCCTTTCGGGAGGGCTCTCCCGGCGAAGTTACGCGGCCGTAGGTTTTCGGCTTTGGGCAGATCGTGCCGCATGTGGGCCCCCGTGACCAGTCCAGGCGGCTTCGTACGGGGAGATTCTCGTCACTCGCGGTGGTCGTGGCGGGAATCCGACGGTGCCGTGCGACGCTGCACGGTGTGCGGGGACGCGGGACGCGCGGACCGGGCGGGACGACGAGGAGCGGGGCAGAGGGGTGGCGGCGGGCACCACGGAGGGGCCGCGACCGGAGCGGCGGGAGACCGGGCCGGCCGGTCCCGGACGGCTGGGGCCGGAGCTGCCCGGCGGCGCGGAGCCGGGGGAGCGCGCCACGCTGGTCCAGTTCTCCAGCGCCTTCTGCCAGCCCTGCCGGGCGACCCGGCGGGTCCTCGCGGAGGTGGCCGCCATGGTGCCGGGCGTGGCGCACGTGGAGATCGACGCGGAGGAGCACCTCGCGCTCGTCCGCGCGCTCGGCATCGCCCGTACCCCCACCGTCCTCGTCCTCGACGCGGCCGGACGGATCGTCCGCCGGGCCGAGGGGCAGCCCCGCAGGGCCGACGTCATCGCCGCGCTCGGTCACGCGCTGTGAGGGGCGGGGGCGGCCGGCCGGGCGCGGACCGGACGTTCCCCGGCGCGGTGACGCATCTCCCACATGCCGGTACGCACTTGACCCGGGCCGTCGCCCGTCGTCACCCTGGCGGAGTGACCGGTGAACTCCTTCTCTACGGCCGGGCCCACGTGGACCTGGGCCGCCACGCGAGCGCGCGCTGTCCGGGCCTCTGACGCCCCCCGGACCCCGCTCCACGCCGCCCCGCACGAAGGACAACTCCATGACGGTTTCGCCCGAGCTCCGCACCGTTCCCACGATCGGCGCCCCCAGGTCCGCCTCGCCCGACCTGCTCCGCTCCGTCTTCCGCCGGCACGCCGCCGGTGTCGCCGTGATCACCGCCCACGGCGAGCGCCCCGTCGGCTTCACCGCCACCTCGCTCAACTCCGTCGCCGCCGATCCGCCGCTGATCTCCTTCGGCGTGGGCACCGGCTCGTCCAGCTGGCCGGTGGTCGCCGAAGCCGAGCACATCGGCGTGCACGTACTCGGCGAGCACCAGGAGGAGCTGGCCGCCACCTTCGCGCGCAGCGGCGCCGACCGCTTCGCCGGGCCGACCCGCTGGAGCCGCGGCCCCGAGGGCGTGCCCGTCCTGGACGGCGTCCTGGCGTGGCTGGTCTGCCGGGTGGTGGCGCGGGTCCCGGCGGGCGACCACCGGATCGTGATAGCCCAGGCGGTCGCGGGGGACCCGGACGGCGCCGGGCGTCCGCTCCTCTACCACCACGGGCGCTTCAACGCGCTGCGGGACTGAGAGAGTTCCCGTGACGGGCCCGGCGCGCGCGTTGGCAAGGTCACATTCCTGAGCGCTTGCTTACTGGTCACGAACTGGGTGTACTGGCGAGTAATATCTGGTCGGGGCGTCCGGCGCCCCGACCGGAAACCCGCCCTTCAGGCGCCTATGCTGCGAGCAACAAGGCAGCCCAGTTATGACGATGCAGTAGGAGAGCCGGCGTGAGCTTGAGGATCGTTGTCTGTGTGAAGTACGTGCCGGACGCCACTGGCGACCGGAAGTTCGCCGACGACCTGACGGTCGACCGCGAGGACGTCGACGGTCTCCTGTCGGAGCTCGACGAGTACGCGGTTGAGCAGGCGCTGCAGATCGCCGAGGAGGCGGACGACGCCGAGGTCACCGTCCTCACCGTCGGCCCCGAGGACGCGCGCGACGCGCTGCGCAAGGCGCTGTCGATGGGCGCCGACAAGGCCGTCCACGTCGACGACGAGTCCATCCACGGCTCCGACGTCATGGCCACCTCGCTGGTGCTCGCCAAGGCGATCGAGAAGACCGGCTACGACCTGGTCATCGCCGGCATGGCCTCCACCGACGGCACCATGGGCGTCCTCCCGGCGATCCTGGCCGAGCGCCTGGGCGTCCCGCAGGTCACGCTGCTCTCCGAGGTCAAGGTCGAGGACGGCAAGGTGACGGGCCGCCGTGACGGCGACACCGCCTCCGAGACGCTTCAGGCCTCCCTCCCGGCCGTCGTCTCCGTGACGGACCAGTCGGGCGAGGCCCGCTACCCGTCCTTCAAGGGCATCATGGCCGCCAAGAAGAAGCCGGTCGAGGAGCTGGAGCTCGACGACCTGGACATCGACGCGGACGAGGTCGGCCTGGAGGGCTCCTGGACCGCCGTGGACTCCGCCGACGAGCGTCCGGCGCGCACCGCGGGCACGATCGTCAAGGACGAGGGCGAGGGCGGCAAGCAGCTGGCCGAGTACCTCGCGAGCCAGAAGTTCATCTAGGGCTCGCGCGAGCCGTACAGACTGCCCCCCTTTTCGTTCGCAGGAGATTGAAGTCCCATGGCTGAGATTCTCGTCTACGTCGACCACGTCGACGGAGCCGTCCGCAAGCCCACCCTGGAGCTGCTGACCCTCGCCCGCCGCCTCGGCGAGCCGGTCGCCGTCGCGCTGGGCAACGGCGCCGCCGACACCGCCGCCGTCCTCGGCGAGCACGGTGCCACCCGCGTCCTGACGGCCGAGGCCGCCGAGTTCGGCGACTACCTGGTCGTCCCGAAGGTCGACGCCCTCCAGGCCGCGTACGACGCGGTCTCCCCGGCCGCCGTGCTCGTCCCGTCCTCCGCCGAGAACAAGGAGATCGCGGCCCGCCTCGCGGTCCGCATCGGCTCCGGCATCATCACCGACGCCGTGGACCTGGAGGCCGGTGACGAGGGCCCGGTCGCGACGCAGTCGGCCTTCGCCGCCTCGTACACGACCAAGTCCCGCGTCTCCAAGGGCACCCCGGTCATCACCGTCAAGCCGAACTCGGCCCCGGTCGAGGCGGCCCCGGCCGCCGGCGCCGTGGAGTCCCTCGCGGTCTCCTTCGGCGAGCTGGCCACCGGCACCAAGGTGACCGCCCGCGCCGCCCGCGAGTCCTCCGGCCGCCCCGAGCTGACCGAGGCCGCGATCGTGGTCTCCGGCGGCCGCGGCGTCAACGGCGCCGAGAACTTCGCGATCATCGAGGCCCTCGCCGACTCGCTCGGCGCGGCCGTCGGCGCCTCCCGCGCCGCGGTGGACGCCGGCTGGTACCCGCACTCCAACCAGGTCGGCCAGACCGGCAAGTCGGTCTCCCCGCAGCTGTACATCGCCGCGGGCATCTCCGGCGCGATCCAGCACCGCGCCGGCATGCAGACCTCGAAGACGATCATCGCGATCAACAAGGACGCCGAGGCGCCGATCTTCGACCTCGTCGACTACGGCGTGGTGGGCGACCTCTTCGACGTCGTCCCGGTCCTGACCCAGGAGGTCCAGACCCGCAAGGGCTGACGACCAGCGCTTCCGCAGGTCCCGGGGGCCGCACGGCGAGTTTCGCCGTGCGGCCCCCGGCCGTTTCGATCAACCATTGACGCAGGTGCGGCGGAGCATTAACTTCGCTATGCGGATTGTTGATTCCGTGAAGCGGAAAACAGGAGGGATTAGGGATGGGTCAGCAGGAGAAGGTGTCGACGAGCCTCGCGGGCGCGGTCAGCGAGGGCATCAGCTCCTCCCTCGCCGCGGTGGACGCCGAGCTCGACCGCCGCTACCCGGGCGACCCCGGCACCCGCCAGCCCGTCCACACCGTCTACGTGCCCGGCAACGTCTTCGACGCGGACACCGTCCGCTCCTGGGGCGACCAGGCCCTCGCCGCGCTCGACGAGCACGCCCCCGACGCCGCCTCCTTCGCCGCCGTCCTCGGCCTCTCCGACGACCTCGCGGAGGACGTGTACGCGCGCGTGCGCACCAAGCTGGAGCGCGAGCCGATCGAGGACCTGCGCGTCGACTTCGAGGACGGCTACGCGGGCGCGGACGAGGACCGGGACGCGGCCCGCGCCGCGCGCCTGATCACCGAGGCGTACGCCGGAGGGACCGCCGCCCCGTACATGGGCATCCGGATGAAGTGCATGGAGGCCGCCGTCCGCGACCGCGGCATCCGCACCACCGACGTCTTCCTCACCGGCCTCCTGGAGAACGGCGGCCTGCCCGACGGCCTCGTCCTCACCCTCCCGAAGGTCACCTACCCCGAGCAGGTCACCGCCTTCGTGCGCCTCCTGGAGGCCTTCGAGAAGGCCCACGGCCTCGACGCCGGCCGGCTCGGCTTCGAGATCCAGATCGAGACCAGCCAGTCCATCCTCGCCGCCGACGGCACCGCCGCCGTCGCCCGCATGATCGACGCCGCCGAGGGCCGCGCCACCGGCCTCCACTACGGCACCTTCGACTACAGCGCCTGCCTCGGCGTCTCCGCCGCCTACCAGGCCAGCGACCACCCGGCCGCCGACCACGCCAAGGCGATCATGCAGGTCGCCGCCGCCGGCACCGGCGTGCGCGTCTCCGACGGCTCCACCAACGTCCTCCCGGTCGGCTCCACCGCCCACGTCCACGAGGCGTGGAAGCTGCACTACGGCCTCACCCGCCGCGCCCTGGCCCGCGCCTACTACCAGGGCTGGGACATGCACCCGGGTCACATCCCGACCCGCTACGCCGCCGTCTTCGCCTTCTACCGCGAGGGTTTCGAGACCGCCGCCCAGCGCCTCTCCGCCTACGCCAACCACGCCGGCGGCGACGTCATGGACGAGCCCGCCACGGCCAAGGCGCTCTCCTCCTACCTGCTGCGCGGCCTCCAGTGCGGCGCCCTCGACACCGCCGAGGTCGACGCCCTCACCGGCATGACCCGCGCCGCCCTGGAGCGCTTCGCGGCCCCGCGCCGAGGCGACCTGACGGCCGGCGCCGCGCACTGACCGACCGCTGACCGGAGAGCGGTCACTTCTTCGCCGACCGCCCCGCACCCCTTGTCGAGTTCGGCATGATCGACAGGGGGACGGGGCGGCGGTGTCATCGGGGGAGAGCGAGCGGCTCGCGGGCCGCTGCGGAGTCGTGCGCCGGATCGGGCGCGGAGGCACGGGGGGCCTCCCGCCGGGTGGTGCGCCCGGCCACGACCCCCCCCCGCCACGACGGGGGCGGGACGGGCGCGGTCGGAGCGGGACCGCACCGCCTCTTCCGCCGGGTGGACCTCGACCGCGCCGAGTCGTACGGCGGCACCGAGAGCCGCCGGTTCGCGCGCACCGACGACGACAGCGGCACCACCGGCGTCCACCCCGGCGTGCTCCACCTGCGGGGCGGCGGCGCCGGCGGGCCCGTGGAGGGGCCGCGGATCTGCTGGGCGCTCAGAACGGGGGAGGCGGGACCTCGCCCGAGCCCCGGGCGAGGAGCCGCGTCCCGATCACCACCCGGCGGGGCGCCTCGGCGGCCCCGTCGAGCCTGCGGAACAGCCGCTCGGCGGCGGTCCTGCCGAGCGCCGCCGGGTCCTGCGCGATCACCGTGACGCCCAGCACGTCGCCGAGCTCGACGTCGTCGAAGCCGACCAGGGCCACCGGCGGCTCGCCGCCCCGGGCGGTCCGTGCCGCGAGCAGCCGCACCGCGGTGACGGTCACCCGGTTGTTGCCCGCGAAGAGCGCCGTCACCGGCTCCGGGCCGGACAGCATCCCGGTGAGCGCCGCCGTCACCCGCTCCGGATCCGTCGAACCCGGCGCCACCCACCGCTCGTCGACCGGCAGTCCCGCGTCCTCCATCGCCGCCCGGTAGCCGCGCTGCCGCTCCGCCGCGGTGTGGATGCGCGGCCGGTCGCCGACGAAGCCGATCCGCCGGTGCCCGTGGGCGATCAGGTGCGCCACGCCCTCGCGGGCGCCGCCGAAGCTGTCCGAGAGGACGGCGTCCGCGTCGAGGAGACCGGCCGGACGGTCGGCGAAGACGGTGGCCACACCGGCCCGCATCTCCGGCTCCAGATAGCGGTGGTCGTCGCCGGCCGGGATCACGATGAGCCCGTCCACCCGGCGCGCGCACAGCGTCAGCGCCAGCTCCTGCTCACGCTCGGGGTCCTCCGCGCTGGAGCCGTTGATCAGCAGGGTCCCGTGGGCCCGCGCGACCTCCTCGACGGCCCGGCTCAGCTGCCCGTAGAAGGGGTCGGCCAGGTCCTCCAGGACGAGCCCGATGGTGGCCGTGCGGCCCTTGCGCAGCACCCGTGCGCTGTCGTTGCGGCGGAACCCGAGCGCGTCGATGGCCTCGCGGACCCGCAGCTCGGTCTCCGCGGTCACCCCCGGCTCCCCGTTCACGACCCGCGAGACGGTCTTGAGGCCGACGCCCGCCCGGGCGGCGACGTCCTTCATCGTGGGCCGGTTGCCGTAACGGGACTCGGGGCGGGTGGTCTCGGCCACGGTGCGGGAATCCTCCGTCGGTGGGGGTGCCGGTGGGCGCCGTGCGGTGGATCAAGCGCCTCCCGACCGAGCATAGGGCCTGGAAAACCCCGTCGGTCCGGGCCTTCCGGTCCGGCCGGGAGACGTACGGCACGCGCCCCGGGTACGGGCCGGAGGCGGTACGGGGGACCGTGAGAACCTACCGGCATGCCCACCGCCCCCGCCCCGGCTCCCGCCCCGGCCCCCGCCTCCGGCCCTGGTCCCGCCGCCCCCGTCCCGGTCACCGGCCTGGTCGCCGCGCTCGACATCGGAGGCACCAAGATCGCCGGGGCGCTGGTCGACACCGGAGGGCGGATCCTGGCCCGCGCCAGGAAGCCGACCCCGGCGGGGGAGGACGCGGAGACGGTGCTGGGGGCGGTCGGTGAGGTGCTCGACGCCCTCGCGTCCTCGCCGCACCGGGACGCCGTCGAGGCCGTCGGCATCGGCAGCGCCGGGCCGGTCGACGCCGCACGGGGCACGGTCAGCCCGGTCAACGTGCCGGGCTGGCGCGACTTCCCGCTGGTCGAGCGGGTCGGGAGCGCGGTGGGCGGTCTGCCGGTCACCCTGGTCGGCGACGGCGTCGCCATGACCGCCGCCGAGCACTGGCTCGGCGCCGCCCGCGGCCACACCGACGCCCTCGGCCTGGTCGTCTCGACCGGCGTCGGCGGCGGGCTCGTGCTCGGCGGGCGGCTCCACCCGGGTCCCACCGGCAACGCCGGCCACATCGGTCACCTGAGCGTCGATCTCGACGGCGACCCCTGCGCCTGCGGCGGACGCGGCTGCGTCGAACGCCTCGCCGCCGGACCGCACATCGCCCGCCGCGCCCTCGACGGGGGCTGGCGGCCCGGACCGGACGGCGACGCCTCGGCGGCGGCGGTGGCCGGGGCGGCGCGGGAGGGCCACCCGGCCGCCGTCGCCGCCTTCGACCGGGCGGCCCGTGCCCTCGCGGCCGGGATCGCCGCCACCGCGCACCTGGTGGAGGTCGACATCGCGGTGATCGGCGGGGGAGTGGCCGGCGCGGGCGAGGTCCTCTTCGGCCCCCTCCGGCGCCACCTCGCCGACTACGCCACGCTCTCCTTCGCCCGCGGCCTGACGGTGGTCCCCGCGGCCACCGGCACCGACGCGGGCCTCCTCGGCGCCGCCGCGGCGGCCCGGGCCGCCTTCTAGGCACCGTCCGGCCGGCCGTGGCCGGGGGGCCCTTCCGCGAAGGGAGCCCATGGCCCATGCCGCACGCGCTCCACGCGTGCGTGGCCGCCTCGTGACGGCGTGGCCGCGTCATGGCGGCGTGGCCGCCCCGCGGCGGGCGGCGGCGTGCGGACCGTCGGCGGACTCCCGCGTGCGCGTCTCCTCCCGCTTCACGGGCGGTCCCGGGATGATGGGCCCTCCGGCGAGCGGACGGCTGCGACAGAGGGGTGCCGCGTGCTTCTCCAGGTGAACGTGACCTTCGTCGTCCTCCTGGCGCTCCTGCTCGCGCTCGCCGCCGCGGTGGTCGCCGTCGCCCGGCTCGGGCGCCCCCGCGACACCCTCCTCGCCGGCGCGCGCGCCGCCGTGCAGCTCGTCGCCGTCTCCTTCGCCATCGGCTGGGTCGTCCACGCGCTGCCGGCGCTCCTGGGCTTCCTGCTGCTGATGTACGCGGTCGCCGTGCGCACCGCGGGGCGGCGCGTCGTCCCGGCACCGGGCCGCTCCTGGCTGTGGACCGCCGTGCCGATCGGAACCGCGGTCGCCCCCGTGGTCCTCGCGCTCCTCGCCACGGGAGTCGTCCCGGCACGGGGCATCGCGCTCGTCCCCGTCACCGGCATCCTGATCGGCGGAGCGCTGACCGCCACGGTCCTGGCCGGACGCAGGGCCCTCGACGAACTGGCCTCCCGCCGGGGCGAGGTCGAAGCCGGCCTGGCGCTCGGGCTCGGCGACCGCGAGGCCCGCATGGAGGTGGCCCGCCCCGCCGCCGCGGACGCCCTCCTGCCCGGCATGGACCAGACGCGCACCGTGGGACTGGTCACCCTCCCCGGCGCCTTCGTCGGCATGCTCCTGGGCGGCGCGTCGCCCCTGCACGCGGGCGCGGTGCAGCTCTTCGTCCTCGTCGCGCTCCTGCTCGTCCAGGCGGTCGCCACCGCGCTCACGCTCGAACTGGTGGCCCGCGACCGCCTCACCCGGGCGGAGCCCCCTGACTCCTAGCGCCGCCCGCTGCGCCCGCGGGCGGGCGGCGCGTGCCGGGCCGCCCGCGGGCGCAGCGGGCGGCCGCCGGCTTCACTCCCGGGCCGGGGCGGTCCCGGGCTCCGCCGGCTCCAGCCGCTCCGGTCTCCGCTGCTCCACCACCACCAGGAAGGCGTCGGAGGCCAGGTCCATCACCACCCGCGCGGGCACCCCCTCCTCGCGCCGCGCGCCCGCGTACTCCTCGGCGGGCCAGTGGCCCCGGGGCCCTCCCGCCGGAAACCGTTCCAGAACCGTACGGTCCATCTCCGCACCCCCTCGTGCTCGCCGTTCTCAACGAGCCGGGGGCCCGAAGCGTTACGGATCGGCCCGGACGTGTGTTCGTGGTTTCCGTGGCAGGGTGTTGCGGGCAAGCCACAGGGGGCCGTCGATGAGGGGGGAATCGTGATCGTCTGGATCAACGGTGCTTTCGGCGCGGGGAAGACCGCCACCGCGCGCGAACTGGTCGGACTGATCCCGCACAGCACGCTGTACGACCCCGAGGCGACCGGCGGGGAGCTGCGCCGGCTCCTCCCCGCCAAGCGCCTCGCGGAGGTGGACGACTACCAGGACCTGCCGATCTGGCGCCGGCTCGTCGTGGACACCGCGGCCGCCCTGCACGCCGAGGTCGGCGGGGTGCTCGTGGTCCCGATGACGCTGCTCCGGCAGGAGTACCGCGACGAGATCTTCGGTGGGCTCGCCGCCCGCCGCATCGACGTCCGGCATGTGCTTCTGGCACCGGAGGAAACGATCCTGCGGACGCGGATCGACGGGCGGGCCGAGTACGGCGACCCGGCCGTCGACGCCGACGTGCGCCGCTGGTGCCACGCCCGCCTGCCGGCGTACCGCGAAGCCCTGGCCGGCTGGCTCGGCGGGGAGGCCCACACCGTCGACACCTCCGGGCTCACCGTCGCCGAGACCGCCCGGGCCGTCGCCGACGCGGTCCAGGGAGGCCGCGCGGCGCCCTGCGGGATCGTCCAGACACCGGAACCGACCCGCGAGACGCTGGCCGCCGGCGTCCTCCTCTTCGACGAGCAGGACCGCTTCCTGCTGGTCGACCCCACCTACAAGCCCGGCTGGGAGTTCCCCGGCGGGGTCGTCGAGGCCGGCGAGCCGCCCGCCCGCGCCGGGATGCGCGAGGTGGCCGAGGAGATCGGCCTCGAACTCGACGCCGTGCCCCGGCTGCTCCTCGTCGACTGGGAACGCCCCCAGCCGCCCGGCTTCGGCGGCCTCCGGCTCCTCTTCGACGGCGGACGGCTCGCCGCCCGCGACCGCGACCGGCTCCGGCTGCCCGGCGCCGAGCTGCGCGCCTGGCGCTTCGTCACCGAGGAGGAGGCCGCCGACCTCCTCCCGCCCGTCCGCTACGACCGCCTCCGCTGGGCCCTGCGCGCCCGCGAGCGCGGCACGGTGCTCAACCTGGAGGCGGGCGTCCCGGTGGGCTGACCGGCCGGGCGGCCGGCCGCCCCCGCCGGGGCCGGCCGCCTTGACGGTGTCCGGCTGCCGCCTTGACGGTGTCCGGCTGCCGCCTTGACGGCGTCCGGCTGCCGCCTTGACGGTGTCCGGCTGACGTCAGGGCGCGACGGCCCCGGCCGCCGCCGCCAGCTGCTCCGCGGTGTCCTCGTTCACCGCCGGGCCGTGCCCGCAGCACAGCACCGACGGGCGCAGCTCCGCCAGCCGCCGCATCGACTCCAGGGCCAGCGCCCGGTCCACGTGGAACACGCCGAAGGTCACCCCCCGCACGGTCGCCACGACGTCGCCGGCGAAGAGCACGCCGTGCCGGGGGAGGTGGACCGCCATCGAGCCCGGCGTGTGCCCGGGGACGTGGACCGCGACCGCCCCGTCGCCGAAGCCGAGCCCCTCGCCGTCCTCGACCTCCCGGTCCACCCGGGTGGGCGGCGCCTCCGGGCAGGTCAGCCCGTGTTCCCAGAGCGGGCGCTCCCACTCCAGCAGGTCGGGGTCGGGCACGGGCAGCTCGCCGCGCACGTACGGGGCGTCGAGGCGGTGGGCGACGATCTCGGCGCCGTGCCGGTCGGCCAGGTCCCCCGCCCCGCCCACGTGGTCGCGGTGCCCGTGGGTGAGGACGATGCGGGCCAGCCGGTCCGGGTCGAGGCCCGCCGCCCGTATCGCCGCGGTCGTGCGGTCCGCCGATCCGGCCCAGCCGGCGTCCACGAGGGTCAGTTCGCCGTCGTCGCTCCACAGGTACGCCTGCCCGATCGAGTAGTCGAGCAGGTGCAGCCGGGGCGTGATCCGCAAGGGTTCCATGCGGTGAACGTAGGCGCGGAACCGGTCCCACCGGGGCGTTCTACGCTCTCGGCGAGCTTCGCCCAGCGCGGAACGCGCGGCGCGCCGGGCACCGGGCGACGCCGCACCGGGAGGGGCGAGGACCCGCCGGGCCCCGTCCCCCGCTGCCCGCCGGCGCCGTGGTGCGACCCGGTGCCGGCGGGTGTCCGGGCGTCAGGCGCCCCGGCCGCCCGCGTAGTTCACGAGGAACAGCGCCTCGGCGACGGCGAGCCGCTCCAGCTCCTCCGGCGAGACGGACTCGTTGACCGCGTGGATCCGCGCCTCGGGCTCGCTCAGGCCGATGAGCAGGATCTCGGTCTCCGGGTAGAGGGTGGCGAGCGTGTTGCAGAGCGGGATCGAGCCGCCCATGCCCGCCGCCTGCATCTCCTGGCCCGGGTACGCGACCCGCATCGCCTCGGCCATCGACGCGTACGCCGGGCTGGAGGTGTCCGCCTGGAACGGCTGGCCCTGGCCGACCTGCTCCAGCGTCACCCGCGCGTTCCACGGCGTGTGCTTCTCGATGTGGGCGAAGAGCAGCTCCGTCGCCTTGGCCGCGTCCTGGCCGGGCGGCACCCGCAGGCTGACCTGCGCGCGGGCCGTCCGCGGGATCGACGGGGTCGCGCCGGCCACCGGGTGGCAGTCGATGCCGACGACGGTGACGGCCGGACGGGCCCAGATGCGGTCGGCGACCGTGCCCGCGCCCGGCAGCTCGACGCCCGGCAGCACCTTGGCGTCGGCGCGGAACTCCTCCTCCGGGTACTGCAGGCCCTCCCAGACGGTGTCGGCCGGCAGACCGTCGATCACCGTCGAGCCGTTCTCGTCCCGCAGCGAGTCGAGGACCCGGATCAGCGCGGCGAGCGCGTCGGGCGCGGCACCGCCGAACTGGCCGGAGTGGAGGTTGCCCTCCAGGGTGTCGACCTGGACGCGGATCATCGTCATGCCGCGCAGGGTGGCGGTGACCGTCGGCAGCCCGACGCGGAAGTTGCCCGCGTCGCCGATCACGATGGTGTCGGCGGTCAGCAGCTCGGGGTGCTGCTCCGCGTACCGCTCCAGACCGCCGGTGCCCTGCTCCTCCGAGCCCTCGACGATCATCTTGACGGTCACCGGCACGCCGCCGTTGGCCTTGAGGGCCCGCAGCGCCAGCAGGTGGAGGACGAAGCCGCCCTTGCAGTCCGCCGCGCCGCGGCCGTACCAGCGGCCGTCCTCGCGCTCGGTCAGCTCGAACGGCGGGGTCAGCCAGGCCGACTCGTCCAGCTTCGGCTGCACGTCGTAGTGGGCGTAGAGGAGGACCGTCGGCGCGCCGGCCGGGCCCGGCAGCACGCCGTAGACCGACTGGGTGCCGTCCGGGGTGTCGAGCAGGGCCACGTCCCGGAAGTCCTCGGCGCGCAGCGCGTCGGCCACCCAGTTCGCGGCGGCCTCGCACTCGCTGCGGGGCGCCACGGCCTCGTCCGCGACCGACTCGAAGGCGACCAGCTCCGTCAGCTCGGCCTTCGCCCGAGGCATCAGGGACCGGACGGTCTCGGCGATCGGATTCGGCGTCATGGGCACGCTCCTCGTGGGTGCGACGTTGAGTGCTTGGGGAGCGAACGGCGTATCTGGTGGTACGGCGATTCGCACCGCCGATCCTACGACCGGGCCGTGGCCTACCGAGCCGTAGGATGCGGGAAGCAGACGCCGGTCGGATCAGGAGCAGAAGCACATCGTGAGCAGCGAGCACGCAGAGAACGCCGGTCCGGAGCCCACCGAGCCGCTCGTGCCCGGCGATTCGGCCCCGGTGGCCGAGCCGTCCGACGCGGCGGCGGGCGAGGAGCCCGGCCCGGCCGGCGACGCCGGTCCCGCCGCGGACGCGGGCGCGGAGCCCGACGGGGAGCGGCCGGACGTGTGGGACGTCGTGGTCGTCGGCGCCGGCCCGGCCGGCGCGTCGGCGGCGTACGCGGCCGCGGTCGCGGGCCGCCGGGTCCTGATCCTGGAGAAGGCCGAGCTGCCCCGGTACAAGACCTGCGGCGGCGGCATCATCGGCCCCTCCCGCGACTCCCTGCCCCCCGGCTTCGAGCTGCCCTTCCACGACCGGGTGCACGCGGTCACCTTCTCGCTCGAAGGCCGCTTCGCCCGCACCCGCCGCTCGCGCCGCATGCTCTTCGGGCTCGTCAACCGGCCCGAGTTCGACGCCCTCCTGGTCGAGCACGCGCAGAAGGCGGGCGCCCAGCTGCGCACCGGCGCGACCGTGACCCGGGTCGAGCAGCACGGTCCGGCGGTGCCGGACCGGCGGACGGTCGCGGTGGTCCTCTCCGACGGCGAGACGGTGCTCGCGCGCGCCGTGGTCGGCGCGGACGGCAGTGCCAGCCGGATAGGAGCGCACGTCGGGGTGAAGCTCGGCCAGGTCGACCTGGGCCTGGAGTCGGAGATCCCGGTGCCGCCGTCGGTGGCGGAGGACTGGAAGGGCCGCATCCTCATCGACTGGGGCCCGATGCCCGGCAGTTACGGCTGGGTCTTCCCGAAGGGCGACACGCTCACCGTCGGCGTCATCTCGGCGCGCGGCGAGGGCGCGGCGACCAAGCGCTACCTGGAGGACTTCGTCGCCCGGCTCGGCCTCGCCGGCTTCGAGCCCTCGATCTCCTCCGGCCACCTGACCCGCTGCCGCACCGACGACTCGCCGCTCTCCCGCGGCCGGGTCCTGGTCTGCGGCGACGCGGCGGGCCTGCTGGAGCCGTGGACCCGCGAGGGCATCTCGTACGCGCTCCGCTCCGGCCGGCTGGCCGGCGAGTGGGCGGTCCGGGTGGCGGAGGCCGGGGACGCGGTGGACGCCCGCCGCCAGGCGCTGAACTACGCCTTCGCCATCAAGGCGGGCCTCGGCGTGGAGATGGCGGTCGGCCGCCGGATGCTCGCCGTCTTCGAGCGCAGGCCGGGGCTGCTGCACGCGGTGATCACCGGGGTGCGCCCGGCCTGGAACGCCTTCGCCGACATCACCCGGGGCGCGGCCACCCTCGGCGGCATGGTCCGGGCGAACGGCCTGGCCCGGCGGGCCCTCGACGTGCTCGACAAGCGCATGGACACGGACTCCGGCGTCGGCCCGGCGGGCCGGGGCGTGAGCCGCAAGGACGGGACCGCCGACGAGACCGCCGACGAGGCGGAGGCGGCGGGCGCGGCCGGGCCCGCCGACGGCGGGGAGCGGTCCGGCGCCTCCTGAGGGACCGGCGCCTCCTGAGGGTCCGGCGCCTCCTGAGAGGGGGCGGTGGACCCGGCGGGCGGCCGGCGGGCGCGAGGGACGGGGGTGGGCGGGACCCCGGGGGTCCGTGCCCCCCTCACGCGTCGGTGGCGGCGGCGACGGCGGTGAGGCGGAAGACCGGGTGCCGGGGCGCGGCGGCGCGCAGCTCCTCGTCGGTGGAGTCCGGGCCGACGCCCGCGAAGAAGATCCCGACCTCGGCCTTCCAGCGCTTGAGGTAGGCGCGCAGCACGTCCGCCTTCGCGTCGTCGAGGACCTCGGTGGCGGTGAACGCCTCGACCCGCTTGCCGAGGCGCAGCTCGCCGCCGCCGACCGCCCGCATGTTGCGGGTCCACTGGACGTGGCCGCGGGGGGCGACGAGGTAGCGCTCGCCGTCGAGGGTGAGGACGTTGACCGGGGTGGTCCGCCAGGCGCCGCTCCTGCGGCCCCGGACGGCGAGGATCCGCGAGCCCCAGACGCTGACGCCCCGGCGGGTCAGCCAGGCCACGCCGCGGTTCACGACGTGGACGGTGAACCAGCCGGGCTTCATGACGTGGGCGGTGCCGGGGGCGGTGCCGGCGGCCGGGGAGGCGGGGGCGGGGGTACCGGGGGTGGTGGGGGTGCTGGTCATCGGGGCCTCCTGGGGGTCGGGGCGGGCGGTGCCGGTCATAAAGAGTGAGCACTGCTCTCGCTTGAGATCAGTGTGCACGGCTCGGTGCTCACAAGCAAGAGCAGTGCTCTCTTTTCGGTGCGCTGCTCCGAACCGTGGCAGACTGCTCTCCATGACCACCGTTCGAGGAGCCCGCGCCCGCGCCCGGATCGAGATCACCGTCGCCATCAAGGACGAGGCCCGGCGGCAGCTCGCCGCCGAGGGGGCCGCCAAACTGTCGCTGCGGGCCGTCGCCCGGGAGCTCGGCATGGTCTCCTCGGCGCTCTACCGCTACTTCCCCAGCCGGGACGAGCTGCTGACCGCGCTGATCATCGACGCGTACGACGCCGTCGGCGCCGCCGCGGAGACGGCCCACGCCTCCGCCGTGCGCACCGCGCCCCGCGCCCACCTCGCGCACTGGACCGCCGTCTGCCGCGCCGTCCGCGCCTGGGCGGTCGACCACCCCCACGAGTACGCCCTGATCTACGGCTCCCCGGTCCCCGGCTACACGGCCCCCCAGGACACCGTCGCCCCCGCCGCCCGCGTCGGCCTGCTGCTCGTGGCGACCGCCCGCGCGGCCTGGCAGGACGAGGGCGTCGCGCTGCCGCCGCTCCCGGACGGCCTCGCCCCGGAGGCGGAGCGGCTCGCCGCCGACCTGGCCCCCGACCTGCCGCCCGCGCTCGCCGTCGCCCTCGTCTTCGCCTGGGCGCAGCTCTTCGGCCTGGTCTCCTTCGAGGTCTTCGGCCAGTTCAACCGGGTCGTCGAGGACCGGGACGCCTTCTTCGCCACCGCCGCCGAACGCCTCGGCCGCGAGGCCGGCCTGCTGTCGCGCCCGCGGCCCTGATCCGGTGCGCCGCGGCGGGTCCCGCCGGGTCCGGGAGGCGGCCCCGATCATGGCAGACTCGGGCGCATGAACGGCAAGGCGACGACGACGCGTACTCGGCTGGACAGGGGGCGCAGCGCGCTCGGCCCCGCACTGGAGCTGGTGCACACCGGACGGGCTCCGACGCGGGCCGTCCTCACCGCCGAGCTGGGCGTCACCCGCGCCACCGCCGGTGCCGTCGCCGCCGAGCTGGAGGCGCTCGGGCTGATCCGGGTCGACTCCAACCCCGGGGCCGCCGCCGGTTCGCAGGGGCGGCCCTCGCACCGGCTCGCCGTCGACGGCAGGGGACCGGTGGCGCTCGCCGCACAGGTCCACGCGGACGGCTTCCGGGCCGCGCTGATCGGCCTCGGCGGCACCCTCGTCGCGACCGTCCCCGGCTCGGTCACGGTCTCGGCCGATCCGGCGCAGGTCCTCGGCGCCGTCGTGGAGGCGGGCGCCGCGCTGCTCCGGGAGTCCGGCCGGCGCTGCGTCGGCGCCGCGCTCGCCGTGCCGTCCGCGGTCGCCGAGCCCGAGGGCACCGCGCTCAACCCGCTCCACCTGGCCTGGCCCGCGGGCGCGCCGGTCCGGGAGATCTTCGCCGAGCGGGTCAGGGAGGCCGGCATCGCGGGCCCCGCCTTCACCGGCAACGACGTGAACCTCGCCGCGCTCGCCGAGCACCGGCACGGCGCCGGGCGCGGCTCCCGCGACCTGCTGTGCGTGGCGACCGGCCACCGGGGCGTCGGCGGGGCGCTCGTCCTCGACGGGCGCCTCCACACGGGCAGTTCGGGCCTGGCCCTGGAGGTGGGGCATCTGACGGTCAACCCGGAGGGCCGCCCCTGCCACTGCGGCGGCCGGGGCTGCCTGGACGTCGAGACGGACCCGCTGGCCTTCCTCACGGTCGCCGGCCGGGAGCCCGGACCGGAGGTGTCGCTGCTCCAGCAGGCCCGCGACCTGATCCGCACCGCGCCGGACGACCCGGGGGTGCGGGCGGCGGTGGCGGAGCTGATCGACCGTCTCGGCCTGGGGCTGGCGGGGCTGGTGAACATCCTCAACCCGGACCGGATCATCCTCGGCGGGCTCCACCGCGAGCTGCTCGACGCCGATCCGGAGCGGCTGCGCGCGGTCGTCGCCGACCGCAGTCTGTGGGGCCGCAGCGGCGGAGTCCCCATCCTGCCCTGCACCCTGGACCACAACAGCCTGGTGGGGGCGGCGGAGCTGGCCTGGCAGCCGGTGCTCGACGACCCGCTGGCCGCGCTCGGCGGCGTCCCCGTCTGAACGCCCCGGGGGCCGCGGGCCGGTGCCCCGGGGGCCGGGCGGGGAGACGGCCGGGGCCGGGGAAAAGGGATGGGCGCGGCCCGCCGGGCCCGGTAACGTCGCCGCTCGTGATCACTTCCGACGCCGCGCTCCCGCCCCGCCTGGGGAGCCTCACCTTCCACGGCCCGCTCTCCGAGGAGCGGGCCGACCGCCTCGTCCGCCGGATCGCCGCCTCCGGCCCCGCGGACGTCCTCGACATCGGCTGCGGCTGGGGGGAGTTGCTGCTCCGGATCCTCGACGCGGCGCCCGCCGCCCGGGGCGTCGGGATCGACATCGCGGCCGAGGACCTCGCCCGGGGCCGGACCCTCGCCGAGGAGCGGGGACTCGCGGACCGCGTGCTCTTCGTCGAGGAGTCCGCGCGGGGCGGCGGGCGCGGCCCCGTCGACGCGGTCCTCTGCCTCGGCGCCAGCCAGGCCCTCTGCGACCCGGAGCTCCCGCACGATCCGGCGGAGGCCCTGCGCGAGCTGCGCCGGCTGGTGCGGCCCGGCGGCGTGGTGGTGCTCGGCGAGGGCTTCTGGGAGCGGACCCCGACCGAGGGGGAACTCGCCGCGATGTGGCCCGGCGCCCGCACCGGCGACCACCTCCCGCTGGGCGGCCTGGTCGACCTGGCGGTCGCGGCGGGCTTCCGCCCGGCGTGGATCGAGACGGCGAACCGCGACGAGTGGGAGGCCTTCGAGTCCGGCTACCGCCACGACACGGAGGTGTGGATCGCGGCCCACCCGGACCACCCGCTGGCCGCCGAGACCCGCGAGCGCGTCGACCGGCAGCGTTCGAGCTGGCTCGACGGCTACCGCGACGTCCTCGGCATCGCCTACCTGACGCTGGTCGCCACGGCCTGACCGCCCGTGCCGGCCGCCGCCGTCCTGCCGGTCAGGGCCGGGCCCCGCTGGCGGCGAGCGCCGGGGCCTCGGCGGGCGCGCTCAGCGGCACGCCCGCGAGCCGGCTGTAGGAGACGACCGGGGCCAGGAGCGCCGGGTCGAGGCCGAAGCCGGCCTCGGCGACGGCCAGGGCCGGAGCGGCGGGCCGCGGCGGCGCGGTCAGGACGAACCAGACGTCCTTGCCGCTCGCCCCCCGCGGGCGGACGCCCCAGCTGTCGCTGAGCGCCCCGACGATGGCCAGCCCCCGGCCCGAGGTGGCGAGCGCGTCCGGCTCGTCCCACAGGTCCTCGGGGGACGGCTCCGTCGCCACCGGGATCCGGGGGTCGTTGTCCCGGACCGACACGGTCAGCCGGTCGAGCAGGAGTTCCAGCTCGACGGTGCACTCCTTGTCGGGCTGCGCGTGGCGGTGCACGTTGCTCAACAGCTCGGTCACTCCCAGTTCGACGGGATCGACCAAGGCGTCGAGCTTCCAATGGCGCAGATGGGCGGAGACGATCCTGCGGATCTGTCCGATCCGCGACGGCAGGGCCTGAAGCTCCACCGCGTAGTACCTGCTCGGCTCGCTGATCACGGCTGCGACTCCCCGAAGTAGTCCTGAAGAAGACGGAGATTCGGATCTGTCATGCGGTACGGCAGGGTGGTGCACCGAGCACGGTGTCACCACCGATCGACCCTCAGTGAGGTGATTCCAGCGTGAACCAGCCGTGACCGCGCCGCAACCCGCCGCACGCCCGCCCAGGTCAGCGCCCCGGAGGGACGGTCACCTGCCGCCCGCCGCCCGCCTCAGGGCGGCGAGGAAGCGGCCCGCCTGCTCGGCGTCCCGGGCGTCGTCCTCCCCGGCGCCGTCCATGGTCAGGCGGTAGCGCGTGCCGTTGACCTTCGCCACCGTCTCGTCCGCCTTCGCGAACCACGGGCGGCCCGCCCGCACCGCCCTGACGGGCGCGCTGTCGATCTCGGAGCCGTAACTGGTCAGCAGCGCGAGCCGGCCGTCCTCGATGCGCACCTCCCCGGCCCGGGTGAGCGAGCGCGGCCACCGCGCGATCCGTACGCCCCTGGCGCTGAACTCCGGTTCCGACATGCTCGTCCACCCCTTCCGGCTGCCCTTCCCTCCCAGTGTGCCGGGCCTTCGGCGCGGGCACCAGGGACCGTCTCCCGGCGCCTCCCCAAGGCCTTCCTATGGAGCGTCAAAGTGAACGTTTGCCCAGGTGGGAGGGGTATCGTCGAAGGCGGGAAGCCAGGGTCCGCCCCGGCGGGACAGCGAGGAGAGAACCGTTGAGCACCACCCCCCGACCCCCTCACGCCGTGGACGCCGTCGCGACCGCGGACGTCGACCGCAGCGATCCGGCCTACCGCGCCTGGCTCAAGGAGGCCGTCCGCAAGGTCCAGGCCGACGCCAACCGCTCCGCCGACACCCACCTCCTGCGCTTCCCGCTCCCCGAGAAGTGGGGCATCGACCTGTACCTCAAGGACGAGTCCACCCACCCGACCGGCAGCCTCAAGCACCGCCTGGCCCGCTCGCTCTTCCTCTACGCGCTCTGCAACGGCTGGATCCGCCCCGGCAAGCCCGTCATCGAGGCCTCCAGCGGCTCGACCGCCGTCTCCGAGGCGTACTTCGCGAAGCTCATCGGCGTCCCCTTCGTCGCCGTCATGCCCCGCACCACCAGCCCCGAGAAGTGCCGCCTCATCGAATTCCACGGCGGGCAGTGCCACTTCGTCGACGACTCGCGCACGATGTACGAGGAGTCGGCGGCGCTCGCGGCGCGCACCGGCGGCCACTACATGGACCAGTTCACCTATGCCGAGCGGGCCACCGACTGGCGGGGCAACAACAACATCGCCGAGTCGATCTACCAGCAGCTGCGGCTGGAGCGGTACCCCGAGCCGGCCTGGATCGTCGCCACCGCCGGCACCGGCGGCACCTCCGCCACCCTCGCCCGCTACGTCCACTACACCCAGCAGGACACTCGGATCTGCGTGGCCGACCCGGAGAACTCCTGCTTCTTCGACGGCTGGGTCCGCCACGACCCCGGGGCCACCGCCGACTGCGGCTCCCGCATCGAGGGCATCGGCCGGCCCCGGATGGAGCCCAGCTTCGTGCCCGGCGCCGTGGACCGGATGATGAAGGTGCCGGACGCGGCGAGCGTGGCCGCCGTGCGGGCCCTGGAGACCGCGATCGGGCGGAAGGCCGGCGGCTCCACCGGGACCGGCCTGTGGAGCGCCCTGAAGATCGTGGCCGAGATGGTCGCCGAGGAGCGCACCGGCAGCGTCGTCACCCTGATCTGCGACCCCGGCGACCGCTACCTCGACAAGTACTACTCGGACGAGTGGCTGACCGGGCAGGGCCTCGACATCGCCCCGTACGCCGCGACTATCGAGCGGTTCCTGGCGACGGGCGTCTGGCCGGAGTGAGCCGCCGGTCCAGGGCGGCCGCCGCCCGGCGGAAGGACAGGCCCAGGCCCGGCGACGCCAGCCGCAGGCCCGTGCGGAAGGGGGCCGGGCCGTCCGCCGCCATCGTCCAGCGCAGCCGGGTCCCCGTGCCCTCCGGCGCCAGCGCCCACTCCTCGGCGAGCGCGGAGACGGCCGGGGCGTTGGTGAGGTCGACGCGGTAGGCGTAGCGGAGGTCCGGCTCGGCGGCCAGGACCGTCTCCTCGAACCGGACGCCGCCGCGCAGCCGTATCGTCCGGCGCGCCCCGTCGTCCAGGGGGACGGCCGAGGCGACCGGGGTGAACCAGGCGGGCAGGCTGCCCACTTCGACGGCGATCGAGCGGTAGACCGCCGGAGGCGGGGCCTGGAGCCTGGCCTCGAAGGCGAGGCGGACGGGGGCGACGGCGGTGAAGTCGAGCTCCACCGGCCGCAGTCGGCGTGGCATGGACCGGACCTCCCCGGGGGATCCAATGGGAGGTGGAACCCTAGCTGACACCACGTCAGTGCGAAAGTCCGTTCGAAGGGCGGGGGTTCAGCAGACCGTCCAGCGCCCGGCCGAAGACCACCCGGCCCGCCCGCGCCAGCACCCCGTCGAAGAGCCGCGGCACCCCCCTTACCGTCAGCTCCTCCGTCCAGACCACGCGCGCGCCGGCGCCCTCCGGCGCCACCTCGATCAGCGCCCAGCCCCGCACCACCCGCCCGCGCTTCTCCAGCCGGCAGACCCCGGGCCGGTCCCCGAGCGGCGGTTCCCAGCGGACCACCTCCATCGGGTCGTCGAAGCCCAGGCGGCCGATCCCGGTGCGCGCGGTGAAGCGCGTCCCCGCCCGGCCGGGGCCGGACGTCAGGACCGTGGTGCGGGTCAGCGGCACCTGCCGGCCGTGCGCCGGCCAGTCGGTCAGCAGCCGCCATGCCTCCACGGGCGCCAGCGGCACCGCGCGCACCACCCGGAAGCGGCTCACGCCGCCGCCCCGCCGGCCACGAGCAGCCCCGGCACGTGCTCCGCCACCTCGGCCCGCACCTCCACGGCCATCCCCCGGTCCGTCACCCAGGTGTCCACCTCGTCCAGCGTCCCGAACGAACTCAGACCCACCGTCCCCCACTTGGTGTGGTCCGCGACCACCACCACCCGGCGCGCCGACCGGATCAGGCACCCGTTGGTCTCCGCCTCCGCCAGGTTCGGCGTCGACAGGCCCGCCTCCACCGACAGCCCGTGCACACCGAGGAAGAGCAGGTCGAAGTGGAGCGAGCGGACCGCCCGGTCCGCCACCGGCCCCACCAGCGCGTCCGACGGCGTGCGCACCCCGCCGGTCAGCACCACGGTCGGAGCCCGCCGCCCCTCGCCCGACGCGGGCCGCGCCTCGTGGAAGACGTCCGCCACCCGGACCGAGTTCGTCACCACGGTCAGGTCCGGCACGTCGAGCAGCTGCCGCGCCATCGCGTACGTCGTCGTCCCGCCGGAGAGCGCGATCGCCGACCCCGGCAGCACCAGCGCGGCCGCCGCCCGCGCGATCTCGTCCTTGGCGCTCGGCTCCAGCACCGACTTCGCCTCGAACCCCGGTTCGTGCGTGCTCGGCTCCGCCACCGGCACGGCCCCGCCGTGCACCTTCGCGACCATGCCCTGCCGGGCCAGCGCGTCCAGATCGCGGCGGATCGTCATGTCCGACACGCTGAGCCGCCGCGTCAGCTCGTTCACCCGCACGCCGCCGCGCCGCCGCACCTCGTCGAGGATCAGCGCGCGCCGCTGCTCCGCGAGGAGGTTCTGATTGTCACTCACCGCCGGGGCCGGTCCTTCCGCAGGGGACGAGGGGAGAGAGCTGTCGGATTCGGTGAGGGACCGTGCGCGGGCGCGCGGTCGTCCGCGATCCTGGAGCCGACGTCGCATCCTCCCACTCACGAGAGGAAGACTCCTAAGTGTCCCCTGCCACACCCGCCCCCGAGCACGGGGGCGCGGCACTCGAGCTCCTCGTCCACGGAGTCGGCGGAGCCACCCCCCAGTCCATGCTGGACGACCCCAGGACCTTCCGGGTCACCGGCGACGAGACCGCGGCCGTGCACCGGCGCGCCGAGGACCTCGACGCCGAGGACCACCCCGAGCGGTACGCCGCCCGTCCCGTGCCGGAGGCGTACGTCTGGTCCAACCTCACCTCGGGCGACGGCGCCCGCGCCCTGTGGCTGCTGCTCCTGCCCTTCATGGTGGTCAACCTCGCCCACTGGATGCGGCCCCCCGCGCCCGGCCGCCCCGGCCTCGTCCGGCTCTACGGCGTGCTGGTCCGGCTGCTCGCCCTCAGCCTCACCGTGCTGCTCACCGCCGCCGTGTGCGAGGTCGCCCTCGACCTGACGGCCTGGCAGTGCGCCGGCACCGCCGCCTGCGCCGACGGGCGCGCCTGGCTCGGCTTCGTCGCCGCCGACCGGGCCGGCTGGTGGTCGGTCCCCGGCCGCCGGCTCGCCCTCGCGGCCGTCCTCCCGGCCGCGCTGGTCGCCCTGCTCTGGTACCTCTCCCGGCGCACCTGGAGCGCCTACGAGGCCCAGCGCCCGCCCACCGGAGACGAACCCCCCGGCCCCGCCACCGCCCGGGACGACCCGCGCCCCGCGCTCGGACGTCCCGGGTTCTGGTACGGCAGACGGCTCGTCGCCCGGCTGCGCGCGGCGCACACCGCGGCCGGTCTGCTCACCGTGGCCGCCGCCCTCGCCGCCGCCCCCGTGCGGCACGACACCGGCGTCCTCGCCACCACCGGACTCGCCCTGCGGGCCGCCCTCGCGGGGTGCGCCGTGCTGGTGCTCTGGTCGGTCTGCGGCCGGGGGCGCAGCGAGCGCCGGCTCGACCAGCGCGTCGAGAGCGCCGTCTTCACCCGGCTGCCCGCCCTCGCCTCCGGACTGCTCGCGCTGACCGCCGTCCACACCGCCTGGGCCCGGCCCGGCTGGGCCTCCTCCGGCACCCTGCCGGGGAACGCGGTCTTCGGCGCGCTCACCCTCGCCCAGGGCGGCCTCGTCGTCGCCCTCGGCGCCGTCGCCCTGCTGCTCCAGCGCCCCCGGCGCGATCCCCGCACCGCCCTCGCCGGACTCGGCGGGCCCGCGACCGCCATGCTCGCCTGCGCGCTGGGCGGGGTGATGGCGGGCGGCGTCGCCCAGTGGGTGGCGGACCGGCTGGACGGCGGCGCCACGCCCGGGACCCCGGACAGTCCCCTCGCCGGACCGCCCGTCCTGCTCAGCTGGCAGGCGTCCGTCCTCCCCGTCCTGCTCCTGCTGCTCCTCGTCCCGGCCGTCCTCCTCGGCGCCCGCACCGCGCTCGCCGCCCGCCGGCTGCGGTCCGCCGTCGAGGGCGACTACGCCGACGAGAGCCCCGACCGGGTCCGCACCGGCCAGATCGCCGCGACCCGCGCCCGCGCCTCGCTCACCGACTCCGCCCCGCTCCTCGTCGGCGTCGTCTCGGGCACGGCCCTGCTGCTCGGCGCCGTCGCCGTCGCCGGCGCCTGGAGCAGCGACGAGGTGCCCGGCAGCGCCTTCTCCGGCGCGCACCCCGCGATCGCCGCCCTCGCCACCACCACCCAGGCGCTCGGCTCCTGGATGATCGGCTTCGGCTTCCTGCTCTTCGTCACCTGGGGCCGCCGCGCCTACCGCGACGCCTCCGCCCGCCGCACCATCGGCATCCTCTGGGACGTCGGCACCTTCTGGCCGCGCGCCGCCCACCCCTTCGCCCCGCCCTGCTACGCGGAGCGGGCCGTGCCCGACCTGACCTGGCGGATGAGCTCCTGGACCCGGCACACCGGCGGCCGCCTCGTCATCTCCGGCCACTCCCAGGGCAGCGTGCTCGCCGCCGCGGCCGTCTGGCAGCTGCCGCCGGCCACCCGCGCCCGGGTCGCCCTGCTCACCTACGGCTCCCCGCTGGAGCGGCTCTACGGGCGGTGGTTCCCCGCCTACTTCGGCCCGGAGGCGCTGCGCGGCCTGCACCGGGCCGTGCACTGCTGGACCAATCTGCACCGGGCCACCGACCCCATCGGCGGCCCCGTCCGGGTCCCCGCCGAGGACGGCCGGCCGGGCGTCGACGCCCCGGTGCTGCGCGACCCCGTGGCGTACGGACGCAGCCGCGCCCATCCGCTGCCCGAACCGGTCCTCGGCCACTCCGACTACCAGGCCGACCCGGCCTTCGCCGAACGGCGGGCCGCGCTCCTCGACCGGCTGCCGCCCGCCCTGCCCCGGCAGCGCACCGACGGCTTCTCGGATCAGGGGAGTTCGGGCAGGTCCTCGGGGTAGAGCAGGGTCAGGTCGTCGGTGCTCGCCTCGGCGAGCACCGCGACCCGGCCCGCGTGCCGCTCGACCATCGACTCGAAGGTCTGGCGGGCGGTCCGTCCGTTGCCGAACGCCGGGCCCTTCGGCAGCTTCCCGAAGTACGTGAGGAGGGCGTCCTCCGCGCCCTCCGCGAGCCGGTACTCGTGCTCCTCCGTCTGCTGCCGCACGATCCGCAGCAGCTCCTCCGGCGTGTAGTCGCCGAAGGCGATGGTCCGGGAGAAGCGGGAGGCCACGCCGGGGTTGACGGTGAGGAACCGCTCCATCTCGGCGGTGTAGCCGGCGACGATCACGACCACCGCGTCGCGGTGGTCCTCCATCAGCTTCACCAGCGTGTCGATCGCCTCGCGCCCGAAGTCCCTCCCCGAGTCCTCCGGGGAGAGCGCGTAGGCCTCGTCGACGAAGAGGACGCCGCCGCGCGCCCGGTCGAAGGCCTCCTGGGTGCGGATCGCGGTCGAGCCGATGTGCTCGCCGACCAGGTCGACCCGGGAGACCTCCACCAGGTGTCCGCGCTCCAGCACCCCGAGCGAGGCGAGGATCTCGCCGTAGAGGCGGGCGACGGTGGTCTTGCCGGTGCCGGGGTTGCCGGTGAAGACGAGGTGGCGGCGGACCGAGGCGGCCTTGAGGCCGGCCTCCTGGCGCCTGCGGCCCACCTCGATCATGTTGGTGAGCGTCCGCACCTCGTGCTTCACGCTGTCCAGGCCCACCAGCGCGTCGAGCGCGCCGAGCACGTCGTCCGGGTTCCGGGGCGCGGGCACGGCCGGGGCGGGGACCGCGGCGGGCGCCGCCGCGGCGGCCGCGCGCGGCGCGGGAGGGCCGCCGAGCAGGCCGGGGGAGTGCTGGGCGGCCGTCAGGACCGGTGCCGGTGCGGCCGGTCCGGGCGCCGGAGGGGTGCGGACGGCGCTCTCGTCGCCGGTGCACTCCTCGGCGACGGCCCCGTCCTCGGGGAGCTCGTACCCGCCGCGCGCGCACCGTTCGGTCCGGCAGCGGCGCAGCACCGTCCGGCAGCCGTCCATCACGTGGAAGCCGTAGCCGCCGCTGCCGGTGACCCGGCAGCCGTGGAAGGTGCCGCGCCCCTCGGCCGACACGTAGACACCGGCCTCGGCGGGGGAGGTGACGACGCAGCGCTCGACCGTCGGGTCGGCTCCCTTGGTGACGATGACGCCCGTCTGCACGGTGTCCAGGGTGCAGTTGGCGAGCGTGCCGCCGCTGCCGTGGTCGCGGAACCACGCTCCGGTGGACGCCTCCTTGATCCGGCAGTCGTCGAGCTGGGCGGTGGCGCCGTCGCTGACCGACACGGCGGTGTTCCGCACCTGCGTCAGATCGCTGTCCACGACGTCCACCCGGGAGCCCCGGTCCAGGACGAACAGCGCGTCCGGCACGTCGTGGACCCGGCACGCGTCGAGGACGGCGCTCGCCCCGTCGCTCACCCAGACGGCCGGGTAGTCGCCGGTGCTGTCGTGGATCTCGCACTGGTGGGCGTCGACGCGGGTGCCCGGGTCCCACACGGACAGGCCGTTGCGCCCGAAGCGGCGCACGGTCGACCTGGTCAGCGTCAGCACCGAGCGGGACCGCAGGTCCACCGCGTTCTCCGGCACGTCGTGGATGTCGCAGTCGGAGAGGGTCAGCACGGCGTCCGTGTCGAGCGTGACGCCGTCGGCGGAGGTGCGGTGCACGGAGGAGTCGACCAGGTGGGCGGTGGCGCGGGCCGCGATCTGGAGCCCGGCGCCCTTGATCTCGTACACCTCGCAGCCGATGCCCTCCAGGCCGCTGCCCTCGCCGGTGACGGCGATCCCGGCGCCGGAGGCGTGGTGCACCCGGCAGCGCTCCAGACGGGGGTGGGCCCCGCCGCGCACCGATACGCCGGCCTGTCCGGCGGAGACGACCTCGCACTCCTCGAAGACGCCGCCGGCGCCGTCGACGGTGGCGATGCCGACGCCGGCCGGATTGTCGACGGTGCAGCGGCGGACGGTGGGGCGGGCCCGGCCGCGGACCTCGATCCCGGAGGCGGAGCGGGTCATGATCCGCAGGTCGAGCAGCTCGGGGGTGCCGTCCTCGACCAGCAGCGCCGGCGCCGCCACGTCCTGGCCCTCGATGTGCAGGTCCCGCACGATCGCCGAGGCGCGCAGCGTCAGCGGCACCCCGTCGGGCGGCGCGATCCGCACCGGCCCCGTCCCGTCCTCGGGCCCCCGCAGGGTCACCGCGCGGGTCACGACGAGGTTCTCGCGGTACGTGCCGGGCGCGACGGTGAGGACGTCGCCGTCGCCGGCCGCCTCCAGCGCGGCGGCGAGGGAGGCGTACTCGCCCGTGCGGCGCCGCCACCGCGACGTGCCGGTGTGCGTCACCTGGACCGTGCCCTGTGCCATGGGTGTGCTCTGCCCCCGCCTCGTGCGCCGACGCCGAACCGGATCCGGGATCGTGGAGTGGGGATCCTGGTTCCGGTGCCCCACCGTAGCGCGCGGGGAGGCGCGGGGTTGACGGGTCGTCGAGCCGCACCCGTACGGGGCACGGAAGCGGTGCTTCCGCCGGTGTCAGCTCCCGGTGCCGGTGCGCCCCCAGTCGGGGCCGACCGACGCCCACGCGCGGTCGAGGCGCGCGTACCGGCGCAGCCGCAGCCGCCGCATCACCAGCCGCCGGACGGTCTCCACGCCGAGCCCGGCGAGGAGGGCCGCGGTCAGTCCGACGACGAAGGAGTGGGCCCGGGCGGTGCCGGGGGCCGGCGGGGCGGCGACCGGCCGGCCGTCCCGGTCGGTCCACAGGGCGAAGGCGTCGCCGGGGGAGGAACTGCCCCGCGCGGTGGTGACGGTGCCGGTCCGGGAGGTGCCGTCGGGGGCGGTCCAGCGGGCGACGACGGCCCGCCGGAAGCGCCGCTCGGCCGCCCGCTCGCCCGCCACGGCGGCGCTCGGCGGGGTGCCGGCGGCCCGGAGCACGTGGGCCGTGGTCGCCACGCGCCCCTGCTGCTGGGCGCGGACCGCGCGGTGGAGCGACTGCTGCGCGGCGGAGCCGGCCGTCCAGCCGGCCAGGGGTGCCGCCACGCACAGCAGGACGGCGGCCACGAGCGCCACCCACGCCTCGACCAGGTCCGTCGGCCGGCGCAGGGGGTTGTGCCGCCAGCGCCAGAGTCCGGTGACTGCGCGCATGCCGGATCCCCTCGTTCGTCGCTCCTTGGACGAGTGTGCCCGCGGGGCGCCGGGTCCGCCCGTCGAGCGCGGGGCGGCCGGGGGTCAGTCGAGGATCTTCACCGGGTCGCCGACCCGGACGGTGCCGGTGTGCTCGGGGACGAGGTTCTGGCCGAAGACCAGCTTGCCGTCCAGCCTGCGGTGCCGGCCGAGGGCGCGCAGGGGCTCCTTGCCGCGCACGGCGGTCGTCTGGTCGGTGGTGGTCACCACGCACCGCCCGCACGGCTTGGCCACCCGGAAGGTCACCTTGCCGACGGCGAGCCGGGTCCAGTCGTCCTCCGCCCACGGCCCGGTGCCGTCGACGACCAGGTTGGGCCGGAAGCGGTTCATGGGCAGCGGGCCCTCGTGGGCGTGGTCGCCCTGCTCGATCAGGGCGTTGAGGGCGTCGAGGGAGGTGGTGGAGGTCACCAGCAGCGGGTAGCCGTCGGCGAGGCTGACGGTCTCGCCGGGCAGGGCGTACGCGGGGTCGACGGGGCGCCGGTGCTCGGGCGCGTCCAGGTGGACGAGGCGCGCGTCGGTCTCCAGGAAGGCGGAGAACCAGGCGGCCGCCGCCCCGCCGGCGGGCACGGTCTCCACGGGCTTGTCGAAGAGGTCCGCGGTCAGGGTGGCGGAGGGCTCCGGCACGCCGACCGCGAGCGGCTCCAGGCCGGGCGCGGTCAGCCGCAGGCCGCCGTCCGGGAGGGGTTCGGCGGCGGCGAGGGCGAGGCGGGGGTGGCGACGCTGGGTCATGACCGTTCCGCGCGCGTCCACGACCGCCCAGCGGCGGTCGTGGGCGAGGCCCCAGGGTTCTACCTCGGCCTCCGCGCGGTCGAGCGCGCGGAGGGCCTTCACCGGGTGGACGTGGACGGAGCGGAGGACGGGATCAGCCATGGGCTCATCCTGCCAGCCGCTCCGCTCCGCCTCCGCCGGAGCCGTGCGGGCCCGTCAGTAACCGCCGCCCTGGTAGGGACGGTTGTACGGGTCCTGGTAGTGCGCGGGGGCCGGGACCGGCGCCGGTGCGGGGCGCGGGGCGGCCGGGCGCATCGCCTCGTAGCCGGAGGCCATCGGGCGGACCGGCTGCGGGACCGGCCCTCCCGGGTAGCCGCGCGGCGCGGGCTGCTGCGGGATGTAGGGGGTGGGGGCGGGCTGCAGCGGCGCGGGCGCCATCTGCGGGGCCGGCTGCGGGTATCCGTAGCCGCCGCCCTGGTAGGACGGCGCCGGCTGGGGGGACGGCGCCGACGGGAGGGCGGGCAGCGCCGCGGGCAGCGCCGGCAGGTAGGAGCCGGTCGGCGCGGGCGACGGGTAGCCGGTGGGTGCGGGGTAACCGGCGGGTGCCGGGTAGCCGGCGGGGGCCTCGTACGCGGCGGGCACTCGGATCGGGGCGATCTGAGGCGTGCCCCGCTCCGCGACCAGGGAGTCGTAGATAGGGGTGTCCGGGAAGGACGGCGCGGTGTGGTAACCGCCTCCATAGCTGGAGCGGGGGGAGGTCATGGCACATAAGTTAAGCCCACGATCTGCCGATTGGGGAGCCCGCTCAACACCTTCTTTGACAGGGTTCTGACGGTCATGGATCCCCAACCAGAGCGAACATGTCAAAAACGGGCACGCCCTTGTCCCATGATCGCGTAAAACCCGAGCTGGGAGGGGGTTACCGGTGGGTCGGCCCCGACCGCGCCGCGTGAAACCTCCGGTATGAAGAACGGATAAAGAAAAAGGGGCCGGAAGGGGGGAGAGAAGTGATCTTGGGTATACGGAATCGGCAATCGGCGTCCGCAGCCGCCCCGCGCACGCGCCGAATTCGCCGTGTTACTCCCCGTGTCGGGAGGCGAATTCCCCGCCGCCCGGCGCACCGCTTCCGCCCCCGGCGTGGAGCCGCCCCTTCCACGCCCCGCCCCGCCCCCGGTGGTGCCGCACCGCCGAATCCACCGTCATGAGCAGGTAGAGGAAGGCGGTGAACGGCAGCAGCGGCGCCCGCCACGGCGACAGCCGGTAGTAGCGGAGCATCGGCACGTACGTCCCCGCCATCACCGCCCACGCGGCGCCCCCCGCCCACGCCGCCGCCGCGTCCCCGGAGGCGAGCCCCGCCCCGCACGCGACCGGCGGCACCAGATAGACCAGCACGAGGCCGGCGACCGTCCCGAGGAGCAGCGCCGGGCTGTACCGCAGCTGCGCGTACGCGCTCCGCGCCACCATCCCCCACAGCTCCCCGAGCCCCGGATAGGGACGCACCGAGTCGACCCGGTCGGCCAGGCCCAGCCAGATCCGGCCCCCGGCCGCCCGTACCGCGCGCGCCAGCGACACGTCGTCGATCAGCGCGCCGCGGATCGCCTCCGGCACCCCGGCCGCCACGGCCGTCTCCGTCCGCAGCAGCACGCAGCCCCCGGCCGCCGCCGTCGCCCGGGGCCGGGCGGCGTTGATCCGGCGGAAGGGGTAGAGCTGGGCGAAGAAGTAGACGAAGGCCGGCACCACCAGCCGCTCCCAGGCGCCGGCCACCCGCAGCCGTGCCATCTGGGAGACGAGGTCCCGCCCGTCGTCCCGCGCGGCGGCCACGAGCCGCCGCAGGCTGTCCGGCTCGTGGGCGATGTCCGCGTCCGTCAGCAGCAGGAACTCCGGTCCCCGCGCGCGTGCCAGCGCCATTCCGTGCCGCAGCGCCCACAGCTTCCCCGTCCACCCCGGGGCCGGATCGCCCGGCGACGCCACCGTCAGCGGCAGCCCGCCGTGGCGCGCGGCGAGCCCGACGGCGAGGTGCCCGGTCCCGTCCGTGCTCCCGTCGTCCACCAGGACCACCTCCGCCCGCCCCGGATAGTCCTGGGACAGCAGCGACGGCAGGCTCAGCGGGAGCACCCCGGCCTCGTCCCGCGCGGGCACCACGACCACCACGGCGGGCCACTCCTCCGGCACCCCCGGCGCGCGGCCCCCGTCCGCGCCCCGGCGGACCGCCGGGAGGCGCTGGTCCGTCCGCCAGAAGAAGCCCTGGCCGAGCAGGAGCCAGACCCAGACGGCCAGGGAGGCGGAGGCGAACCAGGCAAGGGTGCTCATTTGCCGCAGTCTGCCCCAGAACGCAAGGGATCAGGGGCCCATCGGCTAGGGTGACCGGGTGAAGATCGCGCTCATGGACTCCGGCATCGGCCTCCTCCCGGCAGCCGCCGCGGTGCGCCGGCTGCGCCCGGACGCCGAGCTGCTGCTCTCCAACGACCCCGACGGCATGCCGTGGGGACCGCGTACCGTCGAGGACCTCACCGGACGCGCCCTGGCCGTCGCCCGCGCCGCCGCGGCCCACCGGCCGGACGCGTTGATCGTGGCCTGCAACACCGCCACCGTCCACGCCCTCCCCGCCCTGCGCGCGGCCCTCGAACCGGGGATCCCGGTCATCGGCACCGTCCCCGCGATCAAGCCGGCCGCCGCGGCCGGCGGCAAGGTCGCCATCTGGGCGACCCCCGCCACCACCGGCAGCCCCTACCAGCGCGGACTCATCCACGAGTTCGCCGCGGGCGCCGAGGTCACCGAGGTGCCCTGCCCCGGCCTCGCCGACGCCGTCGAGCACGCCGACCCCGACGCCGTCGACCGGGCCGTCGCCGCCGCCGCCGCGCTCACCCCGCCGGACGTCCGCGCCCTCGTCCTCGGCTGCACCCACTACGAACTCGTCGGGGACCGCATCCTCGCGGCCCTGGCCCCCCGGCGCGCCCCCGGCCTGCCGCCGGTCGTCTTCCACGGCTCCGCCGACGCCGTCGTCGCCCAGGCGCTGCGCCGGCTCGGCGCCGCCCCCGCCCCCGCCGCCGCCCCGGTCGGCACCCTCTCCGTGCTGCTCAGCGGCCGCCCCGGCGCCCTCCCCGCGGCCGCGCTCGCGTACGCCGAGGGGCGGACCCTGGCCGGGGCCCCCGCCGCCTCCCGCTGAATCGTCACTCCTGGTCACCGGACGGCTGCGCTCCGCCGCGCTGAACCGGACATCCCTGGGTAATCTTCCCCGTATGAGGAAGGAATCCGGCCGATCGCGCCATGACGGGCGCCCGCCCGCCCTGTGGACCGGCCGCGCCACCAACCGCTTCCAGTGGGTCGCCGCCGCCGCGGGCGCCGCCTGCATGGCGCTCGGGATCACCCTCGCCGTCGCGTCCCCCTGGCCCTCCGGCACCGCCGCCCTCGTCATGGCCGTCGTCGGCTGCGTCGCGGCCGGCCTCCTCGTCCTCCTCGGCACCCTCGCCTTCGTCCACGTCGAGGTCCGGGTCGACGACCGCGCCATGGAGGTCCGCTGCGGCCACATCGGCGTCCCGCGCCGGACCATCCCGTTCACCGAGGTCCTCGACGCCGACTACGCCCCCCGCGTCACCCCCCGCCACTGGGGCGGCTGGGGCTACCGCTGGCACCCCGACCTGGGCACCGCCGTCGTCGTCCGCCGCGGCGAGGGCCTGGTGCTGCGCCTCGCCGACGGGCGGACCTTCACCGTCACCGTCGACGGCGCCGCCGGGGCGGTCGACTCCATCCGCGGTCGGCTCCGCCACCCGTCCCCGCCGCAGACCCCCGCCGGCGCCTGACCGGCACGCGCGCGTGCGGGCCGGACGCGCCCGGAGGGGCCGCCGCGGGGCCCGGCCCCGCCCCGTGCCGCACCGGGCGTCAACAGGCGCGCCCCGTACACTCCGCAAGGTGAGCACCACCATCACCCCCGAAGCGGCCGGAGCCGCCGACGACGCCTCCGCGACCGAGGCCCGGCCGCGCCGCTTCGGCCGGGCCGCGCGCTTCGCCCGCCCCGGAGCGGCCCTCCTCTCCGGCGTCCTGCTCTACCTGAGCTTCCCGCCGCGCCCCCTGTGGTGGCTCGCGCTGCCCGCCTTCGCCCTGCTCGGCTGGACCCTGCACGGGCGCCGCCCGCGCGCGGGCTTCGGCCTCGGATACCTCGCGGGACTCGGCTTCCTCCTGCCGCTCCTCGTCTGGACCGGCGAGGAGGTCGGCCCGGTGCCGTGGCTCGCCCTCGCCGCGATCGAGGCGCTCTTCGTCGCCGCCGTCGGTCTCGGCGTCGCCGCCGTCTCCCGGCTGCCGTGGTGGCCCGTCTTCGCCGCGGGCGTGTGGATCCTCGGAGAGGCGGCACGCGCGCGCGTGCCCTTCGGCGGCTTCCCGTGGGGCAAGATCGCCTTCGGCCAGGCCGACGGGATCTTCCTCCCGCTCGCCGCCGTCGGCGGCACCCCGGTGCTCGGCTTCGCCGTCGCCCTCTGCGGCTTCGGCCTCTGCGAGGCGGTCCGCCTGGTCCGCCTCCACCGCGCCGGCGGCCCCCTCCCGCGCGGCCCGCTCGCCGCCGCCGCGCTCTCGGTCCTCGTCCCGGTCATCGGCGCCGTCGCCGCCCTGCCGCTGGTCAGCGACGCCGCCGAGGACGGCACCGCCACCGTCGCCGCCATCCAGGGCAACGTCCCCCGCCTCGGCCTCGACTTCAACGCCCAGCGCCGCCAGGTCCTCGACAACCACGCCGCCCGCACCCGCGAGCTCGCCGCGGAGGTGAAGGCCGGCACCCTGCCCCAGCCGGACTTCGTGCTGTGGCCGGAGAACTCCTCCGACATCGACCCCTACGCCAACCCCGACGCCGCCGCCGTCATCGAGGGCGCCGTCGAGGCCGTCGGGGCCCCCACCGTCGTCGGCGCCGTGATCGCCCCGCCGACCGGGAAGCTCCGCAACACCCTCATCCAGTGGGAGCCCGGCCGCGGTCCGGTCGCCACCTACGACAAGCGGCACGTGCAGCCCTTCGGCGAGTACATCCCGATGCGCTCGGTCGTACGCCTCTTCAACAGCAACGTCGACCGCGTGGCCCGCGACTTCGGTCCCGGGACCGAGGTCGGCGTCTTCGACCTCGCCGGCACCAAGGTGGGCCTCGCCACCTGCTACGAGGCCGCCTTCGACTGGGCCGTCCGCGACACCGTCACCCACGGGGCGCAGCTGATCACCGTCCCCAGCAACAACGCCACCTTCGGCCGCAGCGAGATGACCCACCAGCAGCTCGCGATGTCCCGGGTGCGGGCCGTGGAGCACAGCCGGTCCGTGGTCGTGCCCGTGACCAGCGGCGTCAGCGCGGTCATCCGCCCCGACGGCGAGATCGTCTCGAAGACCGCCATGTTCACCCCCGACTACCTGGTCGAGGAGGTGCCCCTGCGGTCCTCCGAGACCCCCGCGACCCGCCTGGGCACCCTGCCGGAGGCCCTGCTCGCCGCCGTGGCCGCCGCCGGCCTCGGCTGGGCCGCGGCCCGTGCCGTGCGCGCCCGGCGCGGGAGGTCCTGAGCCGGGGACCCGTACGGAAGATGATCTAGGGTCGACCGCATGGCTACCCCCGACTTCATCCGAGAGCTCCGCAGGACCGCCGGCCACCAGCTCCTCTTCCTGCCCGGGGCCACCGCCGTCGTCTTCGACGAGCGGGGCCGGGTCCTGCTGGGCCGCCGCAGGGACAACGGGACGTGGGCCGTGATCGGGGGCATCGTCGAACCCGGCGAGCAGCCCGCGGACTGCGCGGTCCGCGAGGTGGAGGAGGAGACCGGGGTGGTGTGCGTGCCGGAGCGGGTCGTCCTGGTCGAGACCCTGCGCAAGCCCGTCGTCTACGCCAACGGCGACGTCTGCCAGTACATGGACGTCACCTTCGCCTGCCGGGCCGTCGGCGGCGAGGCCCGCGTCAACGACGACGAGTCGACCGACGTCCGCTGGTTCGCGCTCGACGCCCTTCCCGGGATGAAGCGTTTCTCCCACCGGCGGATCGAGAAGGCGCTCGCCGGCGGCCCCACCTGGTTCCGCACCGCGCACGGGGACTGAGACCCGGGCCCGCGCGGCGGGACCGGGTCCCTCCCCGGGGCTGGTGCGCACCCGCGTCCGCCGGGTATCCCTGTGTCCATGTCCCACGAACACGTCTCCTACCTGGAACTCCTCGCCCGGGGAGCCGCCACGGAGGCCTACGACCGGCCCGTCCTCCTCGCCCGCGAGAGCGGCGCGGACCCCGAGGCGCTGGCCGGTCTCGAGGAGGCCAAACAGCTCGCCCTGCGCGTCCGCGCCGAACTGCAGGGCCGCCGCAGACGCGAGGCGGAGCTCTCCGCGCTCTTCGCCACCGCCCACGACCTCGCGGGGCTGCGCGACCTCGACGCCGTGCTGCGCGCGATCGTCCAGCGCGCCCGCTCCCTCCTCGGCACCGAGGTCTCCTACCTGAGCCTCAACGACCCGGTGGCCGGCGACACCTACATGCGGGTCACCGAGGGCTCCGTCTCCGCCCGCTTCCAGCAGGTCCGGCTGGGCATGGGCGAAGGGCTCGGCGGGCTCGTCGCGCAGACCGCCCGCCCCTACGTCACGGACGACTACTTCGGCGACGACCGCTTCCAGCACACCCGCACCATCGACACCGCCGTCCGCGACGAGGGCCTCGTCGCCATCCTCGGCGTGCCGCTCACCCTCGGCAGCCAGGTCATCGGCGTGCTCTTCGCCGCCGACCGGCGGGCCCGGGTCTTCGAGCGCGAGCAGGTCGCCCTCCTCGGCTCCTTCGCCGCCCACGCGGCCGTCGCCATCGACACCGCCAACCTGCTCGCCGAGACCCGCTCCGCCCTCGCCGAGCTGGAGCGGGCCAACGACATCATCCGCGAGCACAGCGCCGTCATCGAGCGCGCCTCCGAGGTCCACGACCGCCTCTCCGAGCTGGTCCTGCGCGGCGGCGGCGTCCACGACGTCGCCGAGGCCGTCTCCGAGGTCCTCGGCGGCACCGTCGAGTTCACCGAGACCACCCCGGGCGCGGCCCGCCGCGCCGGCGGACACGCCGTCCGCGACGGCGACGACTGGGTGGCCGCCGTCTCCGCCGGCGGCGAGCACCTGGGCGCGCTCGTGCTCCGCGGCCGCCCCGGCCTCGGCCCCGTCGACCTGCGCACCCTGGAGCGGGCCGCGCTCGTCACCTCCCTGCTGCTGCTCGCCCGCCGCTCGGCCGGGGAGGCCGAGCGGCGGGTCCGGGGCGAGCTCCTCGACGACCTCCTCGACGCCCCCGACCGCGACCGCCGCCTCCTGCGCGAGCGCGCGGCCCGCCTCCGCGCCGACAGCGACGCGCCCCACGTGGTGCTCGCCGCCCGCCTCGACCGGGCCGGACCCGCCGGCGGCGCCGAGCCGCCCGGCCGCGAGAGCGCCGACCGGCAGCGCCTGTGGTCCGCCGCCTCCCACCTCGCCGCCACCCGCGGCGGCCTCGCCTCCGCCCGCGACGGCGGCACGGTCCTCCTGCTGCCGCTCGGGCCCGGCGAGGACGCCGCCGAACTGGCCCGTCAGACCGCCGGCCAGCTGGGCGGCACCCTGCGCGAACCCGTCACCGTCGGCGCCTCGGCCCCCGTCCCGGACCCGCTCGGCCGCCCGGACCGGGTCGCGGGCGCGTACCAGGAGGCCCGCCGCTGCCTCGACGCGCTCCGGCTCCTGCACCGCGCCGGCGAGGGAGCGGCCGCCGAGGACCTGGGCTTCCTGGGACTGCTCCTCGCCGACAGCCGGGACATCGGCGGCTTCGTGGAGCGCACGATCGGCCAGGTCGTCGCCTACGACGGGCGCCGCGGCACGGACCTGGTGCGCACCCTGGAGGCCTACTTCGCCAGCGGCATGAGTCCGGCCCGCACCAAGGACGACCTGCACGTCCACGTGAACACGGTGGCCCAGCGGCTGGAGCGGGTGGGACGGCTCCTCGGACCCGACTGGCAGTCGCCGCCCCGGGCCCTGGAGATACAGCTGGCGCTGCGGCTGCACGCGCTCGCGGCCCGGCCGTGACACCCGGTGACGGAGCGCGGCGACGGCGCGCGGGTGACGCGCGAGGGTGACACGCCGATGTCGATCACGCTTCGAAGCCCGAATCGTGCTACGGTTGACGTGTTGCAGTTGTGGTACCCATGAACCTATGTGCGCCTGACCGGAATGCTTTTCCGCAGGCGCATATTTCGTTTTACCGGCTTCTCCGGATGGGGCCTCTGCCTACCAGAAGGAGAAAATCATGGCGCAGGGAACCGTGAAGTGGTTCAACTCGGAGAAGGGCTTCGGCTTCATCGAGCAGGACGGTGGCGGTCCGGACGTGTTCGCCCACTACTCGAACATCGCCACCCAGGGCTTCCGTGAGCTCCAGGAGGGCCAGCGGGTCTCCTTCGACGTCACGCAGGGCCAGAAGGGCCCGCAGGCGGAGAACATCGTCCCCGCCTGATCATCGGACGCCAGTCCGTCGCTCACCGGGGTTCGCACCGTTCTGGTGCGGACCCCGGTTTGTGCTGTTCGAAGAAAGGCAGAGATATCTATGTCCCGCAGGCCCAGGAAGCCGACCAAGCGCGTCCCGGCAGGCTCGGCTCCGGCTTCGTCCCCGGCCCCGTCCGGCGATTTCCGGATGCCCGAGAGCGCGACGCCCGCCCTCCCCGCCGTGGAGGAGTTCGCCGGCCTGGACATGCCCGCGGGGCTGTTGGCGACCCTCACCGCGCAGGGCGTGACCACGCCCTTCCCCATCCAGGGCGCCACCCTGCCCGACTCCCTCGCCGGCCGTGACGTGCTGGCGCGCGGGCGGACGGGCTCCGGAAAGACCCTCGCGTTCGGCCTCGCCCTGCTGGCCCGTACGGCCGGACTGCGGGCGCAGTCCCGGGCGCCGCTCGCGCTCGTGCTCGTGCCCACCCGCGAGCTCGCGCAGCAGGTGACGGACGCCCTGGCCCCGTACGCGACCGCGGTGAACCTCCGGGTCGCCACCGTCGTCGGCGGGCTGTCGATCACCAAGCAGGCCGCCACGCTGCGGCGCGGCGTCGAGGTGGTCGTGGCCAGCCCGGGCCGCCTCAACGACCTGGTCGAGCGCGGCGACTGCGTGCTGGACGACGTCCGCATCACGGTGCTGGACGAGGCCGACCAGATGACCGACATGGGCTTCCTGCCGCAGATCACCAAGCTGATCAAGCAGGTGCGGCCGGACGGGCAGCGGATGCTCTTCTCCGCCACCCTGGACCGCAACATCGACCAGCTGGTGAAGCGCTTCCTGACCGACCCCGTCGTGCACTCCGTCGACCCGTCCGCGGGCGCGGTCACCACGATGGAGCACCACGTCCTGCACGTGCAGGACGTGACCGACAAGAAGGCCGTCACCACCCGCATCGCGGCCCGCGACGGCCGGGTCATCCTCTTCCTCGACACCAAGCGCTCGGCGGACCGCCTCGCCAAGCGGCTGCTCTCCGTCGGCGTCCGGGCGGCGGCCCTGCACGGCGGCCGCACCCAGCCGCAGCGCAACCGCACCCTGGAGCAGTTCAAGACCGGCCAGGTCACCGCGCTGGTGGCGACGAACGTCGCGGCCCGCGGCATCCACATCGACGACCTCGACCTCGTCGTGAACGTCGACCCGCCGGCCGACCACAAGGACTACCTGCACCGCGGCGGGCGCACCGCCCGGGCCGGCGGCTCCGGCAGCGTCGTCACGCTGGTCCTGCCCGAGCAGAAGCACGAGTTCAGCCGGCTCATGAAGGACGCGGGCATCGCCCCGCGGACGACCCGGCTGAAGTCGAGCGACGAGGAGCTGGCCACCCTCACCGGTGCCCGCGAGCCGTCCGGCGTCGCCGTCACCATCGAGGTGCCCCAGCAGGCGGCCCCGGCGTCCTCGCGCCCGGCGCGCAGGACCGCCGAGGGCGGCGGCCGCCCCTCCCGCCGGCGCAGGAGCGGCGGCGAGGCGACGGTGACGGCCGACGCCCCGGAGCGGACCGGCCGCCGGAGCTCCGGCGCGGCGAAGTCCGCCGGCGGCACGGCGCGTGCCACCGCCTCCGGTGCGGCGAAGGGCGGCTCCGGCGGCGGGGCGCGGAGCACCGGCTCCGGCGCGGCGCGGAGCGCGGCCGGCGGCCGGACCGGCGGGGCGAAGGCCTCCGGCGGGGTCTCCGGCGGCGGGCGCGGCACCGCGCGCCGCTCCGGCTCGGGCGGGGCGGGCACCGCGGGTGACGCCTCGGCCAAGGCCGGGCGCGGCGGCGAGCGCCGCCCCCGTCGGCGTACCTCCGCCTCCGGCGGCGCGACCGAGCGCTGACGGACACGGTCACCCGGGCCCCGGACGGCAGCCGCCGTCCGGGGCCCTTCGCGTGCCGGCGGGGTCTGCGGCCGTGACCTTCCGCGCGCCGGCGCGAGGACCGGCCGGGTTCGTGCGTGCGCGGGTCCGTGGCCCGGCCGCGCCGCGTCCGAATCCGGAAGGTCTCCCGGAACGCGGCCGACCGGTTCCCCCCGCCGCACCTTCCGCCGGGAGGGCAGCGACGGCACCCGCGCCCCCGGCCGCTTCCCGCCCGTCGACACCCACGACGCGGAGGTCACCGGCGCCGAACTCGCCCACCGGCGTCGCCCCGGCCCCCGGCGCCGGGCCGGACCGCCGTCCGCGGGCTCCACGAGGTGGACCCCGCGCTGCTGGGGCGGAGCGTGGCCGGGGGGAGCCGTCAGTCGAGGAGGCCGGCGACGAGCTCGGCGAACGCCTCGGGCGTCAGGACCCGCACGCCGAGCTTCTCGGCGGCGACCGCCTTGGAGCTGGGCTTCCCGCCGGCCGACGGGGCGGCGACGAGGTAGGTGGTCTTCGCGTTGACCCCGCTGCCCGCCCGGCCGCCGGCCCGCTCGATCAGCTCGTTCATCGCCGAGCGGCCGAAGCCGTCCAGACGGCCTGTCATCCTGCCGGTGACGACGACGGTCGCTCCGGCCAGCGGGGCCCCCTCGGGCGCGGCGCCGTCCTCGGCGGGGGCGCCCGACGGCGCGGGCCGCTCGGGCTCGGTCATGTTGACGCCCGCCGCGACGAGCTTGTCGACGACGGGGGCGAGGGCGGCCAGTTCGGCGACGACCACGGGCGCCTTCTCCGGGCCGATGCCCTCGACCGCCAGCAGGTCCTCGGCGGTCGCCGCGCGGATCGCCTCCATCGTGCCGAAGTGCTCCGCGAGCCGGCGGGACATGCGGCGGCCGGTGCCCCGGATGCCCAGGGCGCAGAACACCCGGCTCAGCGGACGCGTCCGGGCCAGCGCGAACTGCTCGGCCAGCTTGGCGCCGCGCCGTGCGCTGCCCGCGGCGAGGGCGAGCTGCTCCTCGGTGAGGGTGAACAGGTCGGCCACGTCCGTCACCAGGCCGGCGTCGATCAGGGCCCTGACGTAGGTCCTGCCGAGGCCGTCGATGTCGAGGACGTCGCGCCCGGCCGCGTACTCGACGAGCGGGGCGAGCGCGCACCCCGCGCCCTTCGCGCACCGCCAGCGCTCCTGGCTCTTGTCGATCTCGCCCGCGCAGTTCGGGCAGGCGGCCGGCAGCGGCACCGGGACGGCGTCCGCCGGACGGAGCTCCGGCACGGGCGCCTGGACGCGGGGGATGATGTCGCCGGCCTTGTACACGGTCACCGTGTCGCCGAGGTGGAGGCCGCGGCGGGCGATGTCGGCCGGGTTGTGCAGGGTGGCGCGGGAGACCGTGGAACCGTCGATCTCGACCGGGTCGAGCAGCGCGGTCGGCGCGAGCACGCCGGTGCGGCCCACCTCCCACACCACCTCCCGCAGCACCGTCTGGCGCTCCACGGCCGACAGCTTGTAGGCGATGGCCCAGTAGGGGAAGCGGCTGCCGAGCCCGGCCGCCGCCTGCTCGGCGGCGCTGTTCGCCTTGACCACCACGCCGTCGATGCCGAAGGGCAGTCCGGCGCGCAGCGCGGCGATCGCGTCCACCCGCTCCTGGGCCTCGGCGACCGTGCTCACGACGTGCAGCCCGGCGGGCGTGTCGGCGGTGGTCCGGACGCCCGCGCGGGCGACGGCGGCCAGCACCTCGGCATGGGTCCCGCCGGAGGGAGGAAACGATCCGCCGTCCAGCTCGACGGCGCCGTACGCCCAGAACGTCATCTCCAGGCGGTACGGCCGGTCCTTCGCCCGGAGCGTGCCCGCCACCGCGTTCCTCGGGTTCGCGAAGGGCGTGCCGCCGTGTGCCGCGCGCACCTCCTGGGCCGTCTCGAACTGCTCGTGGGTGAAGAGCACTTCGCCCCGGACCTCGAAGGTCAGCGGCTCGGCCAGCAGTTCGGGCAGCCCGACGACCGAGCCCACGACGTGGCTGACGTCCTCGCCGTGCGTGCCGTCGCCCCGCGTGACGACCTGCGCGAGCCGCCCGTCCCGGTACCGCGCGGCCACGGCCGCCCCGTCGAGCTTCGGCTCCACGGTGAAACCGCCCTCGACCGGACGGCCGAGCCGCCGCGCCAGCGAGGCGTCCCAGGCGATCAGCTGCTCGGGCCCGAAGACGTTGTCCAGGCTGAGCAGGCGCGTGGTGTGCGCGACGTCGCCCTCCGGCGCCGCGCCGTCGGCGACCAGACCGGTCGGCGACTCCGGAGCCCCGCCCGGGTGCGCCGCCTCCCACGCCAGCACGGCCAGGCGCAGCGCGTCGTAGGAGGCGTCGTCCAACGGGCTGTTCTCGCCCGCGTAGTAGGCGCGGGACGCGGCACGCAGCCGGTCGATCGCCTCCCCGTACGCGGCGGGGGTGGGCAGGACGAGGTACGCCTCAACGGCGGGGGTCGCGGTCATGGACCCATCTTCGCGCGGGGGTCTGACAACGCCTTTCCGGCTGGTGGCGCGTTCCGGCGGCGTACGGCAGGATGCACCACCGGAGGGGATTTGAATGCGTTCAGAATGGTGGTCGGAGGAGGGGCGACGGCACGCGCGCGAGGAGGGACGGTACGACGGCGTCCTCGCCGCCGCGACGGCGGTGCTGCTGGTGGAAGCCGCGATCGCGGCGATCGGCTTCTTCGTGTGGGCGGAGACGGTGGAGACCCCGGCGCGCGCGTACAGCGCCGCGGGACTGCTCGTCATGGTCCTCGCCGCACCTCTCGTGCTGCCGCTCGCCGCGGCCGCCCTCGGCGCGTCGGCGGCCGTGCTCGTGGTGCCGGTGGCGGCCGCGGCCGCATGGCTCGGGCGGCGGTGCTCGGGGCGCGAGGCGTGGTGGTGGGTCCCGGTGGTCGCGGCGGCTGTGGGCGCGGCGGCGGTCCCCGCCGGGCTCCGATGGGATGCGGGCGCGGGTGCGGTCCTCGCCGGATGGATGGCGGTGACGGCTGTCCTCGGGACCCCCGCCCTGGTCGTCCGCCGGATGCTCCTCCCGGACCGGCCCCCGCTGTCCACCCGCACCGTGCTCGGCCGCGTGGCGCTGGGCGGCACCCTCGCCGTCGTCACCGCCTGGGCGGTCGCCGGCGCGGCCCTGCACGCCGGGATCGGGTACGAACCTCCGGGGCTGAGCGCGGAACGGGTCGCGGGCACTTGGGCCGACGGCCGGGGAGGCACCCTCGTCCTCGCAGCCGACGGCACCGCCACGGCCGAGGGCATCCAGACCTTCGGGGGCGAGGGCGAGGGCGGTGGCGTGGGCGACGCCGTGACGGACGCAGGGACTCATGGCGGGCCCGCGACCGGCACGTGCCGGGCCATCGGCGCCTGGACGTACGTACCCGGGACCGACCCGTGGGCCCAGCGCGTCCTGGTCCTGGTCGAGGGCTGCGTCCTCGCCCCGTGGAGCGTCGGCGGAAGTCCGGAGCACCCCACGCTCCTCGTCCACGTCGGCGACCCGGACACCGGGGAGGTCTACGTCCTGCGCGCGCAGGGCCGGTGAGAGGCGAGAGGGGCGGCGGGCGAGGGGGCCATCGGGAGGGGGCGCCCAGGAGGGGCGACTGGGGGAGGGGCCACCTGGAGGAGGCGTCCGGGAGGAGCGGACGGCAGGAGAGGCGGGCGGAAAAGGACAGGAGCGGCGGCGGGGCGGGATCCTACGATCCCGGGGTGAGTACGACGTCGCACGCGCAGCCGAATCCCCGCCGCTCTCCGGAGCCCGCCCCGGCCGGCCCCGAGGCCGCGCTCGCCCTCGCCGCCGCCGAGGGCGGGCCCCCGTCCGGCTGGCGCGCCTGGCCCGGCGAGGTGCTCCGGCCGTCGGTTCGGGTGGCGTTGCTGCGGGCGGAGCTCGTGCGGGAGCCGGAGGTGCTGCGGCGCGAGGAGCGCGGGGAGGAGCTGTACCAGGCCGTCCGCGCGGTGGAGGCGGCCGCGGTGCCGCGGCCGGAGGCGCTCCTCGGGGCGCTGGCCGGGAGCGGGGAGGCCGTCCTGGAGGGAGAGGCGCTGAGGCTGGCCCGGGAGGCGCTGCGGGCGGGAGCCGTCGCCCCCGTCCCCGTGCGCCGGGTCCTGACCGGTCTGCTGGGCTCGGCCCACGCTCCGGTGGTGCGCGGCGCGCTCGCCGAACTCACCGAGCCCTGGGCCGCCGTCGAGCCGCTGCCGGCCGCCCGGTTCGCCGCGCTCCTCGCGCCCGCGACGGCCGGCGCCGCGCTCGCCGCCGCCGCGGCCCACGGCCACGGCGACGTCCTCCGGGAGGCCGCGCGCGACCCCGGGCTCGCGCCCCGCGTACGGGCGCGCGCCCTGGCCCTGTACGGCGACGCGGCCCGGCGCGGGGACGTGCCCGCCGTCCTGGAGACCGCCGGTGAGGACCCGCTGCTGCTCGGCGGCCCCGCGGTCGACTGCCTGCGCGCCCTCCACCGGCGCGGCCACTTCGTCACCGGACCGGACGTGCCGGCGGTCCTGGCGCTCGCGCTCGCCGACCACACGATCCCGGCCCGCTCCGTCGCCACCGTCCTCTTCACCGAACGGCACGCGCTGCTGCGCCTGCTGCTCGACGCCGCACCGGACGATCCCGCGTGGCCCCGCCGCCTCGACCTGCTCGTCGCCCTCGGCGAACAGGGCGTCGGCGGCCTGCCGGTGGCGGCGGGGATCGCCCGCCTCCTGCCGCGCGCCGCAAGGCCCGGGCCCTTCCTGCGCGCCCTGCGCGCCCTGCGCGACCCGGGGACGGAGGACGCCGTCCTCGCCGCCCTCCCGGACGCGCCCGCCGAGGCGCTGGACGCGCTGGAGGCCCTCGGCGGCGAGCGGACGGTACGCGTCCTGGGAGCCGCCCTCGGGCTCGCCCCGGCCGGGCGGGCCTGGGCGGAGGCCGGGCCCGGGGCCGTGCCCGAGCATGGTCTTGCCCCCGAGGCCGGGCCCGAGGCCGGCTCCGAGCCCCGGCCCGAGCGCGTCGAGCGTGCGCTGCGGGCCTTCCCGCACCGGGTCCTGGACCTGGTCTGGATGCTGAACACGGATCCCGGGGTGCGGCGGGAGCTGCTCGCGCGGGTCGACCCGGCGAGGATGCCGGTCCGGATGCTCACCGACCTCTGCGGCCCCGACGAGCGCGAACTCGCCCTGCTCGTCGCGCACGTGGACCCCGAGGACCCGGTCGCCGCCGTCCGCCTGCTCGCCCCGCGCGCCGGCCCGGGCCTGCTGCCCGTCCTCGCCGACCTGCTGCTGCGGATCGCCGGGGACGCGGCCGCGGCCTGGGAGCCGGACGGCCCGCGGCCGGTGCCCGACGCCGAGCCGCGGGTGCCGGAGGAGGTCGTCGAGGCGCTGGCACGCGTGGGCCGGAGCCTGCACGGGCGCGCCCGGATCCGCCCGGTGTGCCTGCTCGACGCCTTCGGCGCGGAGGCCGGGGGCGCGGCGCTCGTCACGGACCTCGCGCTGGGGCTCCTCGACCGCCCCGACCTCACCACGGGCGAACGGACCGTCCTGCTCCGGCTGCTGCTGGACCTGCCCGGTGCCCCGCACCACGTGATCCGGCCCCGCGTGCACGCCCTCCTGCGCGACCCCGACCGGCACGTGCGCAAGCACGTCGTCGCCCTCCTCGCGCGCGACGGCGGGGGCGACGGCGGGGGCGGCGGCGTCGAGGCCGTGTCGGCCACGCTGCTGTCCCTCCTCGGACCGGACCGGGACCCGCAGACCGTGCGCGCCACCCTGAACGCCCTCGGCGACGCCGGTGCCCGCTGGGCGGCGGAGGCGATCGCCGACTGCCTCGACCACCCGCAGGCGAACGTCCGCAAGACGGCGGCCCGCGCCCTCGCCACCGCCGGTTCGCCCCGGGCCGTGCCCCACCTCCTGCGCCGGCTCGCCCGCGACGACAACCCCGGGCTGCGCGTCCTCCTCGTCGACGCCCTCCGCGCCCTCCTCGGCGACACGCTCACCGCCACGGTCACCGCCGCCGCCGACCGCGCGGCCGACGCCCCGGCCCGCGGCCGGCTCCTCGCCGCGATCGCCGCCGGCCCGGGACCCGGCCGGGACGACACCGACCTGCGGCGCCTCACCGAGGACGGGTGGGACCCGGCCGCCGCGCTGCGCCTCGTCGCGCCCCGCGCCCCGGGGGCCCGGCGCACGGTGCGGCTCGGTGCGACGCGCCCCCACCTCTCCGACTGGCTGGAACTGGCCGCCGCTGCGGAGCGGGACCGCCGGACCGTGCTGGCCGTGCTGCCGGCCGAGGTCTGCCCCGCCCCCCGGACCGCCCACGAGCGCGACGTGCTCGCCCGCCACCTCCCGGTCCTCCTCGCCGGCCTCGCGGAGGCGGAGGGGGAGGCGCGCGACGGACTGCTCGGCCTCCTGGAGGAGGTCGCCGGCCGTGCCGCCGTCGGCCCGGACGTCGTCGCGGCCGTACGGGCGCTGCCTCCGCGCCGCCCGGGCCGCCGTTCGACGCTGCCGCTGCTCGGGCGCGCGGGCGCGGTCCTCGTGCGCGCCGACCTGGACCGCGAACTGGCCGCGGCGGCCCTCGACCCCGACCCGCCCCGCGCGAGCGCGCGCGTGCTGCGCGGGGCGTTCGGACCCGCCCGCCCCGCCGCCGGGCGTCCGCCCTGGCGTGCCGGGCTCGTCGACGCCGCACGGAGTCCGGGTGCCTTCGCGGAGCACCGGGCGCGGAACGGTGCCGTCGGCTCGCGTGACCTGATCGGCGCCCTCGTCGAGGCGTACGCCGACGCCGCTCCGGACGTCCGGGCCGCGCTGGTCGACCGGATGACGGAGCTCCAGCCGCTGGACGCGCCGCGGTGGACCCTCGCGGAGGACGCGCGCGCCGCGGACTCCGTGCCCCGGGACGTCCGCCCCGCGGACCTGGACCAGCCGCGTTCGGCCGCCCAGCGCGAACGGCTGCTCGCCCTGCTGGACTCCGACGCCCCCGAGCGGCGGAACGCCGCCGCCCGCACGCTCCTGGCCTGGCCCGAACCGGAGACCCGCGCCGCCGTCCTCCACGCGTACCTGCGCGGCCGCGCCGACGAGCCCGCCGAACAGGCCCTCCGCACCGGCCTCGGGCACGCCCTGGCGGAGGCCGCCCCCGCGCTCCTGCGCGAGCCCGGCGTCCTGCCCGGCAGGGTGGCCCGGATCGCCGCGACGAGCCTCGACGCGGAGCGGATCCCGCCTCTGCTGCCCGTCCTGCTCGACCTGTGGCGGCACGGGCCCGCGGACGCGCGGGCCGACGCGTCCACCGCCCTGCGGCGCCTGCCGGCCGACGCCCTGGCGGCGTGTCTGGAGAGCGAGCTCGCCGCGGGCGCGGTGGGACTGCTCGACCTGCTCGCGGGCCGCCGCCTCAGGCGCACGCCCCTCCTCGAACGGCTCGACGCGCAGCACCCCGGGGCCCGGCTCGCCCTCGTCGACGGCCCGGTGCACGGCCCCGGAGCCGCCGCCCGGCAGGAGGCCGCCCTCCGCACCCTGCGCGAGCGCGCCCCCGCACCCGTACCGACGGCGTCCTCGTCCTCGTACGAGGAGCAGGCCGCCCTGCTGCGGTCGCCCGAACCCCGGCGGGTCCGGCGCGCCCTGGCCCGGCTGACGGAGGGTTCCGTCGTGCTCGAACCAGCACTGCTGGAAGGCGAGTTGAGGGCGCTGCTGGACCATCCGGAGACCGGCGTACGGCTCCACGCGCACCGGACCTCGCGGGCGCTGCTCGACCGGGACACCCATCTGAGGCTGACCGAGGCGCTGCTGGACGACCCGGCGCCCGACGTGGTGCGTGGGGCGGTCCGGGTGCTGTCGGGGGCGCGGTGGCGGCCGGCGGTGCCCGCGTTCGTCGCCCTGCTCGACCACGGCCGCCCGGCCGTGCGCCGGGCGGCGGAGGAGGCCGTCCTCAGGGCGGGCGCGGAGGCCGTGCCCGCCCTGCGCCGGGCGGTGGCGCACGCCCGTCCGGACCGGCGGGCCGGCTACGCGGCCCTGCTCGCCCGGGTCCGGGAGGCGGAGCGGCCGTAGGCGGCGCGGCACGCGGCGGGGGCGGCGCACGCCGACGGGAGTCGGGTGCGCCGCCCTGGCGGCCGGCCGGGAGGGCCGGGGTGCCTACGCGGGGTCGCGGTCGAAGACCGACTTCGACCAGACGTAGCCGAGGACGGTCAGGCCGGCGCACCAGGCCACCGCGAGCCAGCCGTTGTGGCCGATCCCGGTGCCGAGGAGGAGGCCGCGGAGGGTCTCGATGGCGGGGGTGAAGGGCTGGTACTCGGCGATCGGCCGGAACCAGCCGGGCATCGAGTCGATCGGCACGAAGGCGCTGGAGATCAGGGGGAGGACGATCAGCGGGAGGGCGTTGTTGCTCGCCGCCTCGGCGTTCGGGGAGACGAGGCCCATGCCGACCGCGATCCAGGTGAGGGCGAAGGCGATCAGGGCGGTCAGGCCGAAGGCGGCGAGCCATTCGAGGGCGGTCGCGCCGGTGGAGCGGAAGCCGACGGCGACGGCGACGGCACCCACGAGGACCACGCTCATCAGGCACTGGAGGACGCTGCCGACGACGTGGCCGACGAGGATCGACGGGCGGTGGATCGCCATGGTGCGGAAGCGGGCGATGATGCCCTCGGTCATGTCGTTGGAGACCGAGACCGCGGTCCCGACCACCGTGCCGCCGACGGTCATCATCAGGATGCCGGGCACCACGTAGGCGATGTACGCCGCCCGGTCCGCGCCGCCCATGCCGGCGCTCATCACGTCGCCGAAGACGTAGACGAAGAGCAGCAGCATCATCACGGGCGTGAGGAGCAGGTTCAGGGTGAGGGAGGGGTAGCGGCGGGCGTGCAGGAGGTTGCGGCGGAGCATCGTGGACGAGTCGCGCACGGCGAGGGAGAGGGCGCTCATCGGGAGGACTCCTGCGTCTGGTCGGCGGAGGCGGAAGCGGTGCCGGGGGCGGCGGTGGTGGCGGTGAGGGCGAAGAAGACGTCGTCGAGGTCGGGGGTGTGGACGGTGAGTTCGTCCGCCTCGATGCCAGTGGAGTCCAGCCGGTCGAGGATGGCGCGCAGTTCGCGCTGGCTGCCGCCGCTCGGGATCTGGAGGGCCAGTGCCTCGTCGTCGCGGGTGGCCTCCCGGAGGGTCGCCGTGGCGGACCGGTAGGTGTCGGGGTGGGTGAAGCGGAGGCGGACGTGGCCGCCGGGGATCCGGCGCTTGAGCTGGTCGGCGGTGCCTTCGGCGGCGATGCGGCCGTGGTGGAGGAC
>NZ_BMVV01000008.1 GCF_014650895.1 Streptomyces omiyaensis
TTGATAGGCCGGATGTGGAAGCCCAGTAATGGGTGGAGCTGACCGGTACTAATAGGCCGAGGGCTTGTCCTCAGTTGCTCGCGTCCACTGTGTTAGTTCTGAAGCAACGAACAGTTGCTGGTTTCTTGAGCTAGAACACAACTACAGAGTGTGCTTGTTCGCTCGAAACCGATAGGGTTTCGGTGGTCATAGCGTTAGGGAAACGCCCGGTTACATTCCGAACCCGGAAGCTAAGCCTTTCAGCGCCGATGGTACTGCAGGGGGGACCCTGTGGGAGAGTAGGACACCGCCGAACAATTCTTCAGGACCCCTGGTCCCAGCGTTCACGCTGGGACCAGGGGTCCTTTTGTTTTTTGCTCGACTTTTTCCGAGGCGCGGCCGGGTGCCGGCTGCGCGAGAATGACTGCAGTACCCGAAGACAGGAGTCACACCGATGTCCACCAACTCTCCCGACGACCGTCCGGAGCGCGAGCCGCGTCGCAGGGACGGTGCCGGTGGCGACCGGGGCGGCTTCCGTGGGCCGCGCCGTGACGACAACCGGGGTGGCGGTGGCTACCGTCGCGACGACAACCGCGGAGGCGGCGGCTACCGCCGTGACGACCGCGGAGGCGACAGCCGTGGTGGCGACCAGCGGGGCGGCGGCGGTGGCTTCCGCCGTGACGACCGTGGTGGCGACAACCGCGGTGGCGGCTTCCGTCGGGACGACAACCGTGGTGGCGGCGGTGGCTTCCGCCGCGACGACCGTGGTGGCGACCAGCGGGGCGGTGGCTTCCGCCGTGACGACCGTGGTGGCGACCAGCGTGGTGGCGGTTTCCGTCGGGACGACCGGCGTGACGAGCGTCCGTCGTCGTTCCGTCGTGACGACCGTCCCTCCTTCCCGCGCGACGACCGCGGCGGCGACAACCGCGGCGGTGGCTTCCGCCGCGACGACCGCGGCGGCGACCGCCGTGACGACCAGCGCGGTGGCGGCTTCCGTCGTGATGACAACCGTGGTGGCGGCGGTGGCTTCCGCCGTGACGACCGCGGTGGCGACCAGCGTGGTGGCGGTTTCCGTCGGGACGACCGGCGTGACGAGCGTCCGTCGTCGTTCCGCCGTGACGACCATCCCTCCTTCCCGCGCGACGACCGCCGCGACGACCGCCGCGACGACCGCCGTGACGACCAGCGCGGTGGCGGCTTCCGTCGGGACGACAACCGTGGTGGCGGCGGTGGCTTCCGCCGTGACGACCGGGGCGGCGACAACCGCGGTGGCGGTTTCCGCCGCGACGACCGTGGTGGCGACCAGCGTGGCGGCGGTTTCCGTCGTGACGATCGCGGTGGCGACCAGCGTGGCGGCGGTTTCCGTCGGGACGACCGGCGTGACGAGCGTCCCTCGTCGTTCCGTCGTGACGACCGTCCCTCCTTCCCGCGCGACGACCGCCGCGACGACCGCGGCGGCGACCGCCGTGACGACCAGCGTGGTGGCGGTTTCCGTCGGGACGACCGGCGTGACGAGCGTCCGTCGTCGTTCCGCCGCGACGACAACCGGGGCGGCGGCGGTGGCTTCCGCCGCGACGACAGCCGCGGCGGAGGCTACCGGGGTCGTGACGACCGGGGTGGCGACCGCGGTGGGTACCGGGGCCGTGACGACCGGGGCGGCTACGGGCGCCGTGACGACCGCGGGGACCGCGAGCGGAGCGACCGCGCGCCCATCAAGCGCCTGCCGATCCCGCCGGAGGTCACCGGTGAGGAGATCGACCCCGATGTGCGCCAGGAGCTGCTGAGCCTGCCCAAGGGCCTGGCCGACGACGTGGCCCGCAACCTGGTCATGGTCGCGCAGCTGATCGACGAGGACCCGGAGAAGGCCTACGGCTACTCCCGGGTCGCGCTGCGGCTCGCCTCGCGCGTCGCCGCCGTCCGCGAGGCCGCCGGCTTCGCCGCGTACGCCAACCAGAAGTACTCCGAGGCGCTGGCCGAGTTCCGTGCCGCCCGCCGGATGAGCGGTGGCGTCGACCTGTGGCCCGTCATGGCCGACTGCGAGCGCGGCCTCGGCCGGCCCGAGCGGGCGCTGGCCATGGCCGGCGAGCCCGAGGTGCAGAAGCTCGACAAGGCCGGACAGGTCGAGATGCGGCTCGTCGCCGCCGGCGCCCGCCGGGACATGGGGCAGCTCGACGCCGCCATCGTGACCCTGCAGAGCCCCGAGCTGGCGTCCAGCGCCAACCACCCGTGGACCGCGCGCCTGCGGTACGCCTACGCCGACGCCCTCCTCGCCGCCGGGCGGGAGCAGGAGGCGCGCGAGTGGTTCGCCAAGGCCCTGGAGGCCGACAAGGACGGCGCCACCGACGCCTCCGACCGCCTCGCCGAGCTCGACGGGGTCGAGTTCGTCGACGCCTTCGACGAGTCGGACGAGGCCGCGGAGGCCGCGGAGGCCGCCGAGGCGAACGAGGCCGACCTCGACGACGATGACGAGGACGACATCGACGACGAAGAAGACGAGGACGACGACCGGGTCTGAGGTCGCGTGACGTGAGAAGAGGGCGGCACCCGGGAGGTGCCGCCCTCTTTCCGTCTCCGCCGTCAGTCGAGGGCGAGGCTGCGCAGGACCAGGCCCGTCGCCGGCTTGGGGCCGAACGAGGTGGACTTGCGGGGCATCGTGACGCCCTGGCGGGCCAGGTCGCGGACGACCTCCTCGCGCACCGGGTGCATCAGGACCGCCGTGCCGCCGCGGCGCTCCGCCTGGGCCACGGCCGCCGGCGTGTCGTGGATGTAGGCGATGTCCTCGGGGGCGTCCGGGACGTGCCACACGTGCTCCAGGAGCGTGGAGTGGAGGACCGTCGCGTCCAGGGTCCGCCAGGCCTCCGGGCGGTCCGCGCGGACCGTGCGGGCCAGCAGGGCCGGGTCCGGGCGGTCCAGGAGGTGGAAGGCGCCGTCGCCGGCGAGGAGGAAGGCGTTGCCCTCGGCGGCGGCCTCGGCCAGGGCCTCCAGGGCCTCCTCCAGGGGGCGCTCGACGCGGCGCACCCGGAAGGCGTCGCCGACGGCGTCGAGGGCGTCCGCCACCGGCAGCCGGCTCAGCAGACGGTGGATCGCGCGGACCCGCAGCGGATAGCGGACGGTGTCGATGAGGAGGACCAGCCCCTGGTTCCAGGGGCCGGGGGAGGGATGCTCGTCGCGGAGGCGCAGATAGGTCGCCCAGCGGTGGTGCCCGTCGGCGATCAGCGCCTGGTGGCGGACGAGTTCCGCCGTGACCGCCGCCTGCTCGGCGGGGTCGGTGACCGCCCACAGGCGGTGGTGGAAACCGTCCTCGGTCGTCGTCGCCAGCAGCGGCTCGCGCAGCACCGCGCGCTCCACGACCGCGTCCGCGCCGTCGCCGGTCCCCGGGTAGGTGAGGAGCAGCGGCTCCAGATTGGCGGCCGTCGTGCGCATCAGGGCGGCCCGGTCCTCCACCACGTGCGGCATGACGTCCTCGTGCGGGAGGACCACGCCCTCGTCGGGCGTGGTCAGTTCGAGGGCGCCGATGATGCCGCGCTGGAGGATCCCGTCGCCCCGCTGCTCGTACACGTACAGCGCGGGGGCCGGGTCCGGGGCGAGGACGCCGTCGGCCAGCCAGCGGTCCAAGGTGACCGCCGCCTTGCGGTGGCGGGTGCCCGCCGTGACCGCCTGGGGGAGGATCAACCGGACGATGTTGTGCGGATCGGCGGATTCCAGATGGAGCAGTCCGTCAGGTCGTACGACGACGTCGTAGGGCGGGGAGGTGACGGCCGCGAGGCTGCCGACCCGCTCGGGGACGTACCGGATGCCGCGGAACGGATGCAGACGCAGCCCCGCGGTGTCGGCGCGGACGTCGCTGGCCGCGTGACCTGAGGAGTTCATCTCGTCATCGTAGGCGCGCGGCGGGGATGAGCGATGATCGGGGGAGCGGGGACGTACCGGTGGCGAGTTGAGGAGCGGGTGGTCATGGCGCGAGACGGCCAGGAGCGGCGGACGGAACGGAGCCGGCCCGGCGGCAGCGCGGTCGCGCTGAGCACGGCGTACGACACGGCGCTGCTCGACCTCGACGGGGTCGTGTACTTCGCGGGCGGGGCGGCGATCCCGTACGCCGTCGAGGCGCTCGTGGCGGCACGGGACGGCGGGATGCGGCTCGCGTACGTGACGAACAACGCGCTGCGGACGCCGGACGCGGTGGCCGCGCACCTCACCGAGCTGGGGGTGCCGGCGGCCCCCGGCGACGTCGTCACCTCGGCGCAGGCCGTGGCGCGGCTCGTCGCCGAGGACGTGCCCGCGGGATCCCCGGTGCTCGTCGTGGGCGGCGAGGGGCTGCGGGTGGCGCTGCGCGAGCGGGGGCTCGTGCCGGTGGAGTCGGCCGACGACGGGCCGGTGGCCGTCGTGCAGGGGTACGGCGGCCCGGACATGGGGTGGGGGCGGTTCGCGGAGGCGGCGTACGCGATCGGGCGGGGCGTGCCCTGGTACGCGTCCAACACCGACCTGACGATCCCGGGCGCGCGCGGGATCGGGCCCGGGAACGGGGCCGCCGTCGAGGTCGTGCGGATCGCCACCGGCGGACGGGCCGAGCCGAAGGTCGCCGGCAAGCCGCAGCCGCCGATGCACCGGGAGACCGTGCTGCGGACGGGGGCCGAGCGGCCCCTGGTCGTCGGGGACCGGCTGGACACCGACATCGAGGGCGCGTTCAACGGCGGGGTCGACTCGCTGCTGGTGCTGACCGGGGTCACCGACGCGGCGGCGCTGCTGGCGGCCGTGCCGGAGCACCGGCCGACGTACGTGGCGGCGGATCTGCGAGGGCTGCTGACCGGTCAGCCGGAGGTCGAGGCGGACGGTGCCGGCGGCTTCCGGTGCGGCGGGTGGCGGGCCTCGGCGAGCGGGGACGCGCTGGTGCTGGAGGGCGGGGAGCCCGGGGGGCCGGACGTGCTGGACGGGGTGCGGGCGCTCTGCGGGGCGGCGTGGACCCGTGCCGGGTCCGGGGCGTGCGGGCTGGACGCGGGGAAGGCGCTCGCGCGGCTCGGGCTGTAGGGCCCGGACGGGGTGCCGGTGGTCCGTGCGGGCCGGGGCCACCGACCCCGCCGAGGGATAATTGGGTAGGCTAACCTAACCGGGTGTTGGTCGAGAGTCCCTCCCGAACGAGCGCGGAGCCGGCGAAGTCCGAGCGGTCCCCGAGGCGCCGGAATTCCGTGCGCGCCCTCGGACTGCTGGCGGCCGTCGGCGTCCTGCTGCTTGTCTGTGTCCTCAGCATCATGATCGGTGCCAAGCCGGTGCCGATCGGCGACGTGTGGCACGGGCTGTTCCACGACAGCGGCGTCGGCAACGACGTCGTCATCCACGACGTGCGCCTGCCGCGCACCCTGCTCGGGCTGCTCGTCGGCCTGGCGCTCGGCCTGGCCGGCGCGGTGATGCAGGGGCTGACCCGCAACCCGCTGGCGGAGCCCGGACTGCTCGGGGTGAACGCGGGCGCGGCCGCCGCCGTGGTGTCGGCCATCGCCTTCCTCGGCGTCAGCGACGTCCGGGACTACGTGTGGTTCGCCTTCGCCGGCGCCGCCGTCGTCTCCGTCGTCGTGTACGTGCTCGGCGGCAGCCGCGGCGCCACCCCGGTGCGGCTCGCGCTCGCCGGCACGGCCGCCACCGCCGCCCTCTACGGCTTCGTCAACGCCGTCCAGCTGCTCAACTCGGCCGCCCTCGACCGGCTCCGCTTCTGGACCGTCGGCTCGCTGGCCTCGGCCGACATGGAGACCGTCGGCCGGGTCGCGCCGTTCATCCTGGTCGGCGCGGTGCTGGCGCTGACGATCGCCCGGCCGCTCAACGCCATGGAGATGGGCGACGACTCGGCCCGCGCGCTCGGCGTCGGCATCAACCGGACCCGGATCACCGCCATGCTGGCCGTCACGCTGCTGTGCGGGGCCGCGACCGCCGCCTGCGGTCCGATCGTCTTCCTCGGCCTGATGGTGCCGTACATGGTCCGCGCGATCACCGGTCCCGACATGCGGTGGATCCTGCCGTACGCGGCCGTGCTCGCGCCCGTGCTGCTGCTCGGCTCCGACGTCCTCGGCCGGGTCGTCGTCCGGCCCGCCGAACTCCAGGTCGGCATCGTGACGGCCCTCGTCGGCGGGCCCGTCTTCATCCGCCTCGTACGCCGCAAGAGGATGGCCCAGCTGTGACCACCAAGACCCTGCGGACCGGCACCGGGCTCTCCCTGCGGTTCGAGCCGCGGGCGGCGCTCTGCGGCCTCGGGCTGATCCTGCTCACCCTCGCCCTCGGCACCGTCCTGGTCGGCACCGGCGACTTCCCGATGACGCCGGGCGAGGTCGTCGACACGCTGCTCGGGCGGGGGACCGCCGTCCAGGAGTTCGCCGTGATGGAGCTGCGGCTCCCGCGGGTCCTCGTCGCGATCCTCGTCGGCGGCGCGCTCGCCCTGGGCGGGGCGGTCTTCCAGTCGGTCTCCCGCAACCCGCTCGGCAGCCCGGACGTCATCGGCTTCGGCCAGGGCGCCACCGTCGGCGCGCTCGTCGTCATCGTCCTCTTCCAGGGCAGCGCGGTCGCCACCGCCCTCGGCGCGGTCGCCGGCGGTGTCGTCACCGGCGCCGCGATCTACCTGCTCGCCTGGAAGCGGGGCGTGCACGGCTACCGGCTGGTGCTCGTCGGCATCGGCGCCGCCGCCATGCTGACCTCCGTCATCCACTACCTCATCACCAAGGCCAACCTGGTGGACGCCACCCGCGCCACCGTGTGGATGACCGGCTCCCTCGACGGACGCGACTGGACCCAGTTCTGGCCGCTGCTCGCCGTCTGCTGCGTGCTCGTGCCGCTGGTCCTCGGCCACGGGCGGGCGCTGCGGATGCTGGAGATGGGCGACGACGCCGCGTACGCGCTCGGCGTGAAGGTCGAGCGCACCCGGATCGTCCTCATGGCCTCCGCCGTGCTGCTCGTCGCCGTCGCCACCTCGGCGGCCGGGCCGATCGTCTTCGTCTCGCTGAGCGCCCCCCAGCTGGCCCGCCGGCTCACCCGCGCACCCGGCCCCAACCTGGCGGTCTCCGCCGTCATGGGCTCCGCGCTGCTGCTGGGCGCCGACTGGATCGCCGGGAACGCCTTCGGCGACCGCCACCTGCCCGTCGGCGTCATCACCGGCATCCTGGGCGGCTGCTACCTGCTCTGGCTGCTCGTCAGCGAGCGCAAGGCGGGCAGGCTGTGACCCCGGACCCCCGCCCGGACCGGGCCCCCGCCCCGCCCCCGCACCCGCACGCACCCGCCCAGGACAACAGGAGCACGCCCATGAGCGATCGGCAGCAGCAGCGCCTCGCGGCCGAGTCGGTCACCCTCGCCTACGAGCAGCGGGTCATCGCCCGCGACCTGTCGGTCGAGATCCCCGACCACTCCTTCACCGTCATCGTCGGCCCCAACGCCTGCGGCAAGTCCACGCTGCTGCGGGCGCTCTCCCGGATGCTGAAGCCGACCCAGGGCCGGGTCCTCCTCGACGGGCAGTCGATCCACTCGCTGCCGGCGAAGAAGGTCGCCCGGACCCTCGGACTGCTGCCGCAGTCGTCCCTCGCGCCCGACGGCATCACCGTCGCCGACCTCGTCGCCCGCGGCCGCTACCCGCACCAGGGACTGCTGCGCCAGTGGTCGCCCGAGGACGAGCGGATCGTCCGGGAGTCGATGGAGTCGACCGGTGTCGCCGAGCTCGCCGACCGCTTCGTCGACGAGCTCTCCGGCGGCCAGCGCCAGCGCGTGTGGATCGCCATGGCCCTCGCCCAGCAGACCCCGCTGCTGCTGCTCGACGAGCCGACCACGTACCTCGACATCCAGCACCAGATCGACGTCCTCGACCTCTGCGCCGAGCTGCACGAGACGCAGGGCCGGACGCTCGTCGCCGTCCTGCACGACCTCAACCACGCCGCCCGGTACGCCACCCACCTCATCGCGGTGCGCGGCGGCGAGGTGGTCGCCGAGGGCCCGCCGTCGGAGGTGGTGACCGCCGAGTTGGTCGAGCGGGTCTTCGGGGTGCGCTGCCAGGTCATCGACGACCCGGAGACGGGCACGCCGCTCGTCGTCCCGGCCGGGCGGCAGGCGCGGCCCCGGCGGAACGCCGCCGCGCAGGAACCCGCGCAGCAGCCCGCGCTGCGGAAGTGAGAGCGGGGCCGCGGCGGGGCCGGAGAGGCGACCGCGGCCGCCGCGGGCCTACAGGAGCGAGCGCAGCCGCAGCAGGTCGCGGAAGCCGGCCTCCAGCCTGACCCGGCCGGAGGCCCAGGCCTTCGCGAAGTTCAGCCCGCCGTCGACCATCGCGACCAGGTCGTCGCCGGTCATCGCGAGACGGATCTGCGCCTTCGACGGCGGCGGGCCCGTCACCGTCGACTCCACGACCATCCGGCCGCCCGCGAGCCTGCCCGTGAAGGTCGTGTCGAGGTCGGTGAGGTGGCAGCTCAGGGTGCGGTCGAGCCCGGCCGCGCCCCGCACGTCGCCGTCCGCCCCCGCGAGCCGGTCCGCCAGTCTGTCGAGTGCGCCGCGGCACTCCGTGATCGTCGCCATCGCCGTCGACCGTACCCCAGGGCTTCGCGATAGCGTCGGGGCATGAGCGAAGCGATGCCGGGGCCGGGAGCGGACCGGACGGCGGACGACGGGGCCGGTGCGGAACCCGGCGGCGGCGGTACGGCGGCGGTGGACGAGCCCGCCCCGCTGGGGGTCCCCCGGGAGCCCACCGGGCTGCCGGGCGTCGACGCGCTCCTGGAGCGGCTGGGCGAGGCCGACCACCTCCCGGCGGACGGACACCTCGCGGTGTACGAGGATGTACACCGGGGACTGCGCGCCGAGCTGACCTCGCTCGACGCGCACCCCGCCCCCGCACCCCGTCCGCACGACCCCAGGAGCTGATCCCGACGTGGCAGGAGTGGCACGCCGCCGACTCGACGCCGAGCTGGTCCGGCGCAAACTCGCCCGCTCGCGCGAGCACGCCAGCCAGCTGATCGCCGCGGGCCGGGTGACCGTCGGCAAGACCGTCGCCACCAAGCCCGCCACCCAGGTCGAGACGGCCGCGGCGATCGTCGTCACCCAGGACGACTCCGACCCGGACTACGTGTCGCGCGGCGGCCACAAGCTGGCCGGCGCCCTCGCCGCCTTCGTCCCGCTCGGGCTGACCGTCGAGGGGCGGCGCGCGCTGGACGCCGGGGCCTCCACCGGCGGCTTCACCGACGTGCTGCTGCGCTCCGGCGCCGGCCACGTCGTCGCCGTGGACGTCGGCTACGGGCAGCTCGCCTGGTCGCTCCAGAGCGACGGGCGGGTCACCGTCAAGGACCGCACCAACGTGCGCGAGCTGACCCTCGACGCCCTCGACGGCATCCCCGTCGACCTCGTCGTCGGCGACCTCTCCTTCATCCCGCTGGGCCTGGTGCTGCCCGCCCTGGCCGCCTGCACCGCGCCGGACGCGGACCTCGTCCTGATGGTCAAGCCGCAGTTCGAGGTGGGCAAGGAGCGGCTCGGCTCCGGCGGTGTCGTCCGCAGCGCGGAGCTGCGCGCCGACGCCGTGAAGAACGTGGCCCGGCAGGCGGCGGAGCTGGGGCTCGGCGTGCTCGGCGTCACCGCCAGCCCGCTGCCCGGGCCGTCCGGGAACGTCGAGTACTTTCTGTGGCTGCGGGCCGGCGCGCCCGCACTCGATCCGGCGGACGTCGACCGCGCCGTGGCGGAGGGACCTCGTTGACAGCATCAGCGGCACCACGCACCGTCTTCCTGCTCGCGCACACCGGCCGGCCGGCCGCGGTGCGCAGCGCCGAACTCGTCGTCCTGGGGCTGCTGCGCAGCGGCATCGGCGTCCGCGTCCTGGAGGCGGAGGCGGCGGACCTGCCGCTGCCCCCCTCCGTGGAGAAGATCCCCGACGACTGCCCCGAGGCGCTCGACGGCTGCGAACTGATCATCGTCCTCGGCGGTGACGGGACGCTGCTGCGCGGCGCCGAGTTCTCCCGTGCCTCCGGGGTGCCGATGCTCGGCGTCAACCTCGGCCGCGTCGGCTTCCTCGCCGAGGCAGAGCGCGACGACCTCGACAAGGTCGTCGACCGGGTGGTCACCAAGGCGTACGAGGTCGAGGAGCGGATGACCCTCGACGTCGCCGTCCACCAGAACGGCGACGCCCTGCACCGCGACTGGGCGCTCAACGAGGCCGCCGTGCAGAAGGTGTCCCCCGAGCGGATGCTGGAGGTCGTCCTCGCCATCGACGGGCGGCCCGTCACCGGCTTCGGCTGCGACGGCGTGATCTGCGCGACGCCGACCGGCTCGACCGCGTACGCCTTCTCGGCCGGCGGCCCGGTCATCTGGCCCGAGGTGGAGGCGCTGCTGATGGTGCCGATCGGGGCGCACGCGCTGTTCGCCAAGCCGCTCGTCACCACCCCGGACTCCGTCCTCACCGTCGAGGTCGAGCCGCACACCCCGCACGGGGTGCTGTGGTGCGACGGACGGCGGACCGTCGAACTGCCCGCCGGCGCCCGGGTCGAGGTCCGGCGCGGCGCCGTCCCGGTGCGCCTCGCCCGGCTCCACCACGCCTCCTTCACCGACCGGCTCGTCGCCAAGTTCGCGCTGCCGGTCTCGGGATGGCGGGGGGCGCCCCGCTGACCGCCTCCGGGCGGGGGCGATGTCGCGTCCCGGGTGGGAAACCTCGTATGGTCTGGGGCGTGCTGGAGGAGATGCGGATACGGTCGCTCGGGGTCATCGACGACGCGGTGGTCGAGCTGGCGCCCGGCTTCACCGCGGTGACCGGTGAGACCGGTGCGGGCAAGACCATGGTCGTCACGAGCCTGGGGCTGCTGCTCGGCGGGCGGGCCGACCCGGCCCTGGTGCGGATCGGGGCGGCCTCGGCGGTCGTCGAGGGGCGGATCAGCCTGCCGCCCGGAGCGCCCGCCGCGCTGCGGGCCGAGGAGGCCGGGGCGGAGCTGGACGAGGGCGCCCTGCTGGTGACGCGCACCGTCTCGGCGGAGGGGCGCTCGCGGGCGCACCTCGGCGGACGGTCGGTGCCGGTGGGGCTGCTCGCCGAGCTCGCCGACGAGCTCGTCGCCGTGCACGGCCAGACCGACCAGCAGGGCCTGCTGAAGCCCGCCCGGCAGCGCGGCGCGCTCGACCGGTACGCCGGTGAGGCCGTGTCCGGTCCGCTCGCCGCCTACGGCGAGGCGTACCGGCGGCTGCGGGCCGTCACCGCGGAACTGGACGAGATCACCACCCGGGCACGTGAGCGAGCCCAGGAGGCCGACCTGCTGCGGTTCGGGCTCGGTGAGATCGAGGCCGTCGCGCCGCTCGCCGGCGAGGACGTGGAGCTGGCCGCCGAGGCGGAGCGGCTCGGGCACGCCGAGGCGCTCGCCTCGGCCGCCGCGCTCGCGCGCGCCGCGCTCGCGGGGAACCCGGAGGACCCCGAGTCCGTCGACGCGACCACGCTGGTCGCCGGCGCGGGCCGGGCCCTGGAGGCCGTGCGGACGCACGACCCGGCGCTGGCCGCGCTCGCCGACCGGATGGGGGAGATCTCCATCCTGCTCTCCGACGTGGCCGGTGAACTCGCCGGGTACGCCGACGACCTGGACGCCGACCCGCTGCGGCTCGCGGCGGTCGAGGAGCGCCGCGCCGCGCTCACCCAGCTCACCCGGAAGTACGGGGACTCCGTCGACGGGGTCCTGGCCTGGGCGGAGGAGAGCGCGGAGCGGCTCGGGCGGCTCGACGGCGACGACGAGCGGATCGAGGAGCTGACCGCGGAGCGGGACCGGCTGCGCGACGAGCTGTCCGTCCTGGCGCAGCGGCTGACCGACGCCCGGACGGAGGCGGCGGACCGGTTCGCCGGGGCGGTCACCGCCGAGCTGGCCTCGCTGGCCATGCCGCACGCGCGCGTGTCCTTCGCCCTCGCCCAGACCGAGGACCCCGAGGGGGTCGAGGTCGGCGGCCGGCGCGTGGCGTACGGGCCGTCCGGCGCCGACGAGGTCGAGCTGCTGCTCGCCCCGCACCCCGGTGCTCCGCCGCGGCCCATCGCCAAGGGCGCGTCGGGCGGTGAGCTGTCGCGGGTGATGCTCGCCGTGGAGGTCGTCTTCGCCGGGGTCGACCCGGTGCCGACGTACCTCTTCGACGAGGTCGACGCGGGCGTCGGCGGCAAGGCGGCGGTGGAGATCGGCCGCCGGCTCGCCAAGCTGGCCCGCACCGCCCAGGTCGTCGTCGTCACCCACCTGCCCCAGGTGGCGGCCTTCGCCGACCGGCAGCTGCTCGTGGAGAAGACCCATGACGGCTCCGTCACCCGCTCCGGCGTCACCGTGCTGGAGGGCGAGGAGCGGGTCCGCGAGCTCTCCCGCATGCTCGCCGGCCAGGAGGACTCCGAGACCGCCCGCGCCCACGCCGAGGAGCTCCTGGCCACGGCCAGGGCGGACGGCTGAGGCACCGGGGGAGACCGCCGGGACCGGACGGGTTCCGGCCGGTCCGGGTTCCGGGTTCCGGTTCCGGGTGATCAGGTCCGGTCCCGGGCGCCGAGGGGCCGGGGTTCTGACGGATGCGGACCCCGGCGGGTCCGGGCCGCGGCCGGTCGCGGCCCGGACGGCGTGTGCGTCCGGTGCCGGTTCCGTCGCCGTGGGGGCGTGCGCCGGACGTGCGTGCGCTCACCCGAGTGGGTGAATCCGGAGGGTGGGGTTCGGCCTCCGGCGCCCGGCGGTCACGGGCACGATGCGATGTCGGTGCCGGAACGTGCGTACGGGTGGGCGCCGGGGCTGGCATCCTTGGCGCGTGACACAGCTCCGTACGGTCCAGGTGCTGGGCGGTGGCAGCGCGGGCAGCAGCGCCCACGTCAGATCACTCGCCTCGGGGCTGGTGGCGAGGGGCGTGCGGGTGACCGTGTGCGCTCCGGCCGAGCTCGACCGCCTCTACGACTACTCCGGCGTCGGCGCGCACGTCGTGCCGCTGCCCCGCCGCAACGACCCGGCGACCGTCGGCGTGCTCCGCAACGCCTGCATCGGCGCCGACGTCGTCCACGCGCACGGCCTGCACGCCTCCGTGCGGGCGGCGCTCGCCGTCTCCGGCGGCGTCGGGCTCGCCCGCACCCCGCTCGTCACCACCTGGCACGGCCGGCCCCACGCCGAAGGACCCCTGGCCGGGGTCGTACGGCTCCTGGAGCGCCGGACCGTGCGGGCGGCGGCCGTCGTCCTCGGGACCTCCTCCGAACTCGTCGACCGGGCCCGGCGGCGCGGTGCCCGCGACGCGCGGCTCGCCCCCGTCACCGTCCCCGTCGCCCGCGGCCCCGTCTGCCTCCACGACGGCAAGGCCCGGGCCGAACTCGGCGCCGTCGACCGGCCGCTGCTCATGGCCGTCGGCGCGCTGGAGGCCGGGCGCGGGTACGGGACGCTCCTCGACGCGGCGCGGGAGTGGCGGGAGCTCGACCCGCAGCCGCTGCTCGTCATCGCCGGCGAGGGCCGCGACCGGGCCGCCCTCCAGCGGCGGATCGCCGCCGAGGGCCTCGGCGTCCGGCTCGTCGGACGGCGCGACGACGTCGCCGAACTGCTGGCCGCCGCGGACGTCGCCGTGCTGCCGTCCCGCTGGGAGGCGCGCTCCCCGCTGGCGCAGGAGGCGCTCCGGCTCGGCGTCCCGCTGGTCGCCACGGCCGTCGGCGGCGTGCCGGAGCTCGTCGGCGACGCGGCGGAACTGGTCCCGTACGGGGACGCGGACGCGCTCGCGGCGGCGGTGCGGGGCCTCCTGGAGGACGAGGTGCGGCGGATGGACCTCGCGGCGGCCGGACGGGTCCAGGCGCGGACGTGGCCGACGGAGGACGACACGATCGCGCACGTCCTCAGCGTCTACGACGAGCTGTCGGGACGCTAGGTCCCGCCGGGGTTAGGCCGTGTGCCGTCGCGCCCGGAGCGCCAGGGACAGGGCCAGGACGGTCTGCGGGTCGTCCAGGTCCGTGCCGAGGAGCTCGGAGATGCGGGCCAGCCGGTTGTAGAGGGTCTGGCGGTTGAGGTGGAGCTCCCGCGCCGTCTCCGCCTTGCGGCCCGCGTGCGCCAGGTACGTCTCCAGAGTGGGGAGCAGCGGGGGGCGCGAGGCGCGGTCGTGGTCGCGGAGCGGCCCGATCGCACGGTCGACGAAGGCCGCCAGGTCCGGGTGGTCGCGCAGCCGCCACAGCAGCAGGTCGATGTCGAGGCGCCGGGCGTCGTACCAGGGGCGGTCCACGAGGCCCTGCGCCGCCGTGGCCGTCTCCGCCGCGTGCCGCAGCCCCGCCGACGCCGCCGCCCAGCCGCCGGCCATGCCGACCACCACCACCGGCGGGTGCGCCCCGGCGCCTTCGAGGCCGGCCCGCTCCACACCGGCCCGCAGCGCCGCCGCGACCCGGTCCGCGACGGCCGTCCGCTCCGACTCCGAGCGCAGGCCCAGGAGGAGGGGGACGCGGCCCTCGACGGGGCGGACGCCGAGCAGGGCGGGGACGCCGACCGAGGCGAGCTCCTCGTGGACGGCGCGGGCGAGCAGCGCCCAGCTGCCGGATGGGGAGAGCTCCGGGGCGAGGCGCATGACGACCGGCAGCAGCGGGCCCTCGCCCGGCTTGAAACCGAGGACGCGGGCCTGTGCCGGGGCGTCCTCCGCCGAGATCCGGCCCTCCGCCAGGTCCGTCAGGAAGTCGCCGCGGCCGCGCGCCGCGAGCTCCTCCTCCTGCCGGGCCTGCATGAGGACGACCGCGAGGAGGCCCGCCGCCCGTTCGGCCGCCATCCGGTGGACGGGGGAGAGGGCGCCGGAGACCGCGAGCAGCACCAGCCGGGCCCGCACCGACCCCGTACCGGGGCCGCCGCCGGGGACGTCGACCAGGACCGTGCCGGTCGGCGGGCCGGACTCGCGGGCCGCGCGCTGGCCGCGGAGCCCGTCCCAGACCTGGAGCGGGTCGGCCGGGCCGGACTCGGTGCCCGCCGCGTACAGCAGCTGCCCCTCGGCGGTCTCCAGGAAGACCGGGTTGGCGGCGAAGTCGGAGAGGATGCGGAGCACCTGGGGGACCCCGCCGCCGCCGAGCAGGGCCTCCGTGCACTGCCGGTGGACCTCCTCGGCCCGCCGCTGGAGCGCGTAGTGCCCGTTGACGATCTCGGTGTGGATCTCCTCCGTGACCGCCACGAACGGCACCTCGCGGTGGAGCTGGACCAGCGGGAGCCCGGCGGCGCGGGCGGTCTCCACTATCGTCGCCGGGAGGCGGGCGAAGCGCGGGCCGAGCTCGACGACGAGGGCCGCGATGCCCCGGTCGGCGAGGCGCCGCACGAAGGCCCGCTGCTCGGCCGGGCGGGTGCCGAGGCCCAGGCCGGTGGTCAGCAGCAGTTCTCCGCCCTTCAGCAGGGACGCGATGTTGGGCACCTCGCCGGCGTGCACCCACCGCACGGTCCGCTGGAGCCGGTCGGCGCCGGCGACGACCTCCGGGAGGCCGCTGCGGAGCCCCGGGAGCTCGAGTGCCCGTTGTACGGTGATGCCGCCCTGCGTGTCCATGGGCGGACGGTATCGCCCGCGGTGTTTCCCGGACATCACCCGATCGTCACGCGACCGGACAGTTCGTACAACAGGGCGACAACTCGTCGTGGCGTGGCGGGAATTGTGCGACCACCTGTCGCTTGTGGCCTACGTCACTGCCGAGGATGCTCTCGCGCCATGGCAGACACCTCCACTCCGCCGGGCGGCTCCGCGCCCCGCGTCGACCGGCTCAAGGCGAACTCCGTCGGACTCGTCGGCGTCGTCTTCATGGCCGTGGCCACCGCCGCGCCGATCACCGCGATGACCGGCAACCTCCCCATCGCCGTCGGCTTCGGCAACGGCACCGGCGCGCCCGCCGGCTACCTCTTCGCCACCCTCGTCCTCACCGTCTTCTCCGTCGGGTACGTGGCCATGGCGAAGCGGATCACCGCCGCCGGCGCCTTCTACGGCTACATCTCGCACGGTCTCGGCCGGATCGCCGGCATGGCCTCGGGCATGCTCGCCGTCCTCGCGTACGTCGTCTTCGAGGCGTCCATCGTCGGCGTCTTCGCCTACTTCACCAAGACCACCGTCGCCGACCAGCTCGGCGTCGACCTGCCGTGGATCCTGTACGCGGCCGCCATGCTGGCCGTCACCGCCGTGCTGTCCTACTTCGACATCAACCTCACGGCCAAGGCGCTCGGCGTCATGCTGATCGCGGAGATCGCCGTCCTCTTCGCGGTCGCCACCGCGGTCCTGATCCACGGCGGCGGCCCGGACGGCATCCCCGTCGAGCCGATCGACCCGAGGAACGCCTTCACCGGCGCCTCCGCCGGACTCGGCCTCTTCTTCGCCTTCTGGTCCTGGGTCGGCTTCGAGTCCACCGCCATGTACGGCGAGGAGTCCCGCGACCCCAAGCGCGTCATCCCCCGAGCCACCCTGATCTCGGTCATCGGCGTCGGCCTCTTCTACATCTACGTGTCGTGGATGACGATCGCCGGCAACGGCCTCGCCGGCTCGGTGGAGCTGTCCTCCTCCGCCACCCCGCTCGACCTCTTCTTCGCCCCCACCCGGAGCTTCATCGGCGCCTGGGCCGTCGACGCCTTCCAGTGGCTGCTGCTCACCGGCTCCTTCGCCTGCGGCATGGCCTTCCACCAGTGCGCCTCCCGCTACCTCTACGCCATCGGGCGCGAGGGCTTCCTGCACCCGGCACTCGGCCGCACCCACCCGAAGCACGGCTCGCCCTACCTCGCCTCCTTCGTGCAGAGCGCGATCGCCGTCGTCCTCGTCGGCGCCTTCTGGCTCACCGGCCAGGACCCCTACATCCACCTGTACACGCTGCTCGCGATCCTCGGCACGATGGCGATCCTCATCGTGCAGACCCTCTGCTCCTTCGCCGTCATCGGCTACTTCCGCAAGAACCACCCCGAGGACCGGCACTGGTTCAAGACCCTCACCGCGCCCCTCCTCGGCGGCATCGGCATGACCGCCGTCGTCGTCCTCCTCGTCGTCAACATGGAGACCGCGGCCGGGCTCGCCGCCGACTCCCTCTTCTTCGAGGCGATCCCGTGGATCGTCGGCACCGTCTTCTTCGGCGGACTCGGCCTCGGCCTCTACCTCAGGGCCAGGCGGCCCGAGCGGTACGAGATCATCGGCCGGATCGTCCTGGAGGACGCCGCCGAACGCGACGACGAGCAGGCGGAGCCCGTACCGGCCGCCGCGAGCTGACCCGCACCGCCGGACCCCTTCCCCTCCTCCAGGAGCGCCCCATGGCACGCACCAACCCGATGCACCTCCTGAACCGCCTCGCCGCCGACCACGCCGACGCGCGCCGGCTCGGCCTCCCCGTCGACGAGCTGCGCGGCCTGCGCGGTGACCCGCTCGGCCGCCGCACCCTCCTCAAGGCCGCCGCCGCGGCCGGGATCGGCGTCGCCGCCGCGGCCGCCCCCGCCGTCGCCGCCGTCCCCGACCCGCCGGTGCGGTCCGACGCCCGCGTCGCCGTCGTCGGCGCCGGCATCGCCGGACTCACCGCCGCCCTCACCCTCCAGGACGCGGGCCTCGCCCCCGTCCTCTACGAGGCCGACCCGGTCCGCGTCGGCGGCCGCATGTGGACCCAGCGCGGCCACTGGGCCCACGGGCAGACCTCCGAGATCGGCGGCGAGCTCATCGACACCAGCCACAAGAAGATGCTGGAGCTCTGCCGCCGCTTCGGCCTCCCCACCGAGGACTTCCTCGGCGGCGGCCCCAACGGCGCCGAGGAGGTCCTCTGGTTCGACGGCGCCTACTACCCGCGCCACCAGGCCGACGAGGACTTCAACGGCGTCTACCAGGCGCTGCGCCGCGACCTGTCCGAGGCGGGGGAGGTCCGCTGGAACCGGACGACGCCCACCGGCACCGCCCTGGACGAGATGTCGGTGTACGAGTGGATCGAGAGCCGCGTCCCCGGCGGGCACTCCTCGCCGCTCGGGAAGTTCATCGACGTCGCCTACAACGTCGAGTACGGCGCCGACACCACCGAGCAGTCCTCGCTCGCCCTCGTCCTGCTCATGGGCTACCAGACCAATCCCGGCAACTTCAACGTCTGGGGCCTGTCCAACGAGCGCTACCACATCACCGGGGGCAACGACCGGCTCCCGAACGCCATCGCCGGGGCGCTCGCCCCCGGCACCCTGCGGAGGGGCTGGACGCTCCAGGCGGTCCGGGCCGACGCCGACGGCACCCAGACCCTCACCTTCGCCGAGGGCGGCGCCACCCGGACCGTCACCGCCGACCACACCGTGCTGTGCGTGCCGCTGCCGGTCCTCCAGCGGCTGGACCTCACCCGGGCCGGCTTCGACCCGCTCATGACGAACCTGCTGCGGGACGCCCGGATGGGCCACTGCACCAAGCTCAACATGCAGTTCGGCACCCGCCCGTGGCGCGGCACGGGCGCCTGGCCCGGGGTCTCCGCCGGCGACTGCTTCACCGACCTGGACGTCCAGCAGACCTGGGACACCACCAAGCTCCAGGGCGGCACCGGCGGCATCCTCATCCAGTACAACGGCGGCAGCCTCGCCCGGAACCTGAGCCCCGCCGGCCCCTTCTCCACCGAGGCCGACCCCTACGTGCGGAACCTGGTGAACCGCTACCTCACCGGGATCGACGCCTTCTTCCCCGGCACCGCACGCGCCTGGAACGGCCGCGCCCAGCTCTCCGCCTGGCACAGGAACCCGCACGCGCTCGGCGCCTACTCCTGCTGGCCGGTGGGATACCTCCACCGGTACGCGGGGTACGAGGGCACGGCCCAGGGCAACGTCCACATCGGCGGCGAGCACTGCTCCTACGACTTCCAGGGCTTCATGGAGGGCGGCGCCACCGAGGGGGAGCGGGCCGCGAAGGAGGTGATCGACGCCCTGCGGTAGGGATCAGGCCGCCGGCCGGACGTTGTGGTTGAGGCGGAACACGTTGTCGGGGTCGAAGGCCGCCTTCACGGCGGCCAGCCGGGGGAGGTTCCCGGCGCCGAACCCGGCGACGACCCGCTGCTCGCCCTCCGCGCCGATGAAGTTGAGGTACACGGCGTCCGTCGTCCACGGCTTCACGTCCGAGCGGACGTCGTGCACCCACTGCACCACCCGCCCGTCGTCCGCCGGATCCTGCCACGTCGCGAACGGGTGCACCACCCACGGCGCGGTCCGCCACGGCAGCGGGTACCCGGACGGCCCGGCCGCCACCGCCCCGCCCATCATGAAGAGCACGTGCTGGGTCGCGGTCCCGGCCGGCACCCGGTCGCCCCGCGCGCAGAAGACGTCCACGGCCTCGTCCGGGAGGCCGCCGAGGTACTCCGCCGACCAGTAGTTCCGCAGCCCCGGCGGGTCGTCCAGCATGCACTGGAGGTCCGCGTACGGGATGTCGGTGACGACCTCCACCACCGGCCGCAGCGCCAGCAGCCGCTCGGCGACCTCGTGGAGCCGGGCCACCGGGCCGGCGCAGGTCACCAGCGCCCCGCAGACCAGCTGCCCGACCAGGTGCTCGGGCACGAACGGCTCCGGCGGGGCGGGGAAGTAGAGGACGCCGCCGCCGAGCTCGTCCGGCGCCCACGACGCCAGGTCGCGGTAGGCGCGCACGACCTCGGGGCCGTACCGGGGCGGGTAGAGGAGCAGCGCCACGCTCATGTGCGGCAGCTCGTGGAGCCGCAGCGTCAGCGAGGTGACCACCCCGAAGTTGCCCCCGCCGCCGTGCAGCGCCCAGAACAGCTCCGGGTTCTCGTCCGCGCTCGCCACGACGTGCTTCCCCTCCGCCGTGATCAGCTCGGCCGCCAGCAGGTTGTCGGAGGCCAGTCCGAACTTCCGCTCCAGCCAGCCGGAACCGCCGCCGAGCACGAAGCCGCCGACGCCGGTGGTGGAGACCCGTCCGCCCGTCGTCGCCAGGCCGAAGGGCTGGGTCGCCCGGTCGAGGTGGCCCATGGTCGCGCCGCCCTCGACCCGCACCGTCAGGTGCTCCGGGTCCGCGACCACCGCGTGCATCCGGCGCAGGTCGACGACGAGCCCTCCGTCGACGACCGAGGTGCCGGCGACGCTGTGCCCGCCGCCGCGCACCGCGATCTGCAGCCCGGTCTCCCGGCCGAAGAGGATCGCGTTGGCCACGTCGGCCGCGCCCGCGCACTGGGCGATCACCGCGGGCCGCCGGTCGATCATCCCGTTGTGGACGGCCCGGGCCTCGTCGTAGCCGGGATCGCCGGGCACGCGTACCTCGCCGGCCAGATCCTCGCGGAGTCCGGCCAGGGCGCTCTCCGGAACGGTGGTGTGGGGAGCCATGGCGCCCCCCTTTCGGTACGGGGGCCAGGGACACCTCTCATCGTAGGTCCCGGCCCCCGGGGGCGCCGCTCAGCCGCCGTAGGCGCCGCTCGCGGTCAGCCGCAGGGCGGTGTCGATCAGCGGGACGTGGCTGAACGCCTGCGGGAAGTTGCCCACCTGCCGCTGGAGCCGGGGGTCCCACTCCTCGGCGAGCAGCCCCAGGTCGTTGCGGAGCGAGAGCAGCTTCTCGAAGAGGGTGCGGGCCTCGTCGACCCGGCCGATCATCGCCAGGTCGTCGGCGAGCCAGAAGGAGCAGGCGAGGAACGCGCCCTCGTCGCCCTCCAGGCCGTCGACGCCCGCCTCCTCGCCGGCCGTCGGGTAGCGCAGCACGAAGCCGTCCTCGGTGGACAGCTCGCGCTGGATCGCCTCGATGGTGCCGATCACCCGCTTGTCGTCCGGCGGGAGGAAGCCCATCTGCGGGATCAGCAGGAGCGAGGCGTCCAGCTCCTTGGAGCCGTACGACTGGGTGAAGGTGTTCCGCTCCTTGTCGTAGCCCTTCTCGCAGACGTCCCGGTGGATCTCGTCGCGCAGCTCGCGCCAGCGCTCCAGCGGTCCCTCCGCGTCGCCGGACTCGATCAGCTTGATCGTCCGGTCGACCGCCACCCAGGCCATCACCTTGGAGTGGGTGAAGTGCCGGCGGGGGCCGCGGACCTCCCAGATGCCCTCGTCGGGCTGGTTCCAGTTCTTCTCCAGGTAGGCGATCAGCTTGATCTGGAGCAGCGAGGCGTAGTCGTTGCGGGACAGGCCCGTCATGTGGGCCAGGTGCAGGGCCTCGGTGACCTCGCCGTACACGTCGAGCTGGAGCTGGTTCGCGGCGCCGTTGCCGACCCGGACCGGGCCGGAGTTCTCGTACCCGGGCAGCCAGTCCAGCTCCGCCTCGCCGAGCTCCCGCTCGCCCGCGATGCCGTACATGATCTGGAGGTTCTCCGGGTCGCCGGCGACCGCGCGGAGCAGCCAGTCCCGCCAGGCGCGGGCCTCCTCGCGGTAGCCGGTGCGCAGCATCGAGGAGAGGGTGATGGCGGCGTCCCGCAGCCAGGTGTAGCGGTAGTCCCAGTTCCGCACGCCGCCGATCTCCTCCGGCAGCGAGGTGGTGGGGGCGGCGACGATGCCGCCGGTCGGCGCGTACGTCAGCGCCTTCAGGGTGATCAGGGAGCGGACCACGGCCTCCCGGTAGGGGCCGTGGTACGTGCAGTGCTCCACCCAGTCGCGCCAGAAGACGGTGGTCGCCTCCAGGGAGCCCTCGGGGTCCGGCAGCGCCGGCGGCTCCTTGTGCGAGGGCTGCCAGGAGAGGGTGAAGGCGATCCGTTCGCCGGGGGAGACGGTGAACTCGGAGTAGGTGGTGAGGTCCTCGCCGTGGGTCTCGGCGTCGGTGTCGAGCCAGACGGAGTCGGGTCCGGCGACGGCGACGGTGCGGTCGCCGACCTTGTGCACCCAGGGCACGATCCGGCCGTAGCTGAACCGCATCCGCAGCGCCGAGCGCATCGGGACCCGGCCGCTGATCCCCTCCACGATCCGGATCAGCTGCGGGGCGCCGTCGCGCGGGGGCATGAAGTCGGTCACCCGGACCGTGCCGCGCGGGGTGTCCCACTCGGACTCCAGGACCAGCGAGTCGCCCCGGTAGCGGCGGCGGTCGGCGGGGGCGGGGTCGGCGTCGGCGGGGCCGGCCGGGCCCACTCTCCAGAAGCCGTGTTCCTCGGTGCCCAGCAGCCCCGCGAAGATCGCGTGCGAGTCGAAGCGGGGCAGGCAGAGCCAGTCGACGCTGCCGTCCCGGCAGACCAGCGCCGCGGTCTGCATGTCCCCGATGAGTGCGTAATCCTCGATACGCCCGGCCACGTGCTTCACTCCAGTCGAACGGCCTGTCCGCCCCTCGGGGCGCGTGCAGCATGATCTTGCGAGTTGCGGGAGGTGCCCGCGGTGCCAGTGTGCGGGATGGCCGGCTCCGGCAGCGGGTCGAGGGGAGGCGACACGGCTCCCGGTCCGGATCCACGGGCGGGGTGGTGCCGTCGGCCGGCCGCCCGGAGACGTGGTCCGAGCGGGATGGTCCGCACCCTAGTGACCGCAGTGATCACCCGGGTAACGCGCATTGCTCCGAATGGGTGAACGGGGTCTTTTTCCGGGCTTCGCCGGAACGTTTCCCCCAGGCCTCCTCCCTGCCCAGCCCCTGGTCGAGGCCCGGTCCGGTGGCCGATTCCGTCCCGTCCGGGCCTCCGGCGGGAGCGGAACGAGGGCCTCCGTCCGGCCCCCCGGACGGCCCCACCACCCGCCTTCCCACCCGGTCGGCCGCTATGCCGACCGTGTGGCCTGGCGCGGTCTCCTGCGGTCACTGATACCCTGGTACCCCGTGGACCGGTGGGAAACGGCGCCAGCCGAAACCCCCGAAACCGCAGCGACGGCACCCCCGATTCTTCCGGAGGACCTGCCGCTTCGCACCTCCAGAACGCGACCACGGGAGCCCCCTCTTGGCGATGCCGCCCAACACCACGACGACCAAGCACATCTTCGTCACCGGGGGTGTCGCCTCCTCGCTCGGCAAGGGCCTCACCGCCTCCAGCCTGGGTGCGCTCCTCAAGGCCCGGGGCCTGCGGGTCACGATGCAGAAGCTCGACCCGTACCTCAACGTCGACCCGGGCACGATGAACCCCTTCCAGCACGGTGAGGTGTTCGTCACCAACGACGGCGCCGAGACCGACCTGGACATCGGCCACTACGAGCGCTTCCTCGACGTCGACCTCGACGGCTCGGCCAACGTCACCACCGGCCAGGTCTACTCGCAGGTCATCGCCAAGGAGCGGCGCGGCGAGTACCTCGGCGACACCGTGCAGGTCATCCCGCACATCACCAACGAGATCAAGTCGCGGATCCGGCGCATGGCCACCGACGACGTCGACGTGGTCATCACCGAGGTCGGCGGCACGGTCGGCGACATCGAGTCGCTGCCCTTCCTGGAGACCGTCCGCCAGGTCCGCCACGAGGTCGGCCGCGACAACGTCTTCGTCGTGCACATCTCGCTGCTGCCCTACATCGGCCCCTCCGGCGAGCTCAAGACCAAGCCGACCCAGCACTCCGTCGCCGCGCTGCGCAACATCGGCATCCAGCCCGACGCGATCGTGCTGCGCGCCGACCGCGAGGTCCCGACCGCCATCAAGCGCAAGATCTCGCTGATGTGCGACGTCGACGAGGCCGCCGTGGTCGCCGCCATCGACGCCAAGTCGATCTACGACATCCCGAAGGTGCTGCACACCGAGGGCCTCGACGCCTACGTCGTCCGCAAGCTCGATCTGCCCTTCCGCGACGTGGACTGGACCGTCTGGGAGGACCTCCTGGACCGCGTCCACAACCCGGAGCACGAGGTCACCGTCGCGCTCGTCGGCAAGTACATCGACCTGCCCGACGCCTACCTCTCCATCACCGAGGCCATGCGCGCCGGCGGCTTCGCCAACAAGGCCCGCGTCAAGGTCAAGTGGGTCACCTCCGACGACTGCAAGACCCCGGCGGGCGCGCAGAAGCAGCTCGGCGACGCCGACGCGATCCTCATCCCCGGCGGCTTCGGCGACCGCGGCGTGAACGGCAAGATCGGCGCGATCCAGTACGCCCGCGAGAACAAGGTGCCGCTGCTCGGCATCTGCCTGGGCCTCCAGTGCATCGTCATCGAGGCCGCGCGGAACCTGGCGGGCATCCCGGACGCCAACTCCACCGAGTTCGACCCGGCCACCGCGCACCCCGTCGTCTCCACCATGGAGGAGCAGCTCGCCTACGTGGAGGGCGCCGGCGACCTGGGCGGGACCATGCGCCTGGGCCTCTACCCGGCGAAGCTCGCCGAGGGCTCGGTGGTCCGCGAGGCCTACGGCGACGAGCCGTACGTCGAGGAGCGCCACCGCCACCGCTACGAGGTGAACAACGGCTACCGCGCCGAGCTGGAGAAGAAGGCCGGCCTGGTCTTCTCCGGCACCTCCCCGGACAACAAGCTCGTCGAGTTCGTCGAGTACCCGAAGGAGATCCACCCCTACCTGGTCGCCACCCAGGCGCACCCGGAGCTGAAGTCCCGCCCCACCCGCCCGCACCCGCTCTTCGCGGGCCTGGTCAAGGCGGCCGTCGCGCGCAAGACGGCCCAGTAGTACGGGGCGTTAACGTAGCCGGGGTACGGGTTCTCGCACGAGGACGCGCACCCCGGCTTTTCGTATGTGGGAGGACTACCGATGCAGGTGCAGGACACCCCGGAGGAGTGGCGGGTCGTCGCCACCACCACCCCCTTCAAGGGAAACAAGACGAGTGTCCGCACGGACGACGTGGTGATGCCGGACGGCTCGGTCGCCCGCCGTGACTACCAGGTCCACCCGGGTTCGGTGGCCGTGCTGGCGCTGGACGACCGCGACCGGGTGCTGGTGCTGCGCCAGTACCGCCACCCGGTGCGGCAGAAGCTGTGGGAGATCCCGGCCGGGCTCCTCGACGTGCCCGGCGAGAACCCTCTGCACGCCGCCCAGCGGGAGCTGTACGAGGAGGCGTACGCCAAGGCGGGGGAGTGGCGCGTCCTCGCGGACGTCTACACCACCCCGGGCGGCTGCGACGAGGCCGTACGGATCTTCCTGGCGCGCGACCTGGCCGAGGCGGAGGGGGAGCGGTACGAGGTCTCCGAGGAGGAGGCCGACATGGAGGTGGAGCGGGTCCCGCTGGACGAGCTGGTGCGCGGGGTCCTCGCGGGCGAGCTGCACAACAACTGCCTCGTGGTGGGCGTGCTGGCGCTGGTCGCCGCCCGGGCCGGCGAAGGAGTCGACGCCCTGCGCCCGGCCGACGCGCCCTGGCCGGCCCGTCCGTTCGAGGCGTAGCGCCCCGGGTCCCGCGTCTTCGGGGCGTGGCGCCCCGGCTGCCCGCGTCGCGGATGGCGCCCCCGCCCCGGGGCGGGGGGTCTCCCGCCCGGGGCGCGTGCCCGCCGCGGGGCGGGAGACCGCCACGGGGCGGGCGGGGCCACCGGTGTGACTGTCTGCTGATCCGATCGGGGGACGTGCCCGCCCTGCTCCGCCGGGTCGGTGGCGGGCGCTGAACTACGCTCGTACACGCCCGTGCGGAGCCCCCCGCGGGATCGGCTCGTGCGCAGGTGGACGGGAGTGTGGCCCGTGACGGATCAGGCGGTGGCAGCGGCCGGCAGCCGGCAGTTCTACGGCCGGCAGCGGGAGTTGAAGGCCCTCCGCGCCGACATCGAGCGGACCGGCCTGGACACCCTCACCGGCCGCAAGGAACCCCGCGCACGCGTCCTCCTCGTCGCCGGGCGGCCCGGCTCCGGCCGGACCGCGCTCGCCGAGGAACTGATCGCCTCGGTCGCCTCCCGCTACCCCGACGGCGTCTACCGCACCCGGCTCACCGAGCCCGGCGGCGAACCCGTCCCCACCGCCCGGGCCGCCCGCGAACTCCTCCGCGACCTCGGGGTCGCGGAACCGCCCGGCGCCGCCGAGGACGAGCTGACCGAACTGGTCCGCGCGGCACTCGGCGGGCGCCGCGCGGTGCTGCTGCTCGACGACGCCGTCGACGCCGAGCAGGCCGAGCCGCTCCTGCCGGACCATCCCGACGCCCTGGTCGTCGCGGTCGCCCGGGGGCCGCTCACCGGGATCCCCGACGTCCGGCCCTGCACCCTCGGCGGGCTCGACCCGAAGTCGGCCATCGAGCTGCTGACCTCCTCCACCGGATCGGTCCGCATCACCGTCGACCCGCAGGCCGCCGAGGCCCTGGTCGAGGAGTGCGGCGGCCTGCCCGGCGCGGTGGTCCTGGCCGGCGGCTGGCTGGCCGGCCGGCCCGAGACCTCCGTCGCCGACCTCGCCAAGCGGCTGCGCGGCCAGAACGGCGACCCCCTCACCCGCGCCTTCCTCCTCGCCCACCAGGCGCTGCCCCAGCCGGCCGCCCGGATACTGCGCTACCTGGCGCTCGCCCCGCTCGGCCGGGCCGACGCCCACACCGCCTCGGCCCTGGCCGGCTGCTCGGTCCAGGCCGCGGCGACCACCCTCGCGGACTTCGCCCGCCTGGGCCTGGTCACCGAGACCGGGGACGGCGAGTACGAGGCCCCCGGCCATCTCGTCCCCCTCCTCCGCGCCCAGCTGGAGGAGCGCGACCGGCCCGCCGAGGTGCAGCTCGCCCGGGCCCGGATGCTGGAGCGGACCGTACGGCTCCTCCAGTCCTGCCGTGCGGTCACCGAACCCGAGGGCTCCCCGGCCCGGCGCAAACTCGCCGGTCTGCCGCGCGCCCTGCGCTTCGCCACCCCCGAGGAGGCGGCCCGGTGGCTCGCCTCGCGCCGGCCGGCCCTCCTCGCCTGCGCCCGGATGGCCGTCGCCGACGGCGAGCTGGACACCCTCGCCCGCCGGCTCATCGCCTCCCTGGTGCGGGCGCTCACCGCGCACGGCGGCGCCGAGGCCGCCGCCCCCGACCTCTACGGGCTGCACCGGCTCGTCCTCGACGTGGCCGAGCGGCGCGGACTGCACCGCGAGCGGGCCGCGGCCCTGCTCAACCTCGGCGACCTCGACGCCCGGACCGGCCGCACGAAGGACGCTCTGCTGCGATATCGGTTGGCATGGGAGGCGGGAAGGCAAGCAAATGATCCGTACGCCACCGGTCGCGCAATGGAATCCGTAGGAGGCAGCTACCAGGAGCTCGGCGACTGGCAGCGGGCCGGCGACTGGTACGGCCGCGCCCTCGCCCAGCGCCTCGCCCACGACGAGCGGGCCGACCAGGCGCGCCTCTACACCCGGCTCGGTGCCGTGCAGACCTACGCCGGACGGTACGGCGAGGCCCTCCGGCACTGGCGGGCGGCCGCGGCCGGATACCGCAGGCTCGGCGATCTCCCGGGCCACGCGCGGGCGTTGAGCGAGGCGGCGCGGGTGCAGGAGTACGCGGGCCGCCCGGAGGAGTCGCTGCGGACCTGCGAGGAGGCGGTCGAGTGGGCGCGCCGTGCCCGGGACACCCGGCTCCAGGCGGCGCTCCAGCTCCGGCTCGCCGACACGCTCGACCGGCTCGGAGACCCGGCCGCGGCCCGGCTGCACCGGGCCGCGGCGGACCGTCTGCTGGAATCCGAACGCTCTGCCTACGAAATCCGCAGTGGGTCCGCTGAAGATTAGTACTTTGAAAGGCTAGACAGCGGGAACTCCTTCATTAGACTGGTTCTGCCGCGTTCGAGCGTGGTCTGCCCCGGTGCGCCGCAGTGCATCCGGGTATGTATCGCAGTGCACCAGTTATCCCCCTGATTCAAGGACCGTGATCGACGATGAAGGTCGGCATCCCCCGCGAGGTCAAGAACAACGAGTTCCGCGTGGCCATCACCCCCGCCGGTGTCCACGAGCTCGTCCGCAACGGCCACCAGGTCTTCATCGAGCAGAACGCCGGCGTCGGCTCCTCGATCACGGACGAGGAGTACGTCGCCGCGGGCGCCGAGATCCTCGCCACCGCCGACGAGGTCTGGGGCACGGCCGACCTGCTCCTCAAGGTCAAGGAGCCGATCGCGGAGGAGTACCACCGCCTCCGCAAGGACCAGACGCTCTTCACCTACCTGCACCTGGCCGCCTCCAAGGAGTGCACGGACGCCCTCCTGGAGTCCGGCACCACCGCCATCGCGTACGAGACGGTCGAGACCGCGAACCGCGCCCTCCCGCTGCTCGCCCCGATGTCCGAGGTCGCGGGCCGCCTGGCCCCGCAGGTCGGCGCCTACCACCTGATGCGCTCGGTCGGCGGCCGCGGCGTCCTCCCCGGAGGCGTCCCCGGCACCCACGCCGGCAAGGCCGTCGTCATCGGCGGCGGCGTCTCCGGCTGGAACGCCACCCAGATCGCCGTCGGCATGGGCTTCCACGTGACCCTGCTCGACCGCGACATCAACAAGCTCCGCGAGGCCGACAAGATCTTCGGCACCAAGGTCCAGACGGTCGTCTCCAACGCCTACGAGCTCGAGAAGGCCGTCGTCGAGGCCGACCTCGTCATCGGCGCCGTCCTCATCCCGGGCGCCAAGGCCCCGAAGCTGGTCACCAACGAGCTCGTCGCCAAGATGAAGCCCGGAAGTGTCCTTGTCGACATCGCGATCGACCAGGGCGGCTGCTTCGAGGACTCGCACCCGACCACCCACGCCGAGCCGACCTTCCAGGTCCACAACTCGGTCTTCTACTGCGTCGCCAACATGCCCGGCGCGGTCCCGAACACCTCCACCTACGCCCTCACCAACGCCACGCTGCCCTACATCGTGTCGCTGGCGAACAACGGCTGGGCCGAGGCGCTCCGCCGCGACGCCGCCCTCGCCCTGGGTCTCAACACCCATGACGGCAAGGTGGTTTACAAGGAGGTCGCCGAGGCGCACGGCTACGAGCACGTCGAGCTGAGCGCCCTCATCGGCTGACCCCGAAGGGACCGTCGACGGCCCGGGCGCCGACCCCGTCAACGCCCGCCGTCAATGTCACGCACCCGGCCGGACCTTGTTCGACAAGGTCCGGCCGGCTGTGTCTCCGGCCACGCCAAAACGTTCGGTCAACTCGCGTCGAACGTAACCCTTTAACCGTTTCGCACACCCCTGAAACGTGTGGATGCATCGTTGCGCGCCCTTGACAGAGGCGTGTTCGGTTGCCGACACAACGGGCCGGGTCCGGGCGATTGTGTTGCTGCGGACCGGTGACACGCCATAGAGTCGCCAACCGTCGGCATGGTGCCACGCTGACAGATCGATAAATGTTCCTGGTCACATCCAAGGAGGTAAGACGACTTGTGAATAAGTCGACATTTACTCCCGGGAGCGGTGCGCCAGGTGCCCCGGTCGGCTCCGTCGCGGTGCGGACCTTCGCGACGCACCAGCCCATGACGACAACCCACACGCTGAAGACGATGGACGGCCTACACGTGAACGCCACGGCCGGCAACGAGATGGGCCGAGAGTCCACCCACTTCGCCGCCTACGACGAGCTGCCCGAGGGGCACTTCTACGACCCCGACGCCGAGTACGAGCCCGACCCGGAGTACGCGGCCACCCTCGCGCCCGACGCTGCCCGCCAGCGCCGCGAGCGGATCGGCCCCACCGGACGGCCGCTGCCGTACTTCCCGATCCCGGGCCCGCTGACCGACCACGGCCCCGCCAAGATCATCGCGATGTGCAACCAGAAGGGCGGCGTCGGCAAGACCACGTCGACCATCAACCTGGGTGCCGCGCTCGCCGAGTACGGACGGCGGGTGCTGCTCGTCGACTTCGACCCGCAGGGCGCCCTGTCGGTCGGCCTCGGCGTGAACCCGATGGAGCTCGACCTCACCGTCTACAACCTGCTCATGGAGCGGGGCATGTCGGCGGACGAGGTGCTGCTCAAGACGGCGGTCCCCAACATGGACCTGCTGCCGAGCAACATCGACCTCTCCGCCGCCGAGGTGCAGCTGGTCTCCGAGGTCGCGCGCGAGTCCACGCTCCAGCGCGCCCTCAAGCCGCTGATGAACGACTACGACTACATCGTGATCGACTGCCAGCCCTCGCTCGGCCTGCTGACCGTGAACGCCCTGACGGCGGCCCACAAGGTCATCGTCCCGCTGGAGTGCGAGTTCTTCGCGCTGCGCGGTGTCGCCCTGCTGACCGAGACCATCGAGAAGGTCCAGGAGCGGCTCAACCCCGAGCTGGAGCTCGACGGCATCCTCGCCACCATGTACGACTCCCGGACCGTGCACTCCCGCGAGGTACTCGCGCGCGTCGTCGAGGCCTTCGACGACCACGTGTACCACACGGTGATCGGCCGGACGGTGCGCTTCCCGGAGACCACGGTCGCCGGCGAGCCCATCACCACGTACGCCTCCAACTCCGTGGGCGCCGCCGCCTACCGCCAGCTCGCCAGGGAGGTGCTCGCCCGGTGTCACGCCGAGTGAGTCTGCCCGGAGCCGACGAACTCTTCCGTACGACCGGGGGGATGGCGCTCCAGGCGTCCTCGCCCCGCCGAACCGTTCCCGCTCCGGCGGGAGAGAGCGACACGGCTGCCGGAGCGGACGGCGGTGCCTCCGCCGAGCACGCGGCGGCCGACTCGGAGGCGGCCGAGCCGCGCGCCCGGGAGACCGACCAGGTGCCCCCGCAGCCCGCCCCCGTGAAGGCGGCCGCCCAGGCGGCCGCTCCCGCGCGGCGCCGCGGCCGGACCACCAACCGGCGCCCCAGCGGGCGGGAGCGCCACGACGAGAAGATCACGGTCTACGTCTCCGCCGAGGAGCTGATGGACCTGGAGCACGCGCGCCTGGTGCTGCGCGGCGAGCACGGCCTCGCCGTCGACCGCGGCCGCATCGTCCGCGAGGCCGTCGCGGTGGTCCTGGCGGACCTGGAGTCCCGGGGCGACGCGAGCATCCTCGTCCGCCGTCTGCGCGGCCGCTGACGGTAGCCTGCGGGCGGCACCGCCCCCGCACCCCTGGAACCGCCCCCGATGCACCGCCACGCTGACGAAACGTCCCGCCCGCCGCGCCGCCGCGCGCTGGGGCGGGGCGGCGGGCTCCCGGACGGCGGTTCCGGAGCCGTACCGACGCCGGAGCCGGAGCCCGGGCCCCTTCTCCCGGCCGAGCCGGAGCCCGGGCCCTCCCTCCCCGCCGGGGCGGCCTCCGAGGCCCCCGCGGCCCCCGGGGGCGATTCCGGTCCTTCCGGTCCCGGTCCCGAGGCGGGCCCCGCGCCGGAGTCCGGGGGCGGCCCTGAGGATGGTCCCGAAGCCGAAGCCGAAGCCGGGTTCGAGGGCGGGTCCGGTCCCGAGGCCGAGACCGGGGCCGGCGCGGAGGCCGGGGCCGGCGACGGGCGGTTCACCGTGCGGCTCGCCAATTTCGAGGGGCCGTTCGACCTGCTGCTCCAGCTGATCACCAAGCACAAGCTCGACGTCACCGAGGTCGCCCTCTCCCGGGTCACCGACGAGTTCATGGCCCACATCAGGAACCTCGGGCCCGACGGTGACCTCGACCAGACCACCGAGTTCCTGGTCGTCGCCGCCACCCTGCTCGACCTCAAGGCCGCCCGGCTCCTTCCCGCCGCCGAGGTCGAGGACGAGGCCGACCTGGCCCTCCTGGAGGCCCGGGACCTGCTCTTCGCCCGCCTCCTCCAGTACCGCGCCTACAAGCGGATCGCCGAGATCCTCGCCGACCGCTGGGAGGCGGAGGGGCGGCGCCACCCCCGGACCGTCGGCCTGGAGCCGCACCACGCCGAGCTGCTGCCCGAGGTCGTCCTCTCGATCGGCGCCGAGGGCTTCGCGAAGCTCGCCGTGAAGGCCATGCAGCCCAAGGCCGTGCCGCAGGTCTACGTGGACCACATCCACGCCCCGCTGGTCAGCGTCCAGGAACAGGCGGGGATCGTCGCCTCCCTGCTGCGCGGGCGCGGCACCGCCACCTTCCGGGAGCTGGTCGAGGACGCCGGGGACACCCTCACCGTCGTCGCCCGCTTCCTCGCCCTCCTGGAGCTCTACCGGGAGAAGGCCGTCGCCCTCGACCAGGAGGACCCGCTCGGCGAGCTCACGGTCTCCTGGACCGGCGGCGACGGGGAGACCCTCGTCACGGCAGAATTCGACCAGGAAGCACCGGAGCCCGCATGAGCGACCTCAAGCCCGCCCTCGAAGCCGTCCTCATGGTCGTCGACGAGCCCGCCGCCGAGGCCCACCTCGCCAAGGTCCTCGACCGCACCCCGCGCGAGGTCGCCGACGCCCTCCACGAGCTGGCCGACGAGTACACCGCCGACGGGCGCGGCTTCGAGCTGCGCCGGGTCGCCGGCGGCTGGCGCTACTACACCCGGCCCGCCCACGCCGCCGCCGTCGAGGCCTTCGTCCTGGACGGCCAGCAGGCCCGGCTGACCCAGGCCGCACTGGAGACCCTGGCGGTGGTCGCGTACCGCCAGCCGGTCAGCCGGTCCCGGGTCTCCGCGGTCCGCGGCGTCAACTGCGACGGCGTGATGCGCACCCTCCTCCAGCGGGGTCTCGTGGAGGAGGCGGGCGCGGAACCCGAAACAGGTGCGATCCTGTACAGGACGACGAACTACTTCCTGGAGCGGATGGGCCTGCGCGGCCTGGACGAGCTCCCGGAGCTCGCGCCCTTCCTCCCCGAGGCGGACGCGGTCGAACCGGACTCCCTGGAAGGCGTTCCGTCGTTCGATCCCGACAGGGACGAACCAGCGGACGAAGAGACGACGGAAGCGTGATGCGAAGCAGCAGCGGCAGGAACAGCGGAAGCAACGGCGGGAGCCGTGGTGCCAAGAGCGGCGGCCGCGGCAACAACTACCGGGGAGCGGGCAACGGCCGCGACGAGCGCGGCCAGAGCGCCGGCCGCCCCCGCAAGGCCCGCCCCGAGGAGCGCACCTACGACGTGAGCATGCCCTCCGACGGCGCCAAGGGCGGCCAGGCCCCCCGCAAGGGCCGTGGCGAGGCCGCCCGCGGCGGCGCCAAGGGCGGCCCCCGGCAGTCCCCGAAGCAGCAGCCGCAGCGGGGCGGCCGCACGGCCCCGGCGCGCTCGCGCGAGTACGAGGCCAGGACCGAGGAGCGCAACCGCGAGCGGTACGCGAACAGGCCCGAGGTCAAGACCCCGAAGACCTTCCCGGGCGCCGAGCAGGAGGGCGAGCGCCTGCAGAAGGTGCTGGCCCGCGCCGGCTACGGCTCGCGCCGCGCCTGCGAGGAGCTGGTCGAGCAGGCCCGCGTCGAGGTCAACGGCGAGATCGTCCTCGAGCAGGGCCTCCGCGTGGACCCGGAGAAGGACGAGATCCGTGTCGACGGCCTGACCGTCGCCACCCAGTCGTACCAGTTCTTCGCGCTGAACAAGCCGGCCGGCGTCGTCTCCACCATGGAGGACCCGGACGGCCGCCAGTGCCTGGGCGACTACGTCACCAACCGCGAGACCCGGCTCTTCCACGTCGGCCGGCTCGACACGGAGACCGAGGGCATCATCCTGCTCACCAACCACGGCGAGCTGGCCCACCGCCTCACCCACCCCAAGTACGGCGTGAAGAAGACCTACCTGGCCGCCATCACCGGCCCGCTGCCCCGCGAGGTCGGCAAGCGGCTCAAGGACGGCATCGAGCTGGAGGACGGCTACGCCCGCGCCGACCACTTCCGCGTGGTCGAGCAGACCGGCAAGAACTACCTCGTCGAGGTCGTGCTGCACGAGGGCCGCAAGCACATCGTGCGCCGCATGCTCGCCGAGGCCGGCTTCCCGGTCGAGAAGCTGGTCCGCACCGCCTTCGGCCCGATCGGCCTGGGCGACCAGAAGTCGGGCTGGCTGCGCCGCCTGTCCAACACCGAGGTCGGCATGCTGATGAAGGAAGTCGGCCTGTAGGGCTTCCGGCACCGGAGGGGCCCGTGGCCCGCGCGATCCGCGCGGACCACGGGCCCCTCGGCTTTCCCGGGCCCCTCGGCTTTCCCGGGGGTGCCCGCTTTCCCGTGGTTCTCCGGGCTTCTCCGCGCGCCTCCGGGGGCTCCCGGATGTCCCCGGTCCTTCCCCGGGCTGCTTTCCGGCCTTGTGCGCAAGCCCTCCCCGGTTTTATAGTCATAGTGACTCTTAAAGGGGTGGGGGAGGAGTCCTCCGGCCTTCCCGCCGCCCGGGGGCGCGGACCTGGACCCACGGGGGTGGACCAGGCCGGCGACCGCGACGGCGGGGAGGACGGGTCCCGCCCCCGCCCGTACCTTCCGGCCCCTGGAGGCGACCGCATGAGCACGCGCCTCGGCCACGGCCTCGTCCCCGGCAGGTTCTGTCCGCCGCACGCCGGCCACCACCACCTCGTCCGCGCCGCCCACGACCGCTGCGCGCGCGTCACCGTCCTCGTCCTCGGCTCCGCCGCCGACCCGCTGCCGCCGGCCGAGCGGCTCGCCTGGATGCGCGAGCTCCACCCCGAGGCCCTGGTCCTCGGGGCGGACCTCGCCGGCCCGGGCACCCCCGCGTTCCTGGCCGCCGTCGAGGCCGCCGTCCGCGAACCCGTCGACGCCGTCGTCACCTCGGCGCCCTACGGCGACGAGCTCGCCCGCCGCCTCGGCGCCGTCTCCGTCCGCGTCGACCCCCGCCACCGCGTCCACCCCGTCTCCACCGCCGCCGTCCGCGCCGACCCGGCCGGCTGCTGGGACCGGCTGGCCGCCCCCGTCCGGGCCGCCCTCACCCGCCGGGTCGTCGTCCTCGGCGGCGGTTCCACCGGCACCACCACCCTCGCCCGCGCCCTCACCGACCACTACCGGCGGCGCGGCGGCGTCTGGGCGCGCACCCGGTGCGTGCCCGACCCCGGCCCCGGAGGCGGGCGCGGGCGGCGGTACGAAGACGGCGCCGGGTACGAGGAGAAGGCCGGGTACGGCTGCGGACCGGTGCCCGGGGCCGGCCCCGGACCGCGCTCCGCCGACTTCGCCGTCCTGGCCCAGGACCGGGCCGAGCGCGAGGAGGAAGCGGCCCGCGCCGGCTCGCCCGTCCTCGTCTGCGACACCGACGCCCTCACCGCCGCCGTCCGCCACGAGCGGTGCCTCGGCACCGCCGACCCCGGCACGAGCGCGGTCGCCGCCCGCGGCCGCCACCACCTCTGGCTGCTCACCGACCACCGGGGCGTCCCCGCCGGGGACGGCGACGCGGACGGCCTCAGGGCCTGGGCCACCGCCCGCCTCCTCGCCCGGCTCACCCGCACCGGCCGCCGCACCGCCGTCCTCACCGGCCCCCACGAGGAACGCCTCGCCACCGCCGTCGCCGCCGTCGACGCCCTCCTCGCCGAGGGCGCGCACCTCACCGAACCCCTCCCGGAGCGACGATGAACATCCCCGAGGGGTACGACCCCCGGGCCTTCGAGCCCTTCGCCGTCACCGTCGACCTCGCCGTCCTCACCGTCCGCGCCGACCGGCTGCACGCGCTCCTCGTCCAGCGCGGCCAGGAGCCGTACGCGGGCTCCTGGGCGCTCCCCGGCGGCTTCGTGCTGCCCCGCGAGTCCGCCGGGACCGCCGCCCGCCGCGAGCTCGCCGAGGAGACCGGACTGTCCGGCGCCACCGTCGCCGGCCTCCACCTCGAACAGCTCCGCACCTACACCGAACCGGACCGCGACCCGAGGATGCGGGTCGTCTCGGTCGCGTACACGGCGCTCGTCCCCGACCTGCCCGAGCCGCGCGGCGGCGGCGACGCCGCCGAGGCCCGCTGGCTGCCCTACGACGAGGTCCCGCCGCTCGCCTTCGACCACGGCCGGATCCTCGCCGACGCCCGCGAACGCGTCGGCGCCAAGCTGGAGTACACCTGCCTCGCCACCGCCTTCTGCCCGCCCGAGTTCACCCTCGGCGAGCTCCGGCAGGTGTACGAGACGGTCTGGGGCGTCCCGCTGGACCGCCCCAACTTCCGGCGCAAGGTCCTCACCACGCCCGGCTTCGTCGAGGCCGTGGAGGGACCGCCGCGCCGCACCGGCGGACGGGGGAAACCGGCCGCGCTCTACCGGGCGGGAGGGGCCACCGCCCTCCACCCGCCACTGCTCCGACCGGAAGGACGCACCGCATGACCAAGCAGGCCGCGACGGGGACGCTGATGGGGCTGGCGCTGGGGGACGCCCTCGGCCGGCGCACGGAGTTCTCCGACGTCCCCACGATCACCAGGTGGTACGGGCCCTGGCGAGAGCTCGCGCTGCCCGAGGACGGCAAGATCACCGACGACACCCAGATGACGCTCGCCGTGGCGCGGGCGCTCCGTGCCTGCCAGGAACGCGGGGTCGCCGGGCCGGACCGGTTCGCCGACGAGCTGCGCAAGGAGTTCGTCGACTGGTACCGCTCGCCCGAGAACAACCGGGCCCCCGGCCGCACCTGCCTGACGGCGTGCGGGCTCCTCATGACCGACCGCGTCTGGCAGGACGCCAGCCAGATCGACTCCAAGGGCTGCGGCGCCAACATGCGGGTCGCGCCCCTCGGGCTGCTGCGCGTGCACGGGGAGTTCGCGGCCGGCGCCGCCCAGCTCCAGGCCGCGCTCACCCACGGGCACCCCACCGGGCTCGCCGCCTCCGACCTCACCGCGCGGGCCGTGTGGCTGCTCGCCCAGGGCGTCGACCCGACCGGGCTCGTCGGGCAGCTGCGCTCGTACGCCTATGAGAACCGCGACCGGTACCACGAGCGGTGGCTCGGCGACCTGTGGACCCGCTCCCAGGACCCCGACGCCCTGCACTTCGTCCGGCGCGGCTGGGACGAGTGCCTCGCCGTCCTGGAGCGCCTCGACGCCGTGCAGCGCACCGCCGACCCGGAGCTCGACCCCTGTACGTACACGGGCGACGGCTGGATCGCGGAGGAGGCGCTCGCCACCGGGCTGCTCTGCTTCCTGCTCTTCCCCGGCGAACCGCTGACCGCGCTGCGCCGGGCCGCCTGCACCCGGGGCGACTCCGACTCGATCGCCGCCCTCGCCGGCGCCTTCGCCGGGGCCCACCTCGGCGCCGCCGCCTGGCCGGAGGAGTGGACCGCGCGGATCGAGCACCGGGACGAGCTGCTGGCCCTCGGCGCGCTCTGGGACGCGTGAGCGGACTCTGGGAGGCTTGGGCCCCATGACGCTCACCCTCGACGCCCACACGGCCGAACTGACCTCCGTGGTGGCCGGGGAACCGGACCCGCTCCTCTTCGCCACGGTCTCCGGATCCCACCTCTACGGCTTCCCGTCCCGCGACTCCGACGTGGACCTGCGGGGCGCCCACCTGCTGCCCGCGGAGGCGCTGGTCGGGCTCCGCGAGCCGGAGGAGACCCGGGGCCGGACGGGGGACGTGAACGGCGTCGAGACGGACCTCGTCACGCACGACCTGCGGAAGTTCGCCCGGCTGATGCTGCGCCGCAACGGCTACGTCCTGGAGCAGCTCACCTCGCCGCTGGTCGTGCACACCACCCCGGTCCACGCCGAGCTCACCGCCCTGGTGCCCGGGGTGCTCACCAGCCACCACGCCCACCACTACCGGGGCTTCGCCGCGACCCAGTGGCGGCTCTTCGAGCGGACCGGCGAGCTCAAGCCGCTGCTCTACACCTACCGGGCGCTGCTCACCGGCATCCACCTCATGCGCTCCGGCGAGGTCCAGGCCCACCTGCCGACCCTCGTGGGGGAGGTGCCGGAGGCCCCGGCCCGGATCCCCGACCTGGTCGCCGCGAAGACGGCCGCCGAGCACGGCGCCGCCGAGGTCCCGGCGGAGGACGTCCGGGCCGAGGTGGAGGCGCTGCACGGCACGCTCGACGCGGCGCGCGCGGCCTCAGGGCTGCCGGACTCCGTCCGGGCCGGTGACGCCCTCCACGACCTCGTCGTGCGCGCCCGGCCGGACGTCCTGCAGGGCTGAGGCGCGCCGGGCGCGGACCAGGAGGTCCTGCACGCGCGCGTGGTCGGGGGCCGGCGGGAGCGGGGACACGGCCAGCGCGTCGTCGGCCTCGTCCTGGAGGCGGTTCATCCAGGCCTCGACCTCCGCCCACCCGAGCTCGCCGCGCTTCACGGCGAGCAGCCGCTCCCGGTCCCCGCCCACCTCGATCCGCAGCTCGCCGGTGCGCAGCAGGTCCCGGCAGCTGGAGAGCAGCCGCAGCAGGTGCATGGCGTGCTTCCAGCGCGGATGCCCGTACTGGCGGACGTCCGCCTCCAGCTTGCGGCGCTGGCCCCCGGCGTAGCGCACGAAGGTGCCGTGGGCCTGGCGGGAGAGGAAGGCGCCGCGCAGGGCGAGCAGCTCGTCGCCCCACGCGGTGGTGTGGGTGACGAGCGGCGAGTGGAGGCACTCCAGGACGTTGGGGTTGTTGCGCAGCGCCAGCTCGCAGAAGCGCTCCAGCTCCCAGCTGAACTGCTCCGGGGCGGGACCCTCCACGTGCGCCGGGGGCTTGTCGAAGAGCCAGAAGAGCGGCGTCGGGGCGAGGTAGACGCCCCGCACGTCGGTGTCGCTGTCCTCGGTCGCCAGACCGAAGGCGCGCGAGCCCATCACACAGGCGTAGACGGTGTGCTCGCGCACCAGCGCCTCGGGGGACATGTCCATGGCGGCCAGGCTACGCGAGGGTGATCGTGCCCCCGGAGACGGTGATCTCCTCGGCGGGCAGCGGCCGCGGCGCGGGCCCGGCCTCCACCGCCCCGTCGGTGATGGCGAACCGCGAACCGTGGCAGGGGCAGTCGATCGTGCCGTCCGCCACCTTGCTCACCAGGCAGTTCTGATGGGTGCAGATCGCCGAGAACGCCTTGAACTCGCCCTCCACCGGCTGCGTCACCACCACCTTGCGGTCCTTGAAGACCGTGCCGCCGCCGACCGGGATCTCCGAGGTGCTCGCCAGCGGGGTGCCGGCCGGGCCCGTCGCGGAGGCGGAGGCGGTGTCCGAGGGGGCGGCGGCCCCGGGTGCCGTGGTCGCCGGGACGCCCGACCGCGTACCGCCGTCGCCGCCCTCCCCGCCGTCCGAGCCGCAGCCGGTGGCGGTCGCCGCGGTCGTCAGGGCCGCCGCGGCGAGCAGGACCGTCCGGCGGGGTGTCGTCCGTGAAGTCATGCGGTCCACCTTCCCGCCGGCCGCGCCGCCGGTCCCGCAACACGCCGGGCCCGGCCTACACCCAGGGCGCCAACTCCCTCGCACGGCCGTCCGGGTCCCGCAGCACCTCCAGGACGGCGGTCACCGCGGCCCGCTCGACCGGCCCGTACACGTGCGGGAAGAGCCGGTCCTCCGAACCCTCCCAGCGGACCTCCCCGGACAGCCGCGACTCGTCGATCACCAGCACCAGGAGCGGGCCCGGCACGTCCCGGTAGTGGGCGTCGGCGATCGCCAGCGCCGTCCGCTCGTCCGGCGAGCAGTGCGTGAAGCCCTCCGCGGCGAGCGACGGCGGGGCATAGGGGAGAGCGGGGTCCGCGGACCACGCGGACCACTCGTCGAAGGGGATCAGGTGGAGCAGCATCCGCCCTTTCTACCCGCTCGCCCGGCCCCGCCTACTCCGGGTGGCGGAACGTCACCGTCTGGGTGAGATTGAGGAGGCCCCCAGCGGGCCCTCACCGGACGAAAGGCAGAACCATGGCGGGTAACGATCTCGGCAGTCTCCTCGGCTCCCTGCTCGGCGGGGGCGGCGGCCAGGGCGGCGGAGGCGCCGGCGGCATCCTGGGCTCCCTCCTCGGCGCGCTCGCCGGCGGCGGCCAGAGCGGCGGCGCGGGCACCGCCGCGGGCGCCGCCGGGGGACAGAACCCGCTCGGCGGCCTCCTCGACCTGCTCGCCAGGTCCGGCCTCGCCGACCAGGCCCAGTCCTGGATCGGCACCGGCGAGAACAAGCCCGTCGACGGCGCCCAGATCGCCCAGGCGCTCCCCGACGACACCCTCCGGAAGGTCGCCCAGGAGGCGGGGGTCACCCCGGAGCAGGCCGCCGACCGGATCGCGCAGTCGCTGCCGCAGGCCGTCGACAAGCTGAGCCCCGGCGGAGCGCTGCCGCAGGGCGGATCGCTGGAGGACATCATCCGGGCACAGAAGCTCTGAGCGGTCGCCTGCCGCCCTTCCCGCGTGCGCCCGTCTCGTGAGGCGGGCGCACGCACGCGTGCCCGAAGGGGCTGACTAGGCTGGGCCCTTGCCCGTTGCGCGCAACGGGCAAGGGCCCAGCCCCACGAACCCCCGCGCCCCAAGGACACCCCCGTGAGAACAGCGCTCGTCATCGGAACCGGACTGATCGGCACCTCCGCCGCCCTCGCCCTCGCCGGCCGGGGCGTCACGGTCCACCTGCGCGACCACGACCCGGCGAGCGCCCGGACCGCCGCCGCGCTCGGCGCGGGAACCGACGCCGAACCCGAGGGGCGGGTCGACCTCGCCATCGTCGCCGTGCCGCCGGCGCACGTCGCCGCCGCGCTCGCCGAGGCCATGCGCGCGGGGGCCGCCCGCGGCTACCTCGACGTCGCCAGCGTCAAGGGCGGGCCGCAGCGGGAGCTGGAGGCGATGGGCCTCGACCTCACGCCGTACATCGGCAGCCACCCGATGTCCGGCAAGGAGCGCTCGGGCCCGCTCGCCGCCACCGCCGACCTCTTCGAGGGCCGGCCCTGGGTGCTCACCCCGACCCGGACCACCGACACCGAGGTCCTCAACCTGGCGCTGGAGCTCGTCGCGCTCTGCCGCGCCGTGCCCGTCGTGATGGACGCCGACGCGCACGACCGCGCCGTCGCGCTCGTCTCCCACACCCCCCAGCTGGTCTCCTCGATGGTCGCGGCCCGGCTGGAGGAGGCGGAGGAGTCGGCCGTACGGCTCTGCGGACAGGGCATCCGGGACGTCACCCGGATCGCCGCGTCCGACCCGCGCATGTGGATCGAGATCCTCTCCGCCAACCCCGGACCGGTCGCCGACGTCCTCTCCGGCGTCGCCGCCGACCTCGACGAGACCGTCCGCGCGCTCCGGTCGCTCCAGTCCGAGGACGAGGAGAAGCGGCGGGACGGCGCCGAGGGGGTCGAGGACGTGCTGCGGCGCGGGAACGCCGGGCGGGCGCGGGTTCCGGGCAAGCACGGCGCGGCGCCGGCCGCGTACGAGACCGTCGCGGTGCTCATCAGCGACCGGCCGGGGGAGCTCGCCCGGATCTTCGCGGACGCGGGGCGTGCGGGGGTCAACATCGAGGACGTGCGCATCGAGCACGCGACCGGGCAGCAGGCGGGGCTCGTGCAGCTCATGGTCGACCCGCAGGCCGCCCCCGCCCTCTCCCACTCCCTCCAGTCCCAGGGCTGGTCCCTCCGCACCCCCTGACCTCCGCACCCGTCGGCACGGGGCCCTGTGCCGCACCTTCCGTGCGCCCGCGCCCGGCGGGACGGGGCCCCGTTCCCCGCGGCGACGGCGTCCCGTGCCGCACCCCGTGTGGGCAGGCGTCCCGCAGGGGCCCCATCGCCCCGGCGGAACGCACGCCCGCAACGGAACGGCGGGCGCGGCGCCGCGGACCGGGCGGGGGCGGGGGAAGCGCGGGGGCCGGAGGGGGGTGGGGACTCGGTAACCTTGTAGGGGTTCCGGGCTGCCGCCGGGACCGCCACCCACCCAGGAAGGTCACCCTCACCGTGGAATCCGTGATCGTCGCCATCGACGGCCCCTCCGGCACGGGAAAGTCGAGCACCTCGAAGGCGGTCGCCGCCAAGCTGGGGCTGAGCTACCTGGACACGGGCGCCCAGTACCGGGCGATCACCTGGTGGATGATCGGCAACGGGGTGGACGTCCACGACGCCGACGCCGTGGCCGACGCCGCCGGCAAGCCCGTCATCGTCTCCGGCACGGACCCGTCCCGGCCGACCATCACGGTCGACGGCGTCGACGCCTCCGGCCCGATCCGGACGGAGGCCGTCACCTCCAAGGTCAGCGCGGTCAGCGCCGTCCCCGAGGTCCGCGCGCTCATCACCGAGCTCCAGCGGACGATCGCCCGCGAGGCCGAGCACGGCATCGTGGTGGAGGGCCGGGACATCGGCACGACGGTCCTCCCCGACGCCGACCTCAAGGTCTTCCTCACCGCCTCGCCCGAGGCCCGCGCCGCCCGCCGCTCCGGCGAGCTCAAGGGCGCCGACGTGCGGGCGACCCAGGAGGCCCTGGTCAAGCGGGACGCGGCGGACTCCAGCCGCAAGACCTCCCCGCTCGCCAAGGCCGGTGACGCCGTCGAGGTCGACACCACCGAGCTCACCCTCGACCAGGTCATCGAGTGCGTCGTCACCCTGGTGGAGGAGAAGCGGGCGGGCGGCAAGTGACCGGACCCTCCGCGCAGGGGGCCGCCGTCGGCCGCCGCATCGGCATCGGGCTGATGTACGGCTTCTGGAAGCCGCGCGTCCTCGGCGCCTGGCGGGTCCCGGCCTCCGGCCCCGTCATCCTCGCGGTCAACCACGCGCACAACATCGACGGCCCCATGCTCATGGGCACCGCCCCGCGCCCGATCCACTTCCTGATCAAGAAGGAGGCGTTCGTCGGGCCGCTGGGCGGCTTCCTGGAGGGCATCGGGCAGCTCAAGGTCGACCGGGACTCCACCGACCGGAAGGCGATCGGCGACGCGCTGGGCGTGCTGGAGCAGGGCGGCGTCCTCGGGATCTTCCCCGAGGGCACCCGGGGAGAGGGCGACTTCGCCTCGCTCCGCGCCGGCCTCGCCTACTTCGCGGTCCGCAGCGGCGCCCCGATCGTCCCGGTCGCGGTGCTGGGCAGCACCGACCGGCCCGGCCGGCTGGTGAAGGGGCTTCCGGCCCTCCGCAGCCGGGTGGACGTCGTCTTCGGAGACCCCTTCGAAGCCGGCGACGGCAGCGGCCGGCGCACCCGCAAGGCGCTGGACGAGGCCACGCTCCGGATCCAGGAGCACCTCACCGACCACCTGAAAAACGCCAGGCGTCTCACCGGGCGCTGAGCGACACTCTCAGTAGTGGCCCCCACGGCTCCGGCCGGACGGGACCACCGACCACGAATGATCAAGGAACGGACTTCATGAACGACCAGCACGACCACGGGGCACTTGGCGACGCCGAGTACGCGGAGTTCATGGAGCTCGCCGCGGAAGAGGGCTTCGACGCCGAGGACGTCGAGGAGGCGATCGAGGAGGCCGGTCACGGCCCGCTCCCCGTCCTCGCCGTCGTCGGCCGTCCGAACGTCGGCAAGTCGACCCTGGTGAACCGCATCATCGGGCGCCGCGAGGCGGTCGTCGAGGACAAGCCGGGCGTCACCCGCGACCGCGTCACCTACGAGGCCGAATGGGCCGGCCGCCGCTTCAAGGTCGTCGACACCGGCGGCTGGGAGCAGGACGTCCTCGGCATCGACGCCTCCGTCGCCACCCAGGCCGAGTACGCCATCGAGGCCGCCGACGCCTGCCTCTTCGTCGTGGACGCCACCGTCGGCGCCACCGACACCGACGAGGCCGTCGTCAAGCTGCTCCGCCGCGCGGGCAAGCCGGTGGTCCTCGCCGCCAACAAGGTCGACGGCCAGTCCGGCGAGGCCGACGCGGCCACGCTCTGGTCGCTGGGCCTCGGCGAGCCGTTCCCGGTCTCCTCGCTCCACGGCCGCGGCACCGGCGACCTCCTCGACGAGGTCCTGCGGAAGCTGCCCGAGGCCCCCGAGCAGACCTTCGGCAAGGCCGTCGGCGGTCCCCGCCGCATCGCCCTCATCGGCCGCCCCAACGTCGGCAAGTCCTCCCTGCTCAACAAGGTCGCCGGCGAGGACCGCGTGGTCGTCAACGAACTGGCCGGCACCACCCGTGACCCGGTCGACGAGCTCATCGAGCTCGGCGGCGTGACGTGGAAGTTCGTCGACACCGCGGGCATCCGCAAGAAGGTCCACCTCCAGGCCGGCGCCGACTACTACGCCTCCCTCCGCACGGCCGCCGCCGTCGAGAAGGCCGAGGTCGCGGTCATCCTCATCGACACCACCGACAACATCTCGGTCCAGGACCAGCGGATCATCACGATGGCCGTCGAGTCCGGCCGCGCCGTCGTCATCGCCTACAACAAGTGGGACGAGCTCGACGAGGAGCGCCGCTACTACCTGGAGCGCGAGATCGAGACCGAGATGCAGCAAGTCTCCTGGGCGCCCCGGGTCAACGTCTCCGCGAAGACCGGGCGCCACATGGAGAAGCTGGTCCCGGCGATCGAGACCGCCCTCGCCGGCTGGGAGACCCGCATCCCCACCGGCCGGCTCAACGCCTTCCTCGGCGAGCTGGTCGCCGCCCACCCGCACCCGATCCGCGGCGGCAAGCAGCCCCGCATCCTCTTCGGCACCCAGGCCGGCACCAAGCCGCCGCGGTTCGTGCTCTTCGCCTCCGGCTTCCTGGAGGCCGGCTACCGCCGCTTCATCGAGCGCCGGCTGCGCGAGGAGTTCGGCTTCGAGGGCACCCCGATCCACATCTCGGTCCGCGTCCGCGAGAAGCGCGGCAGGAAGAAGTGACCCGAGCCGGGTGACGGCCGAGGGCCGGAGTCGCACCGCGCGACTCCGGCCCTCGGCCGTTCTCCGTGGCCCCGCCCGCTCAGAGGCTCCTGCGCGGCCCCGGCGGCAGTGCCGCCTGCGGGGGGTGCTGCTGCGCCGGCCAGGCCGGCGGGGGGTACGTCCCCTGCGGGGGGTGCGGGCCCCCGGGGAAGCCCGAGAGGCCCGTGCCGCGGGCCGTGCCGAAGGCCCGGAACGCCAGCCCCTCCTCGCCGCTGCGGTCGCCCGGAAGCGTACGGAAGGACCGCAGGTACTCCGAGTACAGGGCGTCGAAGATCGGCGTCGCCGAGTGCCCGGCCGGAAGGTCCGGCGCGGGGCGCATGGCGGGGATCGGACTCGGATACGGCGGGGGGAAGGGCTCGTATGCGTGCACGTAGGTGCCAACGACCCCGCCGACCGTCGGATGCGGGCGGCTCTCCGAAAGAGGGGCCCGCCGGGGGCGCGGCACGGCCGGCACCCGTGACGGGCGCGCCGGCCCTATCCCCGGACGCCCGTCGTCCATCAGGTGCCGGCCAGCGGCATCGCGGCGGCGACCAGGCGCCCGTTGGCCGCGGCCTTCTCCAGGGCGTCGCGGAGCAGGTCCTCGCGGGGCTGCTGGCCGATGGAGCCGACGGGGGCGGCGAAGACGAGCACGGTGTGCGACTTGTTGGCCGCCGCGCGCCATCCCTCGGTGACCTGGAGCGGCTGGTGCGCCTGCCACCAGGCGGTCTGGCCTGCGCCGCCGGCGCCGGGCTGGAGCACCGAGTGGAGCTGGCCCATGGCGACCAGGACCGACCAGCCGGGCAGCGCGGCCGGCCGGGTGTTCAGGTCGGCGACCGGGTGGAAGCCCTGCTCCGCGAGGAGGGACAGGAACTCGTCGGTGAGCCCGCCCGAACCGGGCCGGGCCACCGGCGCGGTCGGCTCCACGACCAGCGCCGGGTGCAGTTCGCCGTCGATCAGGACGAGGCCGCTGGTGACGCCGAGCACGGCCTGCTCGGGGTGGGCGGCGGTGAACGCGTCGGCGGCGTCGGCGGCCGTGATGGAGGCGACGGCGCCCTGGAGCTGGTCCTCGGCGACCCGGACCACCTGCGACGGGATGCAGGTGGCGTGGGCGAACGCCAGGACCGCGGTCTCCTCGCCGACGAACAGGACCGTGCTGGTGCGCTCCTGCTCGGAGTCGCCCGGCGTGCGGCAGGAGGTGCAGTCGTAGCTGCCCGGGGCGTTGTCGCCGGTGAGCAGCCGGTCGGCTTCTTCGTCGCCGATCTCGGCGCGTACGTCCTCGCTGACGTCGAGCATGCGCGGCACGGAGGGCTCCCTGGATTCGGTACGGACGGACCCCGGGCCTTTCCCGGGCGTCTCATGCCGAGTTCAACGGGTCAGGCGCGGGCGGGGTCACGCGCGGAAGGGGGGCAAGTTGCCACCGGTCCGCGGGGAGGCGGGCCGGACGCGGGCGGGGCGCCGGGTGACTCCGACCGGGTGGGAAGTGAACAGCGTTCCGCGCGGCACGGACCGGGGGCCCGGGGGACCGACCTAGCCTGCGGCGATGTCGATGATCCGATTTTGGACAGCCGGCTCGCTCGCGGCGGCCTCCGCGGCGGCGCTGCTCGCCCTCCACCAGGCGCCCGTCGCCGCGGCCGCGCCCGGCGACGACGGTCCCGGGACCGCCGGGGCGCCCGGCGCCCCCGCGGTCCCGGCGTCGCCCGTGCTGCCGGAGGTGGTGGCCGGGGCCGGGGCCGGGGCGGCGGCCGACGCGCTCGCCGCCGCCGCGGCCGCCGTGGCGGCCGCGCAGGGCGCGGCCGGTGCCGGGGCCGGCGCCGTGCCCCCGCCGCCGTCGGCGGGACCGGCGGGCGTCCCCGCGTACGCCTGCGCGAAGGACCAGTGGCCGTGGGGCTGTGTCGCCGAGTGCGAGAGCAGCGGGCGCTGGAACGTGAACACCGGCAACGGCTACTACGGCGGGCTCCAGTTCTGGCAGCCGACCTGGATCGAGTACGGCGGCCTGAAGTACGCCCGCCGCGCCGACCTCGCCACCCGGCAGCAGCAGATCACCGTCGCCGAGGACGTCCTGCGGGTGCAGGGCTGGGGCGCCTGGCCGGTCTGCTCCAAGCGGTACGGGCTCAGCGGCCGCGTCCACACGGTCCAGCGCGGCGACACCCTCGGCTCCATCGCCCGCCGCTTCTCCGTGAAGGGCGGCTGGCAGCGCCTGTACGAGGCCAACAGGAGCGTCATCGGGCCCGACCCGAACCGCCTGTACGTCGGCACGATGCTGCGGATCGCCCCGCTCTGACCCGTCAGGCCTCCCGCCGCTCCGCCGCCTCGCCGCTGAACACGCGGCTCCCGCGCCGGAGCTCGTGCAGCAGGGTGCCGGGCGGCAGACCGGCCGGCACCCGCTGCTCGGCCAGCACCACCGCCGCGCCGTCCCGCACGGCGAGCGCGGCGAGCAGAGCGTAGGTCCGGGCCGCGACCGGCGGCGCCATGCCCAGCGACGGCTCGTCCACCAGCACCACCCGAGCGGGGCGCAGCAGGGCCCGGGAGACCGCCAGCATCCGCCGCTCCCCGCCGGACAGGGTCCCCGCCGTCCGGGACAGCAGCGGGACGAGCGCGGGGTACGGGGGCGGGGCGTCCGGTCCCGCGAGCGCCAGGTTCTCGGCGACGGTCAGGCCCTCGTACACCGCCCCCCGGTCCGGTACGAGGCAGAGCCCGCGAAGGGCCCGCTCGTGCGGCGGCAGCCCGGTCACGTCCTCGCCGCGCCACAGGACCCGGCCCCCGTCGAGCCGCACCGTCCCGGCCAGCGCGCGCAGCGCCGTGCTGCGGCCCGCGCCGTTCCGGCCGGTCAGGACGGTGACCGTGCCCGCGGGGACCGGCAGGTCCAGGCCGTGCAGGGCCTCCAGGGGGCCGTAGCGGACCCGGGCGCCGCGCAGCTCCATCTCCGGGCTCATGGCCGCAGCCGCCCGCCGTCCATCGTGCGGACGGTCCGGGCGGCGGCCGCGACCGGGTCCGGGTCGTGCTCCACCACCAGCACCGTCAGGCCGTCGGCGGCGAGCGCCGCCAGCAGCCGGGAGAGGGCCGCCGCCTCGGCCGCGTCGAGGCCGGCGGCCGGTTCGTCCAGGAGCAGGGTGTGCGGATCGCCCGCCAGCGCCCGGGCCAGCTCGACCCGGCGCAGGGTGCCGGTCGGCAGCCCCGCGGTGAGCCGCGACCGCACGGGTCCGGCGAGGCCCGTCAGGAGGAGGGCGCGTTCGGTCGCGGCGGCGGGGCGGTCGCGCCGGCGGCCCCGCTCGGCGCCGACGCGGACGTTCTCCTCCACGCTCAGGGAGGCGAAGAGGGCCGGCTGCTGGAAGGTGCGGGCGATCCCGAGCCGGGCCCGGACGTGCGCGGGGCGGCCCGTGACGTCGCCGCCGTCGAGCAGGACCCGGCCGCGGCGTGGCCGTGCCGCGCCGGCCAGGCAGTCGAAGAGGGTGCTCTTCCCGGCGCCGTTCGGCCCGACCACCGCGGTGACCCGGCCGGCCGGGAGCGCGAGCGTGACGTCCCGGAGGGCGGTGACCCCGCCGCGGTGGGTGAACCACAGGCCCTCGGCGACGAGCCGGGCGGCCGGGCGGCCGCGCGCGTCGGCCCTGCCGGATCCCTCGGCTCCGCAGGCTCCACCGGATCCGTCCGCCCCGTCAGCCCCGTCCCCGCGGGCGGGCGGGGCGAGGGCCGGGACGCGGGCGGGCGGGGCGGTCCCCGCGCCCGCCGGCGCGCCGGCGGGGCCGGGCGGCCCGGGGCGGTCGCCGGGCACGAGGAGCGGGGTCAGGGGCGGGATCCTGCCCACCCGGGCGGCGAGGAGGCCGATCACCACCGCCGCCGCGCCGGCCGGGCCGGCCGCGTCCAGGGCCGTCAGGAGGGGGGCGGCCAGGAGGGGGGTGAGGAGGTGGTCGGCGCCGAGGACCACCACCGCGGCGAACCACAGCAGGCCCCGCAGCGGGTCGAAGGCGGTCGGGTCGAAGGCCTGGACGCCCGTCGTGAGCAGGCCGCCGCCCAGCCCCGCCAGAGCCGCGGCCAGGGCGAAGGCCAGCAGTTTGTGGGCGGTCGCCGCGACGCCGGCGGCCTCCGCGGCGGGCTCGTGGTCGCGCAGCGCCGCCAGCGCGCGGCCCGTGCGGCCCCGGCGCAGGGCCGCCACCAGGAGCAGGGCGGCCGCGAGGAGGAGCAGCTCCAGGAGGTAGTAGGCCCGGTCGGTGGTGAAGCCCGCCGGGCGGGCCGGGGCGGCCAGGCCCGCCGTCGCGTAGGGCTGGGTCAGGACGAGGCGGCTCACCGCCACGCCCACCGCGAGGGTCGCGAGGGCCAGGGCGAGACCGTGGCGGCGGATCGCCGGCCAGGCGGTCAGCAGGCCCGCCGCGCCGGTCAGCGGCACCGCGAGCGCCAGCGCCGCGAGGACCGGCAGGCCGGCCGCCGCGAGCAGGGCGGTGAAGAGGGCGCCGAGGCCCGCGTAGGCGGCCTGCCCCAGGGCGATCTGGCCCGCGCGGCCGGTGACCACCACCAGCGAGAGGAGGACGATCGCCAGGGCCGGGACCCGCACCGCCGTGCGCAGGTCGGGTCCGGCGACGGCCGGGGGCAGCAGGAGGCATCCGGCGGCGAGCGCCCACACGCCCGGCGGGACGCGGCCCGCGCGGGGCGCCGGCGGCAGCACGTCGCCGCCCTTGCCGCCGATGCCCGGCAGGACCAGGGCGGCGACCAGCAGCGCGATCACGAACAGGTTCGCCCCCACCGCCCGGACCAGCGGCTCCGCCCAGCCCTCCGGATGGAGGCGGGTCAGCTGGGCCTGGGTCACCCCGACGGCCAGCGCGGCGCCGATCGCGACCGGCAGCGACCGCATCCGGGCGATGACGGCGACCGCCATCACCTCCACCACGAGCAGCGGCAGCCCGTACGGGTCGAGCCGGACGTACGGCGCGAGGAGCACGCCCGTCAGCCCGGCGGTGAAGGCGCCGAAGGCCCAGCCGGCCGCGGCGATCCGGTCCGCGTCCACCCCGGAGAGGACCGCGAGCGGACGGTTGTCGACCACGGCCCGCAGCTCCCGGCCGAAGCGGGTCCACCGGGTCACCGCCGTCACCAGGCAGGCCACCGCCGGCACCGCGGCGAGCTGGAGCCACGGGTCGTCGCCGAGCAGCACCGGCGCGTCGTCCCGGGCCCCGCCGCCCCAGAGCAGCACCGCCGCCCCGACGAGCAGCACGAAGACGCCGGTCGAGGCGACCAGGGTGCGGGCCGGGTCGGCGCCGGACCGGGCCAGCGGGCGGAAGACGCCCCGGTCGAGGAGGAGGCCGAGGGCGGGCGCGAGGACGAGGAGCGTGACCAGGGCGGCCGGCCACAGCGGCCATCCCCACACGACCACGAGCTGGCGGAGCGCGTACGCGCAGACCATGGCGACGGCGCCGTGCGCCAGGTTCAGCACCCCGGTCGCCCGGTGGGTGACGATCAGGCCGATGCCGGTGAGCGCCGCCGCGCCGCCGACCGCGAGGCCGGCGAGCGTCAGCTCGTACGTCAGGGAGGCCACGGTTCACACACCGGGCAGGGCGCGAGCCCCGGGTCCCCGGCGGCCGGCTCCGCCTCCGTCCGCCCCGCGACCAGCGGGCAGTCGGGGCGGTGCGCCAGGGTGCCGCCGGGGACGCGGAGCGGCGGGCCGCCGGAGGAGGGCGGGGGAGGCCCGGCCGGGTCCGCCTCCGTGCCGGGGGCACCCGGTTCCGTACCGGAGCCGGAGCCGGAGCCGGGGCCGGGGGCGGGGGCGGGGGCGGAGCCGGGGGCCGGGGAGCCGGTGCGGGCCGCCGCCGCGAGCAGCACCGCGCCCGCCACCACCAGCGCCGCCCCCGGCACGGTGCACGAGGCCAGATAGGGCAGCTGGCGCTCGGCGAAACGCTCGCCGGAGATCCCGTACCAGCCGAGGACGCAGAGCACCGCGCCCCCGGCGGCCGCCACCAGGCCGCCCCACAGCAGGAACCGCGCCGTCGGCACGAAGCGCCTCCGCTCGCCGCTCTCCCGGTCTTCTCCTCCTGTTCCTCCCTTTCTCGACTATCCTCCGAATCCTTGCGCTTCGCCCCGTATCGTCCGACCCTGGAACCATCAGGCCGTACGGCCCGCACGCATCTCCGGTGGTGAGCCAGATGGCGATGGTCCTCAGGCGACGAGCGGCCGCCCTCGCGGCCACGGCGGTCCTGCTGTGCGGTCCCGCCCTCGCGGCCTGCTCGGACGACGCCTCCTCCGGCGGCCGGACCGCCACCCCCTCGCCGTCCGCCCCGGCGCGGCCCGCGGACCCCGCCGCGGCACGGACGGAGATCACCCGGAACTGGGAGGCCTTCTTCGCCGCGGACACCCCGCCCGCCGAGCGGGTGAAGCTTCTGGAGAACGGCGAGCAGATGGAGGACGTGCTCGCCGCCTTCGCCGGCAACCCACAGGCGGCGGCGACCACCGCGAAGGTCACCGGTGTCGCCTTCACCTCCGCCACCGGGGCCGACGTCACCTACGACCTGCTGGCCGGCGGCAACCCGCTGCTGCCCGACTCCCGGGGCACCTCGGTGCTCCAGGACGACACCTGGAAGGTCTCCGTGAAGACCCTGTGCGGTCTGGTGAAACTCAGCGGTGTCACCGTCCCGGGCTGCTGAGGCGGTCGCGGCGCGGCTCCCGGCCCTGCTGTGCGCCCTCCTCCTCGTCCTCCTCGCGGGGTGCGGCAGCCGGCTCCCGGAGAGCGCCTTCGAGACGCGGCCCACCGCCCACCCCTCCGGCGGTGAGCCGCTCCGCGTCGGCATCATCACCAGCGCCACCAGCCCCGTCGGCGGCGAGGCCCTCACCGGGCCCCGCGACGGCGCCCTGGCCTGGTTCGACGCCCTGAACGCCGCCGGCGGGCTCGACGGGCGCCGGGTCGAGGTCGAGACCTGCGACGACGGCGGCAGCGGCGCCGGCAACACCGCCTGCGTCCACGAACTCCTCGACGAGCGGAAGGTCTTCGCCCTCGTCGCCACCACCGCCCTCGACTACGCGGGCGCCCCGCTCGTCTCCCGCGCCGGCGTGCCGGACATCGGCGGCCAGCCCCTCACCCCGGCCTACGAGACCCACCCCCACCTCTACTCCCTCTACGGCAGCTCCGCCCCGCGCACCGGGGAGTCGCCCGGCTGGGGCGGCACCCTGTACGGCGGGACCGAGGTGTACCGCTGGTTCGCGCGCGAGCGCGGGGCGCGGACCGCCGCCGTCGTCGCCTACGACCAGCCGGCCTCCGCGGCCTACGCCCGGCTCGTCGTCCAGGGGCTGCGCGCGGAGGGGTACGAGGTGGTGACCGAGCGGGTCGCCTTCGTGCTGCCGGACTTCCGGGCCGTCGCCGCCGACCTGCGCGAGCGCCGGGTCGACCTCGTCCTCGACGCGCTGGACGCGCACGGCAACACCCGGCTCTGCGAGGCGATGGAGGCGCTCGGCGTCCGGGTCGACGCCAAGGTGACGAACGTGCAGAACTGGTCCTCCACCGTGGCCCGCGACCACGCCCGCGCGCCGGGCTGCCGCGCCTCCCTCTGGGTGACCGGGTCGAGCCGCAACTTCGAGGACACCGGACACCCGGAGGTCCGCGCCTTCCGGGCCGCGACGGAGGCAGCGGGCCGGGAGCCGTCCCAGTGGCAGCTGGAGGGGTGGGCGGCGGCCATGTGGTTCACCGACGCGGCCCGCTCCTGCCTCGCCCGCCCCGACGGGGGCGGACTCACCCGGACGTGCGTGGAGGAGTACATGAACCGTCAGGAGCCCTACACCGCGCGGGGGCTGCTGCTCCCCGTCCGCTTCGAGCACCTGGAGCGCCCGCCCGCCACCCGGGAGACCTGCCTCTCGGTCGCCCGCTGGCGGGACGGGCGGGGCTGGGTGAGCCAGGGGGAGATGACCCGGAACTGCGCGACCGTGCCCCAGCTCGGTTACCGGCCGTGACGACCGGCGCCCGCGGAGCAGTACAGTCGCTCCGACCGACCGACTGACCGGGGAGAACCGGCGGATGCGCATCTCCTTCCTGCTCCACAACGGATATCACTACGGCGGCACGATCCGGACCACCTTCACCCTCGCCGGGCAGCTGGCGGAGAGGCACGAGGTGGAGATCGTCTCGGTCTTCCGGCACCGCGACCGGCCCCGCCTCGGACTGCCCTCGGGGGTGACCCTCCGTCACCTCGTCGACCTGAGGGAGGACGGGCCCGGGTACGACGGGGACCACCCCGACTTCCACCGGCCCGCCCGGGTCTTCCCGCGCGGGGACGGGCGGTGGAAGCAGTACAGCGCGCTGACCGACGCGCGGATCGGCGCCCATCTGCGCGGGGTGCGGGCCGACGTCCTCGTCGGCACCCGGCCGGGGCTGAACGTGCACCTCGCCCGGCAGGCCGGGCCCGGACCGCTGCTGGTCGCCCAGGAGCACCTGATCCTCGACGGGCACAGCCGCCGGCTGCGCCGGGACATCGCCCACGAGTACGCCCTGCTCGACCTCGTCACCACCGTCACCGAGGCCGACGCCCGCGCCTACCGGCGGCTCGGCCTGCCGGACGCCGTCCGCATCCGGTCCGTGCCCAACGGCGTGCCCGCGGCCGCCGTCCCGCCCGCCGACCCGGCCGCCCGGGTGGTCGTCGCGGCCGGCCGGCTCACCCGGGTCAAGCGGTACGACGTCCTCGTCGACGCCTTCGCCGAGCTGGCCGGCGACCACCCGGACTGGACCCTGCGGATCTACGGCAGCGGCGACGCCGCCCAGGACCTGCGGGGAGCGCTGGCCCGCCGGATCGAGGAGCACGGGCTCACCGGACGGGTCCTGCTGATGGGCCAGGTCCACCCCATGGAGCCGGAGTGGGCGAAGGGCTCCGTCGCGGCCGTGACCTCCGAGCGGGAGGCCTTCGGGATGACGATCGTGGAGGCGATGCGGTGCGGACTGCCGGTCGTCGCCGCGGACTGTCCCCACGGACCGCGCGAGATCGTCGAGGACGGGGTGGACGGCCGGCTCGTCCCCGTCGGCGACCCCGGAGCGCTCGCCCGGGCGCTCGGCGAGCTGATGGGCGACGAGGAACTGCGGGCGAGGGCGGGGCGGGCGGCCCTCGCGGCGTCCGCGCGCTTCGACCCGGCGCTGATCGCCGCCCGCCACGAGGAGCTGTGGACCGGGCTGCTCGCCGGCGGCGGGACCCGCCGGACCCACGCGCCGGCCGCCGCCGCCCGGTACGCCTGGACCGGCCGGGCCGTCGACGCCGCGTACACGGTCAAGGCCGGCGCGGGCCGCGCGCTGCGCCGCCTCGGAGTGCGCTGACGGACCCGACGGGGCTCCCCGGCCCGGCCGGCGCCCCGGTGCCCCGCCCCGGGGCCCCGGCCTACCCCTCGCCGGTCCGCCGGCCCCGCGCGGGCCGGGTCGGCGGCGGGCTCGTGATCCGCATCCGCTCGTAGCCGGCGAACTCCGGGTGGTGCAGGTCGAAGGCGGGGGACTCGGAGCGGATCCGGGGCACCGCGGTGAAGTTGTGCCGGGGCGGCGGGCAGGAGGTGGCCCACTCCAGGGAGCGCCCGAAGCCCCAGGGGTCGTCGACCTCGACCTCAGGGGCGTACCGCCAGGTCCGCCAGACGTTGTAGAGGAAGGGCAGGGTGGAGATCCCGAGCAGGAAGGCGCCGATCGTCGAGAGGGTGTTGAGCGCGGTGAAGCCGTCCGCGGCCAGGTAGTCGGCGTACCGCCGCGGCATGCCCTCCGCGCCCAGCCAGTGCTGGACGAGGAAGGTCAGGTGGAAGCCGGCGAAGAGGGTCCAGAAGTGGACCTTGCCGAGCCGCTCGTCGAGCATCCGGCCGGTGAACTTGGGCCACCAGAAGTGGAAGCCGGCGAAGGTCGCGAAGACGACCGTGCCGAAGACCGTGTAGTGGAAGTGGGCGACGACGAAGTACGAGTCGGTGACGGGGAAGTCCATCGGCGGCGAGGCCAGGATCACCCCGGTCAGGCCGCCGAAGAGGAAGGACACCAGGAAGCCGGTCGCCCACAGCATCGGGGTCTCGAAGGAGAGCGAGCCCCGCAGCATGGTCCCCGTCCAGTTGAAGAACTTCACCCCGGTCGGCACCGCGATGAGGAAGGAGAGGAAGGAGAAGAACGGCAGCAGCACCGCCCCGGTCGCGAACATGTGGTGCGCCCAGACCACCACCGACAGGCCGGTGATCGTCATGGTGGCGGCGATCAGGCTCAGGTACCCGAAGATCGGCTTGCGGGCGAAGACCGGGAGGATCTCGCTGACGATGCCGAAGAACGGCAGGGCGATGATGTAGACCTCGGGGTGGCCGAAGAACCAGAACAGGTGCTGCCAGAGCAGCGCCCCGCCGTTGCCCGGGGCGAAGACCAGCGCCCCGAACCGCCGGTCGGCCTCCAGCGCGAGCAGCGCCGCCGCGAGCACGGGGAAGGCGACGAGCACCAGGACCGCGGTGAAGAGCACGTTCCAGGTGAAGACCGGCATCCGGAACATGGTCATGCCGGGGGCCCGCATCCCGATGATGGTGGCGAGGAAGTTCACCGAGGTGAGGATCGTCCCGAAGCCGGAGAGGGCGAGCCCCATGATCCACAGGTCGGCGCCGATCCCCGGGGAGCGCTCGGCGCCGTTCAGCGGCGCGTAGGCGGTCCAGCCGAAGTCGGGCGGTCCGCTCGGGGTGAGGAAGGAGCCGACCACCATCAGCCCGCCGAACAGGAACAGCCAGTACGAGAACATGTTGAGGCGCGGGAAGGCGACGTCGGGCGCGCCGATCTGGAGCGGCACCAGCTCGTTGGCGAAGCCCGCGAAGGTCGGGGTGGCGAAGAGCAGCAGCATGACCGTGCCGTGCTGGGTGAAGGCCTGGTTGAACTGCTCGTTGGAGAGGAACTGGAGCCCCGGCCGGGCCAGCTCGGCCCGCATCGCCATCGCCAGCAGACCGGCGAGGAGGAAGAAGGCGAACGAGGTCGCCAGGTAGAGGTGACCGATCTTCTTGTGGTCGGTGGTGGTCAGCCAGTCGACCAGGATCCGGCCGTGCCGCTTCCGCGTCGAATCCGCCGTGGTGGCCGCCGCTTCGGTGCTCATCGGTGCCTCCGCCCCGTGTTCCTTACTCCGGCGTCCGGTCAGCGTAAGCATTGTGTAAGGGAAGGGTGGGGGAGCCGCGCTCGGGCCCGCGCACATTTCGCCGATCGGCCCCCGGAACGGGAATTCCGGCGGGCCGGGAAAAGCGTACGAACGCTTCGTGCGAACCTCCGGGCGCATTTTCGAATGTCCGGAGAAACGGCCGATAAGTGACCCTCCGTCCGCTGTGCGGCGAGCGGGCCGGCCGTCGAGAAGTTGTGACGCAAGCGTGACCGCGGGGGTACTAACGTGAACCCCATGGCACCCATACCGCGCATCCCCGAACCGCCCCGAGACGCGCCCGAGTCCTATGTGGGCCTCGACGCGGACGCCGCCGCCCGGCTCGCCAGGACCCGCGGCTGGCGGGTCGTCCGGGCCCTCCCGCCCGGCGCGATCGTGACCATGGAGTACCTCGCCGGGCGGCTCAACTTCGAGGTCGAGGACGACACCGTCACCCGCTGCTGGATCGGCTGAGCCGGAACACCGCGAAGGGCCCCGGCCGGTGCGGCCGGGGCCCTTCGCGTACGGAGGGGGCGGAGGTCAGGCGGTGAGCCGGTCCGAGGAGGGACGGCTCCGGGGGGCCCGGGCGTGGCTCGCGGCGGTGCCCACGCTCTCGCGCACCGGCTCCTCCTGTCCCACCGGGGCGGGGAAGAGGCGGGGTCCGCCGGAGGCCACGGGCAGCGACGGCACCAGGCGGCGCCGGGACCGCAGCCGCTCCCGGATCCGGTCGCGCCGGTCCAGGATCCAGGCCTCGACCACCGCGATGACCGGCTCGCACCAGGGCAGCGCCAGCAGGATCAGCAGTCCGGCGGCCCAGCCGAGCAGCACGTCGCTCAGCCAGTGGGTCCCGAGGTAGACCGTGGTGAGGCCGACGCCGAGCGCGACCACGGCGGAGAGCGCCGACAGGTAGCGCCGGGCCCGCGGGGTGGTGGCGAGGTAGGCCAGGATGCCCCAGGTCACCACCGCGTTCGCGGTGTGACCGGAGGGGAATATGTCCCCGCCCGCGAACAGTTCGGCCGAGCCGACCTGTGTCGCGTAGTGGGGGCCGAGCCGGCCGAGTCCGAGCTTCACCGCGCCGACGGTGACGTTGAGGAGCAGCAGGGCCGCGCCGAGGGAGAGGAGCGGCCGCAGGGTGTGCTGGCGCCAGGAGCGCCAGCCCAGCCAGGCCGCCACCATCACCGCCGTCGGACCGCGCTGGCCGAGGACGACGTAGTAGTCCAGGAAGGCGTGCAGCTCCGGCCACTGCTGGTAGGGACGGAAGAGCATGATCTTCCAGTCGAGGGTCACCAGCCAGGTGGACAGCAGCACCGCCACCACGACGATGAGATAGAACGCCGACGTCCCGCCGAAGAGGGCGAGACGCGTCCGGGTCATCCGAGGGACCTCTATCTTCGGCGGGACCGGCTCCCGGTCCAGCCGGGCAAAGATGTCGGTACGCACCCAATCGACGTTACAGGGGGTGAGGAGACGACCCGGTCGATCCGCTCCCTTCGTGATGACGATGTGATGTGGAGTGGGTCTCAGCGGGCCGCCTATTCCGGACTCCCGTCGGAAAATCCGATGACCTTCAGCCCTATTGCCGCCGGAGGTGATTCCGGAAGCCTGTTTGTATGGCACGGAATTACTTCAGACACTCGTCCGTGCGGAATTCCACGCGACGCGCGGGCCGGACCGAGTGGCGTACGCCACACCCGGAGCCCCGCCGGGGTGAGAGGTGCGCCACCCCTCAGGGGCCCGTCCTCGCGTACGCTGACGGCTCACTCGCCCCTCGTCGCCGCGCCGCCGCACGCACATCAGCCCAGGTCGGCGGCGTCTGCCGAGCGCGAGAGCGTCACTGGGAGGTACGCACATGTCGCGGACGATCACGGCCCGAACCGGACAGCGCGCCGGCGGCGACGCGAACCGCTGGGCCGTCCTCGTCGTCCTCTGCGTCAGCCTGCTGCTGGTCGCCCTCGACGCGACCATCCTCCACGTCGCCGTCCCCTCCCTGACCGGGGACCTGAACCCCGGCTCCACCGAGCTGCTCTGGATCGTCGACGCCTACCCCCTGGTCTGCGCGTCGCTGCTGATCCTCTTCGGCACCCTCGGTGACCGGATCGGCCGGCGCCGGGTGCTGCTCCTCGGATACGGACTCTTCGGCGTCGCCTCGGCCGTCGCCGCCCTCGCCACCGAGCCCTGGGTCCTCATCGCGGCCCGCGCCCTGCTCGGCGTCGGCGGCGCCATGATCATGCCGGCGACGCTCTCCCTCATCCGGACCGTCTTCCCCGACCGGCGCGAGCGCGCCACCGCCATCGGCATCTGGACGGCGGTCGCCGCGATCGGCGCCGCCGCGGGGCCCGTGCTCGGCGGCTTCCTCGTCGAGCACTACTGGTGGGGCTCCGTCTTCCTCATCAACATCCCGCTGATGGCGCTGATCCTGCCGCTCGCCCGCCGCCTCCTGCCGGAGTCGCGCGGCAGCGCCGAGGGACCCTGGGACGTCGTCGGCGCGCTGACGGCCGCGGCCGGCGTCCTCGGCTGCGTCCTCGGCGTGAAGCGCGCGGGGGCCGGCGAGCCGCTGCTCTCCGTCCTCACCGCCGGACCGCTGCTCGCCGGGGCGCTGCTGCTCGTGCTCTTCGTCCGGCGCCAGCGGCGCAGGCCGCACCCGCTGATCGACACCCGCCTCTTCTCCCGGCCCGCCTTCACCACCTCCGTCGGCTGCATCGTCCTCGCGATGCTGGCCCTCGTCGGCCTGGAGCTCATCGCCGTCCAGTACCTCCAGCTGGTCCTCGGGCTCAGCCCCCTGGAGACCGGGCTGCGGCTCCTCCCGCTCACCTTCGCCGCCATGGCGGCCGGCGCCACCGGCTCGTACACGCTCCGCCGGATCGGCCCCCGCCGGATGGTCGGCTGGGGCTTCCTGCTCACCGCCGGGGCGGTGCTGCTGCTCACCCTGATGGGCCAGCACGACCGGCCGCTGCTGCTCACGGCCGGTTTCGTCCTGCTCGGCTTCGGCCTCCAGACGACCCTCTTCTCGGCCTACGAGTCGATGCTCAGCGAGGCGCCGCCGCGGAGCGCGGGCGGGGCCGCGGCGATCGGCGAGACCTCCTACCAGCTCGGCGCGGGCATGGGCATCGCCCTCCTCGGCAGCGTCATGAACGCGGCGTACGCCCCCGGTCTCGCGGGTGTCCCCGGGGTGCCCGCGGCGGCGAGCGACGCCGCGGCGAACTCGCTCGGCGAGGCGTACCAGGTCGCCGAGCGGCTCGGCGGCACGGCCGGCCACGCCCTGCACACGGCCGCCCGCCACGCCTTCGTCGACGGACTGCACCTTACGCTCTTCGTGAGCGCGGGCCTGCTGCTCGCCGGCGCCGCCATGGCGCTCCGGCTGCCCCGGGTGATGGAGTGCCCGGTGGACGTCGAGGCCGCGGTGGAGGAGGCCGCGGCGGAGGCGGCGGCCGAGAGGGCCGCCGAGGCGGCGAAGGCGGCGGCCGGGGGCGACGGGTCCGGTGCCGCGGGGACGACGTGCGGGGGGCGGGGTGCCGCGGCGGCCGGCGGCCCCGGGGCGACGGGGGAGCGGGACGGGCTCGCCGGTCCGGCGAGGGTGCCCGGGCAGCCGTCCGGCTCTCCGGCCGACACCGGGGCCGCCGGCTGCCGGACGCTGCCGGACTCCGGTCCCGCCGGGACGATGAGGGGTGCGGCGACCCGGGCGCACTGACGGCGGGCGGGGGCCGGGCGGGGAGGTCCGCCGAGGGTGCCGGGCTCCGCAGGCCGGCTTTTTCCGGCGGGCGCGTTCCGGTCGGTTCCTCCCGGCAGGCTCGTCCCGGCCGGTTCGTTCCGGCGGCAGGACCGTCCCGGGTGGTCCGCTCCGCGGTGCGGCCGGCCGGACGGCCCGGGGGCGCGGGGCCCTCGCGTGACCGGCCCGGCCCCGCGCGGGCGGGTCCGGGCCGGAAGGCGTCGGGGGATCGGGGGACCGGGGGCGATCCGGGGTGGCGCGGTGCGGCGCCGGGGGTCAGCTCTGGTTGAAGAAGCCGTCCTGCTTGCGGCGGCCGGATTCGCCGCTGACGATCTCCGTGTCGGCGGGCGTCAGGAGGAAGACCCGGGTGGCGACGCGCTCGATCGAGCCGCGCAGTCCGAAGGCGAGGCCGGCGGCGAAGTCGACGACCCGCTTGGCGTCGTTCGGCTCCATGGCGGTCAGGTTCACGATCACCGGCACGCCGTCCCGGAAGAGCTCGCCGATGGCCCGGGCGTCCCGGAAGCTGTCGGGCGAGACGGTCGCGATCCGGCGGCCCCGGTCCTCGGCGGTGTCCGTGGCGACCCGGACGCGGGGGTCCGTCACCCAGGCGTCGCCGCCCTCGGCACCTTCGGCGTACTCGTCGTCGTAGTAACGCTCGTCGTTGTCCTCGACGAGTCCCAGCCAGGCGCTCGCCTTGCGCACCGATCCCATGGACGCCTCCTTTCACGCGGTCACTGCGGTCACTTGTGGTTCCGCATATCCCTATCGTCGTCCATGATGCGGATCGCGCGCCAAGTGGATAGGCGCCGCGCAGGGGATTCGTGACGGTACTGGTGCAGAACGTGAGGCCCGTTTTCTGGCGAATCGTCAGGAATCTTGGGATATGCAGGGCCTGACGGAGGGCCATGTTGCTGAAAATATGAAAGTCGGTCCAGAAGGGTGACGCCGGGCGCGTACGGGTGAACAGCCCCTCGCTACGATGCCGCGAGGCCGGCCGGCGGTTTCCGGGCAGCGCCCCCGAGGGCGCCGCGCGGCCCGTCGCGCGCTCCGCGCCCGGCCCGCCCGCACGCACCGCACCACGGGGGATGGAATTGTTCGGAATCGTCAGACCCTGCACGCACCGGCTCACCGACCACCTGAAGACCCAGTGGATGGCCCACCTCTGCGGCCTGTGTCTGGCCCTCCGCGCCGACCACGGCCAGTTCGCCCGGGTCGTCACCAACTACGACGGCCTCATCGTCTCCGTCCTGACGGAGGCTCAGACCGGTGTCACCGACTCCGGACGGCGCACCGCGGGCCCCTGCCCGCTGCGCGCCATGCGCACCGCGCCCGTCGCCCGCGGCGAGGGCGCCCGGCTCGCCGCCGCGGTCTCGCTCGTCCTCGCCTCGGCCAAGGTCCGCGACCACGTCGCCGACCGGGACGGCCTGCTGGCCCGCAGGCCGGTCGCCGCCGCGGCCCGCCGGGTCGCCCGCTCCTGGGACAGGGCCGGCGCCCGCGCGGGCCACGCGATCGGCTTCGACACCGCCGTCCTCGTCGACGCCGTGGACCGCCAGACCGGCATCGAGGCGCTCGCCGGCCCCGGCACCTCCCTCCTCGTCGTCACCGAGCCCACCGAGACCGCCACCGCCGCCGCCTTCGCCCACACCGCGGTCCTCGCCGGCCGGCCCGGGAACGCCGAGGCGCTCGCCGAGGCGGGCCGGCTCTTCGGCCGCCTCGCCCACCTCCTCGACGCCGTCGAGGACCAGGACGCCGACGCGCAGAGCGGCGCCTGGAACCCGCTCACCGCCACCGGAACCTCCCGCGAGGAGGCCCGCCGGCTCGCCGACGACGCCCTGCACGGCATCCGTCTGGCCCTGCGGGACGCCGAGTTCACCGACGGCAAGCTCGTCCACCAGCTGCTCGCGCACGAGCTGCGGACCTCCGTCGACCGCGCCTTCGGCACCACCACCTGCTCCCACGGCGGCGGCTCCGCCCACGCCCACGGGCCGGTGCCCGGCAACCCGTACGCGCCGAACGGGCCCGGTACCGGCAGCCCTTACGGCCCCGGGCCGGGCGCCCCCCACGCCCCCGGCCCCGGCGGACCGGCCGGCCCGGGCGGACCCTGGAACCCCGGTCCGGGCGGCGGCGGGGGCGGCCCCTTCCCGCCCGGACCGCCGCACCGCGGCAGGCGCGGACTGATCACCGGCTGCGCGGTCTGGGCCGGCCTCGCCTGCACCTGCCAGATGTGCTGCGGCAGCTACGAGGACCCGTGGAGCCGGGAGCGCAAGGACGGACTCTGCAGCCAGTGCGACTGCGGAAGCTGCTGCGACGGCTGCGAGTGCTGCTCCAACTGCTGCTCCTGCGGCGGCGAGGACGGCGGCTGCTGCGACGGCTGCGGCTGCGACTGCAACTGCTGAGCGGGCCCCGGCCGCACGGGACGGGCCACGGGATCACTTCGCCGGGGCGGGCAGCTCCGGCGGGGAGATCCGCGACTCGGCGATGGCCGAGGCGGTCACGCCCCACTTCCGCAGGATGCGGTCGTAGGTCCCGTCCGCCTTCAGGCCCGTCACCGCGGCCTGGAACGCGGGCGTCAGCGGGGAGCCCTTCTTGAAGGCGAACCCGACGTCCAGGCGCCGGTACTCGTTGAGGAACCTGGTGCCCGGCTGCCGCTCCACCGCGTACCGGATGCCGTTGATGGTGCTCATCACCACGTCGCTGCGGCCCTGCCGCAGCGACAGCCACGGCGCGCCGCTCTCACTGAAGACGTTCACCTCGTACGGCTTCTTCCCGGCCTCCGCGCAGCGCCCCTTGTTCTTCTCCAGGGTCTGCTCGAAGGTGGTGCCGGCGCCCGTCGCCACCTTCAGCCCGCACAGCTGCGTCAGGTCGGTGACGGCCTTCAGCGGACTGTCGGCACGGGCCGCGAAGCCCTGCCCGTCGTTGATGTACGTCACGAAGTCGATCGCCTTCCGGCGCTCGTCGGTGACCCCGAAGTTGCCGGTGCCGACGTCGTACTTGCCGCTGCCCAGGGCCGGCAGGATCACCTCGAACCCGGCCGCCTCGTGCTTCAGTTCCAGCCCCAGCGCCGCGGCGACGGCGGCCGAGAAGTCCGCGTCCAGGCCGACCACCGTCCGTCCGTCCGGGAGGTACGCCGAGCTGGGCGGGGCGCCGACCGAGGCGGCCAGCGTCAGCGTGCCCCGCTCGCGCACCTCCGGGGGCAGCAGCGCCGCCGCCGCCTCGTTCCGGCCGGTGCCCGCCACCACGTCCTGCGTGGGCAGCGCGTCCTCGGCCGCGCCGGCCGGCGCCGCCGCCGGCGCGCCGCCGCCGCCGGAGCACGCGGTCAGCGCGAGGCCCGCGGCGCAGGCCAGGGCGAGGGCGGCGGTACGGGTGCGTCGTGACGGGGTGCGGGTGCTCATGGTTCCGGGGTCTCCAGGTGTTTCTCGAACGGCAGCGGACCGATCGACTCGGGATCGGCGGTGACGTCGAAGAGCGGACGGTAACCGGTCGCCAGGTAGAGGCCCCTGGCCTCCGGCTGGCGCGGACCGGTGGTGAGGTACACGCGGGTGTAGCCGCGCGCGGCGGCGTCGGCTTCGAGCGCGGCCAGGACCCGGCGGGCCAGACCGCGCCTGCGGTGCGCGGAGTGGGTCCAGATCCGTTTCAGCTCGGCGGTGCCGGCGTCGTGGCGGCGGTACGCGCCTCCGGCGACGGCCGCGCCCCCTTCGAGGAGGAGCAGGAACGTGCCGTGCGGCGGGGCGAACTCCGCCGCGGGGAACCGCGACAGGTCGGAGGAGTCGCCGTACCGGGTCAGGTACTCGTGCGCCAGCTCGTCGAGGAGCGGGCGCGCCAGGGGATCGTCGGGCGTCGTCGCGCGCAGCGAGGGCGCGGACACCCGACCGGGCGTCAAGGGCATGCGTCGGCCTCGGGCGTGAGGAGGACAGGGCGGGGCGAGGGGAGGGGTGCGTGAAGGCGCGGGGCGGCGGACGTCAGCGGGGACGTCGCCGGACAGGTGCGGTGACCTGGGAAGACGCAGGAGGCCGGCTCAACAGGAAGAGGACCACACACGACCGAGGTCGATGTGGGAGCGCGTGACCAGCTGCTGCGGATGCATGGCCTCAGTGGAACAGGCATCCGTTCCCCAGTCAACCGGTAGGAGACGTACGCCTCACGCGGCGGGCCACTCCGGCCTCACCGGACGCTCACTCCTGCCTCACTCCCGAGGGACCGCATCCCGGAAGGACTTGACAGCCGCGCGCCGTCGCCCCGTAGCCTCACAGGGTGGACACCGGGCTGAGGGGCCCGGCCCGCGCCCGTCATCGCCGTGCGTGTGAAGGCGCACTCCCGTGTTCGACCCGCCTCTGGCAGTCACGGAGCCTTCGCATGTCTTCCGTACCCCTCGACACCCTCGCCGCACCCGGCCCGGCGCCCGCGGCCGCCCCGGCGAAGACCGACCCGGACGCCCCGGTCGTCGTCCCCGCCCGCAGGACCGGGCAGTGGGCCGCCGCCGGCGCCGTCCTCGTCCTGCTCGGCCTCGGCCTGGTCTCGGTGGTCCGCAACGACGCCTTCCAATGGGACGTCGTCGCCCGCTACTTCACCTCCGCGTCGGTGCTCCGCGGCCTCGGGCTCACGCTCTGGCTGACCGCCGCCGTGATGATCCTCGGCTTCGCCCTCGGCACCCTCCTCGCCGCCCTCCGGCTCTCCGCCAACCCGGTGCTGCGCGCGGTCTCCTGGGGATACGTCTGGTTCTTCCGCTCCACGCCGATCCTCGTCCAGCTGCTCTTCTGGTTCAACATCGGCATGCTCTACCCGCGGATCCTCGGCGTCTCCACCGTCGACCTCCTCGGCCCCGTCGCCGTCGCCGTCATCGGCCTCACCCTCCACGAGGCCGCCTACGCCGCCGAAGTGGTGCGCGGCGGCATCCTCTCCGTCGACCGCGGCCAGATCGAGGCCGCCCAGGCGCTCGGCCTCGGCCGCCGCCGGCGCTTCACCCGGATCGTGCTCCCGCAGGCCATGCGCGCCATCGTGCCGCCCGCGGGGAACATGCTCATCGGCACCCTCAAGGGCACCTCGATCGTCTCCGTCATCGCCGTGCAGGACCTGCTCTACTCCACCCAGCTCGTCTACCACCGCACCTACGAGGTCATCCCGCTCCTCCTCGTCGCCACCCTCTGGTACGTCGCCGTCACCTCCGTCCTCGGCGTCGGCCAGCACTACGTGGAGAAGCGGTACGCGCGCGGCACCGGAGCCGCCCGATGAGCGCCGCCTCGCTGGTGATCGTCGGCGCCGGGCCCCGCGGCACCGGCTTCCTGGAGCGGCTCGCCGCCGCCCTGCCCGAGCTGTACGGCGACCGGCCCCTCGACATCCACCTGGTCGACCCCCACCCGCCGGGACCCGGCCGGATCTGGCGCACCGGCCAGTCCCCGCTGCTCTGGATGAACTCGATGGCCGAGGACGTCACCGTCTTCACCGACGAGACCGTCCGCCTCGAAGGACCGGTGCTCCCCGGACCCACCCTCGCCGAATGGTCGGGGACCGACGGCCGCCGCTTCCCGCCCCGCCCCGAGCAGGGCGCCTATCTGCGCTGGGCCTACGAGCGGGCCCGGGACGCGCTGCCCGCCACCGCCACCCTGCGCGAACACCGCACCACCGCCCTGCGCGTCGACGGCCCCCGCGAGGGACGGCAGCGGGTGTGGCTCGCCGACCGCGCCGAGCCGCTCCCCGCCGACCTCGTCGTCCTCACCCTCGGCCACCTCGACGCCGAACCCGACGCCGAGCAGAGGGAACTGACCGGCTTCGCCGCCCGCCACGGCCTCGTCCACGTGCCGCCCGGCCACACCGCCGACCTCGACCTCTCGGTCGTCCCGGCCGCCGAACCCGTCCTCGTCCGGGGCTTCGGCCTCGCCTTCGTCGACCTGATGGTCCTCCTCACCGAGGGCCGCGGCGGACGGTACGAGGGCCCCGAGGAGGCACCCGTCTACGTGCCCTCCGGGAAGGAACCGGTGCTGCACGTCGGCTCCCGCCGTGGCGTCCCGTACCACTCCAAGCTCGGCTACGCCCTCGACGGCGAACAGCCCCCGCTGCCCCGCTTCTTCGGCCCCGACCAGGTCGCCGAACTGCTCGGCCGGGACGGGCCGATCGCCTTCCGGCGGGACGTCTGGCCGCACGTCTCGCGGGAGCTCGGCTGGGCCCACTACCACCGGCTCTTCGCCGCCCACCCCGAGCGCACCACCGGCACCTGGGACGGCTTCGCCGCCGCCTGGGCCGCCGCCGCTCCGGACGACCCCGGTCTCGCCGCGCTGGTCGCCGCCGCCGTCCCCGACCCGGCCGACCGCTTCGACCCCGACGCCCTCGACCACCCCCTCGACGGCCTCCGCCTCCCCGACGCCGAGGCGCTCCAGGACGAGCTGCGCGCCTACGTCACCGCCGACCTGAAGCGCCGTCACGACCCCGCGCACAGCGCCGACGCCGCCGTCTTCGCCGCCGTCCTCTCCGTCTACGGGCAGCTCGTGCGGCTCGGCGACCGGATCGACACCGACGGCTGGTGGCACGGCTTCTTCAGCTTCCTCGCCTCCGGCCCGCCCGGCCCCCGGCTGCACCGGCTGCTCGCCCTCTCCGAGGCCGGCGTCGTCCGCTTCCTCGGGCCGCGCCTCACCGTCGGGGCCGACGAGCGGCGCGGCGTCTTCCGGGCCTCCTCGCCGGCCGTGCCCGGAGCGGTCACCGAGGCCCGTGCCCTCGTCGAGGCCCGGCTGCCCGGTCCCACCGTCACCGGGACCGCCAGCCCGCTGCTGCGCGGCCTGTACGAGGACGGCGCCCGGGCCACCCCCGGCGGGCTGCTCGCCGTCGACCCCGCCGACGGGCGGATCGCCCAGCGCGACGGCCGCCCGCACCCGCGCCGCATCGCCCTCGGCCCGCACACCACCGCCCGGGCGGGCGGCGCCTTCACCCGGCCCAGGACCGGCGGGGTCGCCTTCGCGCAGAACGACGCCGCCGCCCGTGCCGCGCTCGCCTTCCTCCGGGACGGCGGCTGTCGCCCGGCCGCGCCCGTCCCGAGCGCCTGAGCCCGGCCCGTCCGCGCGCCCGTCCCCGTACCCACCCCTCAGCGAAGGACCGAGGAACCCCCGTGGCCCTGACCAGTGATCCACCGGTCGAGAAGACCGCGCACCACCCGCCCTCCGACGACGGCACCGCCCTGACCGTCGTGCCCGTGCGCCGCCCCTGGCGCTGGGTCGCCGTCGTCGCCACCGTCGTCGTGCTCGTCCAGTTCGGCCACGGCCTGGTCACCAACCCCGCCTGGGAATGGGACGTCTTCGCCCGGTACTTCGCCACCGAGGCGGTCCTGCAGGCCGTCTGGGTCACGCTCCAGCTGACCCTCTACGGCACGGTGCTCGGCTTCGCCCTCGGCGTCGTCCTCGCCTTCATGCGCCTGTCGGCCAGCCCCTTCCTGCGGGCCGTCGCCTTCGGCTACATCTGGGCCTTCCGCTCGATCCCGCTCATCGTCCAGCTCCTCTTCTGGTTCAACCTCGCCTATTTGTACGAGGAGCTGAGCATCGGCATCCCGTTCGGGCCCGGCTTCCACGCCTTCGAGACCGTCGGCCTGGTCGGCGCCATGAGCGCGGCCGTCCTCGGCCTCGCCCTCCACCAGGCCGCCTACGCCGCCGAGATCGTCCGCGGCGGGGTCCTCGCCGTCGACGGCGGGCAGCTGGAGGCCGCCGCCTCGCTCGGCATCCCGCGCCTGCGCCGGCTGCGCCGGATCGTGCTGCCGCAGGCCATGCGGTCGATCCTGCCCAACGCCGCCAACGAGATCGTCTCCCTCTTCAAGGGCACCTCGATCGTCTCCGTCATGGCCATCGGCGAGCTCTTCTACCAGGTCCAGGTCGTCTACGGGCGCACCGGCCGGGTCGTGCCGCTGCTGATGGTCGCCACCGTCTGGTACCTGCTGCTGACCACCGCGCTCTCCGTCGTCCAGCACTACGTCGAACGCCACTACGCGAAGGGGAGCACCCGATGAGTGCCACCGCCGCCCCGCCCGCCACCGCCCCCAAGGTCGCGCTCCGAGGCGTCCGCAAGAGCTTCGGCGACGTCGAGGTCCTGCGCGGCGTCGACCTCGACGTCGCCCCCGGCGAGGTCACCGTCGTCCTCGGCCCCTCCGGCTCGGGCAAGTCCACCCTGCTGCGCACCATCAACCACCTGGAGAAGGTCGACGGCGGCTCGGTCAGCGTCGACGGCGTCCTGGTCGGCTACCGGCGCTCCGGGAACAAGCTGTACGAGCTGCGCGAGCGCGAGATCCTGCGCCAGCGCACCCGGATCGGCTTCGTCTTCCAGAACTTCCACCTCTTCCCCCACCTCACCGTCCTGGAGAACATCACCGAGGCGCCCGTCTCGGCGCTCCGCCGGCCGCGCCCGGCGGCCGAGGAGGCCGCCCGGCGGCTCCTCGCCCGGGTCGGGCTCGCCGACAGGGCGGAGGCGTACCCCCGGCAGCTCTCCGGCGGGCAGCAGCAGCGGGTCGCCATCGCCCGCGCGCTCGCCCTCGAACCGGGGCTGCTCCTCTTCGACGAGCCGACCTCCGCGCTCGACCCCGAGCTCGTCGGCGAGGTCCTCGACGTCATCCGCGACCTCGCCGCCGCCGGCACCACCATGATCGTCGTCACCCACGAGATCGGCTTCGCCCGCGAGGTCGCCGACACCGTCGTCTTCATGGACGAGGGCCGGATCGTCGAGCGGGGCACCCCCGCCGAGGTCCTCGACCGCCCCGCGCACGAGCGCACCCGCGCCTTCCTCTCCAAGGTCCTCTGACCGACCCCCTTCCAGGAAAAGGAGTTCCGCCATGCGCACCCGCCGCACCCTCCTCGCCGCCGTCGCGCTCACCGCCCTCGGGGCCCTCACCGCCTGCGGCACGGGCGACCCCGCCACCGAGATCAAGCCGGAGGGCAGGCAGGGCCCGGGCATCGAACTGGGCCCGGACCAGAAGCGGATCCGCACCGGGAAGGCGGACGCCGTCGCCGCCAAGGTGCCCGAGGCCGTCCGCAAGAGAGGCACCCTCGTCGTCGGCGTGAGCGCCGGCGGCCATCCGCCGCTCACCTTCTACGCCACCGACGACAAGACCCTCATCGGCGTCGAGACCGACATCGCCACCCTGGTCGCCGACACCCTCGGCCTGGAGGCCGACTTCCAGGCGGTCTCCTGGGAGAACCTCTTCGTCGGCCTCGACAGCGGCAAGTTCGACGCCGCCTTCTCCAACGTCACCGTCACCGAGGAGCGCAAGGACAAGTACGACTTCGCCACCTACCGCCACGACGACCTCGCCTTCGAGGCGAAGAAGGGCTCCGGCTGGACGGTGAAGGGGCCCGAGGACGTCTCCGGGAAGCGGATCGCGGTCGGCTCCGGCACCAACCAGGAGAAGATCCTCGTCGACTGGTCGAAGGAGAACGAGAAGGCCGGGCGCGAGGGCGTCGACATCGCGTACTTCCAGAACCCCACCGACTACTACCTCGCCCTCCAGTCCGGCCGCATCGACGGCTACCTGGGCCCCAACCCCTCCGTCGCCTACCACGTGGCCGCCGCCGGCCAGACCGAGGTCGCCGGGAAGTTCTCCGGGGCGGGCGCCGGCCTCCAGGGCAAGATCGCCGCCACCACGAAGAAGGGCAGCGGCCTCGTCGAGGCGTACGCCGCCGCACTGGACCACGTCATCGCGAACGGCAGCTACGCGAAGGTCCTGGAGCGCTGGGGCCTCGCCTCCGAGGCCGTGAAGAAGTCCGAGATCAACCCGCCGGGCCTGCCCCGCACCACGAACTGACCCCCCGCCGCACCCCCGCATCGAGGACCCCGCATGACCCGAGTACGACCGCTCCACCTGGCCGCCGAGATCGCCCCGCCACCGGCCGGGCCCGCCCCCGGGTCCGCCGGGACCGGGCCGCGGACCGTCGCCGGCACCGTGGCGCTCGCCCGCCTCGCCGAGGACGCCGGGCTCGACTTCCTCACCCACGACGACTCCTTCGCCCGGCCCGGACTCGACGCGCTCGCCGTGCTCGCCCGGATCGCGCCCGAGACCCGCGCGATCGGCCTGGTGCCGACCGTCACCACCACCCACACCGAGCCCTTCCACGTGCAGGCCGCCGTCGCCACCCTCGACTGGGTGAGCCGGGGCCGGGCCGGCTGGCGGGTCGCGGTCTCGCCGGGCGCGGACGAGGCCCGGCTCTTCGGCCGCCGCCCCGCGCCGCCCGCGGCCGAGCTCTGGCAGGAGGCGAGCGAGGCCGCCGAGGTGGCCCGCCTCCTCTGGGACAGCTGGGAGGACGACGCCGAGATCCGGGACGTGGCCACCGGCCGCTTCGTCGACCGGCGCAAACTGCACCACGTCGGCTTCGAGGGCGCCACCTTCTCCGTCAAGGGCCCGTCGATCGTGCCCCGGCCCCCGCAGGGCAACCCGGTCGTCGTCGTCGACGCCACCCGCCCGGCCGCCCGGGAGACCGCCGCCCGCCACGCCGACGTGGCGCTGATCCGGGCCTCCTCGCCGGAGGAGGCGGCCGCGCTCCGCGCCGAGCTGCACCGGGCCGCCCGGGCGCACGGGCGCGACCCGGGGCTGCTGCGGGTGCTGCTGACCCTCACCGCCGACCTCGACGCCCGTCCGGGCGGGCCCGCCGCGCTGGCCGGGCTCGTCGCCGACTGGCACGGCGGCGGCGCCGTCGACGGCCTGCACTTCGTCCCGGCCGTCCCCGAGCGGGACCTGCCCCGCTTCGCCGCCGGGGTGGCCGGCCCGCTGCGGGACCGGGGCCTGTTCCGCACCGCCCACGAGGGCGCCACCCTCCGCGACCACCTCGGGCTGCCGCGGCCCGTCAGCCAGTACGCACCGAAGGGAGCCGACGCGTGACCCCGCCCCGGCCGGCCAGGAAGCAGATCCACCTCGCCGCCCACTTCCCCGGCGTCAACTCCACCACCGTGTGGGCCGATCCGCGCTCCGGCTCGCAGATCGACTTCTCCTCCTTCGAGCACCTGGCGCGCACGGCCGAGCGCGGGCTCTTCGACTTCTTCTTCCTCGCCGAGGGGCTGCGGCTGCGCGAGCACGCCGGGCGCATCCACGACCTCGACGTCGTCGGCCGCCCCGAGTCGATCACCGTCCTGAACGCGCTCGCCGCCGTGACCGACCGGCTCGGCCTCGCCGCCACGGTCAGCGCCACCTTCAACGAGCCCTACGAGCTGGCCCGCAGGCTCGCCTCGCTGGACCACCTCAGCGGCGGCCGGGCCGCCTGGAACGTGGTCACCTCCTCGGACGCCTTCACCGGCGAGAACTTCCGGCGCGGCGGCTTCCTGGACCGGAACGACCGGTACACCCGGGCCGCCGAGTTCGTCGCCACCGCGCGCGAGCTGTGGGACTCCTGGCCCGAGGGCGGCGAGCGGCGCCGCTTCGCGCACCACGGGCAGCACTTCGCGATCGAGGGCGAGGTCACGGTGGAGCGGCCCCCGCAGGGGCATCCGGTCGTCATCCAGGCCGGGGACTCCGACGAGGGGCGGGAGTTCGCGGCCTCCGCCGCCGACGTGATCTTCTCCCGGCACTCCACGCCGGAGGCCGGACGGGCCTTCCACGCCGACGTCAAGCGGCGGCTCGGCCGGTACGGGCGGCGACCGGAGGAGCTGAAGATCATGCCGGCCGTCACCTACGTCCTCGGCGAGACCGAGGCGGAGGCCCGGGAGAAGGCCGCGCTGATCAGCCGGCAGCAGGTCTCCCCGCAGAACGCCCTGCTCGCCCTGGAGCAGGTCTGGGGCCGCGACCTGTCCTCCTACGACCCGGACGGGCCGCTGCCGGACGTCGACCCGGAGCCGGACTCGACGCTGGTGCAGGGCAGGGTGCGGGTCGCCGACCCGCTCGCGGTGGCGGCCCGCTGGCGGGCGCTGTCCGAGGCGAAGGGCCTGTCGATCCGGGAGACGGTCGTCGAGGCCACCGCCCGCCACTCCTTCGTCGGCACCCCGGCCTCGGTCGCCGCCGCACTGGAGGAGCACGTGGCGACCGACGCCGCCGACGGCTTCATCCTGGTCCCGCACCTCACCCCGGGCGGCCTGGACGACTTCGTCGACCTGGTCGTGCCGCTGCTCCAGGAGCGCGGCGTCTTCCGTACGGAGTACACGGGCACGACGCTCCGGTCGCACCTGGGGCTTCCGGCGCCGGTGTGGAAGGGTGGAACACCATGAGCGACACCACGAGCAGCACCGAGACCACCGACGCCGCCGGGGAGTGGCAGCACTGGCACGAGCAGCGCGAGGCGGCGGTGGCCTCCTCGTACGGCCCGCTCTCCCTCACCGGCACCCACTGGCTCGCGGACCACCCCGGAGGGCGGCTGCCGGGCCTGCCGGGGGAGTGGCGGGAGGACGGCGACGAGCTGGTCCTGACGGCGGACGCCGGGGACGGCCTCACCGTCGACGGCAAGCCCTTCGCCGGGACCGTCCGGCTCGGCGCCGACCACGCGCCGATCCACGAGTCCCGGGTCGAGGCCGCGGGCCGCAGGCTCGTGGTGCTGCGGCGCGAGGGACTGTGGGCGGTGCGGGACTTCGACCCCGGCTCGGCGGCGCGGCGGGCCTTCCGGTCCATCGAGGCCACCCCGTACGACCCGCGCTGGGTGGTGCCGGGGGTCTACCGGCCGTACGGGGAGGAGCGCAGCGTCCGGGTGGAGAACGCGGACGGCAAGGAGCGCGGGCTCGGCCTCTCCGGCCGGCTCGTCTTCGAGCTCGACGGGCAGGTGCACACCCTCCAGGTGGCGGTGGAGGCGGACGGCACGCTGTGGGCGGTCTTCGCGGACGCCACCAGCGGCGGCTCCACCTTCCGCTTCCGCTTCCTGCGCCCGGCGGCGCCGGCGGAGGACGGCTCGGTGACGGTGGACCTCAACCGCGCGCTGCTCCCGCCGTGCGCCTTCGTGGACCACTTCATCTGCCCCTTCCCGCCGCCCGGGAACACCCTGGACCTCGCCGTGGAGGCGGGGGAGCGGCGGGTGCTGACCGCGTGACGTGTGACCGCGTGACGTGTGACCGCGTGACGTGTGACCGCGTGACGTGTGACGACGTGTGTCCGGGTGTCCGCGTGGCTGAGTGACCGCGCCGCTGGGCCGTCCGGCCGATGGCCTTCGCGGCGCGAAGGACGGGTGCCCCGGCCGGTGCGGCCGGGGCACCCGCGTGTGCCGCGGTCCGTGCGGCGGTCTTGTGTCCGGGGCGCGGAGACGGCACCATCACGGACGGTGCATGTCAGGGACACGTCACCTGATGGGCGCCTCACGGGCCTCTCACCCCCCGGGCCCCCTCCGCTTTTCCCAGAAGGAAGTGAGGAGCGCAGTGAGGATCAAGCGCACCCGTTCGCTCGCCGTCGCCGCCGGACTCGCGGCCGTCACCGCCCTCGGGCTCCCCGGGGCCCAGGCCGCCCCGGACCCCGGGCCGGCCCCCGCCGCCCAGCTGGCCCGCGCCGAGTCCGCGGTCGACGCCGCGGGGGTCGGCGGCATCGCCTGGTACGTGGACGGGGCCGCGGGCCGGATCGTCGTCACCGCCGACTCGACCGTCACCGACGCGGGGCTCGCGAAGATCAGGGCGGCGGCGGGCGCCGACGCCGGAGCCCTGCGCGTCCAGCGCGACGCCGGGGTCTTCAGGCCCCTGCTCGGCGCCGGCGACGCCATCCACGGCGACGGCTACCGCTGTTCGCTCGGCTTCAACGTGCGCAGCGGCGGCACGTACTACCTCCTCACCGCCGGCCACTGCGGCAACGTCGTGGACACCTGGTACGCCAACTCCGCCCAGTCCACCCTGATCGGCGCCACCGTCGGCTCCAGCTTCCCGGGCAACGACTACGCCCTGGTCCGCTACGACAACACCTCGCTCGCCCATCCGGGCGGCTTCACCGCCGCGAACGCCTACGTCGGTGAGCCGGTCAAGCGGTCCGGTTCCACCACCGGCACCCGTGGCGGCACCGTCACCGGCCTGAACGCCACCGTGCGCTACTCCGGAGGCGGCACGGTCCGGGGCATGATCCAGACGAACGTCTGCGCGGAGCCCGGCGACTCGGGCGGTGCGCTGTACGACGGCACCAAGGCGCTCGGCCTCACCTCCGGCGGCAGCGGCAACTGCTCCACCGGCGGCACCACCTTCTACCAGCCGGTGCCGGAAGCCCTGTCGAAGTACGGGGTCAGCCTCTACTGACCCGCACGGGGGGTGCCCCGGCCGCACCGGCCGGGGCACCCCCTTCCAAGGTCTTGTGAATGAATTCACAAAAGGACTTCCGGCCCCGCCACCAGGGTCTTTCCGCGCTCCTTCCCGCAGGTCGCCGGGTGTCGAATGGAGGTGACGGAGAAATCAGGGACCTGTGAAGGAGGCCCGTCATGACGGCCGAGGAGAGGGTGGAAGGACTCGTCGGGCGGGCGCTCGGGGCGCTCGCGGAGTTCGAGTCCCTCGACCAGGAACAGGTCGACCACATCGTCCGGAAGGCCTCGCTCGCCGCGCTGGCCGCCCACGGCGAACTGGCCCGCCTCGCCGTCGAGGAGACCGGCCGCGGCCTCTTCGAGGACAAGGCCGTCAAGAACCTCTTCGCCTGCGAGCACGTCACGAACTCGATGGCCGGGCTCAAGACCGTCGGCGTCGTCTCCCGCGACGAGCTGAACGGCATCACCGAGATCGCCGAGCCCGTCGGCGTCGTCTGCGCGATGACCCCGGTCACCAACCCCACCTCGACCACCGTCTTCAAGGCGCTGATCGCCCTCAAGACCCGCAACCCGATCGTCTTCGCCTTCCACCCCTCCGCCCAGCGCTGCTCGGCCGAGGCCGCCCGGATCGTCCGCGACGCCGCCGTCGCCGCCGGCGCGCCCGCCGGCTGCGTCCAGTGGATCGAGGAGCCCTCCATGGAGGCCACCGGCCTCCTCATGCGCCACGACGGCGTCTCCACCATCCTCGCCACCGGCGGCAACGCCATGGTCGAGGCCGCCTACTCGTGCGGCAAGCCCGCCCTCGGCGTCGGCGCCGGGAACGTCCCCGCCTACGTCGCCAAGGACGCCAGGCTCCAGCGGGCGATCCACGACATCGTCCTCTCCAAGGCCTTCGACCACGGCATGATCTGCGCCTCCGAGCAGGCCGTCGTCCTCGACGCCGAGGTGTACGAGGAGGGCCTCGCCGAGTTCGAGCGGCTCGGCGCCCACGTCGTCACCGCCGCCGAGAAGACCAAGCTGGAGGAGTACCTCTTCGGCGTCACGGCCTTCGGCACCAACTGCGGCGGGGCCAAGCTGAACGCGGCCGTCGTCGGCAGGTCCCCCGCGTGGATCGCCGAACAGGCCGGCTTCGAGGTCCCCGACGGAACCTCGATCCTGCTCGCCGAGTGCGCCGAGGTCGGCGAGAACGAACCCCTCACCCGCGAGAAGCTCTCCCCGGTCCTCGCCGCCCTGCGCGCCGACGACACCGAGCACGGCCTCGCGCTCTCCGCCGCCATGGTCGAGTTCCACGGCCTCGGGCACAGCGCCGCGATCCACACCGAGGACGAGGCCCTCGCCGAGGAGTTCGGCCGGCGGGTCAAGGCGGTCCGGGTCATCGTCAACGCCCCCTCAACCTTCGGCGGCATCGGCGACGTCTACAACGCCTTCCTCCCCTCGCTCACCCTGGGCTGCGGCTCCTACGGGCACAACTCCGTCTCGAACAACGTCACCGCGGTGAACCTGCTCAACATCAAGCGGATCGGACGGCGCAACACCAACATGCAGTGGTACAAGATCCCGCCGAAGATCTACTTCGAGCGCAACGCGATCCGCTACCTCGGCGAGATGGAGGACGTGCACCGGGTCACGATCGTCACCGACCGGACCATGGGCGAGATCGGCTTCGTCCGGAAGGTGACCGACATCCTGAACGGGCGCCCCGAGCCGGTCGAGATCCAGATCGTCGACGACGTCGAGCCCAACCCCGAACTCGCCACCGTCCGGGCCGGTGCCGCCGCCATGCGCGCCTTCCGGCCGGACACCGTCGTCGCCCTCGGAGGCGGCTCCCCGATGGACGCGGCGAAGATCATGTGGCTGATGTACGAGCGGCCCGAGGTCGAGTTCGCGGACACCAAGGAGAAGTTCTTCGACATCCGCAAGCGCGCCTACCGCTTCCCGAAGCTCGGCGAGAAGGCGAAGCTGGTCGCGATCCCGACCACCTCCGGCACCGGCAGCGAGGTCACCCCCTTCGCCGTCATCTCCGACCCGGAGGCCGCCCGGAAGTATCCGCTCGCCGACTACGCCCTCACCCCGGACGTGGCCATCGTCGACCCGGTCCTCCCGCTGAACCTCCCGCCGAAGGTCACCGCCGACTCCGGCTTCGACGCCCTGACCCACGCCACCGAGGCGTACGTCTCGGCCTACGCCAACGACTTCACCGACGGGCAGTGCCTCCAGGCCATCCGGCTGATCTTCGAGAACCTGGAGACCTGCGTGAAGGAGGGAGCGAAGGCGCCCGAGGCCCGCGAGAGGATGCACAACGCGTCCACCATCGCCGGCATGGCCTTCGCCAACGCCTTCCTCGGCCTGGTCCACGCCATGGCCCACACCCTCGGCAACACCTTCCACGTCGCCCACGGGCGCACCAACGCGCTGCTCCTGCCGCACGTGATCCGGCACAACGGCACCGTCACCCACAAGGCCGTGCCGTGGCCGAAGGCCGAGGTCTACCGGGCGCCCGAGCGCTACCAGGAGATCGCCCGGACGCTCGGCCTGCCGGCCGCGACCCCGGAGGAGGGCGTGGAGTCCTACGCCCGGGCCGTCGAGGAGCTCCGCGAGCGGTGCGGCATCCCGGCCGGCTTCCGGGCCGAGGGCGTCGACGAGGCGGCCTTCATGGAGGCCCTGCCGCAGCAGGCGATGAACGCCTACGCCGACCAGTGCGCCCCGGCCAACCCGCGGATGCCGATGATCGAGGAGATGAAGGAGCTGATGGTCCGGGCGTACTACGGGAAGTAGCCCCGGCCACGGGAAGCGGCCCCGGACGTACGAGGAGGCCCCCGCGGCGGCGGGGGTCTCCTCGTACGTCCGGCCGGGGTCAGGCGCGGGGCTCGCCCACCTCCGCGGCGATCGGCTCGCCCTCCGGCTTCCGCTTCATCGAGGACAGCACCAGCGTGACCGCGCTGCCGACCACCGCCCAGGCGGAGAGCACCAGCATCGAGGAGGTCATGTCGTTGCCCTTGAAGTACGCGATCGAGCGCGCCGCCCAGGTGCCCGCGCCCGGCGGCAGGGCCGGTCCGATCGCCTTCCAGAACGGCGGCAGCATCGGAGCGGGGAAGGCGCCGCCGGCGCTCGGGTTGCCCAGGACCACCACGAGCAGGATCGCCAGGCCGATGCCGACGATCCCGAAGACCGACTGGAGCGCGAGGGTGGCCGCGCCGACCGCGAAGACGACCAGGGCGCCGAGGCCCCACAGGGCGGCGACGGAGCCGGGCAGGGCGCCCAGGATCGGGCCGACGATGACCGCGCCGCCGAGGCCGCCGAGGACCGAGTAGACGGCGAGGACGCCGAGCCGGATGATCGCCCGCTCGCGGTTGGCCGGCCGGGAGCCGGCACTGATGGCGAGGATCGCGGCGCAGATGTAGCCGCCGACGCACCAGCCGACCACCAGGTAGAAGGCGGAGAGCCCGTCGAAGTCCTGCGGCGAGGCGGGGGCCACGTCGACCGTCCGCACCTCCCGCTGCCGGGCCGCCTCGACCTGGGTGAAGATCTTCTCCAGGGCGGAGGAGAGGACGGTGCCGCCGCCGGAGGCGACGAGCAGGGTGTCGGTGCGGCCCGCCGGGTTCACGATCAGGGCCCCGTCGATCTCCCGGTTCATGATCCTGTCGCGGGCCTCGTCCGCGTCGGCGACCGTCCGCGGGTCGAGCGGGTCGCCGGGCAGCTCCTCCAGCTCGCCCACGAGGGCGGTGGCCACCCGCTCGGGCGCGACCACGCCGAAGGGCACGTCCGACGGCTTCGGGTTGTGCAGGGCCCCGACGTACGAGGTGATGAAGAGGAGCTGGAGGGCGAAGACCCCGACGACGAGCAGGGCGGCTCGGGGGGTGACGGCGCTTTTCAGTTCGTCGACGAGACTCATGCCCCCCAGGCTCCGGGGGAGGCGGTGTCCCCGCAGGCGGGGAGGGGCCGAACGGCTGACGGGAGCGGGGCCGCACCCGTCGCCGATTCGGATCCGACCGGGGCCCGCCCCGCACGCGACGGCCCCGGCTCTCGGCGGCCCGCACGCGACGGATCCGGGACCCGGCGCCCCGTACGCGACGGATTCGTCTCTCGGCGGCCCGTACGCGACGGATCCGGGATCCGGCGGCCCGCACGTGACGGACCCCGACTCCCTGCTGACCCGAACGCCCGCCGTCTGAACCGGCGCTGACGACACGCCAGTTTTTACCGCCACGTAACTTCCCAGCCGGTAACACCCGTGCGTAACTTGGCGGGAGAGCATCCCCACTTGTGGTCCGGACCGCAGGGCACAGCACCCCCACCATCCCCTTGAGCCGCAAGGAGATCGCCCGATGCTGCCCCGGAACCCCTGGAAGCACCTCGCCAGAGTCCTGTCCGTCCTGCTCCTGACGGCCGCCGCCGTCCTCGCCCCCACCGCCGCCGCCCAGGCCGCCGCGCCGAGCCGCGGCTGGAACGACTGGTCCTGCAAGCCCTCCGCCGCCCACCCGCGCCCGGTCGTCCTCGTCCACGGAACCCTCGGGAACTCCGTCGACAACTGGCTCGTCCTCGCCCCGTACCTGGTCAACCGCGGCTACTGCGTCTACTCGCTCGACTACGGCCAGCTGCCGAACGTGCCCTTCTTCCACGGCCTCGGCCCCATCGAGGAGTCCGCCGGACAGCTCGACGCCTTCGTCGACCGGGTCCTCGCCGCCACCGGCGCCCCCGAGGCCGACCTCGTCGGCCACTCGCAGGGCGGCATGATGCCCCGCTGGTACCTCAAGTTCCTCGGCGGGGCCGAGAAGGTGAACGCGCTCGTCGGCATCGCGCCCGACAACCACGGCACCACCCTGCTCGGCCTCACCAGGCTGCTGCCGCACTTCCCCGGCGCCGAGGACCTGATCAAGGCCTCCACGCCGGGCCTCGCCGACCAGATCGCCGGCTCCGCCTTCCTCACCCGGCTCAACGAGGGCGGCGACACCGTGCCCGGCGTCCGCTACCACACCATCGCGACCAGGTACGACGAGGTCGTCACGCCGTACCGCTCGCAGTTCCTCTCCGGGCCGAACGTCACCAACGTCCTGATCCAGGACAAGTGCGCCCTCGACCTCTCCGAGCACGTGGCCATCGGCACCGTGGACCGGGTCGCCTTCCACGAGGTCGCCAACGCCCTCGACCCGGCCCACGCCACCCCGACCAGCTGCCTGTCGGTGATCGGCTAGCCCCGACGGGTCCGCCGCCGGCCCGCGCCGAACAGCACGGCCGCGCCGACCGCCAGCACCCCCGCCGCGCCCAGCGCGATGTACGGCGTGCCGGCGTTGCCACCGGTCTCGGCCAGCTCCACGGGCTCGCCGGCGGCGGCCGGGGCGTGCGAGGCGGTCGCGTCCGGCGTCGCCGCCGGGGTCTCCCCGGCGGGCTTCGCGGCCGGCTGCCCGGCCGGCTTCGCGGGCTTCTCCGCCGGAGCCTTCGAGGTCGGCGCGGGCGCGGGCGCCGTGGAGCCCGCCCCGGTCGAGGCGTCGTGGTCGCCGTGCCCGCCGTGCTCGACCGAGGACTCGTCCTTCCCGTCCTCGATCTGGCCGTCGCTCGGCGCGGACGCGGACGGCGCCGCACCGCCGTTGTCGGCGCCGAACACCACGTCGGAGCAGGTGTAGAACGCCTCGGGGGAGTCGGAGCGCTGCCAGGCCGAGTAGATCAGGTGCCGGCCCGACTTCTTCGGCACCGTCCCCTGGAAGACGTAGTCGCCGTTCTGCATCCCCGGGTCGGTCACCGTCACGAACGGCTGCGCCTCCAGGTCCGACCACTTCAGCGGCTTCGACGGGTCGTAGCCGTCCTTCGTCACGTACAGCGCGAACGAGCCCTTGTGCGGCGCCGTCCCCTTGTAGCGGAAGGTGTGCTTCCCGGACGCCAGCTTCGACGCCGGCCAGTCCGCCCGGGCGAGGTCCAGGCCCCGGTACTTGTCGTTGCCCGCGCTGCACAGCTTCCCGTCCGGGATCAGCTGCCGGTGCTGGCCGGCCGCGTTCGCGATGTTCACCGCGTTCCAGTCGTAGAACGCCTGCGTCCCGCTCGCCGCCACCGCCGCCTTGCACGCCGCCGACGACGGCGACTCCGGCCCCTCCGCGTAACAGGCGGCCACCCGGCTCACCGGATCGGTCATCGACCCGTGCGCGTGGGCGGGGACGGCGGTGAGCCCGGCGAGGGCGACCGCGGCCGAGGCGGTGAGGACGGCGGCCGTACGACGAGACGTCATGGGGGGAGACTCCTGACACGAGAGGGGGTGTGGGGGGTTGCCCCGCACGCTAGCCCGCTCCCTCGCCGAAAAAGGCCCCGGAGAAGGGGAGATGGCGATTCTTAGGACCCCTTTAAGGCGGAGCAAAGAGCCGCTTCAAAAACGGCCCCCGGCTCCCCGGCGGCAGCCGCTCCGGTGGGCCGGGCGGCGGTGCCGGGGCCGCTCCGGTCTCCCGCCGCCCGCCCCGTCGGTCTCCCCGCCGCCCACCCCGCCGCTCACCCCGTCGGCCGGTACCGCCGCTCGGGGCGTCCCGTGCCCCCGTAGCGCAGGGTCACCTCGGCCCGGCCCGTGGCGGCGAAGTGCTCCAGATAGCGGCGGGCGCTGACCCGGGACAGCGCGCCCGCCTCCGCGCACTCGGTGGCCGACAGCCCCTCCGGACGGGCCCGCAGGATGCCCTCCACCAGCTCCGCCGTGTGCGCGGCCAGCCCCTTCGGGAGCTCGCGGGAGCCCCGCGGGCGGGTGCCGAAGATCTGGTCCACGTCCTCCTGGCGCGCCTCGTCCAGACCGTCGAGCCGGGTCCGCAGCGAGGCCACGTGCCGCAGCTGCTCGTGGAGCGCCGCCTGGTTGAAGGGTTTGATCAGGTAGTGCAGGGCGCCGGCCCGCAGCGCCGCCCGGACCATGCCCGCGTCCCGGGCCGCCGTGATGAAGAGCGCGTCCATCGAGAGACCGGCCCCGCGCAGCTCGCGCAGGACCCCGATGCCGTCCATGTCCGGCAGGAAGATGTCCAGGAGCACCAGGTCGGGGCGGAGCCGGTGCGCGGCGCGCAGCGCCTCCGCGCCGGTGTGCGCGACACCGACGACGGAGAAGCCCGGCACGGCCGACACGTAGCGGCTGTGCAGCTTGGCCACCATGAAGTCGTCGTCGACCACCAGCACCTTCGTCACGCCGGACACGGTAGGTCGCGACCACAAGGACCACAACGTCCGTTGGTTGCGGAAGGGAGACAGCTTCCTCACGCGCGGGCAACATGTGGCCCACTTCACTTCTCCCGGGCCCGTCCCGGAACCCACCCCCAACCACCGAGAGGCGGCCTCGTTGCGTCTTCGCACCCCCTTCGCCCTGCTCGGGGCGGCGCTGCTGGTGCTCGTGGGGCCGCCGCTGCTCACCCCCGGCAGCGGCTCCGACACCGGCACCGACATCCCCGGCCTGCGGTTCATGGTCCCCAACACTCCCGGCGGCGGTTACGACATCACCGCCCGCACCGCGGCGAAGAACGCCGAGGAGGCCGGTCTCACCGGCGACATCGAGGTCTTCAACCTGCCCGGCGCGGGCGGCACCGTCGGCCTCACCCGGCTCGTCGGCGAGCGCGGCGACGGCCGCGTCGCCATGTCGATGGGGCTCGGCGTCGTCGGAGCCGTCCACACCAACAAGACCCCCAGGACCCTCGCCGACACCACCCCGATCGCCCGGCTCACCGAGGAGCAGGACATCGTGGTCGTCTCCGAGGACTCCCCGTACCGGACGATCCAGGAGCTGCTCGCGGCCTGGAGGAAGGACCCCGGCAAGCTGCCCGTCGGCGGCGGCTCCTCGCCCGGCGGCCCCGACCACCTCGCGCCGATGCTGATGGCCCAGGCCGCCGGCATCCCGCCGAAGGAGGTCAACTACATCCCCTTCGACGGCGGCGGCGAGCTCCTCGCCTCCATCCTCGGCGACAAGGTCGCCTTCGGCGTCTCCGGCGTCGGCGAGTACCTGGACCAGATCAGGGCCGGCGAGCTGCGCCTGCTCGCCGTCACCGGCGCCGAGCGGGTGCCCGGCCTGGACGCCCCCACCCTCCGCGAGGCCGGCCTCGACACCGAGTTCACCAACTGGCGCGGCATCGTCGCCCCGCCCGGCCTCACCGACGCCGAGCGGGAGCGGCTCGTCACCCTCGTCACGAAGCTGCACGACTCGCCCCAGTGGCGCGAGTCGCTGAAGACCCACGGCTGGACCGACGCCTTCCTGCCCGGCGAGGAGTTCGGCGCCTTCCTCACCGAACAGAACACCCGCGTCGACACGGTGCTGAAGGAGCTCGGACTGTGACCACCCCGCCGCCCCCCTCGCCCAGGGCCCCGCTCAGGGACCGGCTCAAGGCCCGCTCCGAGCTCGGTGTCGGCGCCCTGCTCCTCCTCCTCGGCGTCCTCGTCCTCACCGACGCCCTCACCCTCGACGTCGACGTCTCCGCCCGCGGCCCCGTCGGCCCCGCCACCGTCCCCCTGGTCGTCGGCTGCGGCCTCGTCGTCGTCGCCGTCCTCCTCGCCCTCGACGTGCTCCACGGCGGCCGCGGCGAGGCCGAGGGCGGCGAGGACGTCGACCTCGACGCCCCCGCCGACTGGCGCACCGTCCTGCTGCTCGTGGGCGTCTTCCTCGGCTTCGCCGTCCTCATCGGCCCGCTGGGCTTCCCGGTCGCCGGCGCCCTGCTCTTCTGGGGCGCGGCCTACGTCCTCGGCAGCCGCCACCCCGCCCGGGACCCGCTGATCGCGGCCGTCCTCTCCCTCCTCACCTACGGCGTCTTCGACCGGCTGCTGGGCGTCCCGCTGCCCGGCGGTCCGCTGATGGGAGTGCTCTGACCCATGGAATCCCTGAACTCCCTGATGGACGGCTTCGGGACCGCCCTCACCCCGGTCAACCTGCTGTGGGCCGCCGTCGGCGTGCTCCTCGGCACCGCGATCGGCGTGCTGCCCGGCATCGGCCCCGCCATGGCCGTCGCCCTGCTGCTCCCGGTGACCTACGGCCTCGAACCCACCGGCGCCTTCATCATGTTCGCCGGCATCTACTACGGCGCCATGTTCGGCGGCTCCACCACCTCGATCCTGCTGAACACGCCGGGCGAGAGCGCGGCCGTCGTCGCCGCCATGGAAGGCCATCCGATGGCCAAGGCCGGGCGGGGCGCGCAGGCGCTCGCCGCCGCCGCGATCGGCCACTTCACCGGCGGCATGATCGGCACGATGCTGCTCGTCGTCCTCGCCCCCACCGTCGCGGCCCTCGCCGTCGACATCGGCGCCCCCGACTACTTCGCCCTGATGGTCCTCGCCTTCATCGCGGTGACCTCGGTCCTCGGCTCCTCCCGGATCCGCGGCGTGGCCTCCCTGCTCATCGGCCTCACCCTCGGCCTGGTCGGCCTCGACCAGCTCACCGGCCAGCAGCGGCTCACCTTCGGTTCGCTCCAGCTCGCCGACGGCGTCGACGTCGTCATCGTCGCGGTCGGCCTCTTCGCCATCGGCGAGGCCCTCTGGGTCGCCGCCCACCTGCGCCGCACCGCCGGCCGGCCCGTCCCGGTGGGCCGCCCGTGGCTGGGCCGCGAGGATCTGCGGCGCACCTGGAAGCCGTGGCTGCGCGGCCCGTTCCTGGGCTTCCCGTTCGGCGCGATCCCGGCCGGCGGCGCGGAGATCCCGACCTTCCTGTCGTACGTGACGGAGAAGCGGCTGTCGAAGCACAAGGAGCAGTTCGGCAAGGGCGCCGTCGAGGGCGTCGCGGGACCGGAGTCGGCGGCCTCCGCCTCCGCCGCCGGCACCCTCGTCTCCATGCTCACCCTCGGCCTGCCGACGACCGCCGTCGCCGCGGTGATGCTCGCCGCCTTCCAGCAGTACGGCATCCAGCCCGGACCGCTCCTCTTCGAGCGGGAGCCCGAGCTGGTGTGGGGCCTGATCGCCTCGCTCTTCGTCGGCATGGTCCTGCTGCTCGCGCTCAACCTGCCGCTCGCGCCCGTCTGGGCGAAGCTGCTGCGCATCCCGCGCCCGTACCTCTACGCCGGCATCCTGTTCTTCGCCGCCGTCGGCGCGTACGCGGTCGGCGGCGAGGCCCTCGACCTGGTCGTCCTGCTGGTGGTCGGCCTCCTCGGCCTCGGCATGCGCCGCTACGGCCTGCCGGTGCTGCCCGCGGTCATCGGCGTCATCCTCGGCCCGGCCGCCGAGCAGCAGCTGCGCCGCGCCCTCCAGATCAGCGACGGTTCCGTCACCGGACTGGTGAACACCCCGTTCTCGGTGGCCGTCTACGCGCTGGTGGCGCTCCTGCTGGCGTGGCCGCTGCTGCGGAAGGCGGTGACCCGCACCCGTGCGGCGGGCTGAGCGCGGGGGCGCGGGGCGGTAGGACGGTAGGACGGTAGGGGTGCCGTCCGGCCAACTCGCCGATGATGGAGTGAGTTTCGGACATCGGGCGGCCGGATCCGGTATCCCTGGCGGGCGACACCTCCCCCCACCCCCGAAGGGACACCCCTCATGCGCGTCCGACTCGCCCTCGCCGCCACCGCGCTCCTCGCCGCGGCCGCCGCCCCTCTCGCCCACGCGGGAGGGGCCGACGGCCGCGCCGCCGGAACGGCCGGACGGCTCGCGGACTTCCTCACGGTCGACCCGGCCGGACTCCTCGGCGCCGACGGCACGGTCACCCTCTCCGGCACCTACCGCTGCCTCGACGACAGCGAGGGCCCGGTCCTCGTCGGCTCCTCCCTGCACCAGCAGGACCGTTCCGCCGGCATCGGCGGCACCCGCGCCGTCTGCGACGGCACGCTCCGCGCCTGGACCAACACCGCGGTGGTCAAGGACCCCGCCTACCAGCCCGGCGAGGCCCACGTGCGGGCCACCCTCGTGCAGCTCGTGCCCGAGGGCGGACTCGGCCTCCCCCGCCCCGGCTTCCGCGCCGTGGAGGAGGCCCCCGTCACCCTCGGCTAGGCCCTGTCCGGAAAGCAGCCCTCCGGAAAGCAGCCCTCCGGAAAGCAGCCCTCCGGACAGTGCCCTCCGGGCGTGGCGCTCCGGGCGTGGCGCTCCGGGCGTGGCGCTCCGGAAGGGCCCTCTGGACGGGGCCCGGCCCCTCTCCTCCGGGTCCCGCCCGGACCGGGCCGCCCGGCCCCGGCCCGCGGCGGGCTCAGCCGAGCAGCGCCACCAGGCCCCGCCGGCCCAGCCGTTCCAGCTCGTCGAGGGCGCCGACGGCCCGCTCGGCCGCCTCCGGGTCGGAGACGGCGAGACCGCTCGCCGCGAACTCGTCCTCGTCGAGCCGGAGCACCTCGCTGCCGTCGGCCGACACCCACAGGTCCAGATCCAGGTCCTCGACCGTCACCCCGGCCGCCCCGAACTCGGCCGGCCGGGTGATGTCGCAGTACCAGCCCTTGAGCGCGCCCTCCGCCGACCACACCTCCTTCACGGTGAACCACCGGTCGCTCCAGTAGTGCTCGACGAAGACGTCACCCGGCTCGAAGCGCACGAAACCGAAGTCCCGCACCCCCTCCGCCGCCCACGGCGCCCGCACCGACAGGCGCGTCTCCGTCTCCGTCACCACCTCGGCCGGGTAGCGGATCTTCAGCCGCCCCGCCTTCCACAGCTCCACCTCAACCGAGCGCCCGGACATGCCGCACCTCCGTCGCGCCGATCGCGTAGCCGAACCACTCGTTGATCGCCAGCATCGGCCCGTTCCCCGCGTCGTTCCCGGTGAAGGCCTCCGTGCAGCCCGCCGCCCGCGCCCGGTGCAGCGCCGCGTTCTTGGCGAGCTTGGCCAGACCGCGGCCGCGGAAGGCCGGGGCCGTCCCCGTCATCCCCGTCGCGTAGCGGCCCAGGCCGTCGGTCTGCGCGACGCTGAAGGCGGCCGGCACCCCGTCCACCACCGCCACCGTCGTCAGCGCCCGGTCGTGCAGCGGGTGGTTCCAGGTGGTCTCCAGCCAGTGCGGATAGTCGTCCAGCTCGGCCGGCACGTCGCCCGGCTCGTCGGCGGTGGTCGCCGCGTCCAGCGCGAAGAGCGGGCGCGGATCCGCCGCGAACTCCTCGGCCGGCACCAGCTCGACGCCGGCCGGCGGCGCCTGCAGCGGCGGCAGCCCCGCCGTCAGGTCCAGCCGCAGGAAGTGCGCCGAGCGGCTCGGCGCGTACCCCCGCCGCTCCGCGTAGGCGCGGCTCTCCGGCTCGTCGAGGACCCAGCTGTAGAGCCTCGTCGCCCCCCGCTCGGCCAGGTGCTCCTCGGCGGTGCGCACCAGCAGGGTCCCCGCGCCGAGCCCCCGGCGGGCCGGGTCCACGTAGACGTTGAGCCGGCCGATGCCGGGCTCCGGGGCGTCGTGGGCGACCGAGACCTGCGCCGTCCCGATCACCTCTCCGCCCTCGGTCACCGCCACCAGCGGCCGGGAGTGGGAGTCGGGATGGGCGTGCGCCCAGTCGAAGCGCAGCTGTTCGGCGGTGGCCAGCATGAAGGGGAGGGCCGCGCGCCGGACGCGGGCGAAACCCTCGGCGTCCTCGGGCCGTACGTCACGGACGATCACAGTCATGGGGCCGCACGCTACGGCCGGGACCGCACCGCCGCCTCCCATTTTCCGGTGGGGTGGGGGCAGAATCGGGCGGGTGACACTGACACTCGACGTGGACCACCAGTCCACCACCGCCCCCTACGAACAGCTGCGTGCCCAGATCTCGGAGCGCGCCCGGTCGGGCAGACTCCCGGTTGGCTACAAGCTGCCGACGGTCCGGGGACTCGCGGAACAGCTGGGGCTCGCCGCGAACACGGTCGCGAAGGCGTACAAGGCCCTGGAGGCCGACGGAGTCATCGAGACCCGGGGCCGGCACGGCACCTTCGTCGCCGCGGCCGGCGACGCCGCCAGCCGCCACGCCGCCTCCGCCGCCGCGCAGTACGCCGAGGAGGCCTACCGCCTGGGACTCACCCGGGACGAGGCCGAGGCCGCCGTCCGTGACGCGCTGAGGGCCGCGTACGACTCCGAGTGACGCGGGACGGTCCGCCGGGGCGCCCGCCCCCGGCGGACCGTGTCCTCACAGATAGAGCCCGGCGGCCGGCGTGCGCTGCTCCGGCAGTTCGGCCGGGGAGGCGCCGCGCCGCAGCGCGAACAGCTCCGCCAGCGTGGCCCCCTCGGCCGGCACCCCCTCCTCGCGGCCCAGCCACGCCGCCGACTCGGCCCGGCTCAGCGGCCCGACCTCGATCCGGGCCAGGCAGCGCCCGGGGCGCACGATGGCCGGGTGCAGCCGCTCCAGGTCCTCGTTGGTGGTGAGCCCCACCAGCACCTTCCGGCCCTGCCCGAGCAGTCCGTCCGTCAGGTTGAGCAGCCGGGACAGCGCCTGGCCGGTGGCCTCCTTCGCACCGCCCCGGATGAGCTCGTCGCAGTCCTCCAGGAGCAGCAGCCGCCACCGCTCCTTCTCCGTGCCGTCGCCGTCCTCGCCGATGGCGATGTCCATCAGGTAGCCGATGTCGTTGAAGAGCCGCTCGGGGTCGAGGACGCAGTCCACCTGGCACCACTCCTGCCAGGACCGGGCGAGGGTGCGCAGCGCGGAGGTCTTGCCGGTGCCGGGCGGGCCGTGCAGCAGCAGGAGGCGGCCGGTGACGTCCTCGGGGGTCAGCTTCATCAGCCGGTCCATCGACCGGGCCACCGGGGCGGTGTAGTTGGGGCGGGCCTCGTCCCAGGTGTCCGCGCTGATCCGGCGGGTCATCCGGCGCGGGCCCCGCTGCGGGGCCAGGTACCAGAAGCCCATGGTGACGTCCTCGGGCTCCGGCTCGGGTTCGTCCTTGGCGCCCTCGGTGGCCTCGGCGAGGATCCGCTCGGCCAGCTCGGGGCCGGTCGCCGTCACGGTGACGTCGGCGCGGTGCTTCCAGCGGGAGGAGAGGATCGTCCACCCCTCGCCCTCGGCCAGCACGGAGCTGCGGTCCTCCTCCTTCGACGCCCGCAGCACCCGGGCGCCGGGCGGCAGCAGGGGCGCGTCCGGCTTCGCCCGGTCCAGGGTGAGGCCGTGCGAGTGCGGCTGCTCCCCGGTGGTGAACCGGTCGAGGAAGAGCGCGTCCATGACGTCGCTCGGCGAGTCGCTGTCGTCGAGGCTGATCACGACCGGCAGCGCGTCGCGCGGCCCGGACGGTACGGCGGGGGTGTCTGGCATGCCGCCATGATCCGCCAACCGTCCGGGCCGCGCACGGGGTTTTGTCCCGCCGGGCCGCGCGCCGCGCCAGGCCTCAGATCCAGTGCCCGCGCACCGCGCCGCGGGCCCTGCGGGCGAGCGCGTACCCCTTCGTCAGGGCCCGGTCGACGGCGAAGTCCCGCGCGACGGAGCCTCCTTCGAGGAGCCGGCCGAACTGCTCGGGCGTGGTGGAGCGGCGCACGGTCACCCGCTCCAGGGCGTAGGGCCCCTGGCGGCGCCGGGCGAGCGCGTTGCCGACCGCGAGGGCCTGGGCGAAGCCGGCCTCCCGGACGGTGGTCCGCACCCTGCGGCTGGAGTAGCCGTACGGGTAGGCGAAGGAGCCGGGCGCGGTGCCCAGCTCCTCGCCGACGAGCTCCCGGCAGCGCAGCGCCTCGAAGCGCAGCCGGCCCGCGTCGAGCTGGTCCAGCTGCGGGTGGCTGTGGCTGTGTCCGCCGATCTCGGTCCCGGCGGCGGCCAGTTCGCGCACCTGCTCCCAGGAGAGCATCGCGTCGAGGGCGCCGCCGGTGGCGTGCCGGCCGGGCAGCCAGCCGGTGGTGACGAAGACGGTGCTCACGAAGGAGTGCTTCGCGAGCACCGGCAGGGCGTGGCGGTGCACGCCCTCGTAGCCGTCGTCGAAGGTCACCAGCACCGGCCGGGCGGGCAGCTCCGCGCCGGTCCGCCAGGCGGTGGCGAGGGCGGCGGTGGTGACCGGGGTGAACCCCCGCGCCGCCACCTCGTCCATCTGCGCCGCGAAGGCCTCGGGCGTCACGGAGAGCCCGAGCGTCGCGGGCGCCGGGTCGGACGCGACCGCGTGGTACATGAGGATCGGTACGGGGGAGGGCGCGGCGGCCGTCCCGGCGGGGGTGCCGCTCACGCGACCGCCTCCCTGGCGCCCGCGTCCCGGTCCTCGCGGGGTGTCCCCGCCGTCTCGATCGGGCCCCACGAGAAGGTGGGGGAGCCGCCGCGGCGGGCGCGCAGGGTGCCGAGGGCGTAGCCCCCGGCGGCGAGCGCCACGCCCGTGACGATCGCCCCGGCCCGGCCGGCGCCGCCCGCCCGTCCGAGCAGCGCGTCCCGCACTCCGCGCAGCACCCCGGCGGGCAGCACCCGGCTGGTGTAGCGCCGCTCGGACTCCAGGCCCTTGCCGGCGCCGACGCTCTGGGCGACGAGGGCCTTGGAGAGGCCCTCCGCGTAGACCCGGGTGCGGAAGTAGGCGAAGCGCTCGCGGGCGGCGGGGACCTTGTGGTGGATGACCGCCCGGTCGTCGATGAGCAGGACGGCGCCCGGCACGGCGTTCGCGAGCCGGATGCACAGCTCGGTCTCCTCGCAGCCGAGCGGCCGCCGGTCGCCGTCCCGGCCGATGCCGGTGGCGAAGCCGCCCGCGGCGTCGAAGGCCTCGCGCCGGAAGGAGGCGTTGCCGCCGAGCACGTTGCGGACCCGCACCCGGCCCGGGGGCAGCCCCCGGTAGGTGCAGCCGACGACCCAGTCGAACTCCTCGGGGAACCAGACGGGCCGGCGGCCGGAGGCCCAGGCGGGCAGCGTGCGCCCGCCGACGGCGACGACCGCCGGGTCGTCGTAGCCGGCGGCGAGGTGGTGGAGCCAGTCGTGCTCCGCCACGGCGTCGTCGTCGAGGAAGGCGACGAAGGCGCCGCGCGCGGCGGCGATGCCGGTGTTGCGGCCGGAGGAGAGGCCGCGGGGGCCCGCGTTGGCGAGCACCCGCACCCCTCCGCGGTCACGCTCGTCCGCGTACTCCTCGGTGAGCCGGTCCAGGAGGCGCTCGTTGTGGTCGACGACGAGCAGCGTCTCCAGCGGCGGGAGCGACTGCTTCCGGACGGAGTCGACGGCGGCGAGGATGTCGCCCCACCGCTCCTCCGTGTAGACGCAGATCACCACCGAGAAGCGGGGCGGGGACGGGCGGTCGCTCAAGACACCTCTCCCCGGGGGACGTTGACCGAGAAGGCGGCGGGGCGGCGGAGCGCCCGGGCGGCCTTGGGGACGCGCTTCTCGCGGAGGATCACCTTGAGGACCCGGATGCCGTCGCGCACCGCGTTGAGGTTGCTGACGCCGTGGATGCGCAGGTACTCGTGGCTCGGGACCTCCTGCACCTTCAGGCCGGCCTTGACGACCCGGATGTTGATGAGGGTCTCGATCTCGAAGCCGGTGCAGTCGAGGGTGATCTTGTCGAGGCAGTGCTTCCAGAAGGCGTTGTAGCCGTAGCAGAGGTCGGTGTAGCGGGCGCCGAACTTCCGGTTGACGAGCGAGCAGAGGGCCCAGTTGCCCAGCCGTCGGATTCCGGTCATGTCGTCGGTGCCGCCGCCGTTCGCGAAGCGCGATCCCTTGGCGAAGTCGGCGCCGCCGACGAGGGCGGAGACGTACGAGACGATCTCCTGGCCGTCGGCCGAGCCGTCGGCGTCGACCATGACGATGATGTCGCCGGTGCAGGCGGCGAAGCCGCTGATCAGGGCGTCGCCCTTGCCCTTGCCGACCTGCTTGACGACCTTGACGTCGGGGCGCAGCTCGCGGGCGACCTCGATGGTGTTGTCCGTCGAATTTCCGTCGACGAGGACGACTTCGTGAATCCATTCCGGCAGCGACTTGAACACGTACGGAAGATTTTCCGCCTCGTTCATCGCGGGAATGACGACGCTCACCGGCGGAGTGATCGCCAGGTGAGACGTGATCGCCCGGTACTGGGCGGCTATTCGACTCGGCTCGGTGAATTCTCGGCCCGTGTCGGGCGGGCGCAGGAACGAGCTCATCGGTCGGTTTCCCTCTCGTCCGGTGGGCCGCCCACCCCTGGGGCGGCCCGGTCGTGTGTCCGGTTCGAAAGGGGGGTTCTCGCCATCCCCGCACGGAAGCGATCTCCTTGCGGGATCGGCGAGTTGGCATGACTGGCCGCGCGGTACCCGCGACCCGGCGCACATCGGCACACCGGGCACGGCACCCCCCTACCGCGCCCCGCTCCGGGAACACCGCGACTCCGGCGCTCTCCCCAGAGCGCCGTGCCGATGAACCGATGCGGGTGAGATGTACGACGGTATTGATGAATGGGACTGTATGGCAAGTCCCGCTGGGGCGGCCCGGTTTCAGGCACTTTGGCGAACGAACTGTGCTCGAAAGCGCTGTCTTCGCGATCGGATTCGATCAATCCGCTTCCCTGGTGGGAACGGTGGGACTTCGTCGTACCCCTGTGCGGAGTCGTGCGGATGTGTCGTGGCTCCGTCCGGTCGTAAAGCGGTACGGGAACCTCCGGTTCCTCAGGTGGCCGAAAATCGACGACTCCTGAGGGATGTTCACTCACTCTCCAGGGTCAGTTTTGACATGAACACTTCCGGAGCGGCGGATCCGATGCTACTTCCTGGTAGCGCAGAGATCCTGCTACAGGGAGGTTTCATGAAACTGTCGCGATGCGCGGCCTTCGCGTCCTCGCTCCTGCTCGGCGCCGTCCTCGCCCTCACCGGGGCGGGGGCCGCGCAGGCGGCCGAGAGCGCCGCCCTCGACTACGTGGCCCTCGGCGACTCGTACTCCTCCGGCGTCGGCGCCGGCAGCTACGACAGCGCCAGCGGCGACTGCAAGCGCTCCACCAAGGCCTACCCGCGCCTCTGGGCCAACGCCAACGCCCCCTCCTCCTTCGCCTTCACCGCCTGCTCGGGCGCCGTCACCACCGACGTCACCGGCAAGCAGCTCGGCCCGCTCTCCTCCGCCACCGACCTGGTCTCGATCACCATCGGCGGCAACGACGCGGGCTTCGCGGACGTCATGACGACCTGTGTGCTCCAGTCCGAGAGCACCTGCGTCAACCGGGTGAACCAGGCGAAGGGCTACGTGGACTCCACCCTGCCCGCCCGGCTCGACGCGGTGTACGGCGCGATTCGCGCCAAGGCCCCCGCCGCCCGGGTCGTCGTCCTCGGCTACCCGCGCTTCTACCAGCTGAACGGCACCTGCGTCGCCGGCCTCAGCGAGAACGAGCGCAGAGCCATCAACGGCGCCTCCGACTACCTCAACGCCGCCGTCGCCAAGCGCGCCGCCGACCACGGCTTCGCCTTCGCCAGTGTCGTGCCGGCCTTCACCGGCCACGAGATCTGCTCCGGCTCCGCCTGGCTGCACAGCGTCAACTGGCTCAACATCGGCGAGTCCTACCACCCGACGGCCGCCGGCCAGTCGAGCGGCTACCTGCCCACGTTCAGGAACGCGGCGTAGCGGAGGGTCCCCCGTCCTCCGCGCCCGCACCCGCGGCGCCGGGCACGGCCGGAGCGGTGCTCGGCGCACCGCCCCCGGCCGGACCGGCGCCCCGGTCGCCGTCCCTGACGGCCTGCCAGACCAGCGCCGCCGCGATCAACAGGAGCCCGGCCACTCCGGCGGCGATCACCGCCCGCCGGCCGGGACCGCGCCGCCGCGGACCCGGCGCCGCGCCCTCCGCCTCCTCCGGCGCACGCGTCCCGCGCACGCCGCCCGAACCCCCGTCCTCCCGCTCCTGCGCGACTCCCGGCCGCCGCTCCGGCGCCGGAGCGGCCGGTCCGTCCGCCCGGGGCCGCTCCCCGGTCCCGGCCACCCGCTCCAGCTCCCGCACCGCCCCGGCCCGCACGTCCGGGTCCGCGTCCGCCAGCCCCCCGACCACCGGGGCCAGCGGTCCCGACGCCGGATCGGCGACCGTCCCGCCCAGCAGCGCGCCCAGCGACCGCAGGTCCTCCTCGGGGCCCGGCGGCGGGGCGTCCGGTGCCGAGGTCCCGGTGGCCACGCCCGTCACCACCACCCGCCCGTCGTTGGCGAGCAGCACCCGGTCCGGTCCGAGGCCGGAGAAGGGGACGCCGGCCGCGCGGGCCGCCCGCAGCGCCGCCAGCACCCCGAGCGCGACCCGCGCGGCCTCCCGGTCCGGCAGCGGCCCGTCCGCCTCCAGGGTCTCCGCCAGCGTCAGCCCGCGCACCAGCTCCATCACGATCCACGGCCGGCCCCGCTCCACCACCACGTCGTGCACCGCGGCCACGCCCGGTCCGGAGATCGCCTCCGCGGCCCGCGCCTCGCGCTCGACCCGCGCGTAGAGGAGCCGCTCCTCCGCCTCGGGCGTCCCCGGCGGGGCGTGCACCTCCTTGACGGCCACCTCTCGGCCGAGCGCCTCGTCCCGGGCGCGCCAGACGATCCCCGCCGAGCCCTCCGCGAGGGCGTCGAGCAGCCGGTAACGGCCCGCGATCAGCGTCATGGACCCACGGTAGCCGCGCCCCCGCCGGGTGGCGACCCACTCGACCGGCCCCCGGTGGCGTAGATCACACCGGATGGTGGAGTCGCGGCCGGCCGGCCGGGGTGCAGGATGGTTCATGACGGTTCGGCAGGTGTTCGAACCCTGTCCAACTCGCCCTGGAATCGGATGTATTCGGAGAGTGACCGTCAACCCCCGTACGAGTGCAGTGAATCCCGTCGGCGGGATACACGCGTGTCACTGTGGGGCGATAGGGTTAACCTGCCCGGGCCGAGTGCCCTCGTACGGGTGGGGAGTGACATGGAACAGATAACGATGCGCAGCAGGCCGCGTGTGCCTGCCATCACCTGCGGGAGCAGCGCGACCAGCTCGCGCCTCGACCGCCATCTCGCGGTGCTCGGCGGTCCCGCCGTGCCGCAGCGCGAGGTGGCCGAGGCGACCCTGCTCATGCGGGAACTGACGACGCGTCGCCACGAGACGCCGGCCCAGAGCATGCACGTCGGACGCGCGCGGGTCTCGCTCTTCGCCCCGCTGCGCCGCCTGCGCCGCACCCTCTTCGGCGCCCGCCACTAGCCCTTCCCGCGCGCGCCGGAGGTGCCGGACCCGTGTCCCCGGCACGGCCACCGCCCCGGTCCGCCCGCACCCACCCGCACGCCGAGAGCGCCGGACGCGTCCCCGCCCGTCCGGCGCTCCGTCGTACCCGCCCCCTGACCCCGCCGCGCCGGTCAGACGACCACGCCCGCGGCCCGCAGCCCCGCCACCTCCGCCGCCGGCACGCCCAGTCCGGCCAGGACCGCGTCCGTGTGCTCGCCGAGCGCCGGGATCCGGCCCATCGGCGCCTCCGGTGCGTCCGGGAAGACGACCGGCGGCAACAGCGACGGCAGCGCCCCGACGGGGGAGTCCACCGGACGCCAGCGGTCCCGGGCCGCGAGCTGCGGATGGCGCACCAGCTCCGCCACCGAGTTGAGCCGCGCGCAGGCGATGCCGGCCGCGTCCAGGCGCCGCACCGCCTCCTCGGCCGGCAGCGCGCCGAGCGCCGCCCCGACCGCCGCGTCGGTCGCCGCCCGGCCCGCGACCCGGGCCGCGTTCGTCGCGAAGGCCGGGTCGTCGGCGAGCTCCGGCCGCTCCAGGACCCGTTCGGCGAACCGCCGCCACTCCCGGTCGTTCTGCACCGAGAGCAGCACCTGGCTCCCGTCCGCCGTCGGATACGCGTCGTAGGGGGCGATCACCGCATGCGCGAGCCCCGTGCGCGCCGGGGCCGTACCTCCGTGCGCCCCGTGGTGCAGGGGGTGCCCCATCCACTCCGCGAGGGAATCGAACAGCGACACCTCCACGGGGCCGCCGCGGCCGGTGGTGCCGCGCCGGACGAGCGCGGCGAGGACGCCCGTGTACGCGTACATCCCGGCCGCGATGTCGGCGGCCGGGACACCGGACTTGACGGGGTGTCCGGGAGTGCCGGTGACCGAGACCAGCCCGGTCTCGCACTGCACGAGCATGTCGTACGCCCTCCGGTGGGCGTACGGGCCGTCCGGGCCGTACCCGGAGACGTCCACGGCGATCAGCCGCGGGTGCGCGGCGCAGAGGGTGGCCGCGTCGAGGCCGAGCCGGGCGGCGGCCCCGTGCGCGAGGTTCTGCACGAAGACGTCGGCCTCCGCCACGAGCCGTCCCACCAGGGCGCGCCCGCGCGGGTCCTTCAGGTCGACGGCGAGCGACTCCTTGCCGCGGTTGCACCAGACGAAGTGCGAGGCCAGGCCCCGGGCCGCGGTGTCGTAGCCGCGGGCGAAGTCGCCGCCGTCGGGCCGCTCGACCTTGACGACCCGGGCGCCGAGGTCGGCGAGCTGGCGGGTGGCGAAGGGCGCGGCGACGGCCTGCTCGACGGAGACGACGGTGATCCCGTCCAGGGGGAGTGGCTGAGTGCTCATGCCCGTCTGCCTACCGTGCCCGGACGGGCCCTGTCATCAGGACCGGGCTCACACCGCCCGCCCGGCGGGGCTCCCGCCGGGCCGTTTCTTTCGGATCGGGCCGGACGCCGCGGGACCGACCCGGCCCGGCGGCCTTCCCGGCCCGGCGGGCCCGGGGCGTGATCCGGTGGCACGGCCGGCCTTCGGCCCGGCGGTGCCGTCGTGCGGCGGTCCCGGACCCGAGGCCCCGGGTCCGACCCGGCGGCGCGGCGGCCTCCCCGGCCCGGTGGCCGGCGGCGCGGCGGGCCCGGGACCGTCACACCAGCATGAACTGCCCCTCCGGGCCCTCCTCCTGGTGGTCGAGCACCGAGGCCGGCCGGCGCGCCCCGGCCGGCACCGGCAGGACCCCGGCCGCGCGCAGCTCGGCCCGGCCGGGACCGCCGCCGGCCGTGAACGGGGCGCGCTCCGCCTCCCGCCCGCCCAGCAGCGCGACCACCGTGACCAGGTCGAGGAGGGCGGAGGTCCACTCCTGTGGCCAGGAAGCCGGACCCATCGCCTCCAGCGAGCCGGGCTCGGCCGGCGCGGTCCGGCGGGCGAACCACTGCTCCAGGACCCGCACCCCGCCGACCCGGTACTCCCAAGCCGCCTCGGGCACCGGCGCGATCCGGCCCCCGCCGACGCTCAGGACCTCGTCGCCGGAGTCGTACGCGAGCGACTCCGGGCGCGGCGGGAGCGCCGCCCGCACATAGGGGCGCCGCCCGCCCGGCAGCCGCGGCCGCGCCCCCGTCAGCGCGCCCCGCAGCTGGACGTCCATCAGCTCCCGGCCGAGCGCCACGCCCGCCTCCCACGCCGCCGGGTCCGCCGGCAGCGGCACCCGGCAGCCGGCGGGGGAGGGGACGGCCGCGGCGACGGTCCAGGCGAGCCACCGGACCGGGTCGGCCGGCCCGTACCGCTCGCGGAGGAAGCCGAGGAGCCCCGGCGCCAGGTTCGGCTCCGCGCCGCCGGGGCGCCGGAACAGCGGCCGGATCCGGCCCGGACGGCCCGCCGGGGAACGCCCCTCGGGCAGCGCGCCGGTCACCAGGAGCGGCGGTCCGGCCGCCCCCGGCACGTACCCCTGCTCCACGGCGAAGAGCTGCGGCCCGCCCGCCACCCGCCACAGCTCGGGCCGGGCGGTGTCGATCAGCCGGTGGTCGGGGAGCAGCCACTGCTCGTCGAAGGGCCCGGACAGCACCCGCACCGGCTCGGGGCAGGGGCCGGTCTCGCGGGCGAACCGGCCGGTCCCGGTCCGCTGTCCCGGCAGCGCCGCCACCGCCGAGCCGGTCGTGCGCGCCCGGCTCGGCCGGAACAGCGCCTCCCGCTCCCCGCCCTCCGCCGCGACCAGCCGGTCCCACCGCCCGCGCAGCGTCCGCGCGTCGGGCGCCACGACCCATCCCCGCCCGAAGCGCAGCGGGGCCACCGACCACGGCATCAGCTCGTCGAGCAGGGGCGTGCCGTCGTCGGGTCGGAATGCCTGCCGCGGCGAAGCCTCAGTCACGCCCCGCATGCTAACGAGCGCGGTCCGTGCGGTGCCATCGTCCCGCGGCCCGCGCCCGTCCGGGCCCGCCGGGCGTCAGCGCCGCCGGGGTTCGGCGGCGGCCGCGGGCCCGGTCCGCGTCAACCGCTCGAACAGGCGGCGGCACGCCTCGGGATCCCCTTCGCACTCCGCCCCGGCGGCGAGGGCGGCCTGCTCGGACCCGGGCCCTCGCAGCAGGTCGACCGAGGCCTGCGCGAACCGCTCCCGCAGTCCGTATCGTTCGGCGTCGGCCAGCGGCCGGCGCAGCTCGGCGACGGCGACGGCGACGGCGGCGACGGCGGCCCGGGCGGCGGGCCCGGCCTGGAGCCTGGTGCGCAGTCCCGCGGCGGGCGCCGCTTCCTCCAGGAGCACCGCGCGTCGCTCCGGCAGCGCCCGTGCGGCCTCCGCCGCCCGGTGCGTTCCGGGCCCGGCCTCCCGCAGCACCGCAGGGCGCGCAGGGGTTCGGGATCGGGCTCCGCGCCGAGCCCGCCCTCCTGCCCGGCGTCCCGCACCGCGCGGACGGCGCGCTCGTGGTCCCCGGCCGCCCGTCCGGCGGCCTCGGCCGGCTCGGTCGCACGGCGCACGAGCCGCGCCTCCACGCCGAGCGCCCGCGGGAGGGCGAGGAGGTTCCCGCCGACCGGTCCGATCGCGGTGAGCAGGATCCCGAACGCCACGAGTCCGTCGGCGAGGGCGGTGGAGCCGGTGAACCTCACGTCCCCTTCGGGGTCCTCCGGGTCCCCCGGTCCGGTCCCTCGCTGTACATGAACCCGGTCTCCCCGCCGTAGCCCCGGCTGTCGCCCCGGTCCGGGGCCCTGAGGCGGCTGCTGCGGCCGGCGTCGCAGCGGTACGGCTCCTCGCGCGTCCTCTTCGCGTACGGGTCGCTCCACCGGACCCGGCGTCAGTGCGCCTCGACCGTCACCGTGAAGGAGAAGCGGTCGCCGCGGTAGCGGATGCGGGCGACGTCGACGACCCGGCCGTCCTCGGCGTAGGTGACGCCGGTGTAGTGGAGGATCGGGGAGAGCAGCGGGACCCGGAGGAGTTCGGCCGTCTCCGGGTCGGCGAGGCGGGCCTCGACCGTGTCGGTGATGCGGCTGATGCGCACCCCGACCACGTCCCGGAGGACCTTCGTCATCGGCCAGCGCTCCAGGTCGGCCGGGTCGATGGCGGCGGCGAACTCGGGCCGGACCGCGTTCTCCGCCCAGTTCGTCGGCTCGTCGCTCTCGCCGTCGGAGCGCAGCCGGCGGTAGGTCGCGACCTCGGCCACGTCCGGGAAGTACTCGGCGAGATCGCCGGGCACCGGCTCCGGGCCGTGGCCGAGGACCGTGGTCCGCTCGCCGGACTGCTGGGCCACGATCGCGTCGATCGAGCCGAGCAGCCGGCGCGGGGTGGAGCGCCGGGCGCCCGGCTCGATGAAGGTGCCGCGCCGCCGGTGCCGGCTGATCAGCCCCTCCTCCTCCAGCTCCTTCAGCGCCTGCCGCATGGTCAGCACGCTGACGCCGTAGTGCGCGGCGAGCTGCTCCTCGGTGGGCAGCCGCAGCGAGGCGTCGGGCGTGCGGCCCAGTATGGAGGCGCGCAGGGACTGCGAGACCTGGTACCACAGCGGGAGCTTGCGGTTCAGGACCAGCGAGTCGGGGGCGAAGGCGGTCACGGCGTTCTCCGTACGACGACGGGGTGGGGCGGCTGAGGCAGGACTCTACGGCCGGAAATGACGCTCCAGACCCTGCCACACGTCGTCGTAACCGCGCTGGAGGTGGTCGGCCCCGGCCGCCTGCGCGGTCGCCGTCACCGGCCAGCGGGTCTCGAACATGAAGGCCAGGCCGTCGTCGATCCTCTGCGGCTTCAGCTCGGCCGCGCTGGCCTTGTCGAAGGTCTCCCGGTCGGGGCCGTGCGCGGACATCATGTTGTGCAGCGAGCCGCCGCCCGGGACGAAGCCCCCCTTTCCGGCGGTCTTCGCGTCGTACGCGCCCTCGATCAGGCCCATGTACTCGCTCATCACGTTCCGGTGGAAGTACGGCGGCCGGAAGGTGTCCTCGCCGACCAGCCAGCGCGGGGCGAAGACCACGAAGTCGACGCCGGCCAGGCCGGGGGTGTCGGAGGGCGAGGTGAGGACGGTGAAGATGGAGGGGTCGGGGTGGTCGTAGGAGATCGTCCCGATGACGTTGAAGCGGTGCAGGTCGTAGACGTACGGCGTGTGGTTGCCGTGCCAGGCGACGACGTCGAGCGGGGAGTGGCCGTACGTCGCGGTCCAGAGGTTGCCGCAGAACTTGTTGACGACCTCGACCGGGCCCTCGACGTCCTCGTAGGCGGCGACGGGGGCGCGGAAGTCCCGGGCGTTCGCCAGGCCGTTGGCCCCGATCGGGCCGAGGTCGGGGAGCTGGAACGGGGCGCCGTAGTTCTCGCAGACGTAGCCGCGCGCGGTCTCGTCGAGGAGCTCGACGCGGAAGCGGACGCCGCGCGGGATCAGCGCGACCTCGCCGGGGCGGGCGGCGAGCAGGCCCAGCTCGGTGCGGAGGAGGAGGCCGCCGTGCTCGGGGACGATCAGCAGCTCGCCGTCGGAGTCGCCGAAGACCCGCTCCATGGAGGCGTTGGCGTGGTAGAGGTGCACGGCCATGCCGGCGCGCTGGGTCACGTCGCCGTTGCCGCCGAGGGTCCACAGGCCGGCCAGCCAGTCGGTGCCCGGCGCCGGCTCCGGCAGCGGGTCCCAGCGCAGCCGGTTGGGGTCGGCGACGGTCTCGGCGAAGGGCGCGCTGCGGACGGCGCCGTTGTCGGCGCGGACGAAGGGCGGGTGGGCCGCCGAGGGGCGGATCCGGTACAGCCACGAGCGGCGGTTGTGCGCCCGCGGCTCGGTGAACGCGCTGCCGCTGAGCTGCTCGGCGTAGAGCCCGAGCGGGGCGCGCTGCGGCGAGTTGCGGCCCTCCGGCAGGGCGCCGGGGAGCGCCTCCGAACCGTGCTCGTTGCCGAATCCGGTGCTGTACGTGAGCGCCTCGGCCGTCTTCCTGGCCTGCTCGGTCGTCATCGCCCGCTCCTGTCCTGCGCTGTCCTGAAAGGAATCCTATGGATGACCGTAGGATTCCCCGCCGCTCCCGTCAACGGGGCGGGCGGACCGGCTCGTGCGATCCGTCCCCGCACGACGGGGTCAAAAAGATGAACAATGCTCTACTCTCGCGGCCATGTCGTGGACCAGAAGGTTCTTCCCCCTGCTCTCGGTCGTGCTCGCGGTGCTCGCCGCGGCCCTGCTCGCCGCCCCCGTCGCCCAGGCGCACGAGGAGCGGCCCGTCACCCTCCCCGACGGCACCGGCAGCGTGCCGGAGCTCCGCACGGGCGAGCCCGACCTCCTCGTCTGCAAGACGGACCGGGCCGACTTCGAGCGCCGGATCGCCGGCTTCCCGGACGGCCTCAAGGAACGCAACCGGGAGCTCTTCGCCCGCTGCGGCCGCTCCGGCTTCCGCCACCTCCAGCAGGCCGTCGACGCCGTCGGCCGGCCCGGCATGACCATCGCGATCCTGCCCGGCCTGTACGAGGAGGAGCCCTCGCTCCCCGCCCCCACCGGCGCCTGCGCCGCGCTGGAGGCCCCGAAGTCCTCCTTCGGCTACCAGATCCTCAGCTACGAGCAGCAGGCGCAGTGCCCGCACAACCAGAACCTGGTCGCGATCCTCGGCAAGAAGGACCTCCAGATCGAGGGCACCGGAGCCTCCCGCCTCGACGTGGTCATCGACGCGAAGTACACCAAACTCAACGCGATCCGCGCCGACAGGTCCGACGGCGTCTACTTCCGCAACTTCACCGCCCAGCGCACCACCTTCAACTCGCTGTACGTCCTCGCCGCCGACGGCTTCGTCATCGACGACGTCCTCACCCGCTGGAACGACGAGTACGGCTTCCTCACCTTCGCCTCCGACCACGGCCTCTACAAGAACTGCGAGTCCTACGGCAACGGCGACTCCGGCATCTACCCCGGCTCGGCCTCGAACATCAACGACGGGCTCGGCTTCGACGTCCCCCGCTACTCCATCGAGATCACCGGCTGCCGCAGCCACCACAACATGGTCGGCTACTCCGGCACCGCCGGGGACTCCGTCTGGGTCCACGACAACGAGTTCGACCACAACATGGGCGGCGCCTCCATGGACTCCGCCTTCCCCGGGCACCCCGGACTCCCGCAGAACCACGCCAAGTTCGAGCGCAACCTGATCCACGACAACAACGAGGACTACTACCGCCACGTCGCCGACGGCACCTGCGCCAGGCCGCCGGCCGAACGCGGCTACGAGAACGGCGTCGTCTGCCCCCAGATCTCCATGCCCCCCGGCAGCGGCATCATCACCGCGGGCGGCAACTGGAACCTCTACGAGGACAACTGGGTCTACGGCCACGAGCGCACCGGCTTCTACCTCAACGCCGTCCCCGCCTTCATCCGCGGCGAGTCCGCCTGGTCCAAGCAGACCGACACCTCCCACCACAACCGCTACGCGAACAACCGCCTCGGCATCGACAAGGCGGGCAACTCCCGCCCCAACCGCACCGACGTCTGGTGGGACGGCCAGGGCCGCCGGAACTGCTGGCAGGACGACACCGGCGCCTCCAGCCCCCGCGCCCTGCCCGCCTGCGGCCCCGTCCGCGGAGAGGTCTCCGGAGCCACCGCCCGGCTCGTCGGCGAACCCGTCAAGCTCGCCCAGCTCCTCGTCTGCGCCGACTACGACGTCCAGGCCCGCCGCCTCCCCGCCGGCTGCGACTGGTACGGCGCCCGCGGCCTCCAGCGCGTCGAGGTCCAGATCGCCCTCGCCGCCTCGCTCCTCCTCGCCCTCGTCGGCACCGCCCTCTGGTGGCGCCGCCTGCGCGGCCGCCGCCTCGCCGCCGTCGCCCTCGCCGCCGGGGTCGCCGGACTCGCCCTCGACGTCGCCGGTGCCACCCTCACCCTGGCCCCGACGTACGTCCCCGCCCTCGCCCTGCTCCTCACCGGCGCCTGGTGGACCGTCACCGGCCTCCTCCTGCGCCCCACCCGCCCCGTCTTCGCCTGGACCACGGTCGTCCTCGGCCTGCTCACCCTGCTGGACGCCTTCGACAAGTCCGTCCTGATGATCCCGGCCATCCCCCTCGGCCCCGCCTGGATCCGCCTCCTCCTGGGCGTCGTCTGGGTCCTGTGGGCCGTCGTCGCCGCGGGTGCCCGCCCCGCCCCCGAGCCCGCCTCCACCCCTGCCGAGGAGCACCCCGAGGAGATCCCCGCATGACCCGCCCCGCTCCCCGTCCCGTTCCCCGCCTCACCCCCGGCCCCGCTCCCCGCCCCGTCCGCCGCTCCGCCCGCGGCTCCGCTCCGCTCGTGGCGGCCGCCGTCGCCGCCGTGCTGCTCCTGGCCGCCGGCTGCGGCGGCCGGGCCACCACCCACCACAAGCCGGGCACCGGCCACGAGCAGGCCGCCGGCTCCCACGGCACCCTGCTCGCCGCCCGCGACGAGTCCGGCCACCGCCTCCGCGACCTCCCGGCCGCCGAGGCACCGGCCGTCCGCGCCGAGGCCCGTCCGGACACCGAGGGCGGCTGGAACGTCCACCTCGCCGTGGAGAGGTTCCGCTTCACCCCCGAGTCCACCGGCGGCGGCGCGCTCACCGGCCGCGGCCACGCCCGCGTCCTCGTCGACGGGCGCGAGGCCGCCCGCGCCTACGGCCCCTGGTTCCACGTCCCGGCCGGCGCCCGCACCCTCACCGTCCGCCTCCACGCCGACGACCACACGGTCTGGGCCACCGCCGGCGAACCCGTCCAGACCACGGTCCCCCTCGCCCCCTCCGCCACCGCGCCCGCCTCCCCGCCCACCACCGCCCCCACGACCGCGCCCGCCCCCGATCCGACCCCCGACCCCACCCCCTCCACCCGCACCCTCGACATCCGCGTCACCGGCTCCACCGTCACCCCCGCCCCGGCGCGCGTCGAGGTCCGGAAGGGCGAGCGGATCACCCTCCGGGTCACCTCCGACCGCGCCGACACCCTCCACGTCCACGGCTACGACCGCGAGGCGGCCCTCTCCCCCGGCATTCCGGCCGCCCTCACCCTGACCGCCGACCGCACCGGCCTCTTCGAGGTGGAGACCCACGCGTCGGACCTCGTCCTCACCCAGCTGGTGGTCCGATGACCACCGGCCACTCCCCGCCCCTCCCGTTCGCCCACGAAGCCGCCGGCCAGACCTCGTTCCTTTCGTTCGCCCCCCAAGCCGCCGGCCAGGCCCCGCCCCTCCCGTTCCTCCCCGAACCCGCCGGCCAGGCCCCGCTCCTCCCGCTCGCGCACGGCGTGGGCGCCCAGCACGACCTGCCGCTCTCCCCCTTCTACGCGTACGCCGGCGCCTTCACGGCCCTGTTCGTCTCCTTCCTGGGCCTCGCCCTGCTCTGGTCCGCCTCCCGCTTCCGCGGCGACCGCGCCGGCCGCCCCCTGCCCGCCTCCCTCCAGCGCCTCGCCGACTCCTCCGTCACCCGCACCGCCCTGCGGGTCCTCGGCGCCGCCCTCGCCCTCTTCTTCCTCGCCCACCTCCTCCTCGGCCCCGACGACCCCGACCGCAACCCCGCCCCCGGCGCCCTCTACGTCCTCCTCTGGGTCGGACTGGTGCCCGCCTCCCTCCTCCTCGGCCCCGTCTGGCGCCTCGTCAACCCGCTGCGCGCCCTCCTCTCCCTCCGCCCGCCCACCCGTCCGCGGCCGGTGCCCGCCGCCGTCGGCATCCGCCCCGCCGCCGCCGGCCTCCTCCTCTTCGCCTGGCTGGAACTCGTCGCCCCCGACAACACCTCCCGTCCCGTCCTCCTCACCGCCCTCGCCGTCCACCTCGCCGTCCAGCTCCTCGGCGCCGCCCGCCACGGCGCCGCCTGGTTCGCCCACGCCGACCCCTTCGAGGCCTACTCCTCCCTCCTCGCCCGGCTCTCCCCGCTCGGCCGCCGCGCCGACGGCCGGCTCGTCCTCCGCTCGCCCTTCAACGGCCTCGACTCCACCCCCGAGACCCCCGGACTCGTCGCCACCGTCTGCGTCCTCCTCGGCACCACCGCCTACGACGGCCTCTCCGACAACCCCCGCTGGATCACCACCCTCCAGACCTCCTCCCTCGGCCCCACCGCCACCGCCACCCTCGGCCTCCTCGCCGCCGTCGCCCTCGCCGCCGCCTGCTACGGACTCTGCGCCGGCGCCCTCCGCCTGCTGAACCGCGCCCTCACCACCCCCCTCACCTCCTTCGCCCACTCCCTGCTGCCCATCGCGCTCGGCTATCTCGTCGCCCACTACTTCTCACTCCTCGCGGTCGAAGGACCACGTACCGTCATTATGGCAGCGGGCACTGACAACGCCCCCTCGCCCGCTCCACCCCTGGGTCCCGCGGGCCTCGCCGTCCTCCAGGTCGCCGCGATCGTCACCGGTCACGTCCTCGGCGTCGTCGCGGCCCACGACCGCTCCGTCCGGCTCTTCCCGCCGGCCCGCGCCGTCGCCGGCCAACTCCCGCTGTTCGCGCTGATGATCGCGTACACCCTCGGCGGCATCGGACTGCTCATCGCCTGAACGGGATCGGAGCGGCATCATGGACCCCGTGCCCCAGACCAGCCCGCCCGGCCCGCCGCCCGCGCTCCGCCGCACCCCCGTCCAGCAGCGCAGCGCCGAGCGGCTCGCCCGCATCCTCGACGCCTGCGCCGGCCTCCTCGACGAGACCGGCTACGAGCAGCTGAGCACCCGGGCCGTCGCGGCCCGCGCCGGCGTCCCGATCGGTTCGGTCTACCGCTTCTTCGGCAACAAGCGGGCCCTGGTCGCGGCCCTGGCCCACCGCAACCTCGACCGGTACGCCGAGCGGATCTCCGCCCGTTTCGAGCGGACGCCCGTCCTCGACGCGCACGCCGCGATCGACGGCGTCCTCGACGAGTTCCTCGCGATGAAGCGGAGCGTGCCCGGCTTCGCCCTCGTCGACTTCGGCGTCCCCGCCGCCGAGGAGGCCGGGGGAGGGGCCGCCGAGGACCCCAACGGGCTGGTCGCCGAACGGCTCTGCGGCCTGCTCGCCGCCCATCTCGGCCGGACCGACGACGAGGTGCTGCGGCGCAAGGTGCTCGTCGGCGTGGAGACCGCCGACACCCTCGTCCGCCTCGCCTTCCGCGCCGACCCCGGCGGCGACGCCGCCCTCATCGACGAGACGCGGCAGCTCCTCCACGCCTACCTCGCCCCCTCCCTCGCCGGCTGACCGCCGCGCGCCGTCCCGGCCACACCCCTCCCCGACGTGCCTACCGGTCGGTATGCTCACCGCGAGCCGCCGCCCCGCACGCCGCCCACGGGAGACGCCATGTCCACCGCCCCGCGCATCTGCCCCCTCTGCGAAGCCACCTGCGGACTCGTCCTCACCCTCGACGGCAGCCGGGTCACCGGCGCCCGCGGGGACCGCGACGACGTCTTCAGCCGCGGCTTCGTCTGCCCGAAGGGCGCCGCCTTCCCGCAGGTCGACGCCGACCCCGACCGGCTGCGCACCCCGCTCGTCCGCGAGGACGGGCGGCTGCGGGAGGCGAGCTGGGAGGAGGCCTTCGACACGATCGCGGCGAGAATCCGCCCGCTGATCGAGGATTACGGCCCCGACGCGCTGGGCATCGTCCTGGGCAACCCCAACGTCCACACGATGGCCGGAGCGCTCTACCCGCCTCTCCTCCTCCGCGCCACGGGCACGAGCAACCTCTTCACCGCCTCCACGCTCGACCAGATGCCCAAGCACGTCTCCAGCGGCCTCCTCTTCGGCGACCCCTTCGCCGTCCCCGTGCCCGACCTGGACCGCACCGACCACCTCCTGGTCATCGGGGCCAACCCGCTGGACTCCAACGGAAGCCTGTGCACCGCCCCCGACTTCCCCGGCCGGCTCGCCGCGCTCCGCCGGCGCGGCGGCACCCTCACCGTCGTGGACCCCCGCCGCACCCGCACCGCCCGCCTCGCCGACCGCCACCTCGCCCCCCGGCCCGGCACCGACGCCCTCCTCCTCGCCGCCCTCGTCCACACCCTCTTCGCCGAGGAGCTCGCCGACCCCGGCCCGCTCGCCGACCGCACCGAGGGCATCGACCGGGTCCGCGACGCCGTGCGGGAGTTCGCCCCCGAGGCCGTCGCCCCCGTCTGCGAGCTCGACCCCGGCACGATCCGCGCCGTCGCCCGGGAGCTCGCCGCCGCGCCCACCGCCGCCGTCTACGGGCGGATGGGCAGCTCCACCGTGTCCCACGGCACCCTCGCCAACTGGCTCGTCGACGTCCTCAACGTCCTCACCGGCAACCTCGACCGGCCCGGCGGCGCCCTCTTCCCCCGCTCCGCCACCGCCCCGGCGCCCCGCCCCGCCGGGCCCGGCCGCGGCTTCCTCCTCGGCCGCCGCCGCAGCCGCGTCTCCGGCCATCCCGAGGTCAAGGGGGAGTTCCCGCTCGCCGCCCTCGCCGAGGAGATCGACACCCCGGGCGAGGGCCGCATCCGGGCGGTGATCACCATCGCCGCCAACCCCGTCCTCTCCGCCCCGGACGGGCTCCGCCTCGACGCCGCCCTCGCCGGCCTCGACCTGATGGTCTGCGTCGACCCCTACCTCAACGAGACCACCCGCCACGCCGACGTCCTGCTCCCCCCGCCGCCGCCCTCCCAGAGCGCCCACTTCGACTTCGCCTTCAACGGGTTCGCCGTCCGCGACCAGGTCCGCCTCACCCCGGCGGCCGTCCCGCTGGAGGCCGGCCGGATGGACGAGTGCGAGATCCACGCCCGGCTGGTCCTCGCCGCCGCCGGTCTCCACGGGAGCCCGCCCTCCGCCGTCGACGACCTCGCCGTCGACACCGCCCTCGCCCGGGCGGTCACCGAGCCGCACTCGCCCGCGTACGGCGCCGACCCCAAGGAGTACGCCGCCGGGCTGACCGGTGCGAACGGCGCCGAGCGGCGGCTCGACCTGATGCTGCGGCTCGGTCCGTACGGCCTCACCCTCGACGAGCTCAAGGCCCGTCCGCACGGCATCGACCTCGGGCCGCTCAAGCCCCGCCTGGGCGAGGTGCTGAGGACCCGCAGCGGCCGGATCGAACTCCTCCCGGACCCGATCGCCGCCGACCTGCCCCGGCTGCGGGCCGCCCTCACCGCCGTACCGGAGCCGGGGACCCTCCAGCTGGTGGGCCGCCGCCATCTGCGCTCCAACAACAGCTGGCTGCACAACACCCCCGCGCTCACCGGGGGTTCGAACCGGTGCACCCTCCAGGTGCACCCCGACGACGCCGCCCGGCTGCGGCTCGCCGCCGGCGCCCCGGCCCGCGTCAAGGGCGCGGGCGGCGAGGTGACGGCGGAGGTCGAGGTCACCGACACGGTCCGGCCCGGGGTCGTCAGCCTGCCGCACGGCTGGGGCCACGACCGCCCCGGCACCCGCCTCACCGTGGCCGCCGTCCGCCCCGGCGTCAACGTCAACCAGCTCCTCGACGGCTCCCTCCTCGACCCCCTCTCCGGGACCGCCGTCCTCAACGGCTTCCCGGTCGAGGTGACCCCGGCGGAATCGACGCCACCGCTGTGAGCTGGGGTTTTGCTCGTATTGCTCACGCCTCGACCCCTTGTTGAGGCCGGAAGGGGGCACCTACGGTCATCCGGACCGCCGCTCGGCGGCTGTTCCACGGTGAACGTGAGGTGCCTCCATGCTGACCGTCCTCGGCTTCGCCATGATCGCGACCTTCCTGGTCCTGATCATGATGAAGAGGATGTCGCCGATCGCGGCGCTCGTCCTGATCCCCGCCCTCTTCTGCGTCGCGGTCGGGCAGGGCGCCCAGCTCGGCGACTACGTCATCGACGGCGTGGGCAAGCTGGCCCCCACCGCGGCGATGCTGATGTTCGCGATCGTCTACTTCGGCGTGATGATCGACGTGGGCCTCTTCGACCCGATCGTCCGGGCCATCCTGCGCTTCTGCAAGGCCGACCCGGTCCGCGTGGTCGTCGGTACCGCCCTGCTCGCCGCGATCGTCTCCCTCGACGGGGACGGCTCCACCACCTTCATGATCACCGTCTCGGCGATGTACCCGCTCTACAAGCGGCTCGGCATGAGCCTCGTCGTCCTCACCGGCGTGGCGGCCACGGCGAACGGCGTCATGAACACCCTGCCCTGGGGCGGTCCCACCGCCCGGGCCGCCACCGCGCTCAAACTCGACGCCGGCGACATCTTCGTCCCGATGATCCCGGCGCTCGCGGTCGGCCTCCTCTTCGTCGTCGCGCTCGCGTACGTCCTCGGCCGCCGCGAGCGGAAGCGGATCGGCTACCTCACCCTCGACCAGGCCCTCGCCACCGGGACCGGCGACGGGTCCGTCCTCGTGGGCGCCGGCGGGAGCGCGGGCGAGACCGAGGGCGAGGCCGGAGGCGCGGGCCGCCGGACCCGGCGGGCAGGCGGCGGCGCGGGCGGCGGCCAGGCCTGCGGCGCTCCGGCCGGAGGTGCCGGCGACGCCCCCGCCGACGGGCGGGACGGGGACACCGGGGCCCCCGGTTTCCAGGGCCTCGACCCGCACCGGGCCACCCTCCGTCCGCGGCTCTACTGGTTCAACGCCGCCCTCACCGTCGCCCTGCTCGCGGCGATGATCCTCGAAGTGCTCCCGATCCCGGTCCTCTTCCTCATCGGCGCCGCGCTCGCGCTCACCGTGAACTACCCCCGCCCCGCCGAGCAGAAGGAGCGCCTGGCGGCCCACGCGGACAACGTCCTCAACGTCTCGGGCATGGTCTTCGCCGCCGCCGTCTTCACCGGGGTCCTCACCGGCACCGGGATGGTCGGGCACATGGCCGACTGGCTGGTCGGCGCCATCCCGGAGGGGATGGGCCCGCACATGGCGCTCGTGACCGGTCTGCTCAGCCTGCCGCTCACCTACTTCATGTCGAACGACGGCTTCTACTTCGGCGTCCTGCCCGTCCTCGCCGAGGCCGGTGCCGCCCACGGCGTCTCGCCGCTGGAGATCGCCCGCGCCTCGCTCGTCGGCCAGGCCCTCCACATGTCGAGCCCGCTGGTCCCGGCGGTGTACGTGCTCGTCGGCATGGCGAAGGTGGAGTTCGGCGACCACACCCGCTTCACGGTCAAGTGGGCGGCGCTCACCTCGCTGGTCGTGCTCGCGGCGGCGGTCCTCTTCGGGATCGTCTGACCGGTCCAGGGCCGGACGGGGGACCGGGGGTGCGGCGCCCGCATGTCGCCACCGTGCGCGCCCGGTATCTGACGGATAGTCGGAATATCAGATGAAACGTCCGATGGCATCCGCACGGAGGAACCCCGCATGCCCGCTCGCACCGCCCGGCCCCTTGCCGCCGGTCTCGCCCTCGCCGGCCTCGCCCTCGCGGGCGGCCTCCCGGCCGCGTACGCCGCCCCCGGCGACCGCGGCGACGTGAAGATCCACGAGGCCGGTGCGGCGTTCGACGACCCGCGCAGCGCGTCCGAGGTCTGCGGTTTCTACCTCGTCGCCTCCGGCTTCGGACAGGGGCAGAGGGTGAGGTGGGAGGTCGCCGCCCAGCCGGGCAGGGCCGGGGCCCCCGGACTGAGCGAGAGCCTCACGCTCGCCGACGGCGACGGGCGCACCCGCCCGCTCGCCCTGCCCGACGGGACGTACCGGCTCACCTGGACCCTCGAAGGCGCGAGCGGCACGAGCAGGAGCAGGACCTTCCAGGTCGACTGCGCCAACGGAACCAGCGGCAGCGCCAACGCCAAGGGTAGCGGAGCCGGCACCGGAGCCGCCGACGCCAACGGCACCAACAACGCCGGTGGCAACGGGAGCTGGAACGGGAGCTGGAACGGCGGCAGCGGGAGCCACCGGCCCCCGAACGGTCCGGTCGGCGCGGGCGGCGGCGGCAGCGCCCGGCTCGCCGCCGCCGAGGACGGCTCCGGCTTCGGCGTCGGCGCCGCAGTCGCCGCGGGCCTCGCGGGCACCGCCGGCCTGGTGCTGATCCGTCGCTCGCGCCGCCGCGACGATGGCGCGGCGTAAGGCCCGCCTCACGCGCCGGCAGCGACGGCTCCTCCGGCTCGCGAGGACCGTGGCGGTGGCCGTGGTCCTGGTGACCGGAGGCCTGTGGTGGAGCGGGGACGGGGACCCCGCCGGCCGGCAGCCCGTCGCCGGGGCCGACGCCAAGTCCGACGCCGGGGCGTCGGACGAGGCGCCGCCCGCCCGTGCCGCCGGAGCCCCGCGGGACGCCGTCGTCGGCGTGCCCCGGGCCTCCGTCGCGCAGCCGCCGAAGAGCCGTGCCGACGCGTCCGGGAGCACCCCCGGGGCCCACGGGGCCGGCGCCCCCGCGAGCCGGGACGGTGCCGTGAAACGGACCCGGCCCCGGGCCGCCCCGAAGCCGGCCGCGCTCCCCGCCCCGCTCTCCCGCTCCCGCCCCACCGCCGTCGCGGTGCCGGCGATCACCGTCGAGGCGCCCACCATGGACCTGGCGCTCGACGGGCAGGGACGGCTCGGGGTGCCCCCGGTCGACGACCCGGAGCGGGTCGGCTGGTACGCGCGCGGCCCGGCGCCCGGCGAGCGCGGCACGGCCGTGATGGTCGGCCACCGGGACACCCGTACCGGACCGGCCGTCTTCCTCGACCTCGACTCGCTCGGCCCCGGGAACACCGTCCGCGTCGCCCGCGCCGACGGGCGGGTCGCCGTCTTCACCGTGGACAAGGTGCGGACGTACGCGAAGTCCGCGTTCCCCGACAAGGAGGTGTACGGCTCCACCGGCCGGCCCGAGCTGCGGCTGCTGACCTGCGGCGGATCCTTCGACCAGGGCTCCGGCTACGACGCCAACATCGTCGTCTTCGCGCACCTCACCGGTATCGACACGACGATCTGAGGCGCGGGATCCCCTCGGTCCCGCGCGGACCCCGCGCGGACCCCGCACCGGTCCCGCGTCGGCTACCGTCACCCCCGCCGGGGGGCCGGACGGCCCGACGCGGGGCCGTTCCCGTGCCGGCCCCGACCCGGCCCCGACCCGGCCCCGACCCGGCCCCGCCACCCCCACCAGCCCCACCACGGCCCCCGCCCTCGTCCGCCCGCTCCCGCCCGCTCCTCGCCGGGCCCCACCTCCCGCTCCCCGTCCCGCCTTTCGGGCGGGCTCCCCCCGGCTCTTCCCGGGTTCTCCCGAGGTTCTTCCGGGGCCCTCCCCGGGCGATGAGATCCGCCCCACTCCGACAGGCCCTGGCGCCCTAAAACTAACAGCGCTAGTTTGGGGCGGCGGGCCGCGCGGAGCGGCCCGCCGCAGGCGAGCGGTCGAGCGGACCGGGAATGGGGAAGCTGATGAAGGCCCACGACGCGATGTACATCGGTGGGGAGTGGCGCCCCGCGGCCTCCTCCGAGACGATCCCCGTGGTCGATCCCGCCACCGAGCAGGTCATCGCCCACGTCCCGGCCGGCACCGCCGAGGACGTCGACGCCGCCGTGCGCGCCGCGCGCGCCGCGCTCCCCGGCTGGTCGGCCACCCCGCCCGCCGAGCGGGCCGCCCGGATCGCCGCCCTGCGCGACGCGCTCGCCGCCCGTGCCGAGGAGATCGCCGCCACCGTCACGGCCGAGCTGGGCGCCCCGCCGAAGCTCGCCGCCTCGGTCCACGCCGGACTGCCGGTCGCGGTGGCCGGCACCTACGCCGAACTCGCCGCCACGCACCCCTTCGTGGAGAAGGTCGGCAACTCCACCGTCTACGCGGAGCCGGTCGGCGTCGTCGCGGCCATCACGCCCTGGAACTACCCCCTCCACCAGATCGTCGCCAAGGTCGCCCCGGCCCTCGCCGCCGGCTGCGTCACCGTCCTCAAGCCCGCCGAGGACACCCCGCTCACCGCCCAGCTCTTCGCCGAGGTCGTCCACGAGGCGGGCCTCCCCGCGGGCGTCTTCAACCTCGTCACCGGCGTCGGCGCGGTCGCCGGCCGGGCCCTCGCCGAGCACCCCGGCGTCGACCTCGTCTCCTTCACCGGCTCCACCGCCGTCGGCAGCGGCATCGGCGCCCTCGCCGGCGGCGCCGTGAAGCGGGTCGCCCTCGAACTCGGCGGCAAGTCCGCCAACGTGATCCTGCCCGGCGCCGACCTCGCCAGGGCCGTCGCCGTCGGCGTCGCCAACGTCATGTCCAACTCCGGCCAGACGTGCAGCGCGTGGACCCGGATGCTGGTACCCGCCGAGCGGTACGAGGAGGCCGTCGCCCTCGCCGCCGAGGCCGCCGCCAAGTACGTCCCCGGCGAGCGCCTCGGCCCGCTGGTCAGCGCCCGCCAGCGCGACCGGGTCCGCGGCTACATCGAGCGGGGCGTCGAGGAGGGCGCCCGGCTCGTCGCCGGCGGCCCCGAGGCGCCGCTGGAGACCGGCTACTACGTCTCCCCGACGGTCTTCGCCGACGTCACCCCCGACATGACCATCGCCCGGGAGGAGATCTTCGGCCCGGTCCTCTCGATCCTCCGCTACGAGGACGAGGAGGAGGCCCTCGCGATCGCCAACGGCACCGAGTACGGTCTCGCCGGCGCCGTCTGGGGCGAGGAGGACGAGGCCGTCGCCTTCGCCCGCCGCATGGAGACCGGCCAGGTCGACATCAACGGCGGCCGGTTCAACCCGCTCGCCCCCTTCGGCGGGTGGAAGCGCTCCGGCGTCGGCCGCGAGCTCGGCGCGCACGGCCTGGCCGAGTACCTCCAGACCAAGTCCCTCCAGTTCTGAGCCCCCGACCCGCCCGCAGTAAGGAGACACCCGTGATCCGTGCCGCCGTCCTGCCCGCCGTCGGTGCCCCGCTGGAGATCACCGGCATCGAACTGCCCGAGCCCGGCCCCGGCCAGGTCCGGATCCGGCTCACCGCCGCCGGCGTGTGCCACTCCGACCTCTCGCTCACCGACGGCACCATGCGCCTTCCCGTACCGGCCGTCCTCGGCCACGAGGGCTCGGGCACCGTCGTCTCCGTCGGCGAGGGCGTCACGCACGTCGCCCCCGGCGACGGGGTGGTCCTCAACTGGGCGCCGTCCTGCGGCACCTGTCACCCCTGCTCGCTCGGCGAGGTGTGGCTCTGCGTCAACGCCCTGAACGGCGCGGCGAACGTGCACGCCCGCGCCGCCGACGGGCGCGAGCTGCACCCGGGGCTCAACGTGGGCGCCTTCGCGGAGGAGACGGTCGTCGCCGCCCCCTGCGTCCTGCCCGTGCCGGAGGGCGTACCGCTCGCCGACGCGGCCCTGCTCGGCTGCGCGGTCCTCACCGGCTGGGGCGCCGTGCACCACTCCGCCCGGGTCCGGGCGGGCGAGACCGTCGCCGTCTTCGGCGTCGGCGGCGTCGGGCTCGCCACCCTCCAGGCCGCCCGGATCGCCGGGGCGTCCGCCGTCGTCGCCGTGGACGTCTCCCCGGAGAAGGAGGAGCTGGCCCGGGCCGCCGGGGCCACCGCGTACGTGGTCGCCTCGGAGAACACCGCCCGCGAGATCCGGAAGCTGACCGGCGGTCACGGCGTCGACGTGGCCGTGGAGTGCGTGGGCCGCGCCGTGACCATCCGGACCGCCTGGGAGTCCACCCGGCGCGGCGGCCGCACCACCGTCGTCGGCATCGGCGGCAAGGACCAGCAGGTCTCCTTCCACGCGCTGGAGATCTTCCACTGGGGCCGTACCCTCTCCGGCTGCGTGTACGGCAACTCGGACCCGGCCGCGGACCTGCCCGTCATCGCCGCCCACATCCGGGACGGCGCCTTCGACCTGGGCGCGCTCGTCACCGAGCGGATCACCCTGGACGGCATCCCCGGCGCCTTCGACGCCATGCTCGCGGGCAAGGGCGGCCGCGCCCTCGTCGTCTTCTGACCGGAGGAGGGGCGAGCCGGTGGGGCCCGGTGCGAGCCGGTGAGGCTCGCACCGGCCCGCTTCCCCTCCGGCCCGCTTCCCCTCCGGCCCGCTTCCCCTCCGGCCCGCTTCCCCTCCGGCCCGCTTCCCCTCCGGCCCGCTTCCCCTCCGGCCCGGATGCCCGCCGGCGGACCGGGGACCGCCCCTCACCGGTGGCGTTCGCCCGCGGCCTCCTTCCGGCCGGCGTCCGGTCCCGGCGCCGGGGGAGCGGAGGCGCGGGGCCGGGACCGGGAGACCGCCACCCCCGCCAGGCACAGCGCGCCGCCCGCCAGCGTCAGCGCCCCGGGCAGCTCGCCGAGGAGCGCCCAGGCCATCAGGACCACCAGGGCGGGCACGGCGTAGGTGGTCGCGCCCATCCGGCCCGCGGTCGTCCGCGCCAGCGCGTACGCCCAGGTCGTGAAGGCGAGCGCGGTCGGGAACACCCCGAGGTAGACCATGTTCGCGGTCGCCGACAGCGGCGCCCGCGAGGCCTCCGCCACCAGTTGTCCGGCGAACGGCAGGCAGGCGGCGGCGCCGATCGCGCAGCCGAAGGCCGTCACCTGGAGCGCGCTCGCGTGGGCCAGCGCCGGCTTCTGCGCCACCACCCCGCCCGCGTACGCCACCGCGGCCAGCAGGCAGAGCCCGACGCCCAGCACCGAGGCGTGTCCGTCCTCGCCGGACATCGACAGCCCCACGGCCACCGCGCCCGCGAAGGACACCGCCATGCCGGCCAGCAGTCGTGGCCCCATCCGCTCCCCGAGGAAACGGGCCCCGAGCAGGGCGATCAGGAGGGGTCCGACGTTCACCAGCATCGCGGCCGTTCCGGCGTCCACCTCCTGCTCGCCCCAGTTCAGCACCACCATGTAGACCCCGAACCAGAGCAGCCCGGAGACGAGGATCCCCGGCCAGGCTGCCCGGGGCGGCAGCCCCTCGCGCCGGACCAGCAGCACGGCGCCGAGGACCAGCGCTCCGGCGAGCAGCCGCCCGAGGGCGAGCGCGCCGGGGGAGTAGGCGGCCCCGGCGCTGCGGATGGAGACGAAGGCGGACGCCCACAGGACGACGGTGACGCCGGCCGCGGCGAGCGCGAGACGGGCGGGGGAGACGGATTTCGGCATGCCCCGACGGTAGGACCCCCACCCTTCGTCGCACACCGCAATATCGCCGCACCCCCGCGCCCCTCAGCGCAGCGCGTCCGCCTCGATCCCGAGGACGTGCCGGAGGGCCGTCTCGCCGGCCGGGGTGACCTTCACCGCCCGCCCGGACCCGATCCGCACGCACCACCCCGCCTCCAGGGCGTGCGCGCAGAGCGCCGCGCCCGCCCGCCCGGCGAGGTGCGGCCGGCGCTCGGTCCAGTCGAGGCAGCCACGCGCGAGCGGCCGCCGCCCCTTCGGCACGAGGGCGATGCCGAGGTCCGCGAACCACTCCAGGCCCCGGTCCGTGAGCGCGAAGCCGGTGTCCTGGCGCAGCAGCCCGCGGGTGGTCAGCGCGTCGGTGACGGTGATCCCGAGCCGCCCGGCGAGGTGGTCGTAGCAGGTGCGGCCCCGGGCCATGGCGCGCCCCGCGCTCGCGGCCGCCAGCGACCGGGGCGCCTCGTCCGGGCCGGGGCCGGCGAGCCCGGCGAGCTCCTCCACGAGCTGCGCGACCGCGGGCCCGGCGAGCCGCACGTACCGGTGCCGGCCCTGCCGCTCCTCGGTGAGCACCCCGCCCGCGACCAGCCTCCCCAGGTGCCCCGTCGCGGTGGACGGTGCCACGCGCGCGTGGCGGGCGAGTTCCCCGGCGGTCCAGGCCCGTCCGTCGAGCAGGGCGAGCAGCATCGTGGCCCGGCTCTCGTCCGCGAAGAGCGCCGCGAACGCGGCGAGGTCTCTGGCTCCCATGGGGCCAGCATCCCCCACGCACCTTTCGGCACGGCCCGAAACGTCGGCCGGAAGCGTCCGGCGGGAAGCGCCCGACGGGAAACCCCCGCCCGTCGGGAAGCCCCGGCCACGCTCTGCACCCGCCGCCACGCTCTGCACCCGCCGCTGGGCCGGGACCCGCCGCTGGGCCGGGACCCGCCGCCGGGCCGGGAGGACGCACCCGTCACCCGCTCACGGCGCCCTCACCCGCTCACGGCGCCCTCACCCCCTCAAGGCGCCGTCACGCGCTCCGTTCCGTGCCGTGCCCCGCCCGGGCTCCCTGCACCTCGCGCTCGTACTGCGCCCCCAGGCCGTCCAGGAGGGCGCGCAGGCCCGTGGCGAAGGCGCCCTCGTCGACCTTCTCGCGGTGCTCGGCGAGGAGGTGCGCCTGGCCGAGGTGAGGGTAGTCGGCGGGGTCGTAGGCGGTCTCGTCGTCGACGAAGCCGCGCGCGAAGGAGCCGAGGGCCGAGCCGGTGACGAAGTACCGCATGAGGGCGCCGATGTGGGTGGCCTGCGCGGGCGGCCAGCCGGCCCGCACCATCGCGCCGAAGACCGCGTCGGCGAGCCTGAGACCCGCGGGGCGGCGGCCCGGCCCCTGGGCGAGGACCGGGACGATGTGCGGATGGTCGGCGAGGGCGGCCCGGTAGGAGAGCGCCCAGTCGTGCAGGGCGGTGCGCCAGTCGCGGGGGTCGCCGGGCGCGAACATCGACAGGTCGATCTTGGCGCTCACCGCGTCCGCGACGGCGTCCAGGATCTCGTCCTTGGTGCGGAAGTGGTTGTAGAGCGAGGGCCCGCTCACCCCGAGCTCGGCCGCGAGCCGCCGGGTGGAGAGGGCGGCCAGGCCTTCCGCGTCCACGAGGGCGCCCGCCGTCTCCACGATGCGGTCTCGGCTGAGCAGGGGCTTGCGCGGTCGGGCCATGGCGCACATAGTAAGCCGCACCAATAAAACTAGCAGTGGTAATTAAAGGGATGGGTGAGGTGGCACCGTGGATCTGGCGCTGAGCGAGGAGCAGCAGGACGTACGGCGGCTCGCCGAGGACTTCGTCGCCCGCGAGGTCGCCCCGCACGTCGTCGCGTGGGACCGTGCGGAGGAGGTGGACCGGGGCATCGTGAAGAAGCTCGGCGCCGTCGGCTTCCTCGGGCTCACCCTCCCCGAGGAGTACGGCGGCTCGGGCGGCGACCACCTCGCCTACTGCCTCGTCACCGAGGAGCTGGGGCGCGGCGACTCCTCCGTGCGCGGCATCGTCTCCGTCTCCCTCGGCCTCGTCGCCAAGACCATCGCAGCGTGGGGCACCGAGGAGCAGAAGCGGGCCTGGCTGCCCCGGCTCGCCTCCGGCGACGCCCTCGGCTGCTTCGGCCTCACCGAGCCCGGCACCGGCTCCGACGCGGGCGGCCTCGCCACCCGGGCGGTCCGCGACGGCGACGACTACGTGATCGACGGCGCCAAGATGTTCATCACCAACGGCACCTGGGCCGACGTCGTCCTGCTCTTCGCGCGGACCGGCGGCGCCCCCGGCCACAAGGGCGTCTCGGCCTTCCTCGTCCCCGCCGACGCCCCCGGCCTCACCCGCCGCACCGTCCACGGCAAGCTCGGCCTGCGCGGCCAGGCCACCGCCGAACTCGCCCTGGAGGGGGTGCGCGTCCCGGCCTCCGCGATGCTCGGCCCCGAGGGGAAGGGCTTCTCCGTGGCCGTGTCCGCCCTCGCCAAGGGCCGCATGTCGGTGGCGGCCGGCTGCGTCGGCATCGCCCAGGCGGCGCTCGACGCCGCCGTGCGGTACGCGGGGGAGCGCGAGCAGTTCGGCAAGCCCATCGCCTCGTACCAGCTGGTGCAGGAGCTCCTCAGCGACATCGCCGTCGACGTGGACGCGGCCCGGCTGCTGACCTGGCGGGTGGCCGATCTGATCGACCGGGGCCAGGAGTTCGCCACCGCCGCCTCCCAGGCCAAGCTGTACGCCTCCGAGGCCGCCGTCCGCTGCGCCAACAACGCCCTCCAGGTCTTCGGCGGCTACGGCTACATCGACGAGTACCCCGTCGGCAAGCTGCTGAGGGACGCCCGGGTGATGACCCTCTACGAGGGCACCAGCCAGATCCAGAAGCTCATCATCGGCCGGGCGCTCACCGGCGTCTCCGCCTTCTGAGCATCCGCGCGGTGCGGGACTGAGTACGGCGGTGAGTATCCGGGCGGATGTGGCGGAGGCCACATCCGCCCGATGCTGTGCGCATGAGCGAGTCACAGGTCAAGCAGCAGAACACGAACGCGTACCACGCGCAGGCCGTCATCTCCTTCGCGATCGCCCTCGCGGCCGTCGCCATCGGGATCTACCAGCTGGAGGCGAGCGCCTGGGTGCGGGCCTTCCTCGCCGTCTCCGTCCTCTACCTCACCACCTCCGCCTTCACCCTCGCCAAGGTGGTCCGCGACCGGCAGGAGTCCGAGCGGATCGTCAGCCGGGTGGACCAGGCCCGCCTGGAGAAGCTCCTCGCCGAGCACGACCCCTTCCAGCAGAAGCTCTGAACCCGCGCTCCCCGGGCGCCCCGCGCTCCCGGGTGCCTCGGACGCCCCGAGATCTAAGCGCTTGCTCAGCTTCGTTGTATGGTGTTCGTCCTGACCGGTCCGAGGAGGAGTGTGGGATGAGCACGGCGGAGCAGACGCCCGGCGGCGAGGACGTGGCCTGGGGCGAGGTCGCACCCGAGGCCGCCCGGAGGCTGCTGGTCGCGGCCGTCGAGGCGTTCGCCGAGCGCGGGTACCACGCCACCACCACCCGCGACATCGCCGGCCGCGCCGGCATGAGCCCGGCCGCGCTCTACATCCACTACAAGACCAAGGAAGAGCTGCTCCACCGGATCAGCCGGATCGGCCACGACCGGGCCCTGGAGATCCTCCGGGCCGCCGAGCTGCGGGAGGGCGCCGCCTCCGACCGGCTCGCCGACGCCGTCCGCTCCTTCGTGCGCTGGCACGCCGAGCGCCACACGACCGCCCGGGTCGTCCAGTACGAGCTGGACGCGCTCGGCCCCGAGCACCGCGCCGAGATCGTGGAGCTGCGCCGGGAGACCGAGGCCACCGTGCGCCGGATCATCGAGGAGGGCGTGGCGGCCGGCGAGTTCGACGTGGCGGACCCGTCCGGCACCACCGTCGCCGTGCTCTCGCTCTGCATCGACGTGGCCCGCTGGTTCAACGTCCAGGGGCGCAGGACGCCGGACGAGGTCGGCGCGTTCTACGCCGACCTCGTGCTCCGCATGGTGGGGTACCGGGCTCAGAAGTAGTAGCGGGAGACCGACTCGGCGACGCAGACCGGCTTGTCGCCGCCCTCGCGCTCCACGGTCACCTTCGCGGTGACCTGCACCCCGCCGCCCGCCTCCTCCACCCGGGTGAGGACCGCGGTGGCGCGCAGTCGCGAACCGACCGGCACCGGCGCGGGGAAGCGGACCTTCTCCGTGCCGTAGTTGAGGCCCATCTTCATGCCCTCGACCCGCAGCACCTGCGGCACGAACAGCGGCAGCAGGGAGAGGGTCAGGTAGCCGTGCGCGATCGTCGAGCCGAAGGGGCCGGAGGCGGCGCGCTCGGGGTCGACGTGGATCCACTGGTGGTCGCCGGTGGCGTCGGCGAAGAGGTCGATCCTCTTCTGGTCGACCTCCAGCCAGTCGCTGTGCCCCAGCTGCTCGCCGACCCCCGCGCGCAGCTCCTCGGCGGAGGTGAAGATCCTCGGCTCGGCCATGTTCCTCGGTCCCTTCTCGTACGACATACCCAACGGTCTGTATCTAAGCGCTTGCTCAGCATGTGGGGTGGGGGTCGCGCTGTCAACGGACCAGTAGGGTTCCGCGGGTGCCGCAGATTCCAGAGAAGATCCACGAGCTCACCGTCGGCCAGCTCTCCGCCCGCAGCGGGGCGGCCGTCTCCGCCCTCCACTTCTACGAGGCGAAGGGGCTCATCGGCAGCCGCCGCACCGCCGGCAACCAGCGCCGTTACGGCCGCGACGCGCTCCGCCGGGTCGCCTTCATCCGTGCCGCCCAGCGCGTCGGCATCCCCCTCGCCACCATCCGGGACGCCCTCTCCGCACTGCCCGAGGAGCGCACCCCGACCCGCGAGGACTGGTCCCGGCTCTCCGCGACCTGGCGGTCCGAACTCGACGACCGCATCAAGCAGCTCGGACGGCTCCGCGACCACCTGACGGACTGCATCGGCTGCGGCTGCCTCTCCCTGGAGACCTGCGTCCTGTCCAACCCCGACGACGTCTTCGGCGAGCGCATGGCCGGCTCCCGGCTGCTGCCGCTGCGCCGCGACGCCGAGCGGGGCGACGCGGAGCGGGGCGCGGCCGACCGGGACGACACCTAGACCGCGCGCTGCGGACCGGGCCGATCGGGTCCGATCAGGTCCGATCGGACCCGATCAGGGCGGATCGGGAGCGGTCCGGCGCGGTCCGCCCGTTCTCGTTCTCATCGGTTCGCGTCGGTGAGGAGCCGGTACGTTCCGCCCCCCCTCGTTCCGTTCAGGCCGTTCAAGCCGTTCAGGCCCGACCGGACGGGCCCCACGGGTCCGCCAGCGCCGCCCGCACCTGTTCGGCGGTGGACCGGGCGCGGGTGCCGTCCGGGAGGACCAGGCTGTCCTCCAGGCCGATCCGCCCGGCAGCGCCCAGCTCCCGGGCCAGCCGCAGCACCGGCCAGGCCGTCGCCCCGACCCCGTGCACCAGCAGGGGCACCCCGCTCCCGGCCGCGAGCGCGCGCGGCCACGCCTCCGTCTCCGTGCCCCGCCCGGCCGCCTCCGGGACCTCCGCCGCGACCCGCCGGACCCGGAGCGCGAGGGGGGAACGGGCGAAGAGGGCCGGGCCCGCGGTGCCGGGGCGCAGGCCCGCCTCCACCGCCACCCCGCGGTCCAGGAGCGCCGCCGCCGTCTCCTCGGCGCCGGGCTCGTGCCAGGCCACCCAGGCCAGGTCGGGGAGCGTCTCCCAGGAGCGGACCCGCGCGACCCGGCGCTCCGGGTCGGGCTCGGCCCACGCGTCCGCCGGCACCGCCACCGGTACGCGGACGCGCTCCCGCAGCGCCGTCAGCGCGGGTCCCACCACCCGGGGCGACAGGGAACCGCCGCCGCAGGGCGTCCGGGGCCGGATCCGCACCTCGTGCGCCCCTGCCGCCACCGCGTCCGCCGCGGCCTCGGCGAGCGCCGCCGGATCCCGCGGCACCACCGCCGACTCCCCGGACCCCCGAGTGCCGTTGAGCGCCGCCTGCAGCAGGGGGCCCCGCCGCCCGGTCACGGCGGACCGCACCGCCGTGCCCGCCGCGCGGGACAGGGGGCCACGCCGTCCGGTCAGGTCACCGAGGCCGGCGGACCGCGCCGCCGCGCCCGTCTCCCGCGGCAGGGGGGTGCGCCGCCCCGTCACGCCGCCGGGACCAGCGGGCGGCTGCGTGTCGCGCGGGCCCGGGCCAGGGCTCCCGGGGTGAGCACCGCACGGGGCACCTCGACGCCGCAGTCCGCGCACACCGGGCCGTACCACTCCTCGTCCCCGGGGACGCCGCCCCACGCGAGCCGTGTCCCCGCGCAGACCGGGCACGCCTCGCCCGGGCCGTCCTCCAGGGCCGTCACCAGCCGCCGTACCACCTCCGGCAGCGGATCGGTCGGGTGGACGGCCGGATCGCCGCACCGCACCACGCCGTTGCCGCCCCACACGTCCCGGTGCCAGTCGTCGACCGCGCCCAGGGCGCGCAGCCCGCCGTGCTTCTCGCGCCGGCGCCTGGCCGCGAACTCCTCCTCGTACGCGAGCCAGACGGCCCGCGCCTCCTCCAGCTCGTCCAGTGCGGCCACCAGCCGCACCGGATCGAGCTCCCGGTCGTCGGGTCCGAACCCGTGCCTGCGGCACAGGTGGTCCCAGGTCGCCCGGTGCCCGTAGGGAGCGAACCGCTCCAGGCACTTGCGCAGGGAGTACCTGCGCAGTGCCGTGTCGCAACCCTGATCACGCACCTGTCTCGCGAGACTCCGGAAACCGGCCATCGCTCGCCACCTCCGTCGCTGGTCCATCGCGCATCCGCGGTACCAGAGGGACGAACGGCGGCGCCGCCGTGTTCCGCCCGGAGGCGGAACGCCCCCCGCGTTGGCGGGAACTCGCCACCCGCGCGGGGCCTACCGGCGGCCGATCCGGGCCGCCGAGACCACGACTCCTGCCAGCTCGGGCCGCCGGACGTCGCCGTGCGAGCGGACCGCCTCCGCCACGTCGACGCTCACGCAGCCCGAGGCCGGAACCCCGTCCCGCAGCACCGTCGCCAGCGTGCGCCGCGCCGAGCCCGGAACGCCCTGGACCCCGTCCCAGCCGATCGCCCCCCACCGCGGGTCGCGCGCCACCGCCCTCCCCAGCGGCTCCGCGAAGGAGGCCGAGTCCCGGGCCGCCCGGGAGGCCAGCGGGTACATCACCCCGAGCGCGGCGTCGTGCCGCGAATGGCAGGCCACCACCGGTCCCCGCACCCGCAGCTGCATGTCCCGCAGCGCCCCCGGCCGGCCCGGGTCGTGCGGCAGCCGGGCCGCGAACGCGTAGTGCGAGAAGGCCCCCTGGAGCAGCGTCATCGACCGGACCGGCCGCAGCGCGCCCGGCAGCCCGCGCAGCGAGTACGCCACGAGCCGGGCGCCCATGCTGTGCCCCACCAGGTGCACCCGCAGTCCCGGCGCGGCCCGCGCCACCTCCGCGAGGAGCGGTCCGAGCCCGCGCTCGCCCACCCGCCCCGCCCGCTTCTTCATCACGTAGTAGGCGGCCTGCCGCAGCGCCTCCCGGCCGCCCTTCCACAGGCCGCCGAGCCCGTCCCCGGGCAGCGCCCGCGGCGCGGCGGCCTCCAGCGCCCCGGTGAACAGGGCGCAGGTCTCCACCGGGTCGGCCAGCAGGAAGTCCGGCACCGGGCCGTCCGCGGCGAACCCCGCGCCGTCCACGTCCGCCAGCTCCCGCAGCAGCGCCCCGAACTCCGCGAACGCCGCCTCCTCGGGCGGCGCGAGGGCCAGGAGCTCGGTGAGCCGGACGACCGCCCGCTCCTTCTCCGGCAGCGTCGTCACCAGGGCCCGGAAGTCCGGCACCGGCTCGTCCGTGAACATCATCGAGGGCCAGACGACCCCCGCGTACCCGGCCTCCACGCCCGGCGCCAGCAGCTCCGGGAAGGGCGCGAAGAAGTCCGCGTACAGCCGGGTCGCGCCGGAGGGGGAGTTGTTCCACCCGTGCGCGAACACCACGAGATCCGTCACCCCCCGTCGTGCCAGCGCGACCAGCTCGGCCGCCTGTCCGGCCGGACCGTCCCCGTCCCTGTCGAAGACGATCTCCCGGTACGGATCCACACTCATCCCGCTCACGGCACGCCCGTCCCTCCCCGTCGAGGAAACGCCCAGGGGGCCCCGTCCCGCGACCCCCGGGCAGCATGCCCGGATCCGGCCACGCTCAGACCTCCGTGTCCGGACCGCAACCCCTCACCGGTACAGCAGGTGCTCCCGCCGCACCGCGCGGAAGGCGGCCAGGTCCCCGGCCCAGGCGCCCACCACCTCGTCGGTGTCCGCGCCGGCGTCGACGAGGGTGCGGACCCGGGTCGATCCGGTCAGCTTGTCGATCCAGTGGTCGGGGCGCCAGGCGAAGCCGGACCAGGAGGAGCGGGCGGTGACCAGGAGGGCGATCCCGGTGCGGACCGGGTCGAAGGCCTCCCGGTCGTGGACGTGCAGCTGCACGCCGCCGACCGTGCGGCCCTGGAACTTGGAGAAGGTCGGGGCGAAGTACGCCTCGCGGAAGCGGACCCCGGGCAGCTCCAGGGCGTTCGCGGCCCGCGCCCACCGCCGGTCGACGCCCTCCGCGCCGAGCAGCTCGAAGGGGCGGGTGGTGCCCCGGCCCTCGGACAGGTTGGTGCCCTCGAAGAGGCAGGTGCCCGCGTAGACGAGCGCCGTCTCCGGGGTCGGCATGTTCGGGCTCGGCGGCACCCACGGGAGCCCGGTGGCGTCGAAGAAGTCCGACCGCCGCCAGCCCGTCATCCGCACGGTCTCCAGCTCCACCGGCCGGGCCAGGAAGGCGGCGTTGAAGAGCAGTGCCAGCTCCGCCACCGTCATCCCGTGCGCCTGCGCGATGGGCTCGCGCCCGACGAAGGTCGCGAAGGCCCGGTCCAGGACGGGTCCGAGGGCCGCCCGGCCGCTCACCGGGTTCGGCCGGTCCAGGACCACGAACCGCTTCCCGGCCAGCTCCGCCGCCACCATGCAGTCGTAGAGCGTCCAGATGTAGGTGTAGAAGCGGGCGCCCGCGTCCTGGATGTCGAAGACGACCGTGTCGACGCCGGAGGCGGTGAAGACGTCCGCCAGCGCCCGCCCGCTCTTCAGGTACGTGTCGTAGACCGGCAGCCCGGTCGCCGGGTCGTCGTGCCGGCCCTCCGAGCCGCCCGCCTGCGCGGTGCCCCGGAAGCCGTGCTCGGGGCCGAAGACGGCCACCAGGTCCACCCGTTCGTCGGCGTGCATCACGTCCACCAGGTGCCGGGCGTCCGCGGTGATCCCGGTCGGGTTGGTGACGACGCCGACCCGTTCGCCGGCCAGGAGGGCGTACCCGTCCGCCGCCAGCCGCTCGAATCCGGTCCGTACGCGCGCGCGTGCCCGTCCCGGGTCGGCCGCGGCCGGGGCGGCCGTCACGGCCAGCGCCCCTCCGGCGGCCAGCAGGCTCCGACGCGACAGCTTCATCCGCCTCATGCGTGACATGGGCACGCAGGCTAGCGCTCCCGGCGGCCCGGGGGAACGAGGCGTGCGGTGCGGGCGCGCCGCTCCTCCGGGTCTTCCACCGGCCATACCGACCGGTTAGTCTGCCCGGTGTCGCCGGAACCCCGGCGGCACGGGACTGTGAGCCGAACCATCTGGAGGGGTCCATGAACGCGGCCACGCACGAGCTCCGGGGCGCCGCCGTCGTCGTCACCGGAGCGGGCGGCGGCATCGGCGCCGCCCTCGCCCGGCGCTTCGCCGCCGAAGGCGCCCGCGTCGTCGTCAACGACCTCGACGCCGCCCGGGCCGGGGCCGTCGCCGCGGAGATCGGCGCCGTCGCCGTCGCCGGCGACGCCTCCGCGATCGTCGACGAGGCCCGCGACGCCCTCGGCGGCACCGTCGACGTCTGGTGCGCCAACGCCGGACTCGGCTCCGGCGGCGACGCCTTCGCCGACGAGGCCGTCTGGGCCGCCGCCTGGGACGTCAACGTCATGGCCCACGTCCGCGCCGCCCGCGCCCTGCTCCCCGACTGGCTGGAGCGCGGCACCGGCCGTTTCGTCTCCACCGTCTCCGCCGCCGGCCTGCTCACCATGATCGGCGCGGCCCCCTACAGCGTCTCCAAGCACGGCGCGTACGCCTTCGCCGAATGGCTCTCCCTCACCTACCGCCACCGCGGCCTGAAGGTCCACGCCATCTGCCCGCAGGGCGTCCGCACCGACATGCTCGCCGCCACCGGCTCGGCCGGCGACCTGGTCCTCGTGCCCACCGCCGTCGAGCCCGAGGCGGTCGCCGACGCCCTCCTCGACGCCATCGCCGCCGACCGCTTCCTGGTCCTCCCGCACCCCGAGGTGGCCGACTACTACCGCAACCGGGCGGACGACCCCGAGCGCTGGATCGGCGGCATGAACAAGCTCCAGCGGCACTGGGAGGCGGGCGCGCGCTAGCGCACCCGGCGCCGGATGGGAAGATCTACCGACGGGCACCCCGACCGCCAGGGGCGGGGGCGGCGAGCTGGAAGGCGGCGGAGCATGGCCAGGACGACGGACGGGGACGGTTCTCCCGTCCCCCAGAGGCTCCTCGCCGCCGCCACCCGGCTCTTCGCCGAGCGGGGCTACGACCGCACCTCGGTGCAGGAGATCGTCGAGGCGGCGGGCGTCACCAAGGGCGCCCTCTACCACTACTTCGGCTCCAAGGAGGACCTCCTCCAGGAGGTGTACGCGCGCGTGCTCCGCCTCCAGCAGGAGCGGCTCGACGACTTCGCGGACGCCGACGCGCCCGTCGAAGAGCGGCTGCGGGGCGCCGCCGCCGACGTCGTCGTCACCACCATCGAGAACCTCGACGACGCCTCGATCTTCTTCCGCTCCATGCACCACCTGAGCCCGGAGAAGAACAAGCAGGTCCGCTCGGAGCGCCGCCGCTACCACGAGCGCTTCCGCGCCCTGATCGAGGAAGGCCAGCGGGCGGGCGTCTTCTCCTCCGCCACGCCCGCCGACCTCGTCGTGGACTACCACTTCGGCTCCGTGCACCACCTGTCCACGTGGTACCGCCCCGACGGGCCGCTGACCCCGCAGCAGGTCGCCGACCACCTGGCCGACCTCCTGCTGCGGGCGCTGCGCCCGTGAGCCGTCAGAGGTAGCGCTTCAGCTCGCGGCGGGCCAGCGAGCGCTGGTGCACCTCGTCGGGGCCGTCCGCGAGCCGCAGGGTCCGCGCCGCCGCCCACAGCTCGGCGAGCGGGGTGTCCTGCGAGACGCCGCCGGCGCCGTGCGCCTGCACCGCCTTGTCGATGATGTCCACCACCGCGCGCGGGGTGGCGATCTTGATGGCCTGGATCTCGGTGTGGGCGCCCTTGTTGCCGACGGTGTCCATCAGCCAGGCCGTCTTCAGGACGAGCAGCCGCAGCTGCTCGATCGTCACCCGCGCGTCCGCGATCCAGTTCTGCACCACGCCCTGCCGGGCGAGGGTCTTGCCGAAGGCGGTGCGGGAGACGGCCCGCCGGCACGTCAGCTCCACGGCCCGCTCGGCCATGCCGATCAGCCGCATGCAGTGGTGGATGCGGCCGGGCCCGAGCCGGGCCTGGGCGATGGCGAAGCCGCCGCCCTCCTCGCCGACGATGTTCGCCGCCGGGACCCGGACCCCGTCGAAGACCACCTCGGCGTGGCCGCCGTGGTAGTGGTCCTCGTAGCCGTACACCCGCATCGCCCGGCGCACCTCCACGCCCGGGGTGTCGCGCGGGACGAGGATCATCGACTGCTGGCGGCGCGGGTCCGCCCCGTCCGGGTCGGTCTTGCCCATGACGATGAAGACCTTGCAGTCGGGGTTCATCGCCCCGGAGATGTACCACTTGCGCCCGTCGACGACGTAGGCGTCGCCGTCCCGCCGGATCCGCGTCTCGATGTTGGTGGCGTCGGAGGAGGCCACCTCCGGCTCGGTCATCGCGAAGGCCGACCGGATGTCGCCCGCGAGCAGCGGCTCCAGCCACTGCTTGCGCTGGTCCTCGTCGCCGAACTGGGCGAGCAGCTCCATGTTCCCGGTGTCCGGCGCCGCGCAGTTGAGGGCGGTCGGCGCGAGCTGCGGGCTGCGGCCGGTGATCTCGGCGAGCGGCGCGTACTGGAGGTTGGTCAGCCCGGCGCCGTACCCGGCGTCCGGCAGGAAGAGGTTCCACAGCCCCTGCCGCTTGGCCTCGGCCTTCAGCTCGGCCACCACCGGCGGCTCGTCCCACGGGGAGGCGAGCGCGGTCCGCTGCTCCTCGGCGACGGCCTCGGCCGGGTACACGTGCTCGTCCATGAAGGCGAGGAGCCGGGCGCGCAGCTCCTCGGTGCGGGCGTCGTAGGAGAAGTCCATGGCGGTTCAGCCTTCCTGGAGGGTGGTCAGGCCGTGCTCGATGAAGACGGGGACGAGGCCGCCGATGCGGTCGAAGCCGGCGCCGACGGTCTGCCCGAGGGTGTAGCGGTAGTGGATGCCCTCCAGGATCACGGCGAGCTTGAACCAGGCGAAGGCCGTGTACCAGGAGAGGGCGGAGACGTCCCGGCCGGAGCGGGCTGCGTACCGCTCGACCAACTCGGCGGCGGACGGGTGGCCGGCGGCGCTCGCGGTGGTCGAGATCGGCGAGCCGGGCAGGTCCAGCGGGGTGCTGTACATGACGAGGAGGCCCAGGTCGGTGAGCGGGTCGCCGAGCGTGGACATCTCCCAGTCCAGGACCGCCCTGATCCGGTCGTCCTCGCCGACCAGCGCGTTGTCGAGCCGGTAGTCGCCGTGCACCACGGTCGGCGCGGGGGAGTCGGGCAGCGCGCGGCCGAGGGCGGCGTGCAGCTCCTCGATCCCGGCCAGCTCGCGTCCCCGGGAGGCGGCGAGCTGCTTGCCCCAGCGGCGCAGCTGCCGGTCGAGGAAGCCCTCCGGCCGGCCGAAGTCGCCCAGTCCGACGGCCTCCGGCTGCACCGCGTGCAGGTCGACGAGGGTGTCGACCAGGCCGAGGACGGCGGCGCGGGTGCGCTCCGGGCCGAGCGGCGCGAGCTGGGAGGCGGAGCGGTACGGGGTCCCCTCGACGAACTCCATCACGTAGAAGGGCGCGCCGAGCACCTCCTCGTCCTCGCAGAGCAGCACCGTGCCGGGCACCGGCACCGCGGTCCCGCCGAGGGCGCTGATGACGCGGTGCTCCCGCTTCATGTCGTGCGCGGTGGCGAGCACGTGGCCGAGCGGCGGGCGGCGCACCACCCAGCGGCCGGTGCCGTCGGTGACGGTGTACGTGAGGTTGGAGCGGCCGCCCTCGATCAGCCGGGCTTCGAGGGGCCCGGCGACCAGTCCCGGCCGCTCGCGGTCGAGGTGGCGGCGCAGGCGCTCGGGGTCGAGGCCGGGTGGCGGGGCGGTGTGGCTCATGGGGCGTACCTCCGGTCGGTCGGTCGGCATTCATGATGACCGACCAGTCGGTATGTCGTCCAGAGGGCTCCCCGAAACAGCCGGAGGGGGACCCGGCCCCCGCCCCGGGTCCCCCTCGCCTCACCGGCCGGCGCTCAGGCGTGGCACGCCACCGGCACCCCGCCGTTCATCGCCGCCATGTCGCCGAAGACGGCCACCGGATCGAGCGGATGCCCCTCCGGCCGCCCGTCCAGCTCCGCGTACGCCCGGTGCAGGTTGGCCACCAGCCGCTCGCTCTCCCGCCACGCGGCGAACTCGCCCGGCTCCGCCCGCCGGGCGGTCTCCAGCGGCGGATCCCCCTTCGCGTGCCCCTCGGCGGCCAGCTCCGCCACCCACCGCAGATAGCGCTCGGTGGCGTCGTAGGCCGCCGGGTCCGTCACCGGCCCGTGCCCCGGCACCACCCGCTCCGCGTCCAGCGACCGCAGCACGTCGAGCGCGCGCAGCGAGCCGGCGAGCGAGCCCATCGGCAGGAACGGCGTGCCGCCCTGGAAGACCAGGTCCCCGGTGAAGACCACGCCCTGCTCCGGCAGGTGCACGATCGAGTCGCCGGTGGTGTGCGCGGGACCCGGGTGCAGCACCCGGACCTCGATCCCGCCCGCGTACACCGTCATCCGGTCCCGGTAGGTCACGTCCGGCGGCGTGATCTCGACCCGGCCGAAGTCGGTCCGCGGCCACAGCAGGTGCAGCTGGTGTCCGGCCGCGAGCTGCTCGGACCGGCAGTTCTCGTGTCCGACGATCCGCGCCCCGGGCCGGAACACCCCGTTGCCGTAGGTGTGGTCGCCGTGGTGATGGGTGTTCACGACGGTCCCGGGCAGCGGCAGCCCGGCGGCGAGCACCGCCTCGCGCAGCAGCAGGGCGCGCCGCTCGGTGGCGGTGGTGTCGACGAGCAGCGAGCCGTCCGGGTCGCCGAGGAAACCGGCGTTGTTGAGACACCAGCCGCCGTCGGGCTGGACGTAGGCGTGGACGTGCGGCGCGAGCGTGACCACGTACGGGTCGGTGGCAGGCACAGGGCTCCCCCCGGAGCGGAGACGGCCGATCGGCGGAAGGAAGATCGGCGGAACAGGGGAAGCCTGCCACCGGCGGACGCGCCGGGGGGCCCGTTCCGGGGGACCGGACCCGCCCGGACCGCCCCGCCCGGCTTGCGCGCCGACCCGTCCGCGCCGAGGGTCGGAGCCATGAAGGCGATCAGCTACCGCAGGTACGGCGGCCCCGAGGTCCTGGAGTACGGCGAGCTTCCCGACCCGAAGGTGGGGCCCGACGAGGTCCTGGTCAGGGTCCGGGCGGCGGCGGTCAACCCGGTCGACTGGAAGGCGCAGGCCGGCTACCTCGACGGCATGATCGACGCCGTCTTCCCGGTCGTGCCCGGCTGGGACGTCTCCGGCGTCGTCGTCCGCCCCGGCGTCTCCGTCACCGAGTGGGCGGAGGGCGACGAGGTCATGGGGTACGTCCGGGAGGACTTCCTCTCCCACGGCACCTTCGCCGAGTACGTCGCCGCCCCGGTCCGCACCCTCGGCCGCAAGCCCCGCGCCTACTCCTTCGAGGAGGCCGCCGGCCTGCCGCTGGCCGGCCTCACCGCCTACCAGGCCCTGCACACCGCGCTCTCGGTGCGCCCCGGGGAGACGGTCCTGGTCCTCGCGGCGGCCGGCGGCGTCGGCTCCATGGGCGTCCAGATCGCCCGCCACCTCGGCTGCCGGGTCCTCGGCGCCGCCCGCGAGGCCGGCCGGGAGCGGGTGGCCGCCCTCGGCGCCGAGCCGGTCCTCTTCGACGAGGCGACCTTCACCCGGCAGGTGCGCGAGCTCGCCCCGGACGGCGTGGACGCCGTCCTCGACACCCTCGGCGGCCCCTTCCTCCAGCACGCCGCGCGGCTGCTCGCCCCCGGCGGCCGGCTCGCCTCCGTCGCCGACGGCGAGGTCCTGGCGCTCGGCGGCCGCTACTACTGGGTCCGCCCGGACGCCGCCGACCTGGCCGCGCTCGCCGACCTCGCCGACGAGGGCGTCCTGGACGTCCGGGTGGCGAAGACCTTCCCGCTGGAGCGGGCGGCCGACGCCCAGCGCGCCAACGCCGCGGGCGGCCTCCAGGGCAAGGTCGTGGTCACCGTCCCATAGGGGCCGTCACCAGATCAGCACCGCCCCGCACACCGCCAGGGCGATCGTGCAGCCGGTGGCGAGCACCGCGGCCCGGACGGACAGGACCCGGGGCCGGGCGGTGTCCAGGGCGCGGATCCGCCGGTGGGCGACGGCCAGGAAGCCGATCCACAGCAGCGCGGAGAGGGCCAGCCCGGTCACCCCCGCCGCCGTGGCGCCGTCCACGAAGGCCAGCTTGACGCCGAGCACCGCCACGACCGTGCAGGACAGCGTGGTCCGCCTCCAGGCGAGCCGGGTCCGCTCCGGCTGGAGCCCCGGGTCCCGGTCGGCGGCCGCGGCGGACCCGGGCGCGGGACCGCCCACTAGCCGGCCCGGCCGAAGACCACGAGCACCACCATCGCGACCGCCACCACCGCCACCGTGAGGCTCAGGACCGCGGGGAAGCGGGAGACCGGAAGGTCCTCGCCCCGGCGCATGGCCCGCTCACAGCGGATCCAGTGGTTCACCGCGCGCAGCGCGCACAGCACGCCGGCCGCGAGCAGCGCGAGCGAGAGCCCGACCCGGACCGCCCAGCGCAGGTCCGGCAGGAACTGGTCGACGGCGAAACCGCCGCCGACGAGCGCGAGCGCGGTCCGGATCCAGGCGAGGAAGGTCCGCTCGTTGGCGAGGGAGAAGCGGTAGTCGGGGGTCTCGCCCTCGTCGCCGATCCGCTGCGGCGCGAACCACAGCCGCAGACTCTGTACGAATTGCCTCACCCCGGCACCCTAATGGCCGATCCCTACCAGCTCCGGTCCGCCACCAGCCGTTCGTACGCGGCGAGACCGTCCGGCACCCACTCCCAGGCCCCGGCCGCGCCCGGCAGCCGCTCCCGCAGCTCGTCCTCGGTGAGGAAGGCGTGCCAGGCGACCTCCTCGGCCTGCGGCCGCACCGGCAGGTCGCAGCGGACCTCGTAGACGGCCGACCACCACTTCCCGGCCACGCCCCCGGAGTCGTACAGGAACTTGTGCAGGAAGGCGGGGCGGGGCAGCCCGGAGACGCCGAGCTCCTCCTCGGCCTCGCGGAGCGCCGCGTCGTCGTAGGACTCGCCGGCGCCGACGACCCCGCCGACGAAGAGGTCGTACAGCGAGGGGAAGACCAGCTTCGTCGGCGTCCTGCGGTGGACGAAGACCCGCCCCTCGGCGTCCCGCACGCGGACGAAGGTGCAGCGGTGGATCAGGCCCCGCGCGTACACCTCGCCGCGTGGGGCCCGCCCGATCACCCGGTCCTGCTCGTCGACGACGTCCAGTACTTCATCGGAAGCGCTCATGCGCCCCATCCAACCAGCCGGGTCGCCGGGGCTCCGGAGTCACCGCCCCATGACGTACTCGACCGTCGGGCCGGTGGTCCAGCCGCCGTCCACGGCGAGTTCCGCGCCGGTCACGTACGAGGCGGCGTCCGAGAGCAGGAAGACGACCGCGCCGGCGATCTCGTCGGCCTCGCCGACCCGGCCCATCGGCGTGTTCGGGTACATGCCCTCACCGCGCCGGATGCCGACCGAGGCGGTCATCGGGGTGTAGGTCATGCCGGGGTGGACCGAGTTGACCCGGATCCCGGAGGTGCCGAGCTCGACCGCGCCGATCTTGGTGAGGCCGCGGACGCCCCACTTGGAGGCGCCGTAGCCGGCGGTCAGCGCGAGGCCCATCAGGCCGGCCGCGGAGGAGATGTTGACGATGGAGCCGCCGCCGGCCTCGCGCATCGCCGGTATCGCGGCCTTCATGCCGATGAAGACGCCGGTGAGGTTGATGTCGAGGACCTTGCGGAAGTGCTCGACGCTCTCGGACTCCAGGAGGGTGCCGGTGGAGATGCCGGCGTTGTTCACCAGGCCGTGCAGACCGCCGAACTCGGCGACGGCGCAGGCGACGGCGGCCGCCCACTCCTCCTCGGAGGTGACGTCGTGGTGGAGGAAGCGGGCGCGCTCGCCGAGGCTCGCGGCGGTCGCCGCGCCGTCCTCGTCGAGGACGTCGGTGACGACCACGTTCGCCCCGGCGGCGACGGCCCGGCGGGCCGCTTCGGCGCCCAGGCCGCGGGCGCCGCCGGTGATGAGGACGGTCTTGCCGGAGAGGTCGTTCATGGAGGGTCCTTTCGGGGTGGTGCTGCGCATCAGGGCCTCCGGGGCGGTGCGGCCCGGAGGAGCGCGGTGGTGGTCTCGACGAGGTCGGCGAGGAAGAGGGGCTCGTCGGTGAGCGGCTCCGTCCCGTCGAGGTACTGCCGGGCCCGGTCGGCGAGGGCCGCGCCGACGACCGTGAGGGCCAGGTCCAGGCGCTCCAGGAGCAGCGGCTCGGGCAGCCCGTCGTCGGCGAGGCGTCCGGCGATCCGCTCGATCAGCGTCCAGTAGGCGGTGCCGGCGAGGGTGGGGTGGGGGGTGCGGGCGCGGACGCCGCTCTCGTGGCTGAGCTGCGCGGAGACCCGCAGGCAGCGGCGGCCCCGCTCGGTGCCCAGCTCGCTCGCCTCGGCGGTGACGAGGGCGGTGAGCAGCTCGCGCACGCCGGCCTCCTCGTCGTACGGGAGGGAGACCAGCACCTGCTCGGTGCGGGCCAGCCGGCCGGCCATGACCGCGTCGAGGAGTCCGGCGCGGGAGCCGAAGTGGTACTGGACCGCGGAGGGGTTGGCCTGTCCGGCGAGCCGGGTGACGTCCCTCAGCTGCGCGCCGTCGACGCCCTGGGAGGCGAAGAGCTCCTCCGCCGCGCGGACCAGTTTCTCCCGGGTCTCGGGGCCCGATGTCCTTGCCATGGAAACATATTAATGCGCGACATTAGAAAACGGGAGGGGGCCGGACGGTCCGGAACGGTTGACTCGATACATCCGTGTATCCAAGATGCGGTCCATGCCCTACGACGCCGATGTGATCGTGATCGGGGCCGGCCTCGCCGGTCTCGTCGCCACCGCCGAACTGGTCGAAGCCGGCCGGTCCGTGATCCTCCTGGACCAGGAGCCCGAACAGTCCCTCGGCGGCCAGGCCCACTGGTCCTTCGGCGGGCTCTTCCTCGTCGACTCCCCCGAACAGCGCCGGCTGCGCATCAAGGACAGCCACGCCCTCGCCCTCCAGGACTGGAGGGGCACCGCCGGCTTCGACCGCCCCGAGGACGACTGGGCCCGCCGCTGGGCGGAGGCGTACGTCGACTTCGCGGCCGGCGAGAAGCGCGCCTGGCTCCACGCGCGCGGCGTCCGCTTCTTCCCGGTCGTCGGCTGGGCCGAGCGCGGCGGCTACGACGCCACCGGGCACGGCAACTCCGTCCCGCGCTTCCACATCACCTGGGGCACGGGCCCCGGCCTCGTCGCCCCCTTCGAGGCGAAGGTCCGCGAAGGCGTCGCCCGCGGCCTCGTCACCTTCCGCTTCCGCCACCGCGTCACCTCCCTGGGTCGCACCGGGGGCGCCCTGGACACGGTCTCCGGCGAGGTCCTGGAACCCTCCGACGCGGAACGCGGCACCGCCAGCAGCAGGACCGCGACCGGCTCCTTCGAGCTGAGGGCCCAGGCGGTGATCGTCACCACCGGCGGCATCGGCGGCAACCACGACCTGGTCCGCTCCCAGTGGCCGGCCCGCCTCGGCACCCCGCCCGCGAAGCTGCTCTCCGGCGTCCCCGCCCACGTCGACGGCCTGATGCTCGGCATCGCGGAGAAGGCCGGCGCCCACCACGTCAACCGCGACCGGATGTGGCACTACACCGAGGGCATCGAGAACTGGAACCCCCTCTGGGCCAAGCACGGCATCCGCATCCTGCCCGGCCCCTCCTCCCTCTGGCTCGACGCCACCGGCAAGCGGCTCCCGGTGCCGCTCTTCCCCGGCTTCGACACGCTCGGCACCCTCGAACACATCATGCGGACCGGTCACGACCACACCTGGTTCGTGCTCGACCAGCGGATCATCGGCAAGGAGTTCGCCCTCTCCGGCTCCGAGCAGAACCCCGACCTCACCGGCAAGTCCGTCCGCGACGTCCTCGGCCGCGCCCGCGCCGACGTCCCGGGCCCCGTCCGGGCGTTCATGGACAAGGGCGCCGACTTCGTCGTCGAGGACGACCTCGGGGCCCTGGTCCGGGGCATGAACCGGGTCACCGGCCAGGACCTCGTCGACGAGTCCGCGCTCCGCCGCGAGATCACCGCCCGCGACCGAGAGATCGCCAACCCCTTCACCAAGGACCTCCAGATCACCGCGATCCGCGGCGCACGCAGCTACCTGGGCGACCGCCTGATCCGCACCGCCGCCCCGCACCGGATCCTCGATCCCAAGGCCGGCCCGCTGATCGCGGTCCGCCTCAACATCCTCACCCGCAAGTCCCTCGGAGGCCTCCGGACCGACCTCTCCTCGCGGGTCCTCACCGACACCGGCGAACCCCTTCCCGGCCTGTACGCGGCGGGCGAGGCCGCCGGCTTCGGCGGCGGCGGCGTCCACGGCTACCGCTCCCTCGAAGGCACCTTCCTCGGCGGCTGCATCTTCTCCGGCCGCGCGGCCGGGCGGGCCGCGGCGGCGGCCACCGCGTAGGAACGGCCCCGCACAGGACCCCGGCCCCGGCATAGGACCCCGGCCCCCGCACAGGACCCCGGCCCCGGCCTCCCGCGCAGGACCCCGGCCCCCGCGCAGGGGCGGCCAGGGCACAGGACCCGCCCCCGCGCAGGGGCGGCCAGGGCACGGGAAGGGCCCGGTCCCCGGAGCGCACGCGCTCCGGGGACCGGGCCCTTCCCCGGCCGGCCGCCGCTAGACCAGCAGCGACAGCAGCAGCACGAAGACCAGGGCCACCACCGAGATGATGGTCTCCATCACCGACCAGGTCTTGATCGTCTGGCCGACGCTCATGCCGAAGTACTCCTTCACCAGCCAGAAACCGGCGTCGTTGACGTGGCTGAAGAAGAGCGAACCGGCACCGATCGCCAGCACGAGCAGCGCCGTCTCACCGGTCGACATGCCCGCGGCCAGCGGGGCCACCAGGCCGGCCGCCGAGATCGTCGCGACCGTCGCGGAGCCCGTGGCGAGCCGGATCGCGACCGCGATCAGCCAGGCGAGCAGCAGGGCCGGGATCGACCAGTCCCGGGAGAAGTCCAGGATCATCTGGCCCACGCCGATGTCGATCAGCGTCTGCTTGAAGCCGCCGCCCGCGCCGACGATCAGCAGCACGCCCGCGATCGGGGCGAGGGACTTCTCGACCGTCGAGGACAGCCGCTCCTTGCTGAAGCCGGCCGCGCGGCCCAGCGTGAACAGGGCGACTATGACGGCGGCGAGCAGCGCGATCAGCGGCGAGCCGATGACGTCGGTGACCTTCTGCACGGCGTTCTCGGGGTCGTCGACCACGATGTCGACGAGCGCCTTCACCAGCATCAGGACGACCGGCAGCATCACCGTGGCGACCGTGACGCCGAAGCCGGGGCGCTTCTCCAGGTCCTCGGAGGGGCGCGCCGGGATCATGTGCTCGGGCGCCTGGATGTCCACCCAGCGGGCCGCGTACCGGGAGAAGACCGGACCCGCGATGATCACGGTCGGGATCGCGACGACCAGGCCGAGGGCGAGGGTGACGCCCAGGTTGGCGCCGACGGCGTCGATCGCGACGAGCGGGCCGGGGTGCGGCGGGATCAGGCCGTGCATCACGGACAGGCCGGCCAGGGCCGGGATGCCGATCCGCATCAGCGAGTAGTTGCCGCGCTTGGCGACCATGAGGACCACCGGGATCAGCAGCACGATGCCGACCTCGAAGAAGAGCGGCAGGCCGATCACCGAGGCGATCAGGACCATCGCCCACGGCATGGAGCGCCGGCTCGCCTTCGCCAGGATCGTGTCGACGATCTGGTCGGCGCCGCCCGAGTCGGCCAGCAGCTTGCCGAGGATCGCGCCGAGCGCGATGAGCACGCCCACGCCTGCCACGGTGTTGCCGAGGCCGGTGCTGAACGCCTTGATGGTGTCCGCGAGCGGGGCACCGGCGAACGCGCCGAGCGCGAGCGACCCGATGGTCAGCGCCAGGAACGCGTGCAGCTTGAACTTGGTGATGAGCAGGACGATGACGGCGATGCCGGCGAGAACGGCGATGCCCAGCTGGGCGTTGCCGGCCGAGGTGATCGGTTCGACGGCGTCCGCTGCCAGGGTCTCGACGCTGAGACGGGTCACGGTGGGGTCCTTCGTACGGGCAGGTGGGGGACGGGAGGTCAGCGGGCGAGCCGCCGCAGCGCGGCGACGGCCCGGCCGGCGATCTCCTCGGGGGTGCCGGAGACGTCGACGGCGACGCCGGCCTCGTCGTCCTGCAGCGGCTGCAGGGTGGCGAACTGGGAGTCGAGCAGCGCGGTGGGCATGAAGTGGCCCGTGCGGGAGGCCATCCGGCCCTCGATCAGCTCCCGGTCGCCGGTCAGGTGGAGGAAGACGACCCCGGGCGCGGCCGCGCGCAGCCGGTCCCGGTAGACCCGCTTCAGCGCGGAGCTGCTGACCACCCCGCCGGCCCCGGCCCGGCCGTGGGCCCAGACGCCGATGGCGTCGAGCCACGGCTCCCGGTCGGCGTCGTCCAGCGGGACGCCGGCCGACATCTTCGCCACGTTGGCCGCGGGGTGGAAGTCGTCGCCCTCGGCGTAGGGGAGGCCGAGGGCGTCGGCGACCAGCGGGCCGATCGTGGTCTTGCCGGTCCCGGCGACGCCCATGACGACGACGACCGGGGGAGCGGCGGGGTGGGGGGTGGTGCTCATGGGGGGTGCCTCGCTGTCTTCTTCGACATCGGTGCTGTCTTCGCGACATCGATCCGTCGGGCTCATGAAACCCATTGAGTACGACGTATTCAAGAGCCTGTGACATAAAAGTAGTACTTTTAATTCCCGGGGAGGCGCGCCCGCCCCCGTCCCGCTCTCCGGTGTGATCACCGGCCCGGCCGCGCATAGGCTGCTCCCATGACGACTCCGGCCCAGGGGCTCCACTCGCACGTGCTCGCCACCCTGGGCCTCGCCATCACCGCGGGGGATCACCCGCCGGGCACGGTGCTGCGCACCGACGAGCTCGCGCAGGACTTCGACGTCTCGCGGACCGTCGTCCGCGAGGTCGTCCGCGTGCTGGAGTCGATGCACCTCGTGGAGTCCCGCCGCCGGGTCGGCGTCACCGTCCTGCCCACCGAGAGCTGGAACGTCTACGACCCCCAGGTCATCCGCTGGCGCCTGGCCGGGGCCGACCGCCCCCGGCAGCTCCGCTCCCTCACCGTGCTGCGCTCCGCCGTGGAACCCGTCGCCGCCGGCCTCGCCGCCCTCCACGCCACCCCGGACCAGTGCCGCGAGCTCACCGAGCGGGCCCTCGGCATGGTCGCCACCTCGCGCGGCCGGCAGCTGGAGGCGTACCTGGTCCACGACATCGCCTTCCACCGGGTCGTCCTCAACGCCTCCGGGAACGAGATGTTCGCCCGCCTCGGGGACGTCGTCGCCGAGGTCCTCACCGGCCGCACCCACCACCACGTGATGTTCGAGGACCCCGACCCGGCCGCCGTCACCCTCCACGTCCAGGTCGCCGAGGCGGTACGGGAGCGGGACGCGGCCCGCGCCGAGGCGCTGACCCGCGAGATCGCCGTCGGCGCGCTCAGGGAGCTGGACGTCCTGGCCCCGTGACGGCACCCGCCCGTCGCGCGCGGGCCGTACGCCGTACAGCGCTGCGTAAGCTCTGAACTAGCTCAAATCCGGGCGTTCAGTGAATTCGCTCACAGTCAGTGAGCGTGCCTTGCCGTGAGGATGTCGGCTGGCCGCGCAGGGGCGACCCCCACGAAGGGACCCCGGGGCGCGGCCGGGTACCGCACAGCCCCCACCCCCTCACGAAGGCGACAACTCCATGAGTGACCGCGTCACCGCGGCCGAGCCGCTGTCCGCCGCGCCGGCGAACACGCCCGCCTCCCCCCACGTCGACGCCGGCGACGCCGGATACCGCAAGGACCTCAAGTCCCGGCACATCAACATGATCGCCATCGGCGGCGCCATCGGCACGGGGCTCTTCCTCGGCGCGGGCGGCCGGATGGCCAGCGCCGGCCCCTCGCTCTTCATCGCGTACGCGGTCTGCGGCGTCTTCGCCTTCTTCGTGGTCAGGGCCCTGGGCGAGCTGGTGCTCTACCGCCCGTCCTCCGGCGCCTTCGTCTCCTACGCCCGCGAGTTCATGGGCGAGAAGGGCGCCTACACGGCCGGCTGGCTCTACTTCCTCAACTGGTCGACCACCGCCGTCGCCGACATCACCGCCGCGGCCACCTACGCCCACTTCTGGTCGATGTTCAGCGACGTCCCGCAGTGGATCCTCGCGCTGATCGCCCTCGCGGTCGTGCTCGCCGCCAACCTCATCTCGGTGAAGTACTTCGGCGAGATGGAGTTCTGGTTCGCGATCGTCAAGGTCGCCGCGCTCGTCGCCTTCATGCTCGTCGGCATCTTCCTCGTCGTCACCTCGCACGACGTCGGCGGCTCCACCCCGGGCCTCGCCAACATCACCGACAACGGCGGCATCTTCCCCAACGGCATGATGCCGATGCTCCTGCTCATCCAGGGCGTCGTCTTCGCCTACGCCTCCGTCGAGCTCTGCGGCGTCGCCGCAGGCGAGACCGAGAACCCCGAGAAGATCATGCCGAAGGCGATCAACTCGATCATGTGGCGCGTCGGCCTCTTCTACGTCGGCTCCGTCGTCCTGCTCGCGCTGCTCCTCCCGTACACCGCCTACACCGGCGACCAGAGCCCCTTCGTCACCGTCTTCGACAAGCTGGGCGTCCCCGGCGCCGCCGGCGTGATGAACCTCGTCGTCCTCACCGCCGCCCTCTCCAGCCTCAACTCCGGCCTGTACTCCACCGGCCGCATCCTGCGCTCCATGTCGCTGGCCGGCTCCGCCCCGAAGTTCACCGGCGTCATGAACAAGGGCGGCGTGCCCTACGGCGGCATCCTGCTCACCGCGGGCTTCGGCGTCGTCGGCGTCGCCCTCAACGCCAGGATGCCCGAGGACGCCTTCGAGCTTGTCCTCAACTTCGCCTCCATCGGCATCATCGGCACCTGGGCCATGATCATGGTCTGCTCGCTGCTCTTCGTCCGCCGCGCCGAGCAGGGCCGGCTCGTCCGCCCCGCCTACCGGCTGCCCTGGGCCCCGTACACCCAGATCGTGACCCTGGTCTTCCTCGGCTCCGTCCTGGTCCTCATGTGGATGGACGGCGGCATCGGCCGCACCACCGTCAACTGCCTCCCGCTGATCGCCGCGGTCCTCGTCGGCGGCTGGTTCCTGGTCCGCGGCCGGGTCCGCGAGACCGCCGCGCGGCAGGACTGACCCGCCCGCCTCCCCGCACTCCCCCCACGGGAGCGGCGGACCCCCGCAGGCACGGCCTGCGGGGGTCTCGCCTTTTATCGGGAGATAGTGGTACCCAGGAGGCTTACAAGATCCAGTCGGAGGAAGGGAAGTTCGCGATGCCGCAGCACGTCCAGGGGGTCATCGCCCCCGGCAGGAACGAACCGGTCCGGGTCGAGACCATCGTGATCCCCGATCCCGGTCCCGGTGAGGCCGTCGTCAGGATCCAGGCGTGCGGCGTCTGCCACACCGATCTCCACTACAAGCAGGGCGGGATCAACGACGACTTCCCGTTCCTCCTCGGCCACGAGGCCGCCGGCACCGTCGAGTCGGTCGGCGAGGGCGTCACCGAGGTCGCCCCCGGCGACTACGTGATCCTCAACTGGCGGGCCGTCTGCGGCCAGTGCCGCGCCTGTCGCCGGGGCCGCCCCTGGTACTGCTTCGACACCCACAACGCCACGCAGCGGATGACCCTGCTCGACGGCACGGAGCTCTCCCCGGCCCTCGGCATCGGCGCCTTCGCCGAGAAGACCCTCGTCGCCGCCGGCCAGTGCACCAAGGTCGACCCGGCCGTCGCCCCCGAGATCGCCGGTCTCCTCGGCTGCGGCGTGATGGCCGGCATCGGCGCCGCGATCAACACCGGGAACGTCTCCCGCGGCGACACCGTCGCCGTCATCGGCTGCGGAGGCGTCGGCGACGCCGCGATCGTCGGCGCCCGCCTCGCCGGGGCCGCGAAGGTCATCGCCGTCGACATCGACGAGCGGAAACTGGCCAAGGCGCGCGAGATGGGCGCCACCCACACCGTCGACTCGCGCACCGCCGACCCCGTCGAGGCGATCCGCGAGCTCACCGACGGCTTCGGCGCCGACGTCGTCATCGAGGCCGTCGGCCGCCCCGAGACGTACAAGCAGGCCTTCTACGCCCGCGACCTCGCCGGCACCGTCGTCCTGGTCGGCGTCCCCACCCCCGAGATGCAGCTCGAACTGCCCCTCCTGGACGTCTTCGGCCGCGGCGGCTCCCTCAAGTCCTCCTGGTACGGCGACTGCCTGCCGTCCCGCGACTTCCCGATGCTCATCGACCTGCACCGGCAGGGCCGCATCGACCTCGGCGCCTTCGTCACCGAGACCATCGCCCTCGACGAGGTCGAGAAGGCCTTCGCCCGCATGCACGAGGGCGACGTCCTGCGCTCGGTGGTGGTGTTCTGATGGCCGCCCGCGTCGACCACCTGGTCACCTCCGGCACCTTCAGCCTCGACGGCGGCACCTGGGACGTCGACAACAACGTCTGGATCGTCGGCGACGACACCGAGGCGATCGTCATCGACGCCGCCCACGACGCCGACGCCATCCTCGAAGCCCTCGACGGACGCGCCCTGCGCGCCATCGTCTGCACCCACGCCCACGACGACCACGTCGGCGCCGCCCCCGCGCTCGCCGCCGCCACCGGCGCCCGCGTCCTGCTCCACCCGGCCGACCAGCCGCTGTGGAAGCTCACCCACCCCGACCACACCCCCGACGGCGAGCTCGCCGACGGACAGGTCCTCACCATCGCCGGCACCGACCTGAAGGTCCTCCACACCCCCGGCCACGCCCCCGGAGCGGTCTGCCTGCACGCCCCCGACCTGGGCACGGTCTTCACCGGCGACACGCTCTTCCGGGGCGGCCCCGGCGCCACCGGCCGGTCCTTCTCGGACTTCCCCACGATCGTCGACTCGATCCGCGGGAAGCTCCTGACCCTCCCGCCGGAGACCGTCGTCCGCACCGGCCACGGCGACACCACCACCATCGGCGAGGAGGCCCCGCACCTGGAGGAGTGGATCAGGCGGGGTCACTGAGCGCGAGGCGGCTCTCGAACCGCCTCGCCCCACCCGAGAACGGGTCGGCGAACTCCAGCGTCCGCGCCAGCAGGCGCAGCGGCCGCCGGTGGTCCTCCGGCCCGTCCTCCCGCACCACCGGGTAGAGCGGGTCGTCCAGGATCGGCAGCCCCAGCGCGTTCATGTGCACCCGCAGCTGGTGCGTCCTCCCGGTCTCCGGCAGCAGCCGGTACCGCGCGTGGGCGCCCAGCCGCTCCACCAGCTCGATCCGGCTCACGGCGTTCGGCTCGCCCGGCACCTCCCGGGCGGCCAGCACCCCCCGCTCCTTCTCGATCCGGCTGCGCACCGTCACGGGAAGCCCCACCCCGGGGTCGTACGGCGCCAGCGCCTCGTACTCCTTGCGCACCCGCCGCTCCTTGAACAGCAGCTGGTACGCCCCCCGGTCCTCGGGCCGCACCACGAACAGCACGAGGCCCGCCGTCAGCCGGTCCAGCCGGTGCGCCGGCTGGAGCGCGGGCAGCCCGAGCCCGGCCCGCAGCCGGGCCACCGCCGTCTCCCTCACGTGCCGCCCGCGCGGCGTCGTCGCCAGGAAGTGCGGCTTGTCGGCGACCACGATCCGCTCGTCCCGGTACACGACGCCGACCTCGAACGGCACCCGCTCCTCCGGCGCGAGATCCCGGTGGAACCACAGCCACCGCCCCGGCTCGTACGGCTCCGGGCCCGCCGCGGCCCGTCCGTCGGCGCCGACGAACCGCCCCGCGTCCAGCATCGCGCCGATCCGCTCCGCGCCGACCGCCGCCCCGTACCGCCCGAGCAGATAGGCCCCCACGGTCGGCCAGGTCCCCTCCGGGTCCTCCGGCAGCCGGAGCCGCACCGGATCGATCCCGTCCCGCTGCGGCAGCGGGGCGGCCGGCACCCTCTTCCTGCGCACCCTTCCGCCTCCCGTCGCCCGCACACGAGAAAGTCCCGGCCGAGACAAGCTCGACCGGGACTTTCCTCTGGTGTCCGAGGGGGGACTTGAACCCCCACGCCCGATAAAGGGCACTAGCACCTCAAGCTAGCGCGTCTGCCATTCCGCCACCCGGACAGGGTGTGTGTCTCGCGGCCCTGGGCCGTTCCGACGAGGAAAACCATAGCAAACATTCGGAGGGGTCGATCACCACCTCCCCTCCCGCCCGGTCCGCCCCTCCCGCCTCTCCCGTCTCGGCATGTGTCGGGGGTGTGTCGGCCGGTGGACGCCCTTGCGCCGCCGGGGCGGGGGCGCGGCAGGATGGGCAGGGAGGACCACCAGCAAGCACGTGGGGCACGTCGTGGGAGGAAGCAGCGTGAGCGAGTCGAACACCGGCCGTACCGTCTCGGGTGAGGACGAGGTCGTCGACCTCTGCCGGGACCTCATCCGCATCGACACCAGCAACTACGGCGACCACTCCGGCCCGGGGGAGCGGGCCGCGGCCGAGTACGTCGCCGAGAAGCTCGCCGAGGTCGGCCTCGAACCGAGGATCATCGAGTCCCACCAGGGCCGCGCCTCCACCGTGGCCCGCATCGAGGGCGAGGACCCGTCCCGTCCGGCCCTGCTCATCCACGGGCACACCGACGTCGTCCCGGCCAACGCCGAGGACTGGACCCACCACCCCTTCTCCGGCGAGGTCGCCGACGGGTGCGTCTGGGGCCGCGGCGCCGTCGACATGAAGGACATGGACGCGATGACCCTCGCGGTCGTCCGCGACCGGCTGCGCAGCGGGCGCAAGCCCCCGCGCGACGTCGTCCTCGCCTTCCTCGCCGACGAGGAGGCCGGCGGCACCTACGGCGCCCGCCACCTGGTCGACCACCACCGTGACCTCTTCGAGGGCGTCACCGAGGCGATCGGCGAGGTCGGCGGCTTCTCCTTCACCGTCAACGAGAACCTGCGCCTCTACCTGGTCGAGACCGCCCAGAAGGGCATGCACTGGATGCGGCTCACGGTGGAGGGCACGGCCGGCCACGGCTCGATGACCAACTCCGACAACGCCATCACCGAGCTCTGCGAGGCCGTCGGCCGGCTCGGCCGCCACCAGTGGCCGGTCCGCGTCACCAAGACCGTCCGCAGCTTCCTCGACGAGCTCTCCGACGCCCTCGGCACTCCGCTCGACCCCGAGGACATGGACGCCACCCTGGCCAAGCTCGGCGGCATCGCCAAGATGATCGGCGCCACCCTGCGGAACTCCGCCGCCCCCACCATGCTCGGCGCCGGCTACAAGGTGAACGTCATCCCCGGCCAGGCCACCGCCCACGTCGACGGGCGCTTCCTCCCCGGTCACGAGCAGGAGTTCCTCGCCGATCTCGACCGGATCCTCGGTCCCCGGGTGAAGCGCGAGGACGTGCACGGCGACAAGGCCCTGGAGACCAGCTTCGACGGGGCCCTCGTCGACGCCATGCAGCTCGCCCTGCGCGCCGAGGACCCGATCGCCCGCGCCGTCCCGTACATGCTCTCCGGCGGCACCGACGCCAAGTCCTTCGACGACCTCGGCATCCGCTGCTTCGGCTTCGCCCCGCTCCAGCTGCCGCCGGAGCTGGACTTCGCCGGCATGTTCCACGGCGTCGACGAGCGGGTCCCGGTCGACGGCCTGAAGTTCGGCGTGCGCGTCCTGGACCGCTTCCTCGACGCCTGCTGACCGCGGGGCGGCGGACGGTCGGATTCGACCGTCCGTTTGCCCGTGACCGGAAAGAGTGAATGACTCCCGGGGCTCGTAGCCCCCTCGGTTCCCCCTCGTTACAGGTGTTGCGGTCCGCGGCTGGGGCCGCACTTGTCAACTAGGAGGAATAATGATCAAGAAGGTCGTCGCTGCTGCGGCTGCCACCGGCGGTCTCGTTCTCGCGGGCGCGGGCATGGCCGTCGCCGACGCGGGTGCCCAGGGTGCGGCCATCGGTTCCCCCGGTGTCCTCTCGGGCAACGTCGTGCAGGTCCCGGTTCACGTTCCCGTGAACGTCTGCGGCAACACGGTCTCCGTGATCGGCCTGCTGAACCCCGCCTTCGGCAACACCTGCGTCAACGCCTGACGTTGTGCCCCGCCCCTTGAGGGCGTGAGCCGTCCGGCCCCGGAGTGCGTGCCATGCACTCCGGGGCCGGTGGCGATTCCGCCCCGGGCACGGGCCCGGTGGCCCTCATCCCACGCCGATCAGGCGAATGCCGAGAAGGCAGGTAAGCAAGCTATGCGACAGGTCACGCGCAAGAGCATCATCACCGTCGCGGCGGCCGGCGGGGTCCTCGCGCTCGGCGGAGGCATCGCGCAGGCGGATTCCGCCGCGAGCGGCACGGCCGCGAACTCACCCGGCGTCGCGTCCGGGAACAGCGTCCAGGTCCCGGTCCACGCCCCGGTCAACGCCTGCGGCAACACCGTGAACGTCGTCGGGGTGCTCAACCCGGCGATGGGCAACTCCTGCGCGAACATCCCCGCCCAGGCCCGCCCCGGCGCGTCCGGCGGCGCGCACGCGAGCGACTCCCCGGGCGTCGCCTCGGGCAACACCGTGGTGGTCCCGGTCGAGGTCCCGGTGAACGTGTGCGGCAACGGCGTCACGGGCATCGGCCTCGGCAACGCCGCCACGGGCAACGACTGCGCGAACGGACAGACCCCCGACTCCGGCTACGGCGAGGAGCCCGGCGGCTACGGCGAGGAGCCGGGCGGCTACGGCGAGGAGCCGGAGACCCCCGGGACTCCGGGTACGCCCGGGACTCCGGGTACACCCGGTACCCCCGGGACTCCGGGCACGCCGGGTACCCCCGGGACGCCGGGTACCCCCGGGACGCCGGGCACCCCTGGGACGCCTGGGACCCCGGGCACCCCTGGTACGCCCGGGACTCCGGGCACGCCCGGCACCCCCGGTACGCCTGGTAACCCCGGTACCCCGGGTACGCCCGGTACCCCGGGTGTGCCGCCCAGCTCGGACGGCGGCTCGAACCACCCCGGCCCGCAGCTCACGCCGCCCCCGGCCTCGCCGGACGAGCTGGCCGAGACCGGATCGTCCGCCCCGCTCGGCGTGATCGTGCCGGCCGCCGCGGGGATGCTCCTCGCGGGCTCGCTGGTCTACCGCCGCTCCCGCCGCGGCGCCTGAACCGGACCGCCGGACACGCGAAGGGGCCCCGCGCCGTGCGGGGCCCCTTCCGCGTGCTCCGTCACCAGGTCGCCCGGATCTGACGGATGATCCGCCGCTTCAGCCGCACTCTGCGACTGCCGTCCCGGCGCAGGACGAGCCGGTCCAACTCCCAGTGTCCGTACTCGGCATGGTCGGTCAGAAGCCGCGCGGTCTCCCTGCGGGAGACGCCGCGCGGCACGTACACGTCGACAAATTCGTATTCCGGCATCGCATCTATTGTGCGGGCACCGGCCCGGTACGGATAGCGTCTGTCCCATGTCTGATGCTGCGCAGCCCACCGCTGCCGAGGTACGTGCCGCCGCCGAGGCGGTCAAGACCGCGCTGGACCGCCACCTCGCGGCGGTCGAAGGCCGCACGGGGGACGACGACACGGGCGTGTACGAGGCGTTCAACGCCCTCGCCGCGGCCGCCGAGGCCTATGACGAGCTCCTCTACGACCACTACGACGAGGTGACCCCCTTCGAGATCCCCGGGGCCGACGACGGGCTGCCCCCTTACGCGGGACCCGCCGAACCGCACGCCCTCAGCGTGCTGATCCGCCGCGACTACGCCGTGGCCGAGCCGCGCCGGCTCGTCGCCCAGGCGCGGCGGGTCGCCGACCTCGACCACGACGAGGACGGCCCCCGCGGCACGGCCGCCGCGCTCGGGGTCCTCTTCGGGGAGTACGAACCCGACGAGATCGCCTCCCGGCACAAGGAGTTCGGCCTGGAGGAGGGCGACTCCACCCTCTGGGTCACCGCCGCCGGGGCGCCCCCGGAGCCGGGGGAGTGGCTGGCCGCCCCCTTCGAGCAGGCGGACCCGGAGCGGATCGTCTGCCGCTTCGACATCAGCTCCGTCTTCGACGACGACGAGGACGAGGACGAGGCCGCCGAGGACGACGAGGGCGACCGGGACGCCGAGGGCGACGCCGCCGCTGCCGCCGGGGCGGGCGGGGGCGGCAACGCCGGCCGCTGAGACGCACCGGGGAGGACGCCGGAGGGCCGGGACGCCGGGGTGGCGTCCCGGCCCTCCGGCGTCCCGCTCCGGGCCCGCGCCCGCTACTCCTCGCCGGCGGTGGCGAGGAGGGCGATCAGGAGGGGCCGCAGCCGGGTGGTCCGCGCCGGGGCCAGCACCTCGGCCACCGCGCGCGGCAGCGCCTGGTCCACGCCGTGCACGACCGACAGATGGCGCTCCGCCCGGCCGAAGGCCGTGTAGACCCACGGCCGGCTCAGCCCCGGCGCCGCGTCGCCCGGCAGCACCGCGACCACGGCGGGCCACCGCCCGCCGGCCGCCTGGTGGGCGGTCAGCGCCCAGCCGTGCCGCAGCGCCGACTCGACCCGCTCCTTCGGCACGACGACCTCGCCGTCCCCGGTGCGCAGCCGCAGGCCCTCCGCGTCCGCCCCGAGGACCGTGCCGGCCACCGTACGGCCCGGCACCGGCGCGTACGCCACCCGGTCGCCCGGGTCGTAGCCGCCGAAGCGTCCCGGGCCGGGGTTCAGCCGCTGCTTCAGCGCCGCGTTCAGCGCGCGCGTCCCGGCCGAGCCGCCGTGGCCGACCGTGATCACCCGCGTCTGGTCGGGGGTCAGCCCGAAGGCGCGCGGCACCGAGTCGGCGACCAGCTGGACCGTCCGGTGCACGGCCTCGCCGGCGTCCCGCACCGGGACGATCACGACCTCCTTGCCGGGGGCCCCGACCTGGTTCAGCTCGCCGATGCCGATCCCCGAGACCAGCTCGCCCAGCGGGCCCGGGTCGGGGCGGCGGGAGGCCACCCGGGGGCAGACGCGGGCGGCGAGGGCGTCGGCGAAGACCGCGCCGGGGCCGGGCGCGCCGAGCACGTCCGGGTCGCCGCTGAGGACCAGCCGGCAGCCGTCCGGCAGCGCCTCGACGAGCATCGCCGCCGTCTCCACGTCCAGCTGCGGGGCGTCGAGCACCACGAGCAGGTCCAGGGCGAGTGAGCCCTCCTCGTCCCGGCCGGGACCGGCCGTCCCCGAGAGGAGCGCGGCGAGCGGCACCGCCGTCCCGGCCTCCCGGTCCTCCGGGCCCAGGCGCTCCGCGTCGTGCACGGTCACCAGGACCCGCAGTCCCCGCTCCCGGGCGGCGGCGGCCAGGGCCGCCGGCTCGGCCCGGGAGGCCTCGCCGCCGGTGTGCAGCACCAGGCCGTGACCGCCGACGGCACGGGTCAGCTCGTCGCCGTCCCACTCGGCGGCGGTGACGGTGCGCACGAGCCGGGCCAGGCCGTCCGCGAGGCTCTCCTCGGCGAGCGCGTACCGGTCGAGGCCGAGCAGCGGGGGCTCCACCGGTCCGGCGGAACCGCCCTCCGCCGGGGAGCCCTCGGGCTCCCCGGCGACAGGGTCCCCGTCGTCCCCGCCGTCGGCCTCGTCGCCCTCGTACGCCCCGTCCTCGGGGGACTCCTCCTGGAAGAGCAGGACGGCGCCCTCGAAGACCGCGGTGTCCACGGCCTTGCCGGGGTCGGGCACCTCGAATGCGGCGAGTCCGGCCCGCGCCTCGTCCAGGGTGAGGGCGGTGTGGCCCCGGAGGGCGGCCCGGTCGAGCAGCCACACGGTCAGGGCCACGGCCCGGCGCGGGTCGTCGGGCCCGCAGGCGCCGCCGAGCAGCGCCCGCGCGAAGCCGTCGGCCTGCTCCGGCCGCACGCCGGGGACGGCCAGCAGCCGCCACGGATCCTCGGTGAGCGCCTCGGCGGCCTGCTCGCCGAGGGCGGCGGCGACCTGCCCGGCCAGCGCCTCGGGCGCCCCGCCCCGGGCCAGCACCTCGCGCACCCCGGCGAGCGCCCCCGCCGTGGGCGCGGGCGGGGCCGCCGGGGCGGGCGGACGGACGGCGGGCCCGGCCGGCCGGGCGGCGCGGGGCGGCTCGGGCGCGGGCTCGTGCAGGACGCCGCCGGACGAGGCGCCGCCCTCCACGGCCCGCACGGCGGCGAGCAGGTCGGCGGCGGTTCCGCTCAGCTTGGCACCGCTCGCGACGGTGCCGTCCTTGCCGGCCTTCCGGGCCTCGATCCGGGCCCGCAGCTCCCGCTGGGCCGCCAGCTCCGCCTGCGCCTCGCTCAGCTCCGGCGCGTCCTTCCCGCCGGCCGCGTCGGCACCCCCGTCGGCCTTGCCCTCCGCGCTCTCCGCGTCCTCCTCGACGGCCTCGGCGGCCTCGGCGGTCTCCGGTTCCGGTCCCGCCTCCGTATCCGTCTCCGTGTTCCCCTCCGCCGGGGCTTCCCCGGCGGTGTCGGGGGCGGTCGGCGCGTCCTCGGGCGCGGCGGACGGTTCCACGTCCTCGGGGGCCAGGTCCTCGGCCTCGGGCGCGGTCTCGCCGGAAGGCTCGGTCACAAGGTGCTCCAGTCGTGATCCGGATAGCGGTGCACGGGCGCGGACACATCGTCCAAAGCCCGGCAGATCTCGTCAGGAAGACTAAGGCCCTCCACCGACAGCGCCGCCGTGAGCTGGCGCGCGGTGCGCGCGCCGACGATGGGGGCGGTCACGCCGGGCCGGTCCCTGACCCAGGCGAGCGCCACGTGCAGCGGACTGGTGGCGAGACCGTCGGCGGCGGTGCTGACGGCCTCCACGATCCGGCTCGCCGCCTCGTCCAGGTACGGCTCCACGAACGGCGCCAGCGCCTCGGACGCCCCCCGGGAGTCCCCCGGCGTGCCGGTGCGGTACTTGCCGGTGAGCACCCCGCGGCCGAGCGGCGAGGACGGCAGCAGGCCTATGCCCAGGTCGATCGCGGCGGGCAGCACCTCCCGCTCCACGCCCCGTTGGAGCAGCGAGTACTCCAGCTGCGCCCCGGCGAGCCGGGTGCGGTCGCCGCCCAGCTGCCAGGTGCCCGCCTTGGCGAGCTGCCAGCCGCAGAAGTTCGCCACGCCCGCGTACCGCGCGCGGCCGCTGCGCACCGCGATGTCGAGCGCCTGGAGCGACTCCTCCAGCGGGGTGTACGGGTCGTAGGCGTGGAGCTGCCACAGGTCGACGTGGTCCGTGCCGAGCCGGGCCAGCGAGGCGTCGAGCGCGGCGAGGAGGTGGCCGCGCGAGCCGTCGGTGCGCCGGTCCGGGTCCGGGACGCTGCCGGCCTTGGTGGACAGGACCAGGTCGCGGCGCGGCACGAGGCGGTCCATGAGCCGTCCGAGCAGGTACTCGGCCTCGCCGCCGCCGTACACGTCGGCGGTGTCCACGAGCGTGCCGCCCGCGTCCCAGAACACCTTCAACTGCTCGGCGGCGTCCTGCTCGTCGGTGTCCCGCCCCCAGGTGAGCGTGCCGAGCCCGACGCGCGAGACGCGCAGGCCGGTACGTCCGAGATGCCTCTGCTCCATGGGCGGGACATTACTGGCCGGGGCACCGCGCGCAGAGACCCTGTGGACGGAAGCTGTGGACGACGGCGTGGCGTCCGGCTCCTGACGGATCGGGGAGGGGCGCGCTAGAGTCCGGACCGAGAGACGTTACTCATGGGTAAGGGGTGTGTGGACATGCGGCTCGGCATCAACCTCGGCTACTGGGGCGCCGGCATGGACGGCGACAATCTGGCCGTGGCCCAGGAGGCCGACCGCCTCGGCTACGACGTGTGCTGGGCGGCGGAGGCGTACGGATCGGACGCGCCGACCGTGCTCTCCTGGGTCGCCGCGAAGACGGAGCGGATCGACGTCGGTTCGGCGATCATGCAGATCCCGGCCCGCCAGCCCGCCATGACGGCGATGACGGCGGCCACCCTGGACTCGCTCTCCGGCGGCCGTTTCCGCCTCGGCCTCGGCGTCTCCGGCCCGCAGGTCTCCGAGGGCTGGTACGGCGTGAAGTTCGACAAGCCGCTCGCGCGCACCCGGGAGTACGTGGAGATCGTCCGCAAGGCGATGTCCCGCGAGCGCCTGACCCACGAGGGCGAGCACTGGACGCTCCCGCTCCCCGGCGGCCCCGGCAAGCCGATCAAGCTGACCGTCCACCCGCAGCGCGAGCACATCCCGCTCTACATCGCCGCGATCGGCCCGAAGAACCTGGAGCAGACCGGCGAGATCGCCGACGGCGCCCTGCTGATCTTCCCCTCCGCCGAGCACCTGGAGGAGACCGCCCTGCGCCCCCTGCGGGCGGGCCGCGAGAAGGCCGGCCTGACCATGGACGGCTTCGACGTCTGTCCGACCCTGCCGCTCGCCCTCGGCGAGGACGTCGACGCGCTCGCCGACGTCTTCCGCCCCTACACCGCCCTCTACGTGGGCGGCATGGGCAGCCGCAAGCAGAACTTCTACAACCAGCTCGCCCGGCGCATGGGGTACGAGAAGGAGGCCGCCGAGATCCAGGACAAGTACCTGGCCGGCGACAAGACGGGCGCCGCGGCGGCCGTGCCCCGCGACCTCATCGACCAGACCTCGCTGCTCGGCACCGTCGACCGGATCGCGGACCGGATGACCGCCTACGCGGAGGCCGGCGTCACCACCCTGACCCTCGCCCCCGCCGGCTTCACCCTCGACGAGCGCCTGACCGCCCTGCGCGCGGGCGTCGACGCCCTGGAGCGGGCCGGCCTGGCGTAACGGGGGAGCGGAGGAACGTTCCGCGGCCGTGGTGGGGGCTCGGGGGTCTTCCCCGCCACGGCCGTCATCCCCTTCAACGCGTCACGGGTGCCCCCGGTTACGGCCCCGCACCTCACTCTTTCGGCCGATACCGCCGTGCCCTCCTGTTGCCCGTCGCCCCGGACCGCATTTGACTCGGTCTCCCGGACGCGCGGAGTGCGGACGTCCGCAGGGAGGTGGCAGCGATGCTCACGGCCAAGAGTGTGTTCCAGGAAATCATCGACGACGACGAGGCCTTCCGGCTCTTCTGCTCGATCGCCGCCAGCGGCGAGTCGCAGGGCGGCTGGGAGAACGCCCGGATCGCCGCCCTCGTCGCGCCCGGCATGCGGGAACTCACCCCGAAGATCACCCGCCACGGCGCCGACGAGGACAAACACGGGCGGATCTTCAACGCCCTCATGCGCAAGCGCGGCCTCGACCCCGTCCCCGTCCCGCCGGACACCGACTACACGATGCTCCTGGAGCGGCGCGGGATCGGACTCGCCCACGACAAGCTCCGCCGGGACGAGCCGCTGAGCGAGGAGGACGTCGTCGTCTACCTCGCCCACAGCCGGGTCACCGAGGAGCGCGCCGCCGCCCAGATGCAGCTCCTGGTGAAGTACTTCGGCGACCACCCCGAGCTCGGCAAGGCCATCCGCATGATCTGCAACGACGAGGACAACCACCTCGCCTACTGCCACGAGGAACTGCTGGGGCTCGCCCGCGCGGGCCACGGCCGGCTCATCCAGCGCACCCTGCGCGAGTCCGCGCTCGCCGAGATCCAGGTCTACCGCGACGTCAGCCTCGCCGTCATGCGCCACATGGGCCGCATCCTGGAGTGGCCGAGGGCCAAGGGCGCGGTGCTCGCGGCCGGCATCCACGGCGTGTACGCCTACGAGCGGGCGGCCGGCTGGCACGGCATGGTCGGCCTGCGGATGCCCGAGCGGCTCGACGCCCTCGGCGGCCCCGCCGCCCCCGCCCCCGCCTTCTGAGCGGCCGGTAGCCGTGAGCCGGGCCCGCCGCCCCCGGCTCACAGCCAGTCGCGCCGCTTGAAGAGGCGGTACAGCCCCATCTCGATCCCCGCCATCAGCACGATCACCGCCGGGTACGACCACGTCCAGTGCAGCTCCGGCATGTGGTCGAAGTTCATGCCGTAGATCCCCGCGACCATCGTCGGCACCGCCGCCATCGCCGCCCAGGCCGAGATCTTCCGCATGTCGTCGTTCTGCCGCACCCCCATCTGCGCGAGGTGCGCCGACAGCACGTCCGACAGCAGCCGGTCCAGGCCCTCCACCTGCTCGTTGGCCCGGAGCAGGTGGTCGTTGACGTCCCGGAAGAAGGGCTGCGACTCCTCGTTCACGAAGGGCACGGACCCCGCCTGCAGCCGGGCCGTCGGGCCCGCCAGCGGTCCCGAGGCCCGCCGGAACTCCAGCACCTGGCGCTTGGCCGTGTAGATCCGCTCCGCCGTGTTCGCCGTCCCCGTCCCGCCCGGCGCGAAGACGTCGGCCTCCAGCTCCTCCAGGTCCACCTGGAGCTCGCCCGCCACGTCCAGGTAGTGGTCCACCACGGCGTCGCTCACCGCGTAGAGCACCGCCGTCGGGCCGTGCCGGAGCACCTCCGGGTGGGTCTCCAGGCGCTTGCGCACGGCCGCCAGCGGCGCGCCCTCGCCGTGCCGGACCGTCACCACGAAGGAGTCGCCGAGGAAGAGCATCAGCTCCCCGGAGGAGACCCGGTCGCTCTCCGGCTCGTAGACGACCGGCTTCAGCACCACGAAGAGCGAGTCGTCGTAGACCTCCAGCTTGGGCCGCTGGTGCGCCTTCAGCGCGTCCTCGACCGCCAGCGGGTGCAGCGCGAACTCGGAGGCCACGTGGTCGAACTCGGCCTCCGAGGGCTCGTAGAGGCCCACCCACAGAAAGGCGTGCCCGGAGGTCCGGGCCTCGGCCAGCGCGCGCGAGAGATCGCCGCCGCACTCCGTGCGGCGGCCGTCGCGGTACAGGGCGGAGTCGACGATCACGCGCCGTATTCTCCCTCCGGGTGGGCGGTTCCGCACGCGCGCCTACCCGCCGCGGACCGCCCCACACGCGCGTGCGCCGTGATCCCCGGGCTCGTGGCCCGCCGGCCTCTCCGGGACCGTCCCGCGCGCGTGCGCCGTAGGCTGACCGCCATGGCCACCCTGATCCTCGTCCGGCACGGACGCTCCACCGCCAACACCTCAGGGCTGCTCGCCGGGCGCACGCCGGGCGTGGCGCTCGACGAGCGCGGAGCCGCCCAGGCCGCCGCGCTGCCCGCCCGGCTCGCCGGGATCCCGCTCGCCGCCGCGGTCTCCAGCCCGCTCCAGCGCTGCCGTCAGACCCTCCAGCCCCTCCTGGAGGCCCGCCCGGGCCTCCCGCTCCACGTGGAGGAGCGGGTCGACGAGTGCGACTACGGGGACTGGTCGGGCCGCAAGCTCGCCGAGCTGGCCGGGGAACCGCTGATGGAGGTCGTCCAGGCGCACGCCTCCGCCGCCTCCTTCCCCGGCGGCGAGTCCCTGCGCGCGATGCAGTCCAGGGCCGTCGAGGCGGTCCGCGACTGGAACGCCCGGATCGACGCCGAGCACGGCGAGGACGCCGTCTACGTCCTGTGCTCCCACGGCGACATCATCAAGTCCCTCGTCGCCGACGCCCTCGGCCTCCACCTCGACCTCTTCCAGCGGATCCACGTCGACCCCTGCTCGCTCACGGTGATCCGCTACACCCGGCTGCGGCCCTTCCTGGTCCGCCTCGGCGACACCGGCGACCTCGACGCGCTGATCCCCCGGGAGAACGCCGGCACCGGCGGGGCGGCCGAGGTCGGCGGTGGTGCGGGCGCACCGTGATCCTTCCGCGCAGTAGGGTGGACTCGCCGTTGCAGTAAGACAGTCGACAGTCAAGGGAGCCGGGAGAGTGTCCCGTCAGGTGTTCCTGTACGACCCACCGGAGCGGTTCGTCGCCGGCACGGTCGGGCTGCCTGGCCGCAGGACGTTCTTCCTCCAGGCCTCCGCGTCCGGCCGGGTCACCAGCGTCTCCCTGGAGAAGTCCCAGGTGGCCGCATTGGCCGAGCGCATCGACGAACTCCTCGACGAGGTGCTGCGCCGCACCGGGGGCAACGCCCCGGTGCCCGCCGTCGCCCCCGTCGACGTCGCCGACACCGCCCCCCTCGACACCCCCGTGGAGGAGGAGTTCCGGGTCGGCACCATGGCGCTCGCCTGGGACGGCGAGGAGCAGCGCATGATCGTCGAGGCCCAGGCCCTCGTCGAACTCGACGTGGACTCCGAGGAGGACCTCGCCGCGGCCGAGGAGCGGATGCTCCAGGACGAGGAGAACGGTCCGCCGATGCTCCGCGTCCGGCTCAGCGGCGCCCAGGCCCGGGCCTTCGCCAAGCGGGCCCTGGACGTCGTCAACGCCGGCCGCCCGCCGTGCCCCCTGTGCAGCCTCCCGCTGGACCCGGAGGGCCACGTCTGCCCGCGCCAGAACGGATACCGCCGCGGAGCATGAGCAGCCCCGAGTTCCCGACGGACACCGAGCTGCTCGCCCGTGGTGAGCTGACCGTGCGCGGGCAGGTCCGCGAGGCCTCCAACGCGGTGCTCTACTGCACGGTCGCGCACGAGGGCCGGGAGGCCGCCTGCGTCTACAAGCCGGTCGCGGGGGAGCGCCCGCTCTGGGACTTCCCCGACGGCACCCTCGCCGAGCGGGAGGTCGCCGCCTACGAGCTCTCCGAGGCCACCGGCTGGGGCCTGGTCCCGCCCACGGTGCTGCGGGACGGCCCGTACGGCGAGGGCATGGTCCAGCTGTGGGTCGAGGCCGACCCGGAGGCCCGGCTGCTCGCCCTCACCGAGGACGAGGAGCCGGGCGAGGGCTGGAAGGCCATCGGCCCCGCCGAGGTGGGGGAGGGGCGCACCGCGCTCCTCGTCCACGCCGACACCCCCGCCCTGCGCCGGCTCGCCGTCCTGGACGCGGTGATGAACAACGGCGACCGCAAGGGCGGTCATCTGCTCCCCGCTCCCGACGGCCGCCTCTACGGCATCGACCACGGGGTCTCCTTCCACGTCGAGGACAAGCTGCGCACCCTGCTGTGGGGCTGGGCGGGCCAGGAGCTGCCAGGCGAGGCCACCGCCGTCCTCGCGGGCCTGGGCCGCGCGCTGGCCCCCGGAGCGCCGCTCGCCACCCGGCTGGCGGAACTGCTCACGCCCGCCGAGGTGTCGGCCGTACGGGAACGGGTCGGGGCGCTGCTGGCCTCCGGGCGGCATCCGGAACCCTCCGGGCAGTGGCCCCCGATCCCCTGGCCTCCCGTCTAGGGACCGCACGGTTTCGGCCACCCCCTCCGAGGGCCTCCCGCACCCCTGGGGGGTATGCACACACCTCGCTCACCCGCAAGAGCGCACGATCGGACAAGATTCCGGATCCGGTTCGTATCCGAAACAGCTGTCCGGTTACGCTCGGGTCATGCATGCCTGGCCCGCTTCCGAGGTCCCCGCCCTTCCCGGCAAGGGCCGCGACCTCAGGATCCACGACACCGCGACCGGCGGACGAGTGACCCTCGCCCCCGGTCCCGTCGCCCGTATCTACGTCTGCGGCATCACGCCGTACGACGCGACCCACATGGGTCACGCGGCGACCTACAACGCGTTCGACCTCGTGCAGCGCGTGTGGCTCGACACCAAGCGGCAGGTGCACTACGTCCAGAACGTCACGGACGTGGACGACCCGCTCCTGGAGCGCGCCCTGCGCGACGGCGTCGACTGGACCGCTCTCGCCGAGCGCGAGACCTCCCTCTTCCGCGAGGACATGACCGCCCTGCGGATGCTCCCCCCGCGCCACTACGTCGGCGCGGTCGAGTCGATACCCTCCATCATCCCGCTGGTGGAGCGGCTCCGGGACTCCGGCGCGGCCTACGAGCTCGACGGCGACGTCTACTTCTCCGTCGAGGCCGACCCGCACTTCGGGGAGGTCTCCCACTACGACACCGAGCTGATGCGGCACCTCTCGGCGGAGCGCGGCGGCGACCCCGACCGCCCCGGCAAGAAGAACCCGCTGGACCCGATGCTGTGGATGGCCGCCCGCGAGGGCGAGCCGAGCTGGGACGGCGGCAGCCTCGGCCCCGGCCGCCCCGGCTGGCACATCGAGTGCGTCGCCATCGCCCTCGACCACCTCGGCATGGGCTTCGACGTGCAGGGCGGAGGCTCCGACCTGATCTTCCCGCACCACGAGATGGGCGCCTCGCACGCCCAGGCCCTCACCGGCGAGTTCCCCATGGCCAAGGCGTACGTGCACGCCGGCATGGTGGCCCTGCACGGCGAGAAGATGTCCAAGTCCAAGGGCAACCTGGTCTTCGTCTCCGCGCTCCGCCGCGAGGGCGTCGACCCGGCCGCCGTCCGGCTCGCCCTGCTCGCCCACCACTACCGTGCCGACTGGGAGTGGACCGACCGGGTCCTCCAGGACGCCGTCGACCGCCTCGACCGCTGGCGCGCCGCGGTCTCCCGGCCCGACGGCCCGTCCGCCGACGCCCTGGTCGAGGAGGTCCGCGCGGCCCTCTCCGACGACCTGGACGCCCCGGCGGCGCTCGCCGCGGTCGACCGCTGGGCCGCCCGCCAGGAGGCGGACGGCGGCACCGACGAGTCCGCCCCCGGTCTCGTCTCCCGCACGGTCGACGCGTTGCTCGGCGTCGCGCTCTAGCGGTTTCCGGAAAATCCGGCAGAAGACGGAAGGAGGGAGGGCCCGCACGTGCGGGCCCTCCCTCCTTCCGTCACCGCCCTCAGTCCTCGTCGCCCGTCTCGGGCTCCCCGGCCCGGTCGGGCCGCCCGGCCTCCCGCTCCGGCGCGGCTCCCGCCTCCGGTCCCGGTGCGGCCTCGGGTCCCGGTGCGGTCTCCGGTCCCGGCGCGGTCTCCGGTCCCGTCCCGGCTTCCGGTCCGGTCCCCTGCTCCTGCGCGGACTCCGGCTCGGGTCCCGGCTTCGGCGGGCGGGCCCTGCCGCCGCCCGGATCCCGCAGGTACGAGGTGTCACCGCTCTCGGTGGCCAGCCCCGGACCGGCGCCCGCCGGCCCCGCGCCCGGATCGCGCCGGCGCAGATAGCGCTCGAACTCCCGGGCGATGGCCTCGCCGGACGCCTCCGGAAGCTCGGCGGTGTCCCGGGCCTCCTCCAGCGTCTGCACGTACTCGGCGACCTCGCTGTCCTCGGCCGCCAGCTGGTCCACCCCCACCTGCCAGGCCCGCGCGTCCTCGGGCAGCTCCCCCAGCGGGATCCGCAGGCCGATCAGGTCCTCCAACCGGTTGAGCAGCGCCAGCGTCGCCTTCGGGTTGGGCGGCTGCGACACGTAGTGCGGCACGGCCGCCCACAGGCTCACCGCCGGCACGCCCGCGTGGGTGCACGCCTCCTGGAGGATGCCGACGATGCCCGTGGGGCCCTCGTACCGGGTCTCCTCCAGGTCCATCGTCCGCGCCAGGTCCGGGTCGGAGGTGACCCCGCTGACCGGCACCGGGCGGGTGTGCGGGGTGTCGCCGAGCAGCGCGCCGAGGATCACCACCATCTCCACGCCCAGCTCGTGCGCGAAGCCCAGCAGCTCGTTGCAGAAGGAGCGCCAGCGCATCGACGGTTCGATGCCCCGGACCAGGACCAGGTCGCGCGGTTTGTCGCCGCCGATCCGGACCACGGAGAGCCGGGTCGTGGGCCAGGTGATCTTCCGGACGCCGTTCTCCAGGAACACCGTCGGGCGGTTGACCTGGAAGTCGTAGTAGTCCTCGGCGTCGAGCGCCGCGAAGACCTCGCCCTTCCATTCCCGGTCCAGATGAGCGACCGCGGTGGAGGCGGCGTCGCCGGCGTCGTTCCAGCCCTCGAACGCGGCCACCATGACCGGGTCGATCAGCTCGGGTACCCCCTCGAGCTCGATCACCCAGCGCCTCCTTCTTCGAAGTTCGTGTCGTACGGACCAACCTTACGGCTTCCCGGTCGTCCGGCCGCAGTTCCCGGACGCGCCCGAGAACCCGCGCGGCGCTGATCGACTACCCACGAACGAGGCCTCGCACACGGGTCCGTCACACCTCCCAGAGGGTGCTCGGCGCCTCCTTGCGCAGCACCGGCGCGATCTCCTCGGCGAACCGCTCCAGGGTCTCGGTCTGCTCGGCCGTCGACTGTCCGAAACCGTCCACCGTCACCGACTGGAGGTCATGCCCGTAGTGGGCGTGGAAACCGAGGATCTTCTCCGCGATCTGCTCCGGGGACCCGATGAGCTGCGGGCCGCCCGCGACGGCCTCCTCGATCGTGCGGAACGGGGTGTTGTAGCCGGCCCTGCCCTCCAGGTGCGGCCGGAAGCTCTGCGCCACCTTCGCCTCGTACAGCTCCTTGTAGCGGCGCACGGCCTGCTCGGGGGTGTCCGCGATGAGCAGCCCGCCCGAACCGGCCGCCACGCGCGCGTGCGCCGGATCGTGTCCGTACGCCTCGAACCTCTCGCGGTAGTGGGCGATGAGCCGCGCGTACGCCCCGAGCGGCTGGATCGCGTTGGCGGTGAAGAGCGGATCGCCGTGGCGGGCGGCGAGTTCGGGGGAGTGCAGGCTGGTGGCCGAGCCGTGCCAGATCCGCGGCGGACCGGCGTACGGCCGGGGGATCGTCGTGACGCCCCGGAGCGGCGGCCGGGAGTCCCCGTCCCAGTCGACGTCCTCCTCCGTCCAGAGCCGGCGCAGGAGCTCGTACTTCTCCTTCTGGAGCTCCCACTGCCGCTCCTCGTCGAGGCCGAAGAGGTCGAAGTGCCCGGCCTCCGCCCCCTTGCCGACGACGAGTTCGAGCCGCCCGCGCGAGAGCTGGTCGAGGGTCGCGTAGTCCTCGGCGACCCGGACCGGGTCGAGGATCGCGACCACGGTGACGCCGGTGAGGAGCCGGATCCGGGAGGTGCGGGCGGCGAGCGCGGCGAGCAGCACGGTCGGCGCCGAGGAGAGGAAGGGCCCGGCGTGTCGCTCGCCGATCGCGTACGCGTCGAAGCCGAGCCGTTCGGCGGCCTCGCCGAGCGCCACGACCTGCTCCAACCGGTCGGCCGCGGAGGGAAGTCCACCGGTGAGCGGGTGCGGGGAGTGGGGGACGATCGAGAGCACCTGAAACTTCATGTCCCCACTCTGCGCGCCGAGTGTTGCGGCGGCGTGGCCGCCGCGTGGCACGCGCGCGGGAGGGGCGGCCCCTCCCTCCCCGGAGAAGACCGCCCCTCCCGCGCGGGGGTCACCGCTTCGCGCGCAGCATCGCCTCGACCTCGGTGCGGATCCCGTCCGTGGCGAGGCCGCGGATGGTCAGGGTGGTGCGGCGGCGCAGCACGTCGTCGGCCGTCTCGGCCCACTCGTGGTCGCGGGCGTAGGCGACCTGCGCCCAGATCTCCGGGGCGTCCGGGTGGATCCGGCGGGCCAGCTCGGGGTTCTCGTTCGCCATCCGGGCGATGTCGAAGGAGAGCGAGCCGTAGTGGGTGGCCAGGTGCTTGGCGGTGTCGGCGGCCATCCGCGGGCCGGGGGCCGGACCGTCGACGAGCAGCCGGTGGGCGACCGCGTTCGGGTTGGCGATGCCGGGGAGCGGCAGCCGCTTCGGGAGCGTGGAGACCGACTCGTAGTCCTCGCCCAGCGGGTGGCCGGGGAGCGCCTCCAGCTTCTTCATGATGGTGCGGCCGATGTGGCGGAAGGTGGTCCACTTGCCGCCCGCGACCGACAGCATCCCGCCGCGGCCCTCGGTGACGACCGTCTCCCGCTTGGCCTTGGAGGTGTCGCCGGGTCCGCCCGGCAGCACCCGCAGACCGGCGAAGGCGTAGGTGATGAGGGAGCGGTCGAGCTGCTGGTCGCGGATGGAGAAGGCGGCCTCGTCCAGGATCTGAGCGGTGTCCTTCTCGGTGACCGAGACCTCGCCGGGGTCGCCCTCGTACTCCTCGTCGGTGGTGCCGAGCAGGAGCATGTCCTCCCAGGGGAGGGCGAAGGTGATCCGGTACTTGTCGATCGGGGTGGCGAGCGCGGCCTTCCACGGGGCGGTCCGCTTGAGGACCAGGTGGGCGCCCTTGGAGAGGCGGATGGAGGGGGCCGCGTTCGGGTCCTCCATCCGGCGCAGGTGGTCGACCCAGGGGCCGGTGGCGTTGAGGACGAGCCGCGCGGTGACGCCGAACTCCTCGCCGGACATGCGGTCCCTGAGCTCGGCCCCGGTGACCCGGCCGCGGGTGAAGCGGAGCCCGGTGACCTCGGCGTGGTTGAGGACGACGGCGCCGGCCTCGACGGCCGCGCGGACCGTCATGAGCGCCATGCGGGCGTCGTTCATCTGGTCGTCGCCGTAGACGGCGACGGCCTTGAGGTCGTCGGTGCGCAGCTCGGGCACGTCCTGGGCCGCCTTGGCGGGGGAGAGGAGGTGGCCGACCCCGTCGCCGAAGGCGGAGAGCGCGGAGTAGGCGAAGACGCCGGCGCCCAGCTTGGCGGCGCCGTGCGGGCCGCCCTTGTAGACGGGCAGGTAGAAGGTGAGCGGGTTGGACAGGTGGGGGGCGACCTGCCGGGAGACGGCGCGCCGCTCGAAGTGGTTCTCGGCGACGAGCTTCACGGCACCGGTCTGCAGGTAGCGCAGGCCGCCGTGGAGGAGCTTGGAGGAGGCCGAGGAGGTGGCGCCGGCGAAGTCGCCGGCGTCCACCAGGGCCACCCGCAGACCGGACTGCGCGGCGTGCCAGGCGGTGGAGATGCCCAGGATGCCGCCGCCGATCACCAGGAGGTCGTACGTCGCCTTGGCAAGCTGCTCTCTGGTCTCGGCGCGGGTCGGAAGCGAGCCGGCGGCCGGGTGCGTCCCGAGGGCGGGAACGGTCTGCGGGGTGGTCATCTCGGTCTACTCCTCGTCACTTCTCTTCTTCGAGCCAGCCCATGGAGCGCTCCACGGCCTTGAGCCAGTTCTTGTACTCGGCGTCGCGCTTGTCGGCGTCCATGCGCGGGGTCCACTCCGCGGCACGGCGCCAGTTGGCGCGCAGCGCGTCGGTGTCCGGCCAGAAGCCGACGGCGAGGCCGGCGGCGTAGGCGGCACCGAGGCAGGTGGTCTCGGCGACCATCGGGCGCACCACGGGGGCGTCCAGGAAGTCCGAGAGGGTCTGCATCAGCAGGTTGTTGGAGGTCATGCCGCCGTCGACCTTGAGCGCGGTCAGCTCGACGCCGGAGTCCTTGGTCATGGCGTCGGTGATCTCGCGGGTCTGCCAGGCGGTGGCCTCCAGGACGGCACGGGCGATGTGCGCCTTGGTGACGTATCGGGTGAGGCCGGCGATCACGCCGCGGGCGTCGGAGCGCCAGTACGGGGCGAAGAGGCCGGAGAAGGCGGGCACGAAGTAGGCGCCGCCGTTGTCCTCGACGGAGGAGGCCAGGGTCTCGATCTCGGCGGCCGACTTGATGAGGCCCATCTGGTCGCGCATCCACTGGACGAGCGAGCCGGTGACGGCGATGGAGCCCTCCAGGGCGTAGACCGGCTTGGCGTCGCCGATCTGGTAGCCGACGGTGGTCAGCAGGCCGCTGTAGGAGTTGATGATCTTGTCGCCGGTGTTCATCAGCATGAAGGTGCCGGTGCCGTACGTCGACTTGGCCTCGCCCTCGGCGAAGCAGGTCTGGCCGAAGAGGGCGGCCTGCTGGTCGCCGAGCGCGGAGGCGACCGGGACGCCGTCGAGGACGCCGCCCTTGACCGTGCCGTACACCTCGGCGGAGGAGCGGATCTCGGGGAGGACGGCGGCCGGGATGTCGATCGACTGCAGGATGCGCTCGTCCCACGCCATCTCGTGGAGGTTCATCAGGAGGGTGCGGGAGGCGTTGGTGACGTCGGTGACGTGGACGCCGCCCTCGGTGCCGCCGGTGAGGTTCCAGATGACCCAGGAGTCCATGGTGCCGAAGAGGATGTCGCCCCGCTCGGCGCGCTCGCGCAGGCCCTCGACGTTGTCGAGCAGCCAGCGGACCTTGGGGCCGGAGAAGTAGGAGGCGAGGGGGAGGCCGGTCTCGCGGCGGAAGCGGTCCTGGCCGACGTTGCGGCCGAGCTCCTTGCAGAGGGCGTCGGTGCGGGTGTCCTGCCAGACGAGCGCGTTGTGGACGGGCTCGCCGGTGTTCTTGTCCCACATCAGCGTGGTCTCGCGCTGGTTGGTGATGCCGATGGCCTTGACGTCGGCGGCGGTGATGCCGGCCTTGACGATGGCGCCGGCGACGACCTCCTGGACGTTGGTCCAGATCTCGGTGGCGTCGTGCTCGACCCAGCCCGGCTTCGGGAAGATCTGCTCGTGCTCCTTCTGGTCGACCGAGACGATCCGGCCGTCCTTGTCGAAGACGATGCAGCGGGACGAGGTGGTGCCCTGGTCGATGGCGGCGATGAACGGGCCGGCGGTGTGGGCGTCGGTCACGGTGTGCTCCTGGGGAAGTCTGGGAAGGACGGCTCGGGGCTCTGGTGCTGTTCTCGTACGGCTCAGGCGAACGCGAGGTTGTAGATACCCGCGGCGAGCGCTCCACCGATCAGCGGACCGGCGACCGGGATCCAGGCGTAGCCCCAGTCGGAGCCGCCCTTGTTCGGCAGCGGGAGCAGGGCGTGCACGATGCGGGGGCCGAGGTCGCGCGCCGGGTTGATCGCGTAACCGGTCGGGCCGCCGAGCGAGAGGCCGATCGAGACCACGACGAAGGCCGTGATCAGGGCGCCGAGGACGCCGAGGCCCTTGCCGCTGTCGTTCAGACCCTGGGTGAGGACCGCGAGGACGAGGACGACGGTGCCGATGATCTCGGTGGCGAGGTTCTGCCAGGTGTTCCGGATCTCGGGGCCGGTGGAGAAGATGCCGAGCACGGGGCCGGGGCCCTCGACGGGCTTCTCGCCGAGCGTCTCCGGGTCGGTGAGGTGGGCCCGGAACTGCCCGTAGTAGGCGATCCAGACCAGGGCGGCGCCGATCATCGCGCCGAGCAGCTGGCCGGCGATGTAGACCGGCACGTCGCCCCACGCGCCGTCCTTGACGGCGATGCCGACGGTGACCGCGGGGTTCAGATGGGCTCCGGAGAGGGAAGCCGTCATGTAGACGGCCGTCATGACGGCGAAGCCCCATCCGAAGGTGATCGCGAGCCAGCCGGCCCCGCGGGCCTTGGAGCTCTTGAGCGTCACGGCGGCGCAGACACCGCCGCCGAGAAGAATGAGCACGGCGGTACCGATGGTCTCGCCGAGGAAGATGTCGGAGCTGGACACCCGCGACTCCTTTGTCCTTCGTCCAGGGGATGGCGGACCCCGGTTCACCCGGTGGTCCGCGCCCTCGTGTGAGGGCGTCCACGGCCCTTGGCACTGCCACACTCTAACGCCTATTGCCGGTAGGTGTTCGGCAATGCCGACCGATGCACGGAAGTTTTGCCCTGGGGTTAACAGCACGTCAAGGGTCTGGGAAACGAAAAACCCGCCGATAACGCGATCGTTACCGACGGGTTCGCTCTCCGTGCGGGCCGGTTCACCGGCCCCGCGGGCGTGGGCTCAGAAGCGGCCCGCCCCCAGGTCCCGGGAGACCGCCCGGGCGCAGTCCCGCACCGCCGCCACCAGCTCCGGGCGCAGCTCCCCGGCCGGGCAGAGCCGCTCCACCGCCCCGGTCACCGCCACCGCCCCCACCGGCATCCGGCGCCGGTCGTGGATCGGCGCCGCCACCGAGGCCACGCCCTCCCAGGTCTCCTCCACGTCCGCCGCCCAGCCGCGCGCACGCGTCATGTCGAGCAGCGACTCGAACTCCTCCAGGCCCGTTACCGTGCGCGGCGTGAACGGCTCCCGTTCGACCTCCACCACCTCGCTGTGGGCCACCGGGTCGTACGCCGACAGCACCTTGCCCAGCGCCGTGGAGTGCAGCGGCTGCATCGCCCCCACCTCCAGGACCTGCCGGCTGTCGTCCGGCCGGAAGACGTGGTGCACGATCAGCACGCCCGACTGGTGCAGCACCCCCAGGTGCACGCTCTCGCCGCTCGACCGAGCCAGGTCGTCCGTCCACACCAGCGCCCGCGCGCGCAGCTCGTGGACGTCCAGATAGCTGTTGCCCAGGCGCAGCAGCTCGGCGCCCAGCTGGTACCGCCCCGAAGCGGCCTCCTGCTCCACGAAGCCCTCCGCCTGGAGGGTGCGCAGGATGCCGTGGGCCGTGCCCTTGGCCAGCCCGAGCGAGGACGCGATGTCGGACAGTCCGAGCCGGCGCTCGCCACCCGCGAGCAGTCGCAGCATGGCCGCCGCCCGTTCAAGCGACTGGATGTTCTTCGCCATCGCCCGGCCCTTCTCCCTCACGTACGCACAGATACCGACGTTCGACAATGCTGAACACTATCGGTCGATGCCGACCTTGCCTCGCACCTGACAGTGTCCTCGAAGAAGGGGCCGTACCGGGAGTCCTCGCACAAAGGATGCCGTCCGCCACGTGGGACGCCGTGTCCGCCCCGGTCGAACCGCGGTTACGCTGACCCCGTGCACCCTGTGCCCAGGGTGTAAAGCCGACAGCCGTCGCAGCCCAGGGAGCCCCTTCATGGCCTCGTCGCCCAGCCCTTCCGTCTCCGCCGACAGCCGGAGCCGCGCCGCCGCGCTCCGTGAGGCGCTCGCCACCCGTGTGGTCGTCGCCGACGGGGCGATGGGCACCATGCTGCAGGCCCAGGACCCCAGCCTGGAGGACTTCCAGAACCTGGAGGGCTGCAACGAGATCCTGAGCCTGACGCGTCCGGACATCGTGGCGTCGGTGCACCGCGAGTACTTCGCGGCGGGCGTGGACTGCGTGGAGACCAACACCTTCGGCGCGAACCACGCGGCGCTGGGCGAGTACGACATCGCCCACCGCGTGTACGAGCTGTCGGAGGCGGGGGCGCGGGTCGCCCGCGAGGTCGCGGACGAGTTCACCGCCGGAGACGGCCGGCAGCGGTGGGTGCTGGGCTCGATCGGGCCGGGCACCAAGCTGCCGACCCTGGGCCACGCCCCGTACACGGTCCTGCGCGACGCCTACCAGCAGAACGCCGAGGGCCTGCTGGCCGGCGGTTCCGACGCGCTCATCGTCGAGACCACCCAGGACCTCCTGCAGACCAAGGCCTCCGTCATCGGCGCCCGCCGCGCCCTCGAAGCGCTCGGCGCGGACGTGCCGCTCATCGTCTCCGTCACCGTCGAGACCACCGGGACCATGCTGCTGGGCTCGGAGATCGGGGCGGCGCTGACGGCCCTGGAGCCGCTCGGCATCGACATGATCGGTCTGAACTGCGCCACCGGCCCGGCCGAGATGAGCGAGCACCTGCGCTATCTGGCCCGCCACGCCCGGATCCCGCTGTCGGTGATGCCGAACGCGGGCCTGCCCGTCCTCACCTCCGACGGCGCCCACTACCCGCTCTCCCCGGCCGAGCTGGCCGACGCGCAGGAGAACTTCGTCCGCGACTACGGCCTCTCCCTCGTCGGCGGCTGCTGCGGCACCACCCCCGAGCACCTGCGCCAGGTCGTCGAGCGCGTCAAGGACCTCACGCCCACCGTCCGCGACCCCCGCCCCGAGCCCGGCGCCGCCTCCCTCTACCAGACGGTCCCCTTCCGGCAGGACACGTCGTACATGGCGATCGGGGAGCGGACGAACGCGAACGGGTCCAGGAAGTTCCGCGAGGCGATGCTGGAGGCCCGCTGGGACGACTGCGTGGAGATGGCCCGGGAGCAGATCCGCGAGGGCGCGCACATGCTGGACCTGTGCGTGGACTACGTGGGCCGTGACGGGGTCGCGGACATGGAGGAGCTGGCCGGCCGCTTCGCGACCGCCTCCACTCTTCCCATCGTGCTGGACTCGACCGAGGTCGAGGTGTTGCGGGCGGGGCTGGAGAAGCTCGGCGGGCGTGCGGTGATCAACTCGGTCAACTACGAGGACGGTGACGGTCCGCAGTCCCGGTTCGCGAAGGTCACCGCCCTGGCCCGGGAGCACGGCGCGGCGCTGATCGCGCTGACCATCGACGAAGAAGGCCAGGCCCGCACGGTAGAGAACAAGGTCGCCATCGCCGAGCGGATCATCGACGACCTGACCGGGAACTGGGGGATCCGTGAGTCGGACATCCTCATCGACACGCTGACGTTCACGATCTGCACCGGGCAGGAGGAGTCGCGCAGGGACGGGATCGCCACGATCGAGGCGATCCGTGAGCTGAAGCGCCGCCGGCCGCAGGTGCAGACGACGCTGGGGCTGTCGAACATCTCCTTCGGTCTCAACCCGGCCGCCCGGATCCTGCTGAACTCGGTCTTCCTCGACGAGTGCGTGAAGGCGGGTCTGGACTCGGCGATCGTGCACGCCTCGAAGATCCTTCCCATCGCCCGCTTCGACGAGGAACAGGTCACCACCGCGCTGGACCTGATCTACGACCGGCGCGCGGAGGGCTACGACCCCTTGCAGAAGCTGATGGCTCTCTTCGAGGGTGCCACCGCCAAGTCGCTGAAGGCGGGCAAGGCCGAGGAGCTGGCGGCGCTGCCGCTGGAGGAGCGGCTGAAGCGGCGGATCATCGACGGCGAGAAGAACGGCCTGGAGACCGACCTCGACGAGGCACTGACCACCACCCCGGCCCTCGACATCGTCAACGACACCCTCCTCGACGGCATGAAGACGGTCGGCGAGCTGTTCGGCTCCGGGCAGATGCAGCTGCCGTTCGTGCTCCAGTCCGCCGAGGTGATGAAGACCGCGGTGGCCCATCTGGAGCCCCACATGGAGAAGTCCGACGCGGACGGCAAGGGCACCATCGTCCTGGCCACCGTCCGCGGCGACGTCCACGACATCGGCAAGAACCTCGTCGACATCATCCTGTCCAACAACGGCTACAACGTCGTCAACATCGGCATCAAGCAGCCCGTCTCCGCGATCCTCGAAGCCGCCGAAGAACACCACGCCGACGTCATCGGCATGTCCGGTCTCCTGGTGAAGTCCACCGTGATCATGAAGGAGAACCTGGAGGAGCTCAACCAGCGCGACCTCGCCGCCCGGTATCCCGTGATCCTCGGCGGCGCCGCCCTGACCAGGGCCTACGTCGAACAGGACCTCCACGAGATCTACCAGGGCGAGGTCCGCTACGCCCGCGACGCCTTCGAAGGCCTGCGCCTCATGGACGCCCTGATCGCCGTCAAGCGCGGCGTCCCCGGCGCCGCACTGCCCGAGCTCAAGCAGCGCAGGGTCGCCAAGGGCGGAGCCGCCGCCCTCCAGGTCGACGAGCCCGAGCCCGGCGGCCGCTCCGACGTCGCCGTCGACAACCCCGTCCCCACCCCGCCGTTCTGGGGCACCCGCGTGGTCAAGGGCATCCCGCTCAAGGACTACGCCTCCTGGCTCGACGAGGGCGCCCTCTTCAAGGGCCAGTGGGGCCTCAAGCAGAACCGGGCCGGCGACGGGCCGACGTACGAGGAGCTGGTGGAGAGCGAGGGCCGGCCGCGGCTGCGGGGCTGGCTGGAGCGGCTGCACACCGAGAACCTGCTGGAGGCGGCCGTCGTCCACGGCTACTTCCCCTGCGTCTCCAAGGGCGACGACCTGATCATCCTCGACGAAGCGGGCAACGAGCGGACCCGCTTCACCTTCCCCCGCCAGCGCCGCGGCCGCCGCCTGTGCCTGGCGGACTTCTTCCGCCCGGAGGAATCCGGACAGACCGACGTCGTCGGCCTCCAGGTCGTCACCGTCGGCTCGAAGATCGGCGAGGCCACCGCCGAACTCTTCGCCGCCGACGCCTACCGGGACTACCTCGAACTCCACGGCCTGTCCGTCCAGCTGGCCGAGGCCCTCGCCGAGTACTGGCACGCCCGCGTCCGCGCCGAACTCGGCTTCGGCGGCGAGGACCCGGCCGCCGTCGAGGACATGTTCGCGCTCAAGTACCGCGGCGCCCGCTTCTCCCTCGGCTACGGCGCCTGCCCCGACCTGGAGGACCGCGCCAAGATCGCCGAACTCCTGCGGCCCGAACGGATCGGCGTCCACCTCTCGGAGGAGTACCAGCTCCACCCCGAACAGTCCACCGACGCGATCGTCCTCCACCACCCCGAGGCGAAGTACTTCAACGCCCGCTGACGCACCTCGACGCAGGGTGACGGTCCGATGACCACACGCTGACGCCGCCCCGCAAATATCGGCGGCGGTGGTGATCGGGACGTACACTTGTCGGTCCAGTGCAGGCCGGCCCTCCTCCCCGTACCGGGAGCGGGGGCCGGCCTTTCCGTCCCTCCATGGAGGTGTGCCGGATGACCAGTACGGTCCCCGCGTCCCTGTTCCGCGCCAACGGAAGCTCCGCCCTGCAGGCGGTCTTCCTCGACATGGACGGGACCCTCGTCGACACCGAGGGCTTCTGGTGGGACGCCGAGGTCGAGGTCTTCGCCGGCCTCGGGCACCGCCTCGACGAGGCCTGGAAGGACATCGTGGTGGGCGGGCCCATGACCCGCAGCGCGGGGTACCTGATCGAGTCGACCGGTGCCGACATCACCCTCGACGAGCTGAGCGTGCTGCTCAACGAGAAGTTCGAGCAGCGCATCGCGCGCGGTGTCCCGCTCATGCCCGGCGCCGAGCGGCTCCTCGCCGAACTGGCCCGGCACGCCATCCCGACCGCCCTCGTCTCCGCCTCGCACCGGAGGATCATCGACCGCGTCCTGGAGTCCGTCGGCCGCGACCGCTTCCACCTCACCGTCGCCGGCGACGAGGTGGTCCGCACCAAGCCGCACCCGGAGCCGTACCTGACCGCCGCCCGCGGGGTCGGCGCCGACCCCGCCCTGTGCGCCGTCATCGAGGACACCGCCACCGGCGTCGCCGCCGCCGAGGCGGCCGGCTGCCGGGTCGTCGCGGTCCCCTCCGTGGCGCCGATCCCCGCCGTGCCCGGCCGGGTCGTCGTCCGCTCCCTCGAAGAGGTGGACGTCCCCTTCCTGAGGACCCTCGTCTCGGGAATCTGAGCTTTCCCTGAGCATTACCCCGGGTATTCGCCGAGGCCGTCTTCCGTGACCTTCTCCCGTCCGCCCGGGCGCGTCTTCCGTGCAATTGGTTCAGGCCATCCATCGAATTGCAGCCGCGTGACCTTGGTCACCCAGCGTGCTCGCCGAGGGGTGGCCTGACCGCGTTCCATGCCCGGAATGCGGACGTCCGCCGCCCCCTTGTGTCCCGATTCGCTCGGTGCCGTCCCTCTCGCGCACCGCATGACTATCGAAGCGGACGCATTCATGATCACCCTGCGATTACCCCCCACGGGCCGCCCCGTCCGGCAATAGCGGCGCCGCCCACTAATCTTTCGCGAGTACTTCGCCGCAATCACCGCGTGCACCGGCGCATACCCAAGTCGCCGAGAACACAGGACCGATCGCAACTTCCCGGCCCGATCGCTCCCGCCCCGACCGGGCGGCCGGCGGCGGAGTGTCGTCATGACCGCTGTACCCCAGGCCGGCTGAGGAGAACGTCCCTTGATGAACCGCAAGACCTTGGTGCTGCCGGCCGTTGCCGGACTGCTCGCCCCGCTGCTCGCCGCCTGCGGCACGGGAGAGGAGAGCAGAGCCATCGTCGTCGGAACCACCGACCAGTTCGTCGCCACCGAGGAGGCGCCGGCCCCCCTCGACCCGGCCTACGCGTACGACACCGGTGCCTGGAACATCCTCCGGCAGACCGTGCAGACCCTGGTCCGCGTCCCCCGCGGCGGCGGCCAGCCCGTCCCCGAGGCGGCCGAGAGCTGCGGCTTCTCCGACAGGGCCAGCGAGAGCTACCGCTGCGTCCTGCGGGCCGGCCTCACCTTCGCCGACGGCACCCCCGTCACCGCCGAGGACGTCAAGTACTCCATCGACCGGGTCCGGAAGATCAAGTCCGACAACGGCGCCGCCGCCCTCCTGTCGACCGTCGACACCGTCGAGACCAAGGGCGACCGCGAGATCGTCTTCCACCTCAACGCCCCCGACGCCACCTTCCCGCACAAGCTCTCCACCCCCGTCGCCGGCATCCTCAGCAAGGACAAGTACGCCGCCGACGCGCTCCGCGAGGGCTTCCAGGTCGACGGCTCCGGCCCGTACACCCTCAAGGCCGAGCAGGAGGGCGACCAGGTCACCCGCTTCGTCTTCTCCCGCAACCCCCGCTACAAGGGCGACATCGCCCCCCGCAACGAGCGGGTCGAGCTGCGCGCCTACAGCGACGCCGGAGCCATGGGCAAGGCCCTGGAGAGCAAGGACATCGACATGATGGCCCGCTCCCTCTCCCAGGAGCAGATCCGCGACCTCACCGAGAGCCCGGCCGCCGGCATCCGCGTCTCCGAGGTCCCCGGCCTGGAGATCCGCTACCTCGGCTTCAACACCAAGGCCCCCGGCGTCGCGGAGAAGGCCGTCCGCCAGGCCATGGCCGCCGTCGTGGACCGCGGCGCCCTCGTCAACCGGGTCTACGGCCCCACCGCGGAGCCGCTCTACTCGCTCATCCCCTCCAGCATCACCGGCCACGCCACCCCCTTCTACGAGGAGTACGGCGAGGGCGACACCGCCCGCGCCGCCGGCATCCTCCGCAAGGCCGGCGTGAAGACCCCGGTGAAGCTCACCCTGAACTACACCACCGACCACTACGGCGCCGAGACCGCCGAGGAGTTCGCGACGCTGAGGAACCAGCTCATCGCCAGCGAGCTCTTCGACGTCACCGTCAAGGGCACCGCCTGGTCCGAGTTCCGCCCCGCCCAGCGCCGCGGCGACTACGCCGTCTACGGCCTCGGCTGGTTCCCGGACTACCCGGACCCGGACAACTACATCGCGCCCTTCCTCGACAGCGACAACTTCCTCGGCACCCCGTACGTCAACAAGACCGTCCGGGACCAGCTCATCCCGAAGTCCCGCCGCGAGGCCGACCGCACCGCCGCCGGCCCCGTCTACCAGCAGATCCAGAAGATCGTCGCCCAGGACGTGCCCGTCCTGCCGCTCTGGCAGGGCAAGCAGTACGTCGCCGCCCGCGACGACATCAACGGTGTCGAGTACGCCCTCAACACCTCGTCCGACCTGCTGCTGTGGGAGCTGAGCCGCGGCACCACCGCCTGACCCCTTCGTTGTACCGGCCGCGCGCCACGCGCGGCCGGCCTGGCAAGAGATCACGAGGCAAGTTCTGTGAAGACGCACCACAAGTGGCTGACCGCCCCGCTCGCCGCGGGCCTCTCCGCCGCCCTCCTCGGCGGCTGTGGCACCGAACAGGGAGCGGGCTCCGACACGGCGGACGCCATCCGCGTCGGCATGTCCGACGAGATCATGGCGACCGACCCCGCCGCCGGCTACGACCCCGGCTCCTGGCTGCTGTTCAACAACGTCTTCCAGTCCCTCATGGCCTTCCCCAAGGGCGGTTCCCTGCCCGAGCCCGAGGCCGCCGAGAAGTGCGGCTTCGACGAGGGCAGCACCGTCTACAGCTGCACCCTCCGGCCCGGCCTGAAGTTCTCCAACGGCAACCCGCTCACCTCGGAGGACGTCAAGTTCTCCTTCGAGCGCGCCCTGAAGATCGCCGACCCCTCCGGCCCGGCGCCGCTGCTCTCCACCATCGGGACCATCGAGACCCCCGACGAGCGGACCGTCGTCTTCCACCTCAAGGTCCCGGACGCCACCTTCCCGAGCAAGATCGCCTCCGGCGCCGGCTCGATCGTCGACCACCGCGAGTACCCCGCCGACGCGCTCCGCACCGACGGCAAGGCCGTCGGCTCGGGTCCGTACAAGCTGGACTCCTTCGGCGAGACCGAGGCCGTCTTCTCGGCCAACACCGGCTACCAGGGCACCGCCGAGCGCCGCAACGACAAGATCAGCCTCAAGCTCTACAACGGCGACCGCTCCGCCCTCGGCAAGGCCTTCGCCGACGGTGACGTCGACGTCGCCTACCGAGGCCTCTCCGCCGCCGACATCTCCGCGCTGGAGACCTCCACCGAGGACCGCGACGTCCAGGTCGTCCAGGGCGGCAGCGCCGAGGTCCAGCACCTCGTCTTCAACATGAAGGACCCGGTCGCCGGCAAGCTCGGCGTCCGCAAGGCGATAGCCCACCTCGTCGACCGCGACGCCCTGGTCGAGGACGTCTACAAGTCGACCGCCACGCCGCTGTACTCGATCGTCCCGGCCGGCATCAACGGCCACAACACCGCCTTCTTCGACACCTACGGCGCCCCCGACCCGGCCAAGGCGAAGAAGGCCCTGCGCGACGCCGGCATCAAGGGCAAGGTCACCCTGACCCTCTGGTCCACCCCCAGCCGCTACGGCCCCTCCACCGACGCCGAGCTCAAGGCCATCGCCGCCCAGCTCAACGCCAGCGGCCTCTTCGCCGCCGACGTCAAGTCCGTCGCCTTCGACCAGTACGAGAAGGACATCGCCGACGGCAAGTACGGCGTCTACGTCAAGGGCTGGGTCCCCGACTACCCCGACGCCGACAACTTCACCGCCCCCTTCTTCGGCGAGGGCAACGTCCTCTCCAACCACTACGACAACAAGGCGATCACCGGCACCCTCCTGCCGAAGACCGCCGCCACCGCCGACCGCTCGGCCACCGACAAGGAGTACGGCGACATCCAGGACGCCGTCGCCGAGGAGCTGCCGCTCCTCCCGCTCTGGCAGGGCAAGCAGTACGCCGTCACCCGCGACGGCGTCACCGGCCTCGAGTGGACCCTGGACGCCTCGACCGTCTTCCGCTTCTGGGAGATCCGCAAGAGCTGACCCCCACGGGGAACACGGGAGGGCCCGGCGCACGCCGAACGTGCCGGACCCTCCCGTCGTACCGCCGGCCGCTACTGGCCGTTCGCCCCCGGACGCACCAGGCCGCTCTCGTACGCGTACACCGCCGCCTGCACCCGGTCGCGCAGCCCCAGCTTCGTCAGCACGTGCCCGACGTGCGTCTTCACCGTCGTCTCGCTGACGAACAGGTCCGCCGCGATCTCCGCGTTCGACAGGCCCTTGGCGACCAGCTTCAGGACCTCCACCTCACGGTCGGTCAGCGTCGCCAGGGTGTCCGGAACCTGCTCCTCGCCCGTCGGCAGATGCGCCGAGTACTTGTCGAGCAGCCGGCGCGTGATCGACGGGGCCAGCATCGCCTCGCCCGCCGCCACCACCCGGATCGCCTGCACCAGCTCGTTCGCCGGGGCGTCCTTCAGGAGGAAGCCGCTCGCGCCCGCGCGCAGCGCCTCCACCACGTACTCGTCGAGATCGAAGGTGGTCAGCACCAGCACCTTCGCCGGCCCGTCCCGGCCGGGGCCGGTGATCTGCCGGGTCGCCTCCACCCCGTCCATCCGCGGCATCCGGATGTCCATCAGCACCACGTCCGGCTGGAGCGCCCGGACCTGGTCCAGCGCCTGCAGACCGTCACCGGCCTCGCCCACCACCGCGAGGTCCTGCTCCGCCTCCAGAATCATCCGGAAGCCGGTGCGCAGCAGCGGCTGGTCGTCGACCAGGAGGACGCGAATCGTCACAGGGGCTCCTTCACGAGGCGGGCCGGTCGTCGCCCATTCTGCCCTGCCCCGATTCGCCCGACTCCGGCGGGCGCGCGGAGACGATCTCCAGCGGGTACGCCGGGGGAGTGCCCCCGAACTCCGGACACACCGCCTGGTGGTCGCACCACCCGCACAGCTTCGTCGGCCGCGGCCGCCAGTCGCCCGAGGCCGTCGCCGCCCGGATCGCCTCCCACAGCGCGTGCAGCTTCCGCTCCACCCGTCGCAGGTCCGCCTCCACCGGGTCGTACGTCATCACGTCCCCGCTGCCCAGGTAGACCAGCTGCAGCCGGCGGGGGATCACCCCCTTCAGCCGCCACACCACCAGCGCGTAGAACGTCATCTGGAACAGCGCGCCCTCGCTGTACTCCGGCCGCGGCGCCTTGCCCGTCTTGTAGTCGACGATCCGCACCTCGCCGGTCGGCGCCACGTCCACCCGGTCGATCACCCCGCGCAGCCGCAGCCCCGACTCCAGCTCCGTCTCCACGAAGAGCTCGCGCTCGGCCGGCTCCAGGCGCGCCGGGTCCTCCAGCGTGAACCACCGCTCCACCAGCGACTCGGCCTCGGCCAGCCACCCGGCGAGCCGGTCGCCCGTCGGGTCGTCCGCGAACAGCTCGCCCAGCTCGGGCCGCGACCTCAGCAGCCGGTCCCACTGCCCCGGGACCATCGCCTTCGCCCGTGGCACCGTCCGCTCCGCCGCGGGATCGTCGAAGAGCCGCTCCAGGACCGCGTGCACCAGGGTCCCCCGCGTCGCCGCGGCACTCGGCTTCTCCGGCAGCCGGTCGATCACCCGGAACCGGTACAACAGGGGACACTGCATGAAATCGCTCGCCCGCGAGGGCGACAGCGACATGGGCGGCCGGGGCCCCGCCGGGAGCCGTTCGCTGGTACTCATGACACAGACCCTACGACCCGCCACCGACAGAGAGCCGCATACCATCGACGCATGACCCGTCGCGCTGCATGATCGATCCGTGACGCACCGGCGCGGTCACACCCGGCGACGAGAGGAACCCGTGAACCAGGACGAGCCCAAGCCGCAGCGGACCGAGGAACCCGGCGGCGGGATCCTCATGGGCCGGCCCTTCGGCGTGCCCGTCTACGTCGCCCCCAGCTGGTTCCTCGTCGCCGCCCTCATCACCTGGGTCTTCGGCGACCAGATCGAGCGGGTCCTGCCCGAGCTCGGCGCGGCCCGCTACCTCGTCTCCCTCTTCTTCGCCGTCGCCTTCTACGCCTCCGTCCTCGTCCACGAACTCGCCCACACCCTCGCCGCCCTCCGCTTCAAGCTCCCGGTGCGGCGCATCCAGCTCCAGTTCTTCGGCGGCGTCTCCGAGATCGAGAAGGAGTCGGAGACCCCCGGCCGCGAGTTCGTCCTCGCCTTCGTCGGCCCCCTCCTCTCCCTCGTCCTCGCCGGCCTCTTCTACCTCTCCCTGTACGCCGTCGAACCGGGCACCGTGCCGGGCGTCCTCCTCGCCGGCCTGATGATCTCCAACCTCATCGTCGCGATCTTCAACCTGCTCCCCGGCCTCCCCCTCGACGGCGGCCGGATGCTCCGGGCGGTCGTCTGGAAGATCACCGGCAAGCCCATGAGCGGCACCGTCGCCGCCGCCTGGGTCGGCCGCGCCCTCGCCGTCACCGTCCTCATCGGCCTCCCCCTCCTCACCCGCACCGGCTGGCTCGGCAACTCCACGGCCGACATCGACGGCTTCACCACCGTCACCGACGCCCTCCTCGCCGCCATCCTGGCCGCGATCATCTGGACCGGCGCCGGCAACAGCCTCCGGATGGCCCGCCTGCGCGAGCACCTCCCCGAGCTCCGGGCCCGCGCCCTCACCCGCCGCGCCGTCCCCGTCGAGCCCGACGCCCCCCTCTCCGAGGCCCTCCGCCGCGCCAACGAGGCCGGTGCCCGCGCCCTCGTCGTCGTCGACGGCACCGGAGGCCCCACCGGCATCGTCCGCGAGGCCGCCATCGCCGCCGTCCCCCAGCACCGCCGCCCCTGGGTCGCCGTCAGCACCCTCGCCCAGGACCTCACCCCCGGCATGCGGGTCCCCGCCGAACTCACCGGCCAGCCGCTCCTCGACCACCTCCGCGCCACCCCGGCCACCGAGTACCTGGTCGTGGAGGAGACCGGCGAGATCTACGGGGTCCTCGCCACGACCGACGTCGAGCGCGCCTTCGTCAAGGCCATGGCACGCCCCTCCTCGTGAGCCCGGTATGGTTGTTCACATGTCCGAACCGACCGGTGCCGCCCGCCGACGCGGGCCCTTCAAGGTCGGGGACCAGGTTCAGCTGACCGACCCCAAGGGCCGTCACTACACGTTCACGCTCGAAGAGGGAAAGAACTTCCACACCCACAAGGGTTCTTTCCCGCACGACGAACTGATCGGCGCCCCCGAGGGCAGCGTTGTCCGTACCACCGGAAACGTCGCCTACCTCGCGCTGCGCCCCCTGCTCCCCGACTACGTCCTGTCCATGCCCCGCGGCGCAGCCGTGGTCTACCCCAAGGACGCGGGGCAGATCCTGGCCTTCGCCGACATCTTCCCCGGCGCGCGCGTCGTGGAGGCCGGCGTGGGGTCCGGCTCGCTCAGCAGCTTCCTGCTCCGCGCCATCGGTGACAGCGGCATGCTGCACTCGTACGAGCGCCGCGAGGACTTCGCCGAGATCGCGAAGGGCAACGTCGAGCGCTACTTCGGCGGCCCCCACCCGGCCTGGCAGCTGACCGTCGGCGACCTCCAGGACAACCTGACCGACACCGACGTCGACCGGGTCATCCTCGACATGCTCGCCCCGTGGGAGTGCCTGGAGGCCGTCTCCAAGTCGCTCGTCCCGGGCGGCATCCTCTGCTGCTACGTGGCCACCACCACCCAGCTCGCCCGCACCGTGGAGTCCATCCGCGAGATCGGCTGCTACGCCGAGCCGCAGCCGTGGGAGTCCATGATCCGCAACTGGCACGTCGAGGGTCTGGCCGTCCGCCCCGACCACCGGATGATCGGGCACACCGGCTTCCTCGTCACCGCCCGCCGCCTCGCGGACGGCGTGGAGCCCCCGATGCGCCGCCGCCGCCCCGCCAAGGGCGCCTACGGCGAGGACTACGACGGCCCCAACAAGGGCTGACACCCCGACAGGATCCCGGCCGGCGCCGCCGCCCCTCCCCGCACCGCGGGGAACGGGCGGCGGCGCCGGCGCGTTCGGTACCCCTGTTCGAGGCCCCCGGCTGTTCCGCCGCCCTGTGACGTGTGGCACGATGCCCGCAACCCCTCGGCACGACCCTCACAGGAGACGTCTCGCGTGCAGCCCTCCGCCGCCCCGGACACCGTGGACCTCGCACACACCCACGCCCGGCCGCTGCACTGGCTGGCCACCGCCACCGCGACCGCCGCGGTCGTCGCCCTCGCGGGCGCCCTGGCGCCCCGTGCCGCCGAGGCCGGCCCCGCCACCACGGCCGCACCCGCCCCGGCAGCCCCGGGGCCGGCCGTCGCACCCGACGCCACGACGGCCGACTACCCCCTGGAGTGCGGGGGAGCGGACCACCGGGTCGCCCGGTCCGCCTCCGGCGACCTGGACGGCGACGGGAAGCCCGAGACCGTTGCGGTCGTACACTGCGAAGCCGGATCCGGAACGCCGCCCGCCGGGCTGTACGTGCTCACCCCCGGCCGCGGTGCCCAGGCGCCCGCGCGCGTGGTGGCCACCCTCGTCGACCCGGGCGAGCGGCGCAGCGTGACCGGCCTCGCCGTCCGCGACGGGGCCGTCCGCGCCACCCTGCTCGGCTACTCGTCCGCCGACGTCCCCAGCTGCTGCCCCGACGAGAAGGAGCAGGTCACCTGGGAGTGGACCGGCGGTGCCTTCGTCCGGACCGCGGGCGCGGAGGCCCGGGGCGTCTGACGCCTCACTCCGCGTCGGGGCCGTACACCTCCACGCGGTCCCGCACCCGCCGCACGTGGATGCAGTCGCCCGGGCACTCCTTCGCCGAGTCCACCACGTCCTGGAGCAGGGGCAGCGGCACCGGGGTGGTCGCCCCGGCCTCCTGGAGGAGTTCGTCGTCGGCGCTCTTCACATACGCGAGCCCGTCGATGTCCAGTTCGAAGACCTCGGGAGCGTACTGAGCGCAGATCCCGTCCCCGGTGCACAGGTCCTGGTCGATCCAGACCTCCAGGGCCTCCTCGGCCCCTTCGGCCGGCGCCTCGTGCTGCACGCTCATCTCTTCTGCCGTTTCTGCTCCGCGCGGACAATTGAGGCCGCGACCCGCGGGTGTTGACTCCACACGACGATACAACTGCCCGCTTTCAGAGCGTGAAGGGTGGGTATTCCCCTGGCGAGAAGGGGAAGCGCAAGGGTGAAGATCGGACACTCCCCGGAGTCTTTTTGATCTAGGGGTTTCAATCATCACCCACGCAGGTAGGGTCAGGATGCGTCCAGCTCCCCTTGGAGGAGGTGAGGACCGTGGCAGCCCACGACGACGACATCAACCGCGGCATCCGGCCGGGGCGGGGGTCTGAAGACCCTGCCGGCCAGGTTGCCTATCTCGAGCAGGAAATCGCCGTCCTGCGCCGCAAGCTCGCCGACTCTCCGCGACACACGAGGATTCTCGAAGAGCGGATCGTCGAGCTGCAGACGAACCTGGCCGGCGTGTCCGCGCAGAACGAAAGGCTGGCGAACACGCTCCGTGAGGCACGCGACCAGATCGTGGCCCTCAAGGAGGAGGTCGACCGGCTCGCGCAGCCGCCGGCCGGCTTCGGTGTCTTCCTGCAGGCCAATGAGGACGGCACATGCGACATCTTCACCGGGGGCCGCAAGCTCCGGGTGAACGTGAGCCCCAGCGTCGAGCTCGAAGAGCTCCGGCGCGGCCAGGAAGTCATGCTCAACGAGGCGCTCAACGTGGTCGAGGCCATGGAGTTCGAGCGCGCCGGGGACATCGTCACCCTCAAGGAGATCCTCGAGGACGGCGAGCGCGCCCTGGTGGTCGGGCACACCGACGAGGAGCGGGTGGTGAGGCTCGCCGAGCCTCTGCTGGACGTCACCATCCGCCCCGGCGACGCCCTGCTCTTCGACTCCCGGTCCGGCTACGTGTACGAGGTCGTGCCCAAGAGCGAGGTCGAGGAGCTCGTCCTCGAAGAGGTCCCGGACGTCGACTACGAGAAGATCGGCGGTCTGGGCAACCAGATCGAGCTGATCCGCGACGCGGTCGAGCTCCCGTACCTCTACCCCGACCTGTTCAAGGAGCACGAACTGCGGCCGCCCAAGGGCATCCTGCTCTACGGGCCGCCGGGCTGCGGCAAGACGCTCATCGCCAAGGCCGTCGCCAACTCCCTGGCCAAGAAGGTCGCCGAGGTCACCGGCCAGCCCGCGGGGAAGTCCTACTTCCTCAACATCAAGGGCCCCGAGCTCCTCAACAAGTACGTCGGCGAGACCGAGCGGCACATCCGCCTGGTCTTCCAGCGGGCCCGTGAGAAGGCGAGCGAGGGCACCCCCGTCATCGTCTTCTTCGACGAGATGGAGTCGCTCTTCCGCACCCGCGGATCGGGCGTCAGCTCGGACGTGGAGAACACCATCGTCCCCCAGCTGCTCGCCGAGATCGACGGCGTCGAAGGCCTGGAGAACGTGATCGTGATCGGCGCCTCGAACCGCGAGGACATGATCGACCCCGCGATCCTGCGCCCCGGCCGGCTCGACGTGAAGATCAAGATCGAGCGCCCGGACGCCGAGGCGGCGAAGGACATCTTCGCGAAGTACCTCACCGCCAACCTCCCGCTCCACCCGGACGACGTCTCCGAGCACAGCGGCTCCAAGGCCGCCGCCGCCCACGGAATGATCCAGTCCGTCGTCGAGCAGATGTACGCCGAATCCGAGGAGAACCGCTTCCTCGAAGTCACGTACGCCAACGGCGACAAGGAAGTCCTCTACTTCAAGGACTTCAACTCCGGCGCGATGATCCAGAACATCGTCGACCGGGCCAAGAAGATGGCCATCAAGGCATTCCTCGACCACAACCAGAAGGGCATCCGCATCTCCCATCTCCTCCAGGCCTGCGTGGACGAGTTCAAGGAGAACGAGGACCTGCCCAACACCACCAACCCCGACGACTGGGCCCGCATCTCCGGAAAGAAGGGCGAACGGATCGTCTTCATCCGCACCCTCGTCACCGGAAAGCAGGGCGCGGACACCGGGCGCTCCATCGACACGGTGGCCAACACCGGTCAGTACCTGTAGGGACGCACACCGGCTGCGGATGTCCGGGATCCGGGCATCCGCAGCCGTCGCATTCCGCAAGGAAATCCTTCCGGCCACGCCGGGAAATACCGCAAGTGATCTCCCCACCAGCGCGGAGCCGCTCTAGGCTCTTCGGTACCGCCGAGTCGCGCACTGAGCGCCGCCGGGCAAGGAGGGCCGCATGACCGTACGGCGAGTAATGGGCATCGAGACGGAGTACGGGATCTCCGTCCCCGGACACCCGAACGCCAATGCCATGCTCACCTCGTCCCAGATCGTCAACGCCTACGCCGCGGCGATGCACCGGGCGCGCCGCGCCCGCTGGGACTTCGAGGAGGAGAACCCGCTGCGGGACGCCCGCGGCTTCGACCTCGCCCGCGAGGCCGCCGACTCCAGCCAGCTCACCGACGAGGACATCGGCCTGGCCAACGTGATCCTCACCAACGGCGCCCGGCTCTACGTGGACCACGCCCACCCCGAGTACAGCGCCCCCGAGGTCACCAACCCCCGCGACGCCGTCCTCTGGGACAAGGCCGGCGAGCGGATCATGGCCGAGGCCGCCGAGCGGGCCGCCCAGCTCCCCGGCGCCCAGCCCATCCACCTCTACAAGAACAACACCGACAACAAGGGCGCCTCCTACGGCACGCACGAGAACTACCTGATGAAGCGGGAGACCCCCTTCTCGGACATCGTGCGCCACCTGACCCCCTTCTTCGTCTCCCGCCAGGTCGTCACCGGCGCGGGCCGGGTCGGCATCGGGCAGGACGGGCGCGAGGACGGCTTCCAGATCAGCCAGCGCGCCGACTACTTCGAGGTCGAGGTCGGCCTGGAGACCACCCTCAAGCGGCCCATCATCAACACCCGCGACGAGCCGCACGCCGACGCCGAGAAGTACCGCCGGCTGCACGTGATCATCGGGGACGCCAACCTCTCCGAGATCTCCACCTACCTGAAGCTGGGCACCACGGCCCTCGTCCTGTCGATGATCGAGGACGGCTTCATCACCGTCGACCTCGCCGTCGACCAGCCCGTCCGCACCCTCCACCACGTCTCCCACGACCCCTCGCTCCAGTACCTCGTCACGCTGCGCAGCGGCCGGACACTGACCGCGGTCCAGCTCCAGATGGAGTACTTCGAGCTGGCCAGGAAGTACGTGGACGAGCGGTACGGGGCGGACGCCGACGAGCAGACCAAGGACGTCCTGGCCCGCTGGGAGGACACGCTGGGCCGGCTGGAGAACGACCCGATGAGCCTCGCCGGCGAGCTGGACTGGGTCGCCAAGCGGGAGCTCATGGAGGGCTACCGGCGCCGCGACGGCCTGGACTGGGACGCGGCCCGGCTGCACCTGGTGGACCTCCAGTACGCGGACGTGCGGCCCGAGAAGGGCCTGTACAACCGCCTGGTGGCCCGCGGGCGCATGAAGCGGCTCCTGGACGAGGCCGAGGTGGAGCGGGCCGAGACGGCGCCCCCGGAGGACACCCGGGCCTATTTCCGGGGCCGCTGCCTGGAGCAGTACGCCGACGACGTCGCCGCGGCCTCCTGGGACTCGGTGATCTTCGACCTGCCGGGCCGCGACTCGCTCCAGCGCGTCCCGACCCTGGAGCCGCTGCGGGGCACCAAGGCGCACGTGGCGGCCCTCCTGGACCGCTGCCGCACGGCGGAGGAACTCGTCAGGGTCCTCTCCGGCAGCTGATTCGAGACCTGAACGGGGGCTGAAATACCCGGCCCCTGGGAATCATGGAAACAGTGCCCGGACGTTGCGGAAATGCGGGGGCCGATGTCAGCCCCGGCTTGTAGGGTCTGATCTTGCAGGACCCGGTAGCACCTGTCTGAGCGATCCGATTCGAGCGGGGTGAGGAAATGGCGACCAAGGACACCGGCGGCGGACAGCAGAAGGCGACGCGTTCCACGGAAGAGGTCGAGGAGACCACCACGGAGGCGAGCTCCGACCTCAAGGAACGCCAGGAGAAGCTGAGCGACGACGTGGACTCCGTCCTCGACGAAATCGACGACGTCCTCGAGGAGAACGCCGAGGACTTCGTGCGGTCCTTCGTGCAGAAGGGCGGCGAGTAGCCGCTTCCCACCTGTCGATCCCGTCCCCGGAGCCCCGCGGAGAAGCTGTGGGCCCGGGGACGGATGACAGGCCCTCGCACGGGTATGGTCCGTACACAGCAATCAAGATCGGCCCGCGCGAAGCCATAGGGGGCGGGCCCTTCTCACCCACCCGGAAGGAATCGCGTGGAAGCCAACCCTCGTAGCATCGGGCGTCTGCCGGCGGCCTTCCTGACGCCGGGCTCCTCCTCGTTCATGGACTTCCTCGCCGACCACTCGCCGCAGGTGCTCCCGGGGAACCGGAAGCTGCCGGACGGGATCGTCGAGGCTCCGCACGGCACCACCATCGTGGCCGCCACCTTCCCCGGGGGCGTCGTCCTCGCGGGTGACCGGCGGGCCACCATGGGCAACATGATCGCGCAGCGGGACATCGAGAAGGTCTTCCCGGCGGACGAGTACTCCGCGGTCGGCATCGCCGGCACCGCCGGTCTCGCCGTCGAGATGGTGAAGCTCTTCCAGCTGGAGCTGGAGCACTTCGAGAAGGTGGAGGGCGCCACGCTCTCCCTGGAGGGCAAGGCGAACCGTCTCTCCACCATGATCCGGAGCAACCTGGGCATGGCCATGCAGGGACTCGCCGTCGTCCCGCTCTTCGCGGGCTGGGACGAGGGCCGGGAGAAGGGCCGGATCTTCTCGTACGACGTGACCGGCGGCCGCTCCGAGGAGCACGGGTACGCCGCCACCGGCTCGGGTTCGATCTTCGCCCGCGGCTCCATGAAGAAGCTGTACCGCGAGGACCTCACCGAGCAGCAGGCGACCACCCTGGTCGTGCAGGCGCTGTACGACGCGGCGGACGACGACTCGGCGACCGGTGGCCCGGACCTGGCCCGCCGGATCTTCCCGATCGTCACCGTCATCACCGACGAGGGCTTCCGCAGGCTCTCCGAGGCGGAGTCCTCCGAGCTGGCCCGTTCGATCACCGAGCGGCGTCTGGAACAGCCGGACGGACCGCGCGCCGCCCTGCTCTGATCCGTACGTCGCCCCCTCACAGCCCAGAAGAAAGGGACGAGCGCCGGTGTCCACGCCGTTCTACGTCTCACCCCAGCAGGCCATGGCCGACCGCGCGGAGTACGCCCGCAAGGGCATCGCCCGCGGCCGCAGCCTCGTGGTCCTCCAGTACGCCGACGGCATCGTCTTCGTCGGAGAGAACCCGTCCCGCGCCCTGCACAAGTTCAGCGAGATCTACGACCGGATCGGCTTCGCCGCCGCCGGCAAGTACAACGAGTACGAGAACCTGCGCATCGGCGGCGTCCGCTACGCCGACCTGCGCGGCTACACCTACGACCGGGACGACGTCACCGCGCGCGGCCTGGCCAACGTCTACGCGCAGACGCTGGGCACCATCTTCTCCAGCGCCGGCGAGAAGCCGTACGAGGTGGAGCTGGTCGTGGCCGAGGTCGGCACCGAGCCGACCGGCGACCAGATCTACCGGCTCCCGCACGACGGCTCCATCGTCGACGAGCACGGCTCGGTCGCCGTGGGCGGCAACGCGGAGCAGATCAGCTCCTTCCTGGACCAGCGGCACCGGGACGGGATGTCGCTCGCGGAGGCGCTGAAGCTGGCGGTGCAGGCGCTCTCCCGGGACACCAACGGCACGGAGCGGGAGATCCCCGCCGAGCGGCTGGAGGTGGCCGTCCTGGACCGGACGCGCCCGCAGCAGCGCAAGTTCAAGCGGATCGTGGGCCGGCAGCTGGCGCGGCTGCTCGGCGCCGACGACGCCGCGGTGACGAAGACCGACGACCCGTCGGACGAGGCCGAGGAGGCGGGCGGGGAGTAGTCCCGGCCCGAGAGGCCCCAGGAGTACGGCCCCGGTCCGCCCCGCGCGGGCCGGGGCCGTTCGTCACGCCTCCGCGGCGGGGGCGGGGCCCGAGGAGCCGCGGACCGTCAGCCGCACCGGGAGGTCGACGGGCTCCGGCCGCTCACCCGCCAGGACGGCGAGGAGGGCCGTCATGCCCCGCCGGCCGAACTCCTCGGCGGGCAGCCGGACCGTGGTGAGCTCCGGTTCGACGGCGGTCGCGAGGGAGAGGTCGTCGAAGCCGGTGACGGAGAGGTCCTCGGGGACCCGCAGTCCGAGCCGCCGCGCCGCCTTGCAGACGCCCGCGGCGAGGAGGTCGTCGTCGCAGACCACCGCCGTGGGCAGGGGCCCGGGCGCGGAGAGGGCCCGGCCCGCCACCTCCCGGGCGTCCGCGACGTTCAGCGGCGACCGCACGGTGCGCACCTGCGCGCCCCGCAGCGCGTGGGCGAGGGCCGCGGCCCGGACGTCGAAGGTCCAGGAGGGCGCCGCCGACGCCAGGTGCAGGAAGCGGCGGTGCCCGAGGCCGAGCAGATGGGCGGTGACCAGGCGCATGCCCTCGGCGACGTCGAGGTTGACGTGGGCGGCGGCGCCGGGGCCCGCGGGGTCGCTGTCGAGCATCACGAGCGGCAGGTCGCTGCCGCGGAAGGCCTCCAGGGCGTCCGTCGCCATCGAGGAGGCCAGCACGCCGTCGAGGGCCGCCTGCGCCGACGCGAAGGGGTCGCGGGCGGGTCCGAGGCCGTCGGGGGCGGGGTAGAGCACGACGCCGAAGCCGTGGTCGGCCGCGACCGCCGCCGCGCCGGTGTACACGTGGGCGAAGAACTCGTTGGTGAGGGCGGGCACGACGAGCAGGGCGGTCCGGGTGCTGCCGAGGCGCAGGCTGCGCGCGGCGAGGTTGGGCCGGTAGCCGAGCTCGCGGGCGGCGGCCCGGACCGTGTCGGCCGTGCGTTCCGACACACGCCCGCGCCACTTGTCGCCGAGGACGAGGGACACGGTCGCCTGCGACACCCCGGCGGTGCGGGCCACGTCCCGGCTGGTGGGGCGGGCGCCTGCGGTGGGCTCGGGGGTGTGCACGGGGCCTCCGCGGGGGCGTTTGCGGTCTGCTGCTGGCTCGGTCGCGGGGACGCGCGGGGTGGACCCGCGTCCCGCCGACATGGTACGTATGAACACGGAAGTTATACGTAAAACCTCGGCGTGAGCCGACGGAGGGGAGACCTGCATGGCCACCGAGGCCACGGCACACGGCGGCTACCGAGACCTCCTGCGGGCGCCGCACGCGCTCCGCCTGCTGACCGGCACCCTCGTCGGCCGCCTGCCCAACGGCACCGGCCCCATCGCCATGACCCTCTTCGTCCGGGACCAGGGCGGCGGCTACACCCTCGCGGGCGGCCTCGTCGCCGCCTACGGCCTCGCCAACGCCGTCGGACAGCCGCTCCTCGGCCGGGCCGTCGACCTCAAGGGCCAGCCGCGCGTCCAGCTGCCCGCCGCCGTCCTCTCCGCCCTCGGCATGGCCCTCTTCGCCCTCGTCGGCATCGGGAACCTCCCCCTCGCCTACGCCGCCGTGGTCGTCGCCGGCTTCTTCACCCCGCCCCTGGAGGGCGGCCTGCGGGCCCTCTGGCCGAGCGTCCTGGGCCGCGAGGACCGCGTCCACCGCGCCTACGCCCTCGACGCGGTCGCCCAGGAGGTCATGTTCACCGTCGGCCCGCTCCTGGTGACCCTCCTCGTGGCCCTGTGGTCGCCCGCCGCCGCCCTCCTGGTCATCAACCTCATCGGCGTGCTCGGCGCCCTCTCCGTGGTGCTCTCCGCCCCCTCCCGGGCCTGGCGCTCCGCGCCCCGCGAGGCCCACTGGCTCGGCGCCCTGCGCTCCCCGGGGCTGCTCGCCCTGCTCGGCTCGTTCTTCTTCGTCGGCCTCGCGCTCGGCTCCATCACGGTGGCCGCCGTCGCCTACTCCGACGACCGCGGCACGCCGACCGTCTACGGCTGGCTGATGGCCGCCCTCGGCCTCGGCGCCCTCCTCGGCGGCGTGCTCTACGGCGCCCGGCAGTGGGCCGGCGCCCCCGAGCGGAGGCTGCGCGTCCTGGTGGCCCTGCTCGCGCTCTGCTACCTGCCGCTGACGCTCCTGCCCGGCCCGGTCGCCATGGCCGGCCTCTCGGCCCTCGCGGGCGTCTTCCTCGCCCCCTCGCTGGCCTGCGCCTTCATCGTGGTGGACCGGCACGCCCCGGCCGGCACGGTCACCGAGGCCTTCTCCTGGCTGGTCACCACCTTCGGCGTCGGCGCCGCCCTCGGTTCGGCCGCCGCCGGCCCCGCCGTCGAACTGGCCGGGACCGTGGCGGGGTTCGCCGTCGCGGGCGCGGGCGGCTTCGTGGCCCTCCTGGTGCTGCTCGCCACCGGCCGGGTCCTCGACGCGCCCGACGCGCCCGGACGCCGCACGCGACACGCCGCGGGCGGGGGCGCCGCGACCCCCGTACACACCGAAAAGAACGCCCTCTGATCGGAAAATGATCGGAACGGGAACGCCCAACCCGGTTTCAGCACAGGCCGTCAGGCGTAATGTTCAGACATGGACCGCCGCATTTTCGGGCTGGAGAACGAGTACGGCGTCACGTGCACGTTCAGGGGACAGCGCCGACTGTCTCCTGACGAAGTGGCGCGGTACCTCTTCCGCCGAGTCGTGTCATGGGGCCGCAGCAGCAATGTCTTCCTGCGGAACGGCGCCCGTCTGTACCTCGACGTGGGTTCGCATCCGGAATATGCCACACCGGAATGCGACGACCTGATCGAACTGGTCACCCACGACAAGGCCGGCGAGCGCATTCTCGAAGGTCTTCTCGTGGACGCCGAACGCCGCCTGCACGAGGAGGGAATCGCGGGCGACGTCTATCTCTTCAAGAACAACACCGACTCCGCCGGAAACTCCTACGGCTGCCACGAGAACTATCTCGTCGCCCGCCACGGAGAGTTCTCCCGTCTCGCGGACATCCTCATCCCGTTCCTGGTCACGCGTCAGCTGATCTGCGGCGCGGGCAAGGTCCTCCAGACCCCGCGCGGCGCCGTCTACTGCGTCTCCCAGCGCGCCGAGCACATCTGGGAGGGCGTCAGCTCCGCCACCACCCGCTCCCGGCCCATCATCAACACCCGGGACGAGCCGCACGCCGACGCGGAGCGCTACCGGCGCCTCCACGTCATCGTCGGCGACTCCAACATGTCGGAGACGACCATGCTGCTCAAGGTCGGCGCCACCGACCTGGTGCTCCGCATGATCGAGGCCGGCACCGTGATGCGCGACCTGACCCTGGAGAACCCGATCCGGGCCATCCGCGAGGTCAGCCACGACATCACCGGCCAGCGCAAGGTGCGCCTGGCCAGCGGTCGCGAGGCCTCCGCCCTGGAGGTGCAGCGCGAGTACTTCGAGAAGGCGTCCGACTTCGTCGACCGGCGGGGCATCCGCACCGGCACGGTCGCCCAGGTCCTCGAACTGTGGGGCCGCACGCTCGACGCGATCGAGCAGGAGGAGCTGGACCGCATCCAGACGGAGATCGACTGGGTGATGAAGTACAAGCTCATCGAGCGCTACCGCGCCAAGCACAACATGACCATGTCGAACCCGCGGGTCGCCCAGATAGACCTCGCGTACCACGACATCCACCGCCGCCGCGGGCTCTACTACCTGCTCCAGAAGAACGGACAGGCGGCGCGGATCTGCAACGACGTGAAGATCTTCGAGGGCAAGTCCGTGCCCCCGCAGACCACCCGGGCCCGGCTCCGCGGCGACTTCATCCGCCGCGCCCAGGAGCAGCGCCGGGACTTCACCGTCGACTGGGTCCACCTGAAGCTCAACGACCAGGCGCAGCGGACGGTCCTGTGCAAGGACCCGTTCCGTTCGGTCGACGACCGGGTGGAGAAGCTGATCGCCGGAATGTAGGACGAGCGGAAGAGCGGGTCGGGGCCCCGCGCGCGGGACGCGCGGGGCCCTGGACGTCACGGTCGGGTCCCCTAGAGTGTCGGGACCACTACTGTGCCGTCTGAGATCTGAGGAACACGTGCGCCGACTTGCCGGCCTTCTCGTCGTCCCGCTGCTGCTGCTGTCGACAGCGGCCTGCGGCAGCGACACCAAGGGCTCCGATAACGCCTCGATGACCAACGGGCTGCCCGCCATCACCGCGGGCGAGAAGTTCGGCGAGAAGCCGACCCTCTCGAAGGGCGAGGGCGACCCGCCCAAGGAGCTCAAGGTCAACGTCATCAGCGAGGGCGACGGCCCGGTCACCAAGGACGGCGACGCCCTCCAGGTCAACTACCTCGGTCAGACCTGGGACTCGACGACCCCCTTCGACAACAGCTTCGACCGCGGCGAGCCGTTCAGTCTCACCCTCGGCGCCGGCCAGGTCATCAAGGGCTGGGACCAGGGTCTGAAGGGCCAGAAGGTCGGCAGCCGCGTCGAGATCGGCATCCCGCCGGAGCTCGGCTACGGCGAGCAGGGCTCCCCGCCGAGCATCAAGGGCGGCGCGACCCTCGTCTTCGTCGTCGACATCCTGAAGGCGACCGTCATCCCGAAGTCCGCCGAGGGCACCGTCGTCGCCCAGGAGAACAAGGACCTGCCCAAGGTCGGCACCAACACCGACGGCAAGGCCCCCTCGCTGACGGTGCCGAAGGCCGCCGCGCCGAAGGCGCTCGTCTCCAACTACGTGATCGAGGGCAAGGGCGAGGCGGTCAAGTCGACCGACACCCTGACCGTCCAGTACCAGGGCGTCCTCTGGGACGGCACGCCGTTCGACAGCTCCTACGAGCGCGGCGCCCCGGCCACCTTCCCGCTGGCCAACGTCATCCCGGGCTGGACCAAGGGCCTGGACGGCAAGAAGGTCGGCAGCCGCGTGCTGCTCGTCGTCCCGCCGGCCGACGGCTACGGCGACCAGGCCCAGGGCAAGATCCCGGCCAACTCCACCCTCGTCTTCACGGTGGACATCCTCGCCAAGCAGTAGCCGGTTCCCGCGCGACCCGGCCCGCCGCGAGGTAGGTTGTCGGGGTCGCGCGGACCATCGTCCGCCCGGTTCCACCCGTATGAGGAGCACACTGCAGTGAGCATCGAGAAGCCCGAGGTCGACTTCCCGGGCGGCGAGCCGCCGGCCGACCTGGAGATCAAGGACATCTGGCAGGGCGACGGCGAGACCGCCGTGGCCGGCGACACGGTCAACGTCCACTACGTCGGTGTCTCCTTCGAGTCCGGCGAGGAGTTCGACGCCTCCTGGAACCGCGGCACCCCGCTGGAGTTCCCGCTCGGTGCCGGCATGGTCATCAAGGGCTGGGACAAGGGCGTCGAGGGCATGAAGGTCGGCGGCCGCCGCCAGCTGGTCATCCCCCCGCACCTCGCCTACGGCGACCGCGGCGCCGGCGCCAAGATCGGCCCCGGCGAGACGCTGATCTTCGTCTGCGACCTGGTCGGCGTGAAGAAGGCCTGACCCGGCCCGACGCACCGGTCGAGGGCCCCCGCCTCCGCGGCGGGGGCCCTCGGCTTTTGTCCGGACACCCCGGGGCGGTACGGTCGGACGTCCGAGAACGGAACCGGGGAAGAGGGTGCAGGGCGTCCATGGCGATTGCCAAGGCCGAGCGGCTCATGAATCTCGCGCTGTGCCTGCTCGGGACGCGCCGCGCGCTCAGCAAGCGCGAACTGCGCGGCTCCATCGAGGCGTACATGGAGGCCAGCGGGGACGAGGCCTTCAACCGCATGTTCGAGCGGGACAAGGACGACCTCCGCGAGCTCGGCCTGGTCATCGAGACCGTCGAGAACCTCGACGGCGAGACCGGTTACCTCGCGCGCCGCGACTCCAACCGCCTCCCGCCCATCACCCTGGACGCCGAGGAGGCCGCCGCGCTCGGCCTCGCCGCCAAGGTGTGGCAGCAGGCCCGCCTCGCCGGCGCCGCCAGCGGCGCCCTCCAGAAGCTGCGCGCCGCCGGCATGCCCGAGGCGGAGGACACGTACGAGATCCAGCCCAGCGCCCTCGAACCCCGCATCCCGGTCCACGAGACCGCCTTCGAGCCGCTGATGCTGGCCTGCCGCGACCGGCGCCCCGTCGTCTTCGACTACCGCAAGGCCAACGCCGCCCGCCCCGAGACCCGCCAGGTCGAGCCGTGGACCCTGGAGTGCTGGCGCGGCCACTGGTACCTGGCCGGCTGGGACCGCGACCGGGGCGCCGAGCGCGTCTTCCGCCTCTCCCGCATCACCGGCAGGGTCCGCTCCCGGGCCGGCGCCTTCACCGCGCCCGTGCCGGACGTCTCGACCGTCCGCGAGACGGTGGAGAGCTGGGCGGGGGAGACCGCCACCCGCTCCGCCCGCATCCGGCTCCGGGCCGGCTGCGGCTACCCGCTGCGGGGCCGCGCCACCGAGGTGCGCGAGGGTTCCGACGGCTGGGACGAGCTGGAGATCCCGTACGGGCACGGCCTCGACGCCTGGCTCGTCGAGTTCGGCCCCGACGTCGTCGTGCTGGAACCGGCCGGTCTGCGGGCCGACGTGGTGGAGCGGCTGCGCGCCGTCGCCAAGGGCTGAGGGGGAGAAGGACCGCATGGCTGCCAACGCGATCGACCAGACGAGGCGGATGCTCTCCCTCGTCACCTACCTCCGCGAGCGCCCCGGCGCCCACGTCGCCGACGTGGCCCGCGCCTTCGGCATCACCGAGGACGAGCTGATCTCCGACCTCGACGTGCTGCCCATGTGCGGCACCAGCTTCCGGGGCGGCGACCTCCTCGACATCGACACCGACGGCGACCGGATCTGGTGGCGCAATCCGGGCGCCCTCAGCGCGGAGGCCTCCGAGCCGCTCCGGCTCGCCGCCGACGAGGCCACCGCGCTGCTCGTCGCCGCCCGTGCCGTCGCCACCCTCCCGGGGCTGCGCGAGGGCGACCGGGACGCGCTGGTCCGCGCCACCGCCAAGCTGGAGGCCGCCGCCGGCGAGCAGGCCGGCGCCAGCGCCCGCCTGTCGGTCACCTTCGAGTCCGAGGGCGGCGTCTTCGCCGAGGTCGACCGGGCCATCTCCGAGCGCAAGCGGCTCTGGCTGCGCTACTACTCCCCGGCGCGCGACGAGCTCACCGAGCGGGAGGTCGACCCCATCCGCCTCTTCGCCGTGGGCCACACGTACATGGAGGCGTGGTGCCGCCTCTCCGAGGACCGCCGCACCTTCCGGCTGGACCGGGTGGCGGAGATCCGGATCCTGGAGGAGGCCGCCGCGCCGCCGGAGCTGGAGCTGCGGGACCTCTCCGAGGGGCTGGTCCACCCGTCCGCCGACGACCCCGAGGTGGTCGTCGAGGTCGGTCCCGGCGGCCGCTGGGTCGCCGAGTACTACCCGCACGACCGGGCCGAGGAGCTCGCCGACGGCGGTCTGCGGATCACCCTGCGCACCCCCGACCCGGCCTCGCTGAGGCGGCTCGCGCTGCGCCTCGGCAGCGACGGGCGGATCGTCTCGCCGACGGGTCTCGCGGACAGCGCCCGGGCGGCGGCGACCGCCGCGCTCGCCGCGTACGAGGGCGTGTGAACCGTCCTCTCACGAGAGCGGACGGCCCGTCCTCCGGCGGGGGCGGGGCCGGACGGGGCGGTTTTCCTGAAGGTGCAGCGGATCAGAGGCGGGGAGAGTAGAGAGATATGTCTGTGATTTCCGACATGTCGGCTTCAGTAGTCCCCGTCCTCTTCAAAGCCGCCTGCCCCGACTGCCGCTGCCGCTTCGAACTCGCCGCCGGGGCCCTGCGTCTGGCCATCGGGGCCAGTCGCCGCACGACGTTCTACTCCTTCACCTGCCCCGAGTGCGGCAGCGCGGTCCGCAAGCCGGCCGGCGAACGCATCGTCGAACTCCTGACCGGCGGAGGCGTCCGCACCCTCCGCCTCCACACCACCGCCTGACCGGCCTCCCGCACCCCAAGGACTAGGCTCGGCCCATGTTCTGGCCCATGCTCGCGATCGCCCTCGGCTTCCTCGGCCTCGCCGTCCTCGGCGTCCTCGCCGTCAGGGTCTTCCTGGAGGTGCGGCGCCTCGGCCGCCAGGTGGCCGTCACCGCGGAGCGCATCCAGCGCGCCGCCGACGACCTGGAGACCGCCGCCACCGGACTGGCCCGAACCGGCCGTTCCCTGCCCTGAGCCGGCTGCCGTACGCTGCCACGATCGGGCCTGATCAGGGCTCCGTGCGCGCAATCGGGAGTATGCACGGGCATTGCCCGACGTTTACTCCTGCGGGTTACGATCGCAGACAGCGCGGAGGCCGGACGCATGTCCGACCGGCCGGGCACGTACCCATCCGCCTCGGTGAGAAGAGAGACCACAGCCATGTTCCGTCAGATCGGTCCCCTTGAGATCAGCCTCATCCTGCTGGTCGTCGTGCTGCTCTTCGGCGCCAAGAAGCTCCCGGAGATGGCGCGCTCCCTGGGCAAGTCGGCCCGCATCCTGAAGAGCGAGGCCAAGGCCATGAAGTCGGAGAACCAGGAGTCCGCCGCCGCTCCCGCCGAGGCGCCGGCCGAGCCGGCCGCCCCCGCCCAGCGCACCATCAAGGCCGCCCCCGGCGACGTCACCGGTGGCCGTCCCGTGACCGAGGCGTCGGACACCACCCAGCGCTGACCCCGCACCCCGGCGCCGAACCGTTCGCCCCGCACGTACGCCGCCCAGCGGCCTGCCCGCACGAGATGAGGACGTGGGTTGCCCAAGTCTGCCCGCATGAAGAAGGAGAAGGATCCCGAGGGGCGGATGCCTCTCGCCGACCATCTCCGCGAGCTGCGTAATCGCCTCGCCAAGGCGATGCTGGCGATCGTCGTCGCCTCCGTGGTGGCGGCGTTCTTCAGTCAGCAGCTGATGACGCTTCTGTCGTCCCCCGTACCGAAGTGCCTTCCGGACACCTCCCTGTCCGCGAACACCGGTGGTCGGTGCGTCGTCCTCGCCTACCAGACCATGCTGTCCCCCTTCACCTCCACGGTGAAGGTGATCATGCTGGCGGGTCTTGTCGCCTCCAGCCCCGTCTGGCTCTACCAGCTCTGGGCCTTCGTCGCGCCCGGCCTCCACCGGAGCGAGAAGAAGTACACGTACTGGTTCGCCGCCATCGCCGTCCCGCTCTTCGCGGCCGGCGCCTTCACGGCGTTCCTGATCATGCCCGTCAGCGTGCGCGTCCTCATCAGCATCACGCCCGACGTCGCCTCGAACTTCCTCTCCCTCGACGACCTCCTGGACTTCACCACCAGGATGGTGCTCGTCTTCGGCCTCGCCTTCGAGCTGCCGCTGCTGCTGATCATGCTCAATCTCACCGGAGTGGTCACCGGCAAGCGGATGGCCGGCTGGTGGCGCGCGATGGTGATGGGCACCTTCGTCTTCGGCGCCGTCGCCACCCCCTCCACCGACCCGCTCGGCATGATCGCCCTCGCCGGGCCGATCATCGTCCTCTACTTCATCGCGGTCGGCGTCTCCCTCCTCAACGACCGGCGCAAGGCCCGGCGCAACCCCGACGCGGGGCTCTCCGACGACGAGGCCTCGGTGCTCGACCTCACCCCCGAGCCCGTCCCCGCCCCCCGCGCCCTGCCCGAGCAGGCCACCGGCGACACCGACGGAGCCCGTGCCCACCGCACGGGCGGCTACGACGACATCACCTGAGCGACCGTCTTGTAAGGTCCCCCCAGACTCCGTCCGGGGGGACCTTCGCCATGTCCAGCGACATCACGCTCATCGTCAATCCCACCGCGGGCCGCGGCCGCGGCGCCCACGCCGTCCGGCCCGCCGCGGACGCCCTGCGCGCCGCCGGGCACGCCGTCCGCACCCTCCTCGGCGCCGACCCCGCCGACGCCCTGCGCCGCGCCCGCGAGGCCGTCGCCGACGGCACCGGTGCCCTCGTCGCCGTCGGCGGCGACGGCATGGTCTCCCTCGCCCTCCAGGCCGTCGCCGGCACCGGCACCCCGCTCGGGGTGATCGCCGCCGGCACCGGCAACGACTTCGCCCGCTCCCAGGGCCTCCCCGTCCGCGACCCGGCCGCCGCCGCCCGCCTCACCGCCGCGCTCCTGCGCGACGGCGCGGCCCGCGCCGCCGACCTCGGGCGCGTCACGACCCCGGCCGGGCCCCGCTGGTACGGCACCGTCCTCGCCTCCGGCTTCGACTCCCGGGTCAACGACCGCGGCAACCGCATGCGGCTCCCCGCCGGCCGCTTCCGGTACGACCTCGCGATCCTCGCCGAGCTGGCCGCCTTCCGGCCCGTCCCCTACCGGCTCGTCCTCGACGGGCGCGCCGTCGAGACCGACGCCACCCTCGTCGCCGTCGGCAACGGCACCTCCTACGGCGGCGGCATGCGGATCTGCGCCGGCGCCCGCACCGACGACGGCCTCCTCGACGTCACCGTCGTCGGCGACGTGACCCGGGCCACCCTCCTCAAGGTCTTCCCCCGCGTCTACCGGGGCACCCACCTCGGCCATCCCGCCGTCACCACGTACCGCGCCCGCTCGGTCACTCTCGACGCGCCCGCCACCACCGGCTACGCGGACGGCGAGCCGCTCGGACCGCTGCCGCTGCGCGTCGACTGCGACCCCGGCGCCCTCATGCTCCTGGCACCCCCGCAGACCCGCGCCAAAGCCCCTCGATAAAGATCGCGTCACTGTCGGAGGGGGCGGGTAGGCTCGAAGACAAGATGACAGAGGACCTCACCCCAGCCGAGGCGTACGCGGCCGCACGCGCGCGCAACGCAGAGCAGGCCACCGCGCTGGCCCCCTTCCGAGAGATGTACGAGTTCGGTCTGGATCCCTTCCAGATCGAGGCGTGCCAGGCTCTCGAAGCGGGCAAGGGCGTGCTCGTCGCCGCCCCCACGGGCTCCGGCAAGACCATCGTCGGCGAGTTCGCCGTCCACCTCGCCCTCACCCAGGGCCGCAAGTGCTTCTACACGACACCCATCAAGGCGCTGTCGAACCAGAAGTACGCCGACCTCGTCAAGCGGTACGGCCCCGAGAAGGTCGGCCTGCTCACCGGCGACAACAGCGTCAACGGCGACGCGCCGGTCGTCGTCATGACCACCGAGGTCCTCCGCAACATGCTCTACGCGGGGTCCCAGACGCTCTCCGGCCTCGGCTACGTGGTCATGGACGAGGTCCACTACCTCTCCGACCGCTTCCGCGGCGCCGTCTGGGAGGAAGTGATCATCCACCTCCCCGAGTCGGTCACCCTCGTCTCCCTCTCCGCCACCGTGTCCAACGCCGAGGAGTTCGGCGACTGGCTCGACACCGTCCGCGGCGACACCGAGGTCATCGTCTCCGAGAGCCGGCCCGTCCCCCTCTGGCAGCACGTCCTCGCCGGCCGCCGGATGTACGACCTCTTCGAGGAGGAGACCGACCACGGCGGCCGCGCCGCCTCCCGCCGCGAGGTCAACCCCGACCTCCTCCGCCTCGCCCGCACCGAGAACCAGCGCACGTACAACCCCCGCGACCGGCGCCGCGGCAAGATGGTCCGCGAGGCCGACCGCGAGCGCGAGCGCCGCCAGCGCTCCCGGATCTGGACCCCCGGCCGCCCCGAGGTCATCGAGCGGCTCGACGCCGAGGGCCTCCTCCCGGCCATCACCTTCATCTTCAGCCGCGCCGGCTGCGAGGCCGCCGTCCAGCAGTGCCTCTACGCCGGCCTGCGGCTCAACGACGACGCCGCCCGCCTCCGGGTCCGCGAGATCGTCGAGGCCCGCACCGCCTCCATCCCCGACGAGGACCTCCACGTCCTCGGCTACTACGAGTGGCTGGAGGCGCTGGAGCGCGGCATCGCCGCCCACCACGCCGGCATGCTCCCCACCTTCAAGGAGGTCGTCGAGGAGCTCTTCGTCCGCGGCCTCGTCAAGGCGGTCTTCGCCACCGAGACGCTCGCCCTCGGCATCAACATGCCCGCCCGGTCGGTCGTCCTGGAGAAGCTCGTCAAGTGGAACGGCGAGCAGCACGCCGACATCACCCCCGGCGAGTACACCCAGCTCACCGGCCGCGCCGGCCGCCGCGGCATCGACGTCGAGGGCCACGCCGTCGTCCTCTGGCAGCGCGGGCTCGACCCGGACCACCTCGCCGGCCTCGCCGGCACCCGCACCTACCCGCTGCGCTCCAGCTTCCGGCCCTCGTACAACATGGCGGTCAACCTGGTCGACCAGTTCGGCCGGCACCGCTCCCGCGAGCTCCTGGAGACCTCCTTCGCGCAGTTCCAGGCGGACCGCTCGGTCGTGGGCATCTCCCGCCAGGTCCAGCGCAACGAGGAGGGACTGGAGGGCTACCGCGAGGGCATGACCTGCCACCTCGGCGACTTCGAGGAGTACGCGCTGCTCCGCCGCGACCTCAAGGACCGCGAGACCGAGCTGGCCAAGCAGGGGGCCGCCCAGCGGCGCGCCCAGGCCGCCGCGTCCCTGGAGAAGCTGAAGCCCGGCGACGTCATCCACGTGCCCACCGGCAAGTTCGCCGGCCTCGCGCTCGTCCTCGACCCCGGCATCCCCGCGGGCCGCACCAACGGACACCGCGGCTTCGAGCACCACGACGGACCCCGGCCGCTCGTGCTCACCGCGGAGCGGCAGGTCAAGCGGCTCGCCTCCATCGACTTCCCCGTCCCGGTGGAGGCCCTGGAGCGGATGCGCATCCCCAAGGCCTTCAACCCCCGCTCCCCGCAGTCCCGCCGCGACCTCGCCTCCGCGCTGCGCTCCAAGGCCGGGCACATCAACCCCGACCGGCACCGCAGGCAGCGCTCCGGCGCCGCCGACGACCGCGAGATCGCCCGCCTGCGGACGGCCATCCGCGCCCACCCCTGCCACGGCTGCGACGAGCGCGAGGACCACGCCCGCTGGGCCGAGCGCTACCACCGCCTCCAGCGCGACACCAAGCAGCTGGAGCGGCGCATCGAGGGCCGGACCAACACCATCGCCCGCACCTTCGACCGGATCGTCGCGCTCCTCACCGAGCTCGACTACCTGCGCGCCGACGACGTCACCGACAACGGCAAGCGGCTCGCCCGGCTCTACGGCGAGCTCGACCTGCTCGCCAGCGAATGCCTGCGCGAGGGGGTCTGGGAGGGGCTCGCCCCCGCCGAGCTCGCCGCCTGCGTCTCCGCCCTGGTCTACGAGGCGCGGCAGGCCGACGACGCCGTGGCGCCGAAGGTGCCCGGCGGCCAGGCCAAGGCGGCGCTCGGCGAGATGGTCCGCATCTGGGGCCGGCTCGATGCCCTGGAGGAGGAGTTCAAGATCAACCAGGCGGAGGGCGTGGGGCAGCGCGAGCCCGACCTCGGCTTCGCCTGGGCCGCCTACCAGTGGGCCTCCGACAAGAGCCTCGACGAGGTGCTCCGCGAGGCGGAGATGCCCGCCGGTGACTTCGTCCGCTGGTGCAAGCAGGTCATCGACGTCCTCGGACAGATCTCCGCGGCGGCGCCGAAGGAGAACAGCACGGTCGCGAAGAACGCGCGCAAGGCCGTGGACGCGCTGCTGCGTGGTGTGGTGGCCTACAGCTCGGTGAGCTGACACGTCGTCAAATGCCCGTCGAGAGGCCCGTGATGGAGACATCGCGGGCCTCTTTCGCGCGAACTCCCCGAGTTGTCCACAGGGCGTCGTCCACAGGGGTGGCGCAGTGCGGGAGCCTTCCGCTTGCATGGACTCGCACACAGGGAGACCGAGTGGGGGAGGGGACGTACGTGACCACGCACGCCGGGGCCGAGGCCGGGATCACCATCGCCGAAGGACCGCGCGGAGTGCCGCTCCTCGGCAACCTCCCCGCCTTCGGGAAGGACCCCCTCGCCTTCTTCGAACAGCTCAGGGACCGCGGCGACTTCGTCCGCTGGCGCTTCGGCCCCCGCCCCGCCCTCTTCATCGCCCACCCGGACGCGATCGGCGAACTGCTCACCGAGGTCGAGAACACCTTCGACCAGCCCGACCTCGGCATCGCCATCCGCACCCTCCTCGGCAACGGCGTGGTCGTCGCCAAGGGCCGGGACTGGCGCCGCAAGCGCTCCCTGGTCCAGCCCTCCGTCCGCCCCAAGCAGGTCCGCTCCTACGCCGCCACCATGGCGGAGTGCGCCGTCGGGCTGGCCGACCGCTGGAGCGACGGGCAGCGGATCGACATCAAGAAGGAGATGGCCGCGCTCACCCAGCTCATCGCCGTCCGGACCATCTTCGGGGCGGACACCGCGGCCGACGCCGAGGCGATCGGCAAGGCGATGGACGTGGCCCAGCAGGAGATCGGCGCGGAGCTCAGCGGCATCGGGGCGCTGCTGCCCGACTGGATCCCCACCCCCGGCCGCGCCCGCATCAAGCGGGCCACCGCCGTCATCGACGCGGAGGTCTCCCGCGTCGTCTCCCGCCACCGCGACGGCGACGAGGACCGCCCCGACCTCCTCAGCCGGCTCCTGACGGCCCGGGACGAGACCGGCGCCCGCCTCTCCGACCGCGAGATCCGGGACGAGACGGTCACCCTCTACATCGGCGGCCACGAGACCACCAGCTCCACCCTCGTCTGGGCCTGGTACCTGCTCTCGCGCAACGAGAAGGCCCGCCGGGCGCTCACCGACGAGCTGGACCGGGTCCTCGCGGACCACGAGCCCGGCCACGACGACTACGCCTCCCTCACCTACGCCCAGGCCGTGGTCAAGGAGACCCTCCGCCTCTACCCCACGATCTGGCTCCTCACCGGCATCGCCAAGGAGGGCGCCACCCTCGGCGGCACCCCGATCCCGCCCGGCACCCGCGTCTGGTCCAGCCAGTGGTCCACCCACCGCGACCCCCGCTGGTACGCCGACGCCGACGCCTTCCGCCCCGAGCGCTGGCTCACCGACGCCGAGGGACGTCCGGCGGAGGAGATCCCCGAATACGCCTGGTACCCCTTCGGCGGCGGCCCCCGGGTCTGCCTCGGTACCCGCTTCGCCCTCGTCGAGGCCGTCCTCGTCCTCGCGGTCCTCGCCCGCCGCTACGACCTGGACGTCCACCCCGACGAGATCCGCCCCGTCCCGAGCCTCACCCTCCAGCCGGACCGGGAGGTCTCGGCGACGGTGCGGATGCGGAAGAGGGGGTGAAGCCGATCAGGGGGTGAGGCCGACCGAGGGGTGAGGCCGGTCAGGAGGTGGGAGGCCGGCCGCGGGGTGAGGCCGGCCGTGCGGGGAGCCGGGGGCGGGGCGGAGCCGGCCGCGGGGTGAGGCCGGCTGCGAGGGGGAGCAGGGGGCGTGCGCGGGTGGGCGCGGCGGACGCTCCGGGGGCGGCGTCGAAGGCGTTCAGGGGGCGGCGGCGAGAGCGAGCGCCAGGGTGCGCAGGTCCGCCGCGCGCAACACCCGGTCGCCGGAGCCGGGCAGCGGCACGCGCAGAGGGGCCGTCCACCGGTCCGGGATCGCCGCGGCCCCGTGGACCGCACCGGCCAGCATGCCGGTGACGGCCGCCACCGTGTCCGTGTCGCCGCCGAGGTCGACGGCGGCCGCCAGGGCGTCCTCGAAGCCGGTGGTGGTGCGCAGCGCCCAGACGGCGGAGTCGAGACAGGGCCAGACGGCGCCGTTGAACTCCGTCGCGTCCTCCGGGCACCAGCCGGGCGCCAGGACGGTGGCCCATCGCTCCCGGTGGCCCGGCGCCACCTCGGCCAGGGCCTCGGGGATCGCGGCCTGCGGCTCCCCGCCGAGCAGGGCGACGCGGACCAGCTCGTGCAGGAGGGCGGTACCCTCCCACGCGGCCCGGTCCCCGTGGGTGAGGGCGGCGAGCCGGCGTCCGGCCTCCATGGTGGCGGTCCGGCCCCGGGCGGCGAAGCGGACGGCGGAGGTGGAGGCGCGCATCAGGCAGCCGTTGCCCGCCCCGCGGCCCTCCACGTGAAGATCGAGGGCGGCGGCCCGGTCCCACGGTTCGCCGCCGAGCAGCACCCGCTCCGTCAGGAGGCCGATGTCCTTGGGGTCGGCTGCCGCCCAGCGGCGGAAGCGGTCGAACACGTCCGGCAGGTCCAGCCCGTCACGGTCGAGCAGGGACTCCCCGACGAGGACGGCCATCTGCGTGTCGTCGGTGGCCTCGCCCGGGTCCCACCCGCCGCCCCCGTACAACTCCCCGGTGCCGTCCGGGAATCGGGAGCGGAACATGCCGGGAGGTCCGAACTCGAAGGGCGCGCCCAGGGCGTCGCCCACGGCGGAGCCGAGGACGGCGCCCGTGGCGCGGTCGGGGCAGGTCATGGGGTCAGGGTAGGTGGCTGGGGCGCGGGGTCGGGGGAGGGGGAGGGGGAGGGGGCGGGGGAGGCCCCCCGGAGGAAGAGGAGCGTGGTCGCCGCCGTCAGGAGGGCGATGGCCGCGGCCGTCGTCAGGGTCGTGGTGTCGGGGTGATGGAGGGGCTGGCCTCGGAGGGCCTGCCAGATGAGGAGGGCGAGGGTGGCCGCGTAGGCGGCTGCGGCGGTGAGGACGAGGCGGAGGTGGACGCGGGGGTCGGCGAGGCGGGGGAGGCGGGGCGCCAGGGCGGTGAGGGCGAGGAGGAGCAGCGGCAGCAGCTGGAGGGCGTGCATGCCGAAGAAGTGGGCGACGCGGAGGTCGCCGCCGGTGGCGGCCCAGCCGGTGACGGGGAGGGAGGGGCCGCCGTCCGGGACGCCGATGCTGTGGGCGCCGACGATCGGCGGGTCGTCGGCGGCGAGCTGGGCGGAGGTGGGCCGGGTCATCAGGAAGCCGACGGCGGCGCCCACGAGGGCGATCAGGGAGGAGAGGCGGACGGTCCAGGCGGTGGCGGGGTCGAGGAAACGGGTCCTCAGCAGGAGGACGGCGATGACCAGGGAGCCGATCCAGGGGACGACCACGGTGAGGCCCATGGCCTGGAAGACGGCGGCGTCGAAGGGGGTCTCCTGGTTGAAGTGGCTCTGCCGGCCGCGGACGACCTGGAGGGTGATCAGCACCATCTCCAGGACGCCGGCGGCGGTGACGACCGTGCCCGCCCACCACCCGGCCCGCCGGCCGCGCGGGAGCAGGCTCAGCATCCAGGAGAGCGACAGGCAGTAGGCGACGAACGACACGGCGAACTTGAAGGGCTTGGACCAGATCGGGGTTCCGGCGAGGGTGCGGTCGTCGAGCAGGATCCCGCCCGCGCTGATCAGAGCGAAGACGGCCATGGAGGCGGCGAACCAGAGCAGGGGCCGGTGCAGGCGGCCGTCGTCCGGGGGCGGGGAGGGCGAGCCGGAGGCGGGCGTGGGCGTGCGCGTGGACATACGGATCCCCCGTTGCCTTTATGGATAGTGGCGCTTGCCACTATCTGATAGTGCCACTATCTATGATGGAGGGGAGTCCGGCAAGGCCCGGAAGGCAGTGGAAAGGTGAACGCACGGTGCGCATCGGCGAGTTGAGCCGCAGGACCGGGGTCTCGGTGCCCACGATCAAGTTCTACGTACGGGAAGGACTGCTTCCGGCCGGTCGGCTGACGAGCCCGAACCAGGCCTCGTACGAAGAGACGCACGTGCGGCGGCTCCGCCTGATCCGCGCCCTGATCGACGTCGGCGGACTGTCCGTGGCGGCCGTCCGCGAGGTGATCGCCGCCGTCGACGATCCCGGCCGGCCGATCCACGACCTGCTCGGCGAGGCGGCCGTGCGCATGGTGCCCCGCTACGGCGCCGAGCCCGCCGGGGAGGACGGGGAGGACGGGGAGGGGGGCGGAGAGGAGGACGCCGGGCTGGTCGCGGCGCGCGAGCGGGTCGACGCGCTCATCCTGAAGCGGAACTGGCGCTGTTTCCCCGGCAGTCCGGCGGCGGAGGCCCTGGCGGTCGCGCTCGCCGCCCTCGGGTCCGTCGGCCACGAGCGGTTCGCCGAGGTGCTCGACGACTACGCGGAGGCGGCGGAGCGGGTCGCCCGGGCCGACCTGGACTACGTGGCCCACCAGGTGGCGCGCGAGGAGCTCGTCGAGAGCGTCGCCGTCGGCACCGTCCTCGGCGACGCGCTCTTCGCCGCGCTGCGGCGCCTGGCCCAGATCGACGCCTCCGACCGCCTCTTCGGCGGCGGGGAGCAGCGGAAGGAGTGAGGGGGGAGGGGGAGTGAGGAGCGGGGGAACGGGGAGGGGGGCGGGAGCCGGGTGCGGCTCCCGCCCCCCTCCCCGGGTGCGTCAGGTCGGTCAGACGGCCTGCGGGGGCTCCTGCTCCCGCTCCACCTGCTCGTTCCACTCGCGCTTGATCGCGCGCCAGGCCTCGTCCGTCTTGCCCAGGCGCCAGTAGCCCGAGATGGAGAGGCGCTCGCGCTCCACCAGGCGCTCCACGCGCAGGTGGCGGCGGAGCTCCTTCACGAAGCCGGCCTCGCCGTGGACGAAGGCGTGCACGTCGCCGGCCGGGAACTCCAGCTCCCGCACGGCCTCGACGAGCGCCTCGCCCACCGGTCGGCCGGAGCGGTGCAGCCAGGTGACCTCGATGCCCGCCTCGGTCGCGAACTTCTGCTCGTCGGCCGCGTCCTCGACCTCCACGAAGGCGTGCACCCGCGCGCCGGCGGGCAGCCGCTCCAGCGCCACCGCGATCGCCGGCAGCGCGCTCTCGTCGCCGACGAGGAGGTGCCAGTCCGCCGCCGGGTCCGGGGCGTAGCCGCCGCCGGGGCCGAGGAACCGCATCGTCTCGCCGACCTGGGCGCGGGCCGCCCAGGGCCCCGCCAGACCCTCGTCGCCGTGGACGACGAAGTCCAGGGTCAGCTCGCGGTGGACCGCGTCCCAGGCGCGCACGGTGTACGTGCGGGTGGTCGGCCACTCCTCGCGCGGACGCTCGGCCCGGATCCGCTCCATGTCGAAGGGCTCCGGATAGCTCACGCCCTCGGGGGCGAAGAGCAGCTTCACGTAGTGGTCGGTGAACGCGTCCGCCTCGAAGCCGTCCAGGCCCGGGCCGCCCAGGACGACCCGCACCATGTGCGGGGTGATCCGTTCGGTGCGCACCACGTGCGCCTCGGTGGCCCGGGGGGCCCTGCGCGCCGGCTGCTCTGCCACGGCGACTCTCCTGACTGCCTGGGGGTGGTGCCGTGCGGCACGCCTGGGACTTAGGTATGCCTAAGTTAGCACTCCCGGCCGCTCACGTCCCGGCGTGCCCGGCCGAGAGCACCGGCAGCAGCCGGCCGACCGCCCCGCCGAGGTTCCAGCGGGCCGCCAGCTCCTCCAGGGCCGCCGGGTCGCGGGGGGCGGCCGGGAGCGCCGGGTCGAACTCCGGCAGCGGCACGTCACGGGCCACCCGCACCACCGTCGGCGCCACGTCCAGATAGGCCGCCGCCTCCACGATCCCGCGCCGCTTGGCCGGGGTGAGCTTCGAGGCGGGGTCCCCGGCCGCCGCCCGGACGCCGGCCAGGTCGCCGTACTCGGTGATCAGCTGCGCGGCCGTCTTCTCGCCGATGCCCTTCACGCCGGGCAGGCCGTCGCTGGCGTCGCCGCGGAGCGCGGCGAAGTCCGCGTACCGGTCGGGGCGCACCCCGTACTTCGCGCGGATCAGCTCCGCGTCCACGAGGTCGCAGTCGCCGACGCCCTTGCGCGGGTACAGCACCCGCACCCCGCGGTCGTCGTCGACGAGCTGGAAGAGGTCGCGGTCGCCGGTGACGATGTCCACCGGGCCCTTCGCCCGCTCCGCGAGCGTGCCGATCACGTCGTCCGCCTCGTAGCCCGCCGCCCCGATCCGGGCGATGCCGAGGGCCGCGAGGACCGACTCGATCACCGGGACCTGCGGGGAGAGCGTGTCGGGCACCTCCTCCTCGTCCGGCCCGGTCTCCGTCTCCACGGCCACCCGGTGCGCCTTGTACGAGGGGATCAGGTCGACCCGCCACTGGGGGCGCCAGTCGTCGTCCCAGCACGCCACCAGGTCGTCCGGCCGGTGGTCCTGCACCAGGCGGCCGATGAAGTCGAGCAGTCCCCGCACCGCGTTGACGGGCGTCCCGTCCGGGGCGCGGACCGAGTCCGGCACGCCGAAGTACGCGCGGAAGTAGAGGCTGGCGGTGTCCAGGAGCATCAGGCGTCGCGTCACCCCCCGATCATGCCGCACCCCACCGACACCGGCGCGAGCCCCACCCGTGCCGGTGCGAACCCCACCGGCACTGACACGCATCCCAACCGCCCCGGCGCGAACCCCACCGGCGCCGACCCCGGACCGCCCTCCCCTCCGCTCCCCGCCCCCTCCCCGCTCCCCACCCCCTCCGCCCCCCCCGCCCCCGTCGTCGTGACCCCCGTCACCTTCGCGTTTGTCCCCGGGGGCCCAGGGCAGGCGCGAGCCCGGAGCGCACCCGGTAAGGGGTCCCAGGCAGTGGGCCCCGTACGCGACGGGTGGGCGGGCAGATCCCGCCGCGTTCCACGGCCCGGTCGCGGGGGTGGCGGGCCGTCCCTCCCTGCTACCCGTGAGGTGTATGTGTCCAGGCTTCAGGCCGACCACCTGTTCAAGGTGTTCGGCAGACGCCCCGCCGACGAATCCGACGCCGTCCGTGCCCTCGTGGCGGGCGCCGACCGCGACGCGCTGCGCGAGGACGGCGTCACCGCCGCCGTCGTCGACGCGTCCTTCGTGGTCGAGCCGGGGCAGATCTTCGTGGTCATGGGCCTCTCCGGATCGGGCAAGTCGACCCTCCTGCGCATGCTCAACGGCCTGCTCGAACCGACCGCGGGCCGCGTCCTGTACGACGGCGAGGACCTCACCGCGCTCTCCCCCCGCGCCCTGCGCGAGGTCCGCTCCCGCCGCATCAGCATGGTCTTCCAGCACTTCGCGCTCTTCCCGCACCGCACCGTCCTGGAGAACGCCGGCTACGGCCTGGAGGTCCAGGGCGTCCCGCGCGCCGAGCGCGAGACCCGCGCCGCCGAGGCGCTCTCCCTGTGCGGTCTGGCCGGCTGGGAGAAGTCCTGGCCCGACGAGCTCTCCGGCGGCATGCAGCAGCGCGTGGGCCTCGCCCGGGCGCTCGCCACCGACGCCGACCTGCTCCTCATGGACGAGTCCTTCAGCGCCCTCGACCCGCTGATCCGCCGCGACATGCAGGACCAGCTCCTGGTGCTCCAGAAGAAGCTGAAGAAGACCATCGTCTTCATCACCCACGACCTCAACGAGGCCATGCGCCTCGGCGACCGCATCGCCGTCATGCGCGGCGGCCGGATCGTGCAGCTCGGCTCCGCCGAGGACATCCTGGTCCGGCCCGCCGACGACTACGTGGCCTCCTTCATCCAGGACGTCGACCGTTCCCGGGTGCTCACCGCCTCCGCCGTCATGACCGACGCCGAGGGCCCGGCCGACCCGGACGCGCCGGTCGTCGGCCCGGACACGCTCCTGGCCGACTTGTGCGCCCTCGCCGCCGCGGGCCCGCACCCGGTGACCGTCCGGGACGCCGGCGGCTCCACCCTCGGAGTCGTACGGAAGGAAAAGCTCCTCGCCGTGCTCGGCGGGCTCGCGGCCGAGGAGGTGACCGTCGGTGCCTAGGCTCCCCCTCGGCTCCTGGGTCGACAGCTCCGTCGACTGGCTCCAGGCGCAGTTCGCGTGGCTCTTCGACGCCGTCAGCGGTGGCATCACCGGCCTGTACGACGGCATCGACGCCGTCCTGTCGGCGCCGCAGCCGCTGCTGCTCGCCGGCATCCTCGCCGTCGTCGCCTGGTGGCTGCGCGGCCTCGCCACCGGCCTGGTCTCCTTCGCCGGCTTCGCGCTCGTCGACTCCGTCCAGCTCTGGGACGAGGCGATGGCGACGCTCTCGCTGGTCCTCGTCGCCACGCTCGTCACCCTGGTGATCGCCGTCCCGCTCGGCGTCTGGGCGGCCCGGTCGAAGACGGTCAGTGCCGTGCTGCGGCCCGTCCTCGACTTCATGCAGACCATGCCGGCGATGGTCTACCTCATCCCCGGCATCATCTTCTTCGGCGTCGGCGTCGTCCCCGGCATCATCGCCACCATCGTCTTCGCGCTGCCGCCCGGCGTCCGCATGACCGAGCTGGGCATCCGTCAGGTCGACTCCGAACTCGTCGAGGCCGCCGAGGCGTTCGGCACCACCCCGCGCAACACCCTGTTGCGGGTGCAGCTGCCCCTCGCCGTCCCGACCATCATGGCCGGCGTCAACCAGGTCATCATGCTCGGCCTGTCCATGGTCGTCATCGCCGGCATGGTCGGCGGCGGCGGCCTCGGCGGCGCCGTCTACCGGGCCATCGGCAACGTCGACATCGGCCTCGGCTTCGAGGCCGGCGTCTCCATTGTCGTCCTCGCCATGTACCTCGACCGGATGACGGGCGCCCTGGGCCGCCAGGTCTCCCCGCTCGGCCGCCGCGCCCTCGCCAAGGCCCGCGCGGCCACCGCCAAGCGGCGCGCCGCGCAGCTGTGGGCGCACCGCCCGCAGCCCGTCACCGCGCTCGTCGGCATCGTCGTCCTCGCGCTCGTCGCGGGCGGCTCCGGCTTCCTCGGCACGGGATCCCCGGCCGGCGCCGCGTCCGGCCACGGCAAGAAGATCGGCATCGGCTACATCCCGTGGGACGAGGGCATCGCCTCCACCTACCTGTGGAAGGAGCTGCTGGAGCGCCGCGGCTACGAGGTGGAGACCAGGCAGCTGGAGGCCGGCGCTCTCTACACCGGGCTCGCCGGCGGGCAGCTCGACTTCCAGACCGACGCCTGGCTCCCCGTCACCCACGCCCAGTACCTGGAGAAGTACGGGAACAAGCTGGAGGACCTCGGCTCCTGGTACGGCCCCACCTCCCTGGAGCTCACCGTCCCCTCGTACGTGAAGGACGTGAAGTCCCTCGCCGACCTCAAGGGCAAGGGCGACCGCTTCAAGGGCCGCATCGTCGGCATCGAGCCCAGCGCCGGAATGATGGGCATCCTCAAGGACAAGGTCCTGAAGGAGTACGGCCTGGAGGGCGAGTACGAGGTCGTCGACGGTTCCACGCCCGGCATGCTCGCCGAGCTGAAGCGCGCCTCCGAGCGCAAGGAGCCGATCGTCGTCACCCTCTGGTCCCCGCACTGGGCCTACTCCGCCCACGACCTGACCAAGCTCGCCGACCCGAAGGGCGTCTGGGGCGAGGGCGACGGCGTCCACACCCTGGCCCGCAAGGGCTTCTCCGAGGAGAACCCCGAGGTCGGCGCCTGGCTGAAGGACTTCCAGCTCGACGAGGAGCAGCTCACCGGTCTGGAGGCGCAGATCCAGAAGACCGGCAAGGGCAAGGAGCAGGAGGCCGTCCGGACCTGGCTGGACGGACAGCCCGGCCTCGCGGAGCAGCTCGCCCCGCAGTGATCCGCACCGTCACCCGACGGAGAGGGGTGGTCGCCGAACGTACCGGCGGCCACCCCTTTCGGCACCCCTTTCCGCCACGACGCGAAACCCCGGTCCAAAGCTGCGTAAGGTGCAGGTAACCGGCCGGTGCGCGACGAGGCAGCCAGCAGAGGGAGGGAGCCGCCGTGGACGAGAAGGAAGCACCCCGCGTGGGCGCGGCCGTCAAGAGGCGCCGCAAGGCCCTCCGGCTCACCCTGGCGGTCGTCGCCTCCCGCAGCGGTCTCTCCGTGCCCTTCCTCAGCCAGATCGAGAACGAGCGCGCCCGCCCCAGCCGCCGCTCCCTGGAACTGGTCGCCGAGGCCCTCCAGACCACCGCCGGCGAACTCCTCGCCGCCGCCGAGGCCGCCCGCACCGTCGACGTCGTCCGCTCCGACGAGGGCGCCGCCGCCATGCCGGACGGGGTGCGCCGCCTGGTCCGGGGCCGACACCAGCTGCACGCCCTGGAGTTCACCGGCGAGCAGGACGCGGGCCGCGAGTTCCAGCACCGCAACGACGAGCTGCTCTACGTCGCCGACGGCGCCGCCGAGGTCGAGGCCGAGGGCCGTGCCCACCGGCTCGGCCGCGGCGACTCCCTGTACCTCTCCGGCGGCGTCCGGCACCGCTGGCGCGCCACCGAGCCGGGCACCCGCCTCCTCGTCGTCGCGGTCGCCGAGCACGTCGAGGTCGAGGAGGAGTGACGCGGCTCCGCGGGCGGGCCCCGCGCGTCGTCTCCCTGGTGCCCTCGCTCACCGAGGCGGTCGCCGTCACCGCGCCGGGCCTGCTCGTCGGCGCCACCGACTGGTGCGTCCACCCCGCCGGGCTCGACGCGGCCCGGATCGGCGGCACCAAGAACCCCGACGTGCCCGCCGTCCTCGCACTCCGCCCCGACCTCGTCCTCGCCAACGAGGAGGAGAACCGCCCCGCCGATCTGGAGGCCCTGCGGGACGGCGGCGCCCAGGTCCTCGTCACCACGGTCCGCACCCTCGACCAGGGCCTGACCGTCCTCGGGGAGGTCCTCGCCGCCTGCGGCGCGCCCCGCCGCCCGCGCTGGCTGGCCGAGGCCGAGGAGGCCTGGGCCGCCGTGGAGCCGGTGGCCGGCGGAGCCGCCGCGGTCGTGCCGATCTGGCGGCGGCCCTGGATGGTCCTCGGCCGGGACACCTTCGCCGGCGACCTCCTCGCCCGCCTCGGCGTCCGCAACCTGTACGCGGACCACCCCGAGCGCTATCCGCGCGTGCCGCTCGCCGAGCTGACCGGGGCCGGTCCGGAGCTGGTGGTCCTCCCGGACGAGCCCTACCGCTTCACTCCGGACGACGGCCCCGAGGCGTTCCCCGGGGCCGCGGCCGCGCTCGTCGACGGGCGGATGCTCACCTGGTACGGGCCGTCGCTGGCGCGGGCGCCCCGGCTGCTCGCGCGGGACCTTCGAGCAGCGCTCCGCTGAGCAGCCCGCGCACGGTGTGGACCCCGGCCACCAGCCAGGCCGCGGCGAGCAGCGCGTACAGCGCGACCGCCAGCCAGCGGAAGGCCTCAAGGCCGGTGTGGCGGGCGAGCCCCTCGGCACCGGTGACGCAGGTGCCGACGGGGAAGGTGAAGGCCCACCAGGTCATCGCGAAGCCCATGCCCGCGCGCCGGGCCCGCACCACCATCGCCCCGGCCAGTGCCAGCCACAGCAGGGCGAAGCCCGTGACCGGCACGCCGTAGAGGACGGCGAAGGCGGCGAAGCCGTGCGCGTAGGGATCGGGGAGGACGCCGGCCGCGGCGTCGGCGAAGGCGTTGGCGGCGGTGGTCGACTGCCCGAGCGGGCCGAGGACGAGGAAGAGCGTCGGGGTGAGCGCGAGCGGGAGCGGCCCGTCGAGGACCAGCCGGCCGAAGACCAGCGGCAGCATCACCAGGGTGGCGAGCAGGCTGATGCCGAACATCGCGTAGCAGGCGATCAGGAGGGTCTGCCGGGCCTGGCCCTCGGGCAGGTGGGGCAGGAGCAGCGGGCCGAGCGCGGCGGAGACCATGGGCGCGACGACGGGCAGCAGCCAGACGGGGGAGGCCTGTTCGATCCGGTGCCGGACCACCATCAGGTACGGCACGGTGACGGCGGCGGCCAGTCCCACGGCGGTCCCGGCGGCGAACAGGACGGTGTCCAGGGCGACGGCGGCGGGAAGGCCGATCCAGTCCCGGCCGAGGGTGAGCGTGCCGCCGCCGACGGCGAGCAGCGCCATCGACAGACAGCCGTAGAAGGGGGCCACGGCCGGGTCCAGGAGGTGGGCGCGGGCCTGGTCGCCGTGGTGGCGCCAGTGCGCGGCCCGTGCGGTGAGCAGGGTCAGCAGCATCGCGAGGGAGAGCGCCCAGACGGCGGTGCAGACGGTACGGAGACCGGGCACGGTGACGGGGAGCGCGGCCCCCGCGGTGCCGACGACGGAGGTGCCCATCACGGCGGCGTACCAGTTGGGTCCGAGGTGACGGACCGAGCGGGTCGTGCGGGCGCGCGGGGTGGTGGCGCCGAGGAGGGGGCCGGAGGGTGCGAGGCTTGCCATGGATCCACCGTCTCCCCTGGTCAGGGCCCCCACCAGGGATCATGGGCCTATGACGTCATAAGCTGGCTTTATGAGCAGGGAGCGGGACGGCGACGAGGCGGCGGAGCGGGACACGAGTACGGGTGAGGGCGCGGGCGGGGGCGCGGGCGCCGGCCCGGGGAGCCGGACGGCCGCGGCCGCGATCGTGGCGGCCGGCGCGGGTGCGGGCGGGGGTCCGGGTCCGGGCGCCAAGGGTCTCGCGGGGGCGGGGGCGGGGGCGGGGGCGGGGGCGACGGGGGCGGGTGACGCGCGCGCGTCCGTGACCGCGCACCTCTCCCACCGCGTCCCCGACCTCGGCGCCCTCGAACTGCTCCTCGCCGTCGCCCGGCACGGCAGCCTCGGCGCCGCCGCCCGCGAGGTCGGCATCACCCAGCCGGCCGCCAGCAGCCGGATCCGCTCCATGGAGCGGCAGCTCGGCGTGGCGCTCGTCGACCGTTCCCCGCGCGGCTCCCGGCTCACCGACGCGGGCGCGCTGGTCACCGACTGGGCGCGGCGGATCGTGGAGTCCGCCGAGGCCTTCGACGCCGGGGTGCAGGCGCTGCGCGGGCGCCGGGACTCGCGGCTGCGGGTCGTCGCCTCGATGACGATCGCCGAGTACCTGCTGCCGGGCTGGCTGATCGCGCTGCGCGCCGAGCGGCCGGACACCGCCGTGTCGCTCCAGGCGGGGAACTCGGCGGTGGTCGCCGAGCGGCTGCTCGCGGGGGAGGCGGACCTCGGCTTCGTCGAGGGGCTGGCCGTGCCGGACGGCCTCGACGGCACGGTCGTCGCCCACGACCGGCTCGCGGTGGTGACCGCGCCCTCCCACCCGTGGGCGCGCCGCCGGGCCCCGATCGACCCGGCCGAGCTGGCCGCCACCCCGCTGGTGCTCCGCGAGCACGGCTCGGGCACCCGGCAGGTCCTCGACGCGGCCCTCGCCGGCCACGGCGGTCTCGCCCGCCCGCTGCTCGAACTGGCCTCCACCACCGCCGTGAAGGCGGCGGCCGTCAGCGGCGCGGGCCCGGCGGTCCTCAGCGAGCTGGCCATCGCGGAGGAGCTGTCCTCCCGCCGCCTGGTCGCGGTCCCGGTCGCGGGCGCCCGGCTCAGCCGCGACCTGCGCGCCGTCTGGCCCACCGGCCACCGCCCCACCGGCCCGGCCCGCGACCTGCTCTCCCTGACCCGGGCCCGCCCGGGCGGCTGACCGACGCCGGCCGGGGTCCGGCGGGGCCGCCGGATTCCGCGTCCGACGGGGAGCTTCCGGCCCGCCCCGGGGGCTCTCCGGGCCGGGCCGGGGCTCTTCGGGGCGGGCCGGGGCTCTCCGGGGCGGGGCTCTTCGGGGCGGGCCGGGGCTTCCGCCTCGCCGTGCCGCGTCGTGTTCTACAGGCCCGGTGCGCGGTGGGTGATCCGCCCGTCGACCGTCGTCAGCAGGACGGGGACGTCGGGGAGCTCCGCGGCCGGCGTGGTGAGCGGGTCGGCGGCCAGGACCGTCAGGTCGGCACGGTGCCCGAGGGCGAGCCGGCCGGAGACGCGTTCCTCGCCGGCCGCGTGGGCCGCGCCGGTCGTCAGGCCGCGCAGCGCCTCCAGCGCGGTCAGGGCCTGCCCGGGGCCGTGCGGCGGCTGCGCGAGGTCGCGGGTCGGGCGGCGGTGCACGGCGCCGGCCAGCACGCCCAGCGGCGGGAAGGGGGCGATCGGCCAGTCCGAGCCCAGCACCACGGTCGCCCCGGAGTCGACCAGGTCCCGGCAGCGCCAGGCGCGTCCGGCGCGCTCCTCGCCGAGCCGGCGGGACCAGTTGTCGGTGTGGTCGGCGCGGGTGAAGTCGCAGCAGTGGGTGGGCTGCATGGAGGCGATGACGCCGAGCTCGGCGAAGCGGCCCAGGGTGTCGTCCGGGACCGTCTCGATGTGCTCGACCCGGTGGCGCACCCCCGGGTCGCCGCCGGTGGCGCGCGCCTTCTCGACGGCGTCGAGGACGTGCCGGACGGCGGCGTCGCCGATGGCGTGGGTCGCCGTCGGCACCCCGGCGCGGTGCAGCGCGCCGACGATCCGCGTGTACGCCTCCGGGTCGGGCCAGAAGGCGTGGGTGGACTCGCCGTGGCAGTCGGGCTTCTCCAGCCAGGCGGTGCCGTTGTCGATCGTGCCGTCCATGAAGAGCTTCACGCCGGCGACCTGCCAGAGGTCGCCGCCGCGTCCCTGGAGCGCGATCAGCTCCTCCACGCCGGACGCGTCGGTGCCGGGCTGGCACCAGGGGGCCACGCGCAGCCGCAGCGGCAGCCGGCCCGTGGCGTCCAGCTCGGTGAAGAGGTCGAGGCTGTCGCCGTTGGCGTCCATGACGTGCCCGCCGGTCAGGCCGGCCGCGGCCATCCCGTCCAGCGCCGAGGCCAGCCGCTCCAGCCGCTCGGCGCGGGTGGGCCGCGGGGCGACCCGCTCGACCAGCTCGCAGGCGGCGTCCTCCTGGAGCAGTCCGGTGGGGCGCCCGTCGGCGTCGCAGACGATCTCGGCGGAGGCCTGGTCGAAGGCGCGCGGGCCGTCGACGCCGGCGAGTTCGAGGGCGCGGCGGGAGGCGAGCGCGGAGTGCGCGTCGAAGAGCAGCAGGAAGGCGGGCACCCCGTCGAGGACGGCGTCGAAGGGGGCGACGCCGACCGGCTCGGTGCCGAAGACGTTCGGGTCGAGCCCCCAGGCGAACAGCCACTCGCCCCGGCCGAGGCGGCGCACCTCGCCCGCCAGCGCCTCCCGCACGTCCGCGAGGCCGGCGCAGCGGGAGAGGTCGAGACCGCCGGTGAGTTCGGCGCCGGACACGGGGTGGACGTGCCCGTCGACGAGACCGGGGGTGACGACGGCGCCCTTCAGGTCGACGACGGTGGTCGCCGCCCCGGCGAGCTCCCGCACCTCGCGGTCGTCGCCGAGCGCGGCGATCCGCCCGTCCCCGCCCACGGCGAGCGCGCTCGCCCCGAGGAAGGCCCCGGTGGCGGGATCGAGGAGTCGGGCGGAGTGGAGGACGAGTCGGGTGGACACGAGGGTGCTCCTAGCGGTGGTGGTACGGGAGAGGGGCGCCGCGGCGGGCACGGCGCCGGTCGGCACGGCACGTCTGCGGGGGCACGACGGCGCACCGGTGCGGGCTGGGGCGTGGGCGCGGGACGGCCCCACGGGAGGCAGGCCCCGCACCGGTACGGGTACGGGCTCAGGCGCGGGGGCGGCCACGGGGGCACGCTCCCGCACCGGACGCGGGCGCCGCGCGGCCGCGGTGCGGGGCGCTCCGGCGCCGTCGCCCGCGCCCGGCCCGCCGCCGGGTCCCCGCGGCCGTCAGGCCTCGGTCGTCCTCGCGGCGGTGGACTCGGTGGCTGCGACGGGTTCGGTGGGTTCGGCGGCCGACGCCGACGCGGCCGTCGTCGCCGCCAGCCGCGGCACCGCCGCCTCGGCCGCCTCGGCCGGGGAGTAGGCGAGCGGCAGGCTTCCCGTCGCGCCGGGCGCGTCCAGGGTGCCGTCCGGGAGGGAGAGGGCGCGTTCGGCCGTGCTGAGGGCCAGCCGGGTCACCGCCGGGGGCCGGTCGGTGCGGTCCGAGTTGGCGTGGGCGCCGAGGCCGTCGAGGACCACCAGGATCTGGATGGCCGCCGACCGGGCGTCGTCCGTGCGGAACTCGCCGCGGGCGACGCCGTCGTGGACGAGTTCCTCCAGGCGGTCGTCGGAGGCGAGTTCCATCCGGGTGACCACGTCCCGCAGGACGGGCCGGTAGCGGCTGAGGTGCCGGGCGTTGATCCACAGGCGGCTGATGTCGTCGTAGGCCTCGCCGGACGACAGCGCGAAGTAGCGGGCCAGGTACTGCGCCGGGGTGCCGTCCGGCCGCTCGGCCGGCAGCAGGGTGTCGAGCTCGCCGAGGGCCGCGACCGAGAACGCCTCGGCCACCAGGTCCTCCGCCGAGGGGAAGTAGTGGCTGATCAGGCCGGGCCGGACGGCGAGCTCCTCGGCGACGCGCCGCAGGGTGACGCACTCCAGCCCTTCGGCCAGGGCGATCCGCGCGGCCGTCGCCACGATCTCCGCCCGCCGGGCCTCGGGTGATTTCCGAATTCGCTTGCGCTGGACGCTTGACGACATACCGGGGATGCTATTGAGTGTGCGACCAATAAGCAACCAGGTGGGCAATCACGCACCGGAGGGCCGCATGGCTTCCACGATCCCCGACCCGCGCTCCGGGACAGAGCGCGGGTCGGCACCCCTGCCGGCGGGCGACGGACCCGGCCGCGTCGAGGCCCACGGCATCGACCACATCCCCGACGGCGAACGCCACGGCCACCCCCGCGAGCTGTTCTCCGTCTGGGCCGCGGCGAACGTCAACTACCTCAGCCTCGTCATCGGCGGCGCGCTGGTCTTCATGGGCCTCACGCTCGGGCAGGCGATCGGCGTGATCGTCGTCGGCAACCTCTTCTGGGTCCTCAGCGGCGTCCTCGCCACCTCGGGACCGGCCGCGGGCGTGCCCAGCGAGGTCGTCACGCGCACGCTCTACGGCGTCCTCGGCAACCGCGTGAACAACGCGGTCGGCGGCTGGCTGGTCTCCGTCTGCTACTTCGCGCTCAACCTGGCCGCCGCCGCGACCGCCGCCTTCGCGCTCGTCGAGAAGACGGGCATCCCGGCGAACACCCCGGTGAAGGTCGTGGTCATCGTGGTCATCGCCGCCCTCACCCTGGCGATCAGCGTCTACGGCCACGGGCTGATCATCAAGCTGTACCTGCCGATCACCCTGGTCCTCGGCGCGGCGTTCGCCGTCGTCGCCGTGGCCGTCCTCCGGCACGCCGACTTCTCGTACGCCCCCGCCGAGTCGCTCTCCGGCCTCCCCCTGTGGGCGCTGCTGCTGGCGGGCACCACGATGATCGCCTCGGGCCCGCTCTCGTACACCACGAGCGCCGACTTCTCGCGCTACCTGCCCCGGGACAGCTCCCCGCGCGCCATCGTGCTGTGGAACGCGCTCGGCGCGTTCGTGCCCAGCGCGATCGTCTGCTCGCTCGGCGCCCTCGCCGCCACCGTCGTCGACATGTCCGACCCGCAGACGGCCCTCCAGGGCATCCTGCCCGGCTGGTTCGTGCCGGTCTTCCTGCTCTCCCTGGTCCTCGGCACCATCGCCATCAACGCCCTCACCGCCTACAGCGCCGGTCTCGCCCTCCAGGCCGTCGGCCTGCGGATCCGCCGCACGGTCAGCGTCCTGTTCGACGGGGCCGTCGCCGTCGCCCTCACCCTCTACGGGCTGCTGGTCTCCGACTTCCTGGACACCGTCAGCAACGCCCTCCAGGTGATCACGGTCCTCACCGGCCCGATGATGTGCGTCTACGCCACGGACATCCTGCTCCGCCGCAACCGCTACGACGTGGCCGCCCTCTCCGACGAGACCCCCGGCAGCCCCTTCTGGTACGTCCGCGGCGTCAACCCGGCCGGCGTGACCGCCCTGCTCGGCGGTGTCGCGGCCGGCGCCCTGTGCGTCGACAGCGTCTACACGGGGCCGGTCGCCTCCGCCGTCGGCATGGACCTCTCGCTGCCCGTCGGCATGGCCGTCGCCACCCTCCTCTACCTGGTCCTCGGCCGGCGCGCGGTCGCGGCTACCCTCCCCACCGCCTGACCGCGGCCCCCGAACCGCGGGGCGGCCGGACCGCCCACCCCGGCCGCCCCGCGCCCCCGTCCCCTTCCCGCCGCCGTACGGCCGCTCACCGCCGCCGTACGGCCGCCGCGGCCTCGACCAGCCCCCGGACGAGCCTCGGGTCCTCGCCCATCTCCGGGTGCCACTGGACCCCGAGCACCCAGGCCGGCTCCGCCAGCTCGACCGCCTCCACCGTGCCGTCCTCCGCGTGGGCGGAGGGCGCCAGGCCCGCGCCCAGCCGGTCCACGGCCTGGTGGTGGTAGGCCGGCACCTCGGCCTGCTCCGGGACGAGGGAGGCGTAGAGCGTCCCCGGCACCGGCTTCACCGGATGCCGCCCCATCACCCCCGGGGCCTCCACGTGCCCGTCCAGATGCTGCGTCAGCGTCCCGCCCAGCGCCACGTTGAGCAGCTGCATCCCCCGGCAGACGCCGAGCAGCGGGGTGCCGGAGGCGAGCGCCGCCCCGATCAGGGCCAGCTCCCAGGCGTCCCGCTCCCGGGCCGGCGGGCCGGTCCGCGGATCGGGCACGGCGCCGTACCGCGCGGGCTCCACGTCCGCCCCGCCCGCCACCACCAGCCCGTCGAGCCGCGCCAGCACCGCCGCCGCCTCCGAGGGCTCGTCCGGCGGCAGCATCACCGCCAGGCCGCCGCCGTCCCGCACGTACCGCGGATACTGCGCGGGCAGCAGCGCGGCGGGCATGTCCCACACCCCCCAGCGCGCCCGGTCGAGATAGGTCGTCACGCCGATGAGCGGCTTGGCGGGCTGGGTCACGGAACTGCCTCCTGCGCGGGGTCTCGGTCACGGACGCTGGGCCGACTCTAGAGGTGCCCGGGGCCGCCCGCGGTCAATGGGCCGTGTACGTACCTTTCACGCCAGGAAGCCGCGCAGCAGCGCCGCCGTCCCCGCGCAGTGCTCCCGCATCACCTCGCGCGCCGCGTCCGCGTCCCCGGCCAGCACCGCCTCCACCACCGCGGTGTGCTGGTGCTGGGAGTGCTCCAGGTTGCGGACGAGGAGGGGGATGCAGTCCAGCAGTTCGTTCACGGTCGCGCGGACCGCCGCGTACCGCGCCGTCAGGCTGGGGGAGCCGGAGAGCTCGGCCAGCGTGAGGTGGAGCAGCGTGTCCCGGCGCCGGTAGTCGGCCGGCGTCGCGTCGTGCGTGGCGGCCAGCGCCGCCCGCAGCCGCTCCGCACCCGCCGCGTCCGGTCCGTGCGCCGCGCACAGCCCGGCCGCGCCCACCTCCAGGACCTCCCGGAAGCGCAGCACGTCCTCCATGTCGACCGGGGCGATCCGCCGGCGCAGCTCCGCCCCGTCGGGGTCCTGCGGGCGGGGCAGCACGAACGTCCCCCCGTACCGGCCGCGCCGGCTCTCCACCAGGCCCTGCTCCTGGAGCACCTTGAGGACCTCGCGCAGCGTCACCCGGCTGATCCCCATCCGCTCGGCCAGCTCCCGCTCGGCGGGCAGCCGTCCGCCGTCCGGCACCAGGCCCAGGCGGACCACCTGGAGGATCTGCTCCAGGGCCTCCTCGAAGCCGTTCCCGGCCCGGACCGGACGCAGCACCGGCGCCAACCGGTCGTCCGGGCCGCCCGGTTCACCCGTACGGATCACCTTCTCGCCACCCCTTCCCCTGACACTTCCCAAGCAATGGTCTCGGCCCATACCTTATGACTCCCGGCAGGCCGAACGAGGAGAGTCGTCCCGTGGCAGACCGCACACCCCCGCTGACCGTCGAGGAACTGCGCGCCCTCGTGGCGGCCGGTGAGATCGACACCGTCGTCCTGGCCTTCCCCGACATGCAGGGCCGGCTCCAGGGGAAGCGGTTCGCCGCCCCCTTCTTCCTCGGCGAGGTCCTCGCCCACGGCACCGAGGGGTGCGACTACCTCCTCGCCGTCGACACCGAGATGAACACCGTCGGCGGCTACGCCATGTCCTCCTGGGAGCGCGGCTACGGCGACTTCGCCATGCGCCCCGACCTCGCCACCCTGCGCCGCGTCCCCTGGAACGAGGCGAGCGCCCTGGTCACCGCCGACCTGGCCTGGGCCGACGGCTCGCCCGTCGCCGCCGCCCCCCGCCAGATCCTCCGCCGCCAGCTGGACCGCCTCGCCGCCCACGGCCTCACCGCCCACGCCGGCACCGAGCTGGAGTTCATCGTCTTCGCGGACACCTACGAGCGGGCCTGGGACACCGGCTACCGGGACCTCACCCCGGCCAACCGGTACAACGTCGACTACTCGATCCTCGGCGGCGGCCGCGTCGAGCCGCTGCTGCGCCGCATCCGCAACGAGATGGCCGCCGCCGGCCTCACCGTCGAATCGGCCAAGGGCGAGTGCAACCCCGGCCAGCACGAGATCGCCTTCCGCTACGACGAGGCCCTCGTCACCTGCGACCAGCACGCCGTCTACAAGACCGGCGCCAAGGAGATCGCCTCCCAGGAAGGCGTCTCGCTCACCTTCATGGCCAAGTACAACGAGCGCGAGGGCAACTCCTGCCACATCCACCTCTCCCTCCAGGACGCGACCGGGACCAACGCCATGGCCGGGGAGGACGAGCACGGCATGTCGGAGGTCATGCGCCGCTTCCTCGCCGGGCAGCTGGCCGCGATGCGGGACTTCTCCCTCCTCTACGCCCCCAACGTCAACTCCTACAAGCGCTTCCAGCCCGGCTCCTTCGCCCCCACCGCCGTCGCCTGGGGCCCCGACAACCGGACCTGCGCCCTGCGGACCGTCGGCCACGGGCCCTCCACCCGCTTCGAGAACCGCCTGCCCGGCGGCGACGTCAACCCCTACCTCGCCGTCGCCGCGATGATCGCCGCCGGACTCCACGGCATCGAGCGGGGCCTCGAACTCCCGCCGCCCTGCACCGGGAACGCCTACGCCGCCGACCACGCCCACGTCCCCACCACCCTGCGCGAGGCCGCCGAACTCTGGGAGACCAGCGAGATCGCCAAGGAGGCCTTCGGCCCCGAGGTCGTCGCCCACTACCGCAACATGGCCCGCGTCGAACTCGCCGCCTTCGACGCGGCGGTCACCGACTGGGAACTCCGCCGCTCCTTCGAACGCCACTGAAGCCCTCCGCACGCCACCGCACCCCTCCGAGAGGAACGGAAGTTGCTCCAGGTACTGAACCCGGCGACGGAGGAAGTCGTCGCCACGGTCCCCGCCGCCGGCCCCGAGGACGTCGACGCCGCCGTCGCCCGGGCCGCCGCCGCGCAGACCGCGTGGGCCGCCGCCGCCCCCGCCGACCGGGCCCGGCTGCTCCGCCGCTTCGCCGCTGTCGTCGACGCGCACACCGAGGAACTGGCCCTCCTGGAGGTCCGGGAGGCCGGCCACACCCTCGGCAACGCCCGCTGGGAGGCGGGCAACGTCCGCGACCTCCTCGACTACGCGGCCGGAGGAGCGGAGCGCCTGAACGGACGCCAGATCCCCGTCCGGGGAGGCCTCGACGTCACGATCCTCGAACCCCTCGGCGTCGTCGGCGTCATCGCGCCCTGGAACTTCCCCATGCCGATCGCCGCCTGGGCCACCGCGCCCGCCCTCGCCGCCGGCAACGCCGTCGTCCTCAAACCGGCCGAGACCACCCCGCTCACCGCGCTCCGCCTCGCCGAACTCGCCCTGGAGGCCGGACTCCCCGACCACCTCTTCCAGGTCCTCCCCGGCGAGGGCCCCGTCGCCGGGAACGCCCTCGTCGAGCACCCCGGCATCGCCAAGATCGTCTTCACCGGCTCCACCCGCACCGGCCGGCACGTCATGGCCAGGGCCGCCGACCAGGTGAAGCGGCTCACCCTCGAACTCGGCGGCAAGAGCCCCAACATCGTCTTCGCCGACGCTGACGTCGAGGCGGCGGCCGCCGCCGCCCCCATGGCCTTCCTCGACAACAGCGGCCAGGACTGCTGCGCCCGCACCCGCATCCTCGTGCAGCGGAGCGTGTACGACCGCTTCCTCGCCCTGCTCGCCCCCGCCGTCGAGGCGACCGTCGTCGGCGACCCGCTCGACGAGCGGACCCAGATGGGGCCGCTCATCTCCCGCGCCCAGCTCGACCGGGTCCGCGGGTACGTCCCCGAGGGCGCCGAGGCCATCCGGGGCAAGGCGCCCGAGGGCCCCGGCTTCTGGTACCCGCCCACCGTCCTCACCGGCCTGCCCGAGGACGCCCCCTGCGCCGTCGAGGAGGTCTTCGGCCCCGTCGCCGTCGTCCTCCCCTTCGAGGACGAGGCCGACGCGATCCGGCTCGCCAACGCCACCCCGTACGGCCTGTCCGGCTCCATCTGGACCCGCGACGTCGGCCGCGCCCTGCGCACCTCCCGGGCCGTCCGGGCCGGGAACCTCTCCGTCAACTCCCACTCCAGCGTCCGCTACTGGACCCCCTTCGGCGGCTTCGGCCGGTCCGGCCTCGGCCGGGAACTCGGCCCCGACGCCCTGACCGCCTTCACCGAGACCAAGAACGTCTTCCTCAGCACGGAGGCCTGAACCGCATGAGCACCGAAGAGATCATCTGCCGCCGCCTCGTCGGCCGCACCGCCGTCATCACCGGCGCCGGCAGCGGCATCGGCCTGGCCACCGCCCGCCGGCTCGCCTCCGAGGGCGCGCACGTCGTCTGCGGCGACATCGACGAGGAGGCGGGGAAGGCGGCGGCCGAGGAGGTCGGCGGCACCTTCGTCCAGGTCGACGTCACCGACCCGGAAGAGGTCGAGAACCTCTTCCGCGTCGCCTTCGACACCTACGGCTCCGTCGACATCGCCTTCAACAACGCCGGCATCTCCCCGCCCGACGACGACTCCATCCTGGAGACCGGCCTGGAGGCGTGGAAGCGCGTCCAGGACGTCAACCTGACCTCCGTCTACCTCTGCTGCAAGGCCGCCCTGCCGTACATGCGGCGCCAGGGCAGGGGCTCCATCATCAACACCGCCTCCTTCGTGGCGATCATGGGCGCGGCGACCAGCCAGATCTCGTACACGGCCTCCAAGGGCGGCGTCCTGGCCATGTCCCGCGAGCTCGGCGTCCAGTTCGCCCGCGAGGGCATCCGGGTCAACGCGCTCTGCCCCGGACCGGTCAACACCCCGCTCCTGCGGGAGCTGTTCGCCAAGGACCCGGAGCGGGCCGCCCGCCGGCTCGTCCACATCCCCGTCGGCCGGTTCGCCGAGGCGGACGAGATCGCGGCGGCCGTCGCCTTCCTCGCGAGCGACGACTCGTCGTTCGTCAACGCCGCCGACTTCCTGGTCGACGGCGGCATCTCCGGCGCCTACGTGACCCCCCTCTAGGAAGTCGAGGGAGTCAGAGGAAGGTCCGGCCCTCGCCCCGGTAGGTGGGGACCGTGTCCACCACACGGTCCCCCTCCACCAGGCACAGCGCGTCGAACCGCTCGCACAGCTCGCCGGCCTTCGCGTGCCGGAACCACACCTTGTCGCCGATCCGCAGGTCGTCGGCCGGCGAGCCGAGCAGCGGGGTCTGCACCTCGCCGGGACCCTCCTGCGGGTCGTACCGGAGCCCCTCCGGCAGGTACGGCACGGGCAGCCGGTCCCGCCCGGCCGCGCCGGACGCCGGATAGCCGCCGCCGAGCACCGTGACGACCCCGACGCCCGGCCGCCGCACCACCGGCTGGGCGAAGAGCGCCGCCGGCCTGCCGCTGAAGGACGAGTAGCCGTCGAAGAGCCGCGGCACGTAGAGCCCCGACCCCGCGGCGATCTCGGTGACGGCCGCCTCGGCGGCGGTGTGCTGCACGCTGCCGGTGCCGCCGCCGTTCACGAACTCCAGGTCCGGCGCCACCGCCCGCACGGCCGCGACCACCGCGGCCCGCCGCCCCGCCAGCTCCCGGCGGGCCGCCGCCTGCATCGCCCGCACCGCCCGCGACCGGAACGGCCGGCCGGCCACCGCGTCGCCCACGCCCGCCACGTGACCCTCGTACGCCATCAGGCCGACCAGCCGGAACCCCGGCCGCCGCCCCACCGAGCGGGCCAGCTCCGCCAGCTGCCCGGGCGTCCGCAGCGGCGAGCGGAGCGCCCCGATCCGGACCCGGCCGCCCAGCAGCCGCAGCGCCGTGTCCATCTCCAGGCAGACCCGCACCTCCTCGGTGCCGCCGGCCCGGGCCGCGTCGATCAGCTCCAGCTGCGCCACGTCGTCCACCGTCACCGTCACCGCCGCGGCGAGCTTCGGGTCCCGCGCCAGCTCCGCGAAGCCGGCCCGGTCGGCCGACGGGTAGGCGAGCAGCACGTCCTCGAAGCCGGCGCGCGCCAGCCACAGCGACTCGGCGAGCGTGAACGACATGATCCCGGCGAAGCCGTCCCGCGCCAGCACCCGCTCCAGCAGCGCCCGGCACCGCACCGACTTGCTGGCCACCCGGACGGGCTTCCCGCCCGCCCGGCGCACCAGATCGTCCGCGTTGGCGTCGAACGCCTCCAGATCGACGATCGCCAGCGGCGCGTCCAGGGCGGCGGTGGCCCGGTCGTACCGGGCCCGGTCGGCGGCACGGGGAGTCATGGCCCGAGCTTGCCAGACCGTCAGGGGGGTGGGTACCCCTGGGTTCCCGCGCCACCGGGAACAGCCCGTAAAGTGGCGGGCATTGTCGGCGGGAGCAGGGGGCGGGATGACCAGCGAAGAGAACCCGCGCGCGCCCCGCGTCACCGAGACCCTCCCACCCCCCGCGGCCACCCCCGCGCCAGCGGCCCCCGCCGCCTCCCAGCCCCCCAGGAGCGGCCTCTCGGCCCTCACCACCGACCTCACCCCCCACCCCCCGCGTCCCACGGCCGCCCCCCTTCCGGCCCCGACCCCCCCGAGCCCGGCACCCCCGGCCCCGATCCCCTCGGCCCCGGCACCCCCGGAGCCCTCGGCTCCGGTGTCCTCGGCTCCGGCACCTCCGGCTCAGGCGCCCTCGTCCCCGGCACCTCCGGCTCAGGCGCCCTCGTCCCCGGCACCTCCGGCAGCACGCCCGAGGTCCGCGCCGCTCCCGCGGCCCGCCGCCGTCCCGCCCCGCCCCGCGGACCCCCCGCGGCCGGAACCCCGGACTCCCGCGCCCCGCACCTCCACGCCCGTCCCGGCCCCCCAGCCTCCGGCGGCCACCCCGACCGCCCCGCCCGCGCCCCGCGCCGCCGCCCCGCACGCGCCCGAGGTCTCCCCGCCGCGTCCGGCGGCCCCGGCCGCCCGGCCTCCGGGGGACGCCCCGCCGCACCCGTCCGCCGCGCCCGCCGCCCCCTCGGCGGCCGGGCCGCGCGGGGGCTTCGGCGCGTCCCGGGTGCCGGCGGCGCGGAGCGGGGAGCCGGCGGCGGCTCCCGTCGAGACGACCACGCGGCTGCGGCCCGTACGGGTGCCCGCGTACGGGCCGGTCGAGACGCCGGTCGAGACGACGACACGGCTGCGGCCGATACGGGAGCGGCGGCGGGGCAGGGGCCTGGCCGCCGGCGCCTGCGTCGTGCTCGGCCTGGGGCTCATCGGCGGCGCCCTCGCCGGGGTGTGGCTGGCCGCGTCCGGCGCGGGGAGCCCCGCGGAACCCGCCGGGTACGCCGTCGCCAAGGAGCTGTGGCACAACGCGCCCGTCGACACCCTCTTCCCCCGCACCCTCACCGCGCCCCAGGCCGGTCCCGGCCCCTCCGCCCGCACCTGGACCCGGGTCGTCGTCGCACCGGACGCCCCCTGCGGCCCCTCCTCCGTCGCCCCCCGGCTGCTCGCCGCGGTGCACCCGCTCGGCTGCGAGCGGGTGCTGCGCGCCACCTACACCGACGCCACCGCCAGCAGCGTGCTCACCGTCGGCCTCGTCTTCACCCGCGCCGAGGCCACCGCCCAGCGGGCCCTCGGCGGCCGCGGGCTCGCCGCCCGCCTCGGCCAGGACGTGCCGCCCGCGCTCTCCGGCGCCGGCACCGTCGCCGCCGGTTTCGGCCCGGCCCAGCGCGCCGCCTGGTGGGCGACCGCCCCCACCGACCTGCCCGTCGTGGTCACCGCCGTCTCCGGCTTCGCCGACGGCCGCGCCGCCGGCCGCGCGGTCCCGGCCGACCAGGCGATGAAGAAGGGCCGCACGGACGCCGTGGCCCAGTCCGGCCTGGGCCACGAGGCCCTCGGCATCGCCGAGCGGCTGGAGAAGCAGCTCCGCACCACCGCCCTGGCCGCGGCGAAGGAAGAGGAGGAGCGGTGACCCGCCCCCGTACCCGCGTCCGCACCCGCTCCGGCACCACCCGCCCGCGTGTCGGCGTCCGCGCCGCGGCGACCGCGCCCGCCGCCGTCCTGCTCGCCGCCGTCTGCTCCGTGCTCCCCGCCGCCGCGCCCGCGCACGCCGACGCCATCCGCGACCGCCAGTGGGGGCACGAGACCCTCCGTACGGACGAGGCGTGGCGCACCACGAAGGGCGAGGGGATCACCGTCGCCGTCCTCGACACCGGGGTCGACGCAGGCCACCCCGACCTCGCCGGCTCCGTCCTGCCGGGCAAGGACCTCATCGGCTTCGGGGCGGCCGAGGGCGACGAGCACTGGGCCAAGCACGGCACCGCGATGGCCGGCATCATCGCCGGCCACGGCCACGGCTGGGCGGACGCCGCCGGCGTCCTCGGCATCGCCCCCGGCGCCCGGATCCTGCCCGTGCGGGTCATCCTCGAAAGCAAGGACAAGGCACGGGAGAAGGCCCGGAAGACCCGCGGCACCGCCCTCGCCCAGGGCATCCGCTGGGCCGCCGACAACGGCGCCGACGTCATCAACCTCTCCCTCGGCGACGACTCCGAGTCCGCCCACCCCGACCCCGGCGAGGACGCCGCCGTCCAGTACGCCCTCGCCAAGGGCGTCTCCGTCGTCGCCTCCGCCGGCAACGGCGGCCAGAAGGGCGACCGCATCTCCTACCCGGCCGCCTACCCCGGCGTCATCGCGGTCACCGCCGTCGACCGCTACGGCACCCGCGCCTCCTTCTCGACCCGCCGCTGGTACGCCACCGTCAGCGCCCCCGGCGTCGACATCGTCATCGCCGACCCCGACCGCAAGTACTACGAGGGCTGGGGCACCAGCGCCGCCGCCGCCTTCGTCTCCGCCTCCGTCGCGCTCGTCCGCTCCGCCCACCCCGACCTGACCCCCGCCCAGGTGAAGAGGCTCCTCGTCGACACCGCCCGGAACCGGCCCGAGGGCGGCCGCAGCGACGCCAAGGGCTACGGCACCGTCGACCCGGCCGCGGCCATCGAGGCGGGCGCGGCCCTGAAGGCCGGCGACCCGAAGAACGCCACCGCCGGCCACCGGGGCCAGTACTTCGGCCCCGGCCCGCTCCCGGCCGCCGAGGAGAGCGGCGCCCCCGGGCTCCTGGCCCCGCTCGCCGGCGGCCTCGGCGTCCTCCTGCTGCTGACCGCCTTCGTCCTGCGCCGGACCGGCCGCGCCCGCTGACGGCCCCCTCCACCAGGTGCTCGCCGCCCTCGTCCTGCGCCGGACCGGCCGCGCCCTCCGGCGGCCCGGCTGCCGGAGGCCCGGCCGCCGGAGGCCGGGGTCCGGCCGGTTAGGCTCGGGGCGTGGAGCTCAAGAACATCCCGGACCCCGGTTTCTCCGACGACGACGGCACCGCCGACCCGGCGCTCGCCGCGGCCCTCGCGGCCTGGACGGAGGACAGAAGCGCACACGGCCCCGTCCTGGAGGCGCTGCGCGGCGCCCGGCTCCTGGTGCCCGTCGTCGCCGTCCTCGGCGAGGTGGAGACCGACCCGGTGACGGGGCTCAAGCAGGAGAAGACCAGCGACATGGCGGTGCCGACGCTGACCGCCGGCGACCGGCGCGGCCTGCCCGCCTTCACCTCGACCGCCTCGCTCGCCCTCTGGGACCCGGCCGCCCGGCCCGTCGCCGTCCCCCTCCACCAGGCGCTCGCCGCCCTCGTGCACGAGAAGGCCGACACCCTGGTCCTCGACATGGCGGGCCCGGTGCCGTACCAGGTGAGCGGCTCCGCCCTGCTGGCCCTCGCCGAGGGCCGCACCAGCACCGACCCGCTCGACGACCCGGCCGTCCGGGACGCGGTCCGGGCCGCGGTCGCCGCCGAGCCCGCCGTCCTCCGCGCCCACCTCGGCCCGGGCAGCGCCGACGGCACCCTGGCCCTGGTCCTCGCCGGGGACGCGGACCCCGCGGAGGCCGCCGGGCGCGTGGCCCGCGCCCTGGCCGCCGACGAAACGCTGAGGGCCCGCCTGGTGCGGGGCCTCGACCTGGCGCTGCTGCCGGCCGGTGCCACGCCTCCGGGCGAGCCCTTCTACGTGAGGAACTGAGCTCCGGGGCCTAGCCGTAGACGGGGCCCGTGTACTTCTCGCCCGGGCCCTTGCCCGGCTCGTCCGGGACGATCGACGCCTCGCGGAAGGCGAGCTGGAGCGACTTCAGGCCGTCCCGCAGCGGGGAGGCGTGGAAGGACGAGATCTCCGTCGTGCTCGCGTCGAGGAGGCCCGCGAGGGCGTGGATCAGCTTGCGCGCCTCGTCGAGGTCCTTGTGCTCGTCGCCCTCCTCGGTGAGGCCGAGCTTGACCGCGGCGGCGCTCATCAGGTTGACGGCGACGGTCACGATCACCTCGACCGCCGGGACCTCCGCGATGTCGCGGGCCATGGCCTCGAAGTCGGGGTTGTCGGCCGAGGTGCCGGGGGCGTTCGTGGACTCGTTCTGGGGGGTCTCGCTCATGCCCCACACGATATGCGGGCGGGCGGTTCGCGCCGACCGCCGGGTCCTGCTAACCTTGTGTAACGACCGGCCGGACACATGTGTGCCCGGCCCACAAGTGGAGGCTCCGATCTCCCACCTGACCGCCCTCACGGGCGGCGGGTCACCGGTCAGGTGGCGCCCATCGTTCCGTACGGACGATGGAGCCGCCCGATGCGCGCCCCGCGGTTGACCGTGGTGGTGCTCCGGTTTGCGTTGGAGCCCCGCCTGTGTCCCGTCGGGGCATTTTTTGTGTACCCGCTCGGTTGGTCTCAGTGATTTGACGTGACGTGCCCGTCCGCCAAGGCGGTCGCGTGGTGCTACCGAGGAGGATCCATCAGCGCCGAGCCCCGCATCAACGAGCGGATTCGCGTTCCCGAGGTGCGTCTTGTCGGCCCCAGCGGCGAGCAGGTGGGCATCGTCCCCCTTGCCAAGGCCCTGGAGCTCGCGCAGGAGTACGACCTCGATCTTGTCGAGGTCGCGGCGAACGCCCGTCCGCCCGTGTGCAAGCTCATGGACTACGGGAAGTTCAAGTACGAGTCGGCCATGAAGGCCCGTGAGGCGCGCAAGAACCAGGCGCACACGGTCATCAAGGAGATGAAGCTCCGGCCGAAGATCGACCCGCACGACTACGACACCAAGAAGGGCCACGTCGTCCGCTTCCTCAAGCAGGGCGACAAGGTCAAGATCACGATCATGTTCCGTGGTCGTGAGCAGTCCCGGCCCGAGCTCGGTTACCGCCTCCTGCAGCGCCTCGCCGAGGACGTCCAGGAGCTGGGCTTCATCGAGTCCAACCCGAAGCAGGACGGCCGGAACATGATCATGGTTCTGGGTCCGCACAAGAAGAAGACCGAGGCCATGGCCGAGGCGCGCGAGGCCCAGGCCGCGCGCAAGGCGGAGCGCCAGGGCCTCGCGCCCGAGGCGGCTCCGGCGGCCGATGCCGAGGAGGCTTCGGCCGACACGTCGGCCGAGAACGCCGAGGCGTGATCCGCGGGGGCTGCCCCGGTGGCAGCCCCCGGGTCCCGCCCGGTACCACCAATCGAAGAATTGACGCTCCCGGTTCTCCGGTGCCCGCATCGGGGGAGCGCCACTGACGAGGAGATAACGGCGCTATGCCGAAGAACAAGACGCACTCCGGTGCCAAGAAGCGCTTCAAGGTCACCGGCTCCGGCAAGATCCTGCGCGAGCGCGCCGGCAAGCGCCACCTGCTCGAGCACAAGTCGTCCAAGCTGACGCGTCGCCTCACCGGCAACGCCGAGATGGCCCCGGGTGACGCCGCCAAGATCAAGAAGATGCTGGGCATCTGAGCTTGATCTCCCGCCCTCGGCCGACGAGGGCATCCGGCCAAGACCGGGACCCATCCGTTTTCCGGGTCGTGTGAACACACCACGGCCCCGCTACAAGGAGTAAGAAGTGGCACGCGTCAAGCGGGCAGTCAACGCCCACAAGAAGCGCCGGGCGATCCTCGAGGCGGCCTCCGGCTACCGCGGTCAGCGTTCGCGCCTGTACCGCAAGGCCAAGGAGCAGGTCACCCACTCGCTGGTCTACAACTACAACGACCGCAAGAAGCGCAAGGGCGACTTCCGTCAGCTGTGGATCCAGCGCATCAACGCCGCTGCCCGCCAGAACGGCATGACGTACAACCGCCTCATCCAGGGTCTGAAGGCCGCCAACATCGAGGTGGACCGCAAGATCCTCGCCGAGCTGGCCGTCAACGACATCAACGCGTTCGCCGCGCTGGTCGAGGTCGCGCAGAAGGCCCTCCCGGCCGACGTCAACGCCCCGAAGGCCGCCGCCTGATCTTCCAGGCCGCAGTGCTTCTGCCCGGACCCGCAGGCCTCGCGCCTGCGGGTCCGGCGCGTTGACCGCCCCTTTCACGGCAACCCCGACGAGACCGAGACTGAGAGCCGCAGGCACATGTCCACCCCCGAGCTGATCTCCCCGCGTTCCCCGCGCGTCGTCGCCGCCCGGCGGCTCGCCAAGCGCAACTTCCGGGGCAAGGACCGCCTCTTCATCGCCGAGGGCCCGCAGGCCGTCCGCGAGGCCGTCGCGCACCGCGGCCCCGACGGCGTCCCCACCCTCGTCGAGCTCTTCACCACCGTCGAGGCCGCCGAGCGGTACGCGCCGATCATCGAGGCCGCCCTCGCCTCCGGCGCCCGCGTCCACCACGCCTCCGACGCCGTCCTCGCCGAGGTCTCCCAGACCGTCACCCCGCAGGGCATCGTCGGCGTCTGCCGCTTCCTCGACTCGCCGTTCGAGGAGATCATCGCGGCCCGGCCCAAGCTCGTCGCCGTCCTCGCCCACGTCCGCGACCCCGGGAACGCCGGCACCGTGCTGCGCTGCGCCGACGCCGCCGGCGCCGACGCGGTGATCCTCACCGACGCCTCCGTCGACCTCTACAACCCCAAGTCGGTCCGCGCCTCCGTCGGCTCGCTCTTCCACCTCCCGGTCGCCGTCGGAGTCCCCGTCGAGCAGGCCGTCGCCGGCCTCAAGGGCGCGGGCGTGCGCATCCTCGCCGCCGACGGGGCCGGCCAGGACGACCTGGACGACGAGCTCGACGCCGGCACCATGGGCGGACCCACCGCCTGGGTCTTCGGCAACGAGGCCTGGGGGCTGCCCGAGGAGACCCGCGCGCTCGCCGACGCCGTCGTCCGCGTCCCCATCCACGGCAAGGCCGAGAGCCTCAATCTCGCCACCGCCGCCGCGGTCTGCCTGTACGCCTCCGCCCGCGCCCAGCGCCCCCGCCGCACCGCCTGACCCCCCGGCCGGGCGGCGGAGCGCCGTACACCGGCGTCACGATCCGGCCACCCCGTGTGCCCTTCCGACTCCCGCCGGTCACCTTCGCCCAGTAGAGTGACGCACTCGGGGGCCCACTGCGGTACACGGAGGGGTGGGAGACGGGGATGACGGCCGGCACGGACAGTCCCGCGCGGACCGCACGGCGACGCGCCGACGGGACGCGCGCGCCCGAGCCGTGGCCCGGGATCGACCCCGACGACCTGCCCGACGGGCTCGTCGTCGCCGACGAGCGCGGCCGTGTCGTCTGCTTCAACGCCGCCGCCAGCCGCATCACCGCCGTCCCCGCCCCCGAGGCGCTCGGCCGCCCCCTTGAGCAGGCCCTGCCCCTGGAGGACCTCAAGGGGCACCGCTGGTGGAGCCTCACCGACCCGTACGGGGGCCTGGCCACCCGGCGCGGCCAGCCCGAGCGGAACCTGCTGCTGCCCGGCGGACGCGAGGTCCTGGTCTCCGCCCGGTACGTCCGCGAGCACCCCACCGGACCCGTCCACCGGGTCGTCGTCTCGCTGCGCGGCACCGAGGCCCGGCGCCGCTCCGAGCGCAGCCACGCCGAGCTCATCGCCACCGTCGCCCACGAGCTGCGCTCCCCGCTCACCTCCGTCAAGGGCTTCACCGCCACCCTCCTCAGCAAGTGGGAGCGGTTCACCGACGAGCAGAAGCGGCTCATGCTGGAGACCGTCGACGCCGACGCCGGCCGCATCAAGCGGCTCATCGCCGAACTCCTCGACATCTCCCGGATCGACTCCGGCCGCCTGGAGGTGCGCCGCCAGCCCGTCGACATCGCCGCCGCCATCGGCCGGCACGTCCAGGTGCACACCACCGGCGGCCAGGCCCCCGACCGCTTCTTCGTCCGGACCCGGCCCGGACTGCCCGCGCTCTGGGCCGACCCCGACAAGATCGACCAGATCCTCGGCAACCTCCTGGAAAACGCGGTGCGCCACGGCGCCGGAACCGTCACCATCGAGGTGGCGCCCCGCACCGCGGGCGACGACGGCACCGGCGAGGAGGGGACGGAGGTCACCGTGAGCGACGAGGGCCCGGGCATCCCCGAGGAATCCATGAACCGCGTCTTCACCCGCTTCTGGCGCGGCAGCAAGCGCGGCGGCACCGGACTCGGCCTCTACATCGTCAAGGGCCTCGTCGAGGCCCACGGCGGCACCATCACCGTCGGACGCGGCCCGCGCGGCGGCGCCGAGTTCCGATTTATCCTGCCCGTCGGCGCCCCGGCCCATCTCGTCTGACGTCTCGCCCACCGAGACCTGACGGGATCGAGAGCCACCGGGGCCCCCACGGGCTCATCAGCGTGTCCCCGCCCCGTTAGACTCGACCTTTGGCACGTTTGCGCCCTTGTCGTCTGTCGTCGAACCGGGGTCGCCCCAGCCAGCCCAACGGAAGCACGGGAAGAGATGTCGGCACCCAATAAGTCGTACGACCCGGTCGAGGTCGAAGCCTTGAAACCGGAAGAGATCGAGCGCATGCGGGACGAGGCGCTCGCCGCCTTCGCCGCCGCCGGCGACCTCGACGCGCTCGCGCACGCCAAGACGGCGCACACCGGCGGCACCTCGCCGCTGGCCCTCGCCAACCGCGAGATCGGCGCGCTGCCGCCGCAGGCCAAGGCCGCGGCCGGCAAGCTCGTCGGCCAGGCCCGCGGTGTCGTCTCCAAGGCGCTCGCCACCCGCCAGGCCGAGCTGGAGGCCGAGCGCGACGCGCGCGTCCTCGTCGAGGAGGCCGTCGACGTCACCCTGCCGTACGACCGCGTCCCGGCCGGCGCCCGCCACCCGCTGACCACCCTGATGGAGCGCGTCGCCGACGTCTTCGTCTCGATGGGCTACGAGGTCGCCGAGGGCCCCGAGGTCGAGGCCGAGTGGTTCAACTTCGACGCCCTGAACTTCGTGCCGGACCACCCGGCGCGGCAGATGCAGGACACCTTCTTCGTCCAGGGGACCACCCCCGAGGGAACGGCCACCACCGGCGACGAGTCGGGCGTCGTGCTCCGCACCCACACCTCGCCGGTCCAGGCCCGCACCCTCATCGACCGGGAGCCCCCGGTCTACGTGGTGTGTCCCGGCCGCGTCTACCGCACCGACGAGCTCGACGCCACGCACACCCCGGTCTTCCACCAGATCGAGCTGCTCGCCGTCGACGAGGGCCTCACCATGGCCGACCTCAAGGGCACCCTCGACCACATGGTCCAGGCGCTCTTCGGCGCGGACATGAAGACCCGGCTCCGCCCGAACTTCTTCCCGTTCACCGAGCCGTCCGCCGAGATGGACATGCTCTGCTACGTCTGCCGCGGCGAGTCCGTCGGCAACCCCGACCGCCCCTGCCGCACCTGCGGCAGCGAGGGCTGGATCGAGCTCGGCGGCTGCGGCATGGTCAACCCGAAGGTGCTCATCGCCTGCGGCGTGGACCCGGAGAAGTACAGCGGCTTCGCCTTCGGCTTCGGCATCGAGCGGATGCTGATGTTCCGGCACAACGTGGAAGACATGCGAGACATGGTCGAGGGTGACGTCCGGTTCACCCGGCCGTTCGGGATGGAGATCTGATGCGGGTCCCGCTTTCTTGGCTGCGGGAGTACGTCGACCTGCCGGCGACGGAGACCGGCCGCGACGTCCAGGCCAAGCTCATCACCGCCGGCCTCGAGGTCGAGACCGTCGAGCAGCTCGGCGCCGGCCTCACCGGCCCGCTCGTGGTCGGCAAGGTCCTCACCATCGAGGAGCTGACGGAGTTCAAGAAGCCCATCCGCTTCTGCACCGTCGACGTCGGCTCGGCCAACGGCACCGGCGAGCCCCAGGAGATCATCTGCGGCGCCCGGAACTTCGCCGTCGGCGACAAGGTCGTCGTGGCCCTGCCCGGCGCCGTGCTGCCCGGCGACTTCCGCATCGCCGAGCGCAAGACCTACGGCAAGGTCTCGCGCGGCATGATCTGCTCCAGCGAGGAGCTGGGCATGGGCGAGGACCCGAACCACGGGATCATCATCCTGCCCCCGGAGCACGAGGTCGGCCTCGACGCCACCGCCCTCCTGGAGCTGTACGACGAGGTCCTCGACATCGCCGTCACCCCGGACCGCGGGTACTGCCTCTCGATGCGCGGCGTCGCCCGCGAGGCCGCCATCGCGTACGGGCTGCCGCTGCGCGACCCGGCGCTCCTCGACGTGCCCGCGCCGAACTCGTACGGCTACCCGGTCCAGGTCACCGACCCGATCGGCTGCGACCGCTTCACCGCGCGCACCGTCGTCGGGCTCGACCCCGAGGCCCGGTCGCCGATCTGGCTCCAGCGCCGCCTCCAGAAGGCCGGCATGCGCCCGATCTCGCTCGCCGTCGACATCACCAACTACGTGATGCTGGAGCTCGGCCAGCCGCTGCACGCCTACGACCGCACCCGGCTCGACGGCCCCATCGGGGTCCGCCGCGCCGAGGCCGGCGAGAAGATCACCACCCTCGACGGCACCGCGCGCGTCCTCGACGCCGCGGACCTGGTCATCACCGACAACCGCGGCCCCATCGGCATCGCGGGCGTCATGGGCGGCGCCCACACCGAGATCGCCGACCCGGTGACCGACCCCGAGACCGGCGCCGTCACCGGCTCCACCGAGGTCGTCGTCGAGGCCGCGCACTTCGACGCCATCTCCATCGCCCGCACCGCCCGCCGCCACAAGCTGTCCTCCGAGGCGTCCAAGCGCTTCGAGCGCGGCGTGGACCCGCAGGCCGCCGCCGCCGCGGCGCAGCGCACGGTCGACCTGCTCGTGCTCCTCGCGGGCGGCACCGCCGAGGCCGGCGTCACCGAGATCGCCGCCCCGTCGGCGCCGCGCACGATCACCATGCCGGCGAACCACCCCGACAAGGTGGCGGGCGTGGCGTACGGCCGCGAGACCGTCGTCCGCCGCTTCCAGGAGGTCGGCTGCGACGTCTACGGCCAGGACGAGCTCGTCGTCACCGTGCCGTCGTGGCGCCCCGACCTGAACGAGCCGAACGACCTCGCCGAGGAGGTCATCCGGCTGGAGGGCTACGAGAACCTGCCCTCCACCCTGCCGAAGCCCCCGGCCGGCCGCGGTCTCACCGAGCGCCAGCGCGTCCACCGCCGGGTCGGCCGCGCGCTGGCCGGCGCCGGCTACGTCGAGGCGCTGAACTACCCCTTCATGGGACAGCAGGCCCTCGACCAGCTCGGCCTCGACGCGGACGACGCCCGCCGCCGGGTCGTCACCCTCGTCAACCCGCTCTCCGACGAGGAGCCCGCGCTCCGCACCACGCTGCTCCCCGGCCTGCTCGCCGCGCTGCGCCGGAACGACAGCCGCGGCAGCCACGACCTGGCCCTCTTCGAGACCGGCCTGGTCTTCCGTCCGGAGGGCGAGGCGAAGGTCGCGGTCCGCCTGCCGGTCGACCGCCGTCCCACCGACGAGGAGATCGCCGGCGTCGACGCCGCGCTGCCCGCGCAGCCGCGCCGCGTCGCCGTCGTCCTCGCCGGAGCCCGCGAGCAGTCCGGCTGGTGGGGCAAGGGCCGCCCGGCCGACTGGGCCGACGCCGTCGAGGCCGCCCGCACGGTGGCCGCCGAGGCCGGCGCGGAGCTGCTGATCGACGCCGACCAGCACGCCCCGTGGCACCCGGGCCGCTGCGCCGCCTTCCACGTGGTGATCGACGGGGTCAAGACCCTCGCCGGCCACGGCGGCGAGCTCCACCCGCGCGTCGTCAAGGCGCTGGGCCTGCCGGCCCGCTCCTGCGCGATGGAGCTGGACCTGGACGTCCTGGAGAAGGCGAGCGAGGGACCGGTCAAGGCCCCGCGCATCTCCGCCTTCCCGGTCGCCACCCAGGACGTCGCCCTGGTCGTCGACCAGGACGTGCCGTCCGCCGCGGTCGAGTACCACCTGGCCGACGGCGCGGGCGAACTCCTGGAGTCCATCCGGCTGTTCGACGTCTACACCGGCGACCAGGTCGGCGAGGGCAAGAAGTCCCTGGCGTACGCGCTGAAGTTCCGCGCCGAGGACCGCACCCTCACCGTCGAGGAGGCCACCGCCGCCCGCGACGCCGCGGTCGCCCTGGCCGCCGAGCACACCGGCGCCGTCCTGCGCGGCGCCTGACGCCACGCCGGCACACCACGGAGGGCCGCCCCGGGAGCGATTCCCGGGGCGGCCCTCCGCCGTCTCCCCGTCCGTCCGCCGGCGACCGTCCCGGCGCACCCTGCTCCGCCCCCGGGCGGCGGACGCGCCCGCTCGCGCACCAGTCCCGGGTTCCCGCGTCCGTGCCCGTGGCGCGGCCCTGGCGCGGGGCGGCGCGCCGGGGGTGCTCACTCCTTCGGGTGAGATCGCCGAGGGGTGTTCCCCCGTGGTCCGCACGGTCGGCAGAATCGACGCGGCCACAGGGGCGGGCCTGTGTGCCGCAGGGCCTTCGGGCGCTGACGGGGGCTCGGGAAGGGCCGTACATGATCCGTACCAGCCGTGGTGATCGTGTCCGTACGAAGGCCGTGAGCGCCGGCCGCCGAGGTCTCGGGGGCCGGCTCCGCCGGTCCGTCCCGCTCGCGCTCCCCGTCGGCTGGGGCGCGGTGGCGGTGGCCTGGAAGTTCGGCTGTCCGCTGGCCCGGCAGCCCGGGCTGCCGGTGCGGATCGCGACCAGCATCGTCTTCCTGACCGTCGGCACGGGGCTCGTCCTCGGGGTGCGGCGGCAGCTGCGCCGCGAGCTGGCCCGGGTGCGGGCGGTGGCCGAGGCGACCCAGCAGGTGCTGCTGCGCCCGCCGCCCGCCCGGCTCGACGGACTCGCCCTGGCCGCCGGACAGTTGTCGGCCACCCGGGGCGCCTCGGTGGGCGGCGACCTGTACGAGGCGGTGGCGACGCCCTACGGGGTGCGGATCGTGGTCGGGGACGTGCGGGGCCACGGCCTCGCCGCGCTGGGGGCCGTCGTGGCCGTGCTGGGGAGCTTCCGCGAGGCCGCCCACGACGAGGCCGAACTCGGCGGGGTGCTGCGGAGGCTGGAGCGGGCGCTGCAGCGGCACCTGAGGGAACGGGCCCGGGACGAGCACCCGGCCTTGGGCAAGGGCGACCCCGAGCACCCGGTGGCCGAGGAGTTCGTGACGCTGCTGCTCCTGGAGGTCCGTGCCGACGGGCGGCTCGCCGTCCTGGACTGCGGTCACCCCGCCCCGTACCTGCTCGGCCCCCGGGTGGAGCGGCTGCCGGTCGGCGAACCGCTGCCGCCGCTGGGCGTCCTGCCGCTGCCCGCCGTGCTGGTGCCCCACACCGGCGCCCGGCTGCTGCCCGGCGAGACGCTGGTGCTGCACACCGACGGCGCGGAGGAGGCCCGGGACCGCCGCGGCCGGTTCTTCGGTTTCGAGGCGGCGCTCGCCCGGAGCGCCGGCCGTCCGCCCGAGGGCGTCGTCCGGCAGACCCACGAGGCGCTGCTGCGGCACACCGGCGGCCGGCTCGACGACGACGTGGCCCTCCTCGTCGTCCGCAACGACCGCGTCCGGGTACCGGCGCAGCCCGCCGAACCCGGGCTGCGCCGTCCCCGGCCCGCTCCCTCCACCCACTGCTGAGCGGAGGGACCGGGGATACGGGCGCCGCCCGCCCCGCCACGGAGTGTCGGGCAGATCGGCGGGGCGGGCGGCGCGGACCGGGCGGCCGCACTGTACGAGGGGGAGCCGGCGGCCCGGTCGTCCTCGCCGTCCGGCGAGGAGAACATCAGTCAAGCGGTACGGCTCCGTCGGCGGGAGCGCGCGCGGACCGGAACAACGGGTACTTCATTCACACCCCGTGCGAAAACGCACCGGACGGATTCGGCCACCGATACGCTGAGTTCACCGAGCGACCGGAGGGGCCATGCAGCCCAACACCCTGCTCGACGCCCTCCTGGACGAGGCGGGCGTCTCCAACGCCGGGCTCGCCGACCGTGTGAACCGGGCCGGACGGGCCAGGGGCCTTGCCCTGCGTTACGAACACACCGCCGTGGCGCGGTGGCTGAAGGGGCAGCGGCCGCGCGGCCAGGTGCCCGACCTCATCTGCGAGGTGCTGGCGGACCGGCTGCGCCGGCCGGTCACCCTCGACGACATCGGGCTGGGCGTGCCCGGGGGCCCGCCCGCGCCCGGCACCCCGCTGGCCGGCTTCGTCGACCGGGCCACCGCGCTGTGGCGTTCGGACCAGCAGCAGCGCCCGTACCTGGTCTCCGCCCCCGCGGTGACCGGCACCCCGGCGGTGATGCCGGTGTGGGAGTGGGAGAACCCGCCGGAGGACACCGACGTCTCGCGGACCGGTCCGACCCGGGTGGAGCCCGCGGACATCGCCCTGCTCGGCGCGGCCCGCTCGCACTACGAGCAGATGTACCGCAAGGCCGGAGGCATCGCGACCCGCGCCCGGATCGTCGGCTTCCTCACCACGGAGGCCGCGCCCCGGCTGCGCGGCTCCTACAGCGACGCCCTGGGCCGCTCGCTGCACCGGGCCACCGGGGGGCTGGTGGCGGTGGCCGGGATCTGTGCCTACGACGCCGACGCGCACGGGCTCGCGCAGCGCTACTTCCAGCAGGCGCTGCGGCTCGCGAAGGCCAGCGGCGACCGGGCGTTCGGGGCCTACGTGATCGCGCTGCTGGTCAACCAGTCGCTGTTCCTGGGGGAGTTCCGGCAGGCGGTGGCCTTCGCGGAGGCGGCGCTGCGGGCGGCCGACGGCAGCATCACCCCGGCGCTGGCCGCCGATCTGACGGCGATGCAGGCGAAGGCCTACGCCCGTCTCGGCGACGGGACGGCGGCGCTCGACCGCATCCGGCGGGCCGAGGCGGCGGCGGAGCGGATCGCGCCGGGGGCGGAGCCGGCCGAGACCGGGTACGTCCAGCCCGGACTCGTCAACGTCCAGGTGGCGGAGGCCCTCCTCACTATGGGTGATCTCAAGGGGGCGTACGAGCACGCGGCGCGGGCGGCCGGGGCGCCCTCGCACGACCGCGGCCGGGTGCACCGGCTGGCGCTGCTCTGCCAGGTCGAACTGCGGCAGGGCGAGGCGGACTCGGCGGCGCGGACGGCGGTCGAGATGACCGAGCGGGCGCGCGGGATGGAGTCGCGCAGGCTGCGGGACCGGCTGCGACAGGCCCGGGAGCACCTCCTGGCCAGTGACGCGGGGGACGCGCGGGAAGCGGCGGAGTTGATCGACGGGGCGTTGCGCGTTCCGCTCTGACCGTCGAACTGATGCGATATTGCCACCGAACACGCGCCTACCAGTCGGAAGGTGGCAAGAACGTGCAGTGGACGAAACTGAGTGAACACTCCGTCTATGAAAACCGTTGGTTCCGGGTGAACCTCGCGGACGTCGAACTCCCGGACGGCCGCCACCTCGACCACTATCTGATCCGACTCCGCCCCGTCGCGGTCGCGACCGTCGTCAACGACGCCGACGAGGTCCTCATGCTCTGGCGCCACCGCTTCATCACCGACAGCTGGGGCTGGGAGCTGGCCGCCGGCGTCGTCGAGGACGGCGAGACCCCCGAGACCGCCGCCGCCCGCGAGATGGAGGAGGAGACCGGCTGGCGGCCGGGGCCGCTGCGCCACCTCCTCACCGTCGAACCCTCCAACGGGCTCAGCGACGCCCGGCACCACCTCTACTGGACCGACCGGGCCACCTGGACCGGCCCGCCGGTCGACGGCTTCGAGTCCTCGCAGCGGGCCTGGGTGCCGCTGAAGGAGGTCCCGGAGCTGATCGTCCGCGGTGAGATCCCGGCCGCGAACATGGCGGCCGGTCTGCTGATGCTCCACCACCTGCGGCTCGGCTGAGGCCGAGGGAAAGGCGAACGGCCCGTACCTGTGCGGGGGTACGGGCCGTTCCGGTCGCGGAGAGCGACGATCGGGGGACGCCGGGGGGCGTCGGGTGGAGCGAGGGGTCAGGGGTAGACGTAGAAGCCCGAGCCCGTCTTGCGGCCCAGCCGGCCGGCGTCGACCATCCGCTGCAGCAGCGGGGGAGCGGCGTACAACGGCTCCTTGAACTCGGAGTACATCGAGTCGGCGATCGAGGCGATCGTGTCGAGGCCGATGAGGTCCGACAGCTTCAGCGGGCCCATCGGGTGGGCGCAGCCGTACTCCATGCCGTTGTCGATGTCCTCGCGGCTCGCGATGCCGGACTCGAACATCCGGATCGCCGAGAGCAGGTACGGCACGAGCAGGGCGTTCACGACGAAGCCGGAGCGGTCCTGGGCGCGGATCGCGTGCTTGCCGAGCAGCTTCTCGGCGAAGGCCTGCGCCCGGCTGATCGTGCCCTCGGAGGTGGTGAGGGCGGGGATCAGCTCGACGAGCTTCTGCACCGGGGCCGGGTTGAAGAAGTGGATGCCGATGACGTGGTCGGGGCGGGAGGTCGCCACAGCCAGCTTCACCAGCGGGATGGAGGAGGTGTTCGAGGCCAGGATGGCGTCGGGCCGGGTCAGGACCTGGTCGAGCACCTGGAAGATCTGGGTCTTGACCTGCTCGTTCTCGACGACGGCCTCGATGACGAGGTCGCGGTCGGCGAACTCGCCCAGGTCGGTCGTGAAGGAGAGGTTGGCGAGCGCGGCGTCGCGCTCCTCCTCGCTGATCTTGCCGCGTTCGGCGGCCTTGGTCAGCGAGTTGAGCAGCCGGGTGCGGCCGATCTCCAGCGCCTCGCCGGTGGTCTCGGCCACCTTCACCTCGAGGCCGCTCCGGGCACACACCTCTGCGATGCCCGCGCCCATCTGGCCGCAGCCCACCACTCCGACGCGCTCAATGTCGGCCATGGAGTCCGTCACCTCGTGCCTTTCGCTCTTCTCTGGCGGCGGGCCCCCGTGTGATTCCGGTGCGCACGCCTCGACCCCATGACGTTACTCCGATTCGCGCGATGATCGATCGGTCCGAGGGGGTGCATGCTGTCCCTGGGGGTGTGACGTGTCCGACAACCCAGGGGTACAAGTGCGGCCTATCGGGAGAAGAGGGTTTGTGACGACCGCCACGGGAGCGGCATTCGCCGTGGCCGGACCGGGCGCCTCGGGCGCCGCCGAACGGCGCGCCCCGATAGCGGAGCGCGCGCGGCCGGACCGGGCCGCCGGGCCGGACGGCTTCCGGGGCATGTGGATGGCGACCGTCGCCAACCGCGACTGGCCGTCCCGCGCCGGGCTCACCGCCACGGCGCAGCGCGCCGAGCTGCGCGCCCACCTGGACCGGGCGGTGCGGCGGCGGCTCAACGCGGTCGTCCTCCAGGTGCGGCCCACCGCCGACGCGCTGTGGCCCTCGCCGCACGAGCCCTGGGCGCAGTGCCTCACCGGCACCCAGGGCCGCGACCCGGGCTGGGACCCGCTGGGCACGGCGGTCGCCGAGGCCCACGCGCGGGGCCTGGAGCTGCACGCGTGGTTCAACCCGTACCGGGTGGCGAACCACGCCGATCCCGCCCGGCTGACCGCCTCGCACCCGGCCCGGCTGCACCCGGGGTGGATCGTGCGCCACGGCGGGAAGCTGTACTACGACCCCGGCCTGCCCGAGGTCCGGCGCTTCGTCCAGGAGGCCATGCTCGACGCGGTGCGCCGCTACGACATCGACGCGGTCCACTGGGACGACTACTTCTACCCGTACCCGGTGGCGGGGGAGACCTTCGCGGACGACGCGTCGTACGCCCGGTACGGCGGCGGCTTCCGCAGCCGCGCCGACTGGCGGCGGAACAACACCGACCTCCTGGTCTCGGAGATGTCCGCACGGATCAAGGAGGTCAAGCCCCGGGTGGCCTTCGGCATCAGCCCGTTCGGCGTGTGGCGGAGCAGCGCCGACGACCCCGGGGGCTCCGACACCCGGGGCGGCCTGGCCTCCTACGACCACCTCTACGCGGACACCCGCAAGTGGATCCGGCAGAAGTGGATCGACCACGTGGTGCCGCAGCTCTACTGGCACATCGGCCATCCCACCACCGACTACGCCACCCTCCTGGACTGGTGGAGCGGGGTGGTGCGGGGGACGGGCGTCGGGCTCCACATCGGCGAGGCGCTCTACAAGGCGGGCGCCGAGGGGCAGCCCGGGGCGTGGCAGGACCGCAGGGAGCTCTCGCGGCACCTCACGCTGGCCGCCGCGCGGCCGGACGTCGCGGGGCACTGCTTCTTCGCGGCGAAGGAGGTGGCGGAGGACCGCATCGGCGCCCTCGCCACCGTGGTGACCGACCACTACGCGACCGGGGCCCGCGGGCCCCGGACGGCGGACCGGGGGTGACGCCCGCCGGCGCCGGCCCCTCGGCGCCGGTCTCCCCGGTACCGGTCGCCGGCGCCGGTCCCCCTAGGGCCTGTCTCCGTGGTGGCGGACGACGGTGTCGGGGCCGGGCGACATCAGGGCCTCGTGACCGTCGTCGTCGAACTTGACCTTGTACGGGGGAGTGCCGTTCTCCCCCAGCACCTGAAGGACCTGGGCCGTGCGGTCGTGCTGACCTACGGTCCGGCCGTGCACCAGCAGCTTGTCGCCCACGCTCGCCTGCATCGGGGTGACCTCCTCGCGCATAGGGCCTCTGTCTGCCATTGTGACCCAGGTCACCGCAGGCCGTCGCGTCAGCTCTTCGCGCGCTGGGTCACCGCGATGCAGACCAGCACGCCGACCGCCGCGACCGGCGCGGCCAGCGGCAGGGACTCGCCGAGCAGGAAGACCGACCAGAAGAGCGTCAGCAGCGGCTGGGCGAGCTGGAGCTGGCTGGCGCGCGGGATGCCGATCGCGGCCATGCCCCGGTACCAGACGTACAGGCCGAAGAAGGTGGAGCCGGCGGCCACCCAGGCCAGGCCGATCACGCCGTGGGCGGTGAGGCGCACCGGTTCGAGGGCGAGCGCCACCACCGAGGCCGGCGCCATCAGCGGCAGGCAGAGGACCAGCGCCCAGCCGATGACCTGCCAGCCCGGCATCAGCCCGGCGAGCCGCCCGCCCTCCGTGTAGCCGGCGGCGCAGACCAGCAGCGCGCCGAAGAGGTACAGGTCGCCCGCCGAGAGCGCGCCGCCGCTCTGCTGGACGGTGAAGGCGATGACCACGGCGGCGCCGGAGAGCGCCGCGGTCCAGAAGGTGCGGGACGGGCGGCGGCCGGTCCGGACGGCGGCGAACGCGGCCGTCGTGAGCGGCAGCAGGCCCACCACGACGGCGGCGTGCGAGGTCGTCGAGGTCTGCAGGGCGAGCGTGGTCAGCAGCGGGAAGCCGATCACCACGCCGCCCGCGACCACCGCGAGCCCGGCCCAGTGGCGCCGCTCCGGCAGCGGCACGCGGCCCCCGAGGAGGAACGCGCCGGCGATGAGCGCGGCGAGCGTGGAGCGGACGGCCACCAGCGACCAGGGGCCGAAGCTCTCCAGGCCCCACGCGGTCGACGGGAAGGTGAGCGAGAAGGCGACCACGCCGAGCAGGGCGAGCAGGGTGCCCTGCGTGGTGGGGGACGCGGCGCCCGGGACCGGCGCCGGAGCGCTTCCGCTCGTCGTGTCGACCGCTATCGCCGTCGGTGTAGTAGCGCTACTCTGTGCTCTCATGCATGAGCGTAGCAGTGTGGCCGAATTGGCGGAATCCCTGAAAGCGGAGCTCGACCGCTACTCTCCCGGTGGAAAGCTGCCGTCGAGCCGCGCCCTGGTCGAGCGCTACCGGGTCTCCCCGGTGACCGTCACCCGCGCCCTCGCCCGGCTGGCCGCCGAGGGGCTGGTCGTCACCCGTCCGGGCGCCGGCGCCTTCAAGGCCGGGACCCGCCCGCCCGCCACGGCCGGAGACACCTCCTGGCAGGAGCTGGCCCTCAGCGCCGACGCCGCCGCCGAGCTCGTCCCCCGCGCCGTCGACGCCTCCGGCGTCCTCGTCACCCTCGCCGCGCCCCCGTCCGGCGTCATCGAGTTCAACGGCGGCTACCTCCACCCCTCCCTCCAGCCCGAGCGGGCCCTCTCCGCGGCCCTCGCCCGGGCCGGCCGCCGCCCCGGCGCCTGGGGCAGGCCGCCCACCGACGGCCTCACCGACCTGCGCGAGTGGTTCGCCCGCGAGATCGGCGGCGGCGTCACCGGTGCCGAGGTCCTCATCACCGCGGGCGGCCAGTCCGCCCTCACCACCGCCCTGCGCGCGCTCGCCGCGCCCGGCACGCCCGTGCTCGTCGAGTCGCCCACGTACCCCGGCATGCTCGCCGTCGCCCGCGCCGCCGGACTGCGCCCGGTGCCCGTCCCCACCGACGCCGACGGCCTCCGCCCCGATCTCCTCGAAGCCGCCTTCCGCGCGACCGGTGCCCGCGTCCTGGTCTGCCAGCCGCTCTTCCAGAACCCCACCGGCGCCCTGCTCCCGCCGGACCGCCGCCGCGAGGCCGTCCGCATCGCCCGCGCCGCCGGGGCCTTCGTCGTCGAGGACGACTTCGCCCGCCGGCTCGTCCACGAGGACGCCGCGCCCCTGCCGCCGACGCTCGCCGCCGACGACCCCGACGGCGTCGTCGTCCACGTCTGCTCCCTCACCAAGATCACCTCGGCGAGTCTCCGCGTCGGCGCCCTCGCCGCCCGGGGCCCGGTCCTCGAACGCCTCCGCGCCATCCAGGTCGTCGACAGCTTCTTCGTCCCCCGCCCCCTCCAGGAGGCCGCCCTCGAACTCGTCGGCTCCCCGGCCTGGCCCCGTCACCTGAGGACCGTCTCCCAGGAGCTGAAGGCCCGCCGCGACACCCTCGCCGCCGCCGTCGCCCTCCGGCTCCCCGAACTGTCCCTGCCCCACGTGCCCTCCGGCGGCCACCACCTCTGGCTCCGCCTCCCCGACACCCTCCCCGAGGCCGCCCTGCTCGCCGCCGCGCTCCGCGCGGGCGTCACGGCGGCCCCCGGCCGGCCCTACTTCTGCGCCGAACCCCCGGCCGGCCACATCCGGCTGAGTTTCGCGGGTGTGGCCGGGCCCACGGAGATCGCGGAGGGCGTCCGCAGGCTCCGGACCGCCATGGACGAACTCCTTCCGTGACCCCGGGCGGGCCGCCGCGGCGCACGGGGCCGCCGCGGCGGCCGGGAAAACCCGCCTGACACATGCCGGACCCCCTGGCATCCTGCGCCCATGAGCGAGACCACCGCCTCCGTACCCGTCTCCGCGCCCGTCCTCCGGCACGGGGCGTACGAGATCTCCGCCGACCCGGCCCGCCTCGACGCCGCCCGGGTCCACCACTGGCTCTCCACGGACGCGTACTGGGCCCTCGGCCGACCTCGGGAGAAGCAGGACCGGGCCATCGCCGGCTCGCTCAACTTCGGCGCCTACCACCGCGACACCGGCGAGATGGCCGCCTACGCGCGCGTGGTCACCGACTACGCCACCTTCGCCTGGCTCTGCGACGTCTACGTCGACCGGCCGGCCCGCGGCACCGGCCTCGGCACCGCCCTCGCCTCCGCCGTCCGCGACCACCTGGAGCCGTACGGGCTCCGCCGGATCATGCTCGCCACCGCCGACGCCCACGGCGTCTACGAGAAGGTCGGATTCACGCCACTGCAGAATCCGGACAAGTGGATGGCTCTCGGACAGCAGTGAACCGGGGCCTCCCGGTCCCCCTCACCCGCCCCTTGACCCGGCGCCCCACCGGCCTCACGATCGCGGCCATGGGTCTTCGGGTCACGCTGGTCGCGGCGGCGCGCAGTTCCTCCCTGCTCGCCGAACGCTTCGACGACGACCGGCCGCTCGACGAGGCCGGCTGGTACGAGGTGCAGCAGGCCGCGCCCGCGCTCCTCCCGCTCGGCGCGGCCGAACTGCGCTACTGCTCCCCGACGCCGCGCAGCCGCGCCACCGGCACCGCGCTCGGCTTCGCCCCGCTCGCCCAGCCCGCCCTCCGCGACTGCGACATGGGCCGCTGGCGCGGCCTCACCCTCGCCGAGGTCGCCGCGCTCGAACCGGCCGCCGTCGACGCCTGGCTCGCCGACGCCCGCTCCGCCCCGCACGGCGGCGAACCCCTCCTCGCCTTCATCTCCCGCGTCGGCGGCTGGCTCGACACCCGCCCCGGCGACGACGACACCACGACCACCGTCGTCGCCGTCGCCGAGCCGTCCGTGGTCCGCGCCGCCCTCGTCTACGCCCTCCGGGCCGCCCCCGCCACCTACTGGAGCGTCGACGTGCGCCCGCTGTCCACGGTCACCCTCGTCGGCCGCCCCGGCGCCTGGCACCTCCACCTGGACGCCGCCGCCCTCCGCTGAGCCCGGCCCGGTCACGACCGCACGCCGCTCCCGTACGGCACCCGGTGCCCGCGGGCTCCGGACGGCGCGGTCGCGGCGGCCCGGCCGGAGCCGAGCGGCTAGCCTGGGGGCACGATGAACCGTTTGACCACGCCATGGGGCGACGTCACCCTCACCCGCCACCCCGAGGACCCGCGCGATCCGCTGCGCGCCTGGGACGCGGCCGACGAGTACCTCCTGAACCACCTGGCCGAGACCGGCACCGACCTCTCCGGCACCGTCGCCGTCCTCGGCGACCGCTGGGGCGCCCTCGTCACCGCCCTGCGCGCCGCCGGGACCGGGGAACTCGTCCAGATCTCCGACTCCTACCTCGGCCGCGAGGCCACCCGCGCCAACCTCGCGCGGGCCGGGGCCGCCCCCGACGCCGTCGGGCTCCTCACCACCCAGGACCCGCCGCCCGCGCGGATCGACGTCCTCCTCGTCCGCGTCCCCAAGAGCCTCGCGCTCCTGGAGGACCAGCTGCACCGGCTCGCCCCCGCCGTGCACGAGGGCACCGTCGTCGTCGGCACCGGCATGGTCAAGGAGATCCACACCTCGACCCTCACCCTCTTCGAGCGGATCCTCGGCCCCACCCGCACCTCCCTCGCGGTCAAGAAGGCCCGGCTGATCCACACCACCCCCGACCCGGCCGCCGCGCCCGGACCGAATCCCTGGCCGTACCGGTACGCCCTCCCCGCCGACACCCCCGCGCCCGGGCTGGCCGGCCGCACGGTCGTCAACCAGGCGGGCGTCTTCTGCGCCGACCGCCTCGACATCGGCACCCGCTTCCTCCTCGGCCACCTGCCCCGCGACCTCGGCCACGCGCGCGTCGCCGACCTCGGCTGCGGCAACGGCGTCGTCGGCCTCGCGGTGGCCCTCGCGGAGCCCGACGCCGAACTGCTCCTCACCGACGAGTCGTACCAGGCGGTCGCCTCCGCCGAGGAGAACCTCCGCACCCACGCGGGGGACGGCCACAAGGCCGTGTTCGCGGTCGGCGACGGGCTCGCGGACGTCCCCGCCGACTCCCTCGACCTCGTCCTCAACAACCCGCCCTTCCACAACCACCAGGCGACCACCGACCGCACCGCGCGCCGGATGTTCTCCGACGCGCGACGGGCGCTGAGCCCCGGCGGCGAACTGTGGGTCGTGGGCAACCGCCACCTCGGCTACCACGTCACCCTCCGCCGCATCTTCGGCAACAGCGAACTGGTCGCGAGCGACCCGAAGTTCGTGGTGCTCAGGGCGGTCAAGCGCTGACGGCGCGGGGGAGCGGCGGGGCTTGACCCTGACGCGCGGGTCAGGGGCTACGGGCCCGGCCGGCCCGCCCGTCTCCCCCGGAGCCCGCCAGGCCCACCCGCCGCGCGATCCGGCCGCCCACCCGCCCCACGCGCGGACCGCCCGGCCCCGGCCGCCACGGCCCCGTCACCACCGTCCGGCCCGCCCCCGGGCCGGACGAACTCCTCGTGCGGAACCGCTGGTTCGCCGTGGCACCCGCCCTGTGGACCCTGATCGGCGGCGGGGCGGTTCAGCCGCGCAGCAGCTCGCGGGCGACCAGGCGGCGGACCTCGTCGAACTCCGCGTCGACGCGCGCGGCCCGCTCGGCGTCCAGCTCGACCCGGGGAGCGTGCTCCTCGCCGCCGCTGAGCAGCCGGTGCCGCAGGTGCGTCGGCGGGTGGGTGCTGTCGACCGAGTGCCCCCGCAGCTCACCGACCCGGCGCAGGCGTTCGTACTCGCTCGCGGGGACGGCGGCGGCCCGTTCGGCGTGCCGTCGCCACAGCCCCTCGACGGCGTCCTCGTGGCGGCTGCCGTTCCGCCGGGTGCGCGCCGCGATCGTCTCCCGGCGCAGCGAGCCGACGAGGATCTCGGCGCAGAGCAGGCGGTCGGTCACCCCGGCCGCCGCCTTCGAGCCGCCGACCCGGGCGGCGGCCTCGTCGGCCAGGTACTCGGAGCGCTGCGACCCCCGCAGGGTGAGGTGGTCCAGGAGGGTCGTGACGCCTTCGACGGCGAGCCGGGGCAGTGCCGTCGACAGGTTGACGAGGTCGTCGAGGAGGGAGGCGGAGGGCTGCGGGGCCAGTGCGTACGCCCAGGTGTCCAGCGACCGGAAGGCGTGGGAGACGAGGAGGAGGTGCCGGGTGTCGTGGTGCGCGTAGTGCCCGAACTCGTGGCCGAGGAGGGCGATCCGCTCCTGCGGGGCGAGCGCCTCCCAGAGGCCGAGGCCCACGGTCAGGACGCGCCGCTGCCGGACGCCGCAGGTGTGGACGGAGGCGTTGACGTCGGCGTCGACCACCACGGCCGCCACGCCCGTGGTGCCGACCGCCCCGGCGACCTCGTCGAGGAGCGCGAAGAGCTCCGGGGCGTCCGGGCGGCGCAGGACGGGTCGGTCGGCGGTCTCCTTCCGGAGGCTGCCGAAGCGGGGGCGGAGCACCAGGGCGACGACGAGCGGCACCGCGCCGAGGAACGGCACGAGGCCCTCGCCCGCCACGATCATCGCGATGCCGCCCGCGAGGAGCGCGAGGGTGATGCCGTGCACGGCCAGGGCGAGGCCCGTGGCGAGCAGGGCGGAGCCGCTGCGTCCGGTCCGGCCGGTGGCGCCGTCCCGGCCTCCGGCCGCGGTGAGGTCGGCGAAGAGCTGTTCGCCGTAGCGGCGGGCGAGGCGCCGCCGGGCCTGCTCGATCCGGCCGGTGGGCTCCTCGGCGGCACCGGGGTCGGTGTTCCAGCCGCAGCCGGCGCACCAGGCGACGTACGCGCCGCCGCCGGTCAGGGCGGTGCCGCAGTCGGGGCAGGCGGTGTCGGCCGCCCGCCGTTCGTCGATCGCCTCGGTCATGGTGGTACCCCCCACCGGGGCGGGCCGCGGCGGCGGTCCTCCCCCTCGTGCTCGTGCTCCGGTGTGTCCTGACCCGCGCGTCCCTGCCGCACGCGTGGGTGGGGACGACTTTAGGCCAGGGGGAGGGCGCGGGGCCCGGCCGTTCCGGCGGGGGAGGGGCGGGTCAGCCCTCCAGCGCCGCCAGTTCCCGGTCGGCGCGGTCGGCGACGAGGGCGAGGACGCGGCCGGCGGCGGCCAGGTCCTCGGCCGGGATGCCGGCCCAGACGCGGGCGGAGAGGGGACCGGACTCGGCGGCGACGGTGGTGAGCAGCGAGCGTCCTGCCTCCGTGGGGAGCAGGTGGGGGCCGTCCGCGGCGAGCAGCTCCCTGGCGCGCAGGGCGTCGAGGGCGGCGCGGGCGTCGGCGGGGTCGCCCTTGACGGCGGCGCGGACCCGGGCGACCAGGCCGTCCGGGGTCTGCGGGGACTCGGCGGTGACGGCCGCGCGCAGCGCGACCTGCTCCAGGAAGGTGGCGCCGTGCCGGGCGAGGACGTGCTCCAGCAGGCCCCGGGCCGCGTAGTGGGCCAGGCCGAGCATGCGGGCGTCGGCGACGGGCGAGGCGGTGGTGGTCATGGTGTTGCCCCCTGGGTGGTCGGGCCGGCGGTGGTGCCGGTGGTCTCGGGTGCGGAGGGAGTGAGAGGGACGTCGAGCAGGGTTCCGAGCTCCTCGGTGAACGCGGCGGTCCGTGCCCCGTCCCGTCCCCCCAGCGGTTCGAGGAGCTGCTCCAGCAGGTCCTGCACCACGCCGACGGCCCGCCGTGCGGCGGCCCGGCCCTCCTCGGTGAGGGCGAGCCGGACGGCGCGCGGGTCGCGGGGGTCGCGGGCGCGCTCGACCAGACCGGCCGACTCCAGGGAGCGGGCCAGCTTGGAGACGTACAGCGCCTCCAGGCCGGTGTGGTCGGCGAGCTGCCGCTGGCTGGGCCGCTCGCCGGTGCGCCCCATGCCGTGCAACGACGCGACCAGGACGTACTGCGCGTGGGTGAGGCCCAGCGGGGCCAGTGCGCGGTCGACCGCGACCCGCCACTTGTTGGCGAGCCGCCACACCAGGAATCCGGCCGTGGGGCCGGGGGGAACCTTGCTCATGAGAGATAGAGTACATAGCTACTATGTCCATGGCTACTAAATTCTCCGCACGCGGGGTGCGCCCCGCCGCCCCGCCCGGCACCCTGAGGGGTGAAGCCCCATGCGCCTCGTTGCATAAAACTACGACGCCACGTATAGTCATGCCATCCATGAGGAGGGTTTCGATGACGGTACGAGCAGCAGTGGCAGGCGCGAGCGGATATGCGGGCGGGGAACTCCTGCGCCTTCTCCTCGCACACCCCCACGTCGAGATCGGCACCCTGACCGGCCACTCCCACGCCGGCCAGCGGCTCGGCGGCCTCCAGCCCCACCTGCTGCCGCTCGCCGACCGCGTCCTCGCGCCCACCACCGCCGAGGAGCTCGGCGGCCACGACGTCGTCTTCCTCGCGCTGCCGCACGGCCAGTCCGCCGCCGTCGCCGAGCAGCTCGGACCGGACGTGCTCGTCGTCGACATGGGCGCCGACTTCCGGCTGAAGGACCCGGCCGACTGGGAGACGTACTACGGCTCCCCGCACGCCGGCACCTGGCCCTACGGCCTCCCCGAACTGCCGGGCGCCCGCGCCGCGCTGGAGGGGTCCAAGCGCATCGCGGTGCCCGGTTGCTACCCCACCGCCGTCTCGCTCGCCCTCTTCCCGGCGTACGCGGACGGGCTGGCCGGGCCCGAGGCCGTGATCGTCGCCGCCTCCGGCACCTCCGGCGCCGGCAAGGCCCTCAAGCCGCACCTGCTCGGCAGCGAGGTCATGGGCAACATGACCCCGTACGGCGTCGGCGGCGGCCACCGGCACACCCCCGAGATGATCCAGAACCTCTCCGGCCCGGCCGGCGAGCGGGTCACCGTCTCCTTCACCCCGACCCTGGCCCCGATGCCCCGCGGCATCCTCGCCACCTGCACCGCCGCCGCGAAGCCCGGCACGACCGCCGAGGCCGTCCGCGCCGCCTACGAGAAGGCGTACGCGGACGAGCCCTTCGTCCACCTCCTCCCCGAGGGGCAGTGGCCCGCCACGGCGTCCGTCCACGGTTCCAACGCCGTTCACATCCAGGTCGCGTACGACGCGAACGCGCACCGGATCATCGCCATCAGCGCCATCGACAACCTGACCAAGGGCACCGCCGGCGGCGCGGTGCAGAGCATGAACATCGCCCTCGGCCTTCCCGAGGACACCGGACTCTCCACGATTGGAGTCGCTCCATGAGCGTCACCGCAGCGCAGGGATTCACGGCGGCGGGCATCGCCGCCGGGATCAAGCAGAACGGCAACCCGGACCTGGCCCTCGTGGTCAACACCGGGCCGCGCCGCGCCGCCGCGGGAGTCTTCACGTCCAACCGCGTCAAGGCCGCCCCCGTGGTCTGGTCCCAGCAGGTCCTCGCCGACGGCGAGCTGACGGCCGTCGTCCTCAACTCCGGCGGCGCCAACGCCTGCACCGGCCCCAAGGGCTTCCAGGACACCCACGCCACCGCCGAGAAGGTCGCGGAGGTCCTGAGCGGACAGGGCGCGGAGGTCGGTGCCGGCGAGGTCGCCGTCGCCTCCACCGGCCTCATCGGCGTCCTCCTCCCCATGGACAAGCTCCTCCCCGGCGTCGAGAGGGCCGCCGCCGAACTCTCCGCGCACGGCGGCGAGAAGGCCGCCATCGCCATCAAGACCACCGACACCGTCCACAAGACCTCCGTGGTCACCAAGGACGGCTGGACGGTCGGCGGCATGGCCAAGGGCGCGGGGATGCTCGCCCCCGGCCTCGCCACCATGCTCGTCGTCCTCACCACCGACGCCGACGTCGACGCCAAGGGCCTGGACGCCGCCCTGCGGACCGCCACCCGGCTCACCTTCGACCGGGTCGACTCCGACGGCTGCATGTCCACCAACGACACCGTCCTCCTGCTCGCCTCCGGCGCCTCCGGCGCCACCCCCGGCCAGGACGAGTTCGCCGAGGCCGTCCGGGAGGTCTGTGCCGACCTCGCCCGCCAGCTCATCGGCGACGCCGAGGGCGCCAGCAAGGACATCCGCATCGAGGTGGTCAACGCGGCGACCGAGGACGACGCCGTCGAGGTCGGCCGCTCCATCGCCCGCAACAACCTCCTCAAGTGCGCCATCCACGGCGAGGACCCCAACTGGGGCCGGGTGCTCTCCGCCATCGGCACCACCTCCGCCGCCTTCGAGCCCGACGCGCTGAACGTCGCCATCAACGGCGTCTGGGTCTGCCGCAACGGCTCCGTCGGCGAGGACCGGGACCTCGTCGACATGCGCTTCCGGGAGGTCGTCATCACCGCCGACCTCGCCGCCGGCACCGAGTCCGCGGTCATCTGGGCCAACGACCTGACCGCCGACTACGTCCACGAGAACAGCGCGTACTCGTCATGAGCAACGCCACGCGGAAGCACACCGCCCTCCCGAAGGCCCAGACGTTGATCGAGGCCCTGCCCTGGCTCACCCGCCACCACGGCAAGACCGTCGTCATCAAGTTCGGCGGCAACGCCATGGTCGACGAGGAGCTGAAGGCCGCCTTCGCCCAGGACGTCGTCTTCCTGCGCCACGCCGGCCTCAAGCCGGTCGTCGTGCACGGCGGCGGCCCCCAGATCAGCGCCGCCCTCGACCGGCACGGCATCGTCAGCGAGTTCAAGGCGGGCCTGCGGGTCACCACCGAGGACGCCATGGACGTCGTGCGGATGGTCCTCGCCGGCCAGGTCCAGCGCGAGCTCGTCGGGCTGCTCAACCAGCACGGCCCGCTCGCCGTCGGCCTCACCGGCGAGGACGCCCACACCATCACCGCCACCAAGCACCTGCCCGAGATCGCCGGCGAACGCGTCGACATCGGCCGGGTCGGCGAGATCACCGCCATCGACACCGGCGCCATCCAGGCGCTCCTGGAGGACGGCCGCATCCCGGTCGTCTCCTCCATCGCCCGCTCCCAGGACGACGGACATGTCTACAACGTCAATGCTGATACGGCGGCTGCGGCACTCGCTGCGGCGCTGGGCGCCGAGACCCTGATGGTCCTGACCGACGTCGAGGGCCTCTACGAGGACTGGCCGAACAGCGACGAGGTCATCAGCAGGCTCACCGCGAGCCAGCTGGAGAAGCTGCTGCCCGACCTCTCCAGCGGCATGGTCCCCAAGATGGAGGGCTGCCTGCACGCCGTCCGCAACGGCGTCACCACCGCCCGCGTCATCGACGGGCGGGTCCAGCACTCCATCCTGCTGGAGATCTTCACCGACGAGGGCATCGGCACGATGGTCGTGCCGGACGGACAGGGGGAAGCATGAGCAACGAACAGCTGACCGGCCGGTGGCAGGGCTCGCTCATGGACAACTACGGCACCCCGCGCCTGGCCCTGGTCCGCGGCGAGGGCGCCACCGTCTGGGACGCCGACGGCAAGGCCTACCTGGACTTCGTCGGCGGCATCGCGGTCAACGCCCTCGGCCACGCCCACCCGGCGGTCGTCGAGGCCGTCACCCGCCAGATCCAGAGCCTCGGCCACGTCTCCAACCTCTTCGTCGCCGAGCCGCCCGTCGCCCTCGCCGAACGGCTCCTCTCGCTCTTCGGCCGCCCGGGCAGGGTCTTCTTCTGCAACTCCGGCGCCGAGGCCAACGAGGCCGCGTTCAAGATCGGCCGGCTCACCGGCCGGAGCCACGTGGTCGCCACCGAGGGCGGCTTCCACGGCCGCACCATGGGCGCCCTCGCGCTCACCGGCCAGCCCGGCAAGCAGGCACCCTTCCTGCCGCTGCCCGGCGACGTCACCCACGTCCCGTACGGCGACGCGGAGGCGCTGCGCGCCGCCGTCACCGAGGAGACGGCCCTCGTCGTCATCGAGCCCATCCAGGGCGAGAACGGCGTCGTCGTCCCGCCGCCCGGCTACCTCAAGGCGGCCCGCGAGATCACCCGCGCCACCGGCACCCTCCTCGTCCTCGACGAGGTCCAGACCGGCATCGGCCGCTGCGGCCACTGGTTCGAGCACCAGGCCCACGAGGGCGTCGACCCCGACGTCGTCACCCTCGCCAAGGGCCTCGGCGGCGGGCTCCCGCTCGGCGCCACCGTCGCCTTCGGCGCGGCCGCCGACCTCTTCGCCCCCGGCCACCACGGCACCACCTTCGGCGGCAACCCGGTCGCCTGCGCCGCCGGCCTCGCCGTCCTCGACACCCTCGCCGCCGACGCGGCCCTCGACCACGTCAAGGCCGTCGGCGAGCGGCTGCGCTCCGGAATCGAGGCCCTCGGGCACCCGCTGGTCTCCCATGTCCGTGGCGCGGGCCTCCTGCTGGGTATCGTGCTCACCGAGCCCCTCGCACCCCAGGTGCAGCAGGCGGCTCAGGGAGCCGGCCTCCTGGTGAACGCGCCCGCCCCCGACGTCGTACGGATCATGCCTCCGCTGGTCCTCACCGACGCCGAGGCGGACACCTTCCTCCAGGCCCTGCCGGGCATCCTGGAGAAGGTGAACGAGGCGAACGGGCAAGGACGAACCGGAGAATGAGGCGACGATGACCGACGCGCAGGGGAACGAGCACGGAGGGCCGTCGGTCCCGCAGACCCGCACCGCACGCCACCGCAGGATCGTCGACATCCTCAACCGGCAGCCGGTGCGGTCGCAGAGCCAGCTCGCCAAGCTCCTCGCGGACGACGGGCTGAGCGTCACCCAGGCGACGCTCTCCCGCGACCTCGACGAGCTCGGCGCGGTGAAGATCCGCAACACCGGCGGCGAGCTGATCTACGCGGTCCCCAGCGAGGGCGGCTTCCGCACCCCGCAGGCCCCCCTCGGCGAGTCCGCCAAGGAGGAGCGGATGCGGCGCCTCTCCGGCGAACTCCTCATCTCCGCCGAGGCGTCCGCCAACCTCGTGGTGCTGCGGACCCCGCCGGGCGCCGCCCAGTTCCTCGCGTCCGCCATCGACCAGGCCGAGCTCCACGCCATCCTCGGCACCATCGCGGGCGACGACACCCTCCTGCTCATCTCCCGCGACCCCACCGGCGGCCAGGCCCTCGCCGACCACCTGCTGCGCCTCGCGCAGAAGGGCAACTGAGCGCCCCGGCCCCTCAGTACCGCGTGATCGCCGTCGGACCCTCCCGGGTCCCGACGGCGATGTGCGGCCGGCGGGCGGGCTCCGCCCAGGCGAGGAGCGCCCGCATGGCGCCGGCCGGGACGGAGACGCAGCCGGCCGTCGCGCCCTCCCCGTCCACGTGCAGGAAGATGCCGGCGCCCCGGCCGCGGACCGGCCGGTCGTAGTTGAAGCCGATGACGAGCGCGTGCGCGTACTGCGTCCGGTACGCCACGAGGTGCTCGGCCTCGGTGGCGCGGCAGTCCTCCGGCAGCCCCTCCACCCAGCGGTTGTACGCGCGCGAGGCGTTGTCCTGGCACCACCAGGATCGGTCGGTCGCCCGGGCGTAGGCGTACGAGGTGCCCGCGGGGGCGGGCTCGGTCCCGAAGGCGTACGGGAGCCGGTAGAGACCGGTGGGCGTGGTGTTCGTGCCCTGCTCGCGGGTGGTGCCCTCGGTGAGCCCGCCGGCGCCGAACCGGGCGGGCGCGGAGCCGGCCCGGACCCACCGCCCGCCCCGCCGGTCCCACCAGGTCAGCGTCCCCGCGGTGGCGTCCGGGTGCGGGGCCTCGGCGGTGATCAGCTGGGAGCCCCCGCCGGTGTCGGCCATCCGCGCGGGCAGCGGTGCGGGGGCGGGCGCGGCGACCGGGACGGAGAGCAGGGCGGCGCCGAGGGCGAGAAGGGTGCGCATGCCGCGACGCTAGGTCCGCGCCCGGTTCCCCGCCCGTCGTGCGGGGCTATTCGGCGGGCGGCAGCGGCGGCAGCGGGAGCGGCAGCGCGGGCAGTCCGTCGATGCTGTCGGCGATGTGCTCCTTGCCCTCGCAGTACGTGTTGAACTCCTCCTCCGTCTTGCGGTTGAAGAAGTCCGCGTGCAGCGTGCGCTCCTCCCGGTACTCCATCAGCGGGACCGCGAAGCCGCAGGAGTCGCTGACCCTGCGGGCGTGCACCAGGATGATGGCCCGCGCGCTGATCTGGTCCTTGACCGCCTCCTCGGGGAAGCGGGCGAAGAGCGCGGGCCAGCGCGGGTCGTCCCGCAGCACCGCCTCGCCGTCGCCGTGCACCCGCACGACCGTCGGCGGCCCGGTGAAGGCGGTCCACATCAGGGTGATCCGGCCGTTGCCCGGCTCCCGGAGGTGGGCGACGGTCTCGGCGCTGCTGCCGCCGAAGTCGACGTAGGCGAGGGTCAGTTCGTCGAGGACGACGAGGGTGCCCCGGCGGCCCTTGGGGGAGAGGTTCACGTGCCCGTCGCCGGAGAGGGGCGCGGTGGCGGTGAAGTAGACGGGCTGCTCCTCGATGAAGGCCCGGAGCCGCCCGTCGATGCGTTCGTACGTTTTTCCCATGGGGCCATTCTCCGTCGCGCGGACCCGCCGCGGCGGACCGTCTCATCGCGGACCGGACGGGCCGCCGCCCCCCGGGAGTTCAGCCGGTCCAGGGACGCAGGGCGCGCGCCGCCTCCCGCACGACCCGGGGGTCGGGATCCTCCAGGAGCGCCTTCATCCGCCGCGGTTCCACGGCGTCGAGCAGCCGCAGCCCGGCGACCGCCGACGCCCGCACCCGGCCGTCCGGATGCGCCGTCAGCTCCCGCAGCCGGGGCGCGTCCACGGCCCGCGTGCCGCACTCCCCGAGACCGAGCGGCGCCCGGTCCGGCACCTCGGGGGCCGCGCACGCCGCCCGGTAGACGTCCGCCGGATCGGTCCCGCCCCGACGCAGCACCCAGCGGGCGCAGGCCCGGGTGCGCCCCGACCGGTCGTACAGGTACGGCTCCGCCTCCGCGTGCCGGTCGGCCCCGCGCAGCGCGGTGACCCCGGCCGCCCGCACCCGTCCGAAGCGGGCGCCCAGCAGGACGGGCACCGTCGCCCCGGGCTCGCCGGCCGCGATCGCCGCCGAGGCCGCCCGCTCCTGCACCACGGGGTCGTGGTCCCCGGCGGCCACCAGCGCCAGGCCGAGGCCGTCGTACAGTCCCCGGTCGAGGACGATGCCGAGCGCGGCCCGCCGGGTGGCCGCGTCACGGCAGCCGAGGAGCAGCGCGCCGGCGGCCGACCCGGGCCCGGTGCGCAGCAGCCCGTCCAGCAGTCCGGCCGCCCCGTCGCCCCGCAGGCGTGCGGTGAGCCGCAGGATCACCGGCGCGGTGACGGCCAGCGTCTCGTGGGAGGCGCCGGGCAGCTCGGCCCGCAGCAGCGCCAGGGCACGCGCGCGTACCGGCTCCGCCCAGTCCGCGGCCCGGACCGCGACCAGCGGCAGCAGCTCCGGGCGCCCCGCCGCGTACGGCAGCGCGGCCTCCCGGATCCGCCCGTCGGGGTCGCACAGCGCGAGCGCGAGCCGCGCCTCGGACGGCTTCGGGGGCGGGGACGGATGCGGAGGCGGGGAGGCGGGGACCTGACGTCGCCACAGCCGCCGCCACTCCGTGCCCTCCGTCCCGGTGAGCCAGGTGTGCGAGGGGTTCAGGTCGCCGTGGAGGGCCGCCCGCCGGACGGACTCGTCGAGGTCGGCCCACGCCTTCGGGCGCGTCACGTCGATCACCCGGTGGAGGGGGAGGCCCCGCTCCAGCCTCCGTACGGCCGCCGTCCGCGGCTCCGTCCCGCGGCTCACGCGAGGCACCCGGGCGTCCCCGGACCCTCGCACGCCGAGCAGCGGCGCGGCGCGAACTCCGGGTGCGCCGCGTAGAGGGCGCGGATCTCCTCCCCGTACAGGCCCGTGGGGGAGGCGTCGCTCCAGCGCCGCAGCCGCCGCGCCTGCCGGCGGGCGGCCGCGCGGACGCCGGGCTGCGGGTCGTCCAGCAGGCGCAGCGCGTGGAGCAGGGCCCGGTCGTCGTAGCGGTGGCCGAGGAGGTCCATGGCGAGCGCCCGGAGCGCGGGCGTCCCGCCCGGGGCCGCGAGGGCGACGAGCCGCTCCGTGGTGTGCCCGTGGGCGAGGGAGGAGAGCACCCGGCGGGCCGCCCGGGCGGCCTCCGGCGCCGGGTCGGCGAAGTGCGTCAGCGCCTCGTCCCAGCCGACCGCTCCGTGCCGGTGGAGGAGGGACAGGGCCCGGGCCCGCACGCGTGCGTGCCGGTGGCCGAGCAGGCCGCGCAGCGCCTCGGGGTCGTCCCGCAGCGTGCGCAGCACGATCGCCCCGACCCGCGGGTCGGGGTCGTCGGCGTACGGCGGCAGCTCCGCGTCCGTGAGGGCGCCCAGCAGGCGCAGTCCGTCGAGCGCCCGGGCCCGCACGCCGCCGTCGGCGTGCCCGGTGAGCGTCCGGAGCAGGGGGACGTCCGCGGGGTCCCGCTCCTCCGCGAGCCCGCTGACCGCCGGGGGCGTGACCGCCGCCGGGTCGGCGCAGAGCGTGCGGAGGCGGGCGTGCGGGTCGTCGCCGGCCTCCCGCAGGCCGGCGCGGGCGAGGCCCCGCACCCAGGGGGAGGGGTCGGCCAGGTGGGCCGCGAGCGCGTCGGTCCGTCCGGCGGCGCGGAAGCGGGCCACGGCCTCGCCCCGGACGGCGGGGTCGTCGGCGGAGGCCAGCCGGTCCGGGAGCGGACCGGCGCCGGGCAGCTCCGGCAGCACGCGCGCGGCGAGCCGCCGGACGCGCCGGTCGTGGTGGCGGAGGGCGAGACCGACCAGGTCCCCGGCGGTGAGCAGCTGTGCGGCGAGGGCCTGCCGGAGCGAGCGGACGCGTATCTCGGAGTCCTCGCAGACCTCCAGGAAGCCGAGGAGGACGCGGCGGCCCTCCGGCCCCCGGGCCGCCCGGAGGGCGGTCCGCACCGAGGCGAGCCGGACGGCGTCCGCGGGCCCGGCCCAGGCGGCGCCGTACAGCTCGCCCGCGTACCACGGGGCGCCGGCCGCCGGAGCCTGTGTCGTGCCGTGCGGAAGGGGCTCGTCCCCGCGAAGGTGGGGGGTGGCCGGTGGCCGGTCGGTCGTCATGCGCGGACTGTATCCGCGCGTCCGCCGGTCCCACCCGGGGATTTCGGCGCCGACCGGAGGTCGATTGACGAATCATGCGGAGTTCTGCATACTCATGCATCAAGGGTTTCGGTAGTCGAGGCGAGGAGCAACCAGAAGTGAGCAGCAACAACGGTGACGTCCGGCTCTGGGGCGGCCGCTTCGCCGACGGTCCGGCCGAGGCCCTCGCGAAGCTCTCCGCCTCGGTGCACTTCGACTGGCGCCTCGCCCCCTACGACATCGCCGGATCCCGGGCCCACGCGCGCGTGCTCCACAAGGCCGGACTCCTCACCGAGGACGAGCTGACCCGCATGCTGGCGGGCCTGGACCTGCTGGAGGCGGACGTCGCCGACGGCTCCTTCGTCGGCACCGTCGCCGACGAGGACGTCCACACCGCCCTGGAGCGGGGGCTCCTGGAGCGGCTCGGCGCCGAGCTCGGCGGCAAGCTGCGGGCCGGCCGGTCCCGGAACGACCAGGTCGCCACCCTCTTCCGGATGTACCTCCGCGACCACGCCCGGATCATCGGCGGCCTGATCGCCGACCTCCAGGACGCGCTGGTGGGCCTCGCCGAGGCGCACCCGGACGTCGCCATGCCGGGCCGCACCCACCTCCAGCACGCCCAGCCGGTGCTCTTCGCCCACCACGTCCTCGCCCACGCCCAGTCCCTCTCACGGGACGCCGAGCGGCTGCGCCAGTGGGACACCCGGACGGCGGTCTCCCCGTACGGCTCCGGCGCCCTCGCCGGCTCCTCCCTCGGGCTCGACCCGGAGGCGGTCGCCAAGGACCTCGGCTTCGAGCGCGGCTCGGCGGGCAACTCGATCGACGGCACGGCCTCCCGCGACTTCGTCGCCGAGTTCGCCTTCGTCACGGCGATGATCGGGGTGAACCTCTCCCGGATCGCGGAGGAGATCATCATCTGGAACACGAAGGAGTTCTCCTTCGTGACCCTGCACGACGCCTTCTCCACCGGTTCGTCGATCATGCCGCAGAAGAAGAACCCCGACATCGCCGAGCTCGCCCGGGGCAAGTCCGGCCGTCTCATCGGCAACCTCTCCGGACTGATGGCCACCCTCAAGGCCCTGCCGCTCGCCTACAACCGCGACCTCCAGGAGGACAAGGAGCCGGTCTTCGACTCCTGCGACCAGCTGGAGGTCCTGCTCCCCGCCTTCACCGGCATGATGGCCACGCTCACCGTCCACCGGGAGCGCATGGAGGAGCTGGCCCCCGCCGGCTTCTCGCTCGCCACCGACATCGCCGAGTGGCTGGTCAGGCAGGGCGTGCCGTTCCGGGTCGCCCACGAGGTGGCCGGCGAGTGCGTCAAGGTCGCCGAGTCCGAGGGCAAGGAGCTGGACGAGCTGACGGACGAGCAGTTCGCCAAGATCTCCGAGCACCTCACCCCCGAGGTCCGCACGGTCCTCGACGTCCCCGGCGCCCTCGCCTCCCGCAACGGGCGCGGCGGCACCGCCCCCTCCGCCGTCGCCGTCCAGCTCGTCGAGGTCAAGGCCGACCTGGTGATCCAGCACGCCTGGGCGGACGCCAAGAAGTAGCCCCCGCCCCCCGTCCCACCTCCCGGAAGGCCCCGTACGGGGCCTTCCGGCGTTTTCGCGTTCCCTCCGCGACGCGATGAGCGTTCGGCATCCCGTGTGAGACAAAAGCGTCTCACGTGGTGTATGTTCGTCTCATGTCAGTCGACCGCACCCAGGTGCTCCGCGCCGCCGCCGCCCTGCTCTCCCGCAAGGCGACCGCCACCATGGACGAGGTCGCCCGGGCCGCGGGCATCGGCCGGGCCACCCTCCACCGGCACTTCGCCGGACGGGACGCCCTCGTGCGGGCGCTGGAACAGTTGTGCATCGAGGAGGCCGAGGCCGCGCTCGACGCGGCCCGGATCGAGGAGGGGCCCGCCGACGAGGCGGTCCGCAGACTCGTCACCGCCTCGCAGCCCGCCGCCTCCCTGCTCGCCTTCCTCGTCACCGAGAACCAGCTGTTCGAGGGCGACGGGCAGAACGAGGGATGGTCCCGGCTCGACGCCCGGCTCGTCGCCCTCTTCCGGCGCGGCCAGGAGGAGGGCACCTTCCGGATCGACCTGAGCCCCGCCTGGCTGTGCGAGGCGTTCTACGGGCTGATCGGCTCGGGAGCCTGGGCCGTCGCCGACGGGCGGGTCGCCGCCAACGACTTTTCTTACATGATCGCCGAGCTGCTGCTCGGCGGAGCGCGCAGGAGCGTGGAGAAGTGATCACCGAAACCGTTCGGCACGAGAGCCATATGGAGGGCGTGCGCCGTCCCGGCCGGTGGCTCGCCCTCGCCGTGCTCGTCCTGGCCGTGCTGCTCGTGGCCGTGGACGCCACGGTGCTCGGCCTGGCGACCCCGTTCCTCTCCGAGGACCTGAAGCCCACCGGCACCCAGCTGCTCTGGATCGGCGACGTCTACTCCTTCGTCATCGCAGGCCTGCTGGTCTCCATGGGCAGCCTCGGCGACCGCATCGGCCGCAAGAAGCTGCTGCTGATCGGCGCCACCGCGTTCGGCGCCGTCTCGGTCCTGAACGCCTACGCGACCAGCCCCGAGATGATGATCGCCGCCCGCGCGCTCCTCGGCGTCGCCGGCGCGACCCTGATGCCGTCCACCCTGGCCCTCATCCGGAACCTCTTCCACGACCCGCGCGAGCGCAGCCTCGCCATCGGCATCTGGGGCGCCATGGCCTCGGCCGGCGCCGCCGTCGGCCCGGTCGTCGGAGGCTTCCTCCTGGAGCACTTCTGGTGGGGCTCGGTCTTCCTCATCAACCTGCCCGTGATGGCCGTCCTGGTCGTCGTCGGGATCAAGCTGATCCCCGAGTCGAGGAACCCGAACCCGGGCCCCTGGGACCTGCCCAGCGTCGGCCTCTCCCTCGTCGGCATGATCGGCGTCGTCTACGCGGTCAAGGAACTGGCCTCGCACGGCCCCACCCTCGACGTGGCCGTCGCCACGCTCGTCGGCGCCGGCGGCCTCACCTGGTTCGTCCGCCGCCAGCTCACCCTGCCGGCCCCGCTCCTGGACATGCGCCTCTTCCGCAACCGCGGCTTCTCCGGCGCCGTCCTCGCCGACCTGCTGACCATCCTCGGCCTCGCCGGCCTGGTGTTCTTCCTGTCCCAGTACTTCCAGCTGGTCCAGGGCCGCGCACCGCTGGAGGCCGGCCTCGCCGAACTGCCCGCCGCCATCGGATCGGTGACGGCCGGTCTGCTCGCCGGCCGGTTCGCCCGACGCTTCTCGGTCCGCACGGCCGTCGCCGGCGGCCTCGCCGCCATCGGCCTCGCCCTCGCGGTGCTGACCGTCATCGGCCGCACCACCGGCTACCCGATCCTCGGCGCGAGCCTGCTCGTCGTCGGCGTCGGCGCCGGCCTCGCCTTCACCGTCACCGCCGACGTGATCCTCTCCAGCGTCCCCAAGGACCAGGCCGGTTCCGCGTCCGCCGTCTCCGAGACGGCCTACGAGCTCGGCGCCGCCCTCGGCATCGCCGTCCTCGGCTCCATCGTGACCGGCGTCTACCGGGGCTTCACCACGCCGGCCGGCGTCCCCTCGGACGTCGCCGCGGCCGCCCACGACTCGCTCGGCGGAGCCGTCGAGGCCTCCTCGGCCCTCGCCCCGGCCCAGGCGGGCGCGCTCGTCGCCGCCGCCCAGGACGCCTTCGTCGACGGCCTGCGGATCGCCGCGGGCGTCGGCGCGGCCGTCCTCCTCGCCACCGCCGTGGCCGCCTGGTTCCTCCTGAGGGACCAGAAGCTCGTGGACGGCGCCGAGCACTGACGGACCCCGTCCCCACGGGAAGAGGGCGCCCCCCGGACCGGATCCGGGGGGCGCCCTCACGCGTACCGCTCGCCGCTACGCGGCTTCCTTCGCCTTCGTGGCGTACATGTCCACGTACTCCTGGCCCGACAGCCGCATGACCTCCGCCATCACCGAGTCCGTCACCGCCCGCAGCACGTACCGGTCGCGGTCCATGCCCTCGTACCGGGAGAACTCCAGCGGCTCGCCGAAGCGGACCGTCACCTGCACCGGACGCGGGATGCCCGCACCGCCCGGCTGCGCCCGGTCCGTGCCGATCATCGCGAAGGGGACGACCGGCGCGCCGGTCATCAGCGTCAGCCGGGCCACGCCCGTACGGCCCCGGTAGAGCCGGCCGTCGGGGGAGCGGGTGCCCTCCGGGTAGATCGAGAAGATCCGGCCCTCCTCCAGCACCCGGCGGCCGGTCATCAGCGCGGCGACACCGCCGCGGCCGCCGTCCCGGTCCACCGGGATCATGCCGACGCTGGTGAAGAACCAGGCCATCAGCCGGCCCTTGATCCCCTTGCCCGTCACGTACTCGTCCTTGCCGATGAAGAAGACCTGACGGTCCAGGCAGATCGGCATGATCATCGAGTCGATGAAGGTGAGGTGGTTGCCCGCGAGGATCACCGGCCCGGTCCCGGGCACGTTCTCGGCGCCCTCGACCCGGGGGCGGAACATCAGGCGCAGGATCGGACCGAGGGTGGCCTTGACGATCGCGTGACGGGACAACGCGGTTCCTCCGGTGTCGGGCGGGCGGCTGCGGGGAGCCGACGGTGCAGCACGGGACGATACTCGCGGGTCGCCGCCGTCCGCACATCGGGTTCACCGAACGGATACACGGTGTTGACGCGTGTTTCCGCCATGTTCCGCCCAGGTCCGCCGCCCGTAGGGGATCACTGCCTAGCGTCGGGACCACCCACCGCCAGGTGCGGCACATCACACAGGAGGACCCCCATGACCCAGGGCGCACCCCGGACCCCGGCCCGCCGCACGCTGCTCGGTGCGGCCGGCGCCGCCGCGTTCGGCGCCTCCGCCGGGCTCGCCGCCGGCGCCGGCACCGCGCGGGCCGCCGAGACCGGCCGCCCGCCGGGCCACGGCCGCGGCTACCGCTCGCTGCCCGTCCCGACCGTCATCGCCCACCGCGGCGCCAGCGGCTACCGCCCCGAGCACACCCTCGGCTCCTACCGGCACGCCCTGGACCTCGGCGCCCACGTCATCGAGCAGGACCTCGTCCCCACCAGGGACGGGCACCTCGTCTGCCGCCACGAGAACGACATCACCGGCACCACCGACGTCGCCGACCACCCCGAGTTCGCCTCGCGCAGGACCACCAAGTCCGTCGACGGCGTGACGTACACCGGCTGGTTCACCGAGGACTTCACCCTCGCCGAGCTGAAGACCCTCCGCGCCGGGGAGCGCATCCCCGGCACCCGCCAGGAGAACACCCTCTACGACGGGCGCTGGACGATCCCCACCTTCGAGGAGGTCCTGCGCTGGGCCGACGAGGAGGGCCGCCGCCGGGGCCGCGAGATCTGGCTCCACGTCGAGACCAAGCACCCCTCGTACTTCCGCTCGATCGGCCTCGGCCTGGAGGAGCGCCTGGCGAAGCTGCTCCGCCGCCACGGCCGCCACCGCGCCCACTCCCCGGTCTTCCTCCAGTCCTTCGAGCCCAGCAGCGTCCAGCGCCTGTCGAAACTGGTCGACTCCCCGCTCGTGGTGCTGCTCTCCGGCGCGTCCACCCGCCCCTGGGACTTCGTCGAGGCCGGCGACCCGCGGACCGTCGCCGACCTCGTCACCCCGGCCGGGCTGCGCTGGATCGCCTCGTACGCCCAGGGCATCGGCCCCACCCTCGACCTGGTGATCCCCAAGGACGCCGCGGGCCGGCTGGGCACCCCCACCACCCTGGTGCGGGACGCCCACGCCGAGGGCCTGATCCTCCACCCGTACACCCAGCGCAACGAGAACACCTTCCTGCCGGCCGACTTCCGCAGGGGCACCGACCCGGCCGCCTACGGCGACGCCTTCGGCGCGCTGGAGCGGTACTTCGCGACCGGCATCGACGGCGTCTTCTCCGACAACCCCGACACCGCCCTCCTGGCCGCCGAGGACTTCCGCGCCCGCTGACCCGGCGCCGGGCCTCCCGGTCGGTGCGGTACGCCGACCGGGTGGTTCCCCTCCCCGGGCGCAACCGCGCCGCCGCGCCGCCGCATCGTGGCGGACATGAGCTCCCAGGAAACCCTCCTCGCCGCCCTCACCCCGCTGCTCGCCGCAGAGTCCCGGGCCGAGGCCGCGGCCGCCGGGATCGAGGCCGGCGACCTCGAACAGGCCGTCTGGCTGCGCCTCCTGGAGCGCCTCCGCGCCGACGGCGCCCCCGACCGCCCCGCCGACTGGCTCCGCCGGGCCGTCCGCGCCGAGGCCCGCCGGGCCCGCCGCACCAGCGGCCGCGAACGCCCCTACCACGAGGAGGTCCCGCCGGGCGGCGACCCGGAGGCCCCCGGCTCGCCGGAAGGCTCCGCCCTCACCGCCGAACGCCGCCGCGCCCTGCGGGCCGCCGTCACCCGGACACCCGGCCGCTGCCCCCGCCTGCTGAACGCGATGCTCGACCCCGCGGACCCCACCTACCGGGAAATCGCAGGAACGTTGGGTATCTCACAAGGCAGTCTGGGGCCGATGCGTTCCCGTTGCCTGGGATGCCTGCGCAGAATGCTCGCGGCAGAGGTTCCCGCATCCGGCCGACGGGGAAGGGTGCGGGGGACCGATCGGTGAGCAGATGAGCGGGAGGCATGCACACATGGGCCTGAGTGTGACCATCTCGGCGGCGGACGCGCGCGACGCGGAGCAGATCCTGAAGCTGCAGTACCTCTGCTACCAGAGCGAGGCCGAGCTCTACGGAGACTGGTCCATCGAACCGCTCACCCAGTCGCTCGACGCCGTCCGCGCCGAGCTGGCGGAGGGGTACGGCCTGGTGGCCCGGCTCGGGGACGAGGTGATCGCCTCGGTGCGCGCCCGGACCGACGAGGACGGCACGGTGCACATCGCCAAGCTGATCGTGCACCCGCGCATGCGGCGCCACGGCATCGGCGGCCGGCTCCTCGACGCCATCGAGCGCCACCCCGCCGGGACGGACGCCGCCCCCAAGCGCTTCCAGCTCTTCACCGGCCACCGCAGCGAGGGCAACCTCCGCCTCTACCGCGCCAAGGGCTACGCCCAGGTCGGCGCCCGCGAGGTGGGCCCCCGCCTCACGCTCGTCACCCTGGAGAAGGCCGCCTGACGCCCGCCCCACGGCTGCCCGTTCAGGCGGTACGCGACCGACGCAGCCACCAGATGCCGCTGAGCGGCAGCAGCACGGGGATGAAGACGTAGCCGTAGCCGAACTCCGACCACACCGTGGAGTCGGGGAAGGCCGACGGCTCCACCAGCGTCCAGGTCCCCACCACCAGCACGCCCGCGAGCTCGGCGGCGCAGCACACCAGCGCCGCCCTGCGCGCCGTCTCCCCGCCGCGCACCAGCGTGTACGTGATGAAGACGTAGACGACCGCCGCCAGCGCGGAGAGCGCGTACGCCAGCGGCGCCTCGTCGAACTTGGCGCTGATCTCGTAGACCGAGCGCGAGGCCGCGCCCACCGACATCACGCCGTACAGCCACACCAGCAGCATCCCGGGGCCCGTGACGAGCCGGGTCCGGCCGCCCTCCCCGGCGGTCCGCTCCTGCGTCTCCGTCATGATCAGCCCACCGTCCAGATGTCGAAGAGACGCACTTCCAGCACCGCCAGCACGATCGCGCCCGCCGCCACCGTCGCCGAGCCCCAGCGGGTCCGCTCGGCCAGCGACATGAAACCGGCGATCGGCACCGCGCACAGCGCGCCGAGCAGATAGGCGACGAAGATCGTCGTCCCCTCCTCCGCCTTCTCGCCGCGGACCAGCTGCACGATGCCGACGACCAGCTGGACCAGGACCAGGAAGGTCACCACGGCCATGCCGATGAAGTGCCAGTCCTTGGTCGGCTGGTCCCGGTAGGCGGCGAAGCCGCACCAGGCGGCGAGGGCGAGCGCGGCCACCGAGACCGCGACCGTGAGGGCGTCAAGCATGCGCCCGAGGGTATTACGGGTCGAATGGCCCGATGCGCTCGGCCCCGCCCCGCCCCTCCGCCGGTCCCGCGCGATCCGCGGGGGAGGTCGTGGCCTTGGCCACATTCGCCGGTGCCCGCCCCTCCTCCCGCACCGCCCCGGAGCCCCCTCCACCGCAGGCCGCACGGGACGCGGGCGCGCCCGGCACCGTCCGCATGGCGTCTCAGCGACGTCCGGAATGCGGACACCCCGCTTCCGTTCGCGACTGCGCATGCTTTACTTGCAGCCATGACCACGACGAGCAGCCGCATCCTTGCGACCGAGGCGAACCTGACGCCCGGTGCTCGTTGTATGTGTCGAATGTGCGCCTTCTGAGGGCCCCCGCCTGAGCCTCGCGCCCCGAAGCGAGACCCCGACGGCCAGCCGATCCGACCGCCCCACCGGCGCCGGACCGCGCCTGCCCCGCGCACACCGCCTCCCCGGCCGACCGCCGGAGCGGCTTCCGTGCGCCTGACTGTCCGATTGACGAACGCCCCGTGCACGGCGGACCCACGCGTCGCGCACTCGACAGTGACGGAAACCCCTGTGATCACCACTTCGGGCCTGACCAAGGTCTACGAGTCACGCGGCCGCCAGGTCACCGCCCTGGACGGCGTCGACCTCCACGTCCGCGAGGGCGAGGTCTTCGGCGTGATCGGCCAGAGCGGCGCCGGCAAGTCCTCCCTGATCCGCTGCGTCAACCTCCTGGAGCGCCCCACCTCCGGCACGGTGACCGTCGACGGCGTCGACCTCACCGCCCTCGCCGGCAAGGGCCGCCGCGCCGGGAAGGACCTGCGCCGCGCCCGCAGCCGCATCGGCATGGTCTTCCAGCACTTCAACCTGCTGTCCTCCCGCACCGTCCGGGACAACGTCGAGCTCCCCCTGGAGATCCTCGGCGTCCCGTCCGCCGAGCGGTCCCGCAGGGCCCTCGAACTCCTCGACCTCGTCGGCCTCGCCGACAAGGCCCGGAGCTACCCCGGCCAGCTCTCCGGCGGCCAGAAGCAGCGCGTCGGCATCGCCCGCGCCCTCGCCGGCGAGCCCAAGGTCCTCCTCTCCGACGAGGCCACCAGCGCCCTCGACCCGGAGACCACCCGCTCCATCCTCCAGCTCCTGCGCGACCTCAACCGGCAGCTCGGCCTGACCGTCCTGCTCATCACGCACGAGATGGACGTCGTCAAGACCATCTGCGACTCCGCCGCCCTCATGCAGAAGGGCCGCATCGTGGAGTCCGGCACCGTGAGCGAGCTCCTCGCCACCCCCGGCTCCCAGCTGGCCGCCGAGCTGTTCCCGGTCAGCGGACAGGCCGCCGGGCCGGACCGCACGGTCGTCGACGTCACCTTCCACGGCGAGGCCGCCACCCAGCCGGTGATCTCGCAGCTCTCCCGCACGTACAACATCGACATCTCCATCCTCGGAGCCGCGATGGACACCGTCGGCGGGAAGCAGATCGGCCGCATGCGGATCGAACTGCCCGGACGGTACGAGGAGAACGTCGTCCCGGTCGGCTTCCTGCGCGAGCAGGGCCTCCAGGTCGAACGCGTCGAAGACCCGCGGGACGACGCCGCGCCCGCGGTCCCCGCCCAGCAGCACGTGCTCGTGAAGGAGACTGCCAAGTGACCTGGGAAGAGATGCGGCCCCTGCTCGAACAGGGCACGGTCGACACCCTCTACATGGTGCTGTGGGCCACCGTCGTCACCATCGTCGGCGGCCTCCCGCTCGGCATCCTGCTCGTCCTCACGGACAAGGGCGGACTGCTCCGGAACCGGCCCCTGAACAAGGTCGTCGGTGCGATCGTGAACATCGGCCGTTCGCTGCCGTTCATCATCCTGCTGATCGCCCTGATCCCCTTCACGACCTTCGTCGTCGGCACCTTCATCGGACCGACCGCGATGATCGTGCCGCTCGCCATCGGCGCCATCCCCTTCTTCGCGCGCCTCGTCGAGACCGCGATCCGCGAGGTCGACCACGGCCTCGTCGAAGCCGTCCAGTCCATGGGCGGCGGCATCCCGACCATCGTCCGCAAGGTGCTCCTCCCGCAGGCCCTGCCCTCGCTGGTCGCCGCCGTCACCACCACCGTCATCGTGCTCATCGGCTACTCCGCGATGGCCGGCGCGGTCGGCGGCGAGGGTCTCGGCTCCAAGGCCGTCACCTACGGATACCAGCGCTTCGACACCACCTTCATGCTCGTCACCGTCGTCGTCCTGGTCGCGATCGTCACGATCGTCCAGCTCGTCGGCGACGGGGTCGTACGACTCCTCGCCCGTCGCGGCCGCACGGCCTGACGGCACCTCACACCTCTTCAGCCGAAACGATTCGTCACCCGACGGCACCCGGCCCCGAGGACCAGAGCCCGGACTTGTTGTCCAGGCGTCCACCGCTCCACATGAAAGAGGCACTCTTCGTGCGCAAGAACATCAAGCTCGCCGCCGGCTTCGCTTCCGTCACCGCCCTCGCCCTCGGCCTCACCGCCTGCGGCACCTCCTCGGACCCGTCCTCCGCCAAGGAGGGCGCCGCCTCCGCCGACAAGCCGCTCGTCGTCGCCGCGTCCCCGACGCCGCACGCCGACATCCTGAACTTCGTCAAGGACAACCTGGCCGCCAAGGAGGGCCTGAAGCTGGAGGTGAAGGAGTTCACCGACTACGTCCTGCCGAACACCGCCACCCAGAGCGGCCAGGTCGACGCCAACTTCTTCCAGCACAAGCCGTACCTCGACGACTTCAACAAGAAGAACAAGACCACCATCGTCCCCGTGGTCAACGTCCACCTGGAGCCGCTCGGCCTCTACTCCAAGAGCCTGAAGTCGCTCAAGGACATCAAGGCCGGCCAGACCGTCGCCGTCCCCAACGACACCACCAACGAGGGCCGCGCGCTCCACCTCCTCGCCGAGAACGGCCTCATCACCCTCAAGGACGGCGTCGGCACCGACGCCAAGCTCTCCGACATCACCGACAAGAAGGGCCTGGAGTTCAAGGAGCTGGAGGCCGCCACCGTGCCCCGCGCCCTGAACGACGTCGACGCCGCCGTCATCAACGGCAACTACGCGATCGAGGCCAAGCTCTCCCCGGCGACGGACGCCCTGGCCCTGGAGAAGGCCGAGGGCAACCCGTACGCCAACTTCCTCGCCGTCAAGGAGGGCGACGAGAACGACGCCCGCGTGCAGAAGCTCGCCAAGCTCCTGAACTCGCCCGAGGTCAAGAAGTACATCGAGGACACCTACAAGGGCTCCGTCATCCCCGCCTTCGGCCCCGCCAAGTAAGGCCACCGGCAAGCTCCTTGAGCGCGAGGCCCCGCCCGCCCCGTCCGGCGCGCGGGGCCTCGCGCCTGCCGGCCCCACCCCCGACCCGGCCATGCGCACCGTGCGTCCCATGCTGCATGCTGTGCGTTCACGGTCTCAACGGACGGTCTTCGGTACGGAGCTGCGCATGACTACCACCTTTCCGGACATCTCCATCAGCACGGACCGGCTGGTGCTGCGCGCGCTCGAAGCGGCCGACGCCCCCGCCCTGGCCGAGATGATGAACGACGAGATGGTCGGCGCGTGGACGGCCGTCCCCCAGCCCTACTCCGAGGACGCCGCACGCCGCTGGATCACCGGCCACGCCCCCGCCGAACGCGCCGCGGGCCGCGGTCTCGACCTCGCCGTCACCGAGTTCCTGACCCAGCGTCTGGTGGGCGTCGTCCAGCTGGCCAGGACCGACTGGCGGGTCCGCTCCACCGAACTCTCCTACATCATCGCCCCCTGGGCCCGCGGCGAGGGCTACGCCTCCGAGGCCGCGCTCGCCACCGCCCAGTGGCTCTTCACCGCCCAGGAGTTCGAGCGCATCGAGCTCCGCACGGCGGCGGACAACACCGCCTCCCAGCAGGTCGCCCAGAAGATCGGCTGCATCAGCGAAGGCGTGCTGCGCAACGCCTGCATAGCCCGCACCCGCACCGAGGACGGCAGCTGGACCGAGCTGCGCACCGACTTCATCGTCTGGGGCCTCCTCCCCGAGGACCTCGACGGCGTGGCCGACCAGATGGCCGAGGCCGGATACTCCTCGTACACCGACTGGAGCTGAACCCCGGGGACCACGACCCGGGGTACGCTCGGCACGCCCCCGACCTGCGACGACAGCACAGGAGACAGACGCGATGGCCGACCGGGTCACGGTGATCGGCTGGGACGGCTCGCCCCTCACCGAGGCGGCCCGGTCCGCGCTCTCGGCCGCCACCCTGGTGGCCGGCGCCGCCCACCACCTGGCGCTCCCCGAGGTGCCCCCCGGCGCCGAGCGGATCCGGCTCGGCAGCGTCGGCCTCGCCGCCCGCCGGATCGCCGGCCACCGGGGCACCGCCGTCGTCCTCGCCGACGGCGACCCCGGCTTCTTCGGCGTCGTCCGCACGCTGCGGGCCCCCGAGCACGGCCTGGAGGTCGAGGTCGTCCCCGCCGTCTCCTCGGTCGCCGCCGCCTTCGCCCGGGCCGGCATGCCCTGGGACGACGCCCACGTCGTCGTCGCCCAGCAGCGCACCCTGCGCCGCGCCGTCAACGTCTGCCGCGCCCACCCCAAGGTCGCCGTCCTCACCTCCCCGGGCGCGGGCCCCGCCGAGCTCGCGCTCCTCCTCGACGGCGTCCACCGCACCTTCGTCGTCTGCGAGGAGCTGGGCACCACCCGCGAACAGGTCTCCGTCCTCACCTCCGACAAGGCCGCCGACCACACCTGGCGCGACCCCAACGTCGTCCTCGTCATCGGTGCCGCCGGCGGCACCGGCGCCTCCGCCACCCCCTGGCTGATGGGCCGTGACGCGGCCGCCGGGGCCGTCCGCGGCTGGGCGGAGAAGGCGGGGGAGGAGGAGTACGGCTCCGAGGGGCGTCCCGGCGTCGGCCAGGACCCCACCCTGCGCGCCGTCCAGCTCGCCCGCCTCGGCCCCCGCACCGGCGACCTCGTCTGGGACGTCGGCAGCGGCGGCGGGACCTTCGCCGTCGAGGCCGCCCGCTTCGGCGCCGCCGTCATCGCCGTCGACGCCGACCCGGCCGCCCGCACCCGCACCGAGGCCGCCGCCCGCCGCCACGGACTCCTCCTCCAGACCGTCACCGGCCGTGCCCCGCACGTCCTGGAGAGCCTCCCCGAACCCGACGTCGTGCGGATCGGGGCCGGCGGCGTCCCCGTCGTCACCGCCTGCGCCGACCGCCGCCCCGAACGGATCACCGCCCACGCCACCACCCGCGACGAGGCCGAGGCGATCACCTCCGCCCTCACCGCCGGCGGGTACGCCGTCGAGACCCTGCTCCTGCAGACCGTCGACCTCGATCCCGCCGACTGGAACGAGCGCGAACGCTCCGTCGTCTTCCTCCTCACGGGCCGCCGGACCACCGGCTCCCCGTGACCCGGCCGGGTGCCGGGGCAGGTAGGCTGGCCGATTGTTGTACCGCACGGGGACGTTCGGCATGTTGTTCGTCAATGTCCCGAATCGCTGTCCGTCTCGACCCGTTCTCGACGGTCACCGGCGTGCGGGACACCGGGGGGACCGCGCGACGTGGCGCAGTCCACAGCGCACCGTGGCGGATCCGCCTGCCACGATGGCCGCGGGCCGCGACAATGCTTGGGTGTCGGCGCGCCTCCGTGCCGCGCGGCGCACGCGCTCGTTCTCGTTGACGGGCGCAGCTCTGAACGAACACAACGATGGGCGAGGGGTACGCATGACGGACACCGGCCAGGTCCCGGGCGAGGGACTGCCGGAGAACGCAGGCATGGTCGAGCAGCCGGGCATCCCCGCTCCGGGCGCGTACACCTACCTGGACCCCTCCGGCCCCCTCTCCGCGCAGCTCCCCGAGGACGACGACATGCTGCTCATGCCGGGCGCCCAGGGCGCCTGGAGCGAGCACGTCCCGGGCACCCTGCCCGCCCCGCCCGTCGCCGTCCCCGCCCCGCCCGTGGTCCCGGCGCAGGCCGCCCCCGAGGGCACGGCCCAGGACCTCGGCGCCGTGCCGCTGGGCGACCCGCTCACCGACCCGCTGCCGGACCCGCTCACCGACCCGCTGCCGGACCCCCTCACCGGCCCGCTCCCGGACGGCCTCGTCCTCGCCGACCGCCTGACCGCCCCGGCCACCCCGCCGCACGGCGTGCCCCTGGCCGGAGCCACTCCGCCGCAGGGCGTTCCGGCGGCCCCGCAGGAGCCGTTCGGCACCCCGGCGCACGGCGTCCCCGTCGCCCCGCAGGAGCCCGTCGCCACCGCCCACGGCTACGAGCCCGGCATCCTCGACACCGGTGCCCACGAGGCCGCCGGCCGCGACTCCGGCTCCGTCGACCTCGGCGGCGTCCGGGTTCCCCCGCCGGCCGCCCCCTCGCGCCGCCCGCTCCACATGGGCCCGCCGGTCCCCGAGACCGCCACCGGCGGCGTCGTGCGCTCGCTCGCCGACCGGGGCCCGGCCGCGCCGGTGCCCGCCGCGCAGCCGGTCCCGGCCCCCGCCCCGGAGTCCCTGGTGGCCACCGGACCCGCGCCCGTGCCGGTGCGCAACCCCGGACCGCCCACCACCGGGCCCGAGTACTTCGACATCGCGCAGGACCAGCAGACGGCCCCGCAGGCCGCCGAGCCGTGGGCCGCGCAGCCGCAGGAGCCCCTGGCGCCCGCCGAGGCACCCGCAGAAACGGTCGTCCCGCAGAGCGGCGGGTTCGTGCAGGTCGAGGGCTCCGTCCCGACCGCCGAGCAGCCCGCCCCGACGGCGACGCCGGCCGCCGGCACCCCGCTCGTCGAGCCCGGTGCCGTCGTCCCGGAGGCCGCCGAGGTCCCGGTGACCCCCGAGGCCGTCGTCCCCGCCCCGCGCGAGGGCGAGCCCGGCGCACCGGCGCCCGCCGAGGCCGTCGTCCCGGAGGCCGTCGCCCCGGAGACCACCGGTCCGGAGGCCGTCGCCGCCGAGGAGGCGCCCGCTGCCGAGGAGGCGCCCGCCGCCGAGGCCGAGCAGCCGGCCGGTCCGCCGGTGGCCGAGGCCATGCAGGAGGAGACCCCGGAGACCGGGACCCCCGCCACCGCCCCCGCCGAGGACGTCCTGGACGTCCAGGCCGTCGAGACCCCGGCGGAGTCGGAGGCCGTGGAGGCCGCCGTCCCCGCCGACGCGCCCGCGGCCGGGCCCGAGGTCCCCGCGGTGACGGAGCCCGCCGCGGTGACGGAGCCCGTCGCGACCCCGGAGGTCACGGAGGCCGTCACGACCGAGGTGCCCGGCGCCCCGGTCGCCGTCGAGGCCGCGGAGGGGACCGCGGAAGCCCCGGTGGCCGTCGAGGCCCAGGCCGCCGATGCCCCGGTTACCGCCGAGGTCCAGGCCGTCGAGCCGGAGGCCGTCGTGGCCGCCGCGCCCGTCGCCGTACAGCAGACCGAGCAGGCCGAACAGACCGAGCAGGCCGAACAGCCTGAGCAGGTTCAGCCCGAGGAGCCGGAGGCCGCGCAGGAGCAGGCCGTCGAGGCGCCCGCCGCCGAGGAGCCCGTCACCGTGGCCCCGGCGGAGCCCGTCGCCGTCGAGCCCACCGAGCCCGCCGAGAGCACCGAGCCCCTCGCCACGTTCGCCGACGCCGCCGCCGGGGAGCCCGCCGAGGCGCCCGTCGTGGCCCTGGCGGAGGAGATCCCGGTCGTCGCCGAGGACACCGCCGAGGACGCCGAGCCGCGCCCCGCCGCCCCCGGCTACGACGACGCCGAGCGCGAGGCCGTGCTCCGCGTGATGCGCGAGCGCCGCGACATCCGCAACGGCTTCCGCTCCGACCCCATCCCGCACGAGGTGCTGCTCCGCGTCCTGGAGGCCGCCCACACGGCCCCCAGCGTCGGCCACTCGCAGCCCTGGGACTTCGTCGTCATCCGTTCCGCCGAGACCCGGCAGACCATGCACGAACTGGCCCAGCGCCAGCGCGAGGCCTACGCCAAGTCGCTGCCGAAGGCCCGGGCGAAGCAGTTCAAGGAACTGAAGATCGAGGCCATCCTCGACACGCCGGTCAACATCGTGGTGACCGCCGACCCCACCCGGGGCGGCCGGCACACCCTCGGCCGCTACACGCAGCCGCAGATGGCCCCGTACTCCTCGGCCCTCGCCGTCGAGAACCTCTGGCTCGCCGCCCGCGCCGAGGGCCTCGGCGTCGGCTGGGTCAGCTTCTTCGACGAGCGCGAGATGGTCCGCGAGCTCGGCCTCCCCGACCACCTGGAGGTCGTCGCGTACCTCTGCGTCGGCTACGTCGACGAGTTCCCGGACGAGCCCGAGCTGATGCAGGCCGGCTGGTCCAAGCGCCGCCCGCTCGCCTGGGTGGTCCACGAGGAGACCTACGGCCGCCGCGCCCTGCCCGGCGAGGAGCCGCACGACCTGCTCCAGGAGACCGTCGCCTCCATCCGCCCGCTCGACGCCAAGGCGCTCGGCGAGGCGTGGGAGCGGCAGAAGCGGATGACCAAGCCGGCCGGCGCGCTCGGCATGCTGGAGATCATCTCCGCGCAGCTCTGCGGCCTCTCCCGCGCCTGCCCGCCGCCGATCCCGGAGCCCGCCGCCGTCGCGATCTTCGCCGGCGACCACGGCGTGCACGCCCAGGGCGTCACCCCCTGGCCGCAGGAGGTCACCGGCCAGATGGTGGCCAACTTCCTCGGCGGGGGAGCGGTCTGCAACGCCTTCGCCAACCAGGTCGGCGCCGAGGTCTGCGTCATCGACGTGGGCGTCGCGAGCGAGCTCCCCGCCACCCCCGGACTGCTGCCCCGCAAGGTCCGCGCCGGCACCGGCGACTTCACCACCGGCCTCGCGATGACCCACGAGGAGACCGTCGCCGCCATCGAGGTCGGCATCGAGACCGCCCGCGACCTGGTCGCGGCCGGGAACAAGGCGCTCCTCACCGGTGAGATGGGCATCGCGAACACCACCGCGTCCGCCGCCCTCATCTCCGTCTTCACCGGCGTCGACCCGGCCGAGGTCACCGGCCGCGGCACCGGCATCAACGACGAGACCCACGCCCGCAAGGTCGACGTGGTCCGCCGCGCCCTCGACCTGCACAAGCCGGACCCCCAGGACCCGATCGGCGTCCTGTCGCAGATCGGCGGCCTGGAGCACGCGGCCCTCGTCGGCTTCATCCTGGGCGCCGCCTCGCTGCGCACCCCGGTCGTCCTCGACGGCGTCTCCACCGGCGCGGCCGCCCTGGTCGCCCGCGCCATCGCCCCCGAGTCGCTGGCCGCCTGCATCGCCGGCCACCGCAGCGCCGAGCCCGGCCACGTGGCCGCGCTCAACAAGCTGGGCCTGCGCCCGCTGGTGGACCTGGACCTCCGCCTCGGCGAGGGCACCGGCGCCCTGCTGGCCCTCCCGCTGGTGCAGAGCGCGGCCCGCGCGATGCACGAGGTCGCGACCTTCGACTCCGCGGGCGTCACCGAGAAGTAGTCCGTACGGCCCCGGTGCCGCCGCCCCCTCCTCGCGACGGGGCGGCGGCACCGGGGCCGCGCCGTGCCCGCGCCCCGTCCCGGCGCCTCCCCAGGGACGAGGGTCACAGGGTGCCCATGTCGTGTCACCGATATCGTGGTGACCGGGCCGTACGCCCGCCCACCAGCCGCTTCACCGCCGCAGCGGCTCCCTTGGGCCTGTCCGACCATTTCCGTCGGGTCCGGCCCGCCCGGCACGCACGCTCGCCGCACGGCCGAAACGCCCGAGTAGCTCTCCGCTACGAGGGCGCCCCGGCCGCACGCCGATCGCACGCACCGAACGATCCGGTCTGATCCGACGCACATGGTCGGACAGGCCCAAGCCCCGTCCGAGGAGCCGCCCGCACATGGCCCAGCACGTCGAGCCCGCCGAGCACCCCGCCTACCCCGTCGGCCTCCGCCTCGCCGGCCGGCGCGTCGTCGTCCTCGGCGGCGGCACGGTCGCCCAGCGCCGCCTGCCCGCCCTCATCGCGGCCGGCGCCGACATCACCCTGATCTCCCCCTCGGCCACCCCCTCCGTGGAGGCCATGGCCGAGACGGGCGAGATCACCTGGGTGCGCCGCCGCTACGAGGACGGCGACCTGGCCGACGCCTGGTACGCGCTCGTCGCCACCACCGATCCGGCCGCCAACGCCGCCGCCTCGGCCGAGGCCGAGCGCGCCCGCGTCTGGTGCGTCCGCTCCGACGACGCCGACGCCGCCACCGCCTGGACCCCGGCCACCGGCCGCGGCGACGGCGTCACCGTCGCCGTCCTCACCGGCCACGACCCGCGCCGCTCGGCCGCCGTCCGGGACGCGATCCTGGAGGGCCTGCGCGACGGTTCCCTCGCCGCCCCCGCCCGGCGCGCCCGCACCCCCTTCGTCGCCCTGGTCGGCGGCGGCCCCGGCGACCCCGACCTCATCACCGTCCGCGGCCGCCGGCTGCTCGCCGAGGCCGACGTCGTCATCGCCGACCGGCTCGGCCCCCGCGACCTCCTGGACGAGCTGCCGCCGCACGTCGAGGTGATCGACGCCGCGAAGATCCCGTACGGCCGCTTCATGGCCCAGGAGGCCATCAACAACGCGCTGATCGAGCACGCCAAGGCCGGGAAGTCCGTGGTCCGCCTCAAGGGCGGCGACCCCTTCGTCTTCGGCCGGGGCATGGAGGAGGCGCAGGCGCTCGCCGCCGAGGGCATCGCCTGCACGGTCGTGCCCGGCATCTCCAGCTCCATCTCGGTCCCCGGCGCCGCCGGCATCCCGGTCACCCACCGGGGCGTCGCCCACGAGTTCACCGTGGTCAGCGGACACGTCGCCCCCGACGACCCGCGCTCGCTGGTCGACTGGGCCTCGCTCGCGAAGCTCACCGGCACCCTGGTGATCCTCATGGGCGTCGACAAGATAGGGAAGATCGCCGAGGCGCTCGTCGCCCACGGCAAGGACCCCGCCACCCCGCTCGCCCTCGTCCAGGAGGGCACCACCGCGACCCAGCGCCGCGTGGACGCCACCCTCGCCACCGTCGCCGACGTGGTGAAGGCCGAGGAGGTCCGCCCGCCGGCCGTCGTCGTCATCGGCCCGGTGGTCGCGGAGGGCCCCGGCGAGCCCGCCCGCTGACACCCCGCACCCACCCGCAGGGGGACGGGCGGCGACCGCCGCCCGTCCCACGCATTGGCACCACTCCCCGGACAAGGCAGTATCACCCCGTGGCCGAACTCATCACGATCACCGACCCCGACGACCCCCGCCTCAGCGACTACACCGGCCTGACCGACGTCGAGCTGCGGCGCCGGCGCGAACCCGCCGAGGGCCTCTTCATCGCCGAGGGCGAGAAGGTCATCCGCCGTGCCAAGCAGGCCGGTTACGAGATGCGGTCGATGCTGCTCTCCGCCAAGTGGGTCGACGTCATGCGCGACGTCATCGACGAGGTCCCCGCCCCGGTGTACGCGATCCAGCCCGACCTCGCCGAACGCGTCACCGGCTACCACGTGCACCGCGGCGCCCTCGCCTCGATGCAGCGCAAGCCGCTTCCGGCCGCCGCCGACCTGCTCGCCGGCGCCCGCCGGGTCGCGGTCATGGAGTCGGTCAACGACCACACCAACATCGGCGCCATCTTCCGCAGCGCCGCCGCCCTCGGCATGGACGCCGTGCTGCTCTCCCCGGACTGCGCCGACCCCCTCTACCGCCGCTCGGTGAAGGTCTCCATGGGCGCCGTCTTCTCCGTCCCGTACGCCCGCCTGGACACCTGGCCGCGCGGTCTGGAGGCGGTACGGGAGGCGGGCTTCAAGCTCCTCGCGCTGACCCCGGCCGAGAAGGCCACCTCCATGGACGAGGCCGCCCCGCACCGCCTGGACCGCGTGGCGCTGATGCTCGGCGCGGAGGGCGAGGGCCTCTCCACCCAGGCCCTGCGCGCCGCCGACGAGTGGGTCCGCATCCCGATGGCCCACGGCGTCGACTCGCTCAACGTGGGCGCGGCGGCGGCCGTCGCCTTCTACGCGGTCACGGCGGGCCGCCCGGAGGCCTGACCTTCGCGGAGGTCCGCGCCTTCTCCCCCGCGAAGGGCCCCGGGCGCCCTAGGGCCCGTGAGGGCCGGGCATCCGGCGGGCCCGGGTGCGGGGGAGGGGGCGACATGGGGAACGGCGTGCGTCCGCCGGGGCCGGGCGACCCGGAACGGGTGGGCCCGTACCGGCTGGAGGGGGTCCTCGGCCGGGGCGGCATGGGCGCGGTCTACCTCGCGCGGTCGCCGGGCGGCAAGCCCCTCGCGGTGAAGGTGATCCGGCACGAACTGGCCCAGGACGCGGAGTTCCGGCGGCGCTTCGCCCGCGAGGTGCGCCTCGCACGGGCGGTGAACGGCGTCTTCACCGCCGGCGTCGTCGACGCGGACCCGGAGGGGGACCCGCCGTGGCTGGCCACGGTCCACGTACCGGGCCCCTCCCTGGGCACGGCCCTGCGGGCCACCGGACCGTGGCCCGAGCGTTCCGTGCTCGCCCTCGGGGCGGGCCTCGCCGAGGCGCTGGACGCCATCCACAGGGCGGGCGTCGTCCACCGGGACCTGAAGCCCTCGAACATCCTGCTGGCCGCGGACGGACCCCGGGTCATCGACTTCGGCGTCTCGGCCTCCGCCGCCGGCACCTCCGCGCTGACCGGCAGCGGTGTCGTGCTGGGCACCGTCGGGTACATGGCGCCCGAGCAGCTCACCGGAGCCGAGGTCACGTCCGCCGCCGACGTCTTCGCCCTCGGCGCGGTCCTGGCCCTCACCGCCTCCGGCCGGGGCCCCTTCGAGGAACCCTCGACCGGCGGCCGGGACGCCGGCCCCGCGCGGATCATGTACCGGGTCGCGCACGAGGAGCCGTACCTCGCCGGCCTCACGCCGCGGGTGGAGGAGCTGGTGCGCCGCTGCCTCGCCAATGATCCGGCCGCCCGCCCGCGGGTCGGCGCGCTCCTCGCGGAACTGGCGCCGAGCGCGGCGGCCGCGGGGCCGGCGTGGCTGCCGCCCGCCCTGGCCGGACTCCTGCCGGGTCCGCCGCCGGCGGCCCCCTCGCCGACCCTGGTCGACCCGGGTGCCGCGACGCTCCCGGCGGTCGGCGGCGCCCCGCCGGCCCCCCGCGCGCCCGGCGCCCCGGGACCGGACCCGTACGGTCCCCGCACGGCCGGGGCGCCGGATCACGGCCCGTACGGTCCCCGCACGGCCGGGTCCCCGCACCACGGTCCGTACGGCGGTCCCACGAAGTCCGGGCGCCCCGGGCCGCGGCGCGGCGTCGCCGCGGCCGTCGGCGTCCTCCTCCTCGCGGCCGGTGCGCTGTTCTGACACCTGACCGGCGACGGGGAGGAAGCCCGGCCCCCGCGGGACACCGCGGCCTCCCCCACCGGCGCGGCCGCGCCCCCGCCCGCCACGGAGGCCGCGCGGACCCCGTCGCCCACCGCCGGCGCGGCGCGGACCACGCCGCCGCGCACCTCCGCCCCGGCGCCCCCGCCGAGCCCCGCGGACGCCCTCCCCGTCGACGGCTCCTGGCGGGGGACGTACACCTGTGGCCAGGGCCTGACGCGGCTCTCCCTGGAGATCACCGGCACCGGTGACGGAGCCCTGGCCGCGCTGTTCAGCTTCTCCGCGCACCCCGACAACCCGGGCGTGCCCGACGGTTCGTTCCGCATGATCGGGGCGTACGACCCGTACGCGCGCCGGATGGTGCTGAGCGGCGACAGCTGGGTCGACCGCCCCGACGACTACCTGATGGTCGGACTGGAGGCGCGGATGCCCGCCGGAGAGACCCCCATGAGCCTGGAGGGTGACATCGTGAGCGACAACGGGGCCTGCACGACCTTCACCGTGCTCCGCCGTCCCTGAGGGGTGCCTTCCGGACGGACCCGGAAGGGACGGCGGCCTAGCCCTGGAGGGCCTGGGCGGCGGCGATGCCCAGTGCCACCACCAGCGTCACCACCACGAAGACGACGAGCCGCTGGCGCAGCAGCCGGGGGTTGGCCGGGCGGCGGCCGGTGGACGTCGTCCGGTTCCCCGGCCGGGTGCCCGGCCGCGACTGCGGATTCCGGGAGCCGCCGGTACGGGCGGGCGCCGAGGGGCGCGAGGACGGCGCGGCACCGCGCCCCCGGGCCGCCGCGCGCTCCGGCTCGCGGCCCGGCGCGTCCCGCTCCGTGTACCGCTCGGTCGGCCGCAGCGTGCCGCGCTCCTCCGTCCGCTCGCGCGGGGCCGGCGGGCGGGCGGAGGGCAGCCCCTGGGCCTCGCGGGCGGCGATCTCCTTGAGCCGCATCGACAGCTGGAGCGTGCTGGGCCGGTCCTCCGGGTCCTTCGCCAGGCAGGCCCGGACGAGCGGCGCGAGCGCGTCCGGCACGCCCTGGAGCTGCGCCTCCTCGTGGACCACGCGGTAGAGCATGACCTCGGAACTGCCGTGTCCGAAGGGCGAGTCGCCCATCGAGGCGTACGCGAGGGTGGCGCCGAGCGAGAAGACGTCCGTCGCCGGGGTGACGGCGGCGCCCCGCACCTGCTCGGGCGCGAGGAAGCCGGGGGAGCCGACCGCGGTCCCGACATGGGTGAGGGTGCTGGCGCCGGTGGCCCAGGCGATCCCGAAGTCGATGATGCGGGGGCCCTTGGGGGAGAGCAGGATGTTCGACGGCTTCAGGTCCCGGTGCACGACCCCGGCCTCGTGGACGGCGACCAGGCCCTCGGAGAGCGCGGCACCGATCGACGCCACGTCGGCGGCGCGCAGCGGGCCCTCCTCGGCGACCCGGTCGTGCAGCGAGGGACCGGGGACGTACTGGGTGGCGAACCAGGGACGCTCGGCGTCCAGGTCGGCCGCGACCAGCCGGGCGGTGCAGCCGCCGCGGATCCGCCGGGCCGCGGACACCTCGCGGGCGAACCGGGACCGGAACTCCTGGTCCTCGGCCAGGTCGGGCCGGATCACCTTCAGCGCCACCCGCTGACCGCGCCGGTCGGAGCCGAGGTACACGACCCCCATCCCTCCGGCGCCCAGCCTGCGGTGGAGCCGGAACGCCCCGACGATCCGCGGGTCCTCGCGCCGGAGCCGCATCATCGCCATGTCCGTCCCCTCGTCCGTTCGACGTGGCACAGCTTACGTAGTGCCGCCCCCGGGCGCTCATAGGCCGCGCCCTCCCACCGGCTTCGATTGTCAGTGCTGGAAGGTCCCGCCGCCGTGCCCGTCCCCGAGCCTTCCCGCCAACCCCCCTTTCCGTCCAGCCCACTTGACAGGGCCTCCCGGCAACTCCCCCCGCCCCGCGGCCGCCTCGGCGAGCCCCCGCCGGTCCCCGCCCGGCCGCGCTTCCCGCCGGACGTGACCCATGTCACCGGCGGGCCCCCTCCGGGGGCGCCGGGGCGCGCCCCCTCCGGGAAACCCCCCACCCGCGCGCCCCCGTCTCCACCCAGGGGAGTACGCCGGAAGGAGCGGCGTCATCCTCCCGGAGGCCCGAAAGCCGGTACGCGGGCATGACGCCCCGGGCCCCGCCGCTCCCTAGTGTGGAGGTCATGCGGTGGGCGCGACTCTCGTCCCCCGAGGAACACGCGCCCACCGCACCCGAGTCCGGCGAGGACGAGGGCAACAGAGCACGACAGGAGAGGACCATGGCCCACACGGCACACCGGCCGACCACCCGCCCCGCGGGACGCCGTCACCCCCTGGTGGCCACCGCCATGGTCCTCCCTCTCGCGGCCCTGCTCGTGGTCGTCTTCGGCGGCTGGGAAGCGGTGGTCACACAGGCGTCGTCCGTGGGCGTGATGCTGGGGCGCTGAGCGGCGCCCCGGATCCGGGAGAGCGGCCCGGGTCGAAAACATCGGCCGACAGCCCCGTGGGGACGGGGGTGCGGCGGACGACAGCGCAGGGGCCGGTCGGCCGGGGAGCCGACCGGCCCCTCCGCGCACCCGCCCCGCCTCCGCCCTCCGGGTCCGGCCCCCGCGGTGCCCGCGGGCGGCGCGTACGCTCGCCGGATGGATTTCGCCGAGAGTGCGCCGCCGGGCCCGGGACCGTCGGACGGTGACGTGTTGGGGGCGCTCGCGCTGATCGCCCGGGACGCCGTGCACGGCGGGGGAGCGTGCCGGTGCGGGGCCGACGAGGTCCGGGTGCTGGCGGACCGGGAGGACGGTGCCGTCGTGCGGCACGCCGGGCTCGTCGCCAAGGCGCACGCACCCGGGACCGAGGCCGGTCCGCACGCGGCCCGCCTGGCCCTCGCCGGCCGTCCGGAGCTCGGCGGGATCCTCCTCCCGCCGGTGCCGGGACCCCGCCCGGAGCGCGTCGCGGGGCGGCCGGTGACGGTCTGGCCGTACGGACCTCCGGTCGACCCGGAGGATCCCGACGCCGCCCCCTGGGAGGAGGCGGCCCGGCTCCTCGCGCTGCTCCACCGCACCCCGCCGCCGTCCGGGGCGGCCGGCCGGCTGCCCGCGATGCGCGCCCCCGCCAAGGCGGCCCTGGCCGTCGCGCGGATGCTCGACGCGGCCCCGGCCCACCCGGCCGCCGCCACCGTCCTCGCCGCCTGGCGCACGGTCACGGAGACCGGCACCGGCACGGAGACCGGCACCGGCACGGAGACCGGCACCGGGCCCGCCGCCGAGACCGGTGCCCTCGCAGCTTCCGGCGCGTCGCCGGATTCCGGCGCCCCGCGCGCGTACCTCTGCCACGGCGACTTCCATCTCGGCCAGCTGGTCCGGGACTTCCGGGGCGACTGGCTGCTCATCGACGTCGACGACGCCGGTCTGGGCGACCCCGCCTGGGACCTGGCCCGTCCGGCGGCCTGGTTCGCCGCCGGGCTGCTCCCGGGGGAGGCGTGGTCGCGGTTCCTCGGCGCGTACGAGGCCGCGGGCGGCCCGGCCACCGGTGCCGACCCGTGGACCCGGCTCGATCGTCCGGCCCGGGCGCTGACCGTGCAGACCGCCGCCCTCGCCCTGGCGAAGTCCACGGCGGAGCGCCGCGGACTCGACGAGGTGGAAGACGTGATGATCGACACCTGCGCCCGGATCGCGTCCGCCCGAACCGCTTCCGGCTCCACCGCGTCCCCCTAAGGTGAAGCCATCATCGAAACGGCAACGGCAGGGGAGTTGAGCCGAGCATGCAGTGTCCCAAGTGTCACGCGGCGATGCACACGTACAACCGCAACGGCGTCCAGATAGAGCAGTGCAGCGGCTGCCGCGGGATCTTCCTGGACTACGGCGAGCTGGAGGCCCTGACCCGCCTGGAGTCCCAGTGGCAGGCCCCGCCCGCCCCGCCGGCGGCGTACCCGGCCCAGCCGGCCCCGGCCGCTCCCGCGTGGGGCGCCCCGCACGGCGGTCACCACGGCGGTCACCACCGCCAGCGCGGCTTCGGCCGGATGCTCTTCTCCTCCTGAGCCCGGCCCGGTCCCGGATCCGTCCCGCACGGGGCCGGGACCGGTGCGTCCGGGACCGCGCACGACGAAGCCCCCGGCCGCGAACCGCGGCCGGGGGCTTCGTCTTCTGTGCGCGATACTGGGATTGAACCAGTGACCTCTTCCGTGTCAGGGAAGCGCTCTCCCGCTGAGCTAATCGCGCCGGATGCACCCGGGGGTGCAGGAGGCGTGGTGCGCGATACTGGGATTGAACCAGTGACCTCTTCCGTGTCAGGGAAGCGCTCTCCCGCTGAGCTAATCGCGCGGGACGCACCCGAAGGTGCAGGAGATGTGGTGCGCGATACTGGGATTGAACCAGTGACCTCTTCCGTGTCAGGGAAGCGCTCTCCCGCTGAGCTAATCGCGCGGGGATCCGGAGATCCAGGACCCGAGGGTCCAGTGGACGATACTGGGATTGAACCAGTGACCTCTTCCGTGTCAGGGAAGCGCTCTCCCGCTGAGCTAATCGTCCTTGGAGGTGGAGACGGGATTTGAACCCGTGTAGACGGCTTTGCAGGCCGTTGCCTCGCCTCTCGGCCACTCCACCAGGAGTGAATACGGGGGTTCGGGAAGATCCCCCACATCGAGCGGACGACGAGATTCGAACTCGCGACCCTCACCTTGGCAAGGTGATGCTCTACCAACTGAGCCACGTCCGCTTGTCGGTTCCGGTCCGCTTGCGCGTCCCGGCGACGTGTTGAACTCTAGCGGATTCCCGGGCCAGTACAAAAACGCGTTTCCGCAGCGTGCTGACCTGCACGCCCTTCGTGCCGCCCGGTCGGGCCGCACGGAGGGTTCGAGCGGCGTTCACCCGCCGTGTTCCCGGGGTCGCGGGGAGCCCCCGGCCGTACGCCCCGTGCTCCGGCCGCCGCCGACCTAGACTCGATCCGTGTACGACCTTGCTCCCCTGGCCCGCTTCGGCGGCCTCGTCGCGACCGACCTCCGGGACGTCACCCACGATCCCGAGGCCCTGGACTCCGCCGGCTTCTGGGCCGTCTGCGCCGACTTCGAGGGCCGGCTCACCTGCGCCCGCTTCGGAGACGTCCGCAGGGCGCCGGTGCCCGCCGCCGTCCCGGGCGCCTGGTCCGGGCCCCGTCCCGGTGACTGGACGTCCTCGCTCGACCGCGCCGCGTACACCGCGGGCGTGCGGAAGGTGCGCGAGCACATCGCGCGCGGCGAGGTCTACCAGGCGAACCTCTGCCGGGTGATGAGCGCCCCACTCCCCGATCCGGCCGCCGCCGACGTGGACGCCCTCACCGCGCTCCTCGCGGCCGGGAACCCCGCCCCGTACGCGGGAACGATCCGGCTGCCCGCGCACGGCGTGGAGATGGCCACCGCCTCGCCCGAGCTGTACCTCCGGCGCGAGGGCGGCCGGATCTCCTCCGGCCCGATCAAGGGCACCGGCAGGACCGCCGCGGACCTCCTGCCCAAGGACCACGCCGAGAACGTGATGATCGTGGACCTGGTCCGCAACGACCTCGGACGCGTCTGCGAGACCGGATCCGTCGCCGTCCCCGCCCTCTGCGACATCGAGGCCCACCCCGGCCTGGTCCACCTCGTCTCCACCGTCAGCGGCGTGCTGCGCGAGGACGCGGGCTGGCCCGAGCTGCTCGCGGCCACCTTCCCGCCCGGCTCCGTCACCGGCGCCCCCAAGTCCAGCGCCCTGCGGATCATCGAGGCGCTGGAGACCGCGCCCCGCGGCCCGTACTGCGGCGGGGTCGGCTGGGTGGACGCCGACCGGGGCCACGGCGAGCTGGCCGTCGGCATCCGCACCTTCTGGATCGACCGCCCGCACGGCGTGCTCCGCTTCGGCACCGGCGCCGGGATCACCTGGGGCTCCGACCCCGAGCGGGAGTGGGAGGAGACCGAGCTGAAGGCGGCCCGGCTGGTCGCGATAGCGTCGGGCGCCTACGAGTCGGGCGCCCCGGACGAGGACGTCCCAGGGGCGAGCGGAAAGGCCATCTCTCGATGAAACTGTGGGTCAACGGCGGACTGCACGACGAGGAGACCGCCCGGGTCTCCGTCCTGGACCATGGGCTGACCGTCGGCGACGGGATCTTCGAGACCGTCAAGACCGAGCGAGGGGAAACGTTCGCTCTCACCCTCCACCTGGAGCGGCTGACCCGGTCCGCCCGTGGCCTGGGCCTGCCCGACCCGGACCTCGACGAGGTCCGCCGGGCCTGCGCCGCCGTCCTGGAGGCCAACCCGACGGAGCTCGGGCGGCTCCGCATCACCTACACCGGCGGCCTCTCCCCGCTCGGCTCGGAGCGCGGCGACGACGGCCCCGGCCTCGTCGTCGCCGTCGGCGCGACCTCGCGCCGCCCCGACACCACCGCCGTGGTCACCGTCCCCTGGACGCGCAACGAACGCGGCGCCCTCACGGGCCTCAAGACCACCTCGTACGCCGAGAACGTCGTCGCCCTCGCCCGGGCCAGGGAGCACGGCGCCACCGAGGCCCTCTTCGGCAACACCGTCGGGCGGCTCTGCGAGGGCACCGGCTCCAACGTCTTCGTCGTGCTCGACGGCCGGATCCACACCCCGCCCGTCTCCTCCGGCTGCCTCGCCGGCATCACGCGCGCGCTGACCGCCGAGTGGACCGGAGCCGTCGAGACCGACCTGCCGCTCGACGTGCTGGAGACCGCCGAGGAGATCTTCCTCACCTCCACCCTCCGGGACGTCCAGGCCGTCCACCGTGTGGACGGACGCGAACTCGCCGCCGCCCCCGGCCCGGTGACCGCCAAGGCCATGCGGATCTTCGAGGAGCGCGCCGCGCGGGACCGGGACCCGAGGCTCGGCTGAGCCGGGCCGCCGGGCACGGTGGCGGGCAAATCGGATGACGGAGCCCCCGGGGGTGGGTAGAACACCCCTGATGACCACCACCCTGCGGCCGACCGAGCCGCTCCAGCACTCCGCCGACGGCGGCCGTTCGCGCGCCTACGACATCTGCGTGAACAGCCGCCGGGTCGGCTCCGTCCGCATCGCCACCGATCCGGCCTTCGGCGCCGCCTCGGGGCTGATCGAGAACCTCCGGGTGGACGAGCCGGACCGCGGCCGGGGCCGCGGCACCGTGGCGGCGCTCGCCGCCGAGGAGGTGCTGCGCGGCTGGGGCTGCGCGGAGGTGCAGATATCGGTGCCCGCCGACGCCGCGGCCGCCCTCTCCATGGCCCGCGCCCTCGGCTACGCCGAGCGCAGCCGGAACATGGTGAAGGAGCTCTCCGGCGAGGTGCCGGCGCTCCCGTCCGGCGTGCGGACCCGTCCGATGACGGGCGAGGAGTTCGCGGAGTGGGAGGAGGGCGCCCGGGAGGCCTTCGCCCGCAGCTGGACCGACCGGGGCGTCCCCGAGGAGCGGGCCCGCGCCAAGGCGGAGGCGAGCCACCGCGAGCTGCTGCCCCGGGGGCTCGACACCCCCGGCACCGCGATCCGGGTGGTCGTCCTCGACGGCCGGGTCGTGGGCCACGTGTGGACCGGCGTGCGGGAGCTGGAGCCCGGGGTGAGCGCCGGGTACGTGTACGGCATCGAGGTCGGCGGGGAGCAGCGCGGCCGGGGGTACGGCCGGGCGCTGATGCTGCTCGCCGAGCGCGTGACGCGGGAGGCCGGGGAGACCCTGCTCGGACTGCACGTCTTCGCGGGCAACACCCCGGCGATCCGTCTCTACGAGTCGCTCGGCTACCGCACGACGTACGTCAACAGCGCCAAGCCGCTGCTCTGAGCGCGGCGGGCGGAGCGGGCGCGGCGGGCGGAGCGGGGGTCAGCCGGCCGACAGGCGGTCGGCGATCTCCTCGATCCGGGCCCGCAGGCCCTCCTGGCTCTTGCCGCCGTCGAGGCGCTCCCCGCCGATGACGTAGGTCGGAGTGCCGGTGATCTTGAGGGCCTGGCCCTCGGCCTGGTCGGCGTCGACGGTCAGCAGGTGCCGGCCGTCGATCAGGGCCGTGTCGAACTCCTCGGCGTCCAGGCCGAGTCCGGCCGCCACCTCCAGGAGCACCGGCTCGCCCCGGTCGCCGAGGTCGGCGGTCCGGGCCAGCAGCGCCTCCGCGTACGCCCAGCCCCGTCCCTGGTCGGCGGCCTCCTCGGCGGCCTGGGCGGCGGCGTAGGCGTGCTTGTTCTTGGCGAGCGGGAAGTGGCGCAGCTGTACGTCGAGCCGGTCGCCGTACTTCTCGCGCAGCGCGCGGACGTCGTCGAGGGCCTCGAAGCAGTCGGGGCACTGGAGGTCGAACCAGGCCTCCAGGACGACGGGGGAGGCGGGGGACGCGGTGGTGGAATCAGTCATGACGGGCAGTCTTCCAGCCGGAACGCCCGCGACCCCCATCGGCACCGGTCGGCCCCGACCGGGACCTGAGGAGGAGATCCCGCCCGGAACGACCCGGAGATCTCCCTGAGACCGGCCTGCGGGCATGGCCTCCGGGGCTCCGCGCGGTGCAGGATGGAAGGGACGTATCACCCGGGACCTGGAGGACCGCATGCTCGCCGAGACCATCTTCTCCGCGGTGTCCGTGGCGGGCCTGGGCATCGCCGCGATCACGGCGTACCGGAAGAAGTACCTGTCGGCGACGCGGATCGCCGCCTGGGCGCTGGTGCCGCTCGGCCTGGTGATGGCCGGCGCCGTCGAGTGGGCCTTCGACACCGTCTTCAGCCCGGTCGCCTGGGCCGGCTTCGGCGTGCTCGGCGCGGCCTGGCTGCTCCTGATGACGACCCGGGGCGTGGAGCGGCGTCGAGGAGGGCGCAAGGCGGCCGGGGCGGGAGCGGGGCCCGCGGCGGTCGCGCCGGGCGTTTCGGCCCCGGCCCGGGACGCCCTCGCCCGTCCGGCGCGTCCGGCGGCGCGTCCGGCGGCGCAGGGCGGTGACGCCGAGGACTTCAGCGACATCGAGGCGATTCTGAAGAAGCACGGAATCTGACCGCTTCTGGCCGTTGCCTGCCGGGCTGAGACCGGGCGGTGATCCGGAGATCCACGGGAAGGGATGAACCGCCCGGCGGTCCGGCCCTTTCCGGCCTTCCGGGGGTGCGCGGTGCGCGATCATCCCCCCGAGATGCTGGATGCCTCGCGGGAACCCGCCCCCGCCTCCGCCGAGACCGCCCCCGCCGCCGACGCCCCGGTCGACGAACCCAGGGGCTGTCTCTTCGCGCTGTCGCAGCCGCCGCTGATGATCTTCCTGGCGGTGATCGGGGCCCTGCTGCTGATGGCGTCCCTGCACGACCTCTACGTCCTGTGAGGCCCTCCGTCCCGCGGGGCGGACGGTTCCCCGCCCGCGGGGCACCCGGCCGGCGCGCGCCCGGTGCGCGGGATCAGCCGGCGGCCTCCTTGCGGCGGGCGCGGTAGGCGGCCACGTGCAGCCGGTTGCCGCAGGTGCGGCTGTCGCAGTAGCGGCGGGAGCGGTTGCGGGAGAGGTCCACGAAGGCCCGGCCGCAGTCCGGCGCCTCGCACCGCCGCAGCCGCTCGCGCTCGCCCGCGACCACGATGAAGGCGAGGGCCATCCCGCAGTCGGCGGCCAGGTGGTCGGCGACCGAGGCGCCCGGCGCGAAGTAGTGCACGTGCCAGTCGTAGCCGTCGTGGTCGGTGAGCTGCGGGGTGGTGCTCGCGGCGGCCACCAGCTGGTTGATCAGCGGGGCCGCGATCCTGGCGTCGGGGGCGGAGAAGACCGCGGCGAAGCGCTCGCGCACCTCGCGGACGGCCCGCAGGTCCTCCGCGCCGAGCTCGCCCACGTCGCTGATCCGGTGCTCGCGCACGAAGACGCCCAGCGAGGCGAGGTCCGTGAGCGTGTCCTCACGGTCGCCCTGCCCGGCGGTGTTCATGAGATCGACGACGGTGTCGAGGGCGATCCGGGTGTCGTGGGGGATGAGCACGCTTCGCTCCCTGGCCGGCCGCGGGCGGGCGCCCGCGGATGGGAGACGACTCTAGCGCGCCCCGGAAAAGCGCGACGGCGCCCTTCACCGCGCCGGCTGCGCGGTGGGGACGCCGGATGTCGTGCTGTGTGACTGCCCGCGCGGCGCCGTCTCCCCGAGTTAAGACGGCGCCGTGCGGTCCACGGCCTGGCTCAGCTGTCGGCCAGGATGTGGGAGAGCTCGGTATCGAGGTCGAAGTGCCGGTGCTCGGTGCCCGGTGGCACCGCGGCGTCGGTCCGCTTGAGGAACGACTCCAGGGCCCTCGCCGGGGCCTCGAGCAGGGCCTCGCCCTCGGGCGAGCTCAACGCGATGCAGACGACGCCCTGGCCGTGACTACGGGATGGCCAGACCCGGACGTCGCCGGTGCCGGTGGGCCGGTGCAGCCCCTCGGCGAGAAGGTCGCGGGCGAAGACCCACTCGACCGTCTCCTCGGCTCCGGTGTGGAAGGTGGCGTGCACGGCGTACGGATCCGCCGTGTCATACCGCAGGCCCGCGGGTACAGGCAGTGAGGACTCGCTCGACACAACGAGGCGCAGGTGCAGCTCGCAGCTCACCACGGTGTTCATAAGCGCCAGGGCCTTTCGCTCAGTGTGCGCTCGGGGATTCGCACGTCGGCGAAATCGACATGCCACCTCCGGTGGCGTTGTAAACCCCTCTGTCGGTTTTGTGGCCGTTCAGGTAGCTCGGACGGTGGTATGTGACTTTGGGTAATACCGCCATACCGGTGGGGCTGGTGTGTCGGGTAAATTGGCACCATGCATGCGGAGAGTGACGAGCGCGCCCCCGAGCCCAAGAGTGACGACCAGGTCGAACTGGGATCGCGGGCACCCGAGTTCATCAAGTCCCGCAGGGGCCTCCACCTGAGCTGGCGGGTCGGCGTCTTCATCGTCGGACTCGCCGTGATCGGGGCCGGCATCCTCATGCTGGTCTTCCCCGGGCCGGGCTGGCTCGTGATCTTCGCCGGCATGGCGATCTGGGCGACCGAGTTCGACTGGGCGCAGAAGGTCCTCCGCTGGACCAAGCGCAAGGTCACCGAAGCCGCGCAGCGCGCCCTCGACCCCAAGGTCCGGCGTCGCAACATCACCCTCACCGTCATCGGCGCGGTGATCGTCGCCGCCCTGCTCGGCTGGTACCTGTGGAAGTTCGGCATCGTCATGCCCTGGAAGATCGCCGAATGATCCCGACGTGGTTCGGGAGCCCCGCTGACATGCGGTAATGTTTGCGGTGCGCCCGGGCGATTAGCTCAGTGGGAGAGCACTTCGTTCACACCGAAGGGGTCACTGGTTCGAACCCAGTATCGCCCACCACCCGGCACGAGGGCCCGGAGACGATCACCGTCTCCGGGCCCTCGGCGCATCCCGGGACCCGGCTCACCGCATCCGGCCCAGCCGCTCCCGCAGCGCCCGCGCCTCCCGCAGCCGCCGCTCGTACGTCGCCCCCACGGCGAGCAGCAGCGCGCCCGCCGCGGCCGGCGGCAGCCACCGCGGCAGCGCCCCGACCAGCTGCACCACGTACGGCGCCAGCTCGTGCAGTCCCACCAGGGCGACCACCGACCCGCCCAGCACCAGCGGCGCCCGCAGACGGAACCTCGCTCCCAGCAGCGTCACCGCGAGCGCCGCCGTCCCCAGCAGCAGCGGACGCTCCCAGGAGGGGTCCGACCAGACCGCCGCCAGGCTCGGCACCAGCGTCACCGCCAGACCCGGGCCGTACGCCGTCCAGGACGGGACCGCGGGGTCCCGGCGCCGTCGCAGCAGCCCCACCACCAGCACCGGCACCGTCACCGGCAGGGTGTACGCCTCCGGGACCGTCACGCCCCAGACCGCGAGCCGCACCCAGGCCGCGGCCAGGAACAGCGCCCCGGCCGCCCAGGAGGCCGCCCGTCGCCGCTCGGGCCGCAGCGCGGTCGCCGCCGCGACCACCCCGCCCAGCGCCAGCGCCAGGGCGAGCAGCGCCGGCCGCGGCGCCGTGAGCGCCACCGCCACCACGCCCACCGCCGCCCCCGTGAGCTCGGCCGCCGCCGACCGGAACCGCGCGGCCAGCGCCGCCGTCCCCGCCGGGACCACCAGCAGCACGAGGCCCGTCACGGACGGCGCCAGCCCCGCAGCGCCCGCCCCGGCCGCCGTCAGGCCCGCCGCCGCGAGCACCGCCGCCCCGGCCGCCGTCTCGCGGGCCGCGCCGGCGCCGAGCGCCGCCGCCACCGCGAACAGCCCCAGCAGCGCGCCCAGCACCCCGAAGGTCGCCGCCCGCGCGTCCAGCGCCAGGAGGGCCACCGAGCCGGCCGAGGCCACCGCGGCCGCCAGGGCCGTCCCCGCGAGCAGCGCGCCCGGCCGGAGCGGCGCGACCGCCCCGGACGCCCAGGCCGCGCCCCAGGTGCCCGCCGGCCCCTCCGGTCCCGGCTCCGGCCGGGGTGCCGGCTCGGGCAGGCCGCGGGCCGCGAGCCCCGGCCGCACCGCCAGCGCGAGCGCCGCGGCCACCGTCACCAGCCGCACGGCGAGCCCCGCCGCGTACGGCAGGCCCAGCGAGACCGGGAGCGCCGTGAGCAGCGCCCACCCCAGCACCACCGCGCCCCACCGGCCCCACAGCCGCCCCGTCGCCGCCGCCGCGCCCGCGCCGAGCAGCAGCACCAGCGCCGCCGTCGCCGGATGGCCGGCGGCCACCGGCTCCGCGTGGACCCCCGACCAGACGCCTCCGCTCCGGGCCGCGGGCCCCAGCAGGCCCCCCAGCACCGGCGGCAGCGCCCACAGCACGCCCAGCGCCGCGACCCCGCCCCCGGCCCACCCGAACCCGGCGCGTACCGGCTCCGGCACCCGCAGGGCCCGCACCGGACGCCACAGCGCCGCCAGGGCCAGGCCGCAGGCCACGTACACCGGCACCGCCCACTCCGCCGGCAGGGCGGCCCGCAGCGGCCCGCCGACGCCCGCCACCGCCGCCAGACCGGCCACCGCGGCCAGCGCGGCGCCCGCCGGGCGGACCGCCCGCGCCCCGTACAGGCAGAGCGCGGCGCAGGCGAGGAGCAGCGGAGCGCCGGTCCACGGGCTCGTCAGCGAGAGCCAGGCGCAGGTCGGCAGCGTCCACAGCGCGAGCACGCCCGCCGCCGCCCCCGCCGTGATCCGCACCGCGAGCCCCGCCGGCCGCGCGACCAGCAGCAGGTCCCCCGCCGCCGTCAGCAGCGCCGCCCACGCCACCGCCGCCGGACCGCCCCCGGCCGCGAGCGTGCCCAGCGGCAGCGCGAGCTGCGCCGCCGCCACCGCCGCCGGCAGCGGGAGCCGCAGCCCCCGCAGCAGCCCGCCGTACCCGGCCCACACGCCCGCCAGGACCGCCGAGGCCACCGCCGTGTAGCCGAGCCCGTCCGTCCCCGGCAGCGCCACCCGGTGCAGGGCGTACGCGTCGAGCACCGTCAGGACCAGCCCCACCGCGCCCAGCGCCTCCGCCGTCGACGCCAGCCCCCGCCGCAGCAGCACCGCCGGCGCGGCCAGCGCCGCCGACGTCACCACGAGCAGCACCGCCGAACGCCCGGCGATGCCCAGCGAACCCCAGCTCACCAGCGTGAAGGCGAGCGCCGCGATCGCCAGCAGCGTCCCGCCCAGCGTCAGCAGCGCGTTCTGCGCCCCGCGCGGCGAGGTCTCCGCGGGCGCCGCACCCCCCGGCGGCGGCACGGCCGGCCGGCCGGCGGGGGAGTGCAGCACGCCCAGCAGCCACGCCCGACGGGCCAGCAACTCCGCGCGCCGCGCGTCGAGTCGGACCAGTTCGAGGTCGACGCGGCGCAGCTCCTCGACCGGGGGCAGTCTCATGTCCATGACCGGAGTGTCGCGCCGCGCCCGCGCCCGGGGAATGCGCGCTGCTACTCAGATCCGGTCCGAGTACCCACACTGGAGCCATGGACTGGTGCCGGTACCGCTTCCGCAGCGTCTGGCGGCTCGACGCCCCGCCCGACCGGGTCTACGCCGTCCTGGCCCGCGCCGAGGAGTACCCCCGCTGGTGGCCCCAGGTCCGCTCCGTCGTGCCGCGCGACGCCGCCACCGGCACCGCCCGCTTCCGCTCCGTCCTCCCTTACGACCTCCACGTCACCGTCCGCGCCCTGCGGCAGGACCCGGGGGTCCGCGTCCTGGAGGTCCGGCTCGACGGCGACCTGGAGGGCTGGGCCCGCTGGACCGTCACCCCCGACGGTGCCGGCACCCGTGCCCTGTACGAGCAGGAGGTCGAGGTCAGGGCGCGGCTGCTGCGCCTCCTCGCCGTCCCCGGCCGGCCCTTCTTCCGCGCCAACCACGCCCTGATGATGCGCGGGGGGAGGCGGGGGCTCGCCGGCCGCCTGCTCTCCGAATGAATTTGGAGCCCGGCCCGGGATCCCTGTATGGTTCAACCCGTTCCCGGGCGATTAGCTCAGCGGGAGAGCACTTCGTTCACACCGAAGGGGTCACTGGTTCGATCCCAGTATCGCCCACCGGGAGAGGCCGGTCCGTCATCACGACGGACCGGCCTCAGCCGTTTCCGGCCGCCTCACGCCGCCTTCCGCAGCTCCTGGCGGAGCGGCCACGCCGGATCCACCAGCTCCGGCGTCCCCTGCCGGGTGAACCACGCCTGGAGCCCCCGCGCCTGCGCCGCGTGCCACACCGCCTGGAGCGTGTGCAGCTCCGCCGGCGACAGCCGCTCCAGCCGGGAGGCGAACCGCCGCCCGACCGCCCGGACCACCTCCATCGCCGCCGTGGCGTCCGCCGCCGCGTCGTGCGCCCCCGCCAGCTCCACCTCGTAGTGCGCGCACAGGTCCGTCAGCGTCCGGCGGCCCTTGCGGTACCGGTCCAGATGCTTGTCCAGCACCCGCGGATCGAGCACGCACAGCGCGGTGTGCTCCAGGTAGCGGCCCAGCGTCGACGCCCGATGGCGCCTCAGCTCCCGGTCCAGGATGGTGAGGTCGAACGGCGCGTTCATCACCACCAGCGGCCGGCCGGCCGCGTTCTGCTCCGCCAGGGCGCGCCCCAGCTCCTCCATCACGGGGGACGGCCAGCGGCCGTTCCGCTGGAGGTGGTCGTCCGTCAGTCCGTGGACCGCCGTGGCCCCTTCCGGCACCGGGACGCCCGGATTGACCAGCCAGCGGGTCACCCGGGGCCGCGCTCCGGCGGCGTCCTGGACGACCAGAGCGGCGGACACGATCCGGTCCTGCTCGACGTCCACTCCGGTCGTCTCCGTGTCGAAAGCGGCCAGGGGCCCTTCGTACCAGTTCGTCGTCATAGCCGAACTCCTCGCACACGCGCGGCAGATGGCCAACCCCCTGCCCCGAAGCGGTGATACCCGCCCTGTTTGCGCCGTACGCGGACCGGTGACAACAGGGGTGACGGGGGAAGGACGTTCACATGGCGCTCGCCCAGCCCGAGTCGGGAGGACTGCCGCCCCAGCGGGTGGCCCCGGCCCGCGGTTCACTCGCCACCACCGCCTGCATGGAGACCCTCCAGGTGGCCTACCTGCACGCCGTCGCCGCGGCGGCGGGCTGCTCGCTCGGGCAGCCCTTCCCGGACAACGGCATCGACTGGCACGTGAGCCACGGCTCGCCCGCACACACCGTCGACGACGAGGTCACCATCAAGGTGCAGCTCAAGTGCACCTACCAGCTGCCGCCCCACCCCAAGGGGAGCACCTTCCCCTTCACCCTCGACAACGACCACCTGGTCAAGCTCGCCCGGTCCCCCGTGGCCGTGCACAAGATCCTGGTCGTGATGATCGCCCCGAGAGACCCGGAGGACTGGCTGCGCGCGAGCCACGACCGGCTCGACCTGCGGCACTGCTGCTACTGGATGAACCTGGCCGGGCACCCGGTCACCGGACGCCACCGGACCACCGTGCGCGTCCCCACGGCGCGGATCTTCGACGACCGGGCGCTCTGCGAGATCATGACCCGGGTCGGCCGGGGAGGGAGACCCTGATGCACCGACCGATCGACGAGTCCGGACACGGGACGGGAGGCGGCGCCGGGCGCGGCCCCGTCCCGCCTCCGTACCGGCCCCACCCCGTGCCGTCCGCCGGCCCCGCCGGCTCCTGGACCGACCCCGGCGACGGCGTGCCCGACCCCGGCCGGGTCGACCCGCGCGTCCTCGGTGCCCTCCTCGCCCGGCACGGCTGGCGGCGCCGCGGCGGGCCGGCCGGCCGGTACGGACGGTGGACGCCGCCCGGCGACGGGCCGGGCGGCGGCACCAGCCTCCTCGTCCCCGACACCCTGGCCTTCCCCGACAGCGAGGAGCTGATCGGGGAGGCCCTCACGGCGCTCGCCCGCAGCGGCACCCCCGCCGCGCGCGAGGTCCTCACCGGCCTCGCCGTCCCCAGCGACGAGATCCGCTGGTGGCGCGAGGTGCCCCCGGGGCCGGCCGGCACCGTCCCCTGGCCCGCGCAGGAACAGCTCCGCGCCGCCGCCCGCGGCGTCCTCCTGGCCGGCGCCCTCGCCGTGCGCGGCCGGGCCGGGTACCACGGCTCCCGGCACCGCTCCGCCGCGCGGGCCGCCCTCGACGCGGTCCTCGTCGGCACCGACCCCGGCGGCCGCGCGCTGACCGCCTTCCTGCCCGTCCCGCCGGGCCGCCCCCTCGCCGTCCGGCTCCACCACGCCCTGCACGCCGCCCGCGAGGCCGTCGACTACCAGCGCGCCACCAACGGCATGGAGGCCTTCGACTCGGCCGTCGAGGCCGGTGTCAGCCGCGAGCTCACCGAGGCGCTCGTCGCCCTCGTCCGGGGTACGGAAGGCGTCCGCATCGCCCTCGCCTGGGCGCCGGCCGCCGGCGTCCCGGACGGCTGCGCCGCCCGGCCCGAGCCCGTCGAGTTCTCGCCCGGCGACCTGCCCGCGCTCCGCGAGGCGAGTGCCCGCTACCTCACGGACGAGCCCTCCGTCCCCGTCCGGATCACCGGCGCCGTCGTCCGGCTCCGCCGTTCCGGGCCGCGCGGCGGGGGCACGGTCAAGCTCCGGGTGCTCGGCGGCGCCGAGGTGGGCCACGTCCGGGTCGCCCTCGACGAGGAGGCGTACCGCACCGCCGGCCACGCCCACCTCGTCGGCCTCCCCATCCGGGTCGTCGGCCGCCTGGAGAGCCGCGGCGGCTTCCGGCGGCTCGCCGACGCCTCGGACGTGGTCCCGGTGCAGGTGGACGAGGCCGAGCGGGACCGCCTGATGAAGTCGCTGCACGAGGACCTCGACTACTTCGAGGAGGCGTGCGGGCCGGGGGAGTAGCGGCGAGCGGCGAGCGGCCGGGCCCGTAAGATCGAGGGGACGCGGCACCTCGTCTCTGCCGCGCGCCACCGACGCCGGCACCTCGTGTCTGCCGGCGCCCCGATGCATGGAGTACCCGTGTCCGAAGTCCGTGTGACCGTCCCGACCGCCTCAGGACCCGAGGAGAGGACGGTGAGCGCGGGCACCACGGCCGGCGCCCTGTTCGCCGACGACCGCACCGTCATCGCCGCCCGCGTCGCGGGCGAGCTGAAGGACCTCTCGTACGAGCTCGCCGAGGGCGACGTCGTCGAGGGCGTCGAGATCGGCTCCGAGGACGGCCTGAACATCCTGCGCCACTCCACCGCGCACGTCATGGCCCAGGCCGTGCAGGAGCTCTTCCCCGAGGCCAAGCTGGGCATCGGCCCGCCGGTCCGCGACGGCTTCTACTACGACTTCGACGTCGAGAAGCCGTTCACGCCCGAGGATCTCAAGGCCATCGAGAAGAAGATGCAGGAGATCCAGAAGCGCGGCCAGCGCTTCGCCCGCCGCGTCGTCACCGACGAGGACGCCCGCGAGGAGCTCGCCGACGAGCCGTACAAGCTGGAGCTCATCGGCATCAAGGGCTCCGCGTCGACCGACGACGGTGCGAACGTCGAGGTGGGCGGCGGCGAGCTGACCATCTACGACAACCTGGACGCCAAGACCGGCGAGCTGTGCTGGAAGGACCTCTGCCGCGGTCCCCACCTGCCCACCACCCGGAACATCCCGGCGTTCAAGCTCATGCGCAACGCGGCCGCCTACTGGCGCGGCAGCGAGAAGAACCCGATGCTCCAGCGCATCTACGGCACCGCCTGGCCGTCGAAGGACGAGCTGAAGGCCCACCTCGACTTCCTGGCCGAGGCCGAGAAGCGCGACCACCGCAAGCTGGGCAACGAGCTCGACCTCTTCTCCGTCCCGGACGAGATCGGCTCCGGCCTCGCCGTCTTCCACCCCAAGGGCGGCATCATCCGCCGGGTCATGGAGGACTACTCGCGCAAGCGGCACGAGGAGGAGGGCTACGAGTTCGTCTACTCGCCGCACGCCACCAAGGGCAAGCTGTTCGAGAAGTCGGGCCACCTCGACTGGTACGCCGAGGGCATGTACCCCCCCATGCAGCTCGACGAGGGCGTGGACTACTACCTCAAGCCCATGAACTGCCCGATGCACAACCTGATCTTCGACGCGCGCGGGCGCTCCTACCGTGAGCTGCCGCTGCGCCTGTTCGAGTTCGGCACCGTGTACCGGTACGAGAAGTCGGGCGTCGTCCACGGCCTGACCCGCGCCCGCGGCTTCACCCAGGACGACGCGCACATCTACTGCACCCGCGAGCAGATGGCGGACGAGCTCGACCGCACCCTGACCTTCGTCCTGAACCTGCTCCGCGACTACGGTCTGACCGACTTCTACCTGGAGCTGTCGACCAAGGACCCGGAGAAGTTCGTCGGCTCCGACGAGGTGTGGGAGGAGGCCACCGCCGTCCTCCAGCAGGTCGCCGAGAAGCAGGGCCTGCCGCTCACCCCCGACCCGGGCGGCGCCGCCTTCTACGGCCCGAAGATCTCGGTCCAGGCGCGGGACGCCATCGGCCGCACCTGGCAGATGTCGACCGTCCAGCTCGACTTCAACCTGCCGGAGCGCTTCGACCTGGAGTACACCGCCCCGGACGGCACCAAGCAGCGCCCGGTCATGATCCACCGCGCGCTCTTCGGCTCGATCGAGCGGTTCTTCGCGGTGCTCCTGGAGCACTACGCGGGCGCCATGCCGCCGTGGCTGGCCCCGGTCCAGGCGACCGGCATCCCGATCGGCGACGCGCACGTCGACTACCTGCAGGAGTTCGCCGCCAAGGCGAAGAAGCAGGGGCTGCGCGTGGAGGTCGACTCCTCCTCGGACCGGATGCAGAAGAAGATCCGCAACGCGCAGAAGCAGAAGGTCCCCTTCATGATCATCGCGGGTGACGAGGACATGGCCGCCGGCGCCGTCTCCTTCCGCTACCGCGACGGTTCGCAGGAGAACGGCATCCCCGCCGACGAGGCCATCGCCAAGATCGCCAAGATCGTCGAGGAGCGCGCCCAGGTCTGACGGCCGGCGCGGCTTCAGGAGGCCCCCGGGAAGTCCCCCGGGGGCCTCTCCCCGTTCCCCGGCTTCTCGTCCTCCCGGGTGAAGGCCTGGATCAGCCAGGACGAGAAGGAACCCGTCACCGCGCCCAGCAGCGCCAGCCCGCAGGCCATCAGGCCGACCGCGACCGTCCTGCCGATCGGCGTCACCGGGGTCACGTCGCCGTAGCCGACCGTCGCCAGGGTGGCGCAGGCCCACCAGACCGAGTCGCCGAAGGTGAGGATCGTGGCGCCGGGGGCGTCGGCCTCGTGGTGGTAGACGGTGAGCGCGGCGGTGAAGCCGAGCAGGGAGACCGAGAGGCCGGAGTAGACCATCACCCGGGCGTAGAGGCCGAGCCGCGGCTGGCCCCGGCGGCGCTGCACCCGGTCGTAGAGCGCCACCATCCGGACCGGGCGCAGCAGCGGCAGCAGGAGGACCACCGTGTCCAGCAGGTGGGTCCGGACGAAGCGGAGCGGGTGCAGGCCGCTGAGCCGGAGCCGCACCACGTAGTCCGTGACGAAGACCGCCCAGGCGCCGAGGACGACCCCGACGCAGAGGTCCACGCCGAGCCTCGGGAGGTGGTCGCGGGCGAGGACCCGGACCGCGTACCCCGCGAGGTAGGCGAGTGAGGCCACGGCGAGCGGCAGCTCCATGCGGCGGTCCCAGCATTCCTGGCGGGGCGGTTTCGGGGGCCTTTCGCTCATCGGATCAGGATCACCCGCGAAGGCTTCGCTCGCCCCGCCGACACGTTCCGAACGGGCGAAGCAATATGCTGCACGGCATGACGACTGAGCCGGAGCAGCAGATCGGAGTGGGGGCGCCGGACGCGTTCCAGCGCCTGTGGACGCCTCACCGGATGGCCTACATCCAGGGCGAGAACAAGCCGACCGGGCCGGGGGCCGACGACGGCTGTCCGTTCTGCTCGATCCCGTCGAAGTCGGACGAGGACGCGCTGGTGATCGCCCGGGGCGGCAGCGTGTACGCGGTCCTCAACCTGTACCCGTACAACGGCGGACACCTGATGGTCGTCCCGTACCGGCACGTCGCCGACTACACGGACCTGGACGCCGCGGAGACGGCCGAGCTCGCCGACTTCACCAAGCGCGCGATGGTCGCGCTGCGCGCCGCGTCGGGTGCGCACGGCTTCAACATCGGGATGAACCAGGGCGCCGTGGCGGGGGCCGGGATCGCCGCCCACCTGCACCAGCACGTCGTGCCCCGCTGGGGCGGCGACACCAACTTCATGCCGGTCGTCGGTCACACCAAGGTGCTCCCGCAGCTGCTCGCGGACACCCGGAAGATGCTGGCCGACGCCTGGCCGGCCACCGTCTGAACCGTCGTGTCCGTACGGCCCCGGGGCGCGCGCCCCGGGGCCGTCGGCGTTCCCGCGGGCGGCGGTCAGGCGTCGTAGACGTCGGCCTTCCTCGGACCGGCCTCCTGCACGCCCCCGCCCAGGACGAGGGAGCGGTTGGTGAAGCGCTCGGTGTCCACGTTGTGCTCGTCGAGGAAGCGGATGGTCGCGGTGTGGACGGCGCGGAGCACGGGGGTGGCCATGCGGATGGCGTCGTCGGCCATGAAGCGGTTCTTCCAGAGCGGGCCGGCCCAGACGTGCCGGAGGCCGAAGGGCTCGGGCAGGCTCATCTTGCCGCCGAGGAACTCCAGGACCGGCGGGTACCAGGTGAGCGGGGCGCGGACGGCGAGCCGGACGATGTCGTCGGTGCCGAGCAGCGGCTGGGGGATCTCCTTGGTCTCCCAGAAGCGGACGGTCTTCGAGACCTCCTTGGACTTCCCCTTGGGCTTGGTGGTGAAGAGGCCGTGGACGGGGCCGAGGGCGTGCCCGGTGACCTCGATGCGCAGGGTGTGGTGGAGCGAGGTGACGGTCACCATCATGGTGAGCACCACGTTCCCGTCCCAGAGGGTGAACTGGACGCCCAGGTAGTGGCGGTTGCCGGCGTCGAACTGCTGCTCGTTGCAGATGCGCTGTATCTCGTGCGGCTTGACCTGGAAGTGGACGATGTTGTCGCCCTCGGGGCGGGAGACCTCGTCGGCGCCCTCGCCCACCGGGGAGACGATCCAGTGCTTCACGGTCGGCTTGGGGAAGCCGGTCTTGAGGGAGCCGCGCTCCAGGAGGGTGAGCTGGTCGTGGATCTTGCGGATCAGGTCCCAGGCGCGGAAGTCGTGCATCTCGCGGCCCGCGACGGGCACCAGCTCCTCGGCCAGGGTCCAGCTGCCCCAGCGGGTGCCGAGGCCGAGGATGCCCTTGGGGCCGGCGTAGAAGACCACGTTGGACTGCTGCTCGGCGGCGAGCTTCTCCAGGTTGAGACGGAGCTCCTCGGCGGACTTCTCGCCCGGGTCCTTGGGGACGGACTCGGGGACCTGGGCGCCGACGCCGCCGCCGCTGAGCAGCCCGGTCCAGCGCTCGCGGAGGTCCATGGCGGCGGTCAGGCAGATCCGGCTCGCCAGGTACCAGCCGACGACCGGGGCGACCATCATCGCCCGCAGGTAGTTGGGCAGCACCCCGTCGAAGGGGAGCTTGAGCAGGAAGAGGACGGCGACGAGGCCGAAGGCCCAGAGCAGGACGGTGCCGATGAGGCTGGTCCGCTTGTTCTCGGAGCCGGCGGCGGTGCGGCGCAGGTGGATCAAGCCGAGCCAGAGGAGCAGGCCGGGCAGGAAGAGGACGCCGCAGACGAAGGTGACGAGGGTCAGCTTGACGTCGCGGCGGCGGCGGATGTGGGTGGCGGCGAGGCAGTGCTCCACCACCGGCTGGGGCTCGGCGCCGAAGGACTGGATGAGGGCCTTGCGGCCGCCGCCGAGCATGCGGACCTGCACGGCCCGCGAGAAGGCCTCGCCGAGGTCGGGGCGGAAGAGCTTCTCCCACTTCCCCTTCTTGATCCCGGTCTTGTAGTACTCGTTGTCGGCTTCCTGGATGGTCTCCAGGGGGCTGTCCCGGTACGCGGCCGAGGCCAGCGCGTTCGTCGCACCGGTCAGGCCGCTGCCGCCCTGGAGCGGGATCTGTGCCCCCGGTCCGAAACCGTCGATCGCCACTTGTGCCCCCATCACCGCGAGTACCTGTGCGGGCTGTTCCCGACTGCCGCGCCCGGCACGCCTTCCGAGCTGGGCACCACAGCGTAACCGGGTGGCGTGGTATGCGTCACGGGCTGTGGACAACCGCGACCGGAACCCGTCCGCCCGCCGGGGGCGGGACGGACGGGAACCGCTGCCGTCGCGTCAACTAGGGTCGCTTTCCGGTCTGTTCGCGGAGGCGTTCGGCGATCTGAGGGGGCATCGGTTCGTGCCGGGCGTAGCTGCGGTCGAAGCGGCCCGTGCCGTGGGAGACGGACCGCAGGTCGACGGCGTACCGGCCGATCTCGATCTCCGGCACCTCGGCCCGGACGACCGTGCGGCCGGGACCGGCCTGGTCGGTGCCGACGACCCGGCCGCGACGCCCCGACAGGTCGCTCATCACCGCGCCGACGTACTCGTCGGGGACGAGCACCCGGACCTCGGCGACCGGCTCCAGGAGGTGGACCGGGACCTCGGCGGCCGCCTCGCGCAGGGCGAGCGCCCCGGCCGTCTGGAAGGCGGCGTCGGAGGAGTCCACCGAGTGGGCCTTGCCGTCCCGCAGGGTGACCCGGACGTCGACCAGCGGGTGCCCGGCGGCGACGCCGCGCGCGGCCTGGGCCCGTACGCCCTTCTCGACGGAGCCGATGAAGGGACGGGGGACCGCGCCGCCCACCACCTTGTCGACGAACTCGATGCCGCTGCCCGGCGGGAGCGGCTCGACGTCGATCTCGCAGATCGCGAACTGGCCGTGTCCGCCGGACTGTTTGACGTGCCGTCCGCGGCCGGAGGCGGCGGCGCCGAAGGTCTCGCGCAGCGGCACCCGGTAGGGGACCGCGTCGACGCGCACCCCGTAGCGGCCGCGCAGCCGCTCCAGGACGACGTCCTGGTGGGCCTCGCCGAGGCACCAGAGCACGACCTGCCCGGTGTCCTGGTTCTGTTCGAGGCGGAGGGTCGGGTCCTCGGCGACGATTTTGGCCAGGCCCTGCGAGAGACGGTCCTCGTCGGCCTTGGAGTGCGCCTCGACGGCGAGCGGCAGCAGCGGCTCGGGCATGGTCCAGGGGGCGATGAGGAGCGGGTCGTCCTTGGCGGAGAGGGTGTCGCCGGTCTCGGCGCGGCCGAGCCGGGCGACGCACGCGAGGTCGCCGGCGACGCAGTGCGCCATCGGCCGCTGCTGCTTGCCGAAGGGGGAGGACAGGGCGCCGACCCGTTCGTCGACGTCGTGGTCCTCGTGGCCCCGGTCGGCCAGGCCGTGACCGGAGACGTGCACGGTCTCGTCGGGGCGCAGGGTGCCGGAGAAGACCCGGACGAGGGAGATCCGGCCCTGGTAGGGGTCGGCGGCGGTCTTCACGACCTCGGCGACCAGCGGCCCCTCGGGATCGCAGGCGAGCGGGGGCCGGGGCTCCCCGGAGGGGGTGGTGACGGCGGGCGGCTCGTGCTCCAGCGGGGAGGGGAAGCCGCGCGTGATCAGCTCCAGGAGCTCGACCGTGCCCAGGCCCTGGCCGCCGCCGTCGGCGGCCGGCGCGGCGGCGAGCACGGGGTGGAAGCCGCCGCGGGCGACCGCCTTCTCCAGATCGCCGACGAGGGTCCCGAGGTCGACCTCCTCGCCGCCGAGATAGCGGTCCATCAGGGTCTCGTCCTCGCTCTCGGCGATGATCCCCTCGATGAGCCGGGCCCGCGCGCCGGCGATCGGCCCGAGGTCGGCGTCGCCGGGCGGCAGTTCGCGCCGGACGCCCGTGGAGTAGTCGAGGACCCGCTCCGAGAGCAGGCCGATCAGCCCGGTGGCGGGCGCGTGCCCGTCGGGGCCCTCGGGACCGTGCACCGGCAGGTAGAGGGGGAGGACGGCGTCGGGGTCCTCGGCGCCGAAGAGCTCCGCGCAGACCTCCGTCAGCTCGGCGAAGCCGGTGCGGGCGGTGTCGAGGTGGGTGACGACGATCGCCCGGGGCATGCCGACGGCCGCGCACTCCTCCCAGACCATCCGGGTGGAGGCGGCGACCGCGTCGGCCTCCTGGGCGGCGGAGACGACGAAGAGGGCCGCGTCCGCCGCGCGCAGACCGGCCCTCAGCTCCCCGACGAAATCGGCGTACCCGGGGGTGTCCAGCAGATTGATCTTGAAGCCGTCCCAGCCGACCGGGACGAGGGAGAGCTGGACGGAGCGGTGCTGCCGGTGCTCGATCTCGTCGTAGTCGGAGACGGTCGCCCCGTCCTCGACCCGGCCGGGTCTGCCCAGCGCCCCGGCGGTCTGCGCGAGCGCCTCGACGAGCGTCGTCTTGCCCGAGCCGCTGTGGCCGACCAGCACCACGTTCCGTACCTCCGAGGGCCGGTCGGCCGTCGGTGCCCTGCCGGCGGCCCCGGCGGGGGTCCGCGCCTTGTCGCCCATGATGATCCTCCCGGCCGTGAGACGGTGAGGGGTGGGAGCGGGCGCGGGGGAGTGGCATCGCGGTGCGGCTCCGGCGGTGCCCGCGGGGTGCTCCTTCGAGCTTTGCACCGACGCGGGGACGCGTCCATACGTCGTACACCCGTGGGCCCCCAGGGGTGCCCCGACGCGGCGGGGCGGGTGCGCTCCCGTACCCCGCCACGCGCGTGGCTACGATGGGTGAGCCGGTGGTCATAGGACCGCACGGCCCGCCGAAACCTCGGGAAGGCCATGCTGAACAAGTACGCGCGTGCGTTTTTTACGCGTGTCCTCACACCGTTCGCCGCGTTTCTGCTCCGCCGGGGCGTCAGTCCCGACGCCGTGACGCTGATCGGCACGGCGGGAGTGGTCGCCGGAGCGCTGGTCTTCTTCCCCAGGGGCGAGTTCTTCTGGGGCACGATCGTGATCACGCTCTTCGTCTTCTCCGACCTCGTCGACGGCAACATGGCCCGGCAGGCGGGGATCTCCAGCCGCTGGGGCGCCTTCCTCGACTCGACCCTCGACCGGGTCGCCGACGGGGCGATCTTCGGAGGCTTCGCCCTCTGGTACGCGGGCAAGGGCGACGACAACGTGCTGTGCGCGGTGTCGATCTTCTGCCTGGCGAGCGGTCAGGTCGTCTCGTACACCAAGGCGCGCGGCGAGTCGATCGGCCTGCCGGTCGCGGTCAACGGCCTGGTCGAGCGGGCCGAGCGCCTGGTGATCTCGCTGGTCGCCGCGGGCCTCGCCGGCCTGCACGCCTTCGGCGTGCCCGGCGTCGACGTGCTGCTGCCGATCGCGCTGTGGATCGTGGCCGCCGGTTCGGCCGTGACCCTGGGGCAGCGGGTCGTGACGGTACGCAGGGAAGCGGCCGAGGCGGACGCCGCCCCGGCGGCCGGGGGGAGCGGAGCGGCCTCGTGAGCACACCGAAGGACAAGAGCACACCGAAGGACACGGGCACGCTGAAGGACAGGCTGGCCGACGGGCTGTACGGGCTCGGCTGGGCGACCGTCAAGAAGCTCCCGGAACCGGCGGCCAAGGCCCTCGGCCGGCAGATCGCCGACATCGCGTGGAAGCGGCGCGGCAAGGGCGTGCTGCGCCTGGAGGCCAACCTCGCGCGCGTGGTGCCGGACGCCACGCCCGAGCGGCTCGCCGAGCTGTCGAAGGCCGGCATGCGCTCGTACATGCGCTACTGGATGGAGTCCTTCCGGCTCCCCACCTGGAGCCGCGAACGGGCCGCGAACAGCTTCTCGCTCAAGGACGCCCACCACCTGATGGACGGGCTCGCCTCCGGGCGGGGCGTCGTCCTCGCCCTGCCCCACATGGGCAACTGGGACCTGGCCGGCGTCTGGGTGACCCGCGCCCTCGGAGTGCCCTTCGCCACCGTCGCCGAGCGGCTCAGGCCCGAGTCGCTGTACGACCGCTTCGTCGCCTACCGGGAGTCCCTCGGGATGGAGGTGCTGCCGCACACCGGCGGCGCCGCCTTCGGGACCCTGGCCCGGCGGCTGCGGGCCGGCGGACTGGTCTGCCTGGTGGCCGACCGGGACCTGTCCGCCTCCGGGGTCGAGGTCGCCTTCTTCGGCGAGACCACCCGGATGCCCGCGGGACCGGCCATGCTCGCCCTCCAGACCGGCGCGCTCCTGCTGCCGGTGACCCTCTGGTACGACGACTCCGACGTCATGCAGGGACAGGTGCACGCGCCCGTCGAGGTGCCCGGCTCAGGTGACCGGGCCGCCCGGGCGTCCGTCATGACACAGGCCCTCGCCGACGTCTTCGCCGGGGCCATCGCGGACCATCCGGAGGACTGGCACATGCTCCAGCGCCTCTGGCTGGCGGACCTGGAGGAGCGCACGCCGTGAAGATCGGGATCGTCTGCCCGTACTCCTGGGACGTACCGGGCGGCGTCCAGTTCCACATCCGCGACCTCGCCGAGCACCTGATCCGGCTCGGCCACGAGGTCTCCGTCCTGGCCCCCGCCGACGACGACACCCCGCTGCCGCCGTACGTGGTCTCGGCCGGGCGCGCCGTGCCGGTGTCGTACAACGGCTCGGTGGCCCGGCTCAGCTTCGGCTTCCTCTCCGCCGCGCGGGTCCGGCGCTGGCTGCACGACGGCACCTTCGACGTCGTCCACATCCACGAGCCGACCTCGCCCTCGCTGGGGCTGCTCACCTGCTGGGCGGCGCAGGGGCCGATCGTCGCCACCTTCCACACCTCCAACCCGCGCTCCCGGGCGATGATCGCCGCGTACCCGATCCTCCAGCCGGCGCTGGAGAAGATCAGCGCCCGGATCGCGGTCAGCGAGTACGCCCGCCGCACCCTGGTGGAGCACCTCGGCGGCGACGCGGTCGTCATCCCCAACGGCGTCGACGTCGGGTTCTTCGCCGACGCGGAGCCGAAGGCGGAGTGGCAGGGCGGGACGCTGGGCTTCATCGGGCGGATCGACGAGCCCCGCAAGGGCCTGCCGGTCCTGATGAGGGCCCTGCCCCGGATCCTCACCGAGCGGCCCGGCGCCCGGCTCCTCGTCGCCGGCCGCGGCGACGAGGAGGAGGCGGTGGCCTCGCTGCCCCGGGAGATGCGCTCCCGGGTGGAGTTCCTCGGCATGGTCAGCGACGAGGACAAGGCGCGGCTGCTGCGGAGCGTCGACGTGTACGTGGCGCCCAACACGGGCGGCGAGTCCTTCGGCATCATCCTCGTCGAGGCCCTGTCGGCCGGGGCACCGGTCCTCGCCGCCGACCTGGACGCCTTCGCGCAGGTCCTCGACCAGGGCGCGGCGGGCGAGCTCTTCGCCAACGAGGACGCGGACGCGCTGGCCGAGGCCGCGATCCGGCTGCTCGGCGACCCCGCGCGCCGCGCGGAGCTGAGCGCGCGGGGCTCCGCGCACGTGCGGCGCTTCGACTGGTCCACCGTCGGCGCGGACATCCTGGCGGTCTACGAGACGGTCGCGGACGGCGCGGCGGCGGTCGACACCGACGAGAAGACGGGCGGCCTGCGGGCGAGGCTGGGGCTGTAGGACCCGCCGGCGCGGGCAGGCGTTCCGCCCCCGGCGGAACGCCGCCCCTCACGGGGGCCGCCGGGCGGGCCGGCCGGGTGATCCACGCGACCGCGGCCCGACCTCGGACGCTTCACGCGCCCCGCCGACGCGTGGGACGGGCCCCACGCGCGTGGGGCCCGCGCTCGCCCATCTCGTCCGCCACCCCGCCGGCACCGTCCCCTTCGACACCGGCACGGGCGAGGGCTCGCCGGAGACCGACGCCCCCTACGGCATCGTGCGCCGCCCCCTCGCCGTCCCGCCCGCGGAGGCCGCCCCGCTGGTCGACTGCCCCTGCACCTCGACCGCACCGGCGGCGATCGGCGCTTCCCCGGCACCCCGGCCCTCGTCCGGCGCGCCGAGCTCGCCACCGCGCGGGCGGGCGACCGCACCATCGACTCCCTCCTGCCCGGCGTCGCCTGGACGGAGAGCGGCGGGGAGCACGAGATCGCCCCCGGGACCCCGGTCCTGCCGACGCCGGGACGCGTCGAGGGGCACCAGTCGCTCCTCCTCGACCACGGCGACCGCCTGACGCCCTCGCCGGGCAGGCGTACGACACGGCCGCCGACTTCGGGACGCCGTACCGGTCCCGGCTCGGGCGGCTCGCCGAGCGCGCGGACGGGCGGCCGGTCCGTGTCCCGTTCGCCCGCGACCACGCCCTTCGGGACGGTGTGCCGCACCCGCCCGGGTAGCCTGTGCGCCCGTGACCGAAACCCTGATCTGGACCGTCGTCGCGCTGATCCTCATCGGCGTCTACCTGAGCTGGACCGCCGGACGGCTCGACCGGCTGCACACCCGCATCGACGCGGCGCGCGCCGCGCTCGACGCCCAGCTGCTGCGCCGGGCCTCGGTCACCCAGGAGCTGGCCACCTCCGGAGTCCTCGATCCGGCCGCCTCGATCGTCCTGTACGAGGCCGCGCACGCCGCCCGGCAGGCGGAGGAGGACCACCGGGAGGTCGCGGAGAGCGAGCTGAGCCAGGCCCTGCGGGCGGTCTTCGGCGAGCCCGAGCAGGTGGAGCTGGTACGGGAGGCGCCCGGTGGCGAGGAGGCCGCCGGGGAGCTGGCCGCCGCGGTCCGCCGCGTCCCGATGGCCCGCCGCTTCCACAACGACGCCGTCCGCGCCGCCCGCGCCCTGCGCCGCCACCGCAAGGTCCGCTGGTTCCGGCTCGCGGGCCACGCGCCCTTCCCGATGGCCTTCGAAATGGACGACGAACCGCCGGTGGCCCTGGCCGATCGCCCGTCCTGAGCCCCTGCGGCCTCGGATTCGCGCGAAAAGGATCCACAGCCTGCACATTGGCCCTTGCTGTGGACCGGTCCCGGATTGTTTCCTCGCTCTAGTCGTCAACGCCCCGTTGAACCCGTTGTCACGAGTGAGGTTCCCGTGTCCAGCTCCACCACCCCCCAGACCCCCGAGACCGGCACCGCCCGCGTGAAGCGCGGCATGGCCGAGCAGCTCAAGGGCGGCGTGATCATGGACGTGGTCAACGCCGAGCAGGCGAAGATCGCCGAGGACGCCGGCGCCGTCGCCGTCATGGCCCTGGAGCGGGTCCCCGCGGACATCCGCAAGGACGGCGGCGTGGCCCGGATGTCCGACCCGAACATGATCGAGGAGATCATCGGCGCGGTCTCCATCCCCGTGATGGCCAAGTCCCGCATCGGCCACTTCGTCGAGGCCCAGGTCCTCCAGTCCCTCGGCGTCGACTACATCGACGAGTCCGAGGTCCTCACCCCGGCCGACGAGATCAACCACTCCGACAAGTGGGCCTTCACCACCCCCTTCGTCTGTGGCGCCACCAACCTGGGCGAGGCCCTGCGCCGCATCGCCGAGGGCGCGGCCATGATCCGCTCCAAGGGCGAGGCCGGCACCGGCAACGTCGTCGAGGCCGTCCGCCACCTGCGCCAGATCAAGAACGAGATCGCCAAGCTGCGCGGCTTCGACAACAACGAGCTGTTCGCCGCCGCCAAGGACCTGCGCGCCCCGTACGAGCTCGTCAAGGAGGTCGCCGAGCTCGGCAAGCTCCCCGTGGTCCTCTTCTCCGCCGGTGGCGTCGCCACCCCCGCCGACGCCGCGCTGATGCGCCAGCTCGGCGCCGAGGGCGTCTTCGTCGGCTCCGGCATCTTCAAGTCGGGCGACCCGGCCAAGCGCGCCGCCGCCATCGTGAAGGCCACCACCTTCTACGACGACCCGAAGGTCATCGCGGACGCCTCCCGCAACCTCGGCGAGGCCATGGTCGGCATCAACTGCGACACCCTCCCCGAGTCCGAGCGCTACGCCAACCGGGGCTGGTAAGCACCGATGAGCAGCACCCCCGTGATCGGAGTCCTGGCCCTCCAGGGCGACGTGCGGGAGCACCTGATCGCCCTGGCCGCGGCGGACGCCGTGGCCAGGCCGGTCCGGCGCCCCGAAGAGCTCGCCGAGGTCGACGGCCTGGTCCTCCCCGGCGGCGAGTCCACCACCATCTCCAAGCTGGCCGTCCTCTTCGGCCTCATGGAGCCGATCCGCGAGCGGATCGCCGCGGGCATGCCGGTCTACGGCACCTGCGCCGGCCTGATCATGCTCGCCGACAAGATCCTCGACCCGCGCTCGGGCCAGGAGACCTTCGGCGGCATCGACATGATCGTGCGCCGCAACGCCTTCGGGCGGCAGAACGAGTCCTTCGAGGCCGGAGTCACCGTCACGGGGATAGACACCCCCGTCGAGGGCGTCTTCATCCGCGCCCCGTGGGTGGAGTCCGTCGGCGCCGCGACCGAGGTGCTCGCCGAGCACGAGGGCCACATCGTCGCGGTCCGCCAGGGCAAGGCGCTCGCGACCTCCTTCCACCCCGAGCTCACCGGGGACCACCGCATTCACGAGCTGTTCGTGGACATGGTGCGCGCGGATCGGTGACGTGATCCCGGTAGGATCGCTGGGGTTCGTTCAAGAAGTTGGTTACGCGAAGGAGACAGGCAGATGTCCGGCCACTCTAAATGGGCTACGACGAAGCACAAGAAGGCCGTGATCGACGCCAAGCGCGGCAAGCTCTTCGCGAAGCTGATCAAGAACATCGAGGTGGCCGCCCGTACCGGCGGTGCCGACCTGGACGGCAACCCGACGCTGTTCGACGCCGTCCAGAAGGCGAAGAAGCAGTCGGTCCCGAACAAGAACATCGACTCGGCGCTCAAGCGCGGTGCGGGTCTCGAGGCCGGCGGCGCCGACTACGAGACGATCATGTACGAGGGCTACGGCCCGAACGGCGTCGCGGTGCTCATCGAGTGCCTCACCGACAACCGCAACCGCGCCGCCTCCGACGTGCGCGTCGCCATGACCCGCAACGGCGGCTCGATGGCCGACCCCGGCTCCGTCTCGTACCTGTTCAACCGCAAGGGCGTCGTCGTGCTCCCCAAGGGCGAGCGGACCGAGGACGACGTCCTGGAGGTCGTGCTCGACGCGGGCGCCGAGGAGGTCAACGACCTCGGCGAGTCCTTCGAGGTCATCAGCGAGGCCACCGACCTGGTCGCGGTCCGCACCGCGCTCCAGGAGGCCGGCTTCGACTACGACTCGGCCGAGTCCAGCTTCGTCCCGACCATGCAGGTCGAGCTCGACGAGGAGGGCGCGCGCAAGATCTTCAAGCTGATCGACGCCCTGGAGGACAGCGACGACGTGCAGAACGTCTTCGCCAACTTCGACGTCAGCGACGAGGTCATGGAGAAGGTCGACGCCTGAGCGCCGGCCGCTCCACACCGCTTCACCGCAGCGGGCCGACGGGGACACACCCCGTCGGCCCGCTGCGTTGTCGGTGGCACCCGATAGCCTGCACGAATAGCTGATCGAAGGGAGGCGGCGACGTGCGCGTACTGGGGGTGGACCCGGGGCTCACCCGCTGCGGCGTCGGTGTCGTCGAAGGCGTCGCCGGACGGCCGCTCACCATGCTCGGGGTCGGCGTCGTCCGCACCCCCGCCGACGCCGACATCGGCCTCCGCCTCGTCGGCATCGAGCGCGGCATCGAGGAGTGGATCGACCGCTTCCAGCCCGAACTGGTCGCCGTGGAGCGGGTGTTCAGCCAGCACAACGTGCGCACGGTGATGGGCACCGCGCAGGCCAGCGCCGTCGCCATGCTCTGCGCCTCCCGGCGCGGCATCCCCGTCGCCCTGCACACCCCCAGCGAGGTCAAGGCCGCCGTCACCGGCTCCGGCCGCGCCGACAAGGCCCAGGTCGGCGCCATGGTCACCCGGCTGCTCCGGCTCTCCGCCCCGCCCAAGCCCGCCGACGCCGCCGACGCCCTCGCCCTCGCCATCTGCCACATCTGGCGCGCCCCCGCCCAGAACCGCCTCCAGCAGGCCGTCGCCCTGCACGCCTCGAAAGGCCGCACGTCATGATCGCCTTCGTCAGCGGCCCGGTCGCCGCCGTCGCCCCCACCACCGCCGTCGTCGAGGTCGGCGGCGTCGGCATGGCCGTCCAGTGCACCCCGGGCACCCTCGCCGGCCTCCGCGTCGGCGAGCACGCCCGGCTCGCCACCTCGCTCGTCGTCCGCGAGGACTCCCTCACGCTGTACGGCTTCGCGGACGACGACGAGCGGCAGGTCTTCGAGCTGCTCCAGACCGCCAGCGGCGTCGGCCCCCGCCTCGCCCAGGCCATGCTCGGCGTGCACAGCCCCGACGCGCTCCGCCTCGCCGTCTCCACCGGTGACGAGAAGGCGCTCACCGCCGTCCCCGGCATCGGCAAGAAGGGCGCCCAGAAGCTCCTCCTGGAGCTGAAGGACAAGCTCGGCCAGCCCCTCGGCAGCAGCGGACTCGTCGGCCAGCAGCGCGCCGTCGCCACCGGGCCCGCCCCCTGGACCGAGCAGCTGGCCGCCGCCCTCGTCGGCCTGGGCTACCCGAGCCGCGAGGCCGAGGAGGCCGTCGCCGCGGTCGCCCCGCAGGCCGAGGCCGCGCTCGCCGAGACCGGCTCCGCGCCCGTGCCCCAGCTGCTGCGCGCCGCCCTGCAGACGCTCAACCGCGCCCGCTGACCGCCGCAGACCCTCTCCGTACGAAGGAAGACACCACCGTGAACTGGGACGACGAGACGGCATCCGCCCACGAGGAGCGGATCGTCGGCGCCGCCGCCGAGGGCGACGACCAGGCCGTCGAGGCCGCCCTGCGCCCCAAGGACCTCGGCGAGTTCATCGGCCAGGAGAAGGTCCGGCAGCAGCTCGACCTCGTCCTCAAGGCGGCCCGCCAGCGCGGCGCCACCGCCGACCACGTCCTGCTCTCCGGCGCCCCCGGCCTCGGCAAGACCACCCTGTCGATGATCATCGCCGCGGAGATGAACGCGCCGATCAGGATCACCTCCGGCCCCGCCATCCAGCACGCCGGCGACCTCGCCGCGATCCTCTCCTCCCTCCAGGAGGGCGAGATCCTCTTCCTCGACGAGATCCACCGGATGTCCCGGCCCGCCGAGGAGATGCTCTACATGGCGATGGAGGACTTCCGCGTCGACGTCATCGTCGGCAAGGGCCCCGGCGCCACCGCCATCCCGCTCGACCTGCCGCCCTTCACCCTGGTCGGCGCCACCACACGGGCCGGCCTGCTGCCGCCCCCGCTCCGCGACCGCTTCGGCTTCACCGCCCACATGGAGTTCTACGAGCCGCACGAGCTGGAGCGGGTCGTCACCCGCTCCGCCGGACTCCTCGACGTGGAGATCGACCCGGCCGGCGCCGCCGAGATCGCCGGCCGCTCCCGCGGCACCCCCCGCATCGCCAACCGGCTGCTGCGCCGCGTCCGCGACTACGCCCAGGTCAGGGCGGACGGAGTGATCACCCGCGAGATCGCCGCCGCCGCCCTCCGGGTGTACGAGGTGGACAGCCGCGGCCTCGACCGCCTCGACCGCGCGGTCCTCGAAGCCCTGCTCAAGCTCTTCGGCGGCGGGCCCGTCGGCCTCTCCACCCTCGCCGTCGCCGTGGGGGAGGAGCGCGAGACCGTCGAGGAGGTGGCCGAGCCCTTCCTCGTACGGGAGGGACTGCTGGCGCGCACTCCCCGTGGCCGGGTCGCCACGCCCGCCGCGTGGACCCACCTCGGACTGGTTCCGCCGCAGGCAGCGGGCCCGGCGGGGGCGGGATCGGGACAACAGGGGCTCTTCGGCGCCTGAGGCCGCTGTGACGGACGGGTGACGGCGCGGAGTATCGCCCGAGGAGGAACCACGGTGCCATGCTGGGCGTTGTTCCATCGATGCGGACTCGCCTAGACTCCGCCGATGCCGCCCTTTCCGGTCGGCGTGCCCACCCCCGAAGATCAGGCCGCGGGTTCTCCGTGACCGTGCGAAGGATTTCCGTCCCGTGAATAACATCGGCATGCTCCTCCCCTTCATCGTGCTCATCGGGGCGATGTTCCTGATGACCCGCTCTGCCAAGAAGAAGCAGCAGCAGGCGGCGGAGATGCGCAACCAGATGCAGCCCGGCACCGGCGTACGCACGATCGGGGGAATGTACGCCACCGTCAAGGAGATCCAGGACGAGACCGTCCTGCTCGAGGTCGCGCCCGGCGTGCACGCCGTCTACGCGAAGAACGCGATCGGCGCGGTCCTCGACGACGCCGAGTACAACCGGATCGTCCACGGCGACACCGACGAGGACGACGCCACCGGTTCCGACACGGTCGTCCCGGACGACGCCTCCTCGCTGACCGACGCGGCCGACGAGGCCCCGAAGGCCGACCTGACGAAGAAGTCGGACGCGGCCGAGGCCGAGGTCGAGAAGGACGGCAAGGCCGACGGCGAGACCGAGGCGAAGTAAGCCGCACCCGGTGACGCGGCCACGCCCCACGGCGCGGCCGCGGCCGGGAACGGTCGGACGTCTGCGGGGGATGGTCCCCACACATACTTGGTGGCCTCCGTGCGCCCATCCGGCGCCCGGACGGTTTGGACAGGGAGAAACGACAGGTGGCAGCACCGAAGAAGGGCCGAGGGCCGGCGGGGGGACAGAGCCGGCCTGGGCGCGCCCTGGCTTTCATTCTGATCGCCATGGTCGCGCTCACCGGCGGCATGTTCTGGTCGGGGCACACCACCCCGCGCCTCGGCATCGACCTCGCCGGCGGCACGTCGATCACGCTCAAGGCCAAGGCCGAGCCCGGCCAGGAGTCCGCGGTCAACGAGACCAACATGAACACGGCGGTCGGCATCATCGAGCGCCGCGTCAACGGTCTCGGCGTCTCCGAGGCCGAGGTCCAGACGCAGGGCCGCGAGAACATCATCGTCAACATCCCCAAGGGGACGAACGAGAAGCAGGCCCGCGAGCAGGTCGGCACCACCGCCCAGCTCTACTTCCGGCCCGTGCTCACCGTCGCCGCCGCCGCGCCCGACGCGGCGCCCACCGCGACCCCCTCGGGCACGGCCACGCCGAAGCCCTCCGCGTCCGCCTCCGTCGGCGAGAAGAAGCCGGCCACGCCGACCGCCACCGCGTCGACCCAGGGGCGCGCCCTCTCCGAGGCCCTCAAGGCCCCGAACGCCACCGGGACGCCCACCCCCACCGGCAGCGCCTCCGCCACGGCCACGCCCAAGGCGACCGGCACCCCGCAGGCCACGCCCAGCGCGGACGCCGCCACCGCCGCGCTGCAGCAGAAGTTCGCCACGCTGAACTGCCTGGACCCCAAGCAGCGCACCGCCGCCGCCGCGGGCACCAAGCCGGCCGACACGATCGTCGCCTGCGGCAAGAACGCGATCGGCCAGTGGGAGAAGTACCTCCTCGGTCCCGCCGAGGTCGAGGGCCGTGACGTCGACGACGCCAAGGCCGCCATCGACCAGCAGAGCGGTCAGTGGATCGTCGACATGGCGTTCACCGACGCCGGCTCGAAGAAGTTCCAGTCGATCACCAGCAAGCTCTCGCAGCAGACCGAGCCGCAGAACCAGTTCGCGATCGTCCTCGACGGCGAGGTCGTCTCGGCGCCCCGCGTCCAGACCACGCTGAGCGCCAACGCCCAGATCTCCGGCAGCTTCAACCAGCAGTCCGCCCAGGACCTCGGCAACATCCTGGCCTACGGCGCCCTGCCGCTCTCCTTCGACACCCAGAGCGTCGACACCGTCACCGCCGCCCTCGGCGGCGAGCAGCTGGAGGCCGGTCTCATCGCCGGTGCGATCGGCCTGGCGCTGGTCATCCTCTACCTGGTGGTCTACTACCGCGGCCTGTCGTTCATCGCGATCCTCAGCCTCGGCGTCTCCGCCCTGCTCACCTACGTGATCATGGCCCTGCTCGGCCCGGCCATCGGCTTCGCGCTGAACCTGCCGGCCGTCTGCGGCGCCATCGTCGCCATCGGCATCACCGCCGACTCCTTCATCGTCTACTTCGAGCGCATCCGCGACGAGCTCCGCGAGGGCCGCACGCTGCGCCCCGCCGTGGAGCGCGCCTGGCCGCGGGCCCGCCGCACCATCCTGGTCTCCGACTTCGTGTCCTTCCTGGCCGCGGCCGTGCTCTTCATCGTCACCGTCGGCAAGGTCCAGGGCTTCGCGTTCACGCTCGGTCTGACCACCCTGCTCGACGTCGTCGTGGTCTTCCTCTTCACCAAGCCGCTGATGACGCTGCTCGCGCGCACCAAGTTCTTCGGCGACGGCCACCCGCTCTCCGGCCTGGACCCGAAGCGCCTGGGCGCCAAGCCGCCGCTGCGCCGCAGCCGCCGTACCGCCCCCGCAGCCGGCGCCGCCGGCACCGTCGAACCGAAGGAGGCGTGAGATGTCGAAGCTCGGCGATCTCGGCGCCCGGCTCCACCGCGGTGAGGTCGGTTACGACTTCATCGGGAACCGTAAGATCTGGTACGGCCTCTCCGTCCTGATCACCATCACGGCCATCGTCGCCCTGGCCGTCCGCGGCCTCAACATGGGCATCGAGTTCCAGGGCGGTGCCGTCTTCACCACCCCGAAGACGGACGTCACCGTCAGCCAGGCCACGGAGTACGCGGAGGAGGCCTCCGGCCACGACGCGATCGTCCAGCAGCTCGGCAACGGCTCCCTGCGCATCCAGGTCGGCGGCCTCGACACCGAGCAGTCCGACCAGGTCCGCACCGAGCTGGCCAAGGACCTGAACCTCCCCGAGGAGAAGATCGCTGCCGAGCTGGTCGGCCCCAGCTGGGGCGAGCAGATCGCCAACAAGGCCTGGACCGGCCTCGGCGTCTTCATGATCCTCGTGGTGATCTACCTGGCCATCGCCTTCGAGTGGAGAATGGCCGTCGCGGCGCTGATCGCGCTGATCCACGACCTCACGATCACGGTCGGCATCTACTCGCTGGTCGGCTTCGAGGTCACGGTCGGCACGGTGATCGGTCTGCTGACCATTCTCGGATATTCGCTGTACGACACCGTCGTCGTCTTCGACTCCCTCAAGGAGCAGACGAAGGACATCACGAAGCAGACCCGCTTCACCTACAGCGAGATGGCGAACCGCTCGATCAACGGCACGCTGGTCCGCTCGATCAACACCACCGTCGTGGCGCTGCTGCCCGTCGCGGGCCTGCTCTTCATCGGTGGCGGCGTCCTCGGCGCCGGCATGCTGAACGACATCTCGCTGTCGCTCTTCGTGGGTCTGGCCGCCGGTGCCTACTCCTCGATCTTCATCGCCACCCCGCTCGTCGCCGACCTCAAGGAGCGCGAGCCGGCGATCAAGGCGCTGCGCAAGCGCGTCCAGGCCAAGCGCGCCTCCGCCGCCGCCCGCGGCGAGGACGGCCCGGACGACGGCGTCGAGGCCGCGGAGGCCGCCGTCGTCGGCCCGCGCGCCGCGCGCCGGGGCCGCAGCGAGGAGCGCCGCGGATGACCGAGGCCTCCGAGGACGTGACCGGCCTGCTGCTCAGCAGGATCCGTGACGTCCCCGACTACCCGATCCCGGGCGTGATGTTCAAGGACATCACCCCGCTGCTCGCGGACCCGGAGGCGTTCACGGCCCTCACCGACGTCCTCGCCGCCCTCTGCTCCGCGCAGGGCGCGACGAAGATCGTCGGCCTGGAGGCCCGCGGCTTCATCCTCGCGGCGCCGGTCGCCGTCCGCGCGGGCCTGGGCTTCGTCCCGGTCCGCAAGGCCGGCAAGCTGCCCGGTGCCACCCTCCGGCAGGCGTACGAGCTGGAGTACGGCACCGCCGAGATCGAGGTGCACGCCGAGGACCTGGCCGCGGGCGACCGCGTCATGGTCATCGACGACGTCCTCGCCACCGGCGGCACCGCCGAGGCCTCCCTCGAACTGGTCCGCCGCGCGGGTGCCGAGGTCGCGGGCGTCGCGGTCCTCATGGAGCTCGGCTTCCTCCCGGGCCGCGCCCGGCTGGACCCCGCCCTCCGGGGCGCTCCGCTCACCGCGCTGATCACGGTCTGAGGCGGGTCGGGAACGGTCCGAGGCGGGTCCGGAAAGGATCCATCGGAATCACGCCAGGGGCGCCCCGGGAATTCCCGGGGCGCCCCTGGCGTTTGCCCCGGTATGCCCCCGATCGGGGGCCGAAGCGCGCCGCCGCGGCGGCCTCCCGGTCCCCGTCCGTCCCCCGGGCGCGTGAGCACGGGGCGTCGTGGCTCGATACGATGGCCTCTCCGGGCCTGTCCGGGGGACCCGGAACCTCCCCCAGACTCCGTCCGGGGGGACCCCAGAGGAGCGCTCTTTGCCAGACGAGGCCCAGTCACTCTCCGCCGCGCAGCCCGACCCCGAGGCCGACCGGGCCGCGCAGGGAACCGGCACGTCCCCGAAGAAGCCCGCGGAGAACAGGCCGAAGCCTGCTGCGCCCGCTCCCGCACCGGCCCCCGCGCCCAGCCGCTCCGGCGGCTCCTCCAACCGGGTGCGCGCCCGCCTGGCCCGGCTCGGCGTGCAGCGCTCGTCGCCGTACAACCCGGTCCTCGAACCCCTGCTGCGGATCGTCCGCTCCAACGACCCCAAGATCGAAACGGCGACTTTGCGCCAGATCGAGCGGGCCTACCAGGTCGCGGAGCGCTGGCACCGCGGCCAGAAGCGCAAGAGCGGCGACCCGTACATCACCCACCCGCTCGCCGTCACCACCATCCTCGCCGAGCTCGGCATGGACCCGGCGACGCTGATGGCGGGCCTCCTCCACGACACCGTCGAGGACACCGAGTACGGCCTGGAGGACCTGCGCCGCGACTTCGGCGACCAGGTCACGCTCCTCGTCGACGGCGTCACCAAGCTCGACAAGGTCCGGTTCGGCGAGGCCGCGCAGGCCGAGACCGTCCGCAAGATGGTCGTCGCCATGGCCAAGGACCCCCGGGTCCTCGTCATCAAGCTCGCCGACCGCCTGCACAACATGCGCACCATGCGCTACCTCAAGCGGGAGAAGCAGGAGAAGAAGGCCCGCGAGACGCTGGAGATCTACGCCCCGCTGGCGCACCGGCTGGGCATGAACACCATCAAGTGGGAGCTGGAGGACCTCGCCTTCGCGATCCTCTACCCCAAGATGTACGACGAGATCGTCCGCCTCGTCGCCGAGCGCGCCCCCAAGCGGGACGAGTACCTCGCCATAGTGACCGACGAGGTCCAGACCGACCTGCGCGCCGCCCGCATCAAGGCGACCGTCACCGGCCGCCCCAAGCACTACTACAGCGTCTACCAGAAGATGATCGTCCGCGGCCGTGACTTCGCGGAGATCTACGACCTGGTCGGCATCCGCGTGCTCGTGGACACCGTCCGCGACTGCTACGCGGCCCTCGGCACCGTCCACGCGCGATGGAACCCGGTCCCCGGCCGGTTCAAGGACTACATCGCGATGCCGAAGTTCAACATGTACCAGTCGCTGCACACGACGGTCATCGGACCCAACGGCAAGCCCGTCGAGCTCCAGATCCGCACCTTCGACATGCACCGCCGCGCCGAGTACGGCATCGCCGCGCACTGGAAGTACAAGCAGGAGGCCGTCGCCGGTGCCTCCAAGGTGCGCACCGACGTGCCGAAGAACACCGGCAAGGACGACCACCTCAACGACATGGCGTGGCTGCGCCAGCTGCTCGACTGGCAGAAGGAGACCGAGGACCCGGGCGAGTTCCTGGAGTCCCTCCGCTTCGACCTCTCGCGCAACGAGGTCTTCGTCTTCACGCCCAAGGGCGACGTCATCGCGCTGCCCGCCGGCGCCACCCCGGTCGACTTCTCCTACGCCGTCCACACCGAGGTCGGCCACCGCACGATAGGGGCGCGGGTGAACGGGCGGCTGGTGCCGCTCGAATCCACCCTCGACAACGGCGACCTGGTCGAGGTCTTCACCTCCAAGGCGGCCGGCGCCGGACCCTCCCGCGACTGGCTGGGCTTCGTCAAGTCCCCGCGCGCCCGCAACAAGATCCGCGGCTGGTTCTCCAAGGAGCGCCGCGACGAGGCGATCGAGCAGGGCAAGGACGCCATCGCGCGGGCCATGCGCAAGCAGAACCTGCCGATCCAGCGGATCCTCACCGGCGACTCCCTCGTCACCCTCGCGCACGAGATGCGCTACAACGACATCTCCTCGCTGTACGCGGCGATCGGCGAGGGACACGTCACCGCCCAGTCCATCGTGCAGAAGCTGGTGCAGGCGCTCGGCGGCGAGGAGGCCGCCACCGAGGACATCGAGGAGGCCGCGCCGTCGACCCGGGGCCGCTCCAAGCGCCGCTCCAACGCCGACCCCGGCGTGGTCGTCAAGGGCGTCGACGACGTGTGGGTCAAGCTGGCCCGCTGCTGCACCCCGGTGCCCGGCGACCCCATCATCGGCTTCGTCACCCGCGGCAGCGGCGTCTCCGTCCACCGCAGCGACTGCGTGAACGTCGACTCGCTCTCCCGGGAGCCCGAGCGGATCCTGGAGGTCGAGTGGGCCCCCACCCAGTCCTCGGTCTTCCTGGTCGCCATCCAGGTCGAGGCGCTGGACCGCTCCCGGCTCCTGTCGGACGTCACCCGGGTCCTCTCGGACCAGCACGTCAACATCCTCTCGGCGGCCGTCCAGACCTCCCGGGACCGGGTGGCCACCTCCCGCTTCACCTTCGAGATGGGCGACCCCAAGCACCTGGGCCACGTCCTGAAGGCGGTCCGGGGCGTGGAGGGCGTGTACGACGTCTACCGCGTCACCAGCGCCCGACGCCCCTAGGGCCCCTGCCGGTACGCACGAGGAAGGGCCCCCGGCACGCGCCGGGGGCCCTTCCTCGTACCGCTCGTGCCGGCGGGGGTCAGCCGCCGAACTCCTCCAGGCCCTTCAGCGCCTGGTCGAGCAGGGCCTGGCGGCCCTCCAGCTCCTTGGAGAGCTTGTCGGCCTTGGCGTCGTTGCCCGCAGCCCGGGCCGCGTCGATCTGCTTGCGCAGCTTCTCGACGGCGTCCTGGAGCTGACCGGTCAGACCCGCGGCACGCGCGCGCGCCTCCGGGTTGGTCCGGCGCCACTCGGCCTCCTCGGCCTCCTGGATCGCCCGCTCCACCGCGTGCATCCGGCCCTCGACCTTCGGGCGGGCGTCGCGCGGCACGTGGCCGATGGCCTCCCAGCGCTCGTTGACGGCGCGGAAGGCGGCACGGGCGGCCTTCAGGTCCGTCACCGGGAGCAGCTTCTCGGCCTCGCCGGCGAGCTCCTCCTTCAGCTTGAGGTTCTCGGTCTGCTCCGCGTCCCGCTCGGCGAAGACCTCGGACCGGGCCGCGAAGAAGACGTCCTGGGCGCCGCGGAAGCGGTTCCACAGGTCGTCCTCGTGCTCGCGCTGCGCCCGGCCGGCGGCCTTCCAGTCGGCCATCAGCTCGCGGTAGCGGGCCGCGGTCGCGCCCCAGTCGGCGGAGTTCTGCAGCGCCTCGGCCTCGGCGACCAGACGCTCCTTGGCCTTGCGGGCGTCCTCGCGCTGCGAGTCGAGCTGGGCGAAGTGGGCCTTGCGGCGCTTGGAGAAGGCCGAGCGGGCGTGCGAGAAGCGGTGCCACAGCTCGTCGTCGGACTTGCGGTCGAGCCGGGGCAGGCCCTTCCAGGTGTCCACGAGCGCCCGCAGCCGCTCGCCGGCGGACCGCCACTGCTCGCTCTGCGCCAGCTCCTCGGCCTCGGTGACCAGCGCCTCCTTGGCGGAGCGGGCCTCGTCCGCCTGCTTCGCCTTCTGCGCCTTGCGCTCCTCGCGGCGCGAGTCCACCGACTCCACGAGCTTGTCCAGGCGGGCGGAGAGCGCGGCCAGGTCGCCGACGACGTGGTGCTCGTCGACCTGGTGCCTGATGTGCTCGATCGCCGTCTGGGCGTCCTTCGCCGAGAGGTCGGTGGTCTTCACCCGCTTCTCGAGGAGGCCGATCTCGACAACCAGGCCCTCGTACTTGCGCTCGAAGTAGGCCAGGGCCTCCTCGGGGGTGCCCGCCTGCCAGGATCCGACGACCTTCTCACCCTCGGCCGTCCGCACGTACACCGTGCCGGTCTCGTCGACACGGCCCCACGGGTCGCTGCTCACAGCGCCTCCTCACCATGATGCCCTCGTCGGGTGGTGACCCCGGGCATCGTCCACAGTTCCTGGGCGGGCCTCGCCCGCCTTCCGCCGCGCGGCCGACGGATCGGACCGCGCCGCACAACGCCAATCTAGGCGAACGGCGGCCCGGCTGTCCGCACTCAGCGCGACCGAAATTCCACGGTCACGTGCGTGCCGACCGCCGGACCGCCGTCCCGCGGAGCGCCGCGCCTCACTTCTTCGTGACGGTCGCCTTCTCGATCGTGACCGGCTTCTTCGGGGCGCCGTCGCCCTGACCGCCGTCGGCCCCGGCCGCGCCGACCTTCTGCACCGCGGCCAGACCGGCCGCGTCGATCGTGCCGAAGGGGGTGTACTGCGGCGGCAGCGGCGAGTCCTTGTAGACGAGGAAGAACTGCGAGCCGCCGGTGCCCGGCTGCCCGGTGTTGGCCATGGCGACCGTGCCGGCCTTGTACACGACCTTGCCGTCGGCGCCCGGCTTGCCCAGGGAGTCGAGGTTCTCGTCCGGGATGGTGTAGCCGGGACCGCCCATGCCGGTGCCCTCCGGGTCGCCGCACTGGAGCACGAAGATCCCGGCGGTGGTGAGCCGGTGGCACTTGGTCCCGTCGAAGTACTTCTTGTCGGCGAGGTGCTTGAAGGAGTTCACCGTCCGCGGGGTCTTCGCCGCGTCCATCTCGACGGTGACGTCGCCCTCGTTGGTCTTCAGGGCGAAGGCGTACGTGCCCTCGGCCTCGATGCCCATCTTCGGCTCGCCGGTCGCCGCCTCGTTCTCGGTGTTCTTGGCGTCGTCCCCCAGCAGCTGCACCGAGGCGTACACCGCCCCGCCGGCGGCGAGGACCACCGCGAGGGAGGCGGCGATCACGGTGTTGCGGCGCTTGGTCTTGCGCTGCGCCTCCGCCCGTCGCTGCTGCTGGCGCGCGTACTTGTCCCTGGCGAGCTGCCGCCGCCGCTGATCGCTGGTGACCACGGGGTCCGCTCCCTCTCGTTCGTGTGTTCCTGTCCTGGCCGGGTGTGCCCGTACCGTATACGGGTTGGCTGTGGAATACGCACCGCCGGTAGGCTCTGATCTGCTGCATTCCGCAAGGCCGCAGTCAACTGCCGGACGAGAGTGAAGGACGATCGTGCTGATTGCCGGGTTCCCCGCCGGGGCCTGGGGCACCAACTGCTACGTGGTCGCCCCCGCCGCAGGCGAGGAGTGCGTCATCATCGACCCGGGCCACCAGGCCGCCCAGGGTGTCGAGGAGACGCTGAAGAAGCATCGGCTCAAGCCCGTCGCGGTGGTCCTCACCCATGGCCACATCGACCACGTCGCCTCCGTCGTCCCGGTCTGCGGCGCCCATGGCGTGCCCGCGTGGATCCACCCCGCCGACCGGTACATGATGAGCGACCCCGAGAAGGCCCTCGGCCGCTCCATCGGGATGCCCCTCATGGGCGAGCTGACCGTGGGCGAGCCGGACGACGTGCACGAGCTCGCCGACGGCGCAGCGCTGAAGCTCGCCGGCATGGACTTCTCCGTCGCGCACGCGCCCGGTCATACCAAGGGGTCGGTGACCTTCCGGACGCCGGAGACCTCGGAGATCCCCTCCGTGTTCTTCTCCGGCGACCTGCTCTTCGCCGGCTCCATCGGACGCACCGACCTGCCCGGCGGTGACATGGCCGAGATGCTCGAATCGCTGACCCGCGTGGTCCTGCCGCTCGACAACTCGACCGTCGTCCTGTCCGGCCACGGTCCCCAGACGACCATCGGCCAGGAGCGCGCCACCAACCCGTACCTGCGGCAGGTGGCCTCCGGCCTCGGGAGCGAGACCCAGGCTCCCCGACGAGGAATGTGACGAGACCTTCGTGAGCACCTTTCAGGCCCCCAAGGGCACGTACGACCTGATTCCGCCCCGTTCCGCCGTGTTCCTGGCGGTCCGTGACGCCATCGCGACCCAGGTGCGGAACGCCGGCTACGGCTACGTCGAGACCCCCGGCTTCGAGGACGTGAACCTCTTCGCCCGCGGCGTCGGCGAGTCCACCGACATCGTGACCAAGGAGATGTACACCCTCACCACGAAGGGCGGCGACCAGCTCGCCCTCCGTCCCGAGGGCACCGCCTCCGTGCTGCGCGCGGCCCTCCAGGCCAACCTGCACAAGCAGGGCAACCTCCCGGTCAAGCTCTGGTACTCCGGCTCGTACTACCGCTACGAGCGCGCCCAGGCGGGCCGCTACCGCCACTTCTCGCAGGTCGGCGCCGAGGCCATCGGCGCCGAGGACCCGGCGCTCGACGCCGAGCTGATCATCCTGGCCGACCAGGCGTACCGCGCCCTCGGCCTGCGCCAGTACCGCATCCTGCTGAACTCGCTCGGCGACAAGGAGTGCCGCCCCGTCTACCGCGAGGCCCTGCAGACCTTCCTGCGCGGCCTCGACCTCGACGAGGAGACCCTGCGCCGCGCCGAGATCAACCCGCTGCGGGTCCTCGACGACAAGCGCGCCGACGTGCAGAAGCAGCTCGTCGACGCGCCGCTGCTCCGCGACTACCTGTGCGACGCGTGCAAGGCGTACCACGAGCAGGTCCGCGAACTGATCACCGCCGCCGGCGTGGTCTTCGAGGACGACCTCAAGCTGGTCCGCGGCCTCGACTACTACACCCGGACCACCTTCGAGTTCGTCCACGACGGCCTCGGCTCCCAGTCCGCCGTGGGCGGCGGCGGCCGCTACGACGGCCTCTCCGAGATGATCGGCGGCCCCGCGCTGCCCTCCGTCGGCTGGGCGCTCGGCGTCGACCGGACCGTCCTCGCCCTGGAGGCGGAGGGCATCGCCCTCGACCTGCCGGCCGCCACCAGCGTCTTCGCGGTCGCCCTCGGCGAGGAGGCGCGCCGCGTCCTCTTCGCCAAGGTCACCGAGCTGCGCCGGGCCGGTGTCGCGGCCGACTTCTCCTTCGGCGGCAAGGGCCTCAAGGGGGCCATGAAGGACGCCAACCGCTCCGGCGCCCGCCTCACGCTGGTCGCGGGGGAGCGGGACCTCGCCGAGGGCGTGGTCCAGCTCAAGGACATGGAGTCCGGGGAGCAGCGCGCGGTCGCCCTGGACGAGGTCCTGGACGCCGTGCGGGCCCAGCTCGCCTGACGTCCGGCTTTCGGGGGAGGGGCCCGGTCCGCGCCCGCGGCCGGGCCCTTCCTTATGCCCCGCGAACGGCCGATGGCGTACGCCTTGTTGCAGAATGACCATGGCCAGGGGGCCCGCGAGCGACGGAGAAGGACAGGCATGACGAACGCCGGTACGGAGACGACGGCGGCGACGGGGACCGTCGGCGCGAGCAAGGGCCTGGCCTGGCTCCTGGTGATCACCGGGGCGGCCGGGGTCCTCGCCGCCTGGATCATCACCATCGACAAGTTCAAACTCCTGGAGGACCCGAACTTCGTCCCCGGGTGCAGCCTCAACCCCATCGTGTCCTGCGGGAACATCATGAAGAGCGAGCAGGCCTCGGTCTTCGGCTTCCCCAACCCCCTGCTGGGCCTGGTCACCTACGCCATGGTGATCGCCATCGGCGTCGGCCTCCTCGCCGGCGCCCGCTACCGCCGCTGGTACTGGCTCGGCCTCAACGCCGGCACCCTCTTCGGCGTCGGCTTCTGCACCTGGCTGATGCAGCAGTCCCTGTACGAGATCAACTCGCTCTGCCTGTGGTGCTGCCTCGCCTGGGCCGCCACCATCGTCATGTTCTGGTACGTGACCTCCCACAACGTCCGCCACGGCGTCATCCCCGCCCCGGCCGGCCTGCGGACCTTCCTCGCCGAGTTCACCTGGGTCCTGCCCGTCCTGCACATCGGGATCATCGGCATGCTGATCCTCACCCGCTGGTGGGACTTCTGGACGAGCTGACCGCTCCCGCCCGCTTGTCGGCGGCGTGACCTAGGCTTCGTGGACGTGGAGCCCGACCTCTTTACCGCAGCCGCCGAAGAACGCCAGGAGAAGGACCCGTCCAGCAGCCCCCTGGCTGTCCGGATGCGCCCCCGCACCCTCGACGAGGTGGTGGGCCAGCGCCACCTGCTCAAGCCGGGCTCACCGCTGCGGCGGCTCGTCGGGGAGGGGAGCGGCCCCGCAGGCGCCTCCTCGGTGATCCTCTGGGGCCCGCCCGGCATCGGCAAGACCACTCTCGCGTACGTGGTCTCCAAGGCCACCGAGAAGCGTTTCGTCGAGCTCTCCGCGATCACCGCGGGCGTCAAGGAGGTCCGGGCCGTCATCGACGGGGCCCGCCGCGCCTCCGGCGGCTACGGCAAGGAGACCGTCCTCTTCCTCGACGAGATCCACCGCTTCTCCAAGGCCCAGCAGGACTCCCTGCTCCCGGCCGTCGAGAACCGCTGGGTCACCCTCATCGCCGCCACCACCGAGAACCCCTACTTCTCGGTGATCTCCCCGCTCCTCTCCCGCTCGCTGCTCCTCACCCTGGAGCCGCTCACCGACGAGGACCTCAGCGGCCTGATGGACCGGGCCGTCACGGAGGAGCGCGGTCTCGGCGGCGCCGTCGGTCTCGGCGACGACGCCCGCGCCCACCTGCTGCGGATCGCCGGAGGGGACGCCCGGCGCGCCCTCACCGCCCTGGAGGCCGCGGCCGGCGGCGCCCTCGCCAAGGGGGAGCGGGAGATCACCCTCCAGACCGTCGAGGAGGCGGTCGACCGGGCGGCCGTGAAGTACGACCGGGACGGCGACCAGCACTACGACGTCGCCAGCGCCCTCATCAAGTCCATCCGCGGCTCCGACGTGGACGCGGCCCTGCACTACCTGGCCCGCATGATCGAGGCCGGCGAGGACCCCCGCTTCATCGCCCGCCGGCTGATGATCTCCGCCAGCGAGGACATCGGCCTCGCCGATCCCCAGGCCCTGCCGCTCGCCGTCGCCGCCGCCCAGGCCGTCGCCATGATCGGCTTCCCCGAGGCCGCCCTCACCCTCAGCCACGCCACCATCGCCCTCGCCCTCGCCCCCAAGTCCAACGCGGCGACCAACGCGATCTCCGCCGCCCGCGAGGACGTCAGGAACGGCCTGGCCGGCCCGGTCCCGTCCCACCTGCGCGACGGCCACTACAAGGGCGCGGCCAAGCTCGGCCACGCCCAGGGGTACGTCTACCCGCACGACGTGCCCGGCGCGATCGCCGCCCAGCAGTACGCCCCCGACGCCCTCCACGGCAGGCGGTACTACGAACCCACCCGCTACGGTGCCGAGGCCCGCTACGCGGACGTGGTCGAGAAGGTCCGCGGGCGGCTCAAGGGCGACGGCTGAGCGGACCGGCCCCCGGGACGGCGGCGCTCCGCGGAGCCGGTACACTGGTCGGGATCGCTGCGTTCCGCGTCCGGCCCCGCCGGCACCACCAGAGCGGGACAGTCAGCAGGAGACCCGCCCCCGGGCAGGGTTTCCAGGAGCGTCGCGCACCTTCGAAGGTGTCGCGTGCCACCCACCACCCCCCGGATTCCCGGGACCGGCGGTGGGCCGTCCGCGTGCTGCACGTACGTGCCCAGACCGGGAAGCGGCTGCCCGACGGGTCCCTCGCGGACCCGACGGGTTTTCCCGGCTGCGGATGCGACCTCCCTGACCACTGGTGAAGCCGTATTCGTTCAGACAGAGAGGTTGGTTCATGACGAACCAGGCCCGCCCCAAGGTCAAGAAGTCGCGTGCCCTCGGCATCGCGCTGACGCCGAAGGCCGTCAAGTACTTCGAGGCCCGTCCCTACCCGCCGGGCGAGCACGGCCGCGGCCGCAAGCAGAACTCGGACTACAAGGTCCGTCTGCTCGAGAAGCAGCGTCTGCGTGCCCAGTACGACATCAGCGAGCGCCAGATGGCGCGCGCCTACGACCGCGCCAAGAAGGCCGAGGGCAAGACGGGCGAGGCGCTGGTCGTCGAGCTCGAGCGCCGTCTCGACGCCCTGGTCCTGCGTTCGGGCATCGCCCGCACCATCTACCAGGCCCGTCAGATGGTCGTCCACGGCCACATCCAGGTCAACGGTGGCAAGGTCGACAAGCCGTCCTTCCGCGTCCGTCCCGACGACGTCGTGATGGTCCGCGAGAAGTCCCGCGCGAAGACCCTCTTCCAGGTCGCCCGCGAGGGTGGCTTCGCCCCCGACGGCGAGACCCCGCGCTACCTCCAGGTCAACCTGAAGGCCCTGGCCTTCCGCCTGGACCGCGAGCCGAACCGCAAGGAGATCCCGGTCATCTGCGACGAGCAGCTGGTCGTCGAGTACTACGCCCGCTGATCCAGCGGCCGCAGCGCTCGATCCGCGGTGTTCAGCCCGCCGCCTCCCCGCCCTTTCCGGTGGGGGAGCCGGCGGGCTTCCGCGTTCCCGGCACCACCGGCGGACGCGCGGTGCGGAACGGCCGCGGCGCCGCCCCCGCCGGCCCGCCGGCGACCGCCCCCGGCCGGTCGGCCACCGCCCGCTCCACCGCCTCGTCCAGCGAGAGGTCCTGCCCCCGCCGGAACGCCTCCTCGTACCGCCCGGCGCCCAGCTCCTCCACCGCCCGCCCCGCGCACAGCGCCCGCGGCCCGTCGAAGGAGCCCGAGCCGAAGAGCTGGAGCCCGACCGCGTCCCAGACCGGCAGCGCCGCCCCCTGGAGCACCGCCGCCTCCACCGCGTCGCCCTCGCTCACCGTGACCAGCGCCAGCAGCTCCACGGCCAGCACCACCCCCACCAGGTCGCGGAAGAGGTGGTTGATCGTCAGGCACTCCACCAGCAGCTCCCGCGCCTCCGCCGGCGCGCCCCGGGTCCACGCCGCGTACCCGAGCACATAGAGCGCGTACGCCCGGGTCCACCGCTCGCCCCGCTCCTCGCAGACCTCGCGCACCTCCCGGCAGATCGCCACCGCGCCCTCCAGGTCGCCCCGGAAGGCCCGCGCCATCGCCAGCTCCACCCGGCCCATCAGCACGTTGCTGTTCAGCTCGCCGAGCTCCGCGTACGCGTCGAGGGCCCGGCCCAGCAGCTCCTCGGCGCGCGGGAAGTCGTCCGAGAGGAGCGCCAGACACCCCAGCCGGTGCGTCGCGTACGCCTCCGCCAGCCGGTTCCGCGACGCCCGCGCCCGCTCCCGGCAGGAGTGCAGCGCGGCCACCGCCGCCGTCGGATCGCCCTGGAGGACCGCCACGTAGCCGAGCACCCACTGGGCCTTCAGCCGTGCCTCCTCGTGCCCCGAGTCGAGCGCCAGGGCCCTGTCCAGCCAGTGCCGCCCCTCCGAGAGCCGCCCGCACCCCACCCACGCGAACCAGAGCGTCCCCGCCAGGTGCTGGGCCAGGTGCGCCTCGTCCGGCAGCTCCAGGCAGAGGTCGAGCGCGGCCCTCAGGTTCGGCAGCGCCGCGGCCGTCCGGACCGCCACCTCCGCCTGCCGGGGGCTGAACCACTCCAGCTCGCACCAGGTCGCCAGGCCCATGTACCAGTCCCGGTGCCGCCGCCGCATCCGCTCGGTGTCCCCGAGCGCCGCCAGCCACTGCGCGCCGTACGCCGCCACCGTGTCGAGCATCCGGTAGCCCGGGCCCGCCGCCGTGTCCTCCCGGGCCACCAGCGACTGCGCGAGGAGGCCGTCCAGCAGGTCGAGGATCCCCTCCTGCGGCAGGTCGGGGCCCCCGCACACGTACTCCACCGCCTCCAGGTCGAAGGGGCCGGCGAAGACCGAGAGGCGCGCCCAGAGCAGCCGCTCCTCCGGGGTGCACAGCTCGTGGCTCCAGCCGATGGCGGTGCGCAGCGTCCGGTGACGGGGGAGGACTCCGCGCCCGCCGTCGCCGAGCAGCCGGAACCGGTCGTCGAGGCGGGCCAGCAGCTGCTCGACGGAGAGCAGGGAGAGCCGTCCCGCGGCCAGTTCGAGCGCGAGCGGGATCCCGTCGAGGCGCCGGCACAGCTCCCGTACCGGCCCGTCCTCCGCGAGGGCGGGCGCGCCGGCCCCCGCGGCCCGCTCGGCCAGCAGCTCCCGCGCGTCGGGCTCGTCCATCGGCGCCAGCCTCAGCACCGCCTCGCCCGGGATCCGCAGCGGACGGCGGCCGGCGGCGAGCACGGTGAGGCCGGGGGCCGCCGCGAGCAGCTCGCGGACGAGCGGGGCACAGGCCTCCACCAGGTGCTCGAAGCCGTCGAGGACGAGGAGCAGCCGGCGCCCGGCGAGGTGCTCCAGCAGCACCTCGCGCGGTCCGCGGAGCGTGTGGTCGGTGAGGCCGAGCGCCTCCACGAGGGCGTGCTCGACCAGCTCCGGGTCGCGCAGCGGCGCCAGCTCCGCGAGCCGCACCTCCTCGCCAAAGCGTTTCTGCGCGGCGGCGGCGACCCTGAGGGCGAGCCGGGTCTTGCCGACCCCGCCCACCCCCAGGACGGTGACGAGGCGTGACTCGTCCAGGAGGGCGGCCAGCGCGGCCTGCTCGTCGGCGCGTCCCACGAACCGGTTGAGCTCCGCGGGGAGGTTGCTGCGTCGCATGGGACACGGAGCGTACTCATCCGCGCGCGCTCCGTACAATCTGATCGGGTAACTCCCGCCCCACGGGCGGTAATGCGGTACGGCTCGACAGCCCGGGCGCGATAGGGTCGGAGGACGACTTTTCGCAGGACCCGAACGACCAACGACGACAGCAGAGAGCGGTGCGGAGTGACCGGTGGAGAGGTTGCCGGGATCCTGGTGGCCGTGTTCTGGGCGATCCTCGTCTCCTTCCTCGCCGTGGTACTGGCGAGGCTGGCACAGACGCTCCGGGCGACCACCAAGCTCGTGGCGGACGTGACCGAGCAGGCGGTTCCCCTGCTCGCCGACGCGTCGGCCACCGTGCGCTCGGCGCAGACCCAGCTCGACCGGGTGGACGCCATCGCCTCCGACGTCCAGGAGGTCACCGCCAACGCCTCCGCGCTCTCGACGACCGTCGCCTCCACCTTCGGCGGCCCGCTCGTCAAGGTCGCCGCGTTCGGCTACGGGGTCCGCAGGGCGCTCGGCCGCGGCCGGGACCGGGGGGACGTGCCGCCCGCCGCCGGGCGCCGTACTGTGATCGTCGGTCGTACCGTGCCCCTCGCACGGCGCCGGAAGCAGAAGGGCCGATAGCCGCGATGTTCCGCCGTACGTTCTGGTTCACGGCCGGCGCAGCCGCCGGCGTCTGGGCCACCACCAAGGTCAACCGCAAGATCCAGCAGCTGACCCCCGAGAGCCTGGCGGCCCAGGCCGCCAACAAGGCGGTCGAGGCGGGCCACCGGCTCAAGGACTTCGCCCTCGACGTGAGGGCGGGGATGGTCCAGCGGGAGGCCGAGCTGGGTGAGGCGCTCGGCCTCGACGCACAGCCCCCCGCGGACCGGGAGCTCCCCGAGCCCCGCCGCCGGGCCGCTCTCGGCCCCACCCCGCACAAGACCACGACCACGTTTTCGTCGCGCACGATCTCGTACAACCGGAATGAGGACCACTGATGGAGTCGGCTGAAATCCGCCGCCGCTGGCTGAGCTTCTTCGAGGAGCGCGGTCACACCGTCGTCCCTTCGGCGTCGCTCATCGCGGACGACCCGACTCTGCTGCTCGTCCCCGCGGGCATGGTGCCCTTCAAGCCCTACTTCCTGGGTGAGGTCAAGCCGCCCTTCGCGCGCGCCTCCAGCGTGCAGAAGTGCGTGCGCACGCCCGACATCGAAGAGGTCGGCAAGACCACCCGCCACGGCACGTTCTTCCAGATGTGCGGCAACTTCTCCTTCGGCGACTACTTCAAGGAAGGCGCCATCAAGCTCGCCTGGGAGCTGCTGACCACCTCGGTGGAGCACGGCGGCTACGGGCTGGAGCCGGAGAAGCTCTGGATCACCGTCTACCAGGACGACGACGAGGCCGAGCAGATCTGGCGCGACGTCGTGGGCGTCCCGGCCGAGCGCATCCAGCGCCTCGGCAAGAAGGACAACTTCTGGTCCATGGGCGTCCCCGGCCCCTGCGGCCCCTGCTCCGAGATCAACTACGACCGCGGCCCGGAGTTCGGCGTCGAGGGCGGCCCGGCCGTCAACGACGAGCGGTACGTCGAGATCTGGAACCTCGTCTTCATGCAGTACGAGCGGGGCCGGGGCATCGGCAAGGAGGACTTCGAGATCCTCGGCGACCTGCCGTCCAAGAACATCGACACCGGTCTCGGTCTCGAGCGCCTGGCGATGATCCTCCAGGGCGTGCAGAACATGTACGAGACCGACACCCTCAAGGTCGTCATCGACAAGGCCACCGAGCTCACCGGCGTCGCCTACGGCAAGAGCCACGACAGCGACGTCTCGCTGCGCGTGGTCGCCGACCACATGCGCACCTCGGTCATGCTCATCGGCGACGGCGTCACCCCGGGCAACGAGGGCCGCGGCTACGTGCTGCGCCGCATCATGCGCCGTGCCGTCCGCAACATGCGCCTGCTCGGCGCCACCGGCCCGGTCGTCGGCGAGCTCGTCGACACGGTCATCCGGACCATGGGCGAGCAGTACCCGGAGCTGGAGACCGACCGCAAGCGCATCGAGACGGTCGCCCTCGCCGAGGAGGCCGCGTTCCTGAAGGCCCTCAAGGGCGGCACCAACATCCTCGACACCGCCGTCACCGAGACCAAGGCCGCCGGCGGCTCGGTCCTCGCCGGCGAGCAGGCCTTCCTGCTCCACGACACCTGGGGCTTCCCGATCGACCTCACCCTGGAGATGGCCGCCGAGCAGGGCCTCTCCGTGGACGAGGACGGCTTCCGGCGCCTGATGAAGGAGCAGCGGGACCGCGCCAAGGCCGACGCCCTGGCCAAGAAGACCGGCCACGCCGACGTGACCTCGTACCGCGAGATCGCCGACGCCGCCGGCGCCACCCGGTTCACCGGCTACACCAACACCGAGGGCGAGTCCACGGTCGTCGGCCTGCTGGTGAACGGCGTCCCCTCGCCGGCCGCCTCCGAGGGCGACGAGGTCGAGGTCGTCCTCGACCGCACCCCCTTCTACGCCGAGGGCGGCGGTCAGATCGCCGACCAGGGCCGCATCCGGCTCCACTCCGGCGCCGTCATCGAGATCCGCGACGTGCAGCAGCCCGTCCCCGGCGTCTCGGTGCACAAGGGCGCGGTGCAGGTCGGCGAGGTGACCGTGGGCTCCACCGCCTACGCCACCATCGACGTGCGCCGCCGCCAGGCCATCGCCCGCGCCCACTCGGCCACCCACCTGACCCACCAGGCGCTGCGCGACGCCCTCGGCCCGACGGCCGCCCAGGCCGGTTCGGAGAACCAGCCCGGCCGCTTCCGCTTCGACTTCGGTTCGCCGAACGCCGTCCCCGGCACGGTCCTCATGGACGTCGAGCAGAAGATCAACGAGGTCCTCTCGCGCGAGCTGGAGGTCCACGCCGAGGTCATGCCGATCGACGAGGCCAAGCGCCAGGGCGCCATCGCCGAGTTCGGCGAGAAGTACGGCGAGCAGGTCCGCGTCGTCACCATCGGCGACTTCTCCAAGGAGCTGTGCGGCGGCACCCACGTCAAGAACACCTCCGCGCTGGGCCTGGTGAAGCTGCTCGGCGAGTCCTCCATCGGCTCCGGCGTGCGCCGCATCGAGGCCCTGGTCGGCGTCGACGCGTACAACTTCCTCGCCAAGGAGCACACGGTCGTCGCCCAGCTCCAGGAGCTGGTCAAGGGCCGTCCGGAGGAGCTGCCGGAGAAGATCGCCTCCATGCTCGGCAAGCTGAAGGACGCCGAGAAGGAGATCGAGAAGTTCCGCGCGGAGAAGGTCCTCCAGGCTGCCGCCGGTCTGGTCGACTCCGCCAAGGACATCCGCGGCCTCGCCCTCGTCACCGGCCAGGTCCCGGACGGCACCGGCGCCGACGACCTGCGCAAGCTCGTCCTCGACGTGCGCGGCCGGATCCCCTCCGACCGTCCGGCCGTCGTCGCCCTGTTCACCACGGCCAACGGCAAGCCGCTCACGGTCATCGCCACCAACGAGGCCGCCCGCGAGCGCGGCCTCAAGGCCGGTGACCTGGTCCGCACCGCCGCCAAGACCCTCGGCGGCGGTGGCGGCGGCAAGCCGGACGTCGCCCAGGGCGGCGGCCAGAACCCGGAGGCCGTCGGCGAGGCCATCGCCGCCGTCGAGCGCCTCGTGGTGGAGACGGCGTGACGATGCGTCGCGGCCGCCGTATCGCGGTCGACGTCGGGGACGCCCGGATCGGGGTCGCCTCGTGCGACCCCGACGGGGTCCTCGCCACGCCGGTGGAGACCGTGCCGGGACGCGACGTCCCGGCCGCCCACCGGCGGCTCCGCCAGATCGTCGAGGAGTACGAGCCGATCGAGGTCGTCGTGGGCCTGCCCCGCTCGCTCAGCGGGCGGGAGGGTCCGGCCGCGGCCAAGGTCCGCGCCTTCGCCCGCGAGATGGCGAAGGGCGTCGCCCCGGTGCCGGTGCGCCTGGTCGACGAGCGGATGACGACGGTGACGGCGACCCAGGGGCTGCGGGCCTCCGGGGTGAAGTCCAAGAAGGGCCGGTCCGTCATCGACCAGGCCGCCGCTGTGATCATCCTTCAGAACGCTCTTGAGTCCGAACGGGTATCAGGTAATCCGCCCGGTGAGGGCGTCGAAGTGGTCATCTGATCGCGATACGGTAACGTTCCGCGCGATGCGGCCGCGTTCGAACAGCTGCCGCACTACGTAGAGGCGGATCGTCCGGAAGCCTCGCGGCTGTTTGGGGATCGATGACTGAGTATGGCCGGGGCCCTGGCCCCGAACCGTGGCACCCCACGGACCCGTTGTACGGGGACCAGGGGTGGGAAGGTCAGCAGCAGTACCAGCAGCAGCCGCAGCACCCGCAGCAGCCGCAGCAGGCGACGCCGTACGCGCAGGGTGGCCAGGCCTACCAGGACCCGTACGCCCAGCAGGGCTACGGGACCGACCCGTACCAGCAGCAGGCCGCGTACCAGCAGCAGCAGTACCAGCAGCAGGGCTACGCCGACCCGCACGCGCAGGCGTACGGCGACCAGGGGCAGCTCCACGGGCAGGCCCAGGGCCAGCCGCAGGCGTACGACCGGGCCGGCTGGGACCAGGGGTACGACACGCCCGGGCAGCCCGGACAGGCGTACGACGGCAACTGGGAGACCGGTCAGGCCGCCATGGCCTACAACGCACCGCCCGCCGATCCGTACGGCGGTCAGCAGCCCGACCTCTACGGCACCCCCGAGGCCTATCCGCCGCCGCAGCCGCCCGGCCGCCGGCAGCAGCCCCCGGAGCCGGTCGTCGACTGGGAGCCGGAGCCCGAGCCCGCCCGTCCCGAGCCGGAGGAGTCGCACCCCTTCTTCACCGGTGACGACGAGAACGACCACGACGACCACGAGGACGAGGAACCCGCCGGCCGCCGGGGCCGTGGCGGACGCGGCGGCGACCGCGAGCGCCGCGGCAAGGAGAAGAAGCGCAAGGGCAAGAACGGCGTGGCCTGCCTGGTCGTCGCCGCGGTCCTGGTCGGCGGCGTCGGCGGCGTCGGCTACTTCGGCTACCAGTTCTGGCAGGGCCAGTTCGGCGAGGACCCCGACTTCGCGGGGACCGGCAGCGGCGAGGTCCAGGTCGAGATCCCGAAGGACTCCGGCGGCTACCAGATCGGCAACATCCTCAAGAAGGCCGGCGTGGTCAAGAGCGTCGACGCCTTCGTCTCCGCCCAGGCGAAGAACCCCAAGGGCCTCTCGATCCAGGCGGGCTTCTACACGCTCAAGAAGGAGATGTCGGCGGAGAGCGCGGTCGCGCTGATGCTGAACCCGGCGAGCCAGGCCAACCTCGTCATCCCCGAGGGCAAGCGCAACGCCTGGGTCTACGAGGAGCTCGACAAGCGCCTCGACCTGGAGGCGGGCACCACCAAGGAGGTCGCCTTCAAGCAGGCCGACTCCCTCGGCCTGCCCGACTGGGCCAAGAACCACCCGAACGTCAAGGACCCGCTGGAAGGATTCCTCTTCCCCGCGAGCTACCCGGTCGGCAAGGGCACGAAGCCCGAGGACGCGCTCAAGAAGATGGTGAGCCGCGCCAACGCCGAGTACGTGAAGCTGGACCTGGAGGGGAAGGCGCGGGCACAGGGCCTGAAGGGGCCCTGGGAGCTGCTGACCGTCGCCAGCCTCGTGCAGGTCGAGGGCAAGTACAAGCACGACTTCGACAAGGTCGCGCGGGTGGTCTACAACCGCCTCCAGCCGGACAACGCCGAGACGGCGGGCCGTCTGGAGTTCGACTCCACGGTGAACTACCTCCGGGGGAAGAGCACCCTGGACGTCGGCACCGTCGAGGAGATGCGGAAGATCAAGGACCCGTACAACACGTACGCGTACGACGTGAAGGGCCTCGTCCCCGGCCCCATCAGCAACCCCGGCATCGAGGCGCTGAATTCGGCCATCTCCCCGGCCGAGGGCCCGTGGTACTACTTCGTGTCGATCAACGAGAACAAGACCGTCTTCTCCGTGACCCTCAAGGAACACAACCGGAACGTGGCGGAGTACGAGAAGGAACGGGAGAAGTCCGGCCAGTGAGCACACCGCACCGTGCCGCCGTCCTCGGTTCGCCGATCGCCCACTCGCTCTCCCCGGTCCTGCACCGGGCCGCGTACGCGGAGCTCGGCCTGGACGACTGGTCGTACGAGCGCTTCGAGATCGACGAGGCGGCCCTGCCGGCCTTCCTCGCGGAGCTCGACGGCTCGTGGGCCGGCCTGTCCCTGACCATGCCGCTCAAGCGGGCGGTCATCCCGCTGCTCGACGAGGTCACCGCCACGGCGGCCTCCGTCGAGGCGGTCAACACGGTGGTCCTCCGCGAGGACGGCCGCCGCGTCGGCGACAACACCGACATCCCCGGCATGATCGCCGCCCTGCGCGAGCGGGGCGTCGAGAAGGCCGACTCCGCGGCGATCCTCGGCGCGGGGGCCACCGCCTCCTCGGCGCTCGCCGCCCTGGCCCGCGTCTGCGCGGGCCCGGTCACCGCCTACGTCCGCAGCGAGGCCCGGGCCGCCGAGATGCGCGGCTGGGGCGACCGGCTCGGCGTCGACGTCCGCACCGCCGCCTGGGAGGACGCGGCGGAGGCGTTCGCCGCGCCGCTGGTGGTCGCCACGACCCCGGCCGGGACGACCGACGCCCTCGCCGCCGCGGTCCCCGACCGCCCCGGCACCCTCTTCGACGTCCTGTACGACCCCTGGCCCACCGCCCTCGCGGCCGCCTGGTCCGACCGGGGCGGCAGGGTGGTCGGCGGCCTGGACCTCCTGGTCCACCAGGCGGTCCTCCAGGTGGAGCGGATGACGGGCGTTCCCCGGGCCCCGCTGGCCGCCATGCGCGCCGCCGGCGAGAGCGCGCTCGCCGCCCGCTGACCCGCTCCGCAGGCCCGCCGCGACCGTGCCCCCGCCGTCCGCGACGGCGGGGGCACGCGTCCGCCAGCTGGACCGGAGGCCGGGCTCGCCCCGCGGACGTGGGAGGATCGGGGACGGCGGGTCCGGGCCGCGCGTCCGGGGCTGCCGCAGCAGTGCCCAGGCGAGTATGAGGAGCATCGTTGAGCAGGTTGCGTTGGCTGACCGCTGGGGAGTCCCACGGACCCGCGCTGGTCGCGACGCTGGAGGGTCTTCCCGCCGGCGTCCCGGTCACCACCGAGCTGGTGGCGGACCACCTCGCGCGGCGGCGCCTCGGCTATGGGCGCGGCGCCCGGATGAAGTTCGAGCAGGACGAGATCACCTTCCTCGGTGGCGTCCGGCACGGCCTCTCCCTCGGGTCGCCGATCGCCGTGATGGTCGGCAACACCGAGTGGCCCAAGTGGGAGAAGGTCATGTCGGCCGACCCGGTCGACCCGTCCGAGCTCAAGGAGACCGGCCGCAACGCGCCGCTCACCCGGCCCCGGCCCGGTCACGCCGATCTGGCCGGCATGCAGAAGTACGGCTTCGACGAGGCCCGGCCGATCCTGGAGCGCGCCAGCGCCCGGGAGACCGCCGCCCGCGTCGCCCTCGGCGCCGTCGCCCGCTCCTTCCTCAAGGAGGCCGCCGGCATCGAGATCGTCTCGCACGTGATCGAGCTGGCCGCCGCCAAGGCCCCGTACGGCGTCTACCCGACCCCCGCCGACGTCGAGAAGCTCGACGCCGACCCGGTCCGCTGCCTCGACGCCGACGCGTCGAAGGCGATGGTCGCCGAGATCGACCAGGCCCACAAGGACGGCGACACCCTCGGCGGCGTCGTCGAGGTCCTCGCCTACGGCGTGCCCGTCGGCCTCGGCTCCCACGTGCACTGGGACCGCCGTCTCGACGCGCGGCTCGCCGCCGCGCTCATGGGCATCCAGGCCATCAAGGGCGTCGAGGTCGGCGACGGCTTCGACCTCGCCCGCGTGCCCGGCTCGCAGGCCCACGACGAGATCGTGAGGACCGAGGACGGCATCAAGCGCACCTCCGGCCGCTCCGGCGGCACCGAGGGCGGTCTCACCACCGGCGAGCTGCTGCGCGTCCGCGCCGCCATGAAGCCGATCGCGACCGTCCCGCGGGCGCTCGCCACCGTCGACGTCGCCACCGGCGAGGCCGCCGCCGCCCACCACCAGCGCTCCGACGTCTGCGCCGTCCCGGCCGCCGGCATCGTCGCCGAGGCCATGGTCGCCCTCGTCCTCGCCGACGCCGTCCTGGAGAAGTTCGGCGGGGACTCGGTCCCCGAGACCCGCCGCAACGTCCAGGGCTACCTCGACAACCTGCGCATCCGGTGACCGGCGGCCCCCTGGTCGTCCTCGTCGGCCCGATGGGCTCCGGCAAGTCCACGGTGGGCGCGCTCCTGGCCGAACGGCTCGGCGCGCCCTACCGGGACACCGACGCCGACATCGTCGCCGCCGAGGGCCGCGAGATCTCCGACATCTTCGTCGAGGACGGCGAGGAGCGCTTCCGCGCCCTGGAGAAGGCCGCCGTCGCGCGGGCGCTCGCCGACCACGAGGGCGTCCTCGCCCTCGGCGGCGGCGCGGTCCTCGACGCCGACACCCGCGCCCTGCTGGCCGGCCGGCCCGTCGCGTACCTCTCGATGGACGTCGAGGAGGCGGTGCGCCGGGTCGGGCTCGGCGCGGCCCGCCCGCTGCTCGCGGTCAACCCGCGGCGCCAGTGGCGCGAGCTGATGGACGCCCGCCGCCACCTGTACGAAGAAGTCGCCCGTGCCGTGGTCGCCACCGACGCGCGCACCCCCGAAGAGGTCGCCGAGGCGGTCCTCGACGCACTGGAGTTGAAGGACGCATGACCACGGACCAGGAAGTGACCCGCATCCACGTCGGCGGCAGCGCGGGCACCGATCCGTACGAGGTGCTGGTCGGCCGGCAGCTGCTCGGCGAACTGCCCGCCCTCATCGGCGACAAGGCCAGGCGGGTCGCCGTCATCCACCCCGAGGCGCTCGCCGGGACCGGCGAGGCGCTCCGCGAGGACCTGGCCGAGCAGGGGTACGAGGCCGTCGCCATCCAGGTGCCGAACGCCGAGGAGGCGAAGACCGCCGAGGTCGCCGCCTACTGCTGGAAGGCGCTCGGCCAGACCGGCTTCACCCGCACCGACGTCATCGTCGGCGTCGGCGGCGGCGCCACCACCGACCTGGCCGGCTTCGTCGCCGCGACCTGGCTGCGCGGCGTCCGGTGGATCGCCGTGCCGACCACCGTCCTCGGCATGGTCGACGCGGCCGTCGGCGGCAAGACCGGCATCAACACCGCCGAGGGCAAGAACCTCGTCGGCGCCTTCCACCCGCCGGCCGGCGTCCTGTGCGACCTCGCCGCGCTGGAGTCGCTGCCGGTGCACGACTTCGTCAGCGGGCTCGCCGAGATCATCAAGACCGGCTTCATCGCCGACCCGGTCATCCTCGACCTCATCGAGGAGGACCCGCAGGCGGCCCGCACGCCCGCCGGCCCGCACACCGCCGAGCTGATCGTCCGCTCCATCCAGGTCAAGGCCGACGTGGTCTCCGGCGACCTCAAGGAGTCCGGCCGCCGCGAGATCCTCAACTACGGGCACACCCTCGCGCACGCCATCGAGAAGAACGAGCGGTACAAGTGGCGCCACGGCGCCGCCGTCTCCGTCGGCATGGTCTTCGCCGCCGAGCTGGGCCGGCTCGCCGGCCGCCTCGACGACGCCACCGCCGACCGGCACCGCGCCGTCCTGGAATCCGTCGGCCTGCCGCTCACCTACCGCGGCGACCAGTGGCCCAAGCTCCTGGAGACGATGAAGCTGGACAAGAAGTCCCGCGGCGACCTGCTGCGCTTCATCGTCCTCGACGGGCTCGCCAAGCCGTCCGTCCTGGAGGGCCCGGACCCGTCCGTCCTCATCGCCGCCTACGGGGAGCTCTCGGCATGAGCGCGCCGCGCCGCGTCCTGGTGCTGAACGGACCGAACCTCGGCCGGCTGGGCTCGCGCGAGCCCGACATCTACGGCGCCACCTCCTACAAGGGGCTCGTCGAGTCCTGCCGGGAGCTCGGCGGCGAGCTCGGCTTCGACGTCGAGGTCCGCGAGACCAACGACGAGGGCGAGATGATCCGCTGGCTGCACGAGGCGGCCGACGGACGGGTGCCGGTCGTGCTCAACCCGGGCGCCTTCACGCACTACTCGTACGGGATGCGCGACGCGGCCGCGCAGCGCACCGCCCCGCTGATCGAGGTGCACATCTCGAACCCGTACACCCGCGAGGAGTTCCGGCACACCTCGGTGGTGGCCGCCGTGGCGACCGGCACCGTGGCGGGCTTCGGCATCGGCTCGTACCGGCTCGCCCTGCGCGCCCTCGCCGAGGAGCTCGACACCCCTTCCTGAGCGGTACGCGGGACCCCGGGGCGGTCGCCGTGAGGCGGCCGCCCCTCGCGCGCGGTCCGGTCCGCCGCGGCCGGGCACTTTCGGCGGGGTCCCACCCGTTCCCCGAGCGGGCGGAGGGGGCGGTAACGTTTTGGCATCACCGGGCGACCGGGGCGGGGCCGGCGGCACCGGACCGGCCGCCCCGACGACGCACCAGGCCGACGAGACGGAGTGGCACCGGATGCAGCACGCAGTGGGGGGACCGCTGCCACCGCCCGAGCAGCCGGGCCGGGCGCCCGGCCCGGCCCCGGCCGGCGGACACGGCCCCGTACCCCCGCCCCCGCAGACCGCGCCCTACCCGGGGCCGCCGTCCGGCGCGCCCGGCGGCCGGCTCGGGGTGCACCCCGCCGTGCAGCCCGGACCGCCCCCGCCGTCCGCGCAGGGGCCCGGCGGTCCCGGCTGGGGCGCGGCCCCCGGAGCCGTACCGCCGCCCGCCCCCGGGGCCGTGTCCCCGCACGTCACCGGGGCCGTGCCGCTGGCGCCCCCGATGCCGCTCTTCGAGCACCGGCCCGGCACCGGGACCGCCACCCTCGCGGTGCTGCTCATCGGGCCGGCCGGCGCGGGCAAGACCACGGTCGCCCGGCACTGGGCGCGCCGGCGGCCGGTCCCCACCGCCCACATCAGCCTCGACGACGTGCGGGAGTGGGTCTGCTCCGGCTTCGCCGACCCGCAGTCGGGGTGGAACGAGCACTCCGAGGCCCAGTACCGGCTGGCCCGCCGCACCTGCGGCTTCGCCGCCCGCAACTTCCTCGCCAACGGCATCTCCTGCATCCTCGACGACGCCGTCTTCCCCGACCGGCCCGTCGTCGGCCTCGGCGGCTGGAAGCGGCACGTCGGCCCCGGCCTGCTGCCGGTGGTCCTGCTGCCCGGTCTGGAGGTCGTCCTGGAGCGCAACGCCCAGCGCTCCGGCAACCGGCGCCTCTCCGACGAGGAGGTCGCCGCCATCCACGGCCGGATGGCCGGCTGGTACGGCTCCGGGCTGCCGATCATCGACAACTCCGCGCTCGACGTGGAGGCCACCGCCCGGCTCCTCGACGAGGCCCTGGCCCGGGCGATAGCCGCGCCGCCCGCCGGCTGACCGGCGAGCCCTCCCCGGTCGGACGCCGCCGACAGGCCGGGGAGGGGACCGGCTCGTAGGCTCGGAGACATGTCACAGGTGTATGCGGACCGCCGGGTCAGGCTGCGCGACCGGGTCGCGGCAGCGGGCAGCGCGGCGGCCCTGGTGTCCCGTCCCGCCAACGTCCGCTATCTCGCGGGCGGCGCCCCGCCCGGCGCCGTGCTGCTGGTCGGCCCCGAGCCCGGCGCCGACCTGCTGGTCCGGCCCGCCGCGGTCGAGGGCGAGCCGCTCGACGGGCGGCTGGACGAACTGCTCCGGCAGCAGCAGCTCCCGCTCGGCGGCGGCGATCCGGCCGTCGCCGCCGCCGAGCTCGCCCGCCGGTCCGGAGCCGACGGGCTCGCCGTGGAGGAGCACGACCTGACGGTGGCCCGCCACCGCAGCCTCGGGGCCGCCGCCCCCGGGCTCCGCCTCGGCGACCTCTCCTGCGCCGTCGAGCAGCTCCGGGTGGTGAAGGACGAGGACGAGATCGCCTGTCTGCGGATCGCCGCCGAGATCGCCGACCAGGCCCTCGGGGAGCTCCTGGAGTCGATCCTGGTCGGCCGCACCGAGCGCCACCTCGCCCTCGAACTGGAGCGGCGGCTCGTCGACCACGGCGCCGACGGGGCCGCCTTCGCGACCTCGGTGGCCACCGGACCCCACTCCGGCAGGCGCGGCCACCGCCCCACCGACCGCCGGGTCGAGGAGGGCGACTTCCTGTCGGTCTGCCTCGGCGCGGACTACCGCGGCTACCGCTGCGAGATCGGGCGGACCTTCGTCATCGGCACCGCTCCGGCCGACTGGCAGATCGAGCTGTACGACCTCGTCTTCGCCGCCCAGCGGGCCGGGCGGGAGTCCCTGGTGCCCGGTGCCGAGTACCGCGACGTGGACCGCGCGGCCCGCCAGATCCTCGACGCCGGGGGCCACGCGGGGACCGCCGTACCCCTCACCGGACACGGGGTGGGGCTCGAAATCGACGAGGACCCGCAGCTCTCCCCCTCGGCCATGGGTAAACTGGACGCTTGTGTGCCGGTCACCGTCGAACCGGGGGTCCACCTCCCGGGCCGGGGCGGGGTCCGGATCGATGACACGCTCGTCGTGCGCCAGGAGGCGGACGGCGGACCCGAGCTACTCACCATCACGACCAAGGAGCTGCTCGCGCTGTAGCGCGTGGCCGGCCCGTTGGTCCACGTCAGTCCAGGAGATTCCGCAACCGTGGCTTCCACGAACGACCTCAAGAACGGCATGGTGCTCAAGCTCGACGGGGGCCAGCTCTGGTCCGTCGTCGAGTTCCAGCACGTCAAGCCCGGCAAGGGCCCGGCCTTCGTGCGCACCAAGCTCAAGAACGTGCTGTCCGGCAAGGTCGTCGACAAGACCTTCAACGCCGGCGTGAAGGTGGAGACCGCGAACGTCGACAAGCGCGACATGCAGTTCTCCTACATGGACGGCGACTACTTCGTCTTCATGGACCTGGACACCTACGACCAGCTCCACATCGACCGCAAGGTCGTCGGCGACGCCGCCAACTTCCTCATCGAGGGCTTCACCGCGCTCGTCGCGCAGAACGAGGGCTCCGTGCTCTACGTCGAGCTGCCGGCCGCGGTCGAGCTGGTCATCGCCGAGACCGAGCCGGGCGTCCAGGGCGACCGCTCCACCGGTGGCACCAAGCCCGCCAAGCTGGAGACCGGCCACGAGATCCAGGTCCCGCTCTTCATCACCACCGGTGAGAAGGTCAAGGTCGACACCCGCACCAGCGACTACCTCGGCCGGGTGAACAGCTAACCGTGGCCGCCCGGAGCAAGGCCCGCAGGCGGGCCTTCCAGATCCTGTTCGAGGCCGACCAGCGCGGCACTTCGGTGCAGGAGGTCCTCGCGGACCAGATCCGGCTCCACCGTGCCGACGAGCGCCAGCCCGCGGTCGGTGACTTCACCATGCAGCTGGTCGAGGGGTACGCCCAGTACGTGGCCCGGATCGACGAGCTCATCGCCACCTACGCGGTGGACTGGGACCTCGACCGGATGCCGGCCGCCGACCGCAGCATCGTGCGCCTCGGCGCGTACGAGCTGATCTGGGAGGACGGCACCCCGGACGCGGTGGCGATCGACGAGGCGGTGCAGCTCGCCAAGGAGTTCTCCACGGACGACTCCCCGTCCTTCGTCAACGGCCTCCTCGGGCGCTTCAAGGACCTGAAGCCCCGACTGCGCCGGGACGCGGACGCCTAGTCCCGCACGGCTCGTCGAAGGGGCCCGCAGCACCTCGGTGCCGCGGGCCCCTTCGCGTACCCCCGGACTTTTCTGCGGGCGTTCGCCCGTACGGGTGAGATGGGGCGCTCCGTGAACGGGAAAGCAGACGGGAGGCGGACGGGAAAGCGCGGGGGCGGCGGACGGGGAGCGGACGGGAAAAGCGCCGGGCCCGTGGCGTCGGATGACGTCCACGGGCCCGGCGGCACGTTTCTGCAGAAGTGTCCGCGAGGAGTCAGTTCTCCTCGTGGGCGACCGCGCGGCGCGCGTCCGCGTCGAGCACGCCCCAGCTGATCAGCTGCTCGGTGAGGACCGAGGGGGACTGGTCGTAGATCACGGCCAGGGTGCGCAGGTCGTCCTGGCGGATCGACAGCACCTTGCCGTTGTAGTCGCCGCGCTGGGACTGGATCGTCGCCGCGTAGCGCTGGAGCGGGCCGGCCTTCTCCTGCGGGACGTGGGCGAGGCGCTCCAGGTCCAGGACCAGCTTCGGCGGGGGCTCGGCGGCGCCGCCGGGGGTCGTGCCGGGCAGCAGCTCCTGCACGGGCACCCCGTAGAAGTCCGCCAGCTCGGCCAGGCGCTGCACGGTCACGGCGCGGTCGCCGCGCTCGTACGAGCCGACCACGACGGCCTTCCAGCGGCCCTGGGACTTCTCCTCCACCCCGTGGAGGGACAGGCCCTGCTGGGTGCGGATGGCGCGGAGTTTGGCCCCGAGCTGCTTTGCGTATTCGCTGGACATAACGCTCCCGGACGCTGTGACGACATGCGGCTGCGCCGCGCGGCTGGTAACTCACTGTGAGGTTACGCAGCGTTACTCTTTCCCGTCAAGCCGAAAGAGGCTCGCCACCCCCTCCCGGGGGACGTCCCGCCGCAGGTCGCGGCGGGGGAGCGGGGTCCGCGGAAAGCCCGTGCGAGTCGCCCTGCTAAAGTGGACGCCGTACATCCGACGTCCTTTAAGGTCCGTCCCGTGAGGCGGAGAAGGAGGTCCTTTTCCCATGGACACGCAAGAGCACACCGATGCGGCGCGGCCCGTTCTCGAGGCCCCCGACATCGCCCGGGTCCTGACCCGGATCGCCCACGAGATCGTCGAACGCGCCAAGGGCGCCGACGATGTGGTCCTCCTCGGCATCCCCACCCGCGGCGTCTTCCTCGCCCGCCGGCTCGCCGAGAAGCTCGCCTCGATCACCGGCACCGAGGTGCCGGTCGGTTCCCTCGACATCACCATGTACCGCGACGACCTGCGGATGAAGCCGGCGCGTGCCATCGGCCGCACCGAGATCCCCGCGGACGGCGTCGACGGCCGCCTCGTCGTCCTCGTCGACGACGTCCTCTTCTCGGGCCGCACCATCCGCGCCGCCCTCGACGCCCTCGGCGACATCGGCCGCCCCCGCGCGGTCCAGCTCGCCGTCCTCGTCGACCGCGGCCACCGCGAGCTCCCGATCCGCGCCGACTACGTCGGCAAGAACCTCCCCACGTCGCTGCGGGAGACCGTCAAGGTCCAGCTCGCCGAGGAGGACGGTCGCGACACCGTGCTGCTCGGCGGCAAGCCCGCCCTCTAGCCGGACCCGGCCACCCCGCGGGGTCACGGCACCTCCGTGTGCCCCCGCACGCCCTCACGCCTCCCCACCCCGGAGAGAAACCCCGATGATGCGTCACCTCATCTCGGCCGCCGACCTCACCCGCGACGACGCCGTCCTCATCCTCGACACCGCCGAGGAGATGGCCCGGGTGGCCGACCGGCCGATCAAGAAGCTGCCGACCCTCCGCGGCCGGACCATCTGCAACCTCTTCTTCGAGGACTCCACCCGGACCCGGATCTCCTTCGAGGCCGCCGAGAAGCGCCTCTCCGCCGACGTCATCAACTTCGCGGCCAAGGGCTCCAGCGTCTCCAAGGGCGAGTCCCTGAAGGACACCGCGCAGACCCTGGAGGCGATGGGCGTCGACGCCGTCGTCATCCGGCACGGCGCGTCCGGCGCCCCCTTCCGCCTGGCCACCTCCGGCTGGATCGACGCCCCCGTCATCAACGCGGGCGACGGCACCCACCAGCACCCCACCCAGGCCCTCCTGGACGCCTTCACCATGCGCCGCCGCCTCGTCGGCCGCGACGCCGGGCTCGGCAGGGGCCTGGACGGCAAGCGGATCACGCTCGTCGGCGACGTCCTGCACAGCCGGGTCGCCCGCTCCAACGTCGACCTGCTGCACACCCTCGGAGCCGAGGTCACCCTGGTGGCCCCGCCGACCCTCGTCCCCGTCGGCGTCGAGACCTGGCCCTGCGAGGTCTCGTACGACCTCGACGGCGTGCTGCCGAAGTCCGACGCGGTCATGATGCTGCGTGTGCAGCGCGAGCGGATGAACGCCGCCTTCTTCCCGACCGAGCGCGAGTACTCGCGCCGCTACGGGCTGGACGGCGAGCGGATGGCGAGGATGCCCGAGCACGCCATCGTCATGCACCCCGGCCCCATGGTCCGCGGCATGGAGATCACCGCCGAGGTCGCCGACTCCGACCGCTGCACGGTCGTCGAGCAGGTCGCCAACGGCGTCTCCGTCCGGATGGCCGTCCTCTACCTGCTGCTCGGCGGCTCCGAGCCCGCCGCCGCCCCCGCCACCACCCGTACCGAGGAGAGCAAGTAAAGATGAGCAAGATCCTTATCCGTGGTGCGAAGGTGCTGGGCGGCGAGCCGCAGGACGTCCTCATCGAGGGCGAGACCATCGCCGAGGTCGGGACCGGCCTGTCCGCCGAGGGCGCGACCGTGATCGAGGCCGACGGCCGGATCCTCCTCCCCGGTCTCGTCGACCTCCACACCCACCTGCGCGAGCCCGGCCGCGAGGACTCCGAGACCGTCCTCACCGGCACCCGGGCCGCCGCCGCGGGCGGCTACACCGCCGTCTTCGCCATGGCCAACACCCACCCCGTCGCCGACACCGCCGGCGTCGTCGAGCAGGTCTACCGGCTCGGCAAGGAGGCCGGCTACTGCGACGTGCAGCCCATCGGCGCCGTGACCGTCGGCCTGGAGGGCAAGAAGCTCGCCGAGCTCGGCGCCATGCACGACTCCGCCGCCGGCGTCACCGTCTTCTCCGACGACGGCAAGTGCGTCGACGACGCCGTGATCATGCGCCGCGCGCTGGAGTACGTGAAGGCCTTCGGCGGCGTCGTCGCCCAGCACGCCCAGGAGCCCCGCCTCACCGAGGGCGCCCAGATGAACGAGGGCATCGTCTCCGCCGAGCTCGGCCTGGGCGGCTGGCCGGCCGTCGCCGAGGAGTCGATCATCGCCCGCGACGTCCTCCTCGCCGAGCACGTCGGCTCCCGCGTCCACATCTGCCACCTCTCCACCGCCGGCTCCGTCGAGATCGTCCGCTGGGCCAAGTCCCGCGGCATCGACGTCACCGCCGAGGTCACCCCGCACCACCTCCTCCTCACCGACGAGCTGGTCCGGAGCTACAACCCGGTCTACAAGGTCAACCCGCCGCTGCGCACCGAGCGCGACGTGCTGGCGCTGCGCGAGGCCCTGGCCGACGGCACGATCGACATCGTCGCCACCGACCACGCCCCGCACCCGCACGAGGACAAGGACTGCGAGTGGGCCGCCGCCGCCATGGGCATGGTCGGCCTGGAGACCGCGCTCTCCGTCGTCCAGCAGACGATGGTGGAGACCGGCCTCCTCGACTGGGCCGGCGTCGCCGACCGGATGTCCGCCGCCCCGGCCCGCATCGGCCGCGCCACCGGCCATGGACGACCCGTCTCGGCTGGTGAGCCCGCGAACCTGGTCCTGGTCGATCCGGCTTACCGTGGGACGGTGGACCCCGCGGACTTCGCCTCCCGCAGCCGCAACACCCCCTACGAGGGACGTGAGCTGCCGGGTCGCGTCACCCACACCTTCCTGCGGGGCCGGGCAACGGTCATGGACGGGAAGTTGGCGTGACACACCACATCGCAAGCGCGGCCCTCGCCGCGGAGCAGAAGTCGGCAGAGGTGACCGACTGGGCCGGCCGCATCGGCTGGGTCGTCGGACTCCTGCTCTTCGTCGCCTTCGTCTACTGGCTCATGCGCCAGGGATGGAAGTGGCGCGGCAGCCTCCAGTCGGACCTCCCCGAGCTCCCCGAGGTGCCGCGGGCGCCCGGTGAGGCCAAGCTGACGATGGACGGCCGCTACCACGGCTCCACCACCGCCGGACAGTGGCTCGACCGGATCGTCGCCCACGGTCTCGGCACCCGCAGCCGTGCCGGGCTCACGCTCACCGACGCCGGGATCTCGGTCGTCCGCCCCGGGGCGAACGACTTCCTGATCCCCGCCGCCGCCCTGCGCGAGGCCCGCCTCGACAAGGGCATCGCCGGGAAGGTCCTCGCCGAGGGCGGGCTCCTGATCGTCACCTGGGAGCACGGCGGCACCCTCCTCGACTCCGGCTTCCGGTCCGACCGGGCGGCCGTCCACACGGCCTGGGTCGAGGCCATCAACTCCATGATCAACACGACGGAAGGCATCGCACGATGACGACCTCCACAAGGGGAGCCCAGGCTCCCGCCGTACTCGTCCTGGAGGACGGCCGCACCTTCCGCGGCCGCGCCTACGGGGCCGTGGGGGAGACCTTCGGCGAGGCCGTGTTCTCCACCGGCATGACCGGCTACCAGGAGACCCTCACCGACCCGTCGTACGACCGCCAGATCGTGGTCGCCACCGCCCCCCAGATCGGCAACACGGGGTGGAACGACGAGGACGACGAGTCCAGCCGCATCTGGGTCTCCGGCTACGTGGTCCGCGACCCCGCCCGCATCCCGTCGAACTGGCGCGCCAAGCGCAGCCTCGACGACGAGCTGGTCGCCCAGGGCGTCGTCGGCATCTCCGGCATCGACACCCGCGCCCTCACCCGCCACCTGCGCGAGCGCGGCTCCATGCGCGCCGGCGTCTTCTCCGGCGAGGCCCTGGCCCCCGAGGCCGAGCTGGTCGCCCGCGTCCAGGCGCAGCCCCAGATGAAGGGCGCCAGCCTCTACGAGGAGGTCGCCACCAAGGAGCCGTACGTCGTCCCCGCGATCGGCGAGAAGAAGTTCACCGTCGCCGCGGTCGACCTCGGCATCAAGGGCATGACCCCGCACCGGATGGCCGAGCGCGGCATCGAGGTCCACGTGCTGCCCGCCACCGCGACCGTCGAGGACGTGTACGCGGTCGCCCCCGACGGCGTCTTCTTCTCCAACGGCCCGGGCGACCCGGCCACCGCCGACGGCCCGGTCGCGCTCATGACCGCCGTCCTGGAGCGGAAGACCCCGCTCTTCGGCATCTGCTTCGGCAACCAGATCCTCGGCCGCGCGCTCGGCTTCGGCACCTACAAGCTGAAGTACGGCCACCGGGGCATCAACCAGCCCGTCCAGGACCGCACGACCGGCAAGGTCGAGGTCACCGCGCACAACCACGGCTTCGCCGTGGACGCGCCCCTGGACAAGGTCTCCGAGACCCCCTTCGGCCGTGCCGAGGTCTCCCACGTCTGCCTCAACGACGACGTCGTGGAGGGCCTCCGGCTGCTCGACCAGCCGGCCTTCTCCGTCCAGTACCACCCCGAGGCGGCCGCGGGCCCGCACGACGCCGCGTACCTCTTCGACCGCTTCGTGACCCTCATGGAGGCCGAGCGTGCCTAAGCGCACCGATATCCAGTCCGTCCTGGTCATCGGCTCCGGCCCGATCGTCATCGGCCAGGCCGCCGAGTTCGACTACTCCGGCACCCAGGCCTGCCGCATCCTCAAGGCCGAGGGCCTGCGGGTGATCCTGGTCAACTCCAACCCGGCCACGATCATGACCGACCCGGAGATCGCCGACGCCACCTACGTCGAGCCGATCACCCCCGAGTTCGTCGAGAAGATCATCGCCAAGGAGCGCCCCGACGCCCTCCTGCCCACCCTCGGCGGCCAGACCGCGCTCAACACCGCGATCTCCATGCACGAGCAGGGCGTCCTGGAGAAGTACAACGTCGAGCTCATCGGCGCCAACGTCGAGGCCATCCACAAGGGCGAGGACCGCGACCTCTTCAAGGGCGTCGTCGAGGCCGTCAAGGCCAAGATCGGTTACGGCGAGTCCGCCCGCTCGGTCATCTGCCACTCGATGGAGGACGTCCTCCAAGGCGTCGAGACGCTCGGCGGCTACCCCGTCGTCGTCCGCCCCTCCTTCACCATGGGCGGCGCCGGCTCCGGCTTCGCCCACGACGAGGAGGAGCTGCGCCGCATCGCCGGCCAGGGCCTCACGCTCTCCCCGACCACCGAGGTGCTCCTGGAGGAGTCCATCCTCGGCTGGAAGGAGTACGAGCTGGAGCTCATGCGCGACAAGCACGACAACGTCGTGGTCGTCTGCTCCATCGAGAACTTCGACCCGATGGGCGTCCACACCGGCGACTCCATCACCGTCGCCCCGGCGATGACGCTGACCGACCGCGAGTACCAGCGGCTCCGCGACATCGGCATCGCGATCATCCGCGAGGTCGGCGTCGACACCGGCGGCTGCAACATCCAGTTCGCGGTCAACCCGGACGACGGCCGGATCATCGTCATCGAGATGAACCCCCGCGTCTCCCGCTCCTCGGCCCTCGCCTCCAAGGCCACCGGCTTCCCGATCGCCAAGATCGCCGCCCGGCTCGCCGTCGGCTACACGCTGGACGAGATCCCGAACGACATCACGGAGAAGACCCCGGCGTCCTTCGAGCCCACGCTCGACTACGTCGTCGTCAAGGCCCCGCGCTTCGCCTTCGAGAAGTTCCCCTCCGCCGACTCCACGCTGACCACGACCATGAAGTCGGTCGGCGAGGCCATGGCCATCGGCCGGAACTTCCCCGAGGCCCTCCAGAAGGCCCTGCGCTCCCTGGAGAAGAAGGGCTCGCAGTTCGCCTTCACCGGTGAGCCCGGCGACAAGGCCGAGCTCCTGCGCGAGGCGGTCCGCCCGACCGACGGCCGCATCAACACCGTCATGCAGGCGATCCGCGCCGGCGCCACCCCGGAGGAGGTCTTCGACGCCACGAAGATCGACCCGTGGTTCGTCGACCAGCTCTTCCTGATCAAGGAGATCGCCGACGAGCTCGCCGGCGCCGAGAAGCTGGAGCCCGAGCTCCTCGCCGAGGCCAAGCGCCACGGCTTCTCCGACGCCCAGATCGCCGAGCTCCGCGGCCTGCGCGAGGACGTCGTCCGCGAGGTCCGGCACGCCCTCGGCGTCCGCCCGGTCTACAAGACGGTCGACACCTGCGCCGCCGAGTTCGCCGCCAAGACGCCGTACTTCTACTCCTCCTACGACGAGGAGACCGAGGTCGCGCCGCGCGAGAAGCCCGCCGTGATCATCCTCGGCTCCGGCCCGAACCGCATCGGCCAGGGCATCGAGTTCGACTACTCCTGCGTCCACGCCTCCTTCGCCCTGAGCGACGCCGGCTACGAGACCGTGATGGTCAACTGCAACCCGGAGACCGTCTCCACCGACTACGACACCTCCGACCGGCTCTACTTCGAGCCGCTCACCCTGGAGGACGTCCTGGAGATCGTCCACGCCGAGTCCCTCGCGGGCCCGATCGCCGGCGTGGTCGTCCAGCTCGGCGGCCAGACCCCGCTCGGCCTCTCCCAGGCCCTCAAGGACAACGGCGTGCCGGTCGTCGGCACCTCCCCGGAGGCCATCCACGCCGCCGAGGACCGCGGCGCCTTCGGCCGCGTCCTGGAGGAGGCCGGCCTGCCGGCCCCCAAGCACGGCACCGCCACCACCTTCGCCGGCGCCAAGAAGATCGCCGACGAGATCGGCTACCCGGTCCTGGTCCGCCCCTCGTACGTGCTCGGCGGCCGCGGCATGGAGATCGTCTACGACGAGGCGCGCCTGGAGGCGTACATCGCCGAGTCCACCGAGATCAGCCCCACCCGGCCGGTCCTGGTCGACCGCTTCCTCGACGACGCGATCGAGATCGACGTCGACGCCCTCTACGACGGCGAGGAGCTCTACCTCGGCGGCGTCATGGAGCACATCGAGGAGGCCGGCATCCACTCCGGCGACTCGGCCTGCGCCCTGCCGCCGATCACCCTGGGCGGCTTCGACATCAAGCGCCTGCGCGCCTCCACCGAGGCCATCGCCAAGGGCGTCGGCGTCCGCGGCCTGATCAACATCCAGTTCGCCATGGCCGGCGACATCCTCTACGTCCTGGAGGCCAACCCGCGCGCCTCCCGGACCGTGCCCTTCACCTCCAAGGCCACCGCCGTGCCGCTCGCCAAGGCCGCCGCCCGCATCTCGCTGGGCGCGACCATCGCCGAGCTGCGCGCCGAGGGCCTGCTGCCGAAGGCCGGCGACGGCGGCACCCTGCCGCTCGACGCGCCGATCTCCGTCAAGGAGGCCGTGATGCCGTGGTCGCGCTTCCGCGACGTGCACGGCCGCGGCGTCGACACCGTCCTCGGCCCGGAGATGCGCTCCACCGGCGAGGTCATGGGCATCGACGCGGTCTTCGGCACCGCCTACGCCAAGTCGCAGGCCGGCGCCTACGGCCCGCTGCCCACCAAGGGCCGCGCCTTCATCTCGGTCGCCAACCGCGACAAGCGCTCGATGATCTTCCCGGCCCGCGAACTGGTCGCCCACGGCTTCGAGCTCCTCGCCACCTCCGGCACCGCCGAGGTCCTCAAGCGCAACGGCATCAACGCCACCATCGTGCGCAAGCTCAGCGAGGGCGAGGGCCCGGACGGCGAGAAGACGATCGTCCAGCTCATCCACGACGGCCAGGTCGACCTGATCGTCAACACCCCGTACGGCACCGGCGGCCGCCTCGACGGCTACGAGATCCGTACGGCGGCGGTGGCCCGCGGCGTCCCGTGCCTCACGACGGTCCAGGCGCTCGCCGCGGCCGTCCAGGGCATCGACGCCCTCAACCACGGCGACGTCGGCGTCCGTTCCCTCCAGGAACACGCCGAACACCTGACCGCGGCCCGCGACTAGCAGCCACCGAGGGGGACACCGGAAACGGTGTCCCCCTCTTCGTGAGGACACCACCATGTACAAGCTCTTCTTCCAGCTCGTCTTCAAGCGCATGGACCCCGAGAAGGCCCACTACCTGGCCTTCCGCTGGATCCGGCTCGCCGTCCGCGTCCCCGTGCTGCGCACCTTCGTCGCCGCCGTGCTCGCCCCCCGCCACGAGGAGCTGCGCACCGAGGCCCTGGGCCTCCGCATGCACGGCCCCTTCGGCCTCGCCGCCGGCTTCGACAAGAACGCCGTCGCCATCGACGGCATGGCCATGCTCGGCTTCGACCACGTCGAGATCGGCACGGTCACCGGGGAGGCCCAGCCCGGCAACCCCAGGAAGCGGCTCTTCCGCCTGGTCCCGGACCGGGCCCTGATCAACCGCATGGGCTTCAACAACGAGGGCTCCGCCGCCGTCGCCGCCCGCCTCCGCGCGCGCGTACCGGTCTTCCGCACCGTCGTCGGCGTCAACATCGGCAAGACCAAGGCCGTCGAGGAGGCCGACGCGGCCGCCGACTACGTGAAGTCGACCGAGCGCCTCGCCGCCCACGCCGACTACCTCGTCGTCAACGTCTCCTCCCCGAACACGCCCGGCCTGCGCAACCTCCAGGCCACCGAGTCGCTCCGCCCGCTGCTCACCGCCGTCCGCGAGGCCGCCGACCGCACGGTCACCGACCGCCGCGTCCCGCTCCTGGTGAAGATCGCCCCCGACCTCGCCGACGAGGACGTGGACGCCGTCGCCGACCTCGCCGTCGAGCTCGGCCTGGACGGCATCATCGCCACCAACACCACCATCGCCCGCGCCGGCCTCGGCCTCTCCTCCGATCCGGCCCTCGTCCAGGAGACCGGCGGCCTCTCCGGCGCCCCGCTCAAGGAGCGCTCCCTGGAGGTCCTGCGCCGCCTCTACGCGCGCGTGGGCGACCGGATCGTCCTCGTGGGCGTCGGCGGCATCGAGGACGCCGAGGACGCCTGGCAGCGCATCCTGGCCGGCGCCACCCTGATCCAGGGGTACAGCGCCTTCATCTACGAGGGCCCGTTCTACGCCCGCGCGGTCCACAAGGGGCTCGCCGCGCGCCTCGCGGCCTCCCCGTACGCCACCCTCGCCGAGGCCGTCGGCGCCGACCACCGAAAGGCCACCACGCGATGACCCCCTCCTTCGGCACCCGCCTGCGCTCCGCCATGGACGAGCGCGGCCCGCTCTGCGTCGGCATCGACCCGCACGCCTCCCTGCTCGGCTCCTGGGGCCTCGCCGACGACATCGCGGGCCTGGAGCGCTTCACGTACACCGTGGTCGAGGCGCTGGCCGGCACCGTCGCCGTCTTCAAGCCGCAGGCCGCCTTCTTCGAGCGCTTCGGCTCGCGCGGCATCGCCGTCCTGGAGCGCGCCACCGCCGACCTGCGGGCGGCCGGCGGTCTGGTCGTCATGGACGCCAAGCGCGGCGACATCGGCTCCACCATGGCCGCCTACGCGGAGGCCTTCCTGCGCAAGGACTCCCCGCTCTTCTCCGACGCGCTCACGGTCTCCCCGTACCTGGGCTACGGCTCGCTGAAGCCGGCCGTCGACCTGGCCCGCGAGTCCGGCGCCGGGCTCTTCGTCCTCGCGCTGACCTCCAACCCGGAGGGCGCCGAGGTCCAGCGCGCCGTGCGCGAGGACGGCCGGACGATCGGCGCGACCATGCTCGCCCACCTCGCGGAGGAGAACGCGGGGGAGACGCCCATGGGCTCCTTCGGCGCGGTCGTCGGCGCCACCCTCGGCGACCTCTCCTCCTTCGACCTCGACATCAACGGCCCGCTGCTCGCCCCGGGCATCGGCGCCCAGGGCGCGACCCCGGAGGACCTCCCGGTCGTCTTCGGGGACGCGGTCCGCAACGTCGTCCCGAACGTCAGCCGGGCCGTCCTGGGTGCCGGACCGGACGTGTCCGCCCTGCGGGACGCGGCGACGCGCTACGCGGACGGGATCCGGGCGGCCGTCGCCGGCTGAGCGGGTTCCGGTGCCGTCCCGCCGTCCCGCCGGGGCCGCCCCGCCATCCCCGCAGGTGGGAGCGGACGGCGGCCCCCGGACGGCCCACGGTCGCGCCACTTGACGAAATCTTGGAAGAAAACCAGGGTGTTATGCCGGAAAAGTCCCACTCGCCGGAGGCTGACCAGGACTTTTCCGCTGTTCTCGCTGACTGGAGCGGCCATGGCCGCTAGTCTCCGGGGCAGAGCGGACGTCCGACGGTCACGTCGTCGGACGCTGCTCCACTGGTGTGGGTCGACCAGGTCCCTCACCGGTCCGTATCCGACAGATCGACATCCGAGGTGACGTAGGCGTGGCTCTTCCGCCCCTTACCCCTGAACAGCGCGCAGCCGCGCTCGAAAAGGCCGCCGCGGCTCGCCGGGAGCGGGCCGAGGTCAAGAATCGACTCAAGCACTCCGGCGCCTCCCTCCACGAGGTCATCAAGCAGGGCCAGGAGAACGACGTCATCGGCAAGATGAAGGTCTCCGCCCTCCTTGAGTCCCTTCCCGGCGTCGGCAAGGTCCGCGCCAAGCAGATCATGGAGCGGCTCGGCATCTCCGAGAGCCGCCGGGTCCGTGGTCTCGGCTCCAACCAGATCGCCTCCCTGGAGCGCGAGTTCGGCGGCTCCGGCGCCTGACCCGTCGCTCCGGCCGGTGCCCGGCCCCGTGCCCGATCCGGGACACGCGTCCCGGGCACCCCGGCGATACTGGAATAATCGCTGCATGGCAGCAGAGGTACGTCCGCGGCTGACCGTGCTCTCCGGCCCCTCAGGGGTCGGCAAGAGCACGGTCGTCGCTCATATGCGCAAGGTCCACCCCGAGGTCTGGCTCTCGGTGTCGGCCACGACACGAAAGCCCCGCCCCGGCGAGAAGCACGGCGTCCAGTACTTCTTCGTCTCGGACGACGAGTTCGACAAGCTGATCGCCAACGGCGAGCTCCTCGAGTGGGCCGAGTTCGCGGGCAACCGCTACGGCACGCCCCGCAGCGCGGTCGCCGACCGCCTGGAGGCGGGCGAGCCCGTCCTCCTGGAGATCGAGCTCCAGGGCGCGCGCCAGGTGAAGGAGTCCATGGCCGACTCCCGGCTGGTCTTCCTCGCCCCCCCGAGCTGGGAGGAGCTGGTCCGCCGGCTCACCGGCCGCGGCACCGAGTCGCCCGAGGTCATCGAGCGGCGTCTGGCGGCAGCCAAGGTCGAGCTCGCCGCCGAGTCCGAGTTCGACACCACGCTCGTCAACACCTCCGTCGAGGACGTCGCACGTGAGCTGCTAACGTTGATGCACGTAGTCTGATCTTTTATCCATCTTCGGAAGGTAGAGCGTGTCCTCTTCCATCACCGCGCCCGAGGGCATCATCAACCCGCCGATCGACGAGCTGCTCGAGGCCACTGACTCGAAGTACAGCCTCGTGATCTACGCGGCCAAGCGCGCGCGTCAGATCAACGCGTACTACTCGCAGCTCGGTGAGGGCCTGCTGGAGTACGTCGGTCCCCTCGTCGACACCCACGTCCACGAGAAGCCGCTCTCGATCGCCCTGCGCGAGATCAACGCGGGTCTGCTGACCTCCGAGGCCGTCGAGGGCCCCGTTCAGTAAGCGTTGCGTTCGTCATCACAGGCCCGGCGGTCCTTCCGCCGGGCCTGTGGTGTCTCATGGAGTCGTCCGTCATCCGAGAGCGCGTACCGCGTGGGGAGAGGCAGTCGTGACCAAGCCGAAGGTCGTTCTGGGCGTGAGCGGCGGCATCGCCGCCTACAAGGCGTGCGAGCTGCTGCGCCGGCTCACCGAGTCGGGCCACGACGTCCGCGTCGTCCCCACCGACTCCGCCCTCCACTTCGTCGGTGCCGCCACCTGGTCCGCGCTCTCCGGCAACCCCGTCTCCACCGAGGTCTGGGACGCCGTCCACGAGGTGCCGCACGTCCGCATCGGACAGGGCGCCGCCCTCGTCGTGGTCGCCCCCGCCACCGCCGACATGCTTGCCAAGGCCGCCCACGGCCTCGCCGACGACCTCCTCACCAACACGCTGCTCACCGCGCGCTGTCCGGTCGTCTTCGCCCCCGCGATGCACACCGAGATGTGGGAGCATCCGGCCACCCAGGAGAACGTGGCCACCCTGCGCCGCCGCGGCGCCGTCGTCATCGAGCCCGCCGTCGGCCGTCTCACCGGCGTCGACACCGGCAAGGGGCGGCTCCCCGACCCCGGCGAGATCTTCGAGGTCTGCCGGCGGATCCTCGCCCGCGGCGTCACCGCGCCCGACCTCGCCGGACGGCACGTCGTGGTGAGCGCCGGCGGCACCCGTGAGCCCCTCGACCCGGTCCGCTACCTGGGCAACCGCTCCTCCGGCAAGCAGGGGTACGCCCTCGCCAGGGCCGCCGCCGCGCGCGGCGCCCGGGTCACCCTGGTCGAGGCCAACACCGGCATGTCCGATCCGGCCGGCGTCGACGTCGTCCGCGTCGGCACCGCCCTCCAGCTCCGCGAGGCCGTCCTCAAGGCGGCCGCCGACGCCGACGCGGTCGTCATGGCCGCCGCCGTCGCCGACTTCCGGCCCGCCTCCTACGCCACCGGCAAGATCAAGAAGACGGACGACGGGGGAGCGCCGACCGTCGAGCTGGTCCGCAACCCCGACGTCCTCGCCGAGCTCTCCGCCCAGCGCGCCCTGCCCGGCCAGGTCGTCGTCGGCTTCGCCGCCGAGACCGACGACGTGCTGGCCAACGGCCGCGCCAAGCTCGCCCGCAAGGGCTGCGACCTCCTCGTGGTCAACGAGGTCGGCGAGCGCAAGACCTTCGGCTCCGAGGAGAACGAGGCCGTGGTCCTCGCCGCCGACGGCACCGAGACCCCCGTCCCGCACGGCCCGAAGGAAGCCCTCGCCGAGACCGTCTGGGACCTGGTCCTGCCCCGCCTGCGGGAGCGTTCCGCCTGACCCGGGGCGGCGTCGGGAGGGTGCGCGAAACGCCGGGGCGCGAGTGATCTGCGCCCCACCGCGCGCCCCTTTCGTGCCCTTCTCCCGGCCCGCGGGGAGCCGATTCGACCCGTCCGGAACCATTCGTCAGGCGAGACACCTGGTCCAAGGTCCGACCCGGCCCGATAGACTGTCCGTGGAACGTCGCGGGGCGCAGCCCCCTGCCGGTCCGCGAAGAGATAGCCAGCAGCCGCTGCAACCCCAGGGAGCGTTGTGTCCCGTCGTCTGTTCACCTCGGAGTCCGTCACCGAGGGACACCCCGACAAGATCGCTGACCAGATCAGCGACACCATCCTCGACGCGCTGCTCCGGGAGGACCCCACCTCCCGCGTCGCCGTCGAGACGCTGATCACCACCGGCCTCGTGCACGTCGCCGGCGAAGTGACCACCAAGGCGTGGGCGGACATCCCCACCCTCGTCCGCAACAAGATCCTCGAGATCGGGTACGACTCCTCGAAGAAGGGCTTCGACGGCGCCTCCTGCGGCGTGTCGGTGTCCATCGGGTCGCAGTCCCCGGACATCGCGCAGGGCGTGGACACCGCGTACGA